>CAVRPO010000013.1:0-227872 GCA_963723175.1 uncultured Solirubrobacterales bacterium | reverse complement strand
CGCTGCCATGGCTTCTCTCCGCGAAGAGCCAGTCTGCGCTGCGTGATCAGGCTGTGCGTTTGGAGTCGCATGTGCGGGCGTGTCCGGAGTTGGAGCCGGTGGATGTGGCGTTTTCGTTGGCGACTGCGCGTACGCATTTCGAGCGGCGTGCCGTGGTCGTCGGTGGGAGTCGCGAGCAGTTGTTGGAGGGATTGCACGCGCTCGCGCACGGCGAGATGAGTGCGCGTGTCCTGCGAGGCGACGCGCAGGGCGGCAAGACGGCGTTCATGTTCACGGGGGGTGGTGCGCAGCGTGCGGGCATGGGGGCGGAGTTGTATGAGGTGTTCCCGGTTTTCGCTGGTGCGTTGGATGAGGTGTGTGAGTGCCTGGATCCTTATTTGGGTTGTTCGTTGAAATCTCTCATGTTTGCTGGCGAAGGTTCGCCAGAGGCGGCCATGCTGGAGCAAGCTGAGTTTCTTCAGGCGTGCCTGTTCGCGTTTGAGGTGGCGTTGTTTCGGTTGGTCGAGTCTTTGGGCGTGCGTCCTGATTTCTTGATCGGTCATTCGATCGGGGAGCTGGTCGCGGCGCACGTGGCGGGGGTGCTCTCGCTTGGGGATGCTTGCCGCTTGGTGGCCGCACGTGGGGGGGCGATGGGGGTGCTTCCCGATGGTGGGGGGATGTTGGCGATCGAGGCTACCGAGCGGGAGGTCGTCGAGCAGTTGGAGGGCTCTGGGCTGCCACTTTCGATTGCTGCTGTTAATGGTCCGCGCGCGGTGGTGCTCTCGGGCGAGGAGGGGGCGCTTGACCGGTTCGCGGAGTCCTGGCTACAGACGGGTCGCAAGCTCAAGCGATTGCGTGTCAGTCATGCTTTTCATTCGTCGCTGATGGAGCCGGCGCTTGCACAGTTGCGCGAGGTGGCGGCAGAGCTTGAGTTCGGTCCTCCCGCGATCCCGATTGTTTCGAATGTGACGGGTGGGGTGGCTGATTCGGCGGAGCTTGCTACCGCTGATTATTGGGTTCGTCACGCGCGTGGGACGGTCCGTTTCGCGGATGGGATCGGTGTGCTGACGGAACTTGGTGTTACGCGTTTTCTTGAGTTGGGTCCTGATGGTGTTCTTTCGGCGGCGGTGGGGGATTGCCTGGATGGGGATGCGCGCAAAGGCGCGCTGATCGCTGTGGCGTTGCGTGCTCGTCGTTTGGAGGTGGAGGCGTTCGTTGCTTTCCTCGCGGAGGCTCATGCGGATGGTGTTGTGGTGGATTGGTCGAATCTGTTTGCGGGCCGGGGTGCGCACCGGGTCGATCTGCCGACCTATGCTTTTCAGCGCCAGCGCTACTGGCTGGAGAGCGCGCCGGCCTCGCCTCCTGTCGGCGGGTCTGCGGGCACGACCTCCTCCGGATCGCCCAGACCCGGTGAGCAAGGATCGTCCAGACCCGGTGAGCAGGGAACGGCAGCGGAACTGCGAGAGCGCCTGCGAGGCGCCTCATCCGAACAGCGCGAGCGGGTGCTCCTAGATCTCGTCCGCACCGAGGTGGCTCGTGTACTGGGATACGCGACGCTCAAGACCATCGACCCGAACATGCCGTTCGCGGAGCTCGGCTTCACCTCGATCATGACCGTCGAGCTGCTCGGCCGGCTGAACGCTGTGACCGATTTGCACATACCAGCTAGCGTCATACTCGACCGCCCGACCTCCGACGCGGTGGCCGCACACATCGGCCTTCAGTTGGTCGATCCGTCGCGCGGCGCTCAGGGCGGCCAAGGCGCAAAGGGGTCTCGTGGGCGGCGGGGATCTGGAGGATGCGAGGGACCTCGGGGTCGTGGGGCTTCCGGTGGCGCGCAATGGATCGCCGAGCACGCTCGTCTCGATGTTTCGCCACGCACGAGAGGATGGGCTCATCGAGCAGTTCGTGCAGATGTTGGCGACGGCTTCGCGATTCCGGCCTACGTTCGCCACTACCTCCGCATGCGAGGTCGCCGCAGACTGGGTCAAACTCGCCGACGGTCAAGCCTCCGGCAGCCTGATCTGCCTACCCACGATGCTTGCCATGTCCGGTCCCCACCTATTCGTGAGGTTCGCCAAGGCGTTCCAGGGCGCCCGCACAATCTCGGCGCTCGCGCTACCCGGATTCGCGGGAGCCGACCGTGTGCCCGAGAGCATCGGGGCGATCGTCGAGGCGCTGGCGGTCGATGTGGAAGCGCGCAACGGCGATGCGCCGTTTGTGCTGGTGGGCCAATCCTCGGGTGGATGGCTTGCGCACGCACTGGCGAGCCGTCTGGAGTGCCGGGGAAGAACCACCGCGACTGCGGTCATCCTGCTCGACAGCCATCCCCCCGGCGGTGGCACATCGAATGGGACGTTGCCGGCTCTGCTCGGCGAACTGCTCAGTGATTCGGTCCTCGACTTTGTCAGCGACGATCGCTTGACGGCGATGGGTGCCTATATGCGCCTGTTCGCCGATTGGCGCCCAGGCGAGATAGTCGCGCCAACGCTGTTGGTGAAAGCCGGCGAGCCGTTGCCAGGGATGGTTGCCACGTTTGAGCACCAACCGCGCTGGAAGCCCGTTGACAGTGAGATCGAGGTACCCGGCGACCACCTCACGATGATGGAGGAGCACGTCGCGAGCACCGCCCAAGCGGTCGATGGATGGTTGTCGAGCGTTCTCCTCGCGGGATAGGGAGGGTGGTTGTGAGCAGGGCAAGCGGAGTCTTGAGAGCCGATCCAACGGAAGGGGTATCATCGTGAGCGTCGATCAGGCGTTGAAGATCGATTCGAGTTGTGAGCAGCTATTTGAGGGCGAGCTTCCCGCGACGTATCGGGCCGCGCACCTGGCTCGCGAGGACGAGAACATGTTCGCCGGCGGCGGCGACAAGGACGTGCGCCGCTCGCTGCGACTCGGCGAGGTTCCGATGCCGGAGCTCGCGCCCGATGAGGTGCTGCTGGCGGTGATGGCGAGCGCGATCAACTACAACACGGTGTGGTCGGCGATGTTCGAACCGATCTCCACCTTCCGCTTTCTGGAGGCGCTGGGACGTCGCGGGGGCTGGGACGCGCGTCATGACCTTCCTCACCACGTGGTCGGCTCGGACGCTTGCGGGGTGATTGTGACGCTCGGGGCGTGGGGTGCGCAGCTGGTCTGTGGGCGATCGCGTGGTCGTCTATCCGTGCTGCGATCGACTACCAGGATCCCGCTCTCGCAGGCCGACGGGATGCTTGCCTCAGGACCAGCGCGCATGGGGGTTTGAGACGAACTTCGGGGGACTTGCCCATTTCGCGGTGGTGAAGGCCAACCAGCTGGTTCCCAAGCCGCGGCACCTCACCTGGGAGGAGGCCGCCTGCAACACGCTCTGTGCGATGACCGCCTATCGCATGCTCGTCAGTCCCAGCGGGGCGCAGTTCAAGCAGGGAGACATCGTGCTCGTCTGGGGCGCGACTGGCGGCCTCGGCGGTTATGCGATCCAGCTGATTCGCAACGGAGGAGGGATCGCCGTCGGCGTTGTGGGCTCCAGCCAAGAAGGCGCGGCTGCTGGAGCGGCTCGGATGCGATCTGGTGCTGCGCCGTGACGAGCTGGGCCTGGACGGGCTCTGCGAAGTGGAGATGGGCAAGCGTGTGGGTGGCGAGATCCGTCGTCACTTCGGCGAAGACCCGCACATCGTCTTCGAGCACGTCGGGCGCGAGACCTTTGGCGCCTCGGTGTACATCGTGCGCCGTGGCGGCACGGTGATCACATGTGGCTCGAGTACCGGCTACCAGCACGAATACGACAACCGCCGCCTGTGGATGCGCCTGAAGCGGTGATCGGCAGTCACGCCGCCAACTGGCAGGAGGCCTGGGAGGCCAATCGCCTGATCCGAATGGGCCGAGATCGTGCCCGCGCTGTCGAAGGTGTTCCGCTCGAGCAGGTGGGCGAGGCTGCCCGCGAAGTGCAGCTCAACCGCCACGTCGGCAAGGTCGGCGTGCTGTGCCTGGCCGAGCGCGAGGGTCTCGGCGTGGAAGACCCCGAGCTGCGGGCGTCGGTCGGCGAGCAGCGCCTCGGCTGTTCCGCGAGTTCGGTTGAGGCCTGCGCCGCTGCTCTCGCAGTGCCTACTTCCCGCGCCAGCGCGGCGAGCGCTTCTCGGCGAACGCGGCCATCCCCTCGCGCAGGTCGCGCGAGGCGAACGAGCGCGGCGCAGCTCGATCAGTTCGCGCTTCGACGTCCTCGGGCAGCGCGCCCTCGCGCGCGCAGCAGGGCGGCCATCGACGCGCTTGTTGCCGACCTGCGACAGCGGCGCGTTGGCAGCCAGTTCGGCGGCCAGGCGCAGCGCCGCGCGCTCGAGCTCCGAGCCGCGGCGACCCGGTTGACGAAGTCCCCATCCGAGCGCCGTATCGGCGTCGATGTAGCTGCCGAGTAGAAACAGCTCGCGTGTGCGGGGGCGCCGATCGCGTCTATGAAGCGGCGCAGGCCGGTGTGCGAGTAGACCAGACCGAGCTTGGCGGGCGGCATGCCGAGCTTGATCCCGCTCGGCCGCGACGCGCAGATCGCAGGCTAGCGCCAGCTCCAGGCCGCCGCCGATCGTGTGTCCCGGCAAGGCCGCCAGCGTGGGGTAGGGAAAGGCTTCCAGCGCTTCGATCGCCTCGGTGAAGGGGTGCGCCACCAGTCGCTCGGCCTCTTCCTGGAAGCGCCCGTCGCTGATCTCGCCGATCTCATAGCCCGCCGAGAACATGCCGTCCGAGCCGGTCACGACCACGCAGCGGGTCTCGGCGCGCCGCGCGGCTAGCTCGCCGAGCACGGTCGGGATCGCGTCGAGGATCGGCTGATCGAGCGCGTTGCGCTTCTGCGGATTGGCGATTGTGAGTCGAGCGACTCCCTCGTGGGCCGATCGACCAGCAGCTTGCCGCCGGCCAGCTCGCGTGTGGTGGGATCGGACATGGCGGCGCACAGGCTAGCCATCGGGCGCGCAGGCTGCTCCGAGATAGCGTGCCGACGCCCGCAGGCCGCGATCGAGGTTTGCGCGCGTAGTAGGATTGGCCGCCATGGTCAGCATGAACATTCATGCCTATGCGGGTCAGGCCGTCTATACGCGCGCGTCTGCTCAAGTTGTACGACCAGTGGTTTTCGGCTTCAACGCTCCGGTCTGTGGCGTTGTTCCGAAGCCCGTTTCCTGAGCTCTACGACGACGCGTGTCTATCCACGACATCTGGATGTCGGTGTTGCGACGGGATGCCTGCTCGACGACTGTCGGTTTCCGGTCGCCGCACCCCAGATCACCCTGATGGACCTGTATCGCGAACTCGCTCGATTGGCCTCCCGACGGCTCGCGCGCTACGCGCCCGCACCCATCAGGCCAATGTGCTCGAGCCGTGGGGTTGCCCCCGCGTCGTATGACTCGGTGGGCATGATCAACCTGCTGCACTGCGTTCCGGGCGCGATGCCCGAGAAGGCGGTCGCCTTCGAGCATGCCCGCGCGGTCCTCGCCCCGGTGGGGTGGTGTTTGGCGCAACCGTCCTCGGCGAGGGGTCAAGCATACGTGGCTCTCCAGCAGCGCTCAGGTTCGGCAATCGTCGCGGGGTCTTCTTCAACCTCGAGGACAGCCTTGAAGATCTTGACGCCGGCTTGGCGAGCGCGTTCTGGCTCGCACGCGCGTTCGATTCGTTGAGATCCAGATACAGGGCGCCATCGCCCTGTTTAGCGCACGCTGAAAACCGTCGGCTCGTAGAGCGGCGGCTGGCTGGGAATGGCCCCGCGTGCTAAACCAGCGTGCCAAGGAAGCTAGAAGGCGAGACGGGGAAACGTCAAGGAGCCGCGAGGGAGGCGCGCCTGAGGCGCCTTTCTACTCCAGCACGACCAGCGTGTCGCCCTCGCTGACCGCCTGGCCCTCCTCGCAGAGGATCTCGACGACCTTGCCGGCGTCTTCGGCCTCGACCGGCATCTCCATCTTCATCGACTCGAGGATCGCCACGGTGTCGCCCTCCTCGATCTCGTCGCCGACGGCGCACTCGATCTTCCAAACCGTGCCGGTGATGTGAGCCTCTACCTCAGCCACGCCTATGACCTCCGGGGACGCCGTTGGAACGGCGTCCCCTTTGAGCAGGTGGGGCGCCGTTTGGATACGGTGGGGGACAATAGCCGTCGTCCCATCGACCATGACCTCCGGACGATCGTTCGTGATCGTCGCCGCCTACAACGAGGCCGAGCGCATCGCGGCGACGCTCGCCGCGCTCGCGCGCGCGTTTCCGGGCGCGCCGCTGTGGGTCGCCGACGACGGCTCCTCCGACGGCACCGGGCGCTCGCCGAAGCGGCGGGCGCCACAGTTGTGCGCAGCGAGCGGGTGATCGGCAAGGGCGGCGCGGTGACGCTCGCGGCGCGCGCGGCTGGTGCGGGGCGGAGAGCTGGTCGCAGGGAGCGGCGATGCGGTTGCGTGCTTGCGACGGCGACCTGGGCGAGTCGGCGGCGCGGCTGGGCCCGCTCGTGGAGGCGGTGCGCGAGGGCGAGGCCGACCTCGCGGTGGCGGCCTTCGCCAAGCGCGTCGGCGGCGGCTTCGGCTGGCGCTCGGCTTTGCCCGCTGGGCGATTCGCCGGCGCTGTGGCCTGGAGCTGCGGGCGCCGATCTCCGGGCAGCGGGCGCTGCGCGCGCAGAGCTGCTCGCGGACGTGCTGCCGTTCGCGCACGGCTTCGGCATGGAGATCGGCATGACGATCGACGCCGCGCGCGCGGGCGCGCGCGTGGGGGAGGTCGACTTGGATCTGTCCCATCGCGCGACGGGCAGGACGCTGGGCGGGTTTCTCCATCGCGGGCGCCAGCTGATCGACTTCGTGCGCGTGTACGCGCGCGCAGGTAGGCTCGCTGCGACTGCGCAGCGATCAGAGCGACCTCTTGAGTACGCACGATGATCCTCGCCATCGACCAGGGCACGACCGGCACGACCTGCATCGTCTTCGACGAGCGGGCCGAGCCGGTCGGCCGCGCCTATCGCGAGTTCACCCAGCACTTCCCCGAGCCGGGCTGGGTGGAGCACGACGCGCAGCGAGATCTGGGAGGTGACGCAGGCGGTCGCGGGCGAGGCGCTGGCGACGCCGAAGTACAGCCCGGGAGAGCTGGCGGCGGTCGGCATCACCAACCAGCGCGAGACCGTGTGCGTGTGGGACCCGGCGACCGGCGAGCCGCTGCACCGGGCGATCGTGTGGCAGGACCGCCGCACGGCCGCGCGCTGCGAGGAGCTGCGCGCCGGCGGGTCACGAGCAGCTCGTGCGCGAGCGCACGGGCCTGGTGCTCGACCCGTACTTCTCGGGCACGAAGATCGAGTGGCTGCTGCGCAACGTCGAGGGCCTGCGCGAGCGCGCGCGCGACGGGACGGGCCGTGTTCGGCACGGTCGACGCGTGGCTGATCTTCAAGCTCACGCGGCGAGCACGCTACCGACCCCTCCAACGCGTCGCGCACGATGCTGTATGACATCGCGGCGGGGCGCTGGGACCCGGAGCTGCTGGCGCTGCTCGACATCCCCGAGCGCGTCGCTGCCGCGTGTGGCGCCGAGCGCGGGCGTGCTCGCGACGACCGCGCCCCGAGGCGCTGCACGGCCACGCCGTGCCGGTCGCGGGCGTCGCCGGCGATCAGCAGGCGGCCCTCTTCGGCCAGGCGTGCGTCGACCGGGCATGGGCAAGAACACGTACGGCACGGGCTCGTTCGCGCTCATGAACACCGGCTTCGTAGCGCCCGAGCCGGCGTCCGGGCCTGCTGGGCACCGGTCGGCGCTGGGGGACTCGGCGCGACGCGACGCGTCCTATCGCGCTGGAGGCGTCGATCTTCGTGACGGGCGCGGCCGTGCAGTGGCTGCGCGACGGCCTGGGCATCATCGAGCGGGCGAGCGACACCGAGGCGCTCGCGGCGTCGCTGCAGGGCAACGACGGCGTGTACTTCGTGCCGGCGCTCACCGGGCCTCGGCTCGCCGCACTGGGACCCCCACGCGCGCGGCACGATCGTCGGCCTCACGCGCGGCACGGGCAGGGCGCACCTGGCGCGCGCGACGCTCGAGGCGATCGCCTACCAGACGGTCGACGCGTTGCGGGCGATGGAGCACGCTTCGAGCGAGCCGCTCGCGCGAGCTGCGCGCCGACGGCGGCGCCACCGCCAACGCGTGGCTGATGCAGTTCCAGGCCGACGTGCTCGGCGTGCCGGTCGTGGTGGCCGAGTTCGCCGAGACGACCGCGCTCGGGGCGGCATACCTGGCGGGTGTGGGCGTCGGCGCGTGGACGGTCTCCGACGTGCGCGATGGTTGGCGCGAGGGCGCGCGCTATGAGCCGCGCATGGGCGACGAGGAGCGCGAGCCGCTGCTGGCGGGCTGGGCCGCGGCGCTGTCGCGTGCAAGGCGATGATGTGCTGTTCGGCCGGCGCATGTGCCGGCCGTGCGGTCGCACATGTGCGGCTCTACCGGGTCGTGCATGCACGACCCGGCCTGACCGTGCATGCACCGTCCGGGACATCGCCGCATGCGGCGATGTCTTCCCGATGATGATCGGTACATGACCCGCGTAACTTTGCCCCGCCGGCGATGTAGAGCACATTAGATGAGCGAGCTGGCGCCGATGCGCGAACAGGTCTACACCGACCCGCGGCCGAAGGAGTACTTCGACCGCTTCCACGAGCGCGCGCGCACGCGCGAACCGGACTGGGCATATGAGCTCACGCGGCTGCTCACCTCGCTGTACGCCTACACGTTCTTCCGCGCGCGTCCGATCTCGACCGAGAAGGTGCCCGGCTCGGGTGCGGTGATCCTCGCGCCCAACCACTTCTCCTTCATGGACCACTTCCTGATGGGCTGCTACATCCGCCGCAAGGTCCGCTTCATGGCCAAGTCGCAGCTGTTCAGCGGGCCGATGCAGTTCATCTACACCCATGGCGGCGTTTTCCCGGTGCGCAGGGGAGCGCGCGACGAAGAGATGTTCGTCACCGCCAAAGCGATCTTGCAAGCGCGGAGGCGCGATCACGATGTACTGCGAGGGGGGCCGCTCGCGCGACGGCAAACTGGCCGAGCACGCCAAGGCGGGCATCGGGCGCATCGCGCTGGAAACGGGCGCGCCGATCGTGCCGATCGCGATCCACGGCTCCAGCAAGATCCGCAACTGGAAGCGCCTGCAGTTCCCGAAGGTGACCGTGCAATACGGCGAGCCGATGCGCTGGGAGCCGCTCGAGAACGCCACGCGCGAGCAGCAGCAGGCGGTCGCCGAAGAGGTGCTCGACGAGATCAAGTTGCTCTACAACGGCCTGGAGGAGCACGGCCGCAAGGGAGCCTTGCGCCGCGCACGGGCCGAGCGCCGCGCCCAGGTGAAGGGCGCGGCGACGGCCTGATTTCTTACGAGGTCATCCCGACGAACTGCCCGCCGGTGATGTTGAGCACCTGACCGTGCACGTAGTTAGACCAGGGCGAGCACAGGAAGAACACGCCGCCGGCGGCCTCCTCGGGCGTGCCGGGACGTCCGAGCGGGATCAGCATCGAGGCCATCCCGCGCATCTGCTCGGGGATGCCGAGCTGGACCTTCTCGCCGCCGATCTCCATCGTGTTGTCCTCGACCTTGGCGGCCGTCAGGCGCGTCTCGATGAAGCCGAAGGCGACGGCGTTGACGTTGACCTTGAACTGCCCCCACTCCTTCGCGAGCGTCTTCGTGAGACCGGTGACGCCGGCCTTGGCCGAGGAGTAGTTGGCCTGCCCGGCGTTGCCCATCGTGCCCGAGATCGAGGAGATGTTGACGATCTTGCGGAACACCTCGTTGCCTTCCTCGCGCTCCTTCTTGGCGGGCTCGCGCAGGTGTGGCGCGGCGGCGCGGATCACCTTGAAGGGCACGACCAGGTGGATGTCGAGCATCGCCTGGAACTGCTCGTCGGACATCTTGTGGATCGGCGCGTCGATCGTGTAGCCGGCGTTGTTGACGATGATGTCGATCTTCCCGAACGCGTCGATCGCGCTCTGCACGAGCTTCTCGGGCGCGTCGCCCTTCGTCAGATCGCCCGAGAACACGGCGGTCTCGCCCGCGATCTCTTTGGATGCCTGCTCGGCGACATCGCCGTCGAGGTCGTTGATGAGGACCTGCGCGCCCTGTGCGGCCAGCAGCTCAGCCGTCGCGCGTCCGATGCCGCGCGCCGAGCCGGTCACGATCGCGGACTTGCCGTCGAGTACTCCCATGTCTATTGATTCTCCTTGTAGTGGTCGGTCGTCGCAGGTTATCCGCCCGGCCAGCCTCGTGCGCTCCCGCGACTGGCTCGCGTGTCGCGCCAGGGTCCGTCTCTCAGACTCCGGCTCCCCATGCCCGTCGAGACAGATCTTCAGCCGGGCGTCAGTCGATGATGGTGCCGAAGTCCTGGGTGTACATCCCACCGGCCTGGCCGCCTGACATCGGCTGCGGCAGGTCCGAGTCGACGCCGATGCCGGTGTAGCGGTAGGAGCCGTTGAGGATGTTGGCGCGATGCCCTGGAGATTCCATCCAGGCCTTGACGATCGCGCGGGGAGTGCCCAACCACAGCGTGCCCCAGGCGATGTTCTCGCCGAGCGTATAGCCGACATTGGCATTGGGGATGAAGCCGCTCGCCTGGATGCGCATCAGCAGCGTCTGGCCACTGGGACTTGTGTGCGAGAAGTAGTCCTGCGCATCCATGTCGCGCGAGTGCCCGACCGCCGCGCCTGCCAGGCGCGGGTCTTTGATCAACGCCGACTCGCCGAAGCGGATGCGTTCGTCGTTGACGAGGCACAGCGTGGCCGCGACAACGCTTTCGATGTTGTTCGGCGCGGGCGTGAGATTGGCGTTCGGGCATTCGTCGGCCGCGGTCGCGGGACGCGACTTGTGTGCATGGCGTACGGCACGCTTGTGTGTGTGGTGTTTGCGCTTGTGTTTGTGCCCGTGTTTGGAGCCTTTGCGCGGCGCGCGATGGATCGTGATGTGGCGGACATGCACGCTGCCTTTCTTCGAGCGCGTACTCGAAGCGCCCGCGGTTGCGGGCAAGAGGAGCGTCAGCGCGGTCATCGCGACGGCAAGAAGCAGCGTAAGGCAACGGTTCACGCTTCATGCATCGGCAGGAAAGCCGCCGCGTTTTAGTGGCGGGCGCGACCGCTGGACCGAATGCGCCCCGCGGTTGGCAGAAGGGTCGCTTCAAACTTGCGCCCGTGGGCCTCCGAGCAAGCGCGAAGTTCGTTCAGCCCGCGTCGGCGGGCAGCAGCGTGAAGCTGGTGGCGTTGCTCTCCAGCGGCCGCACGGCCCGGAAATGGCGTTCGTCGAGCGTGGCAACGCGGGTGGTTTCCAGGTGTGCCGCGAGGGCGATTAGGGAGGCGTCGGTCAGACCCAGGTCGATCGGCTCGTACAGGCTCGCGGTCGCGATCGTCTCACGCAACGCCGAGCGCCACCATTCGACCAGATAGGCGCCATCCTGGAAGTCGTCGCGCAGTGCCTGAGCGGCAGCGGAGCCGCCTCGCTTGGGGACCAGATAGTCAAGCTCGGCGAGTACCAAGGGCGTCGTGCACAGTTCGTCCTGCACACCGCCCATCCACTCCCGTACGCGCTCGTGGTTGACGTCGCGGCGGTCCATGACGGCCAGCACGACCGACGTGTCAAGAACGATCAATCTTCGCCGAACCCCTCTAGGTACTTGTCCACGTTGGTGGACAAGTCGCCGGGGCCGGAGAACACTCCGACCGCCCGCGGCTTGCGGATGCATCCGACCGCCGCCGCCTCCGCGAGCGCAGCGCGGATCAGCGCCGCCTTGGTCGTGCCCTCGGCTACGGCACGGCGGCCGAGCGCTCGGTCTACGTCGGGGTCCAGGTAGATGCTGGTCTTCTTCATGGGACGTCACTATACCACCTGTCACCTGTCACCTGTCATGTACTCGTCCTTGCGCGCCGGGCGGCGGATTTGCAGAAACAGGTTGCGCGGTTGGTCATATGACTTCATCCGACCGTTCGTTTGAAGTTGGACACATCCGGCCTGCGGGCTGGTCGCGCGGGGAGCCGCCGCTTGGGGTGGTTCGTCGCGGCCACCGCATAGACTCAGCCTCATATGGCAAGCGATCCGGCAACTCAGCCGACCGACCTTGAATCCAAGGTTGCCGAGGCGAATGGAGTACTACCCGCCCAGCGTCTGCGCGAGGCGGTCACACAAGGCCTGATCACGGCCGGGGACTGGCGCGTCCCGCTGGAGTCGATCCAACCCGCAAGCATGGATCTGCGCCTTGGCGAGTTCGCCTGGGCGCTGCGCTGCAGCTTTCTGCCCGATTCGGGCTCGACGGTCGAGGAGAAGATCGAGGACCTCGCCTTCGACAAGATCGACCTGCGCGACGGGGCGACGCTTGAGCGCGACCGGCCCTACCTGGTGCCGCTGATCGAGGAGCTGCGTCTGCCTGAGGACGTACGCGCCAAGACAAACCCGAAGAGCTCGACCGGGCGACTGGACGTCTTCACGCGCGTGATCACCGACCGCAGCCACCGCTTCGACGAAATCGCTGCCGGCTATTACGGAAAGCTCTACCTGGAGGTCGTCCCGCGCTCGTTCGCGATCCGCGTAAAGCAGGGCCTTTCACTCAACCAGGTGCGCCTCAGTCACGGCGACGCGCGGCTGAGCGATCGGGATCTGGTGACCGTCCACGAAGAGTTCCCGCTGCTGTACATGGACAGCCACGCGCTGCGCGCCTCAGAGCTGTCGCTGGCCGACGGCCTGTTCTTGAGCCTCAACATCCAGGGCAGCCCGGAGAACATCGTGGGCTACCGCGCCAAGCGCAACAGCCTGCCCGTCGATCTCGAGCAGATCGGCAAGCTCAAATGGCAGGACTACTGGGAGCCGGTGCATCCAGAGCGCGGGGGACGAATCGTGCTCGAGCCGGAGGTCTTCTACCTGCTGCTCTCAGCCGAGGGCGTCAGCATCCCGCCGTCCTACGCGGCCGAGATGCTCGCCTACGACCCGACAGCCGGCGAGCTACGCACCCACTACGCCGGCTTCTTCGACCCTGGCTTCGGCTATTCCCAGGGCGAGCGCAATCATGGTTCCCGCGCGGCCTTGGAGGTGCGCGCGCGCGACGTGCCCTTCATGGTGGAGCACCGCCAGCCGGTGTGCAAGCTCGCCTTCGAGCGCATGGCGGCCGACCCGGATGTGCTCTACGGGCAAGACATCGGATCCAACTATCAGGGCCAGGAGACGATGCTGAGCAAGCACTTCGCCGAGCAGAAGGCCGGCAACGGTCCACAGGTCGCGCGAGACGGCGGCGAGACGCTGGAGTCGATGACGCCGCGGCGCGACTGAGTCAGCGAGGCGCCAGACTGCCTCGAGTGGGCGGGTTGCAAGGGACGCGGATCACGTCCGCGGCGCCCAATCTCGCGACTACAACCCCAGCAAGCGCCCAAGGATCTCGCGCATGATCTCGTCCGAGCCGCCGCCGATCGGCCCGAGGCGGGCGTCACGGGCGGCGCGCTGGGCCCAGTGCTCGCCCATGTAGCCCATGCCGCCGTGGATCTGCAGGCACTCGTCCATCAGCTCGAAGGAGGCGCGTTGGGTCATGAGCTTGGCCATCGTCACCTCCTTGATGGGTTCCTCGCCGGCGACGAAGCGGCGCAGCGCGTCGTAGGTGACACAGCGTGCGACATACGCGCTCGTGGCGAGATCGGCGAGCTTGTGTTTGATCGTCTGGTGCTTTGAGAGGGGTCGGCCGAAGGTGGTGCGCTCGCGCGCGTACTCGGC
Organism: uncultured Solirubrobacterales bacterium; assembly: GCA_963723175.1. GTDB lineage: Bacteria > Actinomycetota > Thermoleophilia > Solirubrobacterales > Solirubrobacteraceae > Palsa-744. Next base: position 214,207 of record CAVRPO010000013.1, on the reverse strand, counting down.
CGTGCGATCGTAGGCGAGTTGCATCGCGCCGACCGTGCCCAGCGCCATCGCCAGACGCTCCCATTGGAAGTTGGCCATGATCAGCTTGAACCCCTCGTGCAGTTCGCCGAGCAGATTCTCCTCAGGCACGAACACATCCTCGAAGGAAATGGTGGCTGTGTCTGAAGCGTGCCAGCCGAGCTTCTCGCAGCTTGTGAGGAGTGCACGCCCTCGCCGCGGTCGATGATGAAGAACGAGATCCCGTGGTGGCCGCCTTCCTGGGTGGTCTTCACCGCTGTGACCATGAAGTGCGCGCGTACGCCGTTGGTGATGTAGGTCTTCTCGCCGTTCACCACCCAGCCGCCGTCAACCCGCTCCGCTTTCGTGCGCAACGCGGCCACATCTGAGCCGGCGTCGGGCTCGGTGATCGCGAGCGCCCCGATCTTCTCGCCCCTGATGGCGGGCACAAGGTATTGCTGCTTGTGCTCGTCAGTGCCGAACTTCCAGATCGGCGGTGTGGCGATGTTGACGTGCGCGCCGATCCCCGCCGCCGTGCCACCGGAGCCGATGCGCGAGAGCTCCTCCACGAGCACTGCCTCGTGCAGATAATCGCCACCCTGTCCGCCCAGCTCGGTCGGGTACTTCAACCCGAGCAAGCCCTGCGCTGCGAGCTTCGGAAACACCTCGTCGGGAAACCAGCGCTCGGCCTCCCACTGCTGCGAATGGGGAGCGAATTCGCGATCGAGGAAACCGCGGACTGAGGCCCGCAGTTCCTCGTGCTCCTCGTTGAACGGTGGCTGAATCAAAGGCCGTATGAGCGGCCGATGACATCCAGCATGATCTCGTCGGTTCCCGCGCCGATCCGGTTCAAGCGCGAATCGCGCCACGCGCGCTCCACGCCGTACTCCTTCATGTAGCCCGCTCCGCCGTGGATCTGGATGCACTCGTCGGCGACTTCCACCGCGATCCGCGAAGCGTGCAGCTTGGCCATCGAGATCTCGCGCACGGGGTACTCGCCGTTGGCAAAGCGCCAGGCGGTCACGTACACCATTTGACGCGCGCTCTCGATCTTCGTTGCCATCTCCGCGAACTTGTGCCTTATCACTTGGAATTTGCCGATTTCGCGACCGAACGCTTTGCGCTCTTTGGCGTACACGAGCGTGCGATCGAAGCATTTCTGCGCGCCCGCCACCGAGCCGGCGGCGCCGATCAGCCGCTCTCCCTGAAGCTCCCACATGATGTGGTAGAAGCCCTTCCCGACTTCGCCTAGCACCGCGCTCGCGGGCACGCGCACGTCCTGGAACGCCAAGAGCGCCGTGTCGGAGGCGTGCATGCCGAGCTTCTCGAGCTTCTTCTCGCGGATCACGCCGGGTGCGTCCATCGGCACGAGGAACAAGGTGAAGCCGCCGTAGCCGGCATCCGGGTCGGTCTTTGTGACGAGCACGATCACATCGGCGCGGTGGCCGTTGGTGATGTAGGTCTTCGAGCCGTTGATCACGTACTCGTCGCCGTCCTTCACCGCGCGCGTCTTGATCCCCGCCACGTCCGAGCCCGCGTCGGGCTCAGTGATGCCGATGCACAGGATCTTCTCGCCTTTGATCGCCGGCACCACCCATTCCTGCTTCTGCTCCTCGCTGCCGAACGCGAGGATCGGCGGCATCGCCATGTCTGTATGCACGGCAACGCCCATCGCCAGCCCGCCGGAGTTGGCGCCGGTCATCTCCTCGCCGAGCACGAGGCTCGTAAAATAGTCGCCGCCCTGCCCGCCGTAGGCCTCGGGCTTGTCGAGGCCGAGCAGGTCGAGCTCGCCCATGCGCCTGAACACCGAGTCGGGGAACGTCGTCTCCTCCCACTCCTCCGCGTGCGGCGCCAGCTCCTTGCTGACGAAGCTGCGGATCGACTCGCGCAGCTGTTCGTGCTCGTCGGTGAAGATGAAGTGCTTGCGCTTGCTCTGGTGATCGGGCTTCAAGACGGTGTCGGTGGCGGCCATTTCGGCTGTGGCTCCTTGGTCGTTTCGTGTCGTCGCGTTGGTCGTGCTCGTCGAAGCCAGACGCTAGCGCTTTGCCAGGAACAGGCTACCGGTTGCTGGCTGGGCGGCCAGCCCGCGTGCCGGCGGATCGCCGGGCGGTTAGGATGCCGAACGTGTCCGACCAGCGTGTGCTCTACGAGATGGCCGACGGCGTGGCCACGATCACGCTCGAACGAGCCGTCCACCCGCAACGCGCTGTCGCCCGAGGTGCTCGACGGCTTGATCGCCTCGTTCGAGCGTGCCCGCGACGACGAGGCCGTGCGCGTGGTCGTGCTCGCCTCCTCGCACGAGACGGTCTTCTCCTCCGGCGCCAACCTCGGCGGCTTCGCGGCTGACGTGGCGCTCGTGCACAAGCACTTCGGCTCGGATCGCTTCGTCGGGTTGTTCAAGCTGATCGTCGGGCTCGGCAAGCCGACGCTGTGCGCCGCGCGCGGGCACGTGCTCGCCGGGGCGCTCGGGATCGCACTTGCCTGCGACCTGATCGTGGCCTCCGAGGACGCCACGTTCGGCACGCCCGAGATCAACGTGGGCGCGTTCCCGTTCATGATCATGGCGCTGATCTATCGCAACATCGGCGCGCAAGAAGGCCAACGAGCTGCTGCTTGCTCGGCGAGCGCTGGTCGGCTCAGGAAGCGCTCGCGGCGGGACTCGTCAACAAGGTCGTTCCGGCCGGCGAGTTCGACGCGGCGGTGGGGGAGTGGGCCACGAAGCTGGCGTCGAAGTCGCCTTTGATCATGCGCCTGGGCAAGGAAGCGATGCGCCGCCAGCTCGACATGCCATTGGACGACGCTTTGGACTACCTGCGCGCCCAGCTCACGCTGGCGATCTCCACCGAGGACATCGTGGAGGGCGTGACAGCGTTCTTCGAGAAGCGCGAGCCCGAATGGAAGGGGCGATGACCTACTCTGCTGCGCCCGCTCGTGGAGGACCTGCACGCCCGCCGCGCCCAGATTCGCCTCGGCGGCGGTCAGGAGAAGATCGACAAGCAGCACGAGAAGGGCGCCTTGACGGCGCGTGAGCGGATCGCGCTGCTGGTGGATGAGGGCACGTTCGTCGAGCTGGGCATTCACGGCAAGCCGCACACTTCCCAGCGCGCGATGGACGACGTCAACGCGCCCGCCGACGGCGTCATCACCGGCTATGGAAAGGTGGACGGTCGCCTCACCGCAGTGTGTGCGTATGACTTCACGGTGATGGCCGGCTCGATGGGGATGACGGGAGAGTTCAAGGTCACGCGCCTGCGCGAGCTGGCCTTGACCAAGCGCATCCCGTTCGTGTGGCTGCTCGACTCCGCCGGCGCGCGTGTGCAGGAGGCCGCCGGCGCGATGTTCGCCGGCTCGGGCCACCTGTTCCGCGAGGAGGTGATCATGAGTGGTGTGATCCCGCAGGTCGCGGCGTTGCTCGGGCCGTGCGCCGCCGGGACGGCATACATCCCCGGCCTCGCCGACTTCGTGCCGATGGTCAAGGGCCGCGGCTCGATGGCTTTGGCCGGACCGCATCTCGTGCGCGCCGCGGTCGGCGAGGACGTCACCCAGGAGGAACTCGGTGGCTCGCGCGTGCACTGTCGCAAGTCGGGTGTCGGCGACATGGAGGTGGCGAGCGATGAGGAGTGCATCGAGCGCATCAAGCAGTACCTGTCGTTCATGCCCCAGAACTGCGAACAGCGCCCGCCAGTGCGGACGGTGTCCGACCCGATCGAGCGCGGCGACGATGAGCTGCTCGATGTGCTGCCCGAATCCAACCGCAAGCCGTATGACATGTACGAGGTCATCAAGCGGATCGTGGACGACGGCGAGATCTTCGACATGAAGGGCCAATGGGCCAAGACGATCATCACCTGCTTCGCCCGCTTTGGCGGCCGGCCCGCCGGGATCGTCGCAAACCAGCCCAAGCAGCTAGGCGGGATACTCGACAACAACTCGGCCGACAAGGCCGCGCGCTTCGTCAACCTCTGCAACGCGTTCGGGATTCCCTTGGTGTTCATCCAGGATGTACCCGGTTTCATGGTGGGCACGAAGGTCGAGGCCGAAGGGATCATCCGTCACGGCGCCAAGATGCTCTACGCCGTCGCCAACGCCACCGTCCCCAAGATCACCGTGATCACGCGCAAGGCCTACGGCGCCGGCTACTACGTGATGTGCGGGCGCGCATACGAGCCCGACCTGATCGTTGCGTGGCCCAGTGCGGAGATCAGCGTGATGGGGGCGGAGGGGGTTGTGGAGATCGCGTTCCGCAAGGTGGTTGACGCCGCTGATGACCCGGTGGCGAAGAAGGCCGAGCTGGTCGAGAACTTCAAAAAGATGTTCGACGTGTACATCGCCGCCGGCAACGACCTGGTCGATGACGTGATCGACCCGCGCGAGACCCGCGCCACGATCTGCCGGGGGCTGGAGCTGGCCGAAGGCAAGAAGATCGAGCGTCCTTATAAGAAGTCCGGCGTGGTGCCAGTGTGAGCGCCGTGACCACGTGCATCCCCACAACGTTGTACCCACGGAGGGCGGCATGAGCCTTGAGGACCCTGTCGTAATCACCTGCTCGATCTCGGGCGTGATCGCCAACCGCGAGCAGTGCCCCGCGATCCCCTACACACCCGAGGAGTACGGCGCCGAGGCCAAGCGCGCCGTGGACGAGGGCGCGTCGATGATCCACATCCACGCGCGCAAACCCGACGGCACGCCCTGCTATGAGATCGAGGACTTCAGCGCGATCACCGAGGCGATCCGCGGCGCCGTGGACGACGTGATCGTCAACTACTCGACCGGCACGGTCGGCGTGCCGGTGGCCAAGCGCGTCGAGTACCTGCGCGCCTGCCGCCCCGAAGTGGCGGCATTGAACATGGGCTCGATGAACTACGCCAAGTACTCGCGCACGCGCAAAGACTTCGTCTTCCAGATGGTCTTCCAGAACCCGTTCGATGAGATCGTCGAGCTGCTGGGCGCGATGAACGAGCTGGGAATCAAGCCCGAGCACGAGTGCTTCGACCTCGGCCACGTCGGCTCGCTGACGCCGCTCGTGGACATGGGCGTGCTCAAAGCGCCCCTGCACGTCGATTGCGTGATGGGCGTAGTTGGCGGCATCCCGCCCACGCCGCGCAACCTGGCCGCGATGGCCGACAACATCGGCGACGTCCCGGCGGGGCCCGACGGGGCCAAACACCACTGGGGCGTGATCGGCATCTCGCGCGACCAGTGGACGCTGATCGCGGCGGCGCTCACGCTCGGCGGCTCGATCCGCGCCGGCGTCGAGGACAACTTGTACCTGCCCGACGGCAGCATGGCGCGCTCCAACGGCGACCTGATCGCGCAGGCGCGCAGGATGACCGAAGACGTGGGTCGCCGCCCGGCGACGGTCGCCGAGGCGCGCGGGCTGCTCGGGATCGCCTGATGGGCCTGCCCCTGGAAGGCATCCGCGTGCTCGACCTCTCGCGGCTGCTCCCCGGGGGCTTCTGTTCGCTGCTGCTGGCCGACTTCGGCGCCGACGTGCTGAAGGTCGAGGACACCGGCCAGGGCGACTACATCCGCTGGGCGCCGCCCTATTACGAGGGCGCGGAGGATAGCGCGAAGTCGGCGATGTTCCTGTCGCTGAACCGCAACAAGCGCTCGATCCGGATCGACCTCAAGAGCGAGGCCGGGCGCGAGGTGTTGTTGCGGCTGGTAGGCGAATACGACGTCGTGCTGGAGTCGTTCAGGCCCGGCGTGCTCGATCGTCTCGGCGTCGGCTACGAGCGCATGCGTGAGGTCAACCCGGGGATCGTGTACTGCGCGATCAGCGGCTACGGCCAGAGCGGCCCCAAGCGCGACGCTTCAGGTCACGACATGAACTACCTCGGCCTGATCGGGCTGCTCGGCCTGACGGGCGAGAAGGGTGGGCAGCCGATCCAGTCGGCCGGCCAGATCGCCGACCTTGGCGGCGGCGCGCTGATGGCCGCGTTCGGCATCCTGGCGGCGCTGCGCGAGCGCGACGGCGGGCCGGGCCGGGCGGGTGGGACAGCCGGATCAGGCCAGGGCCAGATGGTGGACGTCGCGATGGCCGACGGAGCACTCTCGTGGCTGGCGATGGTCGCCGGGCAGTACTTCGCCGACGGCGTCGTGCCCAAACGGGGCGAGCAGATGCTGGCGGGCTCGATCGTCTGCTACCGGCCGTACGAGTGCGCCGACGGCTGGGTCTCGCTCGGCGCGCTGGAGCCAAAGTTCTGGCGGGCGTGGTGCCGCGGCGTCGGGCGCGAGGACCTGATCGAGCGGCAGTTCGAGGGCCCCGGCTCCGACGCGCACGCGCAGGTCGCCGAGGTCTTCAAGGGCCGCTCGCGAGCCGAGTGGCAGCAGTTCGCCAGCGAACACGACTGCTGCCTGGAGCCCGTGCTCGACCTGGACGAGGCGCTTGCCTCCGAGTTGGTCGCGGAGCGTGAGATGGTCGTCACGCTCGAGCAGCCCGGGGTAAAGGGCGGTGTGCGCCAGCTCGGCGTCCCCGTCAAGCTGGGCCGCACGCCGGGCGAGCACAACCGCTTGCCCGGGCCGGCGCTGGGCGAGCACAGCGAGGACGTGCTGCGCGCCGCCGGCTATACGGACGAGCAGATCGCCGCGCTGCTGGCACAGGGTGCGGTGGCCGGCCCGGCCGCCGCGGCCACGCAGAGCTTCTTCCTCGCCTGAGCCGCCGCCGTGGTGGCGTTTGGCGGCGCATCTCCCTATCTCGTTCTGGGCGCCTTCCACTGCAGCGGGGGTTGACACCTGTTCGGCAGTCGTGTATAACAAACCATTGACTCGACGTTCATGATGAATGCCGGGCAGACATAGGTCCGGTTTGGGCGGCTCGCGAGCCGGCGCTGACCGGTTTTAGCGACGCCCTTGGGAGGGGATGGACTGATGTTTCAGAGACTGCGCTCACACATGAGCTATGCCAACGTCGTGGCGACATTCGCGCTCGTGTTCGCGATGTCGGGCGGCGCGCTGGCAGCGAGTAAATACCTGATCACCTCGAGTAAACAGATCAAGCCGAGCGTGCTTGCTTCGTTGAAGGGCAAGGCGGGGGCCAATGGTGCTCAGGGGGCTGCGGGGGCGCAGGGGGCTCAAGGGCCGGCCGGTGCCGCTGGGGCCAAGGGCGACAACGGTGCGGCGGGTGCCAACGGCACGAATGGCGAACCGGGCAAAGAAGGTGTCCGGGCACGAACGGTAAACGGTAAGACCGTTGTCGTCGCGGGCGAAGCGAAGGGCGGTCACCAATTGCGCTGAAGGCGGTTCCAGCTTCGAAGTTGAAGGTTCGGGCGCTAAGCATTATGCCTGTAACGGCTCGCCCTGGACCGATGGTGGCACTCTTCCGCCCGAGGCGGCCGAGACCGGCAGTTGGGCGATTGGCAACCTGGCAAGCAACGCGGGCAGGGGAGAGTACATCGCGCTCTCTTTTCCCATCCGGCTGAAAGAAAGTCTGAGTGCAGCCGATGTCCACTATCGTCCGGCTAGCTTCCCGCCGGTGAAAGGCTGCTCGGAAGAACTGAAAGGAGTGCCGCTGGAAGAATGCGAAAAAGAAGTGAAAGAAGAAGAAGCACAGCAGAAGGCAATCGAAGCAGTGTGCCCCGGCAGCGTCGAAGAACCGAAGGCCATTCCCGGCAATCTGTGTGTATATGAAGCAGAAAACAACGGGCTCATGTTCTTTGAAAAGATCATGAAGCTGACGAGTAATCCTCAGGAAGAAGGTGCATCCACTGCCGGGGCGCTCTTGAAGATGACGCCTCAAGAAGAAGAAGGGTTTGCCTGGGGCGCCTGGGCGGTGACAGAAAAATAAGGTCGTGCGGTGAAAGTGCCCACGGTGAATCGGCGATACCCGGACGGGCTGTGTGTTCGTCCGGGTGGTCATCTCACCAGGGTATGCGATACGCAACACGCGGCACCTCCCATGTGTTCCCATTTTGAAAGGTATCGGTATGTTTGATTCTGAGCGTCTATCGGACGTACGGTGTACGTGGGTTTTGGGCTGCGCGTGTATCCTCGTCGCGCTGGTGTTGGGTTTTGCTTCGCCGGCGTTGGCGACGAGGGTGTACATTTCGGGTGTCTCGTTCGGTAGCGAAGGTTCGGGGCCCGGCCAGTTCAAGGAACCTGTTGGGGTGGCCGTGGACGATTCGAGCGAACCGCTCGTGCAGCCCGCCGCCGGCGACGTGTATGTGGTGGACAAGGGCAATGATCGCGTGGAGCGGTTCGATTCGACCGGTGTGTATTTGGGTCAGTTTGACGGTAGCGGCACTTATGAAGTGGTCGAAGGCGGCGTCGCCAAAGTCGAACATGGCACGGCGGCGCCAACGGGCGCGTTCTCCTCGCCTGAAGAGGTTGCGGTGGACAATTCGAACAATCCGCTGGATCCTTCCGCGGGGGACGTTTACGTCCTCGACAACGGTAACGATGTGGTCAACAAGTTCAGTGCTACCGGCGCGTATTTGGGTCAGTTGACAGGGGGTAGGGTGCCGCCCGCCCATTTCGTTGAGGTTACGGTCGATCCGTCTGGGAATGTATGGACTTTGGACACGGGAAAGAATGTGGAGGAGTGCGCCGTCAGCACCGGTGTCTGCGAAAAGAAGTTTGGAACCCCCTTGGCTGTTGGCCCGCGGGGCTTGGCGGTCGACTCGAACGAGAACGTTTACATCAACTGGGGCGAAATAAACGGAGGAATAAACCATTCGGCTGGTATCGTAAAGCTCGGCTCGGTGACCGGGAAAGAAGTGGGGCGCCTGGATGTGTACCCCAATGGTGGGACGACGTTTGCGATGAATCCCTCTACGAACAATATCGTCGTCGACAGGGGCAGTAGTATCGTGGTGTTTGGGCCTTTCGGTGAACCGTACAATACGCCGCCGCTGGAAACGCTCCCCACCGAAGGTTTCTCGGAATCGTATGGTCTGGGGGTGAGTGGTGAGGGTACGGTGTACGCGAGCGAGCGCGGCGCGAACACGATCAAGACGTTTGATGACCTGCCGGAGCCGACTCTGGTCACGGAAACACCGACAAACGTGTCGGAAACCACGATGACGTTGCAGGGGACGGTCAACCCTGAAGGCGAACCTGTCAGCGAATGCTATTTCGAATACGGCACCGAACCTGGCAAGTATACGAATAAGGTGGCGTGCGAACAGGAACCCAAAACACTGGTGGGGACCGCAGCGTTGCCGGTGAGCGCGGCGCTCACCGGACTACCGCCTTCGAGTATGCGCAGCGTACGACTGGTCGCCGCGAACGCTAACGGTACCAATCGCGCGGTGGGTGTGAGGATCAGCCATCCGACGACGGCGGGTGAATCGTTCTCGAATGTGAGTGTGATCGCGGCGACGTTCAGCGCGACGATCGACCCGGAGGGCCTGGCGACGAAATATCGTGTCGAATACGGTACGAGCGCGTCCTATGGTGCGAGCACGCCCGAAGAAAACATAGGTAGCGCCAACGATGGTGTTGGTGTGCGTGTGGGATTTACGGGGTTGCAGCCCGGTACGCAGTATCACTTGCGGGTTGTCGCGACGAACGCGTTGGGCACGGTGGATGGTCCGGATGTCACGTTTGCGACGTACGCGTCGGTTGCTGGGTTGCCTGATGGTCGTGTTTATGAACCGGTCAGTCCGGTGGGGTCCGATCAGGACGTGAATATCTACATCCCGCATGCCGAATTCTCTATTGAGTGGTTTCAACGAACACGGTATCCCCGCGAACAACGCTTTGCCGTTTCAGGCCGCGGCTGATGGTGAAGCGGTGGTGTATGCGGGCGATCCGCCGCCGAAGGGTGGCACGGACGCGATAGGGACGGGTTTGGGTAACGAGTATCTCTCGACGCGTTCGCCGGGTGGTGGTTGGACGCAGGTGGCGCTTGAAACCAGTGCACCCACAGTTTATGGAGCTGGTGCGCATGCTGAATATCGTGCGTTCACAAACGATCTTTCGGTGGGTATCCTTGAAGGCGAGGCCGCGCCCGCGACGGGAGCTTTTTTGGGTTACTATGGTCTTTACGCGCATGCGATGGGGGGTGGTGTGGGCGGTGGATACGAATCGTTGCTGACGACGGTCCCGGACCGCACCATCGCAGAACTCAGGACTTGGGTAGGCGGGGCGACAGAGGCAGAGGCGCCGTATGCTGGGGCGGACGCGGGTACGGCGACGGTCCAGGCGTACAGTCATCTGTTGTTCGAAAGTAATGCCGATTTGTTGGAAGGCGAAGGTCAGTTCGAACGGGAAGTCCGCGAAGACGTCAAGCAGGAAGTCGAAGCGGGCAAGGACAACGAATTTGCCCATTATTTGTATGATCATGTCGGCGGGAAGCTGTATCTCGTGGATGTGCTACCGAATGGCAGTGTTGCGCCGGGTGGTGCGTTCGGTTCGATCCAAGAAACCGTCGATAAAAAAGGGTTCCCTGGTGGTGGTCCTGGTTTCACGCATGTGATCTCTGCTGATGGGTCGCGTGTTTTCTGGACCTATGCTCCGGAAGCGTTCCTGAGCACCAAGGACCATACGACCGTCGAACATCGGTCGCGGGCGTTGTATGTGCGCGAGAACGATACGCGGCCGCAGAGTCCTGTCGGCCCCGAAGAAGAATGCTTGGTCGCGACGGATGCGTGCACGGTCCAGGTCGACGCGGCGGTTGGTGGTGGTGGCATCTTCCAGGGCGCGAGCACGGATGGGTCGAAGGTCTTCTTCACGAAGGGCGACCTGTACGAGTACGACCTGGAAACCGGGCAGACCACAGACCTGTCTCCCGGGGTGGGGGTGAAGGGTGTGGCTGGTATCAGCGAAAACGGCGAATATGTTTACTACGTCGATTCGAGTAACGACATTGTTCTGTGGCATGCTGGTGTCACCACGTTGGTGGCGAAGGATGCCGCGAATTCCACCGGTTATGCGCAGGAAGCACCCACTACCGATTACGCTGGAGAAATCGGTTCGCGTACGGCGGAGGTCACGCCTGATGGTCATAGTCTCGTGTTCATGTCGAACACGGGCGTGGAAGAGGTGTTCCTCTATGAAGCTCTGTCGGGGAAGCTGACGTGCGTGTCGTGCAATCCGACGGGTGAAGCGCCCGAGTCCACGAACGCATCCACAGAATTCACGAAGTCTGTGGGGGCGATACTGCCTGTCAGTCTCCAGCCGACGTATCAGTCGCGGTGGATCAGCGAAGACGGTAGTCGTGTGTTCTTTGAGAGTGCGCAACCGTTGGCTCCGCAGGCCACGAATGGGTGGTTGGATGTGTATGAGTGGGAGCGCGACGGTACCGGTAGTTGTCAGCAGGCCCAGGGTTGTATCTTCCTGCTCTCCAGCGGCAGCGACCCCGAAAACTCGTATCTGCTGGACGCCTCGGCGAACGGTAACGACGTGTTCATCATCACGCGTGCGGAGTTGGTCGCCGAAGATCGTAATGATCTCGATGATGTGTATGACGTGCGTGTGGGTGGGGTGCGTCCTGTTGTGCCGGTTGAGTGTGCTGGTACTGGTTGTCAGGGTGTGCCGCCGGCGCCGCCTGTTTTCGCGACACCAGCGAGCGTCACGTTCGAAGGGATCGGCAACTTCACAGCGCCGCCGCCGTCCACGAAACATTCAGGGAGCGTTAAGGCGAAGTCGGCGAAGTGCAAGAAGGGTTTCGTGAAGAAGGACGGCAGGTGCGTGAAGAAGCGTAAAGCAAAACGGGCTAGGAGAGCGGCGAGGAAGGCGGGTAGGTCCAGTGGGCGCTCGAGGGGGAGGATCTAGCATGTTCAGACGGTCTATCGTTGGCGCTTTTGCGGGGATGTGTGTGTTTGGTTGTTGTAGTGTTCCTGCGGGTGCTGTGACTGCGGGTACGGGTTGGCACGCGTTTTCGTTTGTGGAGCCGACGACGTTGGCTCCTGGTCGTCATGGCCGGATCAAAGTGGGGTTTGTCAACACCGGGGCGAAGCGCAGCGAAGGTTCGATCACGATCACCGACACGCTGCCGGCGGGCGTGACTGCGACGAAGGCCGGCGGCCCTCCGAATGCCAGCAGCGGCACCGAATTTGAACCGGTCAGTCCGCGGGAAGAAGAACGCAACGAAAACAAGGAAGGGTGGGAATACGGTAGTGGGTTTTTTGGTGGGCCGCGTTGGGTTTGTACGGGTAATGGTTCGGGTGAACGCGATATCGACGGTGCGACCACGGTTACCTGTACTAGTAACCCTAAGTTCTTGGCGCCGCTTCCGCATGGTGAAGCTAAAGGCATCAAAGTGGGTGAGGAAGTCGATATCGCTGTGAGCGTGGAAAGCGGTGTGATGCCGGGCACTTACGACAATGATGTGACGATGAGTGGTGGTGGCGCGACTGGATCGAACAGCGTGTCGGACCCGGTTAGTATCGGGTCGGGGATCCCGGGGTTCGGTGTCGCGGCTTGGGAAGCTTGGTTCGCCAATGCTGACGGTACGACCGATACGCAGGCGGGCTCGCACCCCTATACCGCCACGTTCGCTGTGAACTTCAACCAGCTGGAAGCTCTCAACCCGAAGGTCCCGGGGGAAGGCGGCGGGATTGCGGGTGGGTTCGCGCGGAGCCTGGAAGCTGTGTTGCCGCCTGGTTTCTTTGGCGATCCGAGCGCCGTGCCGAAGTGTACGCGCGCGCAGCTGGACGGCCAGCACTGTCCCGCCGCGTCGCAGATCGGGATAGACGTGATCTACAACGGCGGTCTCTCCTACACTCAGCCGGTGTATAACATGGCGCCGCCGCCAGGTGTCCCGGATGAATTCGCGATCTCGATCGGGGGGTTCCACGGGAACTTCGACGCGGGTGTGCGCAGCGGCAATGGTTATGGCATCGTCGAGCACGTCAGCATTCCTTTCGTGTCGATCGTGGGTATCCTGGGGAACATCCTGACGTTGTGGGGTGTTCCCGCGGAAACGAGCCACAATCCGGAACACCGGACCGAAAACCCGCCGGAATGCGAAGAAAAAGCGTGTCCTGGGGCGAACATCCACACCCCGTTCTTGACGTTGCCGACCGCGTGCAACGGTCCACAAACGTTCTCCGCCCGCGAGCTCAGCACATGGAACAACGAAGAAAATCCAGGCGCGCCGCTCACCGAAGCCGTCACGCACAACGATCTGGATGAACCAACCGGTTTCACCGGTTGTGAACATTTGACGATCGAACCGTCGATCACAGCGATCCCCGAAACCGGTTTCGCCGACACCCCCGCGGGGTTGGACGTCGAAGTGAAGGTCCCCCAGGAAAACCTGTTGGACCCCGAAGGCGACGTCGCGGCAACATTGAAGAACACGTCGGTCACGTTGCCCGAAGGTCTGGTGATCAACCCCGGTCAGGCCGCCGGCCTGCAAGCATGTGGGGAAGCCGAAGCGAACATTCACGGCGAAGGCCCACAAACCTGCCCATCGGCGTCGAAGGTCGGGACAGTCAAAATACAGACGCCGTTGTTGGAAGGCGAGCTGGAAGGCGAACTGGAAGGCAACGTTTACGTGCTGCAAGCAAACCCACCCGAACTAAAACTGTTGATCGCGGCCTCAGGCGACGGCATCTTTTTGAAGCTTCCCGCGACCGTGCATTTGAACGAAGCGACAGGACAGTTGACGACAACGGTCGATGAAACGCCCGCGTTGCCGTTCACGGACTTCAAACTGGTGTTCTCCGGTGGCGCACAGGCAGCACTGGCCACACCCGTCCAGTGCGGCACGTACACCACGAACGCCGACTTCACGCCATGGACAACACCGTTTGGGGTGGACGTCCCGTTCACGAACAGCTTCCCAATCACCGCAGGCCCCAACGGGACTGGCTGTGTGCCCACGCCGCTACCGTTCCAGCCATCACTGACCGCGGGTGCGACGACCGACCAAGCGGGTGGGTTTACGAGCTTCTCGTTGTTGTTGACGCGTGGTGATGGCCAGCAGCGCATCGAACGCCTGCAGTTCAAGGTGCCGCAGGGTCTCTCGGGGATGATCTCCTCGGTCGTACTGTGTCCCGAACCACAAGCATCCAAGGGCGAATGTTCTGAAGCATCAAAGATCGGACACGCCGCAGTGGCGTCCGGTCCCGGCCCGTATCCGCTTGTGATCCCGCAACCGGGGAACCCGGAATCCCAGATCTATATCACCGGCCCGTATGACGGTGCTCCGTTTGGTTTGTCGATCGTGACGCATGTGATCGCGGGCCCGTTCAACCTGGGGACGATCATCACTAGGGCGAAGATCGAAGTCGATCCGAATACCGCACAGATCACGGTCACGACCGACCCGTTCCCACAGATCGTGAAGGGTGTCCCCACAGACCTGCGCCTCATCGACTCCGTCATCGACAGGCCAGGGTTCATGTTCAACCCCACGAACTGTAATCCGATGAGCTTCTCCGGCACCGCGTGGGGCACACCACCACCAGGAGCAGGCGGACCCGGGGCGAGCGCACCAATCTCAAGCCATTTCCAGGTCGGGTCGTGTCGCAGCCTTGAATTCAAACCCGGCTTCACCGTCTCCACATCAGGGAAAACATCCAGGGCGAATGGTGCGAGCCTGCACGTCAAACTTACCTACCCCAAAGCCTCCCAGGGCACCCAATCAAACATCGCGAAGGTCAAGGTCAACCTCCCCAAACAACTACCGTCCCGCCTCACGACCTTGCAGAAGGCATGCACCGAACAAGCATTCGCGGCCAACCCCGCATCATGTCCGGCAGCATCGGTCGTAGGGCACGCCAAGGCCGTCACACCACTACTACCAGTCCCCCTCGAAGGCCCAGCCTATTTTGTCTCGCACGGTGGCGCGAAGTTCCCCGAACTAATCATCGTCCTACAAGGCTACGGCGTGACACTCGACCTGCACGGCGAAACCTACATCAACAAAGAAGGCATCACCAGCAGCACCTTCGCGACCGTACCCGACGCACCCGTCGGCACCTTCGAACTCACCCTACCCAACGGCAAATACTCAGCCCTCGCCGCCAACGGCAACCTCTGCACAACCAAACTCGCGATGCCAACCGCCTTCACCGCCCAAAACGGCGCAGTCATACACGAGTCAACACCGATCGGCGTAACGGGCTGCCCCAAGCACAAGGTGAAGAAGGCGAAGAAAGGGGAAGAAGGCCGCTGCCAAGCACAGGAAGTCGTAGCGGGGGCTCGGGCGACCGGCGCCGAGGTCGCGCGCTTTGGAGCGCCGTCGATGAGCACGTACGCCCGCGCCCGCGGGAGGGCGCTATTCTCTTGACGCATTGACTGATCAGTCAATCTATTTGAGAGCCGCCGCCGTCCAGCTGAACTCGGGCGCGGACGTGGTGGCCAACATCGCCGCCGCCGACGAGCACGTGCGCGCGGCGGCGGGCGCGGGCGCGAGGCTGATCGTGCTGCCGGAGAAGTGGACGGTTATGGGCAGCGCGGAGGACCTGCGCGCCGGCGCACAGCCGCTGGACGGCAGCGCGATCTCCTGGGCGCGCGAGACGGCCCGCGAGCTGCGGGTCGATCTCGTGGCCGGCTCGATCGCCGAGCTTCCCGCACTCGACCCATCTGAGGACCCACTGGGTGGGTCGTCATCATCTTCTGAGAGGCGGCTCTCGAACGCCTCCGTGCACGTCGGCCCCGACGGTGAGATCAAGGCCGTCTATCGCAAGCTGCACATGTTCGACGTCGAGATTGAGGGCAAGCGCTACTGCGAGTCGGACACCGACGAGCCGGGGGAGGAGGTCGTTGTCAGCGAGCTGGCGGATGGCTCCAAGCTAGGCATGTCGATCTGCTACGACCTGCGCTTCCCCGAGCTGTTTCGGGTCTTCGCTTTGCGCCAAGCACGCGTCGTTGCGCTGCCCGCCGCCTTCACGCTGCCGACGACGCGCGATCACTGGGAGGCGCTCGTGCGTGCCCGGGCAATCGAGAACCAGGTCTTCATGGTGGCTGCGAACCAGGTCGGAAAGCACCCCAATGGCCACCACTCGGGCGGGAGCTCGTTGATCGTCGATCCGTGGGGGACGGTGCTCGCGCGCGCGGACGGCGAGACGCCCGGCCAGATCGTCGCCGAGCTCGACTACGAGCACCAGGACGGCGTTCGCAAACGCATGCCGCTGCTGTCCCACCGCCGCCCCAAGCTGTATCACCGTTCCTCGACCGAAAGCCATCGAGGGGCAGGCGGATGAGCTCGACCAGGGCCAAGGCCGTTCCCGACCGTCGTCGCGCGATCCTCGACGCGGCCGTGCGCGTGTTCGCGCGTCAAGGCTTTCATGCTTGTCGCGTGTCGGACATCGCGGATGAGGCCGGTGTGGCCTACGGCCTGCTCTACCACTACTTCCCCTCCAAGGAGGAGGTGCTCAACACGCTCTTTCTGGAGCGCTGGGGCGTAATGCTCAAGATGATCCACGAGGTCGACCGCAAGCCGGTTGCGGTGCGCGAGAAGCTCGGCGCGATCGCCTCGTTCATCATCGACAGCTACCGTCACGACCCCGACCTGATGAAGGTCATCATCGTCGAGGTCACGCGCGCGGCCAACTCCTTCGGTCAGACGCACCTGGGCCAGATCCGCGAGGCCTACCGCTTGATCGGTGAGATCGTCACCAAGGCCCAGCAGGAAGGCATCTTCAAGGCCGATATTGACGCCGAGTTCGCCGCGATGACTTTCTACGGTGCGATCGAGCAGGTCTTGACCGGCTGGATCTTCGGGCTATTGCCACAGGGTGATGAGGATCTGGAGCGTGCCAAGCAGATGGTGGTGGAGACGGTGTGCGGCGGGCTGGAGGTCGGGCCGGGCAAGCTGGCTGCCTGATTGCTACCAGCGCGCGCGGTGGTGCTCGACCACTCCCACCGCATATGTGAGCTCTATACCGCCCGGCAGTTTGCCGTTGAACGTTCCGAACGGAGCGCGGTAGTCGCTTCGTAGAAGCAGCAGATTGTCGCGGCGGCTGCGCTCGGCCTCGGGAGCAAAACGCAGCTGCGAGCCGTCGTCTGCAGAGATCGAGCACAAATCGGCCGAGAAGTGCACCGGCGGCGCCTCGTGCGGAACGCCCGCAACCCATATTGCGCGCTCGCTGCCGGACGGCGGATCGTTGACGCCCTGTACGAGGTTGAATGCGAGCGGAGTGCCGTCGGGGCTGTTGCCGACCCCGGCGGCCCACCACCACTCCGTGACGCGCGCGTGGTAGCCGGCGGTGTCGTCGATCACGGCGAGCGCGTCGATAGTGATCGGCGGGCGGGCGCCGAGAACCAGTTGGCCGTGAGCCTGTACACCGGCCTGCTTGCGTGTCCACACATATGCCTTGCCGTTGGGGCACTTTGCTTCGATACCGTCGTCTTCCTCGAGCGAAATGTCGAGCAGGACGGCGTCATCGCGAATTCGCAGCCGCCCAGGAGTCAGATCGAGTGCGCCACGGTGCGGGATCATGCGCGTGCGCTCTGTCATCGCACCGCTCGCGCGCTCGAATACCGCCCAGAATGTTTGCTGTGCCGGCCCGACATGAACCGAGGCCGCGCAGATCATGAACTGCTCGCCGAACACCCCCACATAGCGCCAGTGCTTGAGTGGGCGGGTGCCGTGAAACAGCGGCAACGAATCGGGTCGATCGGATGGGAGCGCCACGGACGACCTTCGGGCGCGGCTAGGGCTTCCTGGCGGTGACGATCAGGTTGTAGAACATGGCTGCGGGCAACCGTGACTCCAGCAACTTACGATCCACGCCCTGCAGCGTGAGGTAGCCACGATAGGCGTAGTTACGCCAGCCCCAAGGCACGTCTTCAGGATGGGCGGTGGCCTCCAACGTGCGGTTGGTCCAGCCGAACCAGTTGGCGAGTAGCTCCTCGCCGGTTACGCGAATATCTGTGAAACCGGCTCGGCTGGCCAAGCCGGAGAGCTCGCCCGGGGAGAAGGCGTGCACGTCGACGAAGCCCTCAAGCGACGCCTCCGGTGCGCCTCCGTCCGCGGGCGGCGCGGGGCGCGCGCCGATCGCCCGGCGCCACAGCGGTGCGACGGCGCCTGCGGTGCGCTTGGGAACTTTCGCCAGGCGGTCGCCGTAACGCGACGGCTCGCCCGCGAACAGCACAGTGCCGCCGGGGGCGAGCACGCGCGCGAACTCGCAGAAGGCTTGGGCGAGATCGGGGATGTGGTGCAGGATCGCGTGACCGATCACCAGGTCGAAGCTCGCGTCCACGAACGGCAGGCGCTCGGCGTCGGTAGGCACCGTCGTCACATCGAGGCCGAGCCGCTTGGCGTTGGCGCTCAGCGCCGCCAGCATTCCGGGAGAGATGTCGGTGCAGGTTGCATTGCCGATCAGCCCGGCGAGCATCAGGTTGAGCGTGAAGTAGCCCGTGCCCGAGCCGATCTCCAAGGACCGCTCGAAGCGGGTAGGCTCGCCGCCGAGCGCCTTGCGCACCTTGGAGGTGACCTGCGCCTGGCCCACATCGCCGAAGTCGATGCCCCACTTGGCGTCGTAGTGGCCGGCCGCCACGTCGTGGTAGCGGGTGTTGACGTCGCGGATCTCCTCCGCGTTCAATGTGGGTGTCACGGCGGGGCACAATAAGGGACCGGCACAGACGATGCGCACTGCCGGGACACACGCGGGGCACATATACTCGCGCCCCGTGTCTGGCCCTTCCGCGCCCCCTGCGCCACTCTTCTTGCAGGGCAACCAGCCTGAGGGCGTGCCGCCGCTCGCGCTCACGGGCGAGCGCACGCTGCCGGATGTGCCCGAGGAGAACTACTGGTTCAGGCGTCACCTGGCGGTTTACGAGTGGATCGCCGAGCGTGTCGCGGGCCTGCGCGCAATCGACATGGCCTGTGGCGAGGGCTACGGCTCGGACGTGCTCGCTCACAGCGCCGCGTCGGTCATTGGGGTCGACGCCAACCCCGAGGCGCACGAGCACGCGCACCTGCGCTATCGCCGCGTCAACCTGCGCTTCGCTCGCGACCTGGTCGAGACTTTCCCCGAGCCGGCGGATGCGGTCGTGTTCTTGCAGACAATCGAGCACCTGCAGGACCCTGTCGCCGTGCTCGCGCACTTCCGCTCGCTTGTGGGGGAGACGGGCGTGGTGTTCGTGTCAACGCCCAACGTCCTGACACTGGCGCCCAAGGGCGCGGAGCGCTCGGACAATCCGTGGCACGTGCACGAGTACCGCTCGCATGAGTTCCAGGAGCTGTGCGAGGGCACGTTCGGCAAGGTCGAGATGCACGGCCTCTTCCACGCGCGCAAGCTGCGAGTGCATGCGCTCGCGCTGAGGCTCGGCTGGGACGCGGTCCACCCGCGCCTGCGCCTGACCAAACCGTTCTACGACCGCTTCACGCCCGCTATCGCGGCAAGCGACTTCACGCTGCGCCCGGCGGGCGACGCGGATATCGACAAGGCGCTCGACTTCATCGCCGTTTGCCGCCCGTGACGCGCCCCAAGGGCGAACTCGCGATCGTCCTGCACACGCACATGCCCTACGTCGAGGGCTTTGGCACCTGGCCCTTCGGCGAGGAGTGGCTGTGGGAGGCAATCTCCGGCAGCTACCTGCCGCTGCTCGACCTGCTGGACGAGGGCGCGCCGCTGACGCTGTCGCTGACGCCGGTCCTGTGCGACCAGCTCGAAGCTCCGGGCGTCGGCGAGCGTTTTGAGGCGTTCGTCGACGAGGTCCGTCGGCGCACGCACGCCGAAGACATCGCCGGGCTGCGCGAGAAAGGTTTTGACGAACTCGCACGCGAGCTGGAACGCTCGTGGAGCGAGTACGAGCGCGTTCTATGGCGCTTTCGCGAACGCGGGGGAGACCTGCTTGGCGCGCTCGCACGCCACGCGCAATGGACCTCGTCGGCCACGCACGCGGTGCTGCCGCTGCTGGCAACGGACGCAGGTGTGCGCGCACAGGTGCAGACCGGCGTGGACTCCCATCGTGCGCGCTTTCCCAACGGCTGGCAGGGAGGCTTTTGGCTACCCGAGTGCGCCCATGCTCCATACCTGGAGCCGCTGCTCGAGGAAGCGGGTGTGCGCGCGACGTGCGTGGAGTTGACCAACCGCTACGGCCTCGGCGCTCGTGAGCACCTGCGTCCGCTCGTCGGTGAATCCGGGGTCGTGCTCGTCCCGATCGATCGCATCACGATCGCGCGCGTGTGGAGCGACGCAGGTTATCCGGCGCACGGCAGCTATCGCGACTACCACCATCACA
Source organism: uncultured Solirubrobacterales bacterium (assembly GCA_963723175.1). Classification (GTDB taxonomy): domain Bacteria; phylum Actinomycetota; class Thermoleophilia; order Solirubrobacterales; family Solirubrobacteraceae; genus Palsa-744. The sequence continues at coordinate 194,125 of CAVRPO010000013.1, read as the reverse complement.
CCGTTCACCACCACCAACCGTGGGCCAACGACGGCAGCCCCTACGACCACGAGCTAGCTCTGGGCCTCGCGTGCGAGCACGCCAAGGAGTTCGTCGCCGCGACGATCGAGCGGCTTAGGGCCGCCAACGAGACGGCTGGAAGCGGGGACGCGCTGCCCGGCGGCGGGTTGGTCGTGTGCGCGCTGGACACCGAGTTGCTCGGCCACTGGTGGTATGAGGGTGTGGCGTGGCTGCAAGCCGTCGTGGAGGAGTGTGCGAGGGAGGGATTGAAGCTCGTGCGTCTCGATGAAGCCACGGCGATGGCACATCCCGCGCCGCTTAGGACACCGGGGTGGGGGGCGAGCACTTGGGGAGGAGACGGCGACCTCTCGACATGGTCGGGGCCGGCCGTGTCAGATATCGCCTTCGCGACCCGCGCCGCGGAGCTACAGACGCTGGCGGCCGGCCGCGAAGCGGGTGGCGCCGCGCTGCGCGAGCTGCTCGCGCTGCAGGCCAGCGACTGGGCGTTCATGGTGTCTCGTGGGTTGGCGGTCCCATATGCGCAGGAGCGCTTTGATGGCCACCGCGCCGAGTTCGAGCGAGCGCTTGCGGCCGGGTCTGGTGCGGAGCCAGATGCTCTGCGGAACCTCGCGGCGCACGCCGACCCGCTCGCGCTGCTCGCGCCGTGACATGGCGATCCGATCGCCGCAGCGCGACCGGTCAGTCTTGCGAATGGGTAGTGCCGGCCGGGTCGGTCGACTGAGCCAAGATGTAACGCTTCCTCAGTATCCGGCCACATAGTGGTTGTGGAGAGGCGATTGCGATTCGAGCTGCTTTACGCGAAGTACGCCCCGGCGGTCAAGGCATACGTGCTGCGCCGGGCTGAGGCCTCGACGGCTGACGACGTCGTCGCCGAGGTGTTCGTTGTGTGCTGGCGGCGCTTCGAGGAGGTCCCGGTTGATCCGCTGCCCTGGCTGCTCGGTGTTGCCAGGCGCGTGCTCAGTACGCAGCGGCGCGGCGAGCGTAGGCGCGGGGCGCTGCAGGAACGCCTCGCCGGGCAGGCCGGCGAGGGGCTGGGCGATGCGCCGGAGGATTTCGTCGCCGCGGCGCCTACAGACTTCGCTACCTGGAGGTCCGCGGATATAGCCGGCGATTCGGCCTCAGCGAGCCGTTATCTGGGCGAGGGCGCGCTTGCGGGCGTAACCGATCCCGCGCTCGCCGCCGCTCTCGCGCGCTTGAGCGACGCCGATCGCGAGCTGCTGCTGTTGATCGCGTGGGACGGCCTCTCGCCGGCTGAGGCCGCGACGGTGCTCGGTGTCAAGCCGGCGACAGCGCGCGTGCGCCTGTTGCGCGCGCGACGGCGCCTAACCCAGACGCTCTCACGCGAGCGCTCCGATCCAACAACCTGCTCGTCCCTATCGATGGAGGCATCCTCATGAGCGTTGACGCGATGACCCGCCTGGCGGCGGCCAACCCTGTAATCGATCAGCCGGCCGTCGAGTCGCCCGAGCGGTTGCGTCGTCTGATCGAAGACGACGCTGCCACGCTTGAGCTCGGCGAGCGCCGTGATGGAAGTTCGCCGCCTGGCAGAGGCTCACGCAGCCGCCGGCGCGTGCTCGTGGTTGCTCCCCTATGCCTTGCCGCGAGTGTGGTTGGCGTGGTGCTCTCCTCCGGGTCCTCCGGCCCCGGTGTGAACGTGGCCGCCGCCGCCTACGCGGCGACATCACCCCAGACAGGGATCGTCGAAGCGGTCTTTATCACCCATATCGAGCGCGGCATCCAAACCGGGAGCATTCTGCGTCAACGTGAATGGGACGACGCCGACAGAGGGCTGCGACGGGAGCGCGTGACGTTCACCGAAGCGCATGACGGAAAGCGCGAGACGCATGTCAGCGAATCGGCCTCTGCGCCGGGGCGCCGCGAAACGTGGTACCGCGGCCGCCTCGAAGTGAGCACGGTCCCTCGCGAAAGTGCTCCCAGTGGTCTGAAGGAAAATGCTCCCAGTGACCTGAAGCTAAGGATGGCTGTCGAGGCCACCTTCGACGGAGTCGAAGGGATAGCGCTCTATCGCGCGCTCTACCGCGACGGCCTGATGAGGCTCGTGGGTCACGAGCCTCGCGACGGCCAGTCGCTGTGGAAGCTGGAAAGCCGTCCCACCAGCTACGGCGGTGCCAATGGCAGAAGGATCGCCATCCGCACGAGGCTCGTCGTGCTGGTTGCCCCGAAGACGTTCCTGCCGATTGTCGAGCGTGTGATCGATGCCGCGCTCCCCGGTCATCCCGCAGCGCTCGAAAGCAATCTCCTCAGCTACCGGCGGCTCACCTCAAGCGAAGGGCACGGCAAGCTGTTCGAGCTCACCGCTCAGCATCCGAGCGCGCGCGTACTGAGAGGGTGGACCCCGCCGAGGTCCCGCGCGCTGCCCAAGCGACACTAGTCCTCGATCCCGGGCAGGGCCAGTCCTACTCCCAGCGCAGCTGCTCGGGCGCATCGCGCATCCTCAGCACCCGCGCTGGCACGCCCCCGACGACCGCGTTCTCCGGCACGTCCTTTGTCACCACGGCATTCGTGCCCACCACGCTGTTATGCCCGACGCTCACTCCTCTCAATACGCACGACCCATAACCCATCCAAACATTGCTGCCGACACGTACATCGCGCTTGTAGATGCCCTGCAGACGGATCGGGCGCTCCACTTCGACCACACCGTGGTCGAAGTCGATCAGCATCACTCTGTCGGCGATGATGCACTCGCGTCCGATCGAGACGTGCTGGTAGGCGGAGATCGTGCACTCCTGGCCCATCACTGTCTTGGGTCCGATCGAGACTTCGCCCTCGTGCACTCGGATCTTCGAGTCGTGCCCGATCCAAGCCCAGCGCCCGATGCGCAGAACGGCGTGCTTGCCGATCTCGAGCTTCACCCTTGGGCAGATGAAGCAGGGCCCGTCGGTTTGCAGCCGCTTGCCGTAGCGCAGCTTCAGATAGGCAAGCCGAGCCATCAACAGCACGTAGTGGCGGTTGATCAGGTTATGCGCGTGCAGCCAGCGAAGGGTGCGCAGCGCATGTGTGGGCCGTGTCACGAGCGCGCATCCTAGAGCCCCGCGCCAGGGACGTTGGGTGCGCCGGCGCCGGGACGCGGGGCGTTGGACCCGAGATGGGTGGGCGGCGGGTGGATCCAGAGGCCTTTCGGAGATACTTCCGCGTGTGCCCCCCACACTCGCCCAGCGCCTACTAGCAGGCGACCGTCGTGCGCTCGCGCGCGCGATCACGCTCGTCGAGGACGACCGCCCCGAGGGCTGGGAGCTCGTGCGCGAGGTCTACTCCCATACCGGCAAAGCAGCTGTCTACGGCTTCACGGGCCCGCCGGGCGTCGGCAAGTCGACGCTGATCGGTGCGCTGACCAAGGCAAGGCGAGAGGCGGGCCGCTCAGTTGGCGTGCTCTCGATCGACCCTTCCTCGCCCTTCACCCAAGGCGCATTGCTAGGCGACCGCATACGCCTGACCGAGCACTTCCTAGACAAGGGTGTCTTCATCCGCTCGATGGCCAATCGAGGTGCGCTGGGCGGCCTCTCAGAGGCGGCGTTGCAGGCCGCGCTCTTGCTGGACGCGGCAGGACGCGAGGACGTGTTCGTGGAGACGGTCGGGGTTGGTCAAGCCGAGATCGACATCATCGACCACGCCGACACGATCGTGCTCGTACTGATGCCAGGCTCCGGCGACTCGATCCAAGCGTTGAAGGCCGGCGTGATGGAGATCCCCGACATCATCGTCATCAACAAGGCCGACCACCCTTTGACCGACACGATGGTGCGCGAGATTCGAGGTGTCCTATCGCTGGCCAATGTCAACGGGGACACAGAATTGAGTCCCGCCCGTCCGCGCTGGCGTGTGCCGATCGTCAAGACCGAGGCCGCCCATAACAGGGGAGTCGGTGAGCTGATCGAGCGCCTCGACGAGCACCGCGAGCACATCCTGGAGGAGGGCACGCTGCAGGAGCGTCGCGGGCGCAACCTGCGCAACGAGGTCTTGGCGATCGCAACAGCACGCATGCGCCGCCACCTGGAGGAGGAGCTGCGCGAGGACGCCGAGTTCAAGCGCTTGCTGGACGAGGTGGTCCAGCGACGGCTTGACCCGGCCAGTGCCGCTACAGCTTTGCTCAAGCAACACGGAAGCTGACTACGCTATGCCGATGACCCAGGTGAGCCCAAACAACCACATCGCGTTTTACGCATGCTCCGAGCAGCCGGCCGTTCAGCGATCGACGTTCAGCGAGCGTGCGGTGGGGGAGCGGGGAACCGTCTGCTGGTCGGGAAGTGTGCCAATCACACGGTCACCAATGGTCGAGGTCACGCCGAACCAGTAACGCTCGTTCTTGAAATGGTGCAAGCGGTGGTTGCGCCAGATCGCCTTGAAATAGCGCCTCTTGGGTCGGTAGGGCGTGTGGATCAGGAAATGGCTCCACTCATAAGCGGCGAGGATCGTGAAGCTGGTCAGGACCCCAGTCGTCGAGTAAGCAAGCCGATGTCCTCCGAGCAAGAGCGCGATCGGGAAGGACATTCCCCAGTTCACAAGCGCGATCATCGGTAGGAAAACGAGCACGCCGTAAACAGGCAAGAGCACGCCGTTGAGTACCCCGGGCGCTTCGTGATGGGCTCGATGCTCGCGCGCCGTGAGCATCTCCACACGCCGGCCAAACAGGTGGAAGGGAGGCGAGTGCAGCATATAAACGTGGATCGCCCACTCCACGAACGGAGTCACCGCGATCAGCCCGGCAACCATCACCAGGTCGCGCCAGCTCCACCGGTCTTGCGCTAGTCGTGCCGCAAGCGCGATCAGGACGGCGCCGAGGAGGTAGGGAGGAGAAGGCTGGCTCCAAAAGGCTCGGGCGCAATCGCCAAGCTTCAGCACCCCTTTGCCGGCGCGGGTAGGCACGGCCAGTGCAGGCGCCGTGAGCGGATCCGGTTTCTGTTCTCCCGTGGGCTCATCAGTATGGGCGATTGCCTGTGACATCAAAGGAATGCTACGCGCTTGGCTTCGTCACACAACTTGGCGCGTGTGCCAGCTCGCGTTGCCGCTTGTGAAACAACCGTTTGTCAGGCCGGTTTCAGATCGAGTGTCGGGTCCCAGCTAAAGGGATCGAATGAATTTGTCGAAGACGTGTGCGAGTCCCGGGTGGGGCCGCCACGCTCGGACAAGGAAGTCCTTGACGACATGCCGCCGAACTACGACACCGACGCTCACGTCCTGAGGGCACGCAAGACGGCCGCGTGGACTCGCGCGGGACTGGGTCTGATGGGAATAGCGCTGGTCCTCGCCGACAGCGACCTGCTGGCCCATCCGATGGCCGGGATGGCGGGCTTCGCGGTGATCGTCGTGACCGCGGCCGTCCAGCTCTCGGCGCCGCGCCTATCGTGGATGCGAACCGAGGAGTCGCTCTCGGGCGTGGCCGGCATCCTGATCATCGGCGTGCAGACCGAGCAAGTCAGCGTGATCAGCATCATCTGGCTGGCCGCGGTCGCAAGCGGGGTTCTCGCACGTGGTGGGCGCGTCCACTGGATCGGCCGCGTGGTGGTGCTGGTTGCGCTCGCTTTGCCCATGCTGCGCACCGGCCATCTCAGCCTCGAATACGCCGCGCTGTTTGGCGCCACGATCGGCCTTTTGCTGACGAGCGGCCGTCTCACGCGCGAGCTCAACCATCTTCTGCACCAGGCTCGCTACGACGCCGACCACGACGATCTCACGGGACTGCTCTCCTACGCCGCCTTCCGCACGGTGCTAGAGCAGACCGTTGAGTCCTCGCAGCGATCGGCACCGGTCTCGTTGCTGCTGCTGGACCTCGAGCGCTTCGGGATCGTCAACAAGACGCACGGCCACGCGGCCGGCGATGCCCTGCTCGCGGCTGTCGGCGAGCGGCTAATAGCCGTCGCCGGAGCCGAGCGGCCAGTCGGGCGCCTAGGTGGAGACGAGTTCGCCGTGATCTCGCGCACAACAGATCCCGTCGCGCTCGCGCGGGCGTTGCTGGAGATGCTCCCGCAACGCTCCGAGGACGACCCAAGGCCGATCTCCGCGTGTGTCGGCATCTCGCAGATCCCGGCCGACGGGGACAGCGGCGAAGCCTTGCTGCGCGCCGCCGACATCGCCTTGCGCGTTGCCAAGCGCAGCGGGCTCACAGGCCAGATATCCGCTTATACGGGCGGCTCGCTCAGCGGCACCGGCGAGCGCAGCGCTCGCGGCACGCTCGACCGCCTGATCGAAGGCAAGGGCCTCTCGATGGCGGTACAGCCGATCGTCGATCCCAGGAGCGGAGCGATCCACGCGTACGAGGCGTTGGCCCGCTTTGGGCGGCGCAGCACCGACAGCCCTTGCACTGGCTTGCGGTGGCCGAGGAGTTCGGCAAGCGCGACCTGCTCGAGCGGGCGTGTCTGGCGTGCGGCGCTCGAGCTGTTCGCTTCGCGCCCGCCAGGCACGTTGCTCTCGGTGAACCTATCCGCTCCGGTGCTACTCGACCGGCGCACGCTCGAGCTGCTCGAGCAGCCGAGCCGATCTCTCGGGCCTGATCATCGAGGTCACCGAGGAGGCGCTCGTGCAGAGCGAATCCCAGCTCCAGCAGGCCATGCGACCGCTGCTGGCTCGCGGCGCCAAGCTGGCCGTTGACGATATGGGCGCCGGATATTCGGGCCTGCGCCAGATCACGACCGTTCACCCCAGCTATCTCAAGCTTGACCGCTCACTGATCACGGGCATCGATGAGGACGACGACCGCCAGGCGCTGGTAGGCGCGCTCGTCGGCTATGCCACCCACGTGGGAAGCCTGCTTGTCGCCGAGGGCATCGAGACGCCCTCGGAGCTGAGCGCGCTGATCGAGCTGGGCGTCCCGCTCGTGCAGGGCTTCTACCTGGGTCGTCCGGGAGCTCCATGGCCGCAGGTCGCGCTCGGGCAGCTGGCCACCCCCGTATAGGTCTTTCCGCGGGCGGGTGCTCGCCGATCGATCGCGTTCCAAGGTCGTCAAGCCGGATGGTGTGGCAGAAGGCTTGTGTGTACAGTGCGACACTATCGCCTTCGACTATCTCAACCTGGCCGACCGCACCTGGCCGACCTTGATTCGTCTGATGGGTGGGCACGCGAAGATCTATCGCGCCACGGGCGGGCGGATCGGCCACCGCGTCCCCGGCGCCCCGGAGATGTTGCTGCTCGATCACGTCGGCGCCAAGAGCGGCGGGCGCCGCTACGCCCCGCTCATATTTGCACGCGACGGCGACAATGTGATCCTGATTGCCTCCAAGGGTGGTTATCCAAAGAACCCGGCCTGGTTCTACAACCTCAAGGCCAATCCCGATACGACGATTCAGATTGGCTCCAAGCGGATGCCCGTGCACGCACGCGTGGCGACACCAGAGGAGTACGACCGTCTATGGAAGCTCGCGGTCGGCGTCTACAAGAGCTATGAAGACTATCGCCGGCGAACTGACCGGCAGATACCGGTCGTAGTGCTCGAAGCCGCGCTGAGAAAAGTCTGCTTCGGCGAGGCGGGAGTCGCGACCGGTCACACGGGCACCGGCCGCGAGGCCAAGCGGATCTTGTCTCCCAGAAAACACCCCACTGACTATCGGGTGCGTGCGGCTATGCCCCCAGCGCCCGAGCAATCACCATCTGCTGCACCTCGTCGGTGCCCTCACCGATCGTGAGGATCTTCGCGTCGCGGTAGAAACGGCAGACGGGATACTCCTCGATGTAGCCGTAGCCACCGTGGATCTGCACGGCCTCCTCGCTGCAGCGCACCGCCAGTCGCCCCGTCTTCAGCTTGGCCTGCGCCGCGGTCAGCGTGAAGTTGCGCCCGGCGTCCTTCTCGCGCGCCGCCTTGTAGACGAGCAGTCGCGCCGCCTCGATCTCCGCCGACATGTCGGCAAGCTTGGCCTGAATCGCCTGGAACTTGGAGATCGGCTTGCCGAACGCCCGGCGCTCCTTGGCGTAGGCAAGCGCCTCATCGAGCGCGCCTTGGGCAAGCCCGACGCCCATCGCGGCGACCCCAATGCGTCCGATGTCGAGGATGTGCAGGAACTGCTTGAACCCTTGTCCGCGCGGCCCGAGCAGATTCTCCTCCGGCACACGGCAATCGGTGAAGCTGAGCGGGCGCGTATCCGAGGCGTTCCAACCCATCTTGCGATACGGCTCGCCCGGTTCGTAGCCGGGCGTCCCGTTGGGCACGAGGATGTTGGATATCTCCTTTTGGGCGACGCCCCCCGCGCGCGCGCGGGTGCCGCTGGTTTCGTCGGTCGCCTCGCCGGCGTGCGTGGTCGCCCCGACGCTGCCCGTGACCGCCGTGATGCACACGACACCTGAAATGTCGGTGCCAGCATTCGTAATGAACTGCTTGGCCCCGTCGATCGTCCACTCGCCGCCTTCCAGAAGCGCGCGAGTGCGGGTGTTGCCGGCGTCGCTTCCCGCCTCGGGCTCGGTCAAGCCGAAGGCACCGAGCTTCGCGCCCGAGCACAGTTGTGGCAACCACTCGCGCTTCTGCTTCTCCGAGCCGAACAGGTAGATCGGCTGAGTACCAAGCGAAGTATGGGCACAGAGGGTGATCGCCACCGAGGAATCAACTCTGGTGAGCTCCTCAACAGCGAGCACGTAGGCAAGCGTGTCCCCGCCGCCGCCGCCGTACTCCTCGGGAAATGGAATGCCCATCAATCCGAGCTCGCCGAGCTTGAAGACGATCTCATACGGGAACGACTTCGTGCGATCAAGCTCCTCGGCCACCGGTGCCACCTCGCCTTCGGCGAACTCGCGCACCGTGCGGCGGATCAGCTCGTGGTCGGGGGAGAGATCGAAGTCCATCGCGAGCATTCTCACAGAGAGCAGGCGATAGGCGGGTTCTACACGACGTGCAGTCCCAAAAAGATTGGGCGTAACCGTGGAGAGACCTAAAGATTCGGTACCAAACTATCTTGGGTGTCGACAAAAATACTGGTGTTGTTGAGACCTATTGTTTGCGCGATGTCCCACAGACCCCATCGGTCAATCTGCAGGATCCGGATCGGAGATAGGGGATGCTCGCTCTAGGATTGCCAGTCCGTGGCTCGCACGCGCCTAATCCTCGACGTCCTCGCGCCCCGGCAGCGCCATCGCTACGGCCCGCATAGCTCGCAACGCGCCGATCTCTATCTGCCCAGGCGTTCGGGCCCGCATCCGGTGATGGTCCTGATCCACGGCGGCTCCTGGCAGGTGCGCTACGGCAAGATCGTGATGCGGGGCTTGGCCGGCGATCTCATGCGGCGCGGCTGGGCGGTGTGGAACATCGAGTACCGCCGCGTCGGCGACGGTGGCGGCTGGCCAGAGACCTTCGAGGACGTGGCCGCCGCGATCGACCATCTCACGACGCTCGACGCCCCGATCGACCTGGAGCGTGTGAGCATCCTCGGCCACTCCGCCGGCGGGCACCTCGCGTTGTGGGCCGCCGGTCGCACGAAGCTTCCCGCAGGAGTGCCAGGGGCGTACAGCACTCCGCCTCCGATGCGCGTGCGGCGTGTGATCTCACAAGCCGGCGTATGTGACCTCGCCGACGGTTACCGCCGGGTACCCGAGGGTGCTGTCACAAGTCTGATGGGTGGCGGGCCCGAGGAGCTACCCGAGCGCTACGCGATCGCCGATCCGATGGCTCATGTGCCATTGGGCATTCCCGTGCTGCTCGTGCACGGAACCGCGGATGAGACGGTGTCCGTGGAGCTGAGCCGCAACTACGCGAGCGCCGAGCGCGCCGCCGGCGGCACAGTCGAGCTGGTTGAAATCGAAGGTGAGGCCGGCAGGCATCGTGCCCACATCGATCCTCGCGGTGAGGCCTGGGCCGCTGTGACGAGTCGCCTGGGTGGCTACATGCGTAGCGACATCGCACCGGCTCCAGTCGCCTAGACTCGCCCGCGGCGCCACCGCAGCGTGTCAAACAGCCACGCCCAGTAGGTTGGCCGCCTTACACTGAGCGCAAGGACTGCTCGCTAGGCGCGGTAGGACCGAGCCAGCTGAACCAGTAGGCGCACGCCGTATCCGGCTGCACCTTTCGGTGCGTAGGCGCGCCCAAGATCCCAGGCCGAGCCGGCGATATCCAGGTGCACCCAGGGTGTGTCCCCGACAAAGTTCGACAGGAAAGTCGCACCAGTGATCGTGCCCGCCTTGCGTCCTTCGGGGGCGTTGTCGAGATCTCCGTATTTACCCTTCACCAGCTCGTCGTACTCCTCGTGCAGCGGCAGCCGCCACACGATCTCGCCGGTCCGCTCGCCGGCGTCGGTCACCTGGGCGGCAAAGGCATCGTCATTGGAGATCAAACCGGAATAGGTCGAGCCGAGCGCGATGATCACCGCGCCGGTGAGCGTCGCTAGGTCTACAACCTGCTCGGCGCCGAGCGAGATCGCGTGGCAAAGGCAGTCGGCCAGTACGAGCCGCCCCTCGGCATCGGTGTTGTTGACCTCGATCGTCTTGCCGTTGGACGCGGTAACGATGTCCCCAGGCTTGACCGAGCGCCCACTCGGCAGATTCTCGGTAGCCCCCACCACGGCGATGATCCGCACAGGAAGGCCGATCCGAGCGATCGCGGCCAACGCCGAGACCACGGCCGCGCCGCCGGACATGTCGAACTTCATCTCGGCCATCTTCGCCCCGGGCTTCAGCGAGATGCCGCCGCTGTCGAACGTGACGGCCTTGCCCACAAAGCCGAGCAGAGGACCGGAGGCCCTCGGTGGCTCGTAGCGCATCGTGATCAGCGCCGGCTCCTGCTCGGAGCCCTGCGCGACCGCAGCGAAGGCGCCCATCTTGCGGGTCAGGAGGCCCTCGCGTCCCTCCACTTCGACGGACAGATGCTCGATCTCGCCGCCGAGTTTGCGCGCATGTTCGGCCAAGGCAGTTGGGGTCAGGTCGTTGGCCGGTCGGTTCTGCAGGTCGCGCGCTTCGTTAACGGCCTCGGACACGATCCGTGCCGCGTCGAGGACCGCCGCCAGATCGCCGTCGCCCGCCACGATCAAGCCTTCAAGGTGCTTCGGCTTCGCATCGGAGCCTTGCTTGCCTGTGCCCTCTAGGGTGCTTGCCCCCGTCAGGGTGTCCTTTGGCGAAGACTTGTGGCTGTCAAAGCTGTAGTCGGCCAGCGCCGTCCCCTCCACAAGCGCCGCAATCACGGCCTCGTCGGCTTCAGGTGCCTGCCAGAAGAGCACCTTCGTCGATAGCTCCCTAGCGCGCTCGCGAGCAACCGCCGCTGCGACGCGCGCTCGCTCGGCCGTGAAATCCTCGCGTGCGCCGAGCCCCACGATCAGCCAGCGCTTGCCGTGCGTATGTGTCAGCGCGAGCGACTTGAAAGAGCGCCGCGCCTCGCCGCTTGCGAGCAGCTCACCGACCTGCTCGGGCGCACCGTCAAGCGTGTCCTCGCCCTCGAAGACGCCAATCACCACTGTGTCGGCGGCCGTCTGCGCGGCCGGATCTGTGGTCCACGACACGTTCACGATCCGAGCACGATACCGGGGAGTCCCTGACGGATGCCTTCAGAGGAGTTGGGTCGTCCTTAGGTAATGCTCGGCGAGCAGGTTGGCTAGGGGTGGTGCCACTGCGCACGCGAGATGTGCCTATCGTCACGTATGTGGCGCCAGCGGCCCGATAAGATTGCCATGCCTCGGCCGCAAGCTGGCCGGGTGGATGGGACAAATCTAAATTAGGAGAATCGCCTCGATGCCCAAGACTGTGATCCTCGGTGCCGCGCGCACGCCCGTCGGCAAGATGGGAGGAGGCCTGTCAACGCTCGACGCCACCGAGCTCGGTGCGATCGCGATCGAGGCCGCACTTGAGCGCTCGGGCGTCGAGCCTGCCCAGGTCGAGCATGTCGTCATGGGCCAGGTGCTGCAGGCCGGCCAGGGCCAGATCCCCTCGCGCCAAGCCCAGATCAAGGCTGGCATCCCCAAGGAGGTCTCCTCGGAGACCATCAATAAGGTGTGCGCCTCGGGCGTGCGCGCCACCGTGATCCTCGACCAGGCCATCCGCGCGGGCGACGTCCAGGTCGGCGTAGCCGGCGGCATGGAGTCGATGTCGAAGGCTCCCTACCTGCTGCCGGGCGCACGCTTCGGCTTCCGCATGGGCGACGTCAAGGCGCTTGATGCCATGGTCCACGACGGGCTCACCAACCCGTTCTCCGGAAAGCAGATGTTCGTCGAGGCCACCGAGGTCGGCGACGAGCTCGAGATCACCCGTGCCGACATGGACCGCTGGGCGCTGCGCTCGCACGAACTGGCCCTGAAGGCCACCGACGAGGGTCGCCTGCCGGAAGAGATCGTGTCCGTCACCGTCAGGGGCCGTAAGGGCGACACAGTCGTTGAGATCGACGAGGGTCCCCGCCGCGACACTTCGCTTGAGAAGCTCGCCTCACTGCCTGGACTGGTCGGCAAGGAGGGTTCCCACACCGCCGGCAACGCCCCCGGCGTCAATGACGGTGGTGGCGCGCTTGTGGTTGCCTCAGACGAGTGGGCGGCAGCCAACGGCAAGGAGGCGCTCGCTGAGATCGTCGCTCACGCCCAGAGCGCCGATGACTTCGCCTACCTCGCCCGCACTCCCGCCACCGCCGCCAAGAAGGCGCTCAAGAAGGCGGGCCTCAAAGCCGAGGACATCAACGTCTGGGAGATCAACGAGGCGTTCGCCTCGGTCACGCTCAACTCGATGCGGATGCTAGGCATCGACGAGGACAACGTCAACGTCAACGGCGGCGCCGTTGCGCTTGGACACCCGATCGGGGCTACCGGCGCCCGCATTCTGGGCAGCATCGTCTACGAGCTGCGCCGTCGCGGCGGCGGCCTCGGCTGCATCGCTATCTGTTCTGGTGGCGGGCAGGGCGACGCACTCATCGTCAAGGTCTGACATGACCGAGTCGAGGGGGAAGACCGAGTCGAGGGGGAAGATCCGCGTCGTCGTGGCCAAGCCCGGCCTCGACGGCCACGATCGCGGCGCCAAGATCATCGCGCGCGCGCTGCGCGACGCCGGCATGGAGGTGATCTACACCGGACTGCACCAAACCCCCGAGCAGATCGTGGAGACGGTGATCCAGGAGGACGCCGACGCTGTTGGCCTATCGATCCTCTCGGGCGCGCATATGACGCTCGTGCCGCGGGTGGTGGAGCTGCTGCGCGAGCAGGACATCGACGACGTGGTGGTCACCGTCGGCGGCACTATCCCAGCCGAAGACATACCCGAGCTGAAGAGTCTCGGCGTGGCCGAGGTCTTCACGCCCGGCGCGCCCACACAGGCGATCGTTGATTTCATTCGCGAGGCCACTAGTGCGCGTCAGGTCAGTTGAGTCAGCTGAGTGTATTGTATTTCTTTTTCTAATTACTATAGTAGCTACAAATAGTAGGCACTATCGTATATCACACAAAAAGTATTCATGTCCGCGCCTCGCCATGGCAAACAAGCACTTGCCCGACTGCTTGATTGACTCGTCAGTCAACTGAGGTAGGATTGCCCCATCGACACCCCCTAAGGAGTAGCTGAATGAAGATTTGCGTCCTGGTGAAGGAGGTCCCGGACGCCGCCGTCGAGAAGCGCATCAATAGCTCGACGGGGCGCATGGACCGCAGCGGGGAGAAGAACCTCAACCCGTATGACACGCACGCCATCGAGGCTGCGATGCAGGTTCGCGAGGGCGGCGTCGCCCCCGTGGAGGAGATCGTGGCCGTGACCATGGGCCCGGAGAGCGCCGTGCGCGCGCTGCACAAGGCAGTCTCGCTCGGTGCAGACCGCTCCGTGCACCTCTCCGACCCGGCGGTCGCCGGCTCGGATGTGGCCGCCACCGGCTACGCCCTGGCGCAGACCCTGGACCGCGAGAAACCAGATCTCGTGCTGCTCGGCCAGCAGTCAGACGACGGCGAGTGCTACACGATCGGCGCGGTCGTCGCCGAGCATCTCGGCATGCCCTCGCTCACCCAGGTCATCAAGATGGACGTCGCCGCCGACTCGCTGCGCTGCGAGCGCCAGGCCGAGTACGGCTACGACACGGTGCAGATCACGCTGCCCGCCGTGATCTCCGTCGGCGATGCCATCAACGAGCCGCGCTACCCGTCGCTGAAGGCGATCATGGGCGCCAAGAAGAAGCCGCTCGACACGGTCACCGCCGCCGACGTCGGCGTCGACGCCTCGAAGGTGGGCGGCGATAACTCCGCCGCCCAGTGGGTCGCCGCGAAGGCTCCCCCGGCCAAGGCCGCGGGCGAGATCATCGAGGACGAAGACACCGCCGAGACGGTCGAAAAGATCGTGTCCTGGCTCGACGAGCGCAAGCTCATTTGACGAGGAAGCTGATCTAGACTGGCAAACATCCTGGTCTACGCGCTCCACTACGAAGGCGCGATCAACAAGAACTCATTGGGTGCCGTCTCCGAGGGCGCCAAGCTCGCCGCCGAGCTCGGCGGCGAGGCGCACGCGATCCTCGTCGGCGAGAACGTCCCGCAGGATCTGGCGGCCTCGCTCGGCAACTACGGCGCCAAGAAGGTGCTGATCGCCGAGGGCCCCGAAGGGCTCGCCCAGCCCGTCGTCGACGCGATGGGCGCGGCGATCTCCGCCGGCGACTACAAATACGCGCTGTTCGGCGGCGGCCTGCTCGGCTTCGAGATCGGCGCCGGCCTGGCCGCGCGGCTGGGCGCCGGCGTGGCCATGGAGGTCACCGCGGTGCGTGCCGAGGGCGGCGAGCTGATCGCCGAGCGTCCGATCCTCGGCGACTCGGCCATCTCGGAGATCAAATACCGCTCCGAGGTCGGCATCGTGATCGGCCGCCTCAACGCGTTCGAGATCAAAGAGACCGGCGCGGGAGCCGCTCCGGTCGAGCCGCGTCAGCTTCGAGCTGAGCGAGCACGCCAAGCAGGCCACGATGGTCACGCGCGGCGAACAGCGCGGCGCCGACGTCGACATCGAGGGCGCCTCGATCCTCGTCGCCGGCGGTCGCGGTCTCGGCAAGGCCGAGGGCTTCCAGCTCGCCGAGGAGCTGGCGGCGGCGTTCGGCAACAACGCGGCGGTGGCCGCCACCCGCGCGGTCGTGGACGCCGGCTGGTACCCCTACGCGGCGCAGATCGGCCAGACCGGCAAGACGGTCTCGCCGAAGCTGTACCTGGCGGCGGGCATCTCCGGCGCGATCCAGCACAAGGTCGGGATGCAGTCCTCGGAGAACATCGTCGCGATCAACAAGGACTCGAACGCGCCGATCTTCGAATTCTCAGACCTCGGGATCGTGGGCGATCTCAACAAGATCCTGCCCAAGCTGACCGAGGCCGTCAAGGCCAAGAAGGCGGGCTAGCACCAGTGGACGACGGGTGGATGCGGATGCCTGAGCGAAAAGGAGCGTCAAGCGATGTCCTCTAACAACGGTTCTCACAATGGGAAGGTCGTCCCGCGGCCTTCCCGCCGCCCGTGGACACCCAGAAGGAGTTCGTCAAGCGCGGCCTCGACCCCGAGGACGAGCTGATCGAGGTTGGCGTGGCGATCGTCGGCGGCGGCACCGCCGGTCTGGCTTGCGCCAACCGCCTGCTGCAGCTGCTCGGCGACGATCCGGAGACGATGGAGCGCCTCGGCGAAGTGCCGGTGGCGGTCGTCGAGAAGGCAAAGACCTGCGGCGGGCACAACCTCTCCGGCGCGGTCATGCGGCCCGAGAGCCGCTTGAAGAGCTGTTCCCGGATATGACCCGCGAGCAGTGGCGTCAGGAGGGTTTCGCCTTCGGCGAGGTCACCAAGGAGGCGGTCTACATGACCCCGACCTCCAAAATGTCGCTGCGCATCCCGACGCCGCCGCCGTTCAAGAACCACGGCAACGAGGTCGTCTCCGTCTCCGCGCTGGCCCGCTACCAGCAGCAGCAGGCCGAGGAGGCCGGCGCCTACATCCTCACCGAGACCGCGGCCACGCAGCTGGTCGTCGAGGAAGGCCGAGGTCGTCGGCGTGCGCTCGGGCGACAAGGGTCGCGGCAAGGACGGCGAGCCGCTCGGCAACTTCGAGCCCGGCACCGACATCAAGGCGCAGGCGACCGTGCTCGCCGAGGGCTGCTGGGGCCACCTGACCGGCGCCGCGATCCGCGAGTTCGATCTCGCCAAGGGCCGCGAGCCGCAGGTGTGGGAGCTCGGCGTCAAGGAGGTCTGGAAGGTCGCAAAGCCACTCGACCGCCTGATCCACACGATGGGCCCCTGGCCGCTGAAAATCTCCTCGAAGTACGGCCAGATCGGCGGCACCTGGATCTACCCGATGAAGAACGAGAAGACCGGCGAGGACATGGTCTCGATCGGCTTCGTCGTCGAGCTCGACTACGCGGACGCGACGACCTCCGCGCACGACCTGCTGCAAACGTTCAAGACCCACCCGCTCGTGCGCAAGATCCTCGAGGGCGGCGAGCGCGTCGCCTGGGGCGCGAAGGCGCTGCCGGGCGGCGGCTACTGGTCGATGCCGAAGCTCTCGATGCCCGGCGCCGTGCTCGTCGGCGACTCCGGCGGCATGGTCGACACGATGGCGCTCAAGGGCGTGCACCACTGCATCAAGTCGGGCATGCTCGCGGCCGAGTCGATCTACGCGGCGCTCAAGCGCGGCAGCCGCGACCTGTCCGACTATGAGAAGGCGATCGAGCAATCCTCCGTCGGCAAAGAGCTGTGGGAGGTGCGCAACGCGCGCCAGCCGCTGCAGAAGGGCCTGCTCCTCGGCGGGCCGCTCTCGCGGCATCCAGCAGATCACGAAGGGCAGGCTGCCGGGCCGCGCGGACTGGCACCGCAACGACTCGATCCCGATGTTCATCGGCAACACCAAGGACGTCTACGTCAAGCCCGACGGCAAGTACACCTTCGACAAGCTCTCCTCGGTGTTCATCACCGGCAACGCCACCCGCGACGACGCCCCCAACCACATCCGCGTGCAAAAGCACGTCCCGCGCGAGATCGCCGAAACGTGGCGCTGGATGTGTCCGGCCGGGGTGTACGAGATCCCTGAGGACGCTCCAGAGGAACGGCCCTGTGGACGTGATCGTCAACTACACCAACTGCGTGCAGTGCGGCGCGATCACCGCCAAGGGCGGGCGCCTCACCGTCCCAGAGGGGGGCGACGGCCCCCTCTATCAGATCACCTGAGCGTCCCGGCTCGGCGCTATACACCCACTTCTGTGCGAAACAACGTGGGCTTGTGGTGTTAGAGGCTTGTGAATGACAAGGACGACGTTCAACTCACACGCGGGCCGTGGAGCTGGCGCTCGTGCTGGCGTGTGCGCTTGGCGCTGCTCGGCTGCGCGCAGGCCGCGTTCGCGCGGGGAGGCGTTGCGCGACAGCCGTGACGGCACCGACCAGCCCGTCCGCCGAGGCAAGCGGCTACTCGGCGACGCTCGAACAGTGCGTCACCTCCACCGTCCAGAGCGAACGCTCGGCGACGTTCACTGCGCAGATGGCGGCGACCGGCTACGACGCAGCGGATGGCGATCAAGATCGAACTGCAGCAGCGCATGCACGGCGAAACCGAATACCACACGCTCGCCGCCCCCGGCTTGGGCGTCTGGCGCGGCTCGGAACCGGGAGTCAAGATCTACAAGTACGTCAAGCAGGTCACCAACCTCGACCGCCCCGGCCGCCTACAGAGCGCTCGTGCGTTCCGCTGGCTGAGCGACAAGAGGACACGTGCTCAAGCGCGACGAACTGCACACCCCGCGCTGCCTGCAGCCGACGCTTGCCGGGCAGGTCAGCGCAGACCTCACCGCCGGTCGCCTGACGGCGCTGCCGGCTCGCTAGAATGCTCTGGAGCATGAAGGCCTCGATCCACCCCAACTACGTCGAGGCGCACGTGCGCTGCACGTGCGGCAACGAATTCACGACGCGCGCCACCCAGGAGGACATCCACGTCGAGGTGTGCTCCAACTGCCACCCGTTCTACACCGGACGGCAGAAGCTCGTGGACACAGGTGGACGCGTAGAGCGCTTCCAACGCCGGGTCGCCAAGGGACGTCAGCGCAGCGCGCAGACAGGCGGCACTCAGGCGCAGGCTCGCCCCCAGTAAGACGATGTCCTCTCGACCGGGTGCCGGTGGGAGGGTCCAAGCGAGCAATCTTCAGGCGGCCACGACCGCGCGGCACTGATGTCCCTCGCCCGGCCCTGGACGCCCCAGGAAGTGCCGTAGGTCAACTCCCGACGGCGAGCTGACAGCAAGGCGCGACGCGCCACTGGGCGGCCAGGCGGTGCTCGAGGGAGTGATGATGCGCGGCGTGCGCCACTGGGCGGTGGCGGTGCGCAAGCCGCTGCGCGCCGATACCGACGCGCAGGAAGACGGTGCTCGCACAATCGGATCCGGAGGCATTGCGCGACGGCGAGCCGGCCCAGCCACGCGACGACGTTTCTCACTCGCTGGAGGTGGCGCTCGCCCGGGAGGGAGAGCTCAGCCGCGAGGAGGAGCAGGGGCAGCTGGAGCAGCTCGGTGAGATCGAGGTCACCACGTTCCCGCTCACCTCGGCGCTGGCACGCCATCGCTGGCTGCGCCTGCCGATCCTGCGCGGCATCGTCGCGCTCGGCGGATCGCTTGCGATCGGCTTCAAGGCGCTCGGCATCTCCGCCAACGCCCAGCTGCCCGAGGGCGAGGCAGATGAGGGTGCGCAGGAAATCGGAACCGGCGTCTGGGTCGGGACGGTCGTGGTCGCGATGGTGTTCGCGATCGGCCTGTTCTTCCTGCTGCCGCTCGGCCTGACGAGTCTCATCAAGGGACAGCTGGGCTCCTCGGCGCTGTTCTGGATCGTCGAGGGCATCGTGCGAACTCGATCTTCCTCGGCTACATGGTTCTGCTCTCACGCATCAAAGACCTACGACGCGTCTTCGAGTACCACGGCGCCGAGCACAAGACGATCTCCTGCTTCGAGGCGGGGCTGCCGCTCACGCCCGCCAACGCCCAGCGCTTCTCGCGTCTGCACCCGCGCTGCGGCACGAGCTTCCTGCTGATCGTGATGGTCGTCTCGATCTTCGTGTTCGGGGCCGTCGGCCTGCCCGCCTGGTACTGGCTCGTCGCCACGCGCATCCTCGGCGTGCCGATCATCGCGGGCATCTCCTTCGAGATCATCAAGTTCGCCGGGCGCAACCGCAACAGGCGCTGGGTCAAAGCGGTCATGTGGCCCGGGCTGAAGCTGCAGTTGCTCACCACGCGCGAGCCGAGCCTCGACCAGCTGGCGGTCGCGATCGCGTCGCTGGAGGCAGTGCTCGAGCTGGAGACCCCCGGCAGCATGGACGCCGCCGATCTGGTCGGCGTGGAGGTCGTGGCGTAAGGGACCAGACCCGCCGTAGCGCGCTGGTCCATATCGTCCGTCCTCGGAGGCTCTCGCCTCGGTGGGGTTCCGCAAGGCCACATAGACTGGCCGCATGATCGAGGAGTTGATCAAGCAGATCGAGGCCCGCTTCGCCGAGCTCGGCGAGCAGATGACCGACCCCGCGGTGATCGGTGACCGCGAACGCTACGCCGAGGTCGGTCGCGCATACCGTCAGCTGGAGCCGGCCGCCGAGCTTGCCGCGCAGTGGCGGCATGCAAGCGACGATGCGGCCGGCGCGGAGGAGCTGATCGCCGAAGACGGCGACGATCCCGAGCTGCGCGAGATGTTGAGCGCATCGCGCGAGCGCATCGAGCGGCTCGAAGAGGAGATCCGCTTCGCGATGGTCGAGCGCGACCCGAACGACGAGAAGAACGTGATCGTCGAAATCCAGGGCGGCGCCGGCGGCGACGAGGCCGGGCTGTGGGCGGGCGACGTCTACCGGATGCTCACCCGCTACGCCGAGCGCGTGGGGCTCAAGCCCGAGCCGCTGGAGATCGGCGAGGGCAAGTACACGTTCGCGGTCAAGGGCGAGAACGCCTATTCGATCTTCAAGTTCGAGGGTGGCACCCACCGCGTCCAGCGCGTGCCCGCAGACCGAGTCCCAAGGTCGCATCCACACCTCAACCGCCACCGTCGCGGTGCTGCCCGAAGCCGAGGACGTCGATGTCGAGGTCAACCCCGGGGACCTGCAGATCGACGTCTACCGCTCCTCCGGCCCGGGCGGACAGTCGGTCAACACCACCGACTCGGCCGTGCGCATAACGCACAAGCCGTCGGGCATCGTCGTCTCGATGCAGGACGAGAAGTCCCAGCTGCAAAACCGAGAGAAGGCTTTGCGCGTGCTGCGCGCCCGTCTGTATGAGCGGGCGCTTGCCGAGCAGCAGTCAGAGCTGGCCGCCGACCGCCGCTCGCAGGTCGGTACCGGCGATCGCGCGGAGAAGATCCGCACTTACAACTACGGCGAGCGTCGCGTCACCGACCACCGCATCAAGCTCACCGTGCACAACCTCGACCAGGTTCTCGAAGGCGAGCTCGAGGAGATCACCGCTGCCCTGCAGGCCGACGAGAAGCGCCGTCGCCTGCAGGCCCAGACGGACGTCTGATCTCGCGGGCACGACCTCCCGCAAAGACGACCTCCCGGAAATGCCTCCCTCGCCCGTCGGACCGCTCGCTCGTGGAACCCCGGTTCGCGACGCGCTCGACGGCGCCGTCACGGCGATCGGCGCCGCCGGCTGCGAAACGCCGCGGCTGGATGCCGAACTGTTGCTCGCTCACGCTCTCGGCGTATCGCGCGAGCGTCTCTTCGTCGACGCCGAGCTGAGTGTCGCCGGCCCGGCCGTGCGCACCTTCCAGGACTACGTGCGTCGCCGCTCTGTGCTGCGCGAGCCGGTCGCCTACATCCTCGGCAGACGTCACTTTCGCCGGCTCGAGCTCGCAGTCGATCCCAGGGCGCTGATTCCACGCCCGGAGACGGAGCTGCTTGTCGAAGTCGCGCTCTCCCTGCCCGAGGACCGGCGTGTGCTCGACATCGGCACCGGCAGTGGCGCCGTCGCGCTTGCGCTGAAGGACGAGCGCCCCGATCTACAGGTAACCGGCAGCGATCTCAGCGCAGATGCGCTGGCTCTCGCGCGTGCCAACGGCGAGCGGCTCGGCCTCGATGTGCGCTGGCTCACAGCCGACCTGCTGGAGGGTGTGCCCGACGAGTTCGACGCGATCCTCTCCAATCCGCCATATGTGCCCGACGGAGACAGGGCGATGCTCGCGCCGGAGATCCTTCGCCACGAGCCGGCCTCGGCCCTGTTCGCCGGCGAGGACGGGCTCGATGCGATTCGGCCCTTGCTCGGCCAAGCAGCCGCGCGCTCGTCCGTGCGCCTGCTCGCGCTGGAGGTCGGCGCCGGTCAGGCCGCCGTCGTCGGTGAGCTGATGCGCGCCGCGGGCTTTCCGTCGGTACGCGCCGAGCGCGACCTTGCTGGGATCGAGCGCGTTGTAGTGGGGGAGCGGGCGTGAGCGTCGCCATTGCGATCGAGCGGACGCTCGGCAGGGTGCGACCGTGAGCCTCGGACTCGACGACGCCAAGCGCTTGGAGGAATGTCTGGCCGGGGATGGCGTTGCGCTGATTCCCACCGACACCGTCTACGGACTCGCCTGCAACCCAGAAAGCAAGACGGCCTTGCAGCGCATCTACGAGCTCAAGGGGCGTCCGGCCGCTCAAGCCGTCTGCCGTCATGTTCTTCGCACGCGAGCCGGCGCTGGAGTCGCTGAGCGAGTTGGGGCCGCGCACGCGCGCCGCGCTCAGCGCGCTGCTCCCGGGCCCGGTGACACTGCTGCTGGAGAACTCCAGCCGGCGGTTCCCATTGGCCTGCGATCCGGGCGCCGGTGGCGGCGCCGGCCTACTCGGGCTGCGCGTACCGCTGCTTCAGGGCCCGCTTGCCGCGCTGGCTGGTGTCGGCTTGCCCGCGGCACAGTCGAGCGCCAACCTCTCAGGTGGCGCCGACCCGCGCGACTTGCGAAGTGTCCCTATCGAGTTGCGCGAAGGCGTCGATCTCGTGCTCGACAGTGGCGAGCTTCCCGGCGTTGCCTCCACCGTGATCGACCTGTCCGAGTATGAGCAGAGTGGGCGTTGGCGGATCGTGCGCGAAGGGCCGCTCGATGCGGCATTCATCCAAACGGTGCTGGCCGGCTCCTGCTAGCCTCGTAGTGCGCAGCCGCGACTGGCGCGAGAGGTGGAATCGACCATCGGGAAGCGGCTTTGCGATCATCGCCGCGCGCCTGGGCACCCATAGCGATCACAAGCTTTAGGAGCGCGCCCATGTCCGATCTCAGCCCCGACTACTTCAACCGTCCGCTTGCCGAGGTGGACCCCGAGGTCGCCGCCGCCCTGCGCGGCGAGCTCGAGCGCCAGCAGCAGACGCTCGAGATGATCGCCTCGGAGAACTTCGTGCCGCAGGCGGTGCTCGAATGCCAGGGCTCGGTGCTGACGAACAAGTACGCCGAGGGCTACCCGGGCAGGCGCTACTACGGCGGCTGCGAGTGGGTGGACGTCTCCGAGCAGCTGGCGATCGACCGTGCAAAGGCGCTGTTCGGGGCCGAGCACGCAAATGTCCAGCCGCATTCGGGGGCCCAGGCCAACACGGCCGTCTACCACGCGCTGCTCCAGCCGGGCGACACGATCATGGGCCTGTCGCTCGCCCACGGCGGGCATCTGACGCACGGCATGAAAATCAACGTGTCGGGCAGGCTGTATGACATCGCCGCGTACGAGGTCGATCGCGAGACGAGCAGGATCGACATGGACGAGGTGGCGCGCATCGCGCGCGAGCGCCGTCCAAGGCTGTTGCTGGCGGGCTGGTCGGCCTACCCGCGCCAGCTCGACTTCGCTCGCTTCCGCGAGATCGCCGACGAGGTTGGAGCGCTGTTGATGGTGGACATGGCCCACTTCGCCGGTCTCGTCGCGGCGGGTCTGCATCCCAACCCGGTCGAGTACGGCGCGGATGTGGTGACGACCACCACCCACAAGACGCTCGGTGGCCCACGTGCGGGGATCATCCTGTGCAAGCAGGAGTACGCCAAGAAGATCGACTCGGCCGTCTTCCCAGGTCAGCAGGGCGGCCCGCTCGAGCACGTGATCGCGGCCAAGGCGGTGGCCCTGCGGATTGCCGCAAGCGAGCTGTTCGCCGAGCGCCAGCGTCGCACGGTAGAGGGCGCCAAGGTCTTTGCCGAGCAGCTCTTGGGCGCCGGTCACGGCGTCAACGTGCTCACGGGAGGCACCGACGTGCACCTCGCGCTCGTGGACCTGCGTGCCTGCGAGCCCGAGCTGAGCGGACGTCAAGCCGAGGACCGTCTGCACGAGATCGGCGTGACCGTCAACCGCAACGCCGTCCCGTTCGATCCGCGCCCGCCGATGGAGGCCTCGGGCCTGCGCATCGGCACGCCGGCATTGGCCACCCGCGGCTTGCAGGTCGAGGACTTCGCTGAGATCGGCCAGGTGGTCGCGGCGGCGCTGACCCCTGAGTTCGAGTCGCGCAAGGACGAGCTCGGCGAGCGCGTGCAGGCGATCGTGGAGCGCTATCCGCTCTACGAGCATCTGAACGCTCCGGCTGCGGCCTAGCGCCGTCAAGAGATTTGGCGCACCGTTGTAGTTGATAGCGGCGCATGCGCCGCTGTCCGGGGCGGCACATGTGCCGCCCCGCCGAGGCGCGCATGCGCGCCTCGGTCCCATATATGGGGTTCCAGCACTGCCGACGCCCGCGCCTGCGATGCTGTGCGCGAGCCGATGGCCAAACTCAACGAGCTCGACGCGCTTTACGCATTTCTGACCGCAGCGGCCGTGACCGCGCTGCTGACGCCGTTCACGATGCGCTTGGCCAGGGCCGTGGGCGCCGTCGACGAACCGCGCGAGCGCGGGCTCTCCGACCGAGCCACACCGCTGCTGGGCGGGCTGGCGATCTTCGCGGGAGTACTTGTCGCCGTGCTCGCCTTCCTGCCGGCGGGCTATGGCTCGAGCAGCGAGATGTGGCACGGCGTGCTGATCGCGGCGGTGCTCATAACGCTCGTCGGGGCACTGGATGACCGCTTCGATTTGCCCCCGCTGGTAAAGCTCGCCGGCCAGATCGCGGCAGCCGTGATCGTCGTGCACTTCGGCGTCGCGGTGAAGTCGATCACGCTGCCGTTCGCCGGCACCTTGCATTTCCCCAACGCAGGCGCCACCAACGCGGGCCCGGCGCTGACCGTTATCGGCCTCGTCGTGATGATGAACATCGTCAACCTCTCAGACGGCGTCGACGGCCTCGCCGCGGGCGTCTGCGTGATCATCGCGGGCACGCTCGCGATCATCGCCTTCGATCTTGACCGCGCCGCACCGGGCGTGCTGGCGGCGCTAACGGCCGGCGCGGCGCTCGGTTTCCTGATCCATAACTTCCCGCCCGCCTCGAGCTTCATGGGCGATTGCGGGGCCAACCTGCTGGGACTGCTGATGGGGGTGGTGGCCGTCGAGGCAGCGGTCAAGACGCCAGTTGTCGTGTCCTTCGTGCTGCCACTGATCCTGCTGACCGTGCCGTTCTTGGACACCACCTTCGTGGTGCTCAAGCGCCTGAAGTACCGCCGCCCGATCTACGCCGCCGACAGCGAGCACTTCCACCATCGCATGGCCCGCATCGGCTTCTCCAGCAGACGCACGATCGCGTACCTGTACGCGTGGACGCTGATGCTCGCCGGCTTCGCGCTCGCGCTGCGTTTCGTGCCCTACTCCGACCACAAAGGCCAGCTGTACCTCGGCTGGACACTGGTGATGGTGGGCTTGGCGGCGCTAGTCGTGGCTGCCAGCGTCTACCTCGTATACGTGCTCGAGATCCTCAAGTTCCGCCGCCTGGACTCACTGCGGCTGCGTCGCTTGCGTCCCGAGGCCTCGCCAGCGGAGATCGAGCGCAGCGTGGCGCATCGACCTAGAGACCGGCGAATACGAGGCCATTGCCATCGCCGGCGACCCGCCCGCGCGAGGCGACTCCTCGGTGCAAGCCGACCCGCTGGTGGCTGATGTGGCGGGCAGGACTGAGCAGGGGATCGGCGAGCGGCAGGTGGATCAAGATCGCGTAGGCACAGAAGAGGAGCGTGGCGACGCGCAGGCGGCGGCTATCGGCGAGCGCGGCCAGCGGCAGCGCCCATATCGCATACCAGGGCAGTAGCCAGGCGGTTGAGAGCAGCAAAGCCAAGGTAGCCCAACCGGCCATCGCGCGCCATTCGGCTCCGCGCGCAGTACGCCACAGGGTGAGCGCCAGCACAACCACGAATCCGGCGAGGAACACGTCGCGCCACCACGCCGGCACGCCGCTGAGGCCCAACCAGACGAGCGGTCTCCGCGGGCATGCTGTGTGTCGCCACCAGTTGCTGCTGCTCGCCCAGCGCACCCAGGAAGCCGAACGCATGCGTCCCGAAGCCGACGACAGCCACGACCGCGAGCAGCACGAGCGCGCCAGCGGCCCAGCCCGCCACGCGTGCCCGCTCGCGCCAGGCAGCGGGGCCAGCACCACGAATGGCAGCACGAGCCCGGCGGAGGCCTTCACGCCGATCCCGACCACGAGCAGGGCGGCCGCCGCGCGGAGGTCTGCAGGGTTCATCGAAACGGGTGTGCCCCCCGCGCGCGCGGGGGGCATGCCGGTTTTGCGAGCCGCCAGCGCCAGCGCCCCGGCCAAGATCGAGCAGCACGAGCGTGTCGTTGTGCGCACCGCCCACGGCAAGCTCCAAGCAGCACGGGATTCAAGCCGACGAACACGGCCGCCGCCTTGGCCGAGCGTCCCATCTTGCGTGCCGCGCTCGCCGTCAGGGCGACCGCCGCGAGGCTGGTCGCGACAGCCACCAGCTTGAGAGCCCACAGACCGCCCGCCAACCCGAGCGAGGCAAGCGGGTAGGTGCCGAGCGTGAACAGGGGCCCGTAGGGGGAATGCTGGAACGGCCAGCCGATGAACGGAAAGACAGCGTCGGTTGGAGCTTCGGCCGCCACGTGGGTGTAGGGGTCCAGCCCGTGCAGCACGCCCAGGCGAGCAAACTCGAGGTAGCCGAAGACGTCTTGGGAGATGAGCGGCGGGCCGAGCAGCAACAAGCAGGTTGGCCGCCAAGATCGCAACCGCGATCGCCTTGCCGGGCAGCACGCGTGCGGCGAGCAGCGTAGCGGCGTAGCCGGCGCACATCACGAGCGTCAGCGCCTGGAAGCTCGCGGAGCCGATGCCAAGTCCAAGCCCGTGCAGCGGGCCGCTCAGCCAGCCGGGCCAGCCCCCGATGCGCGCTGGGACGTAGGGCGTAGGGCTGCCAGCGGCACCGGCCACCACGCCAAAGATGCTCGCTACGATGCAGAGGAGACCGGCGATGCCGAGTGCTTGCAAAGCCGTCGAGGAACGCAAGGAACGGTTCGCCGAGGTGCGACCGTTCACCGCGGCCGCTACGCTTTCCATGTCGCCTGCGCTGAGAGCATCTTCACCAAGCTTGCGAGGAAGCCGTTCCGTCCGCCGGGCGGGCAAGGCTTGAACTGTATGCCACGCCGCCACCGCACATCGACATCGCGCCGGCGCCCCGGGCCCAAGCGCGTGCTGATTCTGTCTGCCGACGTCGGCGAGGGCCACGCCGCGGCCGCACGCGCGCTTGCTCGACAGATCGAGAGTGCCCCCGAGCCCGCGGAGGTGACGGTGATCGATGGGCTTGCGGCGATGGGCCCGCTGTTGCAGCCGGTCGTCGAGGACGGCTATCGCGTGCAACTACGCTTCTTCCCGTGGACCTACACGGTGATCTACTGGCTGCTGGAGTCCGTTGCCCCGGTGCGAGTGCTGGCGCGCAGCTTGCTGTGTCTGTTCGGATCGCGCCCGCTGGCAAGGCGAATAGCCGAGTACGAGCCCGACGTCGTCGTCTCCACATACCCGGCGGTGACGGTGGTGCTCGCGCGCTTGCGACGCACGCAGCAGGTGCACTGCCCGACGGTCGCCACGATCACCGATCTCACGGGCCTGTTCTTCTGGGCGCAGCCGGGCATCGACAGCCACTTGGTCATGTACGGCGAGTCGATGAGCTCGGTCGAGCGCATCGCCGGTCGCGGCAGCGCACAGCTCGTACGCCCGCTGATCTCCTCCGAGTTCCTCGACGAGCGACCCCAGGTGGAATCCCGTCAGGCGCTCGACCTGCCACAGGAGGGACGTATGGTGGTCGTCTCGGGAGGCGGTTGGGGAGTGGGCGACATCGAGGGCGCGGTGCGAGCGATCGCGGGCATCCCCGACGTGAGCGCGATCGTCTGTCTGGCCGGCCGCAACGAGCAGCTGCGCGAGCGCCTGCGATCGGACTTCGCCGACGAGCAGCGGGTGTACGTGTATGGCTTCACCGAACGGATGCCGGAGATTCTGGCGGCCGCGGACACGCTCGTGCACTCAACCGGCGGCGTAACGTGTCTGGAGGCGAAGGCCACCGGCACACCGGTCGTCTCATATGGTCTGCCGGTGGGACACGCGCGCCTGAACACGCGTGCGATGGCCGATCTCGGCCTGCTGCGGCTCGCCAATGACACGGACGAGCTTTGCGACCACGTACAGGCCAGTTTCGCCGAACATCATGCATTGCGTGGTCGTGGCGAACATCCGCGCGAGGGCCTGCTGGCAGTCGCCGGCCAGAACACGGTTGCGGCCCCCGAGCTGGCGGACGGTGCGGAGAGGATCGACCCGGACGGAGCAAGCGAATTGCAGACGCCCGAGCCACGGCTCGACCCGGCGGCGGTGGATCTCGTGCTCGACGCGCCCCACCGCGTGCGCCCGATCCCGCTGTGGCGGTTGCGCATGATCGCGTTCGTCACGCAGATGGCGCTGCTCTTGGTGGTGAGCACTTGGTTGATGTCCACCGACGAGGTAACCGCGTTCGCCGCGCTGTTCCTGGGAGGGCATGCGCTCAAGCGCGTAGAAACCTCAACGCCTGAGGTGGGCTTGGTAGTGCGAGCTCCGGCAGGCAAGGTGACGTTGATCGCAAGCGAGCTGGCGGATGCCGGCATCCGCGTATCGTTTGCCGACAATGGCGCGGACGCGTCCACCATGATCGCGCAGCTGCGCGCGCACCACGACGAACTCCTTCCCGAACTGCCACATTCAGGCTCGCCTTTCCGCTGGGTACGCACGCGCGGGGCGCTGCGCTCGCAGGCGCGCGCTATCGGCTTGCATCATCGCTTCTACTTCCTGCAGCCGGCGAAAGGCCTGACGGTGGGCCAGCTCGTGCTCGCCCGCACCGCCGGTGCGATTCCGGTCGCTGGCTCAGAACGCTTGAACGCGCCCGGGCCGCTGCCTCACGGGCGTATGCGCGCCGGCGATGTGCTCGTGGTGTCGGTAGACGGCGACGCCTCGTCGCTTGTCGGCGTCGAGCGGATCGTCTCGCGGTTGCGCTCCGAAGGACTCTCGGTGGAGCCGCTGGGCTCGCTGACAGCCTCGCCTTCCATCAAGGCCAGCAAGAGCGGTGAGCGGGCAAGCGCGGCAGCGCCGGATACGAGCACGGCCAAGGAGATCGTGAGCGGTATGCCGCCTAGCGGGGTGGAGCTGAAGTCTTCCCCAAGCAAGAGCGGCGCGAGTATCACCGGCACGATCGTCTGAGTCACGAACACCACGGGCGCTACCTGGATCGCCGGGCGCATCTGCAGGGCGCTCATCTCACTGAGCGCCGCCACCGCCGAGGCCCCTGCCGTCGAGAGCCCCCAGGCGGCCGCGAACCACAGGCGCCCCCGGGAAAGGTCGTCGGAGAACAGCTTCGTGGCCACACCGCTCCAGGCGTAGCCAAGACCAGCGGCCACCATCGTCAGCGATGCGGCCGGTCGGCGCACGCGGTTGACCACATATGGGAGCAGCGTAAGCAGCCCGAGCCCTACAAGCACGATCGTGACGATCAGGTCGTTGCGGTGCCCGGTGCTGCGGTCCGGGGCACAGGCTGCGATACCGACGACGCCGACCACGATCGCGCCCATCGCAAGGTGCTCGCGCCGCCCAGCACGCTCGCCGAGCATTCGCTCCCCAAAGAACAGCAGCACGAGCAGACCAACGGCCATCGTCGGCTGCACGATCACGAGCGAGACCAGCAGTAGCGCCACGACCTGCAGCGGCCAGCCAAGCATCGAAAGCCCGGTTCCCGCCAACCAGCGCGTGCGGCGCAGCAGGTTGAGGGCAAGCGCGGGGTGCAGGTGCTCGGCGTGAGGAGTGCGCTTGGCGTCCATCGCCTGCAGCGCGACCCCTAGGCTGTAGAGCGCCGACGCGGCCACGGCCGCCGCGATTCCCAGGATGAGATCGACCATTTACCCCAACGATCATGGCAGCCAAGGCAGTCCGCTAGCGGGAGCGCTTGCGGGCGTGGCGATGGCCGGCTACCTTTTGCCGGCGCTTGCCTTCTATTCGCAGACGCTGCGCGGAGCACTCGGGGTCGAGACCGAGACCGCCACAGGCAGCGGCGCGGCGCTCACTTTCGACGACGGCCCGCACGCGCAGGGCACGCCAGCCGTGCTCAAGGTTCTTGCCGAGCGTGGGACGCGGGCTACGTTCTTTCTCGTGGGCGAGCAGGTGCTGCGCAACCCTGCGCTCGCGGCGGAGATAGTGGTCGGCGGCCACGCTATCGGTCTGCACTGCCATCGTCATCGCAACCTGCTGCGCCTCGCGCCATGGCAGGTGCGCGAGGACATCAGTCGCGCGCAGGCGGCGATCGAGGACGCCACGGGGGTCTCGCCCGTGCTGTACCGACCGCCCTACGGGATTCTCAATGCAAGCGCCCTACGCCTAGCGCGGCGTGCGGGCAGGCGTACGCTGCTGTGGAGCCATTGGGGTCGCGACTGGCGGGCACAAGCGACCCCCGAGTCGATCGCCGCGTGCGTGACCCATGAGGTGGGTCAGGGCTCGATTCTGCTGCTCCACGACGCCGACGATTACAGCGCCCCTGGCTCGTGGCAACGGACTGCGCAAGCGCTGCCGCGTGTGCTTGACGTGTTCGCCGAGCGCGGCATCGAGATGGTGCTGCCGTGAGTACGATTTACGCTGCGCCGCCGGATACCATCGTTTGCTTGCCTGACCCAGCCTCGCCTGAGCAGCCGATCCAGCGCCCACGCTGGTGGGGGGAGCTGCTCGTGATCGCATGGCTCGCGTGGTTGTACGACATGGTCACGAACCTCGCGCCGCTGCGCGAAAAGCTGGCGCTCGCGCATGCACGCGACATCTTGAGCTTCGAGCAGTCGCTGCACATCGCGCCCGAACTGGCCCTGAACCGCTGGCTCGTCGCGCATCACGCACTCGCGACGATCCTCTCCTACTACTACGACAATGCTCACTTCATCGTGACCCTCGGTTTGCTCGGCTGGCTGTGGTGGAAGCGAGCGGACATCTACCGCCCCATGCGCAGCACGCTCGTGATGGTCAACGTGATCGGGCTGATCGTGTTCTGGCGCTACCCGGTGGCGCCGCCGCGGATGCTCGTCGCCGACGGCTTCACCGACGTCGTCGCCTCCTCGCACACGATCGGCTCGTGGCACACGGGCAGCCTCGCCGCCGACGCCAACCAACTCGCCGCGATGCCCTCGCTGCACATAGCCTGGGCAGTGTGGTGCAGTTTCGCGCTGTGGCAGATCTCCGCACGCACATGGATACGGGTGCTGGCGCTCGTCTACCCCTGCGTGACGGCGTTTGCGGTGCTGGCAACCGGCAACCATTATGTGCTGGACCTGATCGGGGGCCTCTTGACGTTCGCGCTGGCGCTCGCTTTGGTGCGGCTGGGGTCCGTGGCGCATGTCACAAAGTTGTTACTAAGTCGCAGAACAGGTAGACTCGCGCCTGCCACCGACGACACGCTCTGAGGGGAGCGACAGAGCCCGCCGCGTCAATGCGTGCGGGCGTTCGTATGTATAAGGTCCCACCCACCCGGGTCCCTACCCGCTCGGCTCACCATCGAATATGCCCGACCAACTAGCGACAATGACCGATGTCACCGTCCCCGTGCGCACGAGCGCAGCGGCCCGGAGCGTCAACGCGCACCCCGGCCCTAGTCGCCTAGGCGCTGCGCTGCGCCATCTCGATCTGATCCTAGTGGCGATCGCGGTGCCCGTCACGTTGGCGCTGGGCGCGCCCGCGGTGGGTGTTGTGGTGAGCGCGGCAGCGTGGTTCTTGCAGTACGGCGTCGCCCGGGTCGGTAAAAGCTGGATCGCCAAGCAGGGATCGAATGCACGCTTCGGTCTCAGTCTGCTCGACGGGTTCGGGCGCATCTGGCTGCTGGCGGGCGCGATCGTGCTCGCTGCTCTCATCGGCGGACGCTCAGACGGACTGACCGCCGCACTCATGATCTTCGGCGCCTACTCCGTCGCATTCGCAGTGCGTGTAGTCAGTGGACGGCCGCAAGGAGCGCAGCGATGAGCGCGGTAGCGGCCACGGCGCCCGCCGGAGCACCGGCTTCCGGCAAACCGGGAATGACCCAAGGGCGGAAGGTCCTCTACTCGGTCCTGGGGGTGTGGCTCGGCGGGATCGTGCTGTTCGTGATCCTGTTCGGCGTTACCGCCCACAAGGCCCCGGAGGTTGCCGATAGTGTCTTCTCCCCGACCAACGAGTTCAAGCTCGACAGCTGGTTCAAACTCGGCCCGGTCGCATTCAACAAGGGTGTTCTGTATCTGCTGATTACGGCCGGCATCACGATCGGGGTGATGCTCTACATCTCAAGGCGCCTACAGCAGCGCCCCGGTCGCCTCCAGGCAGCGGTCGAGATGTTCTACGACTTCACCCGCAACATGTCGAGGGAAAACCTCAACAAGGACATGGAACGCAAGTATTTCCCGCTGATCGCCACGATCTTCGTATTCATCCTGGTGAGCAACTTGATCGGCTACATCCCGCTGCCGGTCAACTCGGGTGAGACGTTCAAAGTGTTCGGAGCGAACATCCCCTCGTTTCAGATCTACGCGGCCGACACCAATGTCGCGTTCCCGCTGATCCTCTCGCTTGGCGTGTTCGTCATGTTCACCTACGAGGGAGTCAAGTTCCACGGTCCGATCGGATACCTCAAGAGCCTGATGCCCGGCGGCGTCAAAGGGGCGCTAGTGCTCCTGATCTTCCCGATCGAGATCCTCTCCAACTTCCTGCGCCTGATCTCGCTGACCGTGCGGCTGTGGGCGAACCTACTTGCTGGTCACATGCTGATCGCGTTCATGGGCGGCGAGCTGGGCGTGCTCGTCGGGCTGCAGCTTGTGTCCTGGTTCTTGTTGCCGGCGGGAATCGCGATCTTCCTCTTCGAGGCCGTGCTGATCGCCGGTCTACAGGCCTTCATCTTTGCCATCTTGACCGCCATCTACCTCGGCGGAGCGGTCGAAAGTCACTAACAAACAAGGAGCTATCGAGCAATGCAGTTTCTACACCTCTTGAGTGCGATCCACCCGCTGCTGGGTGTCGTCGAACCGATCATCAAGCAGAGCCAGGATGCCGGTCGCGCGATCGCGCTGGGCGTCGGAGCCGGTGGCGGTGCCGCCGGTGCCGGGGCGGGCATCGGAGCGGTGTTCAACGCCTCGATCCAGGCCAAGACCCGCCAGCCCGAGCTGCGCGCCGACATCGAGCGCGATCAGTGGCTTGGTTTCGCGCTCACCGAGGCGTGCTTCTTCTACGGTCTTGTCGGCGGCTTCATCGCCTTCTTCCTGTAGGCCGAGATGCTCGCTGCAATCCCACTCGCCTCCAGTAGCGGCTCGTTCCTGATCACCCCAAATGTGGGGATCATGATCTGGACCATCGTCGTGTTCGCCATCTCGCTTTTCATCTTGCGCAAGTGGGTGTACCCGGTCATCGGTGAAGCCCTCGACAAACGCGCCAAAGCGATCGCAGGCGACATCGACGCCGCCGAGCAGACTCGTAAGGACGCCGACGAGCTACTGGCCGAATACCGCGAGCGCCTCAAGGAGGCTCGCGCCCAGTCCGAGGAGATCGTCCAGCGTGCGCGTCAGACGGCCGAGTCCCACGAGCACGAGTCCCGCGATCGTGGTCAGGAGATTCTCGCCGAGGCGGCCAAGCGCGCCGAGCGCGACATCGACGCCGCCACCAAGCGAGCACTCGACGACATCCGCCGTGAGGTCGCCGACCTCACGATCATGGCCACCGAGAAGGTCACGCGCAAGACGCTCAACGACGCCGACCAGCGTCGTCTAGTCGAGGAGGCGCTGGGCGAGCTTGACTTCTCGGGCCTTTCCTCGGGATCTCAAAACTGATCGACATGCTCACCCGCTCGCTACCTACCACGATCCCAGCTCCGCGCAGCGGCTTGCCAGCCGGGGCGCGGACGAGTGCGCCAGGAGGACGTTCCTGATGGAGGAGCTTGCCCAGGTCTATGCGCGCTCGCTGTTTCAGGTCGCCCTGGAGAAGGGTCGTATGGACGAGATTCGAGAGCAGGTCGGTCAGTTCGCGGATGCTCTGGACGAGCATCGCGAGCTCGCGGTGTTCTTCTTCTCGCCTTACTTCTCAAGCATCGAGAAGCAGCAGTCGCTCTCCACGCTGCTCGACGGGGCGGACGAGATCCTGGACAACTTCTTGAAGCTACTCATCGAAAACCACCGCATGCCCGTGATCTTCCGCATCCGCCAAGAGTACGAGCGGCTGTGGGACGAGGAGAACAAGACCCTGCCGGTAGAGATCACGAGCGCGATTGCCCTCGATGAGGCGACCACCGAGAGTCTGGGCAAGACGATTGGGGAGCGCGCGGGACGCAAGGTTACTCTGGCCGCGCACGTGGATCCGGACATTCTTGGCGGCATCGTCATCAGGGTTGGAAACTCGATCCTCGATGCCTCTATTCGCAACCGACTGGAGCAGCTGCGCAGGCACGTTGCCCAAGGAGCCTCTTAAAACGACATGCAGATCAATCCTGACGAGATCACAAGCATTCTGAAGAGCCGCATCGAGGGACTCGACAGCGGCACAGCCGAGCTGACCGAGGTCGGCACCGTGCTGAGCGTGGCCGACGGCATCGCGCGCTTGCACGGCCTGGAGAACTGCATGTCCTTCGAGATGCTCGAGCTTCCCCACGGCGTCACCGGCTTGGCGCTGAACCTTGAGTCCGACAACGTCGGCGCCGTGCTGTTCGGCGAGTGGGAGAAGGTGTCCGAGGGCGACACCGTTAAGCGCACCGGCTCGTTGCTCGAGATCCCTGTCGGCGAGCAGATGCTTGGGCGTATCGTGGACCCGCTCGGCCGTCCGCTTGACGGCAAGGGCGAGATAGTTGTCGATCAGAAGCGCCCGGCCGAGTTCAAGGCGCCTGGCGTCGTCCAGCGCCAGCCGGTCAAGCAGCCGATGCAGACCGGCCTGAAGGCGATCGACGCGATGATCCCGATCGGGCGCGGCCAGCGAGAGCTGATCATTGGCGACCGTCAGACCGGTAAGACGGCGATCGCGATCGACACGATCATTAACAACAAGGACACCGGCGTCGTGTCGGTATATGTCGCCATCGGCCAGCGCATGTCGACCGTCGTGGCACTCGCGCAGACGCTTGAGGAGTACGGGGCCCTGGACAACACGATCATCGTTGCCGCTCCCGCCGATGAGGCCGCTCCGATCAAGTTCATGGCGCCTTATGCCGGCTGCGCAATGGCCGAGCACTTCCTCTACAACGGCAAGCACGCCCTGTGCGTCTACGACGACCTGACCAAGCACGCCTACGCGTACCGTCAGATGTCGCTGCTGCTGCGCCGCCCGCCGGGCCGCGAGGCCTATCCGGGCGACGTCTTCTACCTGCACTCGCGTCTGCTCGAGCGCGCCGTCAAGCTCAACGACGACCTCGGGGGTGGCTCGCTGACCGCGCTGCCGATCATCGAGACGCAGGCCGGCGACGTCTCCGCCTATATCCCCACGAACGTGATCTCGATCACCGACGGGCAGATATTCCTGGAGTCGAAGCTGTTCAACTCCGGCGTGCGCCCTGCGATCAACGTCGGCATCTCGGTCTCACGCGTCGGTGGTAACGCACAGATCGGCCCGATGAAGAAGGTTGCCGGACGGATCAAGCTCGAGCTCTCCCAGTACCGCGATCTCGAGGCCTTCGCTCAGTTCGGCTCGGACCTCGATGCCGACACGCAGCGCACGCTGGCCCGCGGCGAACGCCTGGTGGCGACGCTCAACCAGCACGAGCGCTCGCCGCTGGCGGTCGAGGATCAGGTCGTGCAGATCTTCTCCGCCACCAACGGCTATCTGGACCGCCTCAACGTCGAGCGTGTGCCCGAGTTCCTGCTCGCGGTAACCGAAAGGCTGCACTCCCAGCACCCGGAGCTGCGCGCGAAGATCAACAGTGGCGACTGGTCGGATGAGACCCAGAAGGAGGTGCGCGACACCGTCGAGGACTTCGCACAGGACTTCGGCTACGACCTCGACGAGGAGGGCCAGCCGCTGGATGAGGACGCGCCGCTACGTAAGGACGAGTCCCCAGTCGAGCAGGAGTCTCAGGCGGCCTAGCGCCGGCCACGGTCAATCGTCATGGCATCTCAACGCGACGTCAAGAACAAGATCGCCTCGGTGAAGAACATCCAGAAGATCACGCGGGCGATGGAGATGGTGGCCGCGGCCCGTCTCAGGCGGGCAGAGCAGCGCATTTCCGCCCTGCGTCCGTACGCCGATGCGATCGGGCGCATGACGCGCCAGGCCGCGCAAGCGGCCGGCTCGGAGGCCGCGAACCTGCCGCTGCTGCGTGAGCACGAGTCTGAAAGTAATGTCGGCCTGTTGCTCGTCACCGGCGACCGTGGCCTTGCGGGCGGCTTCAACTCCCAGATCATCCGTGCCGGCGTGCGCCTGTCCGCCGAGCTGGCCGGCGAGGGGCTGAACAGCCTCTGGTATGCGACCGGGCGTCGCGGCGTCTCTTCGATCGCCTTCCGCGGGTACGAGCTCAGCGGCAGCTACAAGGGCTTCTCTGACCGACCGTCCTATGCTGACGCACGCACGATCGCCGATGACGTGGTCGAGGCTTACGTGGGTGGCCGCATCGATCGTGTCGAGATGCTCTACAACTCATACGTATCGCCGCTCACCCAGCACGTCACGCGTCAGCGGCTGCTTCCGCTATCCCACCAGGAGATAGCCGGTGATCAGGAGGATGCTTCGACGGGCTCGCGAGAGGCATCTGCCCCCTCGAAGCCGACGCCGGTTGACTACGAGCCGGACCCCGAGAAAATTCTCAGGCGTTTGGTTCCCGACTACATCGAGATATCGATCTACCGGGCGCTCGTGGAGTCGGCGGCCGGTTTCTTCGGCGCTCAGATGACGGCGATGCGCAGCGCATCGGAGAACGCCGGCGAAATCATCACGGAGTACACGCTGCAAATGAACCGAGCCCGCCAAGCCGAGATCACCCAGGAGATAATGGAGGTCGTTGCAGGAGCCGAGGGTCTGGCGTGATCGCTGAGCGGCGCCATACTGCGTCCTCCCTCCCTTGTGTGCGTAGCACACGGCGGTCGGTGCGTCCTTGTCTGGCTTGCTCATCGACACCCCAGACCGGCCTGACGTCTATACGAGCTTGAAACTCGACGTCTAAACGAACTTGAACCGATGATTAGGAGACTCGAAAGCTAATGCCACCCAGCACCACCACAGAGCCCGCCACAACAGCGAACGGAGCCACGTCGCGCAACGTCGGGCGCATCGAGGAGATCCAGGGCGTCGTGATCGAGGCCGTGTTCCCCGACCGTCTACCCGAGATCAACCACGCGATCACGGTTGCCCGTCCGGCCTCCGCGGCCGCGGAGGAGGCAGAGGGTGTCAGCACGGAGGCCGGCGGCGAGGTGCTCGTGTGCGAGGTCCAGCAGCACCTAGGCGATGACCGCGTGCGCGCGGTCGCGATGGACACAACCGATGGCCTGGCGCGTGGCGCCGAGGTGATCGACACCGGCGGCCCGATCACGGTGCCGGTCGGCGAGGCGACGCTCGGGCGAATCTTCAACCTGCTGGGGGAAACGATCGACCTCGGTGAGGAGCTGCCCAAGGACACTCAGCGCCGCGGCATCCACCAGGAGGCCCCGCGCGCCGAGGACCTGACCCCGACCACCGAGATGTTCGAGACGGGCATCAAGGTCATCGACTTGCTAGCGCCGTATGCCAAGGGCGGCAAGGTCGGCCTGTTCGGCGGAGCCGGCGTCGGCAAGACCGTGCTGATCCAGGAGCTGATCCACAACCTTGCCAAGGAGCATGGCGGGCTGTCGGCGTTCTGCGGCGTGGGCGAGCGCTCGCGCGAGGGCAACGACTTGTGGCTGGAGATGAAGGAGTCGGGCGTGCTCGACAAGACGATGCTCGTCTTCGGCCAGATGAACGAGCCCCCCGGAGCACGCATGAGGGTGGCGCTGTCGGGGCTCACGATGGCCGAATACTTCCGCGATCAGGGCCAGGACGTGCTGCTGTTCATCGACAACATCTTCCGTTTCGTGCAGGCCGGCTCCGAGGTCTCGGCGCTGCTTGGGCGCATGCCATCCCAGGTCGGCTACCAGCCGACACTCGAGACCGAGATGGGCCAGCTGCAGGAGCGCATCACCTCGACACGCGAGGGCTCTGTGACCTCGGTGCAGGCGATCTACGTGCCTGCCGACGATCTCACCGACCCGGCACCGGCATCGGTGTTCGCCCACCTCAATGCCACGACGGTGCTCTCCCGGGCGATCTCCGAGAAGGGCATCTACCCGGCGGTGGATCCGCTCGACTCGACATCGACGATCCTCAAGGCGGACGTGCTCGGCGACGATCACTTCCGTGTCGCCAACCGTGTCAAGGAGATCCTGCAGCGCTACAAGGAGCTGCAGGACATCATCGCGATCCTCGGCATCGACGAGCTCTCCGACGAGGACAAGCTGACGGTGCAGCGCGCGCGCAGGATCGAGCGCTTTCTCTCCCAGCCGTTCTTTGTGGCCGAAGAGTTCACGGGTACTCCGGGCGCCTACGTGCCGATCGCGGAGACGATCAGGGGCTTCCAGGAGATCATCGACGGCAAGCACGACGAGGTCCCCGAGAGCGCCTTTTTCTTGAAGGGCACGATCGACGAGGTTGTCGAGGCGGCCAAGAAGTAGATGGCGCACACAAAGTTCCCAGTCGAAGTGCTCACCCCCGAGGGCGAGGTCTTCTCCGAGGAGGTGGAGATGCTCTCCACCTTCACGACGGTCGGCTCGATCGGCATCCTTGCCAACCACGAGCCGATGCTGGCCACGCTCGAGCCGACCGAGCTGCGTCTGTATCGCTCGGAGACCGAGATCGTGCGCTTCAAGCAGGGTAAGGGCTATCTGCAGTTCGCGGAGAACCGGGCGCTGGTGCTCGTCGAGGAGGCAACGCCGGTCGATGGCGCCTGAGCGCGAGCCGATCGGGGTGATCGGTACCGGCTACGTGGGACTTGTCACCGCTGCTGGCTTCGCCGCGCTGGGAAGCGAGGTGTGGTGCGTGGACATCGACGCCGCCAAGGTCGAGCGCCTGCGGCGCGGTGAGGTTCCGATCTACGAGCCGGGCCTCGAGCGGTTGCTGGCCGAGCATTCCGAGCGGCTGCACTTCTCGACAGACCTTGGCCAAGCGCTTGAGCACTGCCACCTGTTGTTCGTGGCCGTGGGCACGCCGCCCACCTACTCGGGCGATGCCGACCTCTCGGCGGTGCATGCTGTGGTCAATGCGATCCCAAGCTCCGACAGCCACGCACTGGTTATGAAGTCGACGGTGCCGTGTGGCACCGGCACTGCGATCCAGCGCATTCTCGGTGAGCGTGGCAAGGACGGCTTGCGCTATGTGTCCTGCCCTGAGTTCCTCAAGGAGGGCTCCGCCGTCGAGGACTTCATGCACCCGGATCGCGTTGTCGTCGGCGACAACAGAGACTGGGCGGGCGATGCGGTCGTCGAGCTCTATGCCCCTCTCGGAGCGCCGCTGGTACGCACCGACATCGCCAGTGCCGAGATGGTCAAGCTCGCCTCCAACGCCTTCCTCGCCACCAAGATCTCCTTCATTAACGAGATCGCCAACGTCTGCGAGGAGACAGGCGCCGACGTTGTCGAGGTCGCTCGCGGCATGGGCTTGGACGACCGCATAGGGCCGAAGTTCCTGCAGGCCGGCATCGGCTTCGGTGGCAGTTGCTTCCCCAAGGACGTTAACGCGCTCAAGCAGCTGGCCGGCAATTCTGGCTACCACTTTCAGCTGCTTACGGCGGTGATCGAGGTCAACGAGTTGCAGAAGCGCCGCGTGATCTCAAAGCTGCAGAAGCATCTTGGAGGTCTCGTCGGTAAGCACATAACGCTGCTGGGGTTGGCGTTCAAGCCGAACACCGACGACATGCGCGAGGCGTCCTCACTCGTGCTCTCAGCACGGCTCAACGCCGACGGCGCGATCGTCAGCGCGTATGATCCCGTCGCGGAGAGCGAGGCACGCAGCTTGATAAGCGGACTTCGCTTCGCCGAATCCGCTATGGATGCAGCTACAGATGCCGACGCGGTTGTGCTAGTCACGGAGTGGCCCGAGTTCCTGGAGCTCGATTGGCGCGAGGTTGCGGCGGCGATGAGCGGCAATCTCGTGATCGATGGTCGCAATGCGCTCGACGGCGAGGCTGTGCGTGCCGCGGGCCTCACTTACGAGGGAATAGGTAGACGCTGATGCAAGCTGTGATCCTGGTCGGCGGGGAGGGCACGCGTCTGCGTCCACTTACCTCGACCGTGCCCAAGCCTGTCGTCCCACTCGTTGACCGCCCGTTTATCTCGTTCATGCTCGAGTGGCTGTACGCGCACGGGATCGACGACGTGATCATGTCCTGCGGCTTTCTCGCGACAAGCGTGCGCAACGTGCTCGGTGATGGCTCGGCCTACGGGATCAAGCTGCGCTTCGTCGAGGAGCCCGATCCGCGTGGCACGGCCGGCGCGCTGAAGTTCGCCGAGTCGCTGCTCGACGAGCGCTTCCTGATGCTCAATGGGGATGTGCTCACCGACATCGACCTGACCGAGCAGATCGCTCAGCACGAGCGCACCGGCGCCAAGGCAACGCTCGCGCTCGTGCCTGTCGAGGACCCCAGCGCCTATGGCCTGGTTCACCTGGAGGATGACCATGCGGTGAGGGAGTTCGTCGAGAAGCCGAGCTCCGACCGCATCGACACGAACCTGATAAGCGCCGGCGCCTATGTGCTCGAGCGCTCGATCCTGGAGCTCGTGCCGTCGGACCGCAACGTTTCGATCGAGCGCGAAGTCTGGCCGCGCCTGGTCGGCGAGGGTCTGTACGGCTTTCCCTCGCAGAGCTACTGGCTGGATATCGGAACCCCTGCGCGCTACCTGCAGGGCACGTTCGACATCCTCGAGGGCAACGTTCGCACCGCTGTCCACGAGCGGCTCGGCGACAGCTATCTGTCCGTCGCCGAGGGTGCGCAAATACTCGGCCGCGCAATTCCGCCGGCCGTGATCGAGGCGGGTGCGACTGTTGCGGACGGGGCGCACGTCGGCAGCCTCGTGGTGCTCGGCAGCGACGTCAAGATCGGAGCGGGCTCGACCGTCGAGCGGGCGGTGATTCTCGCCGGCAGCGAGATCGGCGAGAACTGCATACTGCGCAATTGCATCGTGGCCGCCGGCTGTCGGGTGGGCGACGGCACCCATATACAGGAAGGCTCGGTGCTAGGCGAGGGAGTCACCGTCGGGGCCGACAACACAATCGCTGGTGGTGCGCGTATCTTCCCTGGTGTCACGTTGCCCGACGGGGCGATCAAGTTCTAGTCCACTCCAAGAGAGGCGAGCAGATGAGCGAAGGCGGGGCCGCCACATCCACCGACGTGCTCTCGCGCGAGGCGATCGCCCGCGTGGATACTTCCAGCCAGCTGGCGGACATCCTGGCGCTGCCCGAGCATCTGCGCGACGCGCTATGGCGGGTGGAGTCGGCGATCATGGCCGAGTGGGACACCCCAGCGGGCCTCGTGGTGGCGGGAATGGGAGGCTCAGCGATCGGTGGCGCGCTGGCGCGAGCCGCGCTCGGCGACCACGCTTCGCGCCCGATCTTCGTGACACGCGCATATGGACTTCCGCCATGGACGACGCCGGAGACGACCGTGCTGTGCGCGAGCTACTCGGGCAACACTGAGGAGACGCTTGCCTGCTATGAGTCGGCGGGGGCGCTTGGCGCCCAGCGCGTGGTGGTCACCACCGGCGGGCGTCTTGGCGAGATGGCGCGTGCCGACAGCGTGCCCGTGATCCCGCTGCCCGGAGGCTTCCAGCCCAGGGCGGCCGTGGCCTACATGACAGTTGCCGCGCTAGAGGTAGCAGCCTTGTGCGGTGCCGGGCCGCGCCTCACCTCAGAGATCGACGTCGCCGCCTCCCACACTGAGCAGCTTGTCGCCGAGTGGGGTCCCGATGCGCCTGAGGACTCCCTGGCCAAGCAGACCGCGCGGGGTCTGCTTGGCACCGCTCCGGTGATTGCTGGCGCGGGGCTTACCGTCCCGATCGCCTACCGCTGGAAGACTCAGATCAACGAGAATTCCAAGCAGCCCGCCTTCGCTCACGAGCTGCCCGAGCTCGATCACAACGAGCTCGAGGGCTGGGAGGGGGCCTTGGATGTCGGTCGCTTCTCGGCTGTGTTCCTCGACGATTCCGACGCTCATCCGCGCGTGAAGGAGCGCATGGACTTGACCGAGAAGCTGATCGCAGGCAGCGCTACGGCCAGCTTTCGTTTGGAGACGCGCGGTCAGACGACGATCGAGCGTGTCATCTCTTTGGTGCTGCTCGGCGACCTGGTCTCGATCTACCTGGCAACGTTGCGTGGCGTCGACCCGGGTCCGGTCAAGCTGATCCAGCAGCTCAAGGCCGATCTCATTAAGCGCTGAACCTTGACATAGCTCTGATAAGGTCTGCTCGATGCAGACTGCTGCTGTAGATGCCCTGACGATCAACGAGGCAGCTGAGACGACCGGTTGGTCGGCGCGAATGCTGCGCTACATCGAGAGCGTCGGGCTGGTCGAGCCGGGCCGCTCCGGCTCCGGATACCGACTGTATGGCCCGGGTGAGCTACAGCGCTTGAGCACACTGCGAGAGTTGCTGGAGGAGCATGGACTGGACCTCGCTGAGGTTGGCTTTGCGCTGAGACTCGAGCGTGATCCGCAATTGCGCGACGCGATCGACCTGTGGCTCGCCGCGGAAGCTTCCCGTCCGGAGGATGTCAGCGCCGCCGACTGGCTGCGCTTCGAGCAAGAAAAGCATCAACAACTGCTTGTCGCTGCCAAGCCACACACTACGACCATGGAGATCGCATGACCCCCACCGCAACGCTGACCGACACCGACTTCAAGGTTGCCGACCTCTCGCTTGCCGAGTTTGGACGTAAGGAGATCACGCTGGCCGAGCACGAGATGCCTGGCCTGATGTCGATTCGTCGCGAGTATGCCGCCGCTCAGCCGCTCGCGGGCGCACGTGTCACCGGCTCTCTGCACATGACGATCCAGACAGCTGTTTTGATCGAGACGCTGACCTCGCTCGGCGCGCAGGTGCGCTGGTGTAGCTGCAACATCTTCTCCACCCAGGACCACGCAGCGGCCGCGGTGGCGGTGGGCCCGGACGGCACGCCCGAGGACCCACGTGGCGTACCCGTATTCGCCTGGAAGGGCGAGAGCCTGGAGGAGTATTGGTGGTGCACCGACCGCGCGCTGCGCTGGCCCGCCGAGGATGGAACGCCTGGCGTGTTCGGCCCCAACATGATCCTCGACGATGGTGGTGACGCCACTCTGTTCGTGCACAAGGGCACCGAGTACGAGGCCGCCGGGGCCGTGCCCGATCCAGCTTTGGCTGAGTCCGAGGAGTTCCAGGTCGTGCTCTCGCTGCTGACACGCTCGCTGGAGGAAGATCCACAGCGCTGGACGAAGATCGGCCAGAGCATCAAGGGCGTCACCGAGGAGACCACGACGGGCGTGCACCGGCTCTACCAGATGGTCGAGAGTGGCGAGCTGCTGTTCCCCGCAATCAACGTCAACGACTCCGTGACCAAGTCGAAGTTCGACAACCTCTACGGTTGCCGCCACTCGTTGATCGACGGCATCAACCGTGCGACCGACGTGATGATCGGCGGCAAGGTGGCGGTCGTGTGCGGCTTCGGCGACGTCGGCAAGGGCTGTGCCGAATCGTTGCGCGGACAGGGCGCACGCGTGGTCATCACCGAGATCGATCCGATCTGCGCGCTGCAGGCAGCGATGCAGGGCTATGAGGTCAACACGCTCGAGGATGTGGTGGAGAGCGGCGACATCTTCATCACGACGACCGGCAACAAGGACATCATCACTGCCGCCCATATGGCGCGCATGAAGCACCAGGCGATCGTCGGCAACATAGGCCACTTCGACAACGAGATCGACATCGCCGGCCTCACGAAGACCCCGGGCATCGAGCGCATCAACATCAAGCCCCAGGTTGACGAGTGGCTCTTCTCAGACGGCCACGCGATCATCATGCTCTCCGAGGGGCGCCTCCTGAATCTCGGTAACGCGACCGGTCATCCGAGCTTCGTGATGAGCAACTCGTTCACCAACCAGACGATTGCCCAGATCGAGCTTTACTCAAAGAACGACGAGTATGAGAAGCGGGTGTACGTGCTGCCCAAGCACCTCGACGAGAAGGTCGCGCGCTTGCACCTAGACGCGCTCGGCGTAAAACTCACCGAGTTGAGCGAGGAGCAGGCGGCCTACATCGGCGTGCCAGTCGGCGGTCCCTACAAGGCCGATCACTACCGCTACTAGCACCGATAGCCGGCGCCCCGCGACGGAGCTGTGACGTGCGGCCCGCAGGCGTTGCTCGGCAAGCGCTCGAAGACGGCGGGCAAGGCAAGGCGGTGGCGGCTTGACCGTCTCCGCCTCCGCGGCTGACAGCGGCCAGGCCCGCATTGACTGGGCCGACTCGCAAATGCCAGTGCTTGCGCAGGTGCGCGAGCGCTTGAAGCGCGAGCGCCCGCTGGAGGGCGTGAGCGTTGCCGCATGTCTGCACGTGACGGCCGAGACAGCCAATCTCGTGTGTGCTCTGATCGCCGGCGGAGCGCAGGTGGGATTGTGCGCGGCCAACCCGCTCTCGACTCAAGACGACGTGGCGCGGGCGCTCACCGAGCGCCACGGCGCCACGGTGCTTGGCGCGCGCGGCGAGAGCGCCAAGCAGTACGCCGAGCACGTGCAGAAGCTGGTTCAAAGCGCACCGCAGATCACGATCGACGACGGCGCCGATCTGATCGGCACGATCCACGAGCGCAACCCTGGCCACGCGGCAGAGATGTTGGGCGGTACCGAGGAGACGACCGCCGGGCTGTTGCGAGTGAGGGCACTCGCCGAGCAGGGCGCGCTTGCCTGCCCGGTGCTGGCGGTCAACGAGTCGCGCACCGAGCGTGCCTTCAACGATCGCTTCGGAACCGGTCAGTCCACTATCGACGGCATCCTGCGCGCCACCAACTTGCTGCTTGCCGGGCGCACGGTCGTGGTGCTCGGCTATGGCTGGACAGGGCGCGGCGTGGCTCTGCGTGCGCGCGGCGCAGGTGCGTCGGTCGTGGTGTGCGAGGTCGATCCGCTACGTGCGCTTGAGGCTCGCATGGAGGGCTATGAGGTGA
Organism: uncultured Solirubrobacterales bacterium; assembly: GCA_963723175.1. GTDB lineage: Bacteria > Actinomycetota > Thermoleophilia > Solirubrobacterales > Solirubrobacteraceae > Palsa-744. The sequence continues at coordinate 149,791 of CAVRPO010000013.1, read as the reverse complement.
TGGGAGCGCTCGCCGCGGCCGAGCGCGGAGATGTGTTTGTGACGGTCACCGGTGGGCGCGACGTGCTGCGTGGTGAGCACTTCGAGCGCATGAAGGACGGTGCGCTGCTCGCCAACGCCGGACACTTCGACGTCGAGATTAAGCTCGAAGATCTGCAGGCGCTTGCCGTCGGTGGACGGCGCGAGGCGCTGCCGCTGGTCGAAGAGCACACGCTCGCGGACGGGCGGCGTCTGAACCTCTTGGCTCAGGGCCGCGTGGTCAACCTGGCGGCGGGGGAGGGCCACCCGGCGGCGGTCATGGACATGTCATTCGCGGGCCAGGCATTGTGTGTCGAGCACCTGGTCAAGAGCGCCGGCAGCCTACCCGTGGGTGTGCTGCCCGTCCCCGATCGGATTGACGAGGAGGTCGCGCGGCTGAAGCTCGAGTCGCTCGGCGTGCAGATCGACGAACTAAGTGAGGATCAGCGTGTATACCGCAGCTCGTGGGAACACGGCGCGTAGGGCGCGGCCGTTTCCTATAGCTTGCGCTCCTCAATGAGAGCGATGGTCCTCGCCGCGGGTCTCGGGACCCGCCTGCGCCCACTTACGAACGAGATCACCAAGCCGATGGTGCCAGTCCTCGACCGCCCGGTTATGGCGCACATCCTCGATCTGCTCGAACGCCACGGCTTCGAGGATGTGATCGCCAACCTGCACTACTTCCCCGAGTCGATCGAGCAGTACTTCGGCAAGCGCCTGAGCTACCGCTTCGAGCCGGAGCTGCTCGGTACCGCCGGGGGAGTGCGCGGCTGTGCTGACTTCTTCGGGGACGACTCGTTTGTCGTGATCTCAGGCGACGCGCTCACCGACATCGACCTGAGCGCCTTCGCGGCCCGTCACCGCGAAGCAGGCGGGATCGCGACGCTTGCCGTCAAGAAGGTCTCCGACACGCGCGAGTACGGCGTCGTCTTGCACGACCGCGACGGGCGCATCACGGGCTTCCAGGAGAAGCCGAGCCCCGAGGAAGCGCTCTCTGACCTCGGCAACTGCGGCATCTACATCTTCAGCCCGGAGATCTTCGACTACTTCCCCGATCGCCCGTTCGTGGACTGGGCCCAAGATGTGTTTCCAACCCTGCTCGAGAACGACATCCCTTTCTACATCCATGAGGTACGCGAGTACTGGAACGATGTTGGCTCGCTCGCGGAGCTGCGTCAAGGCACCTTTGACGCGTTGCGCGGCGAGTTGCGCCTGCAGGTCGAGGGTCGCGAGGTTGCCCCGGGCTTGATCGTCGCGGGGGAGAGCGTCGTGCCGCGGAGCGCCGAGATCGAGGGGTCCGTCTGGATCGGTCACGACGTGGAGATGGGCGAGAACGTGCGCCTGACCGGCCCGCTTGTGCTGGGCGACGGTGCGCGTGTCGGCGAGGGAGCCCAGCTGCGCGACAGCATCCTGCTTCCAGGAACCGAAGTCGCCCCAGGCGCGATCCTGATCGGCGCGATCGCCGGGCACGCGGGGATCCTCGAGAGCCTGCGGCCCAGATAAAGGACTGGGACCCACCCACCCCCCGCGCGTGCGAGTCTCCCGAGAGCGGTCCTCCGACTCGGATCGGATTGTACGCCTCGAACATCCGTGCAAAACCGATACATAGGAGTGGCCAACAGGGGTACGATGGGTACACATCGTCTCCGAGTGAAGGGAGTCCCTGATGCAGATAGACATCAAGGGCCGCAATGTCCCGGTCACCGACGACATGCGCGAGCATCTGGAGCGCCGGCTGGAGAAGATTTCCCGCCAGGTCTCCGAGTTCGCCCGCCTGGAGCTTGAGATATTCAGGGAGCCAAACCCCCGCGTCGCCGACAGCGACGTGGCCGAGGCGACGCTCTACCTCAAGGGCGTCACGCTGAGGGCGCGCGACTCCTCGCCGCAGATGCTGCATTCGCTGAACCTGGTTGTCGACGAGTTGGCGCGCCAGGTCAAGCGCCATCGCGACAAGCGCCGTCATCGCCGCGAGGCGCATGCGGCGGCGGCGGCGGCGACGACGCCGGTGCGGCCTTCGCCCGCGGTCGAATAGTCGTCTCCGTCGATCGGCGAGCGCGCGCTGCGCGCTCGTGTCTGAGACGAACCGCGCTCTGCGCCAATCGGTGGCGAGGATCGGCAGCGTAGTCGGTACCCTGAGCGCATGTCGCTTTTGGATCGTGCGCTGAACATCGGCGAGGGCAAGAAGTTCAAGGTCTATGAGAAGCGCGTTGCGCTGATCAGCGCCTACGAGGCCGAGCTGGAGCTCGAGACCGACGACGAGTTGCGCGAGCGCATGAAAGAGTTGCGCGAGCGTGCGCGCGAGGGCGAGTCGCTCGAGGATCTGCTGCCCGAGTGCTTTGCGATCGTGCGCGAGGCCGGCAAGCGCACGATGGGGATGCGTCACTTCGACGTCCAGCTGATCGGGGCGATGGCGCTGCACGACGGCTGTATCTCCGAGATGAAGACCGGCGAGGGCAAGACGCTGACAGCGACGCTCGCGGTTGTGCTCAACTCGCTGGCCCCGCGCGAGGGGGCCACCGGCTCTGAGACGATCGAACGCAAGGGCGTGCACGTCGTGACCGTCAACGACTATCTGGCCCGCCGCGACGCCGCCTGGATGAGCCCGGTCTACCACGCTCTGGGTGTAAGCGTCGGGGTGCTGCAAAACCAGCAGCCCTACGACGAGAAGCAGCTCGCCTACTCGTGCGACGTCGTGTACGGCACCAACTCGGAGTTTGGGTTCGACTATCTGCGCGACAACATGGCCAAGGACCTCTCCGAAAAGGTCCAGCGCGGCCATCCGTTCGCCGTGGTGGACGAGGTCGACAACATCCTGATCGACGAGGCGCGCACGCCGCTGATCATCTCTGGCGCGCCCGAACAGGCAGCAGACTTCTACGTGAAGTTCGCCCGTCTGGCGCCGCGCATGATCGCGGGCAAAACCCCGGAAGGTATGGACCCGCGCTCCAAGAAGGAGTTCATGGCAGAGTTCGACTACGAGGTCGAGGAGAAGCAGAAGACCGTCGCCATCACAGAGCTCGGCGTCGCCAAGGCCGAGCGTTTCCTGAGCATCGACCATCTCTACAAGGCCGAGAACGGCCATCTCGTCAATCACTTGATCCAGTCACTGCGCGCCGAGTCTCTTTACAAGCGAGACGTCGACTACGCCGTCATCGACGGCGAGGTCAAGATCATCGACGAGTTCACCGGTCGCATCCTTGACGGCAGGCGCTGGTCGGAGGGCTTGCACCAGGCAGTCGAGGCCAAGGAGGGCGTGAAGGTCCAAGAGGAGAACCAGACGCTCGCCTCGATCACCTACCAGAACTACTTCCGCCTCTACGACAAGCTCTCAGGCATGACCGGCACGGCGCTGACGGAGGCGACCGAGTTCATGAAGATCTATGAGCTGCCGGTGGTGCAGATCCCGACGAATATGCCGATGGTCCGCGACGATCGCAACGATCAGGTCTACAAGACCAAGGAGGGCAAGTGGGAGGCGGTCGTTAAAGAGATCGCCGCGCGCCACGAGAACGGCCAGCCGGTGCTGGTCGGGACGATCTCGGTCGAGGTCTCAGAGCTGCTTGGCGAGCGGTTGAAGACGCGCGGGATACCGCACACGGTGCTCAACGCCAAGCCCGAGCATGCCGCACGCGAGGCGGAGATTGTCGCCGAGGCCGGTCAACCGGGTGCCGTGACGATCGCCACGAACATGGCCGGCCGCGGGGTGGACATCAAGCTCGGGGGCAACGCCGGAGCATCTCGCAAGGCAGCAGCTTGCAAAGCAGGACATCAACCCTGAGGATCCCGCGCACGAGGAGCGCTTGAAAGATCTGCTGCCGGGCATCGAGCAGCAGGTCCAGGTCGATCGCGAGCGCGTCGTGGCGGCGGGGGGCCTATTCATCTGCGGCACCGAGCGTCACGAGTCGCGGCGCATCGACAACCAGCTGCGCGGGCGTGCGGGCCGCCAAGGCGATCCGGGAGAGAGCCGCTTCTTCCTCTCAGCCGAGGACGACCTCGTACGCCTGTTCGCGGGTGATCGCATCTACAAGATCCTCGACCGACTCGGCGGCATAGACGAGGAGGGCAACGAGGAGCCGATCGAGGCGGGCATGCTCTCCAAGCAGATCGAGAAGGCCCAGAAGAAGGTCGAGGAACAGAATTTCCTGATCAGAAAGCGCGTGCTCGAGTACGACGACGTGATGAACGAGCAGCGACGCATCATCTACGCCTACCGCGACGAGGTGCTCGAAGGTAAGGAGATGGGCGAGGAGGCGCGCGAACAGGTGGTCAAGACGATCGAGCGAACAATCGAGCAGTACACGCCGAGCGACTACATGGAGGACTGGGATCTCGACGGCCTGCTCACTGCGCTCGGACAGTTCTTCCCGGTCGAGCTCGACGAGGACGATCTCGACCCGGAGACGATCGACAGCGGCTACCTTACCGAGGAGATCACCCAGACCGCGGTCAAGCAATACGAGGCGCGCGAGCAGGAGCTCGGCAATGAGCTGATCGGTGCCCTCGAGCGCTTCTTGATCCTGCAGATCATCGACGAACGCTGGCGCGAGCACCTGTACGACATGGACTATCTGCGTGAGGGCATCCACCTGCGTGGCTTCGCCCAGATCGACCCGCTGGTGGCCTACAAGAACGAGGCATTCACCCTCTTCGGCGACCTGATGAACAGCGTATGGGTGGACTTCACGCGCATGATCTTCAATGTGCAGGTCAGCGTCGACGGTCAGAACGGCGGGGGAGGGGGAGTGCCGGCCCCAGCGTTTGCCGCATCGGGCAACTCAACGCGCGCCGGACGCGTCTCCTACTCGGGCGGATCCAGCGCGATGGGCGCCGGTGCGATAGCTGCCGCGGCTGCCGCGGCCGGCCCAGGCGCCGCGGCCTACGAGGGCGAAGGCGAACCGGTCGAGGCGCTCCCGGTCGTAGAGCAGCGCGTCACAGACTCAGAGCACGAAGTCGGCCGCAACGACCCGTGCTGGTGTGGCTCAGGTAAGAAGTTCAAGCGCTGTCACGGAGCGTAGTCCGCTCCGATTCGCGCTTGGCGATGAACTCCTCGGTTGCTTGTGTGCCGATGAAGGGAGTCAGCAGCGTGCGTGCCAGCTCGGGGATGATCGTCGCGACCGTCTCCACGGAGTTCTGGTTGATGTGCAGGTAGAGCACTTCGAAGAAGCGCTGGGTCACGGGCTCATCGAGGCTACCGGCGGCCGCGGGATCGAGCAGGTCATAGCCGGGCTGCAGGAAGATCATGAAGGCCTCCATCAGCGACTTCAGCAGCTCCTGGGCCGAGGGCCCGACCGAGAGCAGCTCGACGATCCCGGTGCGAGCGAATGCGGGCTCGTTTTTTGCCCATTCGGCATAGGCGTACATGCCGTCCCAAACCGCGTCGGGCCAGCTCGGCGAGTTGCGGTACACCTCCTGGCAGAAGCCCATCACGCGATCGACCCCAGCTTCGACGCCAGAGAAGACAGCTTCCTCCTTGCTGGCGAAGTGCTCGTGAAAGGAGCGCGCGGAGATGTTCGCCTCGGCGCAGATGTCTCGAATACTGGTTTGGTGGTAGCCCTTGGCGGCGACCACGCGTACGGCGGCTAGCTGGATCTGCTCGTGCGTGTTATGCACGATGAAGCGTCGGGGAGCCTCACGGAAGGCTGGCAGCATGGCGGATGACAGCTATGACGACAGCGTACACGAGTACCAGTGTTTTGCAACCGGATCGACAGTTAGTGACTCGATATTTGAGAGCATCAGCCCGCGGTATTGTCATCCGCACGAGCGTCAAAGCGCCGACAGCTTGTCTTTGCCTGTAGCCCGTTTGTGCCCGGTGCTGCTGATAGCGTTGCGCCCGATGGCAACAGCCCCCCCAAGCGAGTCGACGCCGCAACGCCTTGCGGCCATCCGCGAGCAGCTCACACTGCTAGCGGACTATCTTTGACCCAGCTCAACTGAGCGAGCGCGTCGAGGCGCTCGAAGCGCAGATGCAAGCACCCGGCTTCTGGGACGATGCCGAGGCAGCCGCCAAGGTCTCGGCCGAGCACGCCAAGGCAAGCAAGCGCTTGCAGACATTCACCGAGTTGCAGTCCGACGTGGACGATCTCGACGGTCTCGTGGAGATGGCCGAGGAGGAGCCCGCGCTCGAGCAGGAGGTCCAAGAGCACCTCGCCTCGGTCGAGCAGCGCCTGGCGGAGCTTGAGGAGCAGCGTCTGTTCTCGGGCTCCTACGACGCGGGTGACGCGCTCGTCAGCGTCAACGCGGGCGCGGGCGGCACCGACGCGCAGGACTGGGCCGAGATGGTGTTGCGCATGATGATGCGCTGGGCCGAGCGACGCGACTTCAAGGCTGAGCTGCTGGAGGTGAGCCCGGGCGAGGAAGCCGGCATCAAGTCGGCCACCTTCAAGGTCTCAGGGGAAAACGCCTACGGCTTGTTCGGCGCCGAGCGGGGCGTGCACCGACTTGTGCGCCTCTCGCCGTTCGACTCCGCCCACCGTCGCCAGACGAGCTTCGCGGGCGTCGAGGTGGCGCCGGTCGTGGAGGACAGCGGCGAGGTCGAGATCGACGAGGACGACCTGCAGGTTGACACCTACCGCGCCTCGGGCGCCGGCGGCCAGCACGTCAACAAGACCGACTCGGCCGTGCGTATCACCCATCGACCCTCGGGGATCGTGGTGCAGTGCCAAAACGAGCGCTCGCAGACCTCCAACCGCGCCACCGCGATGGCGATGCTGCGCTCCAAGCTCGTGGAGAAGCAGGAGCGCGAACGCCAGGAAGAGATCGCGCGCGAGAAGGGCGAGGCCCAGGACGTCAACTTCGGCTCGCAGATCCGCTCCTATGTGCTGCACCCTTATTCGATGGCCAAGGACCATCGCACCGATTATGAGATGGGCGACGTGCAGCGCGTGCTCGACGGGGATTTGGATGGATTTGTGCGTGCCTATCTGCTCAAGTCGGCCTCGTCCATGCAGTGAGCGGAGACGAGCTGACCGAGCTGGTGGGGCGTGCCTTGGCCGAGGACGTCGGCGGCTGGTGACGTCACGACAACCGCGACTGTCGCGCGCGGATGCAAGCGCGCGAGCACTAATCACGCAGAAGGCGCCGGGCACGATCTTCGGCTTGGACGCGGCCGAGGCGTGCTTCGCGCTGCTCGACCCCGACGTACGCTTCGAGCGCTTGGCGCAAGAGGGCGTCTGGCGAGAGCAGGGCGGGCCGGTGCTCTCGATCGAAGGCTTGGCCGGTGCGCTGCTGACGGGCGAGCGCACGGCGCTCAACTTCCTCGGACGCCTGTCCGGGATCGCGACGCTCGCAGCGCGCTTCGTGCGCGAGGTCGAGGGGACGGGAACGGTCGTGCTGGACACGCGCAAGACGACTCCAGGACTGAGGACGCTCGAGAAGGCGGCGGTCGCGGCCGGAGGCGCAAGCAACCACCGCGTCGGGCTGTTCGACGCGATCTTGATCAAGGAGAACCACATCGCGGCCGCCGGTGGGATCGCCCAGGCGGTGGCTCGCGTGCGCGAGGCGGACCCTGATCTGGCGGCCATGCTGGAGGTCGAGGTGCGCAATCCGCGGCGAGATCGAAGAAGCGCTCGCCGCCGGCGCGCCACGTCTGCTGCTCGACAACATGAGCGTCAATGAGCTGCGGGCAGCGGTCGCCCAAGTGGGCGGTCGCGCCAAGCTTGAGGCGAGCGGCAACGTGACGCTCGAGAACATCCGGGAGCGCGCGCAGACCGGGGTAAACTTCATATCGGTTGGCGCGCTCACCCACTCCGCGCCGGCCCTCGACCTGTCCCTGATCCTGGAGGTAGTGCCGTGAATCATGAATTCGATGGCATTTCCCGGCGCCTGGACGCGCCTGACGCCCACCGGCATCGGCGCACGTGCTACCGGCACGCACGCCGATGCCGTCGGACGTCAGATCACGACCATCCATCCGGGAAATCCTCAACGAATTCATGATTCACGGCACGAGCGAGATGAAGACGTTGCCGATGATCCCTACCCAGGGACCGCTCCCCGAGATGACGGCGGACGAGATCGCCGAGCTGCACGCCGAGGTCCGCGCGCTGGCGGCAGAGCGCAACGCGACGATCCTCGCGCACAACTACCAGGTGCCCGAGGTGCAGGACGTCGCCGATTACGTCGGCGATTCGCTTGGCCTCTCGCGCCAGGCGGCTGCATCCGAGGCCGAGACGATCGTCTTCTGCGGCGTGCACTTCATGGCCGAGACCGCCTCGATCCTGTGTCCGGAGAAGACGGTCCTGATCCCCGACCTGGATGCTGGCTGCTCGCTGGCGGCCTCGATCGACGCTGAACAACTTGCTCGAGTGGAGGGCTTCATATCCAGGGGGTGTGGTCGTCATGTATGTGAACACCACCGCCGAGGTCAAGGCGCTGACCGATTACTGCTGCACATCGGCCAATGCGGTGGATGTCGTGCGCCACATCTACGAGACGGACGGTCCGGACACAGAGATCCTGTTCGGGCCGGACATGTGGCTGGGCGCCTACGTCGAGAAGGAGCTAGGCAAGCGCATGCACGTGTGGGACGGCGAGTGCCACGTGCACGCCGGTATCCGCCCGTCAGACATCGAGGCCACGCGCGCCGCGCACCCCGGCGCGGACTTCCTGATCCACCCGGAGTGCGGTTGCACGACTTCGATCATGGAGTACGTCGCCGCCGGTGACGTCTCGGCGGAGGGTGTGCACATGCTCTCCACGGGGGGCATGCTGCGCTATGCCGACGACTTGGAGAAGGTCGCGGTGACGGGCCAGGTCGATGGACAAGCGGGTGGCATGCCGGCCGCCGCGCGAGGCGGTCGTGGCGACCGAGACCGGCATGCTCTACCCGCTTGAAATGGCAGCTCCCGACGTGACTTTCATCCCGGCAAACGCCGAGGCAAGCTGCGTGTACATGAAGATGATCACGCTGGAGAAGCTGAGAGACGCTTTGCGCGAGATGAAGTTCGAGGTGCGTGTGACGCCAGAGATAGCCGAGCGAGCACGAATCCCCATCGACCGCATGGTTGCGCTCGGCTAAAAGTCGCCGGCTTCGTGCGGGCCCACGCAGGCGACCGCCAGGTTCTCGGCCACGTCTGCCGCGACCTCGCGCACCTCATCGAACGTGACCGCGTCGAGTGCCGCTATCGCCGCGTCGGGGTCGACGTCCTCGCCGTAGACGATCTTCTGGCTGGCCCCATAGCGAGCGACGGCGTTCGTGTTCTCGAAGGCAAGCACCAGCCGCCCGGCCGAGTAAGCGCGAGCGCGCTGCACCTCCTCCTCGGTCGGCCCGTCTGCGCGCAGCTCATCGACGATCTCGCGCATGCGCGTGTAGGCCTCGATGCACTTTTCCGAGTCGAGCCCCGAGCCGAGCTGCAAGATCGGCACGTCCGCGAAGGCGTGAGCGATCGCGTACACCGAGTAGCAAAGCCCTCGCTTCTCGCGAATCTCCTCGAACAGTCGTGAGCCCATCGAGCCGCCGAGCAGCGTCGAGTAGATCGACAGCGCGGCCCGCTGTTTGACGTTGCCCACGTCGATCTGCGGCCTGTAGATCATGCGCAGGTGCGACTGGTTAGTGTCGCGCTGCTCCACCAAGGTCTCGGGGGCGAACTTCGGTGCCGGCGAGTATGGCTCGGGCTCCTGCAGGGTTGGAAAACGGGCGAACAGACTCGCGCAGCTGATCCGGTCCGGGAACGAACTCAACATTCCCAACCAAGAACGCCGCGCCGGAAGCCCCGGCCCAGCGGCGCTCGCGGAAGCTGACGATTCCCTCGCGAGTAAAGCTGCGCAAGTTCTCCTCGGGGCCGAGCACGGTGCGCCCAAGCGGATGGTCGCCGAACGCGGCTTTGTCGATCAGGTACTCGGCCACGGTCGAGGGCTGGTCGTAAGCACGGTTGATCTCCTGGATCACCACGCCGCGCTCGCGGTCGAGCTCCTCCGCGTCGAGCTTCGGGCGCGCCACGAAGTCGCTGAGCAGATCGATCGCCTCCGGCGCCGACTCTGCGCGCACGGTGATGTGGAAGGCGACGAGGTCGTGGCTGGTGTAGGCGTTCAGCATCCCGCCGAGCCGCTCGGCCGTCTCGTTGACGTCCTTGTAGGTCGGCGTACTTCTCGCCGCCCTTGAACACAAGGTGCTCGAGGAAGTGGGCCATCCCGTTCTCCTCGACGCGCTCTGTGCGGGCCCCGGCGTCGAAGGCGACGAGCACGGTGAGCGCGCGTGTCCCGGGAAGGCTCACGCTGTACACGGGCAGGCCGTTGCCGGCAACGGTAGTTGTCGAGATGTCAGTCATGCGCACGCCACGATAGGCGATCGGCATGTCGCACTCGCCGGGCTGGCGCGAACCCCTGCTTGTGGTTCGTTGCTTGCGTCGTGCAAAAGGCTTTGCATGCAGGGAAAAGTGCGACTCCCGCGCGGGTCTGATCGCTACTGTGCCCCGCCATGGCCGACCCTGAGAAAAACGTCCGCCCGGAGCGCACGATCCCGCGTCGTGCGCTCGCGCGGCACATGAATCCAAGTCGCGCGAGGGTCGTCGCGCCAGAGCCGCGCCCTGTCGTAGCTGCAGCCCCCAGCCAAGCCCCCGGTGAGCACCCCGGGCGCGAACACCGTCGTCGACTTCCGTGCCGTCACAAAGCGCTATGACTCGGCCGACGTTGGCCTGGAGCGGGCAACTTTCGCGATCGACCGTCAGGAGTTCGTCTTCCTGGTCGGCGCCACCGGCTCGGGCAAGTCGACGATCATGCGCCTGCTGATCAAGGAGCTCGACCCGAGCGAGGGCATCATCCGCGTCGCCGGCCGCCACCTGGGCGAGATCGACCACAAGCACGTCCCGTACTACCGGCGCAACATAGGCGTCGTCTTCCAAGACTTCAAGCTGCTGCCAACGCGCACCGTCTACGACAACATCGCCTATGCGCTACAGGTGACAGGCGCCTCGCGTAAGCAGATCCGCTCCTCGCTACCGGACATCCTGCGCCTAACGGGCCTCTCGACCAAGCTGCACAACTACCCCCACCAGCTCTCCGGCGGCGAGCAGCAACGCGTTGCCGTAGCGCGCGCCTTCGCCTCGCACCCGCCGCTGTTGCTAGCCGACGAGCCCACGGGCAACCTCGACCCGCATACCTCGATCGGCATCATGCAGCTGCTCTATCGCATCAACCGAGCCGGCACGACGGTGATCGTGGCAACGCACGACAACGAGCTGGTCGACAAGATGCGCCGCCGTGTGATCGAGCTGCGCCGCGGGCGCATCATCCGCGACGAGGCCACGGGCCTGTACGCGCAGGATGAGACGACGGGTGATCTGGCAGAGAGGTTGAAGCGGGAAACGGCTGCTGAAGAGGTACCACGTCCAAGGGGCGGCATGCGCCGATGAAGCCGTGGACGCTTCGCATTCCTGCGTCCTCGGTCGCTCGCGTGCGTAGCACGCCACCGAACTGCCTGTGCCCCGAAGGGGTACGTCCTTGGACTGCTCGGTCCACGGCTCCATCGGGGCGGTCATGAGAATTGGATTCTTCTTCAAGGAGGCGGTGCGCTCGATGCGGCGCAATCCCGCGCCGAGCTTCGCCGCGCTCTCCTGTGTGCTGGTGACAACGCTCGTGCTGGGCGTCTTCATCCCGGTCGTCCAAGCAACAAACGGAGCAGCCAACTCGATTCGCGGCCGTGTAGTCGTCGACGTGGACCTCAACACGACGGCTACCGCCGCGGAAGTCGCACGTGTGCGCCACAAGGTCGAACACGCCCCATACGTCGGTCACGTCGAAGTGCTCTCCAAGCAGGCGGGCTATGAACAGGAGCGCAAGATCGACCCGCAGGCCTTCCAGCTGATCGGCTACAACCCGCTCCCGGAAATCCTAAGGATCACGCCTACCGATCCCGCGAAGGCCGACGCGATCCAGGCCGAGCTGAGCCAGTCAAGCCCGGCAGCCAAGCGCATGGTGACCGACTCCGCGATCGCCGACGTCCAAGATCGCCAAGCCCAAACCGACAAGATCCTTTCGGCCACGCGCATCGTCAAGATCACGATGGCCCTGCTCGCGGCATTGCTCGTCTTCTCCTCGATCCTGCTTGTCTCCAACACGATCCGCCTGTCGCTCTTCTCGCGCCGGCGCGAGGTCGAGGTGATGAAGCTGGTCGGCGCGACCGACTGGTTCATCCGTTGGCCGTTCGTGATCGAGGGCCTGTTCCTGGGCGCGCTGGGAGGCGTATGCGCGATCGGTCTGCTGGCAGTCGCCAAGGTCACGCTGATCGATCCGCTGGCCGGCACGGTAAAGCTGATCTCTCAGCCCGACATGATCGATTTCCGCCTGCTGATCCTGGTGCTGATGGCATGTGCCATCGCCGTCTCCGCGGCAGGCTCTGGCTTGTCGCTGCGGCGGTTCCTCCGAGTTTGATTCAGCGCTTGGACGTGACGCCGAGCGCCTCAGAAGCCTCGGGGAGTGCGTAGGGTGGGGGGTATGAGCTCCCGCGCACGACAGATCCTGTTTGCCGCTCTCGCTGTCCTGTTGCCGGTGCTGTTGCTGCTCCTTGGCATCTGGCTGGGCGGTCACCCAAGCAATCTCCCAAGCTTTGCGCGCAAAGCATTCGTCGCCAACAACGGCACGCAGGTCGTCGACGAAGCGATCGAACGCGTCTCCCACGACTACTACCGACCGGTCTCAAAGAGTGCGCTCGCGAACTCCTCGGTCGCGGGAATGATCTCGAGCCTTCATGACCCGTACTCCGAGTACCTCAGCCCAAAGGAATTCACGAGCTTCGACCAGCCGGCCAGCTTCGCCGGGATCGGCGTCTCGGTCAACCCGAAGACGGCGGGCCTGGAAGTCGTACACGTGTTCAACTCCTCGCCAGCCCAACGTGCGGGCCTGAAGCTGGGGGAAACGATCGTCGCCGTCGGCTCGCGCTCGCTGCACGGTGTCCCGGCCGACACCGCGACCGCTCTGATCAAGGGCCCGCCGGGCACCAATGTAGAGCTCACCGTCAAGCCGGTGCACGGAGCGCCACACACGCTCACAGTCACACGGGCGATCATCTCCGAGCCCGTCGTCGCCTCGATGATGCGTACCGTTCACGGGGTCAAGCTCGGCTGGGTCTACCTCGCGACATTCAGCGAAGGCTCGGCGGCCGAAGTGCGCTCGGCGGTTGAGAAGCTCCTCAAGCAGGGAGCACGTGGGCTCGTGCTAGATCTACGCGCCGACGGCGGCGGTCTTGTCAGCGAAGCGCGCCTGATCGCCTCGATCTTCATCCCCTCGGGGGTGATCGTCACCACGCGCGGGCGCTCCCAACCTACGACGGTGCTCACCGCCACAGGCGGCGCCATCCCCAGCTCGATCCCGATGGTTGTGCTCGTCGACCGCGACACAGCTTCGGCTTCTGAGATAGTCACGGCGGCTCTGCAAGACCATCGCCGTGCCACCGTGGTCGGCACCCACACTTACGGCAAGGGCGTCTTCCAAGAGCTGGAGCCACTCTCCGGCGGCGGCGCAATCAAGATCACGGTAGGCGAGTACTTCACCCCCAATGGTCGCAACCTGGGGGGAGGAGGCGTCAAAGAGGGTGCGGGCATCACCCCAGAAGTTCGTGTGCCAAGGGGTGTGGACACAGAACACGGCCTCGAAGTAGCGCTGCAAACGCTGCTGGCAAAGGTCAAATGAACCCGCCGCGCGGCGGCTCGCGCGGAGGGCCAAGCAAGCGAGGCAAGGCCGAAGGGAAAAGCAAGCGCGGAGCTAAGGCCGCAGGGAAAAGCAAGAACGGCAAGGCGGGCGGTGCGCGCAAGAGCACCAAGACGTCTGGTGCGCGAACAGCAAAGTCGAGCGCTCCGCTCAAGGATGGCCCTAGTGCACGAGCGCCTGACAGCGTCGCGCGCGGCAAGCGTGTAGCACCGCGATTGGGCGGATCGTCGAACACGCGTGTCGTGTGGCCGCCGCAGGAGCGCACCGAAACCGCTCGCGACGCCCTCGAGCAGATGTTGCGCGAGGCCGGCCACGCGCTCCGCTTCGACTCAGCGGTCGAGCGCGAAGCACGCAAGGCGGGCGTGCGCGCTTGGGCCAAGGCCGAGGTCGAGCTGGGGGAGGGCGCGCGACGCGACCTACGCGAGTTGCCAACCTTCACCGTCGACCCGTCCACGGCTCGCGACTTCGACGACGCCATCTCCGCTGAGGCTTTGCCCGACGGCACGATGCGCATTTGGGTCCACATCGCCGACGTCGCTGCGCACGTGCCGCCGGGCTCGGCGATCGACCTTGAGGCGCGCCGGCGCTCGACGAGCGTCTACGTGCCCGGCACGGTCGAGCCGATGCTCCCGCATGCGCTCTCCAGTGATGCATGTTCGCTCGTTCCGGGAGCGGAGCGTCTGGCGGTGACTGTCGAGATGCTGTTGCGCGGTGCCAGTATCGTCTCAGCGAGCTTCTGCCGCTCGCTGATCCGCTCGGACATGCGCCTCGACTACGAGCAGGTCGATCGCATCTTCGCGCAAGACAAGCAGGCACCCGAACCGTGGGGTGGGCCGCTCGCGGCTGCTCGTGCCGCGGCCGCCGAACTGCAACGAGCGCGCGACTCCGGCGGTGCGCTTGTGATCGACTCCGAGGAGCCCGAGTTCTCCTTCGACGAGCACGGCAACGTCACCGAGATACGCCCGCGTGCGCAAACCGAGTCTCACCGCCTGATCGAGCACCTGATGATCGCCGCGAACGAAGCCGTCGCGCGTCAGCTCACGCAGGCCTCGGTGCCCTGCTTGTACCGCGTCCACGAGCGCCCAGACCCCGAGCGCATCCGCACGCTCATCGCCCAGCTGGCCTCGCTGGGCGTCTCCACGCCACCGTTGCCAGACCCCCTGTTCCCGGCTGGGGCGGCGGAGCTGGTCGGCGAGATCTCGCGTCGCGTCGATGCTCACGTGCGCCGCACCGGAATGGGCCGCATCGCGCTCTCATCGCTCGTGCTGCGCTCGCTCAAGCAGGCCTCACTATTCGCCGAAGAACGCTGGCCACGCGGGCTTGCGCTCGGCGTGCTACTGCCACTTCACCTCGCCGATCCGCCGCTATCCGGACCTCGTCTGCCACCGAGCGCTGCTGTCCTCCATCGGCGCGGGAGAACGTGTGACAAGCGCGGGTAAGCTAGTCGAGCTGGGCGAATGGACATCCGAGCGCGAGCGCGACGCCGCAAGGTTGGAGCACAAGGGCGATGACATCGCGGCATGTTTCCTGCTGGAGGAGGTCTTGCTGGACGGGGGATACGACCAGGCTTTTAGCGGGCGAGGTCACGGGCCTGATCGGGGCGGGGGCGTTTGTCGCATTTGGAAATGCCCCCCGCGCGCGCGGGGGGCATTCGCTTCGAGAGATGCAGAGGGAGCCCTAGAGCAGGGCGAGCCGCGGGTGCGTCCTATTTACGAGGGCATGCTTCCGGTGCGCTTGCTCAGCACGGGCGAGGAGCGCGAGTGGTGGTCGCTCAACGAGCAGTCCACGATCATGCGCGGCGAGCGCTCAGGCGCGATGCTGCGGCTCGGCGATCCGGTAGAGGTGCGTGTTGTCAGGGTCGAGGCCTCGGCCGGGCGCGTCGATCTCGCTCCGGCTCGTTAGTCTCGCCTGATGGCCAAGGCAAAGGGCAAGAAGCGCAAGATCGGCGCCGGGGACGTTGCGAGCAATCGCTACGCCTCCTACCGCTATGAGCTTACCGACCGCGTCGAGTGCGGCATCGTGCTGCAGGGCAGCGAGGTCAAGGCGCTGCGCGCCTCTGGCGCCCAGCTGAAGGACGGCTACGCCGCCATCCGCGAGGGCGAGCTATGGCTGCAGTCGGTGCACATACCGCCGTATCTGCCGGCCTCGCGTGAGAACCACGACCCCGAGCGTCCACGCAAGCTTTTGCTACACCGCTCGCAGATCGAGGACATCGCCGGACGCGTCTCAGAGCGCGGTCTCACGCTCGTGCCGACACGCATCTATTTCAAGGGCCCTCACGCCAAGGTAGAGATCGCGTTGGCCCGCGGCAAGGATCTCTACGACAAGCGCCAGACGCTGCGCGAGCGCGACTCAAGCGCGAGATGGAACGGGGCATCAGGGAAGCGAGACGCTGACGAGGTTCAGGCCACCTGCTCGCACTCGGTCAGTCCATTGCGCTTAGCTATTGCTTGCATTTGGTGTTGAGTCGTCTCGCTGGAGGTAATCACCCCGCGGGCTGCCTTGAGATTGTTCGCCTTCGCGTATTCGCCGAGCTTCGAGGTATTTTCGGCAAGCATCTCAGCGCCCGCGATGAACTGTTTCCATTCGCTCTCCAGATTTGCGGGAGGGACGAGTTTGCTCAATTCAGATAGCGCCTGTTGCTCGAATGAGGCTAGTTCGGGGGCTATGCGAGCGATGTCCTGCACAGAGTGGGCGCTCCTGGTCGCGAACTTCGCCGTAACGGTCTTGCAGATCGCGTCGGCCTTGTTCACCAGTTCAGCGTGCGTCAGCGGCTTTTCCGACCCACCGCAGCCCGCAATAGCCACAGTAGTTGCCGCGAGCGTGACCGCCGCCAGCCTTCTAGGTCCCATGCAAACCCCAATCCCGTCGCGTTGGCCCATATGCCCCTGTCCCATCCTGCCCAGACGAACAGCCTACAGATTCGAATCGACCCAGCTCGCCAAGCGCGCAGCTGGAGCGAGGGCTCTGTGGTCGAGTTCAGATCGCTCGGAAGCTGTGCCCGGCGCTGACGAGGATGTGAGTCTCGGACATCCCGATTCCAAGCACCAAGATCAGCCCTGCGTATACGAGTCCGATTGCGATCCGGTTGTGACGTGGCACGCGGTAGAAGGCGGCCTGCTCGATCGAGTGCGACCTCAACTGGCGCCAGCGGCGCGGCATCTCGCGCAGCGCGAGCAGGATGAAGATCAGCAGGAACGGATTGCCGAGCAGGAAGATCATTGCCACCAGGCCGCCGATTCCCACGAACCACATCGAGGGCGCCACGGCAGCCATCGCGCGGCCGCCGTCGAATGGCACGACCGGGATCAGGTTGATGAGGTTCAAGAAGAACGCGATGTATGCGAGCGCGAGCAGCAGATCGCTTCCCGTCAGCGCTCCGGCAACGGCCACCGCGACCGCTCCGAGCGTGCCGAGGATCGGCCCGGCCAAACCCACGCGCGCCTCGGCGAGCGCGTTATCGCCGAGTGAGCGCGCAAAGATCGCTGCGCCCAGGAAGGGAATGAACATCGGTGTGCTTGCCTTGAGGCCCTCGCGTTTGAGTTGGATCACATGGCCCATCTCGTGCACGAACAGCAGGGCAACGAAGCCCGCGGCGAACGTCCAGCCCCACAGCAGGCTGTAGGCGGCGATCGATACCAGCGCGGTGCCCGCGGTACTGAGCAAGGCTAGTTTCGGCAGCAGAAAAAGCCCCGTCTTTAGGTAGGCGCCGAACTTCGCCGCAAGTGCGGCGACGCCCGCAAAGGCACTGCCGATCCTCTTGCGCAGGGGACGCCGGGGAGCTCCGAAGGGAGCCTCGCTTGCCAGGGGTAGCTCGCCGTCCATCCATCCATTGTCGCAGCCCTCCATAAGCGTCGCCTAATAAGCCGTCTGTGTGCCACGCAAACGCCTTTTTTCGGAATGTGCGGGTAAAGCGCGAAAACACTCTTGACGGGGGCCGGCGAGAGGCGTACGTTGGATGAAGACGCGGACCCCGAGCCGCAAAGAGCGAGGCCACCGAGGTGTGAGGCCGCGCCACCAATCGTCGGAAGGCTTTCGGGCCGACTGGCGAAAGGTTCCTCAAAGCGGCCCGGGACCGCGTCGACTTCGTTAAGCGCCGTGCCCGCGAACGTGGCGGAGCTTGCTTCTGGACTGTCTACCAGCGGCTGGCCAACTGGTCGCCGGGTCGCCGGGTGGTGTTCGCCAAAACGGCGATGCCCCCTGCGCGCGCGGGGGGGCATGGCATGAAACGGACGCTACACTGCAGCAGATAAACATCCACGGGGACGACAGGCTTCGACGCGGTTGGCTCGTGTGGATGGTCGCGAGTCGAGGTCCCGGGCGGCCTCGTAAAACACCCGGGAAAACCATAAGTGCGGACTCTCACGAGTACGCCCTCGCTGCTTAGTCAATAGCTAAGGCACGAGGTCTCGAGCCCCGCTCGCCTATGGCGGGGGTCCTCGGGATCAGAAAGTAGGCTCACCCGGTGAGGCCCGCCTCCGCTGACCCGGGAACACTCAAGGAGGCTGGTCCCCCGCAACCCGGCCGGCGAGGCTAGCGGGAGACAAGATCAGAGCGCCGGCTACGCTCGTAGAAGCCATTCATACGCGACTGCGGACCCGGGTTCGATTCCCGGCGTCTCCACTGGTTGGGACTCCTGCGGAGGTTCGCGAAAAGCGGATCAACGCAGGGGAAACCCCAGCGCACAAAGGCGAAACGGCGCGAACGAAAAATCGCCGATTTGCGGGAGTCCGGCGGGCTCACGGTCGCAAAACGGTTGCAGTCTGCATGCGGTTGGGTCGCATGCGACCCAATTCGGGACGCCGGGGTAGCCGACGTGGCTGATCGTTGTGGACCCCGGCTGTCGTGGCGGCGGCCGCTGGTCGATCCGAGCGTCGTGGGCCGATGTCGTAGCTGTGGTCGCAGGCTCTACGGACGGGGGAAGGTGTGCCGCTCTCGTCGCTGCCCCGAGTACGGGCCGGTGTGGGCAGGCGATCAGCGCCAGAAGCTGTTCCGCAACCTGGAGACCCTGCGCGGCGACATCCTGTTGAGCGCTGTCACCGCTCCCGGTGCCGATGAGCTGCCTTGGGACGAGCAGGCATGCGCCGCGCTCGGTGAGCACAAGCACTCAGGCAAGCTCGGCTGCCGTGTCGATCGTAGGGCCGCTCGCGCGTGGAATGAGTCGGCGGCGGAAAGGTGGCGTCGGCTGCATCGTCGCGCATATCAGGAGACGGTCAAGTGACGCGCCAGTCGCTCACTGGCGGCTCCGTTATCGCTTTCCCGCGTGCGGCCGTCCGCGAGCCGTGGCTCAGCAAGCGGCAGATCGCGGACTACTTCGGTCGATCAACGTGGTGGGTCGAGCTTCGGGTGCGCGAGGGGCTTCCGTCGAAGATGATCGGCGGCCGACGTGGCTTCCGATTGTCTGAGGTCGAAGCATGGCTTGACCGGAGAAACCCGTGATCGTCCCTCGCAAGGGCAAATACGGCGTCTCGGTGTACGACAAGACTCTGGGTCGCAAGCGCTGGGTGGGCACGTTCGCCACCAAGCGTGAAGCCAGGGAGGTCGAGCGCGAGGCGCTGAGGTCAACTGTGGCCCGCGGTTCCGAGACGTGTGGCGAGTTCGCGCGGCGGTGGCCGACCGACTATCCGCGCGAGGCTGCGGCGTCACGCAGGACGTACCGCTACGCCATCAAGCGTTTCCAGGAGGACTTCGCGCGTGTCCGGTTGCGGGACTTCGACAAGCCGACAGCACGGCAATGGGCGCTCACACAGCCTCAGTCCAACGTGCGCACAGTGCGGTCGATGTTCACCGATGCGATCAACGACGGGTTGCATCCTGGACCGAATCCCTTCTCAAATCTGCGACTGGACCAGTCGCGTGGCCGGAAGGATCTGATCGCGCTCACGGAGTCCGAGGTTGTCCAGCTGGCTGACTGCGCGCTCGACTGCCTGGGGTCGTTCGGTCCGGCCTTTCGAGCAATGATCTTGTTCGCGGCCTACGTCGGCTTGCGGCCGGGTGAGTTGTACGCGCTGGAGCGCCGCGACGTAGGTCAAGACGAGGTTTTCATCCGGCAGAATCTCGATGGGACTGGGCAGATCAAGATGCCCAAGAACGGCCAAGCGCGAACGGTGATCTTGCCTCCACCCGCGCGAGAGGCCCTTGTCGATGTCCCGGCTCGCCTCGATGTGCCCTGGCTCTTCGTCACGCCGCGCGCTCGTCGCTTCTCGAAGGGCAGCCATCTGCATTACTGGCGCGTGGTGCGCACAGCGTTCGGTCGTCCGACGATGCACTTCTACGAGCTACGGCACTTCTGCGCCACGCACCTGCTCGAACTTGGCGTGTCACATGCCGACGTTGCCGTGCAGCTCGGGCACAGAGACGGAGGGGCACTAGTGATGTCCACGTACGGCCACCCTTCCGAGCAAGCTGCGCGCGAGCGGTTGAAGCGGGCCTACACCACGAATGTCCGGCGGTTGTCCTCGGTGCCTGACGAGTCCGGTGAGATGGGATGACGCCACGACCGGAAGTCGTCTCGTCCGTCGCGCTTGGCGGTATCCTGAGCGTATGGCCGAACAAAGCGAGTTTGAGTTCGTATTCGAGCCCCAGGACGAGGGTGGCTACCACGTCTATGCGCCGGACCTTCCGGGGCTGCACACGCAGGGCGAGGACATCGACGATGCTGTCGAGAACGCCCAAGAGGCTCTGGCGCTCTACGTCGAGGGTCTGCGCGAAGAAGGACGCCCGGTCGGCTCCGGCATCGTCCGTCGCAGGCTCGCCGTTCCCGCGTGAGCGAGCGTCTGCCGGTCGTCTCCGGCGCGCAGCTAATCAACGCTCTCCAGAAGCTCGGCTGGGAGGTGGCCCGTCAGCGCGGCAGCCACGTTCGTCTCAAGCACCAGGACCGTGCCGTCTCGCTTGTTGTGCCGCTGCACCGCGAACTCAAGCGCGGAACTCTGAACGGCATCCTCAGAGACGCCGGGCTGAGCCGCGACGAGCTGCGCGAACAGCTCTAGCGTTCCTCTCGGTGCCTGTCGTTTGGGTCGCATCAAAGGAGCACGGTCGAGCAGATGCGAGGCGATCACTGGCGATTTCGCGTCTTCTCGACCAATCGTCTCCACTTTTTCGGACGTTGCGCAAACCCCGGCCGTGACGGCGCGATCGGGCGTGTCGGGGAAAGATTCAGGAGTCCACGGTCTGACGATCCTCTCAGTGCCCGAGGCGTCGATGTCTGAGTCTTCTTAGACGAGCGCGAATTATGTGCGCCAGTAGGACGAGCGGGAAGATTGGCAGCTGCCACATCGGAATCAAACGCCGGTGTCGGCGGGGCAGGTCGTGGGTCAGCGCATCGAGGTCCGCGCGCGTGCGAGCCGACACCGCGCTCTCGATGCGCCGCTCGAGCTCGTCGTCGGCGATGCGCCCGGCTGTGTAGGCACGGGCCAGTCAACGCGACACGTTCTCACGGGCGCTATCAGAGACCAGCATGAGCGCGCGCGAAGGGGAGGGCGGACGTTGTGTGTGGGCGCTCCGCCGAGCGTGTTGGCGTGGGCGCTCCGGTTCGAGGGTCATTGTCTGCTCGCGACGGTGAACGCTTTGGCGGTGGCGGTCGCCAGCTCGCCGCTGCTGGGGGTGTCCTTGGCGTCGATAAAGGATTGGATCAGCATGCCGTCGGCGGTGCCGATCAAAAGCGATGCGAGGTGACGGGCCTCGTCGTGTTCGAGTGTGTCCGTAAGCGATTCGGCGATCCAGCCGGCTACTCGGTCGCGCTGGCGGTTGTAATGCGCGGCGAGTTGCTCGCGCAGCTTTGGTGAGCGCGCACTGCGGGCGAGCGCCTCGATGAAGGCGAGATAGTAGGGGCGGATCGTGTCGTACTCGTCGAGGACGACACGCAGGGAGCTTGCCATCAGTGCGGGCAGTCCCGCCCGATCCTCGCCACGGATGGCGCTGCCGATCGCCTCGGCCCAGTCCTCCAGGGCGAGCCCGATCGCCTCGTTGAGCAGGGCTTCCTTTGAGCCGAAGTGGTAGCCGATCGACCCGAGGTTGGTGTTCGAGGCGGCGACGAGGTCGCGCGCTGTGATGTTGGCGTACTCGCGTTCGCGCAACAGGGTCCGTGCCGCGTGGAGCAGTCTGGTGCGGTGTGTGTCGCGGGTCGTGCTGGGCATGCGCTGGACATTCATGGTTATACAATGTACTATACATCGTATTAGACGATGTGCAACTCATCGGGAGGATCGCGTATCGCGTTGTCCTCCTCAGGCGGTACCCACCGGGAGGCGAGACTGAGATGACCGAAGCGACCAGCACCCACACGACACATCGGCACGACGAAGACACGGCGCATGAGGCGAGCGTGCGCGACGCCGCCGCGAAACACGCCACAAGGCATGCGCGCCTGATTCGCTCGGCCAGGGACGGCCGTATCCTCAGCGCACTGATGCTTCCGTCCTTCGCGGTGCGACCACCCTCCGGATACGGTGTCATCACAACGACCGGGCGCAAGACCGGCAAGACGCGACGCAAGTGCATCCGCATCAGCCGCAGAGGCAACAAGGCCTACATCGTGCAGCTGCGGCCGCCCGAGCTGGCGATGAGCCGTCCGTCAGCCGTAGCGTCCTGGGTCTGGAACATCCGGGCGAACCCGAATGTGCGCCTGCGAATCCGCGGCGGCACATTTGCAGGCGTGGCACGAGAGCTGAAGGAGCCCGCGGAGCTCGAGCAAGCCCGAGAGGAGCTATGTGAGACAGTCAATCTGTTCGACTACGGCGAGTGCGATCTTCACCTGCGCGGATTCCCCACGCGCGCGAAGATTAAGGAGCTGCACCACTACTGGTTTGACACCGGGATACCGCTTGTCGTTGAGCTGGGAGATTAGGAGCGATGGGCGCTGCCCGCAGCTGGCGAGCATCGTTAGCGAGCAACGCCAGATCCTCGTCGCGGGCGACGACAGTCGTTCTACGTTCCTTCGTGATGCAGATATGCATCAGATGCAGTTAGATCGAGTGCAGGTTTCGCCGAACGTCACGGGTTTGCGCACTTGCGGGCTCTGCGCCGGTGAGCGCGACGACCATGAGTCTGACCCAGGTGTCGACGAGTGTTTCATCGTCGACTTGGGCCGGGATGCTGAGGACGTCGCGCAGCAGGCGGGAAGAGAGCAGTGACCCGAGTCCGACGGCGGCGATGGCTCGTGCGTTCGTGCGAGGGATCGGAAGCTCCGCGCGTTCGTCGATCCATGTAGCGAGGCCCTCGAATGTGGAGGTTACCAGCTGATCGACGGCTGCCGTCAGCATCTGCGGCCTGGTGCGGGCTTCGGAGGCAAGGATGCGCAGCAGCTCGGACTCGCTGTCGAGCTCGTTGAGGACGTAGCGGGCGGTCAGGATCAGTTCGGCTCTGAGGTCGCCGACCGGAGTGAGTACTCGGTGGATCTCACGAAGGGCGTCCAGCCGCGCGAGCTGGCGCTCGATGCCGGCTGCGAGGACCGCTTCCTTGCTCTCGAAATGATGGTAGAGCCCGCCGGCTCCTGGGGTGAGCCCGGCGGCGGCCTCGATCTTGACGATGCTGGTGGCCGCATAGCCGTGCTCGCTAAACAGGTACATCGCCTGATCGATGATGCGATCGCGAGTTGTGCTTGACATGCCCTTGCTCCTAAGCATACACTTAGTCGAAGTCAGGTTCGACTGATTAGGCGGAAGGTGGGGTATGTTCGACTTCGAGCTTCCTCCAGATATGCGCAAGGTGCGTGGGGATGGGATTGACCGGGGTCGCTTGCGGCGCGCCGTTCCTCTCGTCGGCTTGGCGGTTCGGACCGTCGGCGAGGCGTTGGTGGCGAGGTTGCGCGGCGGGCGGACGGACGCGGACCATGCAGAGTTTCATGTGCGCTCGGCGGAGCGCTACGCCGAGTTGTTTGGTCGCTCCAAGGGCGCGCTGATGAAGGCGGGGCAGATGGCTTCGTTTGCGCTGATAAGTCCCGCGGTGCCGGTGGAGCTCCAGTCGATCTATCAAGCAGCGCTGCTGCGCCTTCGTGATGACGCGCCGCCGATGGCCTCGGAGCTCGCGCGCGAGGTGCTCGAGCGCGAGCTTGGGCAACGGACGGAGAACGTGTTCGCCCAGTTCGATTGGGAGCCGCTCGCGGCGGCTTCGATCGGCCAGGTCCACGCAGCCCAGCTGCCAGACGGACGCGCAGTCGCGGTCAAGATCCAATATCCGGGAGTGGCCGACGCAATCTACGCCGATCTGAAGAACACAGAGCTGCTGGCGACGTTTCTGAGTTGACTGTCGGCGGCATGTCGCCGCGTAGGCTGAGCTTTGACCTGCGCGGCGCGGCGCGTGAGATGGGTGCGCGCATCGTCGAGGAGCTCGACTATCGGCTCGAGGCGGCCAACCAGGCCGAGTTCGCCGAGTACTACCGCGGGCATCCGTTCATCCACGTCCCGGAGGTGGTCGGTGAGCTTTGCACCGGTCGCGTGCTGACCCAAGAGCTCGTGCGGGGCTTGTCCTTTAGCGATGCCCTCGCGGCCGGGCAAGAGCTACGCGACCAGTGGGCGGAGGCGATCTACCGCTTCGTCTATGGCACCTACGAGCGTATCTACCAGTTCAACGCCGACCCGCACCCTGGCAATTACATCTTCCACGAGGATGGGAGCGTGAGCTTCCTGGACTTCGGCTGCGTCAAGCGCTTCCGCCCTGAGCAGGTCCAGATCATGGACGCGATCGTTCGGGGATGCTTGAGCAACGACGTTCTCGGAACATGGCGGGCATGCGTGGAGGCTGGGTTCTTCAGATCCTCAGACCCCGTCACCCCCGAGGAAGCGTTCGCCTATTGGTGGGGTGACTGGGGGATGCTCTGGGAGCAGCAACCGCTCACCATCACTCCGGAGTACGTGGCGAGGAGGATCGAGCGCAGATGCTCTCCCACCGGTCCCTCGGCCAACGCTTTGCGCTATATCACGATGTCACCCGAGTACACGGCGATGGGCCGGATCGAAGTGGGGGTGATGTCGGTGATCGGGCAGCTGCGCGCCAGCACCCATTGGAGCTCCATAGCGGCAGAGCATTTTGAGAATGCCCCACCGGTTACCGAGATGGGCAAGCGTGACCATGCGTTCTTCGGGGAACGCCAGGCCGTGGGTCATGGCTGACCGCCAGACACGGTTTCGCACCTCAAGGGAACTCGGGTAGGGGAGATGCGTTCCTCGGGGTAGGCTGTCGGCGATGGCCTACACCACCGCCGAGGGCCGCCAACAGATACTCGACGATCTCGTCGAGGCGGCCGATGAGCTTGCCGTTGCGATCGCACTGTTGAGCGAGGCCTACGAGCATCTCGACGAACGGGCAGCCGAGCGCCTCGAAGAACAGCTGTTCCAGCCGATCCAAGCAGCCTACGGTCGCGTCAAGCGTGTTCACGCTAGCTTTGCTCAGCGGTACGAGCTGGCTGGCCAAACCTTCCAGACACCTTCTCCAGTGGCACCGTCGAATGGCACGAAGGGCCTGATCGACGCCGCCGTCGACGCGACGGCACGAGCGGATGGGATGCTGGGCGAGCTACAGGATTCGATGCTGCCGATCGAGGTGGGGGACGTCGAGTTGCGGGCCGGCCTCTCTGAGGTGCGCGAGCTGATCGGCAGCGTTCGTGGTCGCGCGCGCGAACTGGTGCGCACGCTCGGACGCTGAGGGGCGCCTTACTTGACGTGAAGCCCGCGCACCAGCGCTAGCAGCGCCTCAGAGGTGCCCTGCGCGTCTCCTCCGCCCCCGGCGAGGCGGCGCACGGCAAGTCCTGTCATCAGCGCGACTACGGCGGGCGCGTGCCGCTTTCCGTCGGGAATTCCGAGCGTGCTCAGGGCGGCGCCCGCAATCTGTTCGTGGGCCTCGAAGCAGCGCAGCGAGGCTTCGCGCAGCTCGGGGTCGCGAGCGGCTTGAAGGTGCAGCTCCAGCTCGGCTATCTGCTCGGGGATCTCGGAGGGAACGGCCACGAGCCGCTCGACGGCTTCCGCGACCTGTTGCACGCCTGGTTTCTCCTCTGCCAGCTCTTGCGCGATCTGTCGGCGTCTTGCGGTCTCCTCCTCGACGTGCAGGAGCAGGCTCTCGCGTAGCAGCTGGGCTTGGCTTGCGAAGTGGTAGGTGAGCGAGCCGAGCGAGACGCCGGCGGCAGTCGCGACGCGGCGGTTGGTGACTGCGGCGACGCCGCCGTCGGCGATCAGCTTCAGGGTTGCACGCAGCATGCGCTCACGCACGCCCACGGCGTCGCCGCTTGCCGGGTTGGGTAGGTTGCTCGAAATGGCATGCCCCCCGCGCGCGCGGGGAGCATCGACGTTTTGGGCTTCCCCGCCGTGCTCCTCAGATGCCTCTGCACCGGCTGGTGCGATTGCGCTAATCATCGTGGCGCGAACGTGCCGACAGCGTGCGGCGCGATCCGCTCATACCAGCGCTCGACCCGCTCGAGTTGGGCGGCGAGCGACAGCAGTTTGCCCTCGCTGCCGGCCGGTCCCAGTAGTTGCACGCCAAAAGGCAGACCGTCGCTGGTAAGCCCGCCGGGAACGCTGACGCCGGGCCAGCCGAGGACATTCCAAGGCCACGCGTAAGGGCATGCGCCGGCGATCACCTGTTGCGTGGACCAACTGGAGAGTCCATCGGTCCTGCCGATCGGCAGTGGCACACCGGCGCTCGTAGGGGTTATAAGCACGTCAAAATCCCCAAAAATCAAACCGATGCGATCCTGAAAGCGTCGCTCCAAGCGCCTGGCGAGGGGCAAGACTGTCTTGGTCAAGATGCCGCCGATCTGTGCCGTGGAGCGAGTGCGGGCGTCAAGCAGCGAGCGATCTGGCACGCGTTTGGCCCAGCCGTGCACGCCCGACTCGCCGCGCGCGACCAGCGTGAGGCCCATCAGGCCATAGCTGGGATGATGCTCGCCGACGAAGTGCCCGAGCTCGGTGAGCACTCGGCCGATCCTTCGCACGCCGGCCTCGATCTCGTGGTGCAAGTGAACGGGGGCGCCGCTGAAGGCGTGGCGCAGCGAGAGCGCGATGCGCAGGGGCGCGGCTCGCGCGCGATCGCCTGAACGTAGGGCTCTGGCGGTGGGATTGGAGCGTGCAGGTCCTCGGGATGGTTGCCGCTCAGCACGTCAAGCATCAGGGCGGCGTCGGCGACGGTGCGGGTCAGTGGGCCGATGCAGGTGAGGCCGTTGAAGGACTCGGCATCGGGCCAGGTGGAGATGCGCCCGCGCTGGGGCTTGACGCCGACGAGGTTGCACCAGCCGGCGGGAATGCGCACCGAGCCGGCTCCGTCAGAGCCGAGACCGGCCGGGACGATGTGCGCGGCGACAGCTGCGGCCGAGCCGCCGCTGGAGCCCCCTGGGGTGTGCTCGAGGCTCCAGGGATTGCGCGTGGCACCGAAGGCCTTGCCCTCGGTGAAGGGTAGAGGCCGATCTCGGGCGTGTTGGTCTTGCCGACGATCACCGCGCCGGCCGCACGCAGGCGGCGCACCATCTCGCAATCCTCGGCCTTGGCGGCGAACGGCCCGGAGCAGCCGAAGGAGGTCGGGTGCTCGGCGAGGTCCACGTCGTCCTTGATCGCTATCGGCACTCCCAGCAGGGGGAGTCGCTCGCCGGCCGCGATACGCCTGTCGGCCTCGGCTGCCTCCGCGCGAGCGGCCTCGGCACGCACCACGCGGAAGGCGTTCAGTGTGGGCTGGGTCGTCTCGATGTGCTCGAGCGTCTGCTGCACCAGCTGCGCGGAGCTGACGCGCCCTTCGGCCAGTGCCGCCACACACTCCATAGGATCTGCTTGGCGGACTGAAGCATTGGCGCCTTCGGCGTCTGCGGCTGGGCTTGGGCGGATGGCTGAGGACATTTTTTGGATTGGATGGGCGTGCCGTTCGGTGCTCCCACTCAGGTCGTCGACACGGACCGTTCGTTCGAACGAACGGTAGCAGCGGGTTGGTGGTCCCGCGCCGACAGTGCGGGCGCGAAGACCGGACGGGAAGACCAGGAGCAGCCGGGCGGAAGGCACCGGAGCAGCGTTGGGCGCCAGCCGTGATGCCGACATACCGACTAGACTCAGCTAGTGAGCATCGGTGCGCCAAGTTTCGACATGCCAGCGATCGTGCGGCGCTTCCACGAGGCGCGCCGCGGCGAGGATCTGGTCGTGCTGCAGGGCTTTCACGCGCTCAAGCACGCGCTTCGCTTTGGCGCTTCTGTGGAGCTGGTTGCGTGCTCTGACACGGACGAGATGGCACGTCTGGGAGAAGGTCTGGCCCCTGATCTGATCGAGCGGATGCAAGCGCTTGCCGTCGTACTGCCCGCCGAGGCTTTCAAGCGGCTGGGGCCCTACGTCCCGCATACCGGCGTGGTCAGCATCGCGCGTCGAGTTGCAACCGACCCGCTCGCGTGCTCGCCGCCGAGGGGCAGGCGCCGCTCGTGCTGCTGGAGGATCCGCGCCACTTCGGCAATCTCGGCGCCGTGATCCGCGTCGCCGCCGCGGCCGAGGCGGCGGGCGTGCTCACGACCGGCCGCCAGGATCCCTGGGATCCGGTAGCGGTGCGCGGTTCGGCCGGCCTGCACTTCGCGCTGCCGGTCGCGCGCTTGGAGGATCTGCCCGAGACCGACAGGCCGCTGCTGGCGCTGGACCCCGAGGGAGAGGAGCTGCGCCCCGAGGCGGTACCTCCGCGCGCGCTGCTGGCGTTCGGGAACGAGCGCGACGGCCTCAGCGAGCGTCTGCTCGAGCGCGCCGACGCGCGCTTGCGCCTGCCGATGCGAGCGGGAGTCTCGAGCCTGAACCTTGCTACGTCGGTTGCCGCCGTGCTCTACAGCCTGCGTCTAGCGGCAGTCGTTAGAGCGTAGAGGCTATCGGGGTTTGAAAACGGGAAGGCCCCCGCGCGCGCGGGGGGCATCGGCGATTTCGGAGTGCTTGCGCCGGGCGGCGGAAAGCCTTTGTTCAACCCGCCTGGGCCGGCATGTATGGCGCCAGCTCGCGCCGTGCGATCGAGAGCTTGTGCACCTCGTCTGGGCCGTCGGCCAGACGCAGGGTGCGCAGATGCGCGTAGGTCCAGGCGAGCGGAAAGTCGTCTGAGACGCCGCCGCCGCCGTGCACCTGGATCGCGCGGTCGATTACCTTCAAGGCGATGTTCGGAGCGGCCACCTTGATCGCGGCGATCTCGGTGCGCGCGTGGCGGTTGCCGACCGTGTCCATCAGCCACGCGGCCTTGAGCGTCAGCAGACGCGCCATCTCGATCTCGATGCGCGCCTCGGCGATCCAGTCCTGGATGTTGGCCCTGGCTCGCCACGGGTTGGCCGAAGGTCGTGCGCTCTACGGCTCGCCTGCACATCGCCTCCAGCGCCCGCTCGGCGGCGCCGATCGAGCGCATGCAGTGATGGATGCGTCCCGGGCCGAGTCGTGCCTGGGCGATCATGAAGCCGTCGCCCTCGCCGGCGATCAGGTTGCTTGCCGGCACTCGCACGTCCTCGAAGAGGATTTCCGCGTGGCCCTCTTGGTCCTGGTAGCCGAAGACGGGCAAGCCCCGCACGATTTGCACACCGGGTGTATCGATCGGCACGAGAATCTGGCTCTGCTGGCGGTGACTGGGCGCCTCGGGACTGCTCTTGCCCATCACGATCATGATCTTGCAGTGCGGATGCAGAGCACCGGAGATCCACCACTTGCGCCCGTTGAGCACGTACTCGTCTCCTGAGCGCTCGATGCGCAGAGCGATGTTGGTGGCGTCGGAAGAGGCCACGTCGGGCTCTGTCATCGCAAACGAGGACCGAATCTCACCCTCAAGTAGAGGGTTAAGCCACTGCAGCTTTTGCTCCTCTGTGGCGAACTGGTGCAGCACCTCCATGTTGCCTGTGTCCGGCGCCGAGCAGTTGCACGCCTCCGAGGCGATATGGCTACGCCCAAGGATCTCCGCGAGCGGCGCATAGTCGCTGTTGGACAGGCCCGCGCCGTGATCGGCGTCCGGCAGGAACATGTTCCACAGTCCCGCCGCGCGCGCGCGGCCCTTCAGCTCCTCCATTACCGCCGGCTGGTGGTGGGGGTCGCCGGACTCGGCTAGCTGGCGTTGGTACACAGGCTCGGCGGGATAGACGTGCTCGTCCATGAACGCGCTCAGACGCTCCTGGAACTCGATGCAACGCTCGCTCGGCTGGAAGTCCATCGTCTCCTCCTCGGCAGTGGGAATAGGATCATCGCCGATGACAGAGGGTTCGGCCAACTACAAGGCGGCGGGCGTCGACTACGACGCGCTCGACGAGGGCAAGCGCATGGCGATGGCACGCGCGCTCGCCACCTCGTCGCTGCTTGCACCTCCGCGGCGGGCGTGCGCTCGACGCCTCGCGTGGTGAGCCGGCCTTCGTGTTCGAGCTCGGCGATACGACGCTTGCCTTCGTGATGGAGGGGCTCGGCACGAAGTCGGTCATCGCGCGACAGCTGTTCGAGCGTCACGGCATCAACCGCTTCGCCGACGTCGCCTATGACACGGTTGCGGCGATCCTCAACGACCTCTGCTGTGTCGGCGCGCTGCCGCTGGTCGTCAACGCGTATTTCGCCACCGGCGCATCGGATTGGTACACCGAGCCCGAGCGCGCCGCGGCGTTGCTTGAGGGCTGGCAGCGTGCGTGCATCAACGCCGGCTGCACGTGGGGCGGAGGAGAGTCGCCGTCGCTGCCTGGGCTCGTCGCGGCAGAGGACATCGAGCTGGCGGGCGCGGCTGTCGGCGTGGTGCCGGCGGGACGTGCGGCGATCCTTGGCGAGGAGCTGCAGGTGGGCGATGAGATCGTGCTGGTCGCCTCCAGCGGCCTGCACGCCAACGGAGCCTCGCTTGCACGGCTGCTCGTCGAGCGCCTGCCCGACGGCTATATGACCGCCCTGCCGAGCGGGCACACGCTAGGTGAGGCGCTGCTCGACCCATCGGTCATTTACGTACCGCTGGTGCAAGCGCTACTCGAGTCCGATCTCGGCATCTCCTACCTCAGCCACGTGACCGGCCACGGTCTGCTCAAGCTGATGCGCCCTGCCAAGGCTCTGAGCTACCGCATCTTCGTGCTGCCCCCCGTGCCGGAGGTCCTTGCGTTCCTGGTGGAGCAGGCTGGTCTCGACAGACACTCGGCGTACTCGACGTTCAACATGGGCTCCGGCTACGCGATCTACTGCTCTGAGGGAACAGGCGCGGAGGTCGTCCAACTGGCACGGCGACTGGGTTTCCAGGCCGTCGTGGCGGGCTCTGTGGAGGCCGGAGCGCGCCAGGTAATCGTCGAGCCGATCGGGGTTCATTACGTTGGCGATGAGCTCGATTTGAGCGCCGCCGCGCACCCACCTAGTTGAACCCGTCGTCCGATCCGGGTAATCTTTAAGGGCAAATCGCCAATGCTCCCCAGACGGCTGAGACGTTAGGGGACTCGATGTCGCCGGACCGTCAAGGACCGGAGCTACCCGGATCGTAGGCGGACCAGTCCCATCAACAGAGGAGAGAAGCTGATGCGCAAAGCATCTAATCGTTTGGCCTTGCTCGGCCTCGCCGTAGCAATGCTGGCCCTACCGGCGGTCGCAGGGGCGGCGCCCACGGTCACACTGAAGGTCAAAGCCGTCCCAATCCCGAAGAACCCAGCCTCGAATGGGGGCGCCACCTGGCCGGGAACCGGCAACATCCTTGGTGCCGGCACGGCCGTCGAAGCCGAATTCAGGATCAGCGGCACCGAATACGGCGGCTTCCCGTCGCCGCTGACAGGCGTAACGGCCTCCTTCCCCAAGGGCTCGAAGGTCACGACCAAAGGCTTCACGACGTGTTCGGCCGCGATTCTCGAAAGCCACGAAGTGCAGAAATGCCCGGCGAAGTCGGTTGCCGGTCCGAAGGGCGAAGCCGGTGGCGTGGTCAGCTTTGGCTCTACTCGTGTCCAGGAGAAATTGACCGTGCAGCCGTTCTTCGAGGAAGGCGGCAATCTCGGGTTCTACGCCGAAGGGCGCGAACCGGCCGTGATCGAACTCCTGGCGACAGGAAAAATCCTGCCTGCCTCGGGTGCTTTCGGCCCGGTGGTCTCCAGCGAAGTTCCGCTGGTCATTACGGTGCCCGGCGCGCCGTATGGGTCTGCGGAATACATCAAGGTCAAGGTCGGCGCCGCCTTCATGAAGGGCAAAAAGCTGGTGTCTTACGGCACATTGCCCAAGACGTGTCCGAAGGGCGGCTTCTCGGTTAAGGCCGAACTGAAATTCCTCAGCGGGGAAACAGTTTCGGTCACGGCGAAACCCCCATGCCCTAAGAAATAGGGTCGCGACGGAGGTAGTTAGAGGCTCGGTGGCCGCCCGTCGCTTGGTGTGGCCACTGGCAGGACTTGGAGGAAAGTAAAGGAAGAGGTACCTCAGCCAGTGCGCGATGGGCGTAAGGTCTGAGGAGCGATGGAAGGGGCGGCCGAATCCAAAACGGATAGGCCGCCCTCTCCTCGTTATCAACACAGAGTTAGGATCGGGTTGAGGACGCAGAATCAGGGGTTCAGGAGGGGTATGGCCGCCGTCGGGGGCGCTGTCTGCGTGGCCGCGCTCGTTGCCGTCGTCCTGCTCGCCACCTCGGCCGGCGGCTCCAGCGGCAGCTATGAAGTCCGTGCGATCTTCGACGACGCCGGCAACCTGACCTCTGGGGAGAACGTCAAGATCGACGGGGTCAACGTCGGCACGGTCGGATCGGTCACGCCGACGCCGCATGCACAGGCCGCGGTTGTG
Source organism: uncultured Solirubrobacterales bacterium (assembly GCA_963723175.1). Classification (GTDB taxonomy): domain Bacteria; phylum Actinomycetota; class Thermoleophilia; order Solirubrobacterales; family Solirubrobacteraceae; genus Palsa-744. Next base: position 117,459 of record CAVRPO010000013.1, on the reverse strand, counting down.
CTCAAGATCACCACACCGGGCTTCCAGAACTGGCGTGAAGACGCCAGCTGTACGATCCGCCCGCAGGCGCTGATCGGCGAGAAGTTCGTGGACTGCTTGCCCACCAAGCCGCGCGTGGAAGGCACACCCCTGCCGCCGTCCTTGAAGAGGATCCCCGCGGGGCAAGAAGGCGCCGGCCAGGTGCTTCTGCCGGTCACGAACACACACAGCCCGGTGGATCCCGACCTGCTCGGCGACATCACGCGCCTGCCTGAGGCGCAGCGCCTGACGATCCTGCTCAACGAATTCGGTGCTGGTCTCGCAGGTCGCGGCTCGGACCTGAATGCCGTAATCCGCCGCGCCAATCCGGCTCTGCAAGGACTCGAAGAAGTGTTGGCGATCCTTGCGAAAGAGAACAAGGTGCTGACCGATCTCGCGGTCGAAGGTGACCGCGCGCTTGCGCCGATCACGGCTGCTCGCGGACAGGTCGTGGGCTTCATCAAAGCAGGCAAGACGGTCGCTCAGGCGGCCGCCAACCAACGTGGCGCGCTCGCCCAGAACTTGGCCGACTTTCCCGCCTTCCTCGAACAGTTCGGACCGGCGATGGAACGGCTCGGGCGCTTCGCCGAGCAGACGACGCCAACGCTCGAAGATCTCGGTATCGCGGCGCCCGGCATCAACAAACTGTTCGTGAGTACGGCGCCGTTCTCGAAATCCTTCGAAGGCTTCCTGGGCACGCTCGGCAAAAACGCCAAAAAGACGGCCTCTGCTCTGACCGCCGTCGAACCGCTGCTCGCGCTGGCCAAGGGACTCGGCAAGAACGCCAAGCCGTTCGCGACTAACTTTTCCGGGCTGCTCACCAGCTTGAAAAGCACGGGAGGGTTGGAGCGCCTACTCGATTTCATCTATCTCGGTGCCGGCAGCGTCAACGGCTATGACGCGCTTGGGCACTTCCTGCGTGCGGAAATCGTTGCCAGCGCCGGCTGCATCGGTTACGCAATCGTCACCAATCCCAGCTGCTCCACCGGAAAATTCATCGGCGGAAGGACGGCGAGCACGACGGCCACGGCCGCCCGCGCCAACTCGACGAGCCTCGTGATGAAGCGCACGCTTGCCGTCCTGAAAGGCATGACACCCGCTGAGGCGATCGCCAAATATCCAGGCTCGATCATCGGCGAAACGAACGGCGCCGCCGGTGCGCTGTCAACTGCCTCTGGCACGACCCCGACGGCCCAGCCGGTGGGCGGCGCGGCGTCTGGCACGACCTACTACAGCCCGTCCTCCGAATCCTCCGAAGCAAGCGGCATGCTGCTCAACTACCTACTCGGCAACTGAATATGGCGATCCGCCGACCACTCACTGCGCTCCTTCTTCCGCTGCTTGTGGCGCTTGCCGTGCTGGCTCCGGTCGAAGCTGCGCTTGCCGAAACCACCTCGACAGCTCCTACGGCGGAAGCGACCGCGCCCGCGGCTGCCACGACGACGACGAACGTGCCCGCTCCGCCGGCAGTCGAATCTGCCCCGACGAGCACGAGCACGACCGCGACGCCCCCGCCACCCATGACCTCGACTGGCGAAACCACCACCACAACCGTCCCCGCCCCGGAAGTGCGCACACAGCGCTCGCAGCCGCGTACGACTCGTACGACTGTCGCCCACGCTCACGGGAGCCCGTCCACGACGCAGCCGCCGTCGAGCGTCGCGACCGGCAAGAACGCTAAGGCCGTTTCGCCCTCGACGCTGACGCCGCCGCTGCCCTCGACGCTCGGAGGGTCGCTCTCGAACGTGCCCAGCTTCTTTATCAACAGCTTCTCGATTCCGCCCTTCCTGCTGCCGATCTACCAGGCCGCGGGTGCCGCGTACGGGATCCCCTGGCAGGTACTCGCCGCGATCAACGAAGTCGAGACCGACTACGGTCGCGACTTGAGCGTCTCCAGCGCCGGCGCCGAGGGCTGGATGCAGTTCCTGCCGAGCGAGTGGAGTCAATATGGCGTTGACGTCAACAACAGTGGCTATGAGGATCCCTATAACCCCGCTGACGCGATCTTCGCCGCCGCTCGCTATCTCAAGCAGGCCGGTGGTGACACAGACATTCGCACGGCCGTGCTCGCCTACAACCATTCGCAGGCATACGTCGAATCAGTGATGCTGCGAGCGCGGTTGCTCGGCGGCACTCCGCCGGAACTGCTCGGTGCGATCACCGGCTTGACCGAAGCGCGCTTTCCCGTCTACGCCGCTTCGCACTACAGCGACGGCTTTCCCACGACCGAAGGTCCCTCCCCGCATACGGTTCCCGCGACGACGATCTACACACAGGCTGGCGCTCCAGTGATCGCGGCGCAAGATGGGCACATCACACAGATCGACCCGACCGGTCCGTTCGGGCCGAGCATCTCGCTTGTGGATGCCTACGGAAACACCTACACCTATGCCGGGCTCGGCACGCTCGCCTCGCTCTACCCGGTGCTTGAATCGGTCGAAGCTGGCGCTCCGCGTGCAGCTGGTCTCTCAAGTGTCGGCCTGGACAGTGGTCCTTCAGGTGCAGCCGCAAGCGGTGCGACTCGGACCTTCAGGGACGGCTCGGAGAACGTCTACCTGCATCCACTGCACGTTGGAGCGCAGGTGATCGCCGGCACCGTGCTCGGCCACGTCGGCTCCGGAGCCGAACCTCACATCGTCTTTCAGATCCGCCCGGCTGGCATCGGCGAGCCGCTGATCGATCCGAAGCCGATCCTCGACGGCTGGGTCAAGCTGCAAAGCTCTTCCGCCGTGAAAGCCACGGGCCGCACGCCATTCGCCAAGCTCATGCCAAGTCCTGGACAAGCGCTGCTCGAGTCAAAGACGCAGCTCGAGCTGCAGGTCCCGCGCGACCGCGCGATCCGTCTACCGCGCTGCGAGCGACGTCTGATCGCCGACGACCGAGCTGACCGGCGCGTGCTTGCGGCGCTTGAGTTCCTCTCCGCTTCGGGCTTGAGCCCGACCGTCTCCTCGCGTAGTTGCTCGCAGGCATCTACGGCCGAGCATGATCTGGCCTCGCCCGGCGCCACCGGTCAGGTACTCGACCTCTCGGCGATCGACGGGACTCCAGTCCTTGAGACAGATGGGCCGAGCGCTCTGGGGCTTGCCGCAGCGCGTAAGCTCGCAGCGCTGCAAGGCATCATGAAACCTCTGCAGATCGCAAGTTCCATGCGTTTCGGCACGCTCCATATGACGGTCCTCGCCAGCGAGGGGGACACGATCAGCGTCGATTTCGCTCCACTCGCGGACACTCAAGGGCACACGGCCGCTGTGTCAGGTTCCGGACTTACGCCCGCGCAATGGCTGGCGTTGGTCGCCCGGCTCGGCGAGGTGCCCGATCCTACGGTCAGCTCCAAGCCATCGCCGGCGGCGATCCCAGACAACTCCGGCGCAGCCTCGTCGGCCGTGGAAGGCAAGTAGCGCGATGGCGACCACCGTCCCACCGCCCGCATCCATGCCCCCGCCGCTGCCCCCGCCGCCGCGGCGCACCAACACGACTCGGATCGTCGCTGTCGCGGCGATCGCAGTGGTGGTCGCGATCGTGCTCGTGCTGCTGCTTGCCGGCAGTGGCAGTGCCACCTACTACCTGATCTTCCCCGAAGCCGGACAGCTGGTACGCGGCGATCAGGTGCAGGTCGGCGGCGTGCCCGTGGGCTCGATCAAGAACATCACGCTCCTGCACGACTACGACGTGCGCATCACGATCAACGTCGAATCCTCGTTGGCGCCGCTACACGAGGGCACCACCGCCGAAATCCGCGTGCCGTCGCTGTCGAGCGTTGCCAACCGCTATGTCGCGCTCGCGCCGGGACCAAACAACCGTCCCGCGCTGCCCTCCGGCTCGACATTGCCGATCACGTCCACGCACGGCGTCGTCGACCTGGATCAGTTGTTCAGTATCTTCAACGCCAAGACGCGCAAGGGCCTGCAGCAGCTCATCCAGGGCTCCGCGGAACAGTATTCGGGCGTCGCTCCCCAACTCCAGAAGGATGTGCGCTACTTCCCGCCGGCGCTGGCCGCGGTCGATCACGTGCTCGCTGAATTCGGCGGTGATCAGGAACTCTTCTCCAACTTCCTCGTGGAAACAGCCAAGACGACCACGGTGCTGGCGGGACGCAGCCAGCAGCTCACTGAACTCGTCAGCCACGCCGACACCGCCCTTGGGGCGATCGCCTCTCAGCAGTCCAACCTGACTGCCGGGTTGAAGGCGCTGCCTCCAACACTCAGGGAAGGCAATCGCACGTTTGAAACACTGCCAGCGACGCTTGCCGACCTGACCAAGTTGGTCGATGCCACCAAGCCAGCGGCGCCGTTGCTTTCGTCGTTCGTGTCCAAGCTACAGCCGCTGGTGACCACGGCAACGCCCGTCGTCAGCAACTTCAGCGAAGCGATCAGCAAGCCCGGCGCCGGCAACGATCTGACAGAAGCGGCGCTTGCACTGCCGCAGGTCGCCAAGACGCTTACGACGGCCTCGCCCGACAACGTGCGCGCGCTCGAAGAATCCGTGCCCATCACAGCCCTGTTCGGGCCCTACACCCCCGATCTCGAGGGCTTCCTGCGCGCGTTCGGTCAGACCGGTGCCTACTACGACGCCAACGGCCATTACGCGCGTGTCTCAGGACTGTTCCCCGACTTCGAACTGGGCGCGGAAGACACATTGAAACCGGCGAATCCATCGCAGGTCGTGCAGGGTCTGAAGACTGGCCAGCTGCGTCGCTGTCCTGGCGCCGCCACACAGCCGGCGGCGGATGGATCGTCGCCTTTCACCGACAATGGCCAATTGAGCTGTGATCCGAGCGAGGTCCCCTGATGAACCGCCGTCGCTCCAACTCGCTCGCCGGCAGTCCGCTGCTGATCGGTGCGGTCACGACGCTGATCGTCGTCGTGGCCGTGTTCCTCTCCTACAACGCCAACAACGGCCTGCCGTTCACACCGACTTACGACATCAAGGTGCAGCTACCGGAGGCATCGGGCCTACAGAAGGGAAACCAGGTACGCATCGGCGGGGAGCGTGTCGGCGTGATCAGCGGACTCAGCCCATATCAGGACCCGAAGACCGGCCGCGTCACCGCGATCGTCTCGCTCAAGCTTGAAAAGGCCGCCGAACCGCTGCCCGCGGACACAACCGCGATCGTGCAATCGGTCTCGACGATCGGTCTGAAGTACCTGGCGCTCGAACGAGGCCGCTCCGAGCGCAAGCTCAAGGCGGGCGAAACGATACCCGTCTCCCAGACGCGCGAACCGGTCGACATCGACCAGTTCTTCGACATGTTCGACGAAAAGACGCGCAAGGCCAACCAGGTGAACCTGACGAGCTTCGGCAACGGCTTCGCCGGGCGCGGGATCGGTCTCAACGAAACGATCTCGACGTTGAAGCCGCTCGTCACGAATGCGATCCCCGTGCTGCACAACCTCGCCTCGCCACAGACGGGCTTCGGGCAGCTGTTCGTGGCACTCGACCGTCTCGCCAAAGAAGTAGCGCCGGTGGCAGGCGAACAGGCCGAATTCTACACCAACCTTAACACATTCTTCACGGCGTGGGCAAGCGTTGCTCCGTCGCTCGAACAGACGATCGTCGACGGACCACCCGCGTTGCGCCAGGCGACCTACTCGTTCCCCTTCGAGGCCGAATTCGTCAACAAGAGCGCCGATTTCATGCGCCTCTTGCGTCCAAGCGCAAAGATCCTCACGACCGTGGCCGCCCCGCTCGGGCACGCCTTTGAAGTCGGCGCAGTCAACCTGCGCTCCGCGACGGCGCTCAACGGCGAGGTTGCCGAAGCGGCCGAAGCGTTTGCCAAGTTTGGCAAGAACCCGCTGGTGATCGCCGGCATTGAAGACGTCACACACACGCTCGGGCTTGCCAACCCGCTCTTCGCGGGGTTGGCTCCGGCGCAGACGACCTGTAACTACGTGACGCTCACGTTCCGCAACCTCGCGAGCCTGCTCTCGCAGAGCATCGGTGTCGGCACGGTCGCGCGTGCGGCCGGTGTGCTCTCGCCGTTGGGGCCGAACAACGAGGGCCTGCCTTCTTCGGTCCCCGCCAACGGGCCCTCTATCGAACCGCCTCCACCAGGTAGCCCAGGCCCTGGCCCGGACAACAACCATCTGCATGTCAACCCGTACCCCAACGTCGCCGGCCCCGGCCAGTCAAAGGAGTGCGAAGCCGGCAACGAGCCTTACAAGGTCGGCGAAGCCGTGATCGGTAACGTCCCCGGGAACGTCGGGACCAAAACCGAAGCCACAGAACGCAAGAACAACCTGTTCGGTGAGGAATATCCGGCCTCCACACTCGAAGCTCTCGGCCTGAAGAGCTCGAAAGGGGCCAAGGAATGAGCCGCGTGCGCTGGTGGAAACGCTACGACGAGATGCCGGTCGTCGAGCTACAGAAATCAAACCCCGTGCGCTTCGGAATTGTCGTGATCGTGATCACGGTGATCGTCGTGTACTTCGGCTTCACCAAGCACATCCCGTTCAAGCACGGCTTCCGCCTGAAGGCGGTGTTCGCTACGGCCGTCAACATCAGCCCCAAATCACCGGTGCGCATCGCGGGCGTCGACGTCGGGAAGGTCACCTCGATCCAGCGCGAGGGCAACACGGGCGTTGTGACGATGGAAATCACAAATGGCGGTCTGCCGATTCACCGCGACGCGACGCTCAAGATCCGCGCGCGGATCCTGCTCGAAGGCAACTGGTTCGTCGACCTGCAGCCCGGAACGCCGACGTCCCCGACCGTTTCCTCGGGCTACACCGTCCCGATCACACAGACCTCCGACCCGGTTCAGCTCGATCAGGTACTCGATGCGTTCAATACCGACACGCGCGCCAACCTGCAGACGCTGCTTGCCGAATACGGCTCAGCGCTGACACGCAAGCCAACCGCTGCGCAAGACGCCGAACAGAACCCGGCCGTGCGCGGGTTGACCGCTGCGCAGGCGTTGAAAAAGACCTACTACGACAGTCCTGAAGCGTTGGAAGGCACCGCGATCGTAAATCAAGCGTTCGGCGGCGTCGAACAGCACGACCTCTCAAAGCTGGTTGCCGGCATCGAGAAATTGACGGCTGCCCTGAACGTGCACGAACAGCAGCTCGGAGAATGGGTCGGCAACTTCAACACCTTCCTCGGCGCCTTTGCCGCGCAGTCCACGAGCCTCACGGCGGCGATCGCCGTGTTGCCCGGGACCCTCCAGAACGCCAATCGCACCTTCACCAACTTCAACGCCGCCGCCCCCGCGATCAGGAAATTCTCGCTTGCGCTCGTTCCAGGAGTAGAACAGACTCCCTCGACGATCGAGGCGGCCTTCCCGTGGATCGAACAGACACAAGCCTCGCTTGCCCCGACGGAGCTAGGTGGCGTCGCCAAGGGTCTGCGCGAAGCGGCTCCGACGCTCGCTGGGCTGGTCGTGACACAGCCAGCGTTCCTCAAACAGACCGACCTCTTCTCCAAGTGCCTGAGCACGATCTTCTACCCTGCCGCCAACGCCAAGCTACAGGACGGCTCGAATACGTCCGGCGAGGAAACCTACAAGGAATTCTGGTCTGCCGATGGTGGGTGTCGCGGGCCTCGCACAGACCTTCAACGGCAACGGGCTGACGAACCGGTTCCTGATTGAGACGGGGGGTACCACGTTGCGCTCAGCGCCGGCGACGACCGTTGGCGTCCCGTCCGCCGGCAAGAAACTTCGGCTGCTGGCTCACACGTCTCAACAGCCACTCGGTACGCGCCCAGCGTTCTCGGGCACTGAGCCGCCGTACAAGCCACTCGTGCCGTGCTACACGCAGACGCCGCAAAACCTCAACGGCCCGCTCTCGCAAGGTCCGGCGGATGGGAGTGAACCATGACGCCCAAGCCCGAGCACCAGGGAGAGCGCGGCCTGGGCGACCAGATCGCGCGCTATCGCACCGCCTTCATCTCGATCGTCGCGATGGTCGTGTTCGCCTTGTTCGTGGGCGGCTACATCCTCTCCAACGAGCGCCTCTCGTTGCCCGGGTGGGTACCTGTCATAGGGAAGGAATACGTCACGCTCAAGGCCAAGTTCCGGACCGCTCAGGCGGTGACACCGGGACAGGGCCAGTCGGTCACGATCGCCGGGGCCAAGATCGGCGAAATCGCAAGCGTTCAGGCCGATGAAGGCAGCGCGCTCGTGACGATGAACATCACGCCCAAGTATGCGCGCTACATCTACCGCAACGCCACCATGCTGCTGCGTCCCAAGACGCAGCTGAAGGACATGACCGTCGAGGTTGACCCGGGTACCCCCAGCGCCGGTCACGTTCCCAGTGGCTACACGATTCCCCAGTCGCAGACAGCCCCAGATGTGAACTTCGAGGAATTCCTTGCCGCGCTCGACGGCGAAACGCGCGACTACCTGCAGGATCTGATCAACGGTGCGGGTGAAGGCCTGAAGGGCAACTCCGAGAACCTCTCTGCCACCTTCAAGCGCTTCGACCCGATCTCGCTCTACGCGCGCAAGATCACCGCACAGCTGAAGCTGCGCCACAAGAACATCGAACACGCGATCCACAATTTCCAGTTGTTCGTCAGCGCGCTCGGCGACAAGGACACCGAAATCTCACAGGCGATCGACGCCGCCAATGCCGTCTTCAAGGTGTTTGCCGAACAGGACCAGAGCTTCCAGCAGACGCTGCGTCTGCTGCCGAGCACGCTTACCAAGACCAAGAGCGGCCTGGGCAAGCTGGCGAGAGCCGCCGCCGTCACAGGCTCGACCTTGACAAAGCTCCAGCCGTTCGCCGAATCGCTTGCGCCCGCCCAGGAAGCCACACGTTCGCTGTTCAAGCAGAGCACGCCGATCATCAAGAACCAAATCCGTCCGCTGGCGCGGGAGGCTCTGCCGGTCATCAACCAGCTCAATCCGTCGCTTGAGGAACTCAGCGAAGCCTTCCCCGGGCTGGAAAGGAGCTTCTCGGTATTCAACGAACTCTTCAACGAGTTTGCCTACAACCCGGGGCCCAACCAGGGTGGTTTCCTGTTCTTCCTCGACTGGGGCACCCACGACCTCAACAGTGTGCTCAGCACTTCCGACGCTCACGGCCCGGTCGGGCGGACCGTTGCCTATCTGAACTGTGAAGTGCTGCCGCTCCTAACGGGTGTGAGCGAAGTGAACGCGACAGTGAAGCTGCTGGTCGCGCTGATCAATCCGCCCTCCGCAGCGGAATGCCAGGCACAAGGTTTGACTTCGGCGAGCGGAACCTCGGCGAGCGCTGGTACTGCTGCGGCCGCGCGTGTCAACGCAACTCACAAAGGTTCGAACAAAGGCTTCGGTATAAAACTGCTCGGCTCGACGGACAGCTTCGGGCGACTTGCAACGAGTGGGGGAGGCCGCTGAGATGCAGAAGCGCGCCCCCACACTTGCCAACATCCTCGTGATCGTGCTGTTCGCTTTGAGCTGTTTTGGGCTGCTGCTGTTCCTGTGGGAGTCATTTGGCGGCCCCGTCCCACTCAAGCCGAAGGGCTATCGCTTCACGATCGCCTTCCAGCGCACGCTGGCGCTCGCAGAACAGTCCGACGTGCGCATCAGCGGCGTCAACGTTGGCCACGTGATCAGCCTCAAATACAACAAGGATGGCTTGGCGCACGCACAGATAGAAATCGCCAGCAAATACGCGCCCATCCCCGCCAACATGAGCGCCATCCTGCGCCAGAAGACGCTACTCGGAGAGACCTACGTACAACTCAAGCCCGAGGGCACCGACTCCCATTCGCTACCAGACGGTGGGGAACTGCCCGAGGCTCAGGTCGAACCGTCGGTGACGCTCGACGACATCCTCTCCGCGTTCAACCCGCAGACGCGTGCGGCTTTCCAGGTGTGGATGCAGTCGTTGGCCGAAGGCCTCGGTGGTCGCGGCGAAGAGATCAACTCGTCTTTCGCGGTCATCCAGCCGTTCGTCGAAGACGCCAACAAGCTCGTCACCGTGGCCAACTCCCAGGAGGGGGCGCTGACGGCAAGCGTCCACAACACGGGTGTTGTTTTTGATGCCCTGACTGCGCGCGAGGGACAGTTCCGCGGCTTGATCTCAAACGGCGAGCGCGCCTTCCACGCGTTCGCCGCAGCCAGCAATGAGTTTGCCGAAACCTGGCGGCTGCTGCCCGCATTCGAGCGTAACTCTCAGACGGCGCTGCGTAGCGTCGACGCCTTCGCGACCAACACCGTTCCGCTGTACAACGCGATACGCCCCTTCGAGGAAAAATTGACACCGCTGCTGGAGGCCGTCAAGCCCTTCACGCCTCCGTTCAACGCCCTGCTTACAAACCTCGGCCCATTGGCCAAGGCCGCTAAGACCGGCCTGCCTGACGTCAAGAAGGTGACTGAACTGATCGTGCCGATGCTTGCCGCATTCAGCCCGGTGCTGCACAATTTCAATCCCTTCTTCCAGTATGCGAGCGACTACGTGCCCGAGCTGCAGGCGCTGTTTGCCAATGGAACGGCCGCCACGCAGACTCACGAAAAAAACAAAAATGTCGAAGGTCCTACACAACAGCACTTCCTGAAGGTGATGAATGTGTTCGCACCTGAAGGCCTCAGCGTCTACCAGCAGCGAGTCGGCACCAATCGCGCCAACGCCTACCCGCAACCTGGCGCTTTCAACTCGCTTGCTACCGGTCTGCAGGTGTTCAGCAGCGCCTCATGCGCTAACTCCGCTCCTTCGTTGAGTGGGCCGCCACTGGGCACGATCAGCGAAGAAATCATCGAACAGTTGGTGGGCTTGGTACCGGGCAGCAGAAAGAGCGGTCATCCGACCGGCAGTCCTACCTACACGCCTGTTGCGAACAATCCCGAAAACTCCACGAACGTGATCCCGGCGCCTGCCTGCAACCAGCAAGCACCCTTCACATTCAACGGGCAGACAAGCCAGTTCCCGCACGCCACGCCGTCGAGGTAGGTGGCGCCGTTAGACCCATCGTGGTGGCTCGATTGGGCTTTCAGCTGGGCTTGAGCCCTCTGAAGAGATTCAGGACGCCGAGGCGCGAGCGACGCTCAGTGCGCGCTCGTGATCGAGATATGGCAGTAGCGCGAAGTAGGTGAGATCGGCGTGCAGCTCCGGGAGCCTCGCGGTATCGCCCTGCAGGATGCGGCGTTGCACGATCGAGGCGATCCCGCCGACGATCGCCTCGGAAGTCTGTGCGGGCAGTGCGGAGGTATCCGCCGATTGCAAACGGCCCTCCTCGATCAAGGCCGCAAACAGGGCAAGCACAGAGCGCTGGCGCTCGCAGGCCTCCGGGCCCGCGCCCAGCATCTCCACAAGCGCAACACGCGCTCCGGTCGGGTTGCGCGCGAGCGCCCAGAGCAGGCTCTGGAGCGCCAGTCGCACGCGCTCAGACCACGGCGCCGCTTGCTGGAATTGCGCGAGCGCGTCGCGTTCTACACGACCCAGTAGGTCGTCCACGGCCTGCATGAAGCAATCGTGCTTATCGTAGAAATGCTCGCTGAACGTCGCCTCCTCGAGGTCCGCGCTCGACAGCACACGGCTTACAGTCGTGCGGTCATAGCCGCGCAGCGCCACTGTCTCGACCATCGCGTCGAGCAGGCGCCTGCGAGGGTCCGTCCCGGCGTGCGGCATGACCGCGAGCTGCGCTCCCGCGGAGGTGTCCGCAACTGTCTCGGACCCCGCGGCGGAGTGCCTGTGGTGAAACATCTCTTTACCTCCCAGCACCGATAGTAGACCCAACGGCCTCCGTATGTCAAGGCGATGTGTATGGCCCGGTACCGGCGTGCACGCGGTCGCTGGCGTGCGTGGGTTGACCTGAGTCCTTGCCGACCACTACTATCTGTGTAGTGGAGAGCGAGGGGAGCACTCACCGGGAGAGCGAGGAGGCCGTTGGCTCCGACGCGGCCTTTGGCGTCGCAGAGGACAGCGAGGAGTTCCAGTACCACTCCGGGGCCGGCGACCTCGACCTCGCCGGAGAGGCAACCGACCGCGAGTGGTCGATCCGCTGCTTCGACGTGGTCAAGCGCCTGGCCGGTATTCCGGTCCTCAACGGCCTAAACGTCGCGATCCCCGACGACATGATCACGGTCGTGCTCGGTCCCTCAGGTACCGGCAAGAGCGTGCTCATCAAGCACCTGATCGGACTGATGTTCCCCGACTCGGGCGACGTCCAGGTGCTCGGCAACTCGGTCCCTACACTGACGATGCCGAAGCTACTGGAGCTGCGCCGCAGGATTGGCGTGCTCTTCCAGGACGGCGCTCTGTTCGGCTCGATGTCGGTGTTCGACAACGTTGCCTTTCCCTTGCGCCAGCACACAGACATGTCCGAGGGCCAGATCGGCGAGCGGGTGCGCCAGCGCCTCACCGACGTGGGGTTGGCCGAGGCGATGGACGATGCGCCCTCGCAGCTCTCCGGAGGGATGCGAAAGCGCGCCGGCTTCGCGCGTGCGCTCGTGACCGAACCGGACATCGTGATCTTCGACGAGCCAGACTCGGGTCTTGACCCGGTTCGCACGGCGCTGCTGTGTGAACTGATCCAGGAGATGCACGAGGTCCACGGCGGCACTTATATCGTCGTCACTCACAACATCGCCTCGGCGCGCCAGATCGGCGAATACATCGCGCTGCTGTGGCGCGGACGGATCGTTGAAGCAGGGGATGCAGAGCGGATGTTCTCCTCCGAGAACCCGTTCGTGCGGCAGTTCCTGAGCGGGTCGGCAAGCGGTCCGCTGGGGATGGACTGAGACCGGCAAACTCAGGCGCCGGAGCCAACTGTCTGTGGCGGGCGCCTAGCCATATGCGAACATATGTTCGCATATGGTCATATGCGTCCACATCCCTCGCTTCGCGCTAACCGTAGCCGCCGGCGGGGCCCAGACCCTGGCGGGCAGGCCACTCGCGCTTGCCCCGATGGCCGGGGCGGAGCTGCGCTCGGGGGAAGTGTCGGGCGCTGCTGAGGCATTTGGGGTGAGCGCAGGCATGCCTCTCGGCGAGGCGCTTGCGCGTTGCCCGGGGCTCGAGCTGGTGCCTGCGGATCCGCTGGCCGTGGCTGAGACGTGGGAGGGGGTTGTATGCGCTCTGGAAGGCATCGGCGCGGCGGTGGAGTCAGCCCGCGAGGGACTCGCCTATTTCGAGGCCGACGGGCTGCGGGGCCTGCATGGCTCGGATACCCACACGATCTCAGCCGCGCGCCGCGTGCTCAACCGACCCGTGAGGATCGGGGCGGCCCCGACACGCTTCTGCGCGATGGCCGCGGCGCTTGGCACCAGCACGCGGCGTACCAAGATCGTGCAAACGCAAGCAGCGCTGAGCTATCTGGCTGCCCGGCCTGTCGCTTTGTTCGGCTTTCGCGAGGACACGGCTGCCCTGGTGGAGCCACTCCAGCGTCTCGGCGTGCGCACGCTTGGAGAGCTGCGAAAGCTAGGAAGCGACGCATTGGCCGACCGCTTTGGCGAGTCGGGCAAACTCGCTCACCGTTTGGCCGGCGGCGAGGACAGCCCGCTTGTGCCCCGGGAAGTGGAGGAGCCCTTGGAGGAGTCGTTGGAGGTCGGGGATGCCGGCAGTGGCCCGATGCTGGAACGCGTGCTTGGGGTGCTGGTCGATCGCCTGCTCGCGCGTCCAGAGCGTCGCGGCAGGACCGTGCGTGCGGTTGTGCTCTCAGCACGGCTCGTGGGCGGCGGGACCTGGCGCGAGCGGGTCGTGTTCCGCCAGGCGCTCGGCGACGCAAAGCGCGTGGGCCTCGCTCTGTCGCTGCGTCTGCCATTGCTGCCGGCGCCCGCCGAGTCGCTGCGTCTCGGCGTGGAGCGCTTCGGTCCCGGGGGAGGCGATCAGCGCTCATTGCTCGAGCAGGACAAGCAGGCACGGCTTGTGCGTCTGGGAGAAGCGGTCAATCAAGTGCGCACCGTGGCGGGGCACGACGCGGCGTTGCGAGCCGTATGTATCGATCCCGACTCGCGCGTGCCCGAGCGCCGGGTCGTGCTCACGCCGCTTGCGGGATGAGACTTCGCAGCGTGCCAGCCGTTCGCGAGCAGCATCTCGATCGCAAGCGAGGATGAGCACTCCGCGCGCCCTGAACCTGCCGTGTGCGGCCCGAGTCCGCGCGTGCGATGGAGCCCCTAGTCAGGTCAATGGCGAGCGAATCGACGCGGTGTGTGAGTCGTGGCTGGTGGAGGACCGCTGGTGGACTGAGCATCCGCTGCGTCGCCGCTACTGGGAGCTCGTGAGTGCCCGTGGGCGCAACCTGGTCGTGTTCCACGACCTGTGCGTCGGCGGTTGGTTCACCCAGGGGTCCTGAATGGCCATCCAGGCTCAATCTCCTTCGCTCGGCACGCCGCCATATGTCGAGCTGCACTGCCACTCGGCCTACTCGTTCCTGGACGGCGTGTCGCTGCCGGATGAGCTTGCCCACAGCGCGGCGGAGCTCGGGCACTCCGCACTGGCGCTCACAGACCACAACTCGGTGTCCGGCTCGATGGAGCTGGCCCAGGTTGCCGAGGACGCCGGCGTGCGGGCGATCCACGGCGCTGAGGTGGACGTGACCTTGGCCGAGAAGCCGGAAGCCCATGGTGGCGGCGCGGCGTTGATCACAAACCGGATCGTGCTCGGTAGGCACGCCCTTCAGATCCCCGATCAAATCCGCCACCTGACCCTGCTGGTGCGCGATGCACGCGGGTGGCGCAACCTGTGCCGGATACTCACCCACGCCCATGCCGGCACGCGCGAGGGCAGCGGGCGCGAGCGCATTGAGCCGTCGGTGGCGCTCCAGACGGTGCTCGACCACGCGAAGGGCTCGTGTGCCTGACGGGCTGCGCTGAGCGTGGCGTGCACGAACGCTCGACTGTGCGTCGGCTGCTCGACGCATTCGGGCCGCGGGGGCTGTGGGTTGAGCTACAGCGTCCCTACGCACGCCACGACCGCGCCCGCAACCGGGCGCTCGCGGCGCTCGCCCGCGAGCTGGGGGTGAAGTGTGTGGCCACCGGCAACGTGCACGCCCACACGCGCTCACGTGCCGAGCTACAGGATGCCTTCGTGGCGTTGCGCAACCACATGACGCTCGACGCCTCCGAGCCATTGCGGCGCGGTAATCACACCCACGTGATGAGCTCGCCGCAGGCGATGGCTGCTCGCTTTGCCGACCATCCCGAGGCGGTGCACGAGACGCTGCGTCTAGCCGAGCGGCTGGGCTTCGACCTGACGAAGGACCTCGGCTACAGCTACCCGGGGTCCGAGGATGAGAGCGCTCCGCGACGACTGGCTGAGCTGTGCTGGGCGCGCCTGGAGGATCGCTACGAAGGGGGTGTCGTTCGCGCGGAGGCGCAGGCGCGTCTGGATGAGGAGCTACGCGTGATCGATCGCCTCGGTCTGGCCGGCTTCTTCCTGCTTCACCACGACATGCTCGAGCTCGCGCGCGAAGTGGCGGTGCAGGTACGGGGCCGCGACACGGCGCGTGCGCTGCTGGCCCCAGGGCGCGGGCGCGGCTCATCGGTGTCTTCGATCGTGTGCTATCTGACAGGCCTCTCGCACATCGACCCGGTCGCAAACGGGCTATTGCTGGGACGCTTCCTGCACGAAGACCTGCACGGACTGCCCGATATCGACCTCGACTTCCCGCGCGATATCCGCGAGATCTTGATCCCGCGTGTGCACGAGCGCTACGGGCACGAGCACGCCGCGCTGGTGGCGGCCTTTCCGACGTTTCGCGCTCGCGGGGCGATCCGCGAGCTGGGCAAGGTGTTGGGCTTGCCCGCCGGTGAGATCGAGCGCATGGCGCGCATGGCCGACCACAGGGGCGATGTGGAGCGCGACGTTGCCGCCGGTTCGGGCGGAGCTTCCCCCGACAGCTCCTCCAACGGCTCGCACGCAAGCCGTGCTCGCCTCGATAACGGAGAGACTGTCCAGACGCGTTCCACACGCTGGCGCTGGCTTGCGCGACTGGTGGGAGAGGCATACCGGCTGCCCCGCCATCTCTCCCAGCACTCCGGTGGGATGGTGGTATCGACGAGGCCCTTGATCGACTGCTGTCCGGTGGTGCCCTCGGCGATGGAGGGCCGGCAGATGGTCCAGTGGGACAAGGACTCCTGTGCGGACGCGGGCTTTCTGAAGATCGACCTGCTCGGGCTAGGGATGCTCTCGGCGGTGGAACGCTGCGTCGATCTGATCGCGACCACGCGCGGCGACCGTGTGGACCTGTCGCGAATACCGTTCGACGATCCCAACACATTCAAAGCGATCCGCGCGGCCGACACGGTTGGCGTCTTTCAGATCGAGAGTCGCGCGCAGATGCAGTCGCTGCGGCGCACCCTGCCGAGGAACCTCGACGATCTGACCGTGCAGGTAGCGATCGTGCGTCCCGGGCCGATCCAGGGTGGGGCGATCAACCCCTACATCGAGCGCCGCGGGCGTCTGCGCGAGAACCCCGACTACCAAATCCCCTATGAGCACCCTTCGCTTGAGCCGGTGCTTGAGAGCACGCTCGGCACGATCATCTTCCAAGACCAGGTGATGCAGGTGGCGGAGGCGTTCGCGGGCTTCTCACCGGGCGAGGCCGAAGGACTGCGCCGCGCGATGAGCCGCAAGCGCTCAGAGGAGGCGATGAACAGTCATCGCAAGCGCTTCGTCGACGGTGCGATGCGCCATGTGGATGCCGATGCGCAGACGGCGGAGCGCGTATGGGAGATGGTCGCGGGCTTTGCCGGCTTCGGCTTCCCCAAGGCTCACGCCGCCGCCTTCGGCCTGCTGGCTTACCAGTCGACGTGGCTGCGCGTCCATTACGGGCCAGAGTTCCTGTGTGCGCTCTTGAATGAGCAGCCGATGGGCTTCTATGCCCCCGACAGCCTTGTGCACGAGGCACAGCGACGGGGGATAGTGGTTCTGGGGCTCGACGTGAACGCCTCGGGAGTGCAGTGCACGGTCGAGCGAAGGGAGCGGTGAGGCTCGGCTTGGGCTATGTCAAAGGTGTCCGTTGCGGATGAGGTGCGCGAGCTCGTCGCCGAGCGCGAACGCGGCGGTCGGTTTCGCGACCTGGGCGAGCTCGCCGCGCGAGCGGCGACGCGTCGTGGCACACTCGAGCAATTGGCCTGGGCCGGCGCCTGCGACGGCCTTGTGGATGTGGGACGCGGCAGGATCATCGACAGGCCGCTCGACGGGAGATGTGGATGCGTGAGGAGAGGATGACGGATCGCTGAACGCACGCCGGCGGCTGCCCTGTGGCAGTTGGGAATCGCATCTCCTGGAGAAGCCGTTGGCGATGCGGTCCAGCTCGCTTTGCCGATTGAGCTACCGCGGGCGCCCCACCTGCGACCGCTCGACCGCTGGCAGCGGGTGCTCGCCGACTATGCCACTAGCGGGGTAACGGTCGACGACCACGTGATGGCTGTTCTGCGCCCGCGCCTGTCCATCCAGCGATGCTGGCCACCAGCGCCCAGCTGCCACGTCTGCCGCACGGCTGCTCGGTGGCGGTGGCCGGCATGACGATCGCCCGTCAGCGACCCGGAACGGCCAAGGGAACGATGTTCCTGTTGTTCGAGGACGAGTGGGGCACCGTCAACCTGGTGGTGCCCGGGCGCCGTGTACGAGCGCCACCGTGCGCTCGCTCGCGCCGAGCCCTTGCTGCTGGCACGCGGTCGTTTGGAGCACTCTCCTTCAGGTGTGCTCAACGTGATCGTCTCCGAGCTGGCCGCGCTGGAGCGCTTCCTTGCGCCGGCCGAGGGAGGAGACGCGAGGGCGGGTAGCGCAGCGCGCGTGCGCCGACTCCCGGGCGCCGATCGCCCGACGCCGGAGGATGAGCAGGAAGGCGCCGAGATGGGAGCGGACATGCGCGCCGTCGCCCCGCCCATTCAGAGCTTTGCCTCGGGTCGGCGACGGTAGCAGCTGGGCTGAGGAGAGGGTAGAAGTTGCGCGCAGTGGGTACTGTGCCTTGCGTGAACTACCGCAAGCTCGGCTCCAGCGGCATCGATGTCTCAGAGATCAGCCTCGGCTCCTGGCTGACCTACTCCGGCGGGGTGGCGCGCGAGCAGGCCGAGGCGTGCGTGCGAGACGGCGTTCGAGGAGGGCATCAACTTCATCGACACCGCCAACGTCTACGGACGGGGCGCCGCCGAGTCGCTGCTCGGCGAGGTGCTGTCAGGCTATGACCGCTCCTCCTACGTGCTCGCAACGAAGGTCTACTTTCAGATGTCCGATACCGACAGGGGCCTATCGGCGGCACAGATCCACAAGCAGATCGACGCTTCCCTGGAGCGCTTGCGCACCGACTACGTTGACCTCTATCAGTGCCATCGCTACGACGAGGACACCCCGCTGGAGGAGACGATGCAGGCGCTCACCGAAGTGGTGGAGGCCGGCAAGGCCCGTCACATCGGCTTCAGCGAGTGGCCGGTCGAGAAGATCGAGGAGTCGCTCGCGCTGCCAGGCGTGACGCCGATGGGTGTCGAGCCAACCCCAGTACTCGATGCTGTGGCGCGCGCCCGAGGCTGAGGTGATCCCGTTGTGTGAGCGCGAGGACATCTCCCAGATCGTGTGGTCGCCGCTGGGCCAGGGAGTGCTCACTGGCAAGTACCGTCCCGGCGAGCAGCCGCCGCCGGACTCGCGAGCCGCAAGCGACAGCATGAGCGACTTCATCGGCCAGCTGATGCAGGACCCTGTGCTCGAAGCGGTGCAGCGCCTGCGGCCGGTCGCCGAGGAGGCCGGCTTGACGATGGCCCAGCTGGCGCTCGCCTGGGTGCTGCGCCAGCCAAACCTCGCCTCGGCGATCGTGGGCGCCAGCAGGCCCGAGCAGGTGCGCGCGAACGCGTCCGCCTCGGGCATCACGCTCGACGCCTCAACGCTCGCCGCGGTGGACGAGGCGTTGGGCGACGTCGTCGTTCGCTGATCTACGCCTGCTTCACCGCGCTCACCTCCACAAGGATCTTGACCTTGTCGCTGACCACGACATTGCCCGAGCCGAGCGCGGCGTTGAACTTCATGCCGTAGTCCCCACGGCTGATCTGGGTGCTGGCTGAGACGCCGACGCGGTCGTTGCCCTGTGGGTCGGTCTCGGCGCCCTCGAACTCGGCTTTCAACGTCACGCTGTTGTGTGACGCCGTGGATCGTCAGGTCGGCGTCGATCTCGAACTCGTCCTCGCCGAGAGGGCGGATCGCGGTCGACTGGAAGGTGATCTGCGGAAAGCTCTCGACCTCGAAGAAGTCCGCGGAGCGCAGGTGCTCGTCGCGCTGGGGCTCGCGCGTGTCGACGCTTGCGACCTCGACGGTTCCGTATGCGCGCGCGCCCGGAGTCGCTGACCTTGAGTGTGCCCTCGAACGCTTTGAACTGCCCCTTGACGGTTGCGATGCCGAGGTGCTTGACGTGAAACTCGACGCTCGAGTGGACCGGATCGACCTTCCATGTGCCGGTGGGCAGAGGTGTGGTGCCGGCGGGAGATGTGGCAGTGACGGTGTCGGACATTGGAGCTCCTTTAGTTGGGTTTCGACGGTGGCCGCACGCAGCCGTCGAGACGCGTGCTGAGTAGCGAAAGCCACTCAAGCAGAGTTATAACAGATGCTTGCACACACAACTATCTTGGGGAGGGGGGAGGCCGCTGGGAAGGCCGCTGGGAAGGCCGCTGGGAAGGCCGCTGGGAAGGCCGCTGGACCGCACAAAAGATTCGCCGCGTCGTATTGGCAGCTTCACGATGCCCTTGTTCCCCCTGACGACCCGTTGTAACGCGCCGCTGTAACCACGCGAATCTCCCTGTTCCCTGACGCCCCGTCGTAACCACCTGACGCCCCCGAGGTAGGACAATGGGCGGATGAGCCAAGCAAAGCTGATCCTGTTCGACATCGACGGCACCCTGATCGACACTGGCGGCGCCGGTGCGCGCAGCTGGGCGTGGGCGTTTGAGCGCCTGTTCGACACAAAGATCGATATCGCCGAACACTCGACTGCCGGGATGACCGACCCGGCGATCGGGCGTGCCACGTTCAAGGAGGTGATGGAGCGCGAACCGACGGACGCCGAGCTCACGCGGCTGATGGCCAGCTACCAGGCTGTGCTGCCCGATTTCGTGGCCTCCTCGGAGGACTACCGCGTGCTCGAGGGGTACAGAGCCTGCTCGAAGAGCTCACCGACGCCGGCATCGCCCTCGGCTTGACGACGGGCGGGCTGGAAGCCGC
This sequence comes from uncultured Solirubrobacterales bacterium, assembly GCA_963723175.1. Classification (GTDB taxonomy): domain Bacteria; phylum Actinomycetota; class Thermoleophilia; order Solirubrobacterales; family Solirubrobacteraceae; genus Palsa-744. The sequence continues at coordinate 97,369 of CAVRPO010000013.1, read as the reverse complement.
GGCCCACGCCAAGCTGGGACGCGGCCAGCTGAACCATTTCTTCCTCGTCGGCGGCTACGGCTCGGACTCCGAGGACCGGGTTGCGCTCACGCGCGCAGCGGTAGAGCGCGGAGAGCGGCTGCTCGGCCATGCGCTCGATCTCAGCGAGGTGTTCGTCGTCGGCGACACGCCGCTTGACATCGCCGCCGCCGAGGGCGTAGGCGCGGTGTCGGTCGGGGTTGCGAGTGGACGCTATGACGTCGAGGAACTGAAGGCCGCCGACCCGGACCACGTGCTCGCGTCGCTCGCCGACCCGTTCCCCGGCGAGCCAGCCTGAAGACGGGAGTTCGCGCCGGGGCGACGTTTAACGTTCGGAGGCTGTGGATGGCAGCGACCGACACGCAGACCGAGAGCGCCCTGCCCGTCGCGCAGGTCGCCGGTCGCATCGGCGGAGCACTGCGAGCGCTGGGCGACGGCTGGATCGAGGGGGAGGTCACCTCGATCAGTGTGCACCGTTCATCGGGTCATGTCTATCTGACGCTCGCCGACGAGTCCGCGAGCCTGGACGCTTGCATCTGGAAGGGGCGCGTCGCGCGCTGTGCGCCGCTGCCGGCCCAAGGCGATTTGGTCCAAGCGCATTACGAGCGCGTGGACTTCTACGCGCCTCGCGGCGCCACCAAGCTGATTGTCGACCGCGTTCGCCCGACGGGCGAGGGCGAGTTGCTGCGTCGTCGCGCCGAGACGTTGCAGCGCCTACGAGCGGACGGGCTGTGCGACCCCGACAGGCGCAAGCCGCTGCTCGCATTCCCGCGCCGCGTCGGCGTGATCGCCGCTCGCAATGACGCCAACATCGACGTCATCCAAGCCTTGCGTCGGCGCTTTCCGCCACAGGACATCGTCTTCTGCGCCGCCTCCGTGCAGGGAGTGCACGCGGTTGGCTCGGTCATCGACGCGCTTGGACGCCTGCAGGCCGTCGAGGATGTCGACACGATCGTGCTTGCTCGCGGCGGAGGCTCGACCGCCGACCTGCTTGCCTTCGACGACGAGCGCCTGTGTCGGGCGATCTTCGCCTGCGCGGTGCCAGTCATAACGAGCATCGGCCACACCAAGGACCGCCCCAACTGCGACCACGTAGCCGCAGCCTATGCGCCCGTCCCGGCGAAGGCTGCTGAGCTTGCGATCCGCCATTCGGCCGATCGAGTTGCTCGACGAGCTAGATCGCCACCGTACGGCGCTCGCGCGTGTCTTCGACCGTCCACGGGCGATGGTGCAGCGGATGGGAGAGCTGCTGCAAAGCTCGCGTACGCGCGTCACGCGCAAGCGCCTGGATCTGATCGCCGCCCTTGATCGCCGCTCAGCCGAAGCGATCCGCGAACTGCGCCGGCGTGTGGTCACCCAGCGCCAGGCCGTTGACCGCGACGCGAGCAGGCTAGGTCCGGCCGCCGAGCGTCTGCTCGGACGTCAAGCAGAACGCGTGGCATCCCTCGGCGCAGTCATCGACGCCAAGGACTTTCGTCAGGCGCGGATGGGTGATGGCTACCAACACAAGCGGCGCCCCAGTCAAGAGCGTCGCTGAGCTGCATCCGGCCGACACCCTTTCGTTGAGCTTCGCCGACGGCGAGGCCAGCGCCACGATCACCGACGTCACACGAGGAGAGCACCAATGAGCGACGCCGCACAGTCGCAGGCGATCATGTTCGAGCCGACCGACGACCTTGAGTTGCGCGCCGGTCGGGGGGAATCGGATTCGCAGGAGCGAGGACTGCTAGAGGCCGTGCAAGAAGTCCGTCCGGAGGGGGCTACTAGGAAAGAGGGCGACCAGCGCGAGCCTGGTCAGAAAGGCAGCGCCCAAACACGCGAGCAGATCACTTTCGAGCAGGGCTATGAGGAACTGAAGGGCATCGTCAGCCGTCTCGACGATCCCGAGCTGCCGGTGCACGAGATGTTCGAGGGCTTCCGTCGCGGCAAGGGCCTTGAGAAGGCGTTGCGGGCTTACCTGCAGGAGCGTGAGGGCGAGCTCGCTGAGCTGGAAGAAGGCAACAACCTGCCCGAATTCGAGATCGCCTCGCCGTCGAGCGGCCCAACGGCCGGCTGAGGCGCGATAGGGCCCTGCACTACGAGCGCCTGCGCCTATCGAAATGGCTCAGCGGCCGGTTGAGGCGAGCTAACGTCTCTGCACGACAAGCGCCTGCGTTGCCCGTCCAAGCGGGCCGAGCTCGTCGTGCAGCACGCTCTCAGACCAGCCGATCCCGCCGGGATGCAGCAGCGTGCGGGCATCCAGTGCGACCCACTCGCCCTGGGGGCGACGGTCGAAGGAGATCGTCAGGTCTGCGTTGATGAACAGGTATTCGTCGAATGGCAGCACCGTCGCCACCCCGTTGCCGAAGTCCGAGGTTGCGGCAACGCGCGCAAGCGGGGTGAGCGGCTCGTCCGGCAGCAGGGGGTGGCGCAAGCGCATCCAAACCGTCGCAGCGCCGCTGGGCACATGCCCGGCCGTGCTCTGCTCTGAACGCTCAGCGACGGCCGTCTCTCGCCCCGGAGACTCGGGTTGGTGCATCGTGTCGTGCTCGGGCAAGCCGCCGGCCAGTGGCTTCCCGCGCAGGAAGCGCATCTCCATCGCGGTCGCGGCGAAGCTCTTGCGCTCCATGTCGTCGAGCGCGAAGTGGACCAGCTCTCCGTCGGAGGCGGGCGCGATGGCGCGCGGGCGCGCGGCCTCGACCTGCGCCAACGCCAGCTCCGGCAGCTCCTCGGGCGCCGGCACGAGGCGCAGCGCGCTTGCGCGACACACCGTCATATCCCCAGCGCTCAACTCCGCCTCGAGTGCCTGCACACGCCGTCCAGGCCGCGAGATACGCGTGCTCAGCTTCAACGGCGCCATCGGCACGGGGCGCAAGAATTCAAAGTACAAGCGCGCGAACGGCAGCTCGGCGCCGGGCTCCATCCGCTCGAACGCCGCCGCGATCAGCGCAGCGGGTGCGCCGCCGTGCAGTGCCCGCGGGTCCCAAGGCCCACGCGCGTGCTCGGTCGGCGTGAAAAGGTCGCCGTCGCCGACGAAGATGCTCTCGCTCATCGCAGGGGATCGTATTTAGAAGCGATCGGCAGGGCTGTGCGGCGGCACACTCCATCGACCTTCCCCACGCGCGCGTGGGAAACAAGGGGGGTGGGATGCGTCTATCTCAGGCCGGCAGCTCCGCCGCGAAGTCCGCGAGCTTGTCTGGGTCGCGCAAGCGGCGCGCCGTGGCCGAACAATGCGAGCGCGGGACGCAGCGCAGCGACCCTGCGAATCGAGGCCCGGTTGCGCGCAGGGTCGACGTTGAACAGCGCCGGCGGCTCGTTGAGCCCCGGGCATGCCGGTCATCAGGTTCATGTTGTTGAGCACGTCCCCAAGGATCAGCACGCGGTCGGACTCGCGCCAGAAGGAGACGTGGCCGCGCGTATGCCCCGGGGTGTCGAGCACGATGAAGCCAGCCACCTCGTCGCCCTCGTGCAGCGCTTGCGAGACGGGATGGGGAGGACCGACCCACCAGCGTTCCTGCACGCGCTTGAGTCCAAGCGGGCGCCTTCGCGCCGACGACGCTGCCCGCGGTCTCCATCGCCGGCACGTCGTCCTGGCCCACCCACAACGGGATGCCCAGACGCTCGCACACGACGTGGCTGCAGCCCTGATGGTCGGGGTGTACGTGTGTGAGCGCGTGCGCCGTCAACGTCCGCCCGGCGATCTGCTTGAAGATGCGTTTCTCGGCTTGGCGGGTGGCCGAGTCGATCAACACGTCGCCCGTCACATATACGTTGATCGCGTTCGGGGGAAAGCCCTTCAGCATGTAGACGTCCTCGGCGAGCTGCTTCATCGCATTTCCCTCCGGCGGTTGGTTGGAGCCTGCACCAGAATAGTGGTGGTTGTGCAGGTCGGGCCTTGGGCGGGTGCATCGGCGCGCGATATGGGGCTGCACCGGTCAGGCTCAGTCGCGCGACTGCTCCCAAGAGAAACCGCGCACCGCGAAGTAAACACCGAACACGCCCCAAAGCGCGATCACAGCGAGCGCGGACAGGTTCTCGCCGAGCCCCTTGCCGGTCACCATCGCCGCCGGAGAGGCCGTCGATCAGCGGCTTCAGCGGCAGCGCTTCGGCGATGTTGCGCACGAACGCGGGCGCGCTTTTGCTGTCGAACACGTAGAACGACACGAACACCACCGGCAGGAAGATCGCGTTGACATAGGCCGCTGTGGACTCGAAGTTGGGGATCACGTGGGCGAACGCCACGCCGAGCGCGGCAAAGCACATGACGCCCGCCACCACGAACACGACCAGCTCAAACCACTCAAGCGGCCAGCCGATCCCGAAGAACAGCTTGCCGGCGACCGTGATGATCGCGATCTGAAGCGCCGTGTTGGTGACCGCGTTGGCCGCCACCCCGCCGAAGTAGGAGATCGTCGGCAGCGGCGTGCCGCGGATGCGCTTGAGCACCCCCCGCTCGCGCAGAAACACGATGTTGTAGGCAAGCGCGGTAAAAGTGGTCGACATCACGCTCATGCCGGCGATCGCGGGAACCAGCAGGTTGAGGTCGTGCTGTTTGCCGTGCAAGATGACCCCGCCCGCGGCGAGAAACAGCAGCGGCAGCGCGAAGTTGAAGAAGGCAGCGCTCGGGTTGCGCCAGAACATGTGCCGCTCCAGCCGGTACTGGCGCCAGCTAAGGGCGAGCGGCGTCAGGCATGGGGGATTGGTGTCGCATTTGACGATGCCCCGCGTGCGCGCGCGGGGCATCGCGTCTTCAGGGACATGTCAACACTCGACCCGGGGCAAGGTCAAGCATCGGCGGTCAGCTCCAGGTATACGTCCTCCAGCGTGGGGCGTCCCACGCTCAGCTCATCCAGGCGCTCTCCCCGCGCCAGGGCATCGGAGGTGAGCTCGTGCAGGGTACGCGTCGGATCGTCGGTCTGCACCTCCACGAGCTCGCCGGAGGCGTCGCGGTAAGCGACCGTGTAGTGCGCCGCGCCGGGTTGGCCCGTAGTGGGTCCCCAGCTCGCGCGGCGGGCCGATCGCGAGCACGCGTCCGTCCTTGACGATCGCCACGCGGTCGGCCAGCGCTTGGGCCTCGTCCAGGTAGTGGGTCGTCAGCAGGATCGTCTTGCCGAGCTAGCGCAGCGAGCGGATCGTCTCCCAGGCCGCGCGCCGTGCCTGGGGATCGAAGCCGGTCGTCGGCTCGTCGAGGAAGATCAGCTCGGGATCGCCGACGAGCGCCAGCGCGAAGTCGAGCCGGCGCAGCTGGCCGCCGGAGAGCTTGCGCGTGCGCACGTCCGCCTTCTCCTGCAAGCCCCATCAGCTCAGCACCTCCTCGACTTCGCGCGGATGCGGGTAGAAGCTAGCCCAGTGGCGCAGCGCCTCGCGCGGGGTCAGGTGGCTGTAGATGCCGCTGCTCTGCAGCACGATCCCGATGCGCTCGCGCAGCGCCAGCTCGCGCGCGGCGGGATCGTGGCCAAGCACCGACACCTCGCCCGCGCTGCGCTCGCGATAGCCCTCCAGGATCTCGACCGTCGTCGTCTTGCCGGCGCCATTGGGCCCGAGCAGGCCGAAGACCTCGCCGCGCTGCACCTCGATGTCGATGCCCCGCACGGCCTCGAACTCGCCGTAGCGCTTGTGCAGGTCGTGGACCTCGATCGCGGGGTTGCCGTGTCACCGGTCAATCCTATTTCTGTTCCGTCATCGGCTGCATATCTAACCTCTTTGGCCCAGTCGGCGCATGCGCCGACTGGCCGGGGCGCGCATGCGCGCCCCGGACCGAGTCGTGCATGCACGACTCGGCCGGCCGGCGATCATGTGCCGGCTCGGGTCACGCCACATGTGGCGTGGCCTTCCTACCAATGCACGCCGCGCATCAGGTTCGCCATCGCGAGCTGCTCCAGCGACGCCCGCTCGTCGGTGCCCTTCTCGCCGCGCGAGGCCGCCGAGTCGGGGAACACGCGGTAGGCGAGGTGCAGGATGCGATCCACCACGCCTGGCGCCAGCGCGTAGAGGACCTCGCCGGTCGTCCCGAGCGTGGTGCCCATGTGCTTGGGGCGCGTGCGCAGCGCCTCGCAGATCATGTCCGCCGCCTGCTCGGGAGTGATCGTGGGAAACGCGTCATACAGTTTCGTCGGCGCGATCATCGGCGTGCGCACGAGCGGCATGTGGATCGTGGTGAACGTCACCCCGTCGCCGATCACCTCGGAGGCGACCACGCGCGTGAACGCGTCGAGCGCCGCCTTCGAGGCCACATAGGCGGAGAAGCGCGGCGGGTTGGTCTGCACGCCGATCGAGGAGATGTTCACGATGTGCCCGAAGCCGCGCGCGCGCATCTGCGGAAGCAGCCCGATGATCAGCTTCACCGCGCCGAAGTAGTTGAGCTGCATCGTGCGTTCGAAGTCGTGGAAGCGCTCGTAGCTCAGCGCGATCGAGCGCCGGATCGAGCGCCCCGCGTTGTTGACGAGCATGTCCACGTTGCGGTGGTCGTCTTTCACGCGCTCGATCAGTCGGTCGACCTCGTCCATGTCGGAGATGTCGGCCGCATACACGTACGCCAGCCCGCCGCCGGCGACGATCTCGGCGCGCACCTCCTCGAGCTTCTCCACGTTGCGCGCCACCAGCAGCGGGATCCCGCCCGCCGCGGCCACCTTCACGGCCGTCGCCCTGCCGATGCCCGAGGAGGCGCCGGTGATCAGCACGCGCTTGTCGCGCACCGCCTCGCCAAGCGTGCGCCCGCGGCTGATGCTCGGGTCCATCTCGCGCTCCCAGTAGTCCCACAGCTGCACGGCATACTCGCGCAGCGCCGGCGGATGCTCGAAGTCAGAGCCCGCCAGCGCTCGCTCGGCCTGACGCGTGTTGAACGTCGGCACGAGGTCGATGTGCTCGAGCACCTCCTTCGGTATCCCCAGCTCGCGCAAGCGTCAGCCTGCGCGCCTGGCGCAGCGGCGGCATGCGCATCAGCAGCGACAGCGGCGCCGGTCGGCACGACGTCGAGCACGCGCTTGTCGATGCTCACCGCAAAGCGCGGCGCGTGCGCGGCGGCCGCGATGTCGTTCATCACCTCGTCCACGCGCTGACCCCCCGGATATGTCAGGTGGAAGGCTCTCCCGTCGAGGTGCGGGCGGTGGGCGATGTGGTCGAGCGCGCCCGCCACCCAGTCCACCGGCACGACGTTCGTCTTGCCCAGGTCCAGGCCCACGAGCGGCATCCACTGCGGCACCACCTGGCGCATCCGCTGGATCGCCTTGAAGAAGTAGTAGGGACCGTCGATCTTGTCCATCTCGCCGGTCTTCGAGTCGCCCGACCACGACCCCGGGCCGGTACACGCGCCATGGCACGTGCACCTGCTCGCGCACGATGCGCTCGGCCTCGAACTTGGTGGCGTGATAGGGCGAGGGCAGCCGCTGGCCCTCGTCGAAGCAATCCTCGCTGAACTCGCCCTTGTAGGCGCCGGCCACCGCGATCGAGGAGACGTGGTGCAGGCGTCCCGACCCGCAGCGCCCCTGCCAGTTCCACCGCGTGGTTGGTGCCGCCGACGTTGACCGCCGTGTCGAGCTCCAGCGAGGCGCGGTCATGTCATAGACGGCGGCCAGATGGAAGAAGTGATCGATCGTCCCCTCAAGCTCTGAGACCTGCTCGTCGGTCAGTCCCAGCAGCGGCTGGCGCAGATCCCCGATGACCGGATGCACGCGCCTGCTCACGGTCGCCTCGCGAGACCTTTTCCCAGTGCTCGATCAGCTCGTCCAGGCGTCCCAGCGAGTCCTCGCGCACGAGCACGTGGATCCTGCCCTTGCGCTCCAGCAGCCGCTCCACCAGTCGGCGGCCGATGAAGCCCGTCGCTCCCGTCACGAAATAGGCCATTTGGTCTCCCGAGGTTCGATCAGCCGAGGATAGTCCATAGCTGCGACGCGCAGCGCGGGGACGCGGCGGGTTGACGGTGCTGTCGAGAGGGTGGCTGCATGCTGCCCCCGCGTGCGCACAGGGGTGCGGTGGTGTCCGGGTGCCACGCTCCACAATTCGGGTTGCGGTTGGCCTGCCCCACACGCGCGCGGGGCACCCGTATGCGTTATGCCCCGCGCCGGCTCCGCCGCGCCCCTCGCCGGAGGCAAAGCGCTGCGCGCCGCTGACCGCGTCGAGGTACGTCTCGGGCCCGGCCTGGGACTCGAGCGCAAGCCCCTGCTCCAGCGTCATGCCAAGCCCTCGATCGCGGCGTGCCGGTCGGCGAGCATCGTGCGCTGCGGAAAGCGAGCGAGATTGTTGGCCAGCTCGATCGCTCGCTGCAGATGCGCGCCCTCGGCGACCACCTCGGTGAGCAGGCCCATCGCATGGGCCTCGCCGGCGTCGATGATGCGTCCCGTCAGGATCAGGTCGAGCGCGCGCCCCAGCCCGACGATGCGCGGCAGGCGCTGCGTGCCGCCGTCGATCAGCGGCACGCCCCAACGGCGCTCGGGGTAGCCGAGCTTCGAGCTCCTCGGTGGCGATCCGCAGGTCGCACCACAGCGCAAGCTCCAGCCCGCCGGCCAGGCAGAAGCCGGAGATCGCCGCGATCGTCGGCTTGGAGGGAGTCAGCCGCGTGAACCCCATCGGCCCCTCCGGCGACATCAGCCGTCCACCAAGCGTCTCGATCGCCTTGAGGTCGGCCCCAGCGCAAAACGCCACTCCGCCTGTGCCGGTGAGCACCATCGCGCGCGCGTCCTCTTCGCCCTCGAAGCGCTGAGCGCTGCGTGCAACGCCTCGGCGGTAGCCCCGTCCACGGCGTTGCGCCGCTCGGGACGGTCGATGCTCACCACGGCGGCCGCGCCATGGCGCTCGTAGCGGACTGGCTTGAGGATCGGACCCGGGGCTGGGAGCCGGACGTCGGGTCAGGCTCGCTCATCATCGCCAGGTCAGCTCGGCCGGCTTACCAACCGCCGCGCCAGCGCGCGTCGCCGATGCGCGCCGTGTGTGCCGCTTTGCGGGCTTCTTTGCGCTTGTCCAGACGCCACTGCAACAGGCTCATCAGGAGCACGAACGTCGGGAAGAAGATGATCAGGATGAAGCCGGCGTTGGTGATCACCTTGTCGTTGGTCGCCCCGTAGAAGCCGCGCCCGTCGTTGTAGGCGAAGCGCCGCGGGGGCGAGCACGAGCAGCAGAGGGTGGAGGCGCAGAGGCTTGAGAGCAGGCGACGCATGTCGCCAGCAATCTTATAGGAAGGAGCGGGCCCTACCATCCTCGCCGTGGCTCTCCTGATCGCCTCAGACCTACGCAAGGACATGGCCGGCAAGCCGCTGCTCGGTGGCGTGTCGTTCAAGCTCGAGCGCCGCGAACGGCTCACGATCGCCGGTCGCAACGGCGCCGGCAAGACCACGCTGCTGCGCATGATCGCCGGCGAGGAGCCGATCGACCGGGGCGAGCTGAGCGTCGCCAAGGGCGTACGCATCGCCCTGCACGACCAGCGCCCGCCCAGGGAGCGCACGATGTCGCTGCGCGACTATGTGCTCTCCGGCTGCGTGCAGGAGCTGGAGGTCGAGCGCGAGCTGGCCAAGCTCGAGCGCGAGATGACCGAGGGCGCAAGCGACGATTCGCTGCTCGACCGCTACGCCCGCGCCCAAGCACGCCTGGAGTCATACGGCGGCTACCTATGGCGCGACCGCGCCACCGTCATGACGCACGGCCTCGGCTTCTCGGACGCCGATCTCGATCGTGGCCTGGACACCTTCTCCGGCGGCCAGCTCACGCGCGCCTCGCTCGCCCGCGCGCTAGCCACGAGCGCCGACGTGCTGCTGCTCGACGAGCCCACCAACCATCTCGACATCGAGTCGCTGGAGTGGCTCGAGCAGACGCTCGTCGAGCTCGACGCCGCCGTGATGCTCGTCGCCCACGATCGCTGGTTCCTGGAGGCTGTCGGTACCGCGGTGCTGGAGCTCTACGGCGCTCGGGCGGGCGGGCCTTCGTCGCTCGCGCTTCTTCGCCGGCACATGGCACACGTGGCGGCGCGAGCAGGCCGCCCGCGAGATAGCGCTGGGCAAGGCGATCGACAAGCAGCAGGCCGAGATCGCGCGCATGGAGCGCTTCGTCGAGCGCTTCCGCGCCAAGGCCACCAAGGCGCGCCAAGCCCAGTCGCGCGTCAAGCAGCTGGCCAAGATCGAGCGCATCGAGCGCGACCCGCGGAACGCGACCACGCTCGAGTTCTCCTTCAAGGCGCCCGAGCGCAGCGGCCGCGTGATCTTCGAGCTGCAGGATGGCCGCGTCCAGATCGAGGGCGCCGGTCCCGAGGTGGGCCGCTGGTTCTGCTCGACGACGCCGAGCTGTGGCTCGAGCGCGGCGAGCACGTCTCGTTGGTGGGAGCAAACGGCGCCGGCAAGACGACCTTGATCGAGACGCTTGCCGGCCGCCGCCCGCTCGGGGCGGGCAAGCTCTCCACAGGGCACAACGTCACCGTCGGCTACCTCTCCCAGCACGCCGAGGAGCTGGGCGCCGGCGGCGCGCCAGGGCAGAGCGTGGTGGAGGCTGCCCAGCGCGCGACAGGCCTGACCCCCAACAAGGCGCGCGCGCTCGTAGGCAGGTTCCTGTTCTCCGGCGAGGATGCCGAGAAGCCGCTGGAAGGCCTATCCGGCGGCGAGCGCCGCCGGCTGTCGCTGGCGATCCTGATGAACGGCACGCCGCGCCCACCGAACGTGCTGATCCTCGACGAGCCCACCAACCATCTCGACCTCGAGAGCCGCGAGGCTTTGGAGGACGCCCTGCGCAGCTTCGACGGCGCGCTGCTGCTCGTCTCCCACGACCGCGCTCTGCTCGACGCGGTAGGCACGCGCACAGTCGCGATCGAAGACGGCTCGCTGCGCAGCTTCCTCGGCGGCTGGCCCGAGTATGTGCGCGTGCGCGAAGAGCGGCTGGCCTCGGGTGTCCAGACCCCTAAGCCGCAAGCTGCCCAGGCGCAGTCCGAGAAAGCCAATGCCGCTTCCAAGGCATCGCCAAGCAGGCCAAGTCGGACGCCAAGTCGGCTGGTCCGTCCAAGAATCGTGTACGCGAGCAAGACCGGGCTGAGCTGGCTATCGAACAGGCCGAGGCGGCGCTGCAAGGCGCTCGAAGACGAGCTGGCCGATCCGGCGGCCTGGGCGACGAAGTACGAGGCGGCCAAGTCCGAGGCACGACACACGGCCGCCAAGCGTGCAGTCGAGCAGCCTATGAGCGCCTAGAAACGCTGGTGGACGTCTAAGCAATTCTGACGACCCCATTAAACAGGCGCCGGGGCTCTCTGACCTGAATGACGAGTACCCCGGCGCCTGCCAACCAACCCTCGTTTCGGTCGGGTTAGGACCGAATGGGCTTACGCTAGTATAGCGTAAAACGGCTCGTGTGGTGAAAACGTTGGATGACTTGCAGGACGATCATTCCGGACATTGCGGCTTTGCATTTTCACGCCCGCGACCGCCCGAGACCGCCGGGCAGCCCAACTAAACTGATTGACCTCATGGGCAGGGTGTCGTCATGGACCGGATGAGGACCGCGCGCAACATCGCGATCGTCGCTCTGATCGCGGCCGCGGTCGAGTTCCTGCCCGGCGGAGGGCGCGCGGCGATGCGTTTGCCGCGGCGCTATGGGTCGTGTTCGCCGCCGGCTTCGCTTTCTTCGGCTACAGGCTCTACCGCGAACGCGGTATCGACCTGCACAGTCTCGGCGACCGTCACCGGGCGCTGCTCTACGGCGCCGTCGCCGTCGGCTTTGCAACGATCGCCGCGCAGTCGCGCATGTGGCAGACGTCTTTCGGTGAGTTCGCGTGGTTCGCGCTGATCGGTATCGCCGTCTACACGCTGCTCGCCGTCTACCGCTACTCACGCACCTATTGAGTAACCCCGACCAACGAAGGCGCAAGGTTCGTGGACAGAAGGCGCCGAGCAGCGACGCGCCGTCTGGCCGAGCAGCGCGCGCTGCCCGACAAGCCAGGCGTCTACCTGTTCCGCGACGCCAAGGGCCGCGTCATCTACGTCGGCAAGGCCAAGTCGATCCGCAAGCGCGTCGCCTCGCACTTCTCCAAGGCCCAGGTGCGACCTCCAGCCCGGGCCACGCGGAGATGGTGGCCGAGCGTCGAAGCGATCGAGTGCGTCGTCGTCTCCAGCGAGGCCGAGGCGCTGCTGGCCGAGCAGAGCTTCATCAAGCAGTACCGCCCGCGCTTCAACATCCGCCTGCGCGACGACAAGTCCTACCCGTTCATCGCCATCTCGCTCGACGAGAACTACCCGCGGGTCTACTTCACGCGCGAGCGCCACCGCTCGGGCCGCGCCTACTTCGGCCCCTACTCCAACGCCAAGCGCGTGCGCTCGACGCTTGAGGTGCTCGCCAAGGTGTTCATGTACCGCTCCTGCACGGGCCCCGAGCCGGGCCGCCGCAGCGGCAGCCCATGCCTGGACTACTACATCAAGCGCTGTGAAGCCCCCTGTGTCGGCTACGTCACCGAGGAGGACTACCGGCGCAGCATCGACGGCGTGATCGACTTCCTCTCCGGGCGCTTCAGCACGATCGAGCGCGATCTCGAGCAGCGCATGCGCTCGGCCTCCGCCGCCCAGGACTACGAGCAGGCCACGCTCGAGCGCAACCGCCTGCGCGCCGTGCGCTCGCTGATGGAGCGCCAACGCGTCGCCAAGAGCTCGATCGGCACGTTCGACGCCGTCGCCGTCGCCGCCGATGGCCGCGACGCAAACGCCCAGGTCTTCCAGGTGCGCGACGGCATCCTCTCCGACCGTCACTCCTTCTACTTGTCAAACGAGACCGAGCGCGAGCGCGGGAGAGGTAGCCGAGGAGTTCCTGCTGCAGTACTACGGCGGCCCCACCACGATCCCGGCCTTGCTCGTCGTCCAGCAGGAGCTTGCCGATCGGCCGGTGCTCGCCGAGGCGCTCTCGCGGCGGCGCGGCGGTCCGGTCGAGCTGCGCGCGTCCGAGCGCGGCGACAAGCACCGCATTCTCGAGCTCGCCGAACGCAACGCGACTGCTCGCGCTCGACCAGGAGCGTCTGCGCGACGAGCGTCGCCATCAGCATCGCGCTCAGGCGCTCGAACGCTTGCAGCTTGCGCTCGGGCTCGACGCGATCCCGGTGCGCATCGAGTGCTTTGACATCTCCAACCTCGGCGGCACCCACACGGTCGCCTCGATGGTCGTGTTCGAGGGCGGCGCACCGAAGAAATCCGACTACCGGCGCTTCAAGATCCGCACGATTGAAGATCCCGCCCGCCCTGACGACTATGCCTCGATGGCGGAGGTGCTCTCCAGGCGCTTCAGCCAGTGGGAGCAGCAGGCGGACTTCTCTCCGCACGACCCGGCCACGACGCCAGCTTCGCGGCGCTGCCCAACCTGGTGGTGATCGACGGCGGCAAGGGCCAGCTCGCCGCTGGCCTAGCGCCGCTAGCCGGCTTTCGCGAGCGCGGCGTCGCCGTCATCTCGCTGGCCAAGCGCATCGAGGAGGTGTTCATGCCCGGTCGCTCCGAGCCGCTGTTGCTCGATCATTCCAGCCCCGAGCTACAGCTACTGCAGCGCATCCGCGACGAGGCGCACCGCTTCGCCATCACCCACCATCGCGCCAGACGCGACAGCGCGATGACCGGCTCGCTGCTTGACGGGCTGCCGGGTATCGGCCCGACGCGCAAGCGTGCGTTGATCACGCACTTCGGCTCGCCCGAGGCGATCCTCGCGGCCTCGCGCGAGGAGCTGCAGGGAGTGCCGGGTCTACCGGCCAAGACTGCCCGCGACATACACGCGCTCCTGCACCGCGCCGGCTGAGCCGTCGCGACTCGTTCCCCCGGCGCCAGTCTGCACAATGGACTGTAGCATGGCCGCCACCAGGCCCGTGCGCTCCCCGCACGCGAAGGCGGACCGACCGTCGTGTCGCGTCTGCAGGACCTCGTCATCATCACGGGCTTCTCCGGCGCCGGCAAGTCCACGGCGATGAACGTGTTCGAGGACGCGGGCTACTTCTGCGTGGACAATCTGCCGCCGGAGATGATCCGCTCGCTTGTCGAGCTGTTCGTGCACGAGGGCTCCAAGGTCGAGCGCGCCGCGGTCGTCTCCGACGTGCGCGGCGGCGTCTACTTCGAGGCGCTGACAGCGGTCGTCGACGACCTGCAGGCGCTCGGCATCACCCACCACGTGCTTTTCCTGGAGGCGGCCGAGCAGACGCTCTCGACGCGCTACAAGGAGACCCGCCGTCGCCATCCGCTCGCGCCCGGGGGCAGCGTCGCCGCCGGCGTCGCCTCCGAGCACGCGCTGCTGGAGCCGCTGCGCTCGCGCGCCGACCTCGTGATCGACACCACCGGCATGTCCGCCGCGATGCTGCGCAGCCGCATCGCCGACGAGCTGCTGCCGCGCCAGAACGCGGGCCGGCTGGCGCTCACGTTCATGAGCTTCGGCTTCAAGCACGGCCCTCCGCGCGAGGAGGACCTCGCCTTCGACGTGCGCTTCCTGCCCAACCCCCACTATGAGAGCGAGCTGCGCGACCTCACCGGCCACGACGAGCGGGTCGTGCAGTACATCGCCCGCGACGGGCGCCTCGACGAGCTCTACGTGCGCCTGCACGCGCTGCTCGACTTCCTGTTGCCCGAGTACGTCGCCGAGGGCAAGGCCCATCTGGTGATCGCGATCGGCTGCACCGGCGGGCGCCACCGCTCGGTGGCCATCGCCGAGCATCTCGCCGCTCGCTATCGCGATCGCGAGGAGCTCGACGGTCGCCGTCGCCCACCGCGACATCGACAAGCGCTCGCGCGACTCCTAGGGCACGCCTCGGAAGCACTTGTTCGCAGGCATGCGTTGATGCGGATGTGCGGGTAGGCGTTCATAGGCGGCTGAATGGGGCCGCTGATAGCCTTTTCCACCCACGCCGGGCAACGGAGCGAAGCTCCCGAGGCCCGGCATCGTTCATTTTTCATATAGAGGGTGGCGCAGTCGGCCGCAGGCCGGGAGCTGGCCCCTCGTTTCATTTTTCATCAGGAGGCTGTGAATGCCCGTACGCGTGGGAATCAACGGATTCGGCCGCATCGGCCGAAACGTGTTCCGCGCCGCAATGGCTCGGGGGGACGCCGATCGAGATCGAGTGGGTCGCCGTCAACGACCTCACCGACTGCCGCACGCTGGCTCACCTACTCAAGTACGACTCGATCCTCGGCCCCTACCCGGGCGAGGTCGCGTGGCAGGACGAGCACACGATCGTGGTCGACGGACGCGAGCTGAAGGTGCTCGCCGAGCGCGACCCCGCCGCGCTGCCGTGGGAGTCGCTCGGCGTGGACGTCGTGATCGAGTCCACCGGCCTGTTCACCGACCGCCCCAGCGCCGCCAAGCACCTCGCAGGCGGCGCCAAGAAGGTCGTCATCTCCGCGCCGGCCACCGACCCGGACGTGACGGTCGTGCTCGGCGTCAACTTCGACGAGGCCTATGACCGCGACAAGCACGACGTGATCTCAAACGCCTCGTGCACGACCAACTGCCTGGCTCCCGTAGCCAAGGTGCTGGTGGACACGGTCGGGCATCAAGCACGGCCTGATGACCACGATCCACGCCTATACCGCCGACCAGCGCCTGCAGGACCTGCCCCACAAAGACCTGCGCCGCGCGCGCGCAGCCGCGATCAACCTGATCCCGGCCTCGACCGGCGCCGCCAAGGCGATCGGGCTGGTCGTGCCGCAGCTGCAGGGCAAGCTCCACGGCTTTGCCGTGCGCGCGCCCGTGCCCACCGGCTCGGTCGTCGACCTGACGGTGGAGTGCGCGCGCGAGACGAGCGTCGAGGAGGTCAACGCGGCGCTGAAGGCGGCCTCGCAGAGCGGTCCGCTGAAGGGCCTGTTGGCCTATACCGAGGACCCGATCGTCTCCAGCGACATCGTCAACTCCCCGTTCTCCTCGATCGTCGACTCGCAGCTCACCGCCACGATCGACGGCACAATGCTGAAGGTGGTGGCCTGGTATGACAACGAGTGGGGCTACTCCAACCGCCTCGTCGATCTCGTGCAGAGGGTCCTGTGAGCCCGCTCCTCGGCTTTCGGCCAGCTCTTTCACGGATGGTGGAGCGGTGAGGACACGTAAGGGCCCCGCGGACGAAGGGGTTGTCACGACGATGGGAGCGCAAAAACGATGAGGAGCATCGACCAGCTCGACGTCCACGGCAAGCGTGTGCTCGTGCGCGTGGACTTCAACGTGCCCCTGAGCAAGGACGAGCACGGCGCGCCCGCGGTTGCCGACGACACGCGCATCGTGCAGGCGCTTGCCCACGATCGAAGAGCTGCGCGCGCGCGGCGCGCGTCTGGTGCTCGTCTCCCATCTCGGGCGCCCCGAGGGAAGGCCCGAGGCCGATCTGTCGCTTGCGCCCGTGGCCGAGCGTCTGCGTGAGCTCACCGGGGCGAGCGTGACGCTCGCGCCCGAGGTCGTCGGCCCGTCGCGTGCGCGACGCTCACCGAGCGAACTGGAAGACGGCGAGATCCTGCTGCTCGGAGAACGTGCGCTTCGAGCCCGGCGAGACCACCAACGACCCGGAGTTCGCCCGCGCCCTGGCCGAGCTCGCCGACGTCTACGTCAACGACGCCTTCGGCGCCGCGCACCGCGCGCACGCCAGCACCGCCGGCGTAGCGCACCTGCTGCCGTGTGCGGCGGGACGCCTGCTCGAACGCGAGGTCACGCACGCTGACCGGCATCCTCGAGCATCCCGCGCCACCGCTCGTGGCGATCATCGGCGGAGCGAAGGTGGCCGACAAGATCGGCGTGATCGACCGCTTCCTGCAGCTGGCCGACGTGGTGATGATCGGCGGCGCGATGTGCTTCCCGTTCCTGTGCGCGCAGGGTCACACGGTCGGCGAGTCGCTGTGCGGCGAGGAGGACACCGAGCACGCCCGCAGGCTGCTCGCGCGCGCCAGCGACACGCACTCGCCGCAGCCCGGTCGCGCCCGCCTGCTGGTGCCCAGCGACCTGGTGATCGGCGACCGGCTCGCCGACGATGCCGAACATCGCGTGCTGGACGGGGTCGAGGTGCCGAGGGTTGGATGGGACTCGACATCGGACCCGCCACGGTTGAGCGCTACAGCGCCGAGATCGCGCGGGCGGGCACGGTCTTCTGGAACGGTCCGATGGGCGCCTTCGAGTACGAGCCGTTCGCGCAGGGCACGCGCGCGGTCGCCCAGGCCGTCGCCCGTGCGACGGGCGTGACGGTCGTCGGCGGCGGCGACTCGGCGGCGGCGCTGGCCGCACTTCGGCCTGGAGGACACCGTCGATCACCTCTCGACCGGCGGTGGCGCCACGCTGGAGCTTGTCGAGGGCCGCGTCCTGCCCGGCGTCCAGGCGCTCGAGGGCGCCGGGATCGCCTGATGGCCGGCGAGCGCACGCCCGCTGATCGCGGGCAACTGGAAGATGCACAAGACCGAGGAGCAGTCCGAGGAGTACATCCAGGCGCTGCTGCCTCGCGTCTCGTCGGTGAGCGGGGTCGACATCGCGATCTGCGTGCCGTACACCGACCTGCGCGCGATGGTCGACAGCGCGCGCGGATCGCGCGTGGAGGTGTACGCCCAGAACATGCACCACGAGCCCGAGGGCGCCTTCACCGGCGAGATCTCGGCGCCGATGCTCTCAGAGCTCGACGTCGGCGGCGTGGTGCTCGGCCACTCCGAGCGGCGCGAGCTGTTCGGCGAGACCGACAAGGCGCTTGCGCTGAAGGTGCCCGCCGCGCTCGCGGCCGGCCTCGCGCCGATCCTGTGCGTGGGGGAGACCGAGAGCGAGCGTGACGAGGGCGAGACCGAGCGCAAGCTGCGCCACCAGGTCGGCGAGGACCTTGCCGGTGTGCCCGACGAGCGACTGGCCGAGGTGACGATCGCCTACGAGCCGATCTGGGCGATCGGCACCGGCCTGGTGGCCACGCCCGAGCAGGCCCAGGAGGCGATTGCGTTCGTCCGGGCGCTGCTCGGCGGGCGCTCGCCCGAGGTGGCCGAGCAGGTGCGCATCCTCTACGGCGGCTCGGTCAAGCCCGATAACGCCGCCGAGCTGCTGGCGCTGCCCGACGTCGACGGCGCGCTCGTCGGCGGCGCATCGCTCGATGCCGAGTCGTTCGCCGCGATCGTGGCGGCCGCCCAGCCATGAGCACGCCGGACCGGCCCGCGACCGGTTCGGCGGATGATGCCGGCGGTCGTTCGAGCGAGTCGCTCACGACGAGCGTGTGCCTGGTCGTGCTCGACGGTTGGGGTCTTGCCGAGCCCGGCCCCGGCAACGCCGTCTCGCTTGCTCGCACGCCTGTGTTCGACGAGCTGTGGGCCACCTACCCCCACACCACGCTCACCGCCTGTGGCGCCGCCGTGGGCCTGCCCGAAGGGCAGATGGGCAACTCCGAGGTCGGTCACCTCAACCTCGGCGCCGGCGCCGTCGTCAAGCAGGATCTGGTGCGCATCGACGAGGCCGTCGCGGACGGGTCGCTTGCCGAGAACGCGGTGCTGCGCGCTGCTTTCGCCGATGCCCCGCGTGTCCACCTGCTCGGGCTCGTCTCCGACGGTGGCGTGCACTCCTCGCTGGAGCATCTGCACGCGCTGATCGCGCTCGGCGGCGAGCTGGCGCCCGGGGCAGACGTTGTAGTGCACGCTTTCACCGACGGGCGCGACACGCTGCCGCACGCGGGCGTGGGCTACCTGGCCGAGCTGGACGCCACCCCGGGCGTGCGTGTCGGCTCGGTCGTGGGCCGCTACTGGGCGATGGACCGCGACCGCCGCTGGGAGCGCACGCAGCGCGCCTACGACATGCTCGTGCACGGCCGCGCTCCCTACAGCGCCGCGAGCGGCGAGCAGGCCGTGCGCGACGCCTACGAGCGCGGAGAGACCGACGAGTTCATCGAGCCCACGCTTGGTCGGCGCCGAGGCCCGCATCCGCCCGGGGACAGCGTGCTGTGCTTCAACTTCCGTCCCGACCGCATGCGCGAGATCGTCAGGGCGCTTGGCCGAACCGGGCTTTGGCGAAGATAGGGGGGAGGGCTCCGTCGCACGCGACGGGAGTCGAAGCAGCCTCGCGGGCCGAGACGGCGGAGTTGCCTGGCTGGGAGGGGCGCGGTGGCGCGCCCGCAGTGAGCCGACTGGCGACGCTCACCGAGTACGAGGAGGGCTGGCCCTACCCGGTCGCCTTCGCGCCCCAGCATCCCGCAGACGACGCTCTCGCAAGTGATCGCAAACAGCGGAGCGCGCCAGCTGCACGTGGCCGAGACCGAGAAGTACCCGCACGTCACTTACTTCTTCAACGGCGGCGAGGAGACCCCGTGCGCGGGCGAGCGACGCGAGCTGGTGCCCTCCCCGCGCGATGTGCCCACCTATGACCACAAGCCGCAGATGAGCGCCCGCGAGGCCGCCGCGGCGTTCGTGATGCGCATGGCGCGAGGACCAGCCGGAGTTCGGCGTCATCAACTTCGCCAACGCCGACATGGTCGGCCACACCGGCGTCATAGCGGCCGCGGTAGCAGCGATCGAGACGGTCGATGAGTGCCTTGGGCAAGGTGCTCGAGGTCGTGCACGAGAGCGGCGGTGTGTGCGTCGTGACCGCCGACCACGGCAACGCCGACCACATGCTCGAGCCCGACGGCAGCCCCAACACCGCCCACTCGCTCAACCCTGTGCCGTTGATCGTGACCGCGCCGGGTCTCCAGTTGCGCGCGCGGGGCGGTATCCTCGCGGATGTCGCGCCGACAGTGCTCGACCTGCTTGGGATCCCCCAGCCCGCGCAGATGACCGGGACATCGCTGATCGTGGGCTGAGGCTCCGAAGGC
This sequence comes from uncultured Solirubrobacterales bacterium, assembly GCA_963723175.1. Taxonomy (GTDB): domain Bacteria; phylum Actinomycetota; class Thermoleophilia; order Solirubrobacterales; family Solirubrobacteraceae; genus Palsa-744. The sequence continues at coordinate 77,652 of CAVRPO010000013.1, read as the reverse complement.
ACGACGCTCAACGAGGAGAGACGATGGAAACCGACAAAGACACCGAGACGCTCGGCCCAATCGCCGAAGAGCGACGTCACGGCAGGCGCTCGCGCCTGGTGCTCGGCGTCGCCTTCATCGGCGCCGGCGTCAACCACTTCGTGATGCCACGCGCCTACGAGGCGATCGTGCCGCCGAGCATGAAGGGTCGCGCACAGAGCCTCGTCGCCGTCAGCGGCGTCGCCGAGGTGGCCGGTGGCCTCGGCGTGCTGCTGCCGTGGACACGTCGCCTCGCCGGGCTCGGCTTGATCGCGTTGCTCGCGGCGGTGTTCCCGGCAAACCTCCACATGGCGCGCGCCCCCGAGCGCTTCTCGAAGATCCCGCGCTGGGCGCTGTACGCGCGCCTACCGTTGCAACCGCTGATGATGTGGTGGGCCTGGACGGCCACCAAGAGGACGCAGCTGAGCGCCCCTGTGGCGCCCAGTTGACAGGGATTCCGGCCCGCGACGCTGCTATGTTCGAGTAAGCACACAGTCGGTTTCGAGCACGATCATGTCCACCGCAACAGCCACCGCGACCGTCCTGAAGCTTCCCCAGGGGAAGGAGCGGTCTCGGCGAGTCGGACAGCCTCAGCGAAGCCGAGCTTCGCGCGTGGCGCGGCCTGTTGCGCGCCCACGCCTCGCTTGCCAAGCGCCTGGAGAGCCGGCTGGAGCGCGAGCACGGCCTGCAGCTCAGCTCCTATGAGGTGCTCCAGCACCTGATCGACGCTCCCGGCGGGCGCATGCGCATGTGCGATCTCGCCGAGCAGGCCCAGCTATCGCGCAGCGGCCTCACGCGCCTGGTGGACCGTCTGGAGCGCGACGAGCTGCTCGGGCGCTGCACCTGCGAACACGACGCCCGCGGCGCCTACGCCTGTCTCACCGATCGCGGCCGCGAGCGCTTGGATGCGGCACGCGGCACCCATCGCGCGGTCGTGCGCGAGCACTTCCTCTCGCACTTCTCCGAGGGAGAGCTCGAGGCGCTCGGCAAGATGTGGGAGCGCGTGACCGCCGGCTGCTGCGGCGCCTGAGGTCTGAGTCAGCGACTCTTGCGGCGCCTGAGGTCCTGCGTCCGGACTCTGCGGCGCGCGGGAGCGTGACGGGCGGCTCCGCTGGGCGTTCCGCCCAGCATCTAGCCAAGAGGGTAGCGGCGTCCCGCGTCGCGCTACAGACGCCCGCGGCGGTGGGCGACCAGGAAGACAACGGCGGCCAGCACCAGCGCCGCGATCCCGTACAGGCCGAACGCTTCGACCGCGTTGCCGGCCGCGTTGCCCAGGAAATAGGCGAGCAGGCCGATCGCCGTCGCCCAGCAGATCCCTCCGAGCGCGTTCCAGAGGAAGAAGGAGCGCCAGCGCATGTGCGTGGCGCCGGCCAGCCACGAGGCCCAAACGCGCAGCCCGAGCATGAAGCGCCCGAAGAACACGGCCTTGGGGCCGTGGCGCTCGAAGAACGGTTCGCCGGTGACCAGCACCTGTTGGCGCTGGCGCTCGAAGCGCCCCGGTCGTTCCAGCAGCCAGCGCCCTCCCTTGCGGCCGATCTGGTAGCCGATGTTGTCGCCGATGATCGCGGCGGCGGCGGCGATCGGGATCACGAGCTCGATCTGCAGCTTGCCCTGGCTGGCCAGCACGCCCGCGGCGATCAGGCCGGTCTCGCCCGGGATCGGCACGCCGCTTGACTCGGCCATCACGACCAGGAACAGCAGCGGATAGCCGAACGTTTCTACGAGGTGGCTGACGTTTATGAGCGAGGCGAGCATGGTCTGGGAGCCCGTTGGGGCTCGGGCCAGCGTATCCGGCGACCCGACATCCTTTCTGCTCTACGTCTTTGTCCTGCTCGCTTTGTGTCCTGGAGGATGGTGCTACGCGCGCACGCGTGCTGTGGTCCATTCGGACATTAGGATGCCTGCGTGGCCCTGACGATCGAAGCGCGCGACGGCGCCACAAATGCCCGCGCCGGGCGGCTGCACACCGCGCACGGCGACGTTCGCACACCGGCGTTCGTGCCGCTCGCGACGAAGGCCACCGTCAAGGGCCTGCTGCCGCAGAGGTCAAGGCGCTCGGCTATGACATGGTGCTCGGCAACACGTTCCACCTGATGCTCAACCCAGGCGCCGAGCTGATCGAGCGCTTCGGCGGACTGCACGGCTTCATGGACTGGGATGGGCCGATCGTCACCGACTCCGGTGGCTTCCAGGTGTTCTCGATGGGCCACGGCACGGTCGCCGATGAGATCAAGGCGCGTCCGTCGCGCGCGCCAGCGGAGAGCCGCCGAGGGGATGGCAGCGTGCGCGAGAGGGGCGATCCTCTCGATCGAGGAGCAGGGCGTGCGCTTCCGCTCCTATGTCGACGGCGCCGAGCGCTTCCTCGCTCCCGAGGACTCGATGGCGGTGCAGGCCTCGCTTCACTCGGATATCGCGCTCGTGTTCGACGAGTGCACCCCCTTCCACGTCGACCGCGACTACACCGAGCGCTCCACCGAGCGCACCCATCGCTGGCTGAGCGCTGTCTGGACTTGGCATGCCGAGCACGGGCCGAGCGACCAGCTCGTCTACGGGATCGTGCAGGGCGGTGTGTACGAGGACATGCGCCGCGCCTCTGCCCGCACGGTTGCCGCCAGCGGCTGCGACGGCGTGGCGATCGGGGGCTCGCTCGGCGCCGAGAAGGCGCAGATGTACGAGGTCGTCGGCTATGCCGTCGCCGAGCTGGGCGGCGAGCACGAACGGCTGCCGCGGCACCTGCTCGGGATCGGCGACGTGGACGACCTGATCCGCGGCGTCGAGCTGGGCATCGACACGTTCGACTGCGCGATGCCCACGCGTCTGGGACGCCACGGCACCGCGCTCGTCCCCGACCCGCACACACGCTGGCGGGTCGACCTGACGAAAAGCGAGTGGCGCACGTCCGAGGAGCCGCTGATGGAGGGCTGCGCCTGTCACGCCTGCAAACGAGGCCTCTCGCGCGCCTACCTCTCCTACCTGGTGCGCTCCGGCGAGCTGACCGGGTATGCGCCTGCTGACCGAACACAATCTTGCGTTTCTGGCGCGGCTGATGGCCGATCTGCGCCAGGCGATCCTTGACGGACGGCTGGTCGAAGTGGCGAATTCGCTACGCCGCGCCGAGTACCGTCCCAAGCCTCCTTTATGCTGACAACTGTGTTCCGGTGTGGTGTAAGGGCAACATGGGCGACCGTCACTCGCCAGCTGCCGGTTTGAGTCCGGCCGCCGGAGCCATTGTTTGAAAGGCGACGGTGGAGGCTGCTAGTCTGTGAGGACGAGTGACGGTTGCCCCGCCCGAAAGGGCGGCAGTTCTTACACCGAGGGGCCCGTGCAAGCGGGCCCCTCGCCTTTCTTGGGCTGCTACTTCATGTTTTCGCCGACGAGCTGCTTGAGCGCTTCGGCGGATTCCTGGGTGCGTTCGTAGACGACGTTGCGCAGTTTGATCGTCGTGGACGCGGGCGAGCTCAGCAGGACGATCGCCGCGATCACGCCGACGAGCGCCAGCAGTGCCAGCATGGCGATACGCGAGCCGGCGCAGGCCCGAGCCACGGCGCCGCGCCGGCGCTGTCGCGACGACGGGTGGGGCCTCGCGCGCGGGACCGCGGCGCGGCTGGCGCGGGGCGACGCGCCTCCTCGTCCTTCGGAGGCGACTGTGCGTGCGCGTGGCGCTCGCGAGCACGCTTGTCGCCTCGGTGGCGTGCCGTGCCCCGCGCGTCGCCGCGCGATGCTCGGCGGGGGAGATGCCGAGCGCGCCGTCGCTGATCGCGCGTCCCATCTCGCGCGCGCTCTCGTAGCGTTCGCGCGGGTCGAGCGCCAGCGCGATCGCGACCGCCTCGGCCAGCTCCGGCGTGACCGCGGCCACGAGCGTGTCGAGCATCGCCGGCTCTTCCTGCTGCTGTTTGAGCGCCAGCTCGGTGAGCGAGGCGGCTTCGTAGGGCAGGCGGCCGGAGATCAGCTGGTAGGTGACCACGCCGAGCGCGTACAGGTCGGCGCGTGGCCCGGCTTCCTCGCCGCGGGCCTGCTCGGGCGCGAGATAGGCGGCGGTGCCGAGCACCGAGCCGACCTGCGTGATGCTCGACTGCTCGGTGGCCTTGGCGATGCCGAAGTCGGCAAGCTTGACCTCGCCGTCGCGCGAGCGCAACAGGTTGCCTGGCTTGACGTCGCGGTGCACCACGCCGTGGCGGTGGGCGTAGTGCAGCCCCTCGCAGGCCTGTTCGATGATCGCGACGGCCTCGTCGACCTCGATCCAGCCGTCGTCGCGCAGGATCTCCGCGCACGACTGGCCCTCGATGTACTCCATCACGATGAAGTACTGCCCAGTGCGCTCGTCCTGGCCGGAGTCGAACACCTGCACGATGTTGGGGTGGATGAGGCGTGCCGCCGCCTGAGCCTCGCGCTGGAAGCGCGACACGAACGTGGGGTCCTCGGCGAGGTGCTCGGCCAGCAGCTTGACCGCCACGCGGCGCTCCAGGCGCTTGTCGAAGGCGAGGTGCACGGTGGACATGCCACCGAAGCCGAGCCTGCTCTGCAGCTGGTAGCGCCCGGCGATCTCGAGGTCGCTCACTGACCGCCTCCCGCGCTTGCCCCGCCAGAGTTGGAAGCTCCGTTACCGGCGTTTTCTTTGCCTACGCCCGCGCCCGCGCCTTGTTCGCCGGCCCCGTGTTCGCTTGCGCCTTCTTCCGGAGCTTCGACGCCCCCGCCGGAGCTCGGCGGCGGCGTGTCGTCGTGGTCGTGGGTGTCGTCGGCGGTGTTCGTGGGTCGTGGTCGTCGCTGGATTCGGTGCTGGTCGTCGTTTCGGTGCTCGTGGTGCTCGTTGCGGGCGTGGTGCTCGTCTGGGTGCTCGTCGTCGAGGTGTCTGTCGCGGTCGGTTGGCTGCGCGCACATCGCCAGCGCCTGCTTGCGCAGGTTCGCGATGCCTTCTTCCAGGCGCTTGCGCAGCCCCTTGTCGACCGTGGCCGGGAGCGCGAGGAAGTCCTGCTCTGTCTTGCCGAGCGCCGATTCGGTCTTCGCAGCAGCTGCCGTTCCCGGCTTCGGCGGCCTGTGGCGACAGCTTCGAAATCTTCTTGCAGGGGACCGGCGTTGGCGCTCGGGATCAGGCCCTTGCCGGAGCTTCCGCAGGACACCAGCAGGGCGGTGGCGGCGCCGAGCAGCGCCACCACGATGAGGCGGATGAGCGATTCGCATGTTCACTGACCGTACTCCAGGCGCTCCGCGAGCGAGTTTGGCAGACGCGCTGCCTTGATGGCCGCGGCGGCGCCGGCCACGTCATAGGTGGTGCGTCGGTAGGAAGCTTGGTACCCGTCCAGGTCCAGCAGCAACCACGCCGCTCGGCGGTCGCCGTCGCGTGGCTGCCCGACGCTGCCGGGATTGAGCATCCATTCGCCGCTTGACGAGGTCGAGCTCGGTGCCCTCGCGACACGGTTCGCCGGTCGCCGCCTCCCCTGCCTGACGCGTGAACGACGAGGCGACGTGGGAGTGGCCGATCAGGCAGATGCGGTTGGGCTCGCGGTCCAGACACAGCTCCGCCAGCAACGCCGAGAGCACGTACTCCCACACCGGGTCGCGCGGACTTGCGTGATAGAGCCCGATCGCACCATCCCGCGTGTCCTCTTGGCCCTGGGGGCGCAGACCGGCGAGGAACGACTGGTTTGCGCGGGGCGATCACTTCGCGCGTCCATTGCGCCGCGATGCTCGCGCCGCGCGAGAACTCGTCCAGGGGCAGCTCGCCGACGACCGCCATGTCGTGGTTGCCGGCCAGGCACACGGCAACGTGACGTCGTGCCAGCTCTACGCAGGCGTCCGGGTCGGCGCCGTAGCCGACGATGTCCCCGAGGCACCACAGCTCGGAGGCATCGCTGTCGGCGACCGCCTCCAGCACCGCTTCGAATGCCTGTCGGTTTGAGTGGATGTCCGAGACGACCGCGACCTTCATCCGCCGGGCCCTCATATAGATCGCGCGCCGCTGCAGCGGGGCAGGGGTGGCGAGTGGGGCTTTGTGCCCTTGGCGAGGCGCGGGAATGCCGGCACGAGACGGGGAGCGCGCACCTCGCGGGCGCACGCCACGCCACTACTCGTCGGCTTCCCCGGCCTCGGCGCCGCCGTACTCGGGCAGGTTCTTGATGCCCTCGCGGGTGCGCCACTTCGAGTAGTTGTCCTCCATCGCGTCGATCAGCTCGCGCATGAAGCGCGGCGAGAGGTTCACGCGCGAGACGACCACGCCCGGCACCTCCTCGGACTCGACCTCGTGGTCGACCCTCGCGAAGGTCACCGTGAACTCGTAGTCGGAGTGGCTGACGTTCGCGAAGTTCGCGTATACGCCCCCCATGATCTCGGGAGAGAGATGAATGTTTATGTGGCGCTCGGCGCCTGGGTTCTCGTCGTTCACAGAGCCTAGTATCGCAACCCGCGCCCACGGAAGTCGCCGAGACCGGTTTAGGGAGCTTCGGCGAGGCGGGAGTCGCCGATGGCTCGCGCTCCTGATCGGGGCGTACTCGGGTTCGGGCGCATAAGATCCTCGCCGGTGAGCTCACACGACCACCGAGACAGGCCTGCGCGAGACCGTGCTCGCCCTCGCCGGCGAGCTTGCCGGCGAGCGCCGGCGCGCCTCGAGCGATCACGCTCGAGCGTCCGCCGCGAGCCGACTTCGGCGACTACTCCACGAACGCGGCGCTGCTGCTCGCGCCGGCCGCGGGCGCCCAGCCGCGCGAGCTCGCCGAGCGGCTGGGCGACGCGCTGGCGGAGCGGCTGGGCGAGCAGCTGAGCGCTTCGAGGTGGCGGGACCTGGCTTCTCTGAACCTGTTCCTCGCCGACGGCTGGCATCGCGCCGCGCTCGCCGAGGTGCTGGCGGCAGGGATCGAGCTTCGGGCGCGACCGGGCTCGCAGCCGGCGAGCGGATCATCGTCGAGTTCGTCTCGGCCAACCCGACCGGCCCGATGCACGTCGGGCACGCCCGCAACGCCGCCTACGGCGATGCGCTCGCGCGGGTGCTCGCCTTCCATGGCCACCAGCGTGGAGCGCGAGTTCTACGTCAACGACGCGGGCTCTCAGGTGCTCAAGCTCGGCGAGTCGATCGGGGCGCTCGCGCGCGGGGAGGAGGTGCCCGAGGACGGCTATCACGGCGACTACGTGCACCGCGACTCGCGAGGTCGAGCGTGAGATCGCTCAGCGACGCGGCGCCGAGGCGATGGAGCCGGCCGGGGGCTGGGACGGGCGCGCGGTTGACCCTGATGATGGGGGCGGCAGTCGCCGGTAGTCGCGCTGAACTCGCGGAGCTTTCGCGTCAGACTTCGACTCCTGGAGCTATGAGAGCGCGCTGCACGACGGCGACCCAGACGCCGGTGGCGCACACGTCTCTGCGCTCCCTGCTCGAGCAGCAGGGCCACACCTACCGCAGCGAGGGTGCCCTGTGGCTGCGCACGACCGACTATGGCGACGACAAGGACCGCGTGCTGTGCGCTCCAAGCGGCGAGCACACCTACTTCGCCTCGGACATCGCCTACCACCAGGACAAGCGCGAGCGTGGCTTCGACCGCCAGATCGACGTGTGGGGCGCCGACCACCACGGCTATGTGGGGCGCATGAAGGCGGCTTATGAGGCGCTAGGCGGCGATCCAGAGCATCTGGAGATGCTGATCATGCAGCTCGTTCATCTCGTGCGCCGTGGCGAGCGCGCACAGATGTCCAAGCGCGCGGGAGAATTCGTCACGCTCGACGATCTGCTGCGCGAGATCGGCGTCGACGCCGCTCGCTGGTTCCTGCTGTCGCGCTCGCACGACACGACGATCGACCTCGATCTCGACCTTGCCCGCGAGCAGTCCAACGAGAACCCCGTCTACTACGTGCAGTACGCGCACGCGCGAATCGCCTCGATGCTCGCGAAGGCCGGCGCCGAGCACGTGCAGCGGGCACTATCGGCGGTGGGGGAGAGCAGCGCGAGCATCTGCACCCGGCCGAGCGCAGCCTGATCAAGAAGCTGCTCGCATTCCCGGGCGAGGTGCGCGAGGCGGCCGTGCGCCGCGCGCCACACCGGATAGCCGCCTACGCGCTGGAGCTGGCCCAGCAGTTCACGGCCTTCTACCGCGACTGCCGCGTGCTCGGCGCCGAGTCGCAGGCGCTCGAATCCCAGCGCCTGGCATTGTGCGTAGCCTCGCGACAGACGATCGCTCGCTCGCTCGAGCTGCTCGGGGTGGACGCGCCTACGGAGATGTAGCTGGGCGGCGCGCTGCGGGGGGACAGGCTGATTACTGGGGGCGCGCTGCGGGGCGAGCGCGCTGCGGGGGCGGTCGTCGCACGAGCGGCCACACGCTCCGGGTCGAGCTCGAATCCGGTCTCTGCCGGAGTTTCTCAATCAAAACGCTCGAGGTCCGCGTCCAGACGTGCCGCGTCGCCCGCACTGAGCTTGGGCGAGTCGGCGCTGGTTGCGGCCTGGTCGCGTGCGTGACGCCGCCAGCTTGGCAAAAGCAGCGCGACAGTCCGATCAGTGCAAGCACGACGGCAACGGGTACGAGATAGGCCGCCAGGTCAAAGCCTTTGGCGCTCGGCAAGGCAAGCACCGAGCTCCCGTACTGGGCAACGAGTTCGCTCTTGATCTGCGCTTCGGTCTTGCCTTCGGCGATCAGCCCGCGGATGTAGGCACGCTCACGCTGGGACTGTGGCGATTCGGCCACGTTCAAGGGAATCTTGCAGGTCACGCACATGACCTGGCGTTCGATCGCGGGCATGCTCGTGCGCGGTGTAGCGGCGATAGCGCTGGAGCCGAGTCAGGGGCGAGGCCCCAAGTGCCGCCACGAGCATCAGCGTCGTTATCAGACGGGGGAGGTGGTCGGTCGGGCGCGAGACGGGACTCGGGCCAAGCCCCACTTTCAACGACGGGCACGCCCCAAAAATCCTCATACGCTCTCCGCCAAAGCGATCGCATGGTTCAAGAACGCTTCGTCGATTTCCCCGCGCGAGATCGCCACCACGTCGCCGGAGGAGTCGATCACGAACGTCTCGGGGATCTGGGTTGTGCCATACGCCTGGGCGAATTCGCCGGTCGTATCGCGCAGGTTGGGGTAGCTGACGCCGTAGTGCTTGACGAAGGTGAGCGAGTCGGGCGAGGAATCGCGAAAGGTCACGCCGAGCACGGTGCCACCGTGGCGCGCCAGCGTGTGCTGAGCACGCTCCAGGATCGGCGCCTCTTCCTGGCAGGGCGTGCACCAGGACGCCCAGAAGTTCAAGCACGACCACTTTGCCGCGATAGGAGGCAAGGGTGCGAGCACCGTTGCCGGAGAGCAGCGGCATGGGAATGGCGCTCGCCGGCGCCGTGGGATGGTGCCTTTGCTTGATCGCTTCGTCGAGCGTACGTTTGGGGGCTTGGGCCAGCACCCCATAGACGAGCAGCCCGACAAGCGCGGCACCGGCCACCCCGATCAGCAGAGGCATGAGAGAACGTTTGGCCATCGGGCAGGAAGCGTAGTGCCAGGGCGAGGAAAGCGGCGTAATATCTGCCTCAGCGCGGTGGTAGCTCAGTTGGTAGAGCGCAAGCTTCCCAAGCTTGAGGTCGCGGGTTCGAGGCCCGTCCGCCGCTTGGCTTGAGGAAGCGGGATCTGGCCCTATGGGTTCGCGCAAGTTATAAAGACTTATAACAGTATCGGTTATAAACTGCTATAAGTCGATAGAACGATGGACCCGATCGGGAATCCTTACACGCCGAACGCAGGCTCTCGCCCTCATGAGCTTGCCGGTCGCGCTGGTGAGCTGGAGCAGTTCCGAGTCCTCGTGGGTCGTCTCAAGCGAGGTGCTACTGAGCAGAGCATGATCATCCGTGGCTTGCGCGGCGTGGGTAAGACGGTCCTACTCAATGCCTTCGAGGATCGGGCCGAGTCTGAGGGCTTCTTGACCTACTACCACGAGCTCACCCCTGACAGCAGCTTGATCGGCGAGATCGCCCGCGATGTTGAGAGTGCTCTGGCGCGCCTGAAGCTCAGCGCGCGCGCCTCCAAGACGATGCGTGGAGCGCTGGAGCATCTCGGCACGATCAACTTGACCGGCCCGGATGGCTTTGGTTTGGAGGTAGATCTGCGAAAGGCCGACGAGGGGACGATCGCCGGTGATCTCTCCGAGCTCTTCCTGCAGCTCGGAGGGGCTGCCGCCAGCAAGGGCTCAGGGGTTGTCTTCCTTCTAGACGAGGTTCAGTTCGCCGACGAGATCGAATTTCGGTCGTTGATCAGCGCGCTGCACCGCGCGACGCAGAAGAACGTGCCGATCACCGTCGCGGCCGCCGGTCTACCTCAGATTCCGCGGTTGACCGGCGAGGCACGCTCATACGCCGAGCGTCTGTTTACGTTCCCGGCGATCGCCAGCCTTTCGGAGGGAGATGCGCGAGCGGCCTTCGTCGAGCCGGCTCGCCATCAGCAGGTCGACTACGAGGAGGGTGCCGTGGCGCTCGCCCTCGCCTGGACTCGTGGCTATCCATTTTACATTCAGCAACTGGGCAAGCATGCTTGGAACCTGGCCAAAGCCGCGCCGATCACAACGCAGGATGTGGAGGCGGCGATCCCGGTCGCGCAGAAGGCTCTCGACACGAGCATCTATGAGGTTCGTATTCAGCGTGCCACCCGAGAGGAGCGTCGCTACATGCGAGCGATGGCCGAGCTCGGCGAAGGGCCCTATCGGTCGGGACAGGTAGCCGCGAAGCTGGGGCGTAAGACCACGGAGGTTTCGATGACCCGTCAACATCTGATCGACAAGGGACTGACTTACGCCACCGAGGACTACGGTCACGTTGACTTCACGGTGCCCCGTTTCGACGAGTTCATGCGCCGACACATGCCCTACCGGAAGCCGAGCTCAAGCCAACGCAACCGTACGTTTTGATCGTGGCTCGCGTATTCACGGCACCCCAAAGCTCGCAAGAGTTGCGGTCCCGGCGGGCCACGGTCGCAAGGAGTTCGCCGTGATTCCCCGGTTTACGGGGCCAAACGGCCTATCTACGGCAAGCTTCCCAAGCTCGAGGTCGCGGGTTCGAGGCCCGTCCGCCGCTTCGGCTTGGCAGAGGCGATTTTGGCTCTTTGCAAGAGGATTCTCGGTAGTAGTGCGCAGTTTGCCACGCGGGCGAACGCGAGCATTCGCGGCTAAGACGGACACGAGTCTGTGGCCCCCTTTGGCCACGGGGAGTTACTGCAGGCCCTGGTCGGCGCCGTGCCGGCGTCGGTCTTGAGGCTCTCGCTGGCGGCCGGTCGAGGTCAGGAGGGGGAGGAAGGTCGCGCTCATCGACAGATGAGTGGATGAGCAAGCAGAGAACCTCACGTCCGGCCCTATTGACCACTCGGGAGGCAGCGGCTGCACTAGGTGTCCACGAGCTGCCAACCTGCGGGGCGCCACGCCGTACGGGTTCAGACGCGGCGGGATCTCGATGCGGCTCCGCGGGGAAGACGCGCAGTCCGTTGCCCACCAGTGTGGCACCAGCCTTGAAATGCTGTCACAGCACTACAGCTACGAGATCGACAACGTCGGGTATCTCGGCCCGCGATCGGTCGATGAGCAGTGGCGCGAGGCACGCGCTGCCGTTCGGATCGCGGACGACGGCAGAGAAACGGCGACGTGACAAAGCTTGCCGCTTAAAGGCTGCGCCCTGGTTTGAATGTTGACCTCATGCTGCTTCTTGGCTTGGGGACGATCTCCAAAGTCTGCGGTTCTACCGGAAACAGGCGTTCGCTAGCGCCACGGGGGGCCAGGAACGGCGCTGCAACGTTGTCCAGAATCCGACTACTATTCAGGACTTATGGGGAGGAGCGTCAAGAGGGAGCGTTCGATTCCGATGCGCTCGCCAGTCAACTGGACCGTGCTCGGTCTGGTGATCGAACGCTTGAGCTATGGGTTCGAGCTGTGGGCGCGCTTCGAACGGCTATATGGCGACGTGATGCCCATCTGTAATGAGTCCAATATCTATACAGCGCTCAACATGCTCAGGGATAAGGGCCTCATCGAGGAGGTGCCGGGGTCTCGCATGGTTGAGCCCGATGCAAGCCGCCAGCCCAAGCCACACTATCGCGCAACTCAGGAAGGGCTAGGAGCTTACGAGGCGTGGGTGATCTCGCAGATGCGCGAACACCATCGCCGCTCGCGCGAGTTTGCGCGCCAGCTGGGGGCCTTTGCTCAGCAGCCGCAAACTGCGCTGGGGATTTTGGCTCGCTACGAGCAGGCGTGCTTGGACGAAAAGGGAGCGGCGATTCCTATCGCTACCGAGTTTCCGTCTCGTGTTGTTCCGGGGCTCGGGGACAAGCTGGCGTCTGTATACGGCCGCGCCGTCGTGGCGGCGACACTTGGCTGGGTCGAGCACGCTCGCCGCGAATTTGCCGCCCTCGCCAGCAAGCAAGCCTCGGGGAAATGAGCCTGCTCGAGCTTAGGCGTGTCAGCAAGTCGAGGTCGCGCGGATCGCGCCGCATCGAGGTTCTGCGCGAGGTATCGCTCGAACTTGAAGCTGGCGAATTTGTAGCGGTTTGGGGTCTGCGACACTCAGGCCGCTCAACTCTGCTGCGGGTGGCCGCAGGAATCGATCTGCCGGACACGGGCGCGGTGCATTTCGACGGGACCAAGCTGAGCGCCAAGGGTGCGACTGAGCTGGGTCGGGGTGTGGGCTATTGCCACGTAGGCGTCGGCGTACCGGCTGGACGAGCAGTCACAGACAGGGTTCGTGCCGGTCTGCTGGCGCGTGGAGTACCCGCGCCCATCGCGTACTCGAGCGCCCACCAGGCACTTGAGCGGGTGGGAATCGAGCGGTCCGGCGAACTCGTGATGGGTGACCTTGATGGTGCTGAAGCCATGCGGGTCGCGATTGCCTGCGCGCTCGTCCTCGGACCGCGTGTCTTGGTGATCGATGAGCCGACGAAGGGCGTGGACGTTCTTGAGCGCGACAAGATCCTGCTGCTGGTGCGTTCGCTCGCCAATGGAGGGATCGCGGTCCTGATCAGTGATGGAGACGGCAGCGCGCTATCCGACGCTGACCGCTCATTGACGCTGGCAGATGGCGAGTTGCGCGGTAAGGCGACGCCAGAGTTGGGTTCGCTCCTTCAGCTGCAGCGCGCGGCAGGAAAGAGCACAGCGGCGTGAGGTGGGCCCGAGTCGTGGGCCCTCAAGTGAGCCAGCGTGCGTAGGCTTGAGCTTGAGACCGTCGTCAAGCACTATCGTGGGCCCGCCGAGGAGGTCCGCGCGGTAGACGGCGTGAGCATGGCCGTCTCCGAAGGTGAGATGGTCTCGCTACAGGGCCCTAGCGGCTCGGGCAAGACGACACTCCTGTTGCTGATGGCGGCACTACTGCGAGCAGAAAAAGGGGTGATCCGCTACGACAGACGCGATCTTGCCTCGCTATCGGAGCGCGAAGTCTCCGGATTCCTGATGCATGAGGTCGGGTTCATCTTCCAGCACTTTCATCTCTGGCCTCGCAGCTCGGCAATCAGGAACGCGTCCCAGAAGTTGATCTTGACTGGCGTGGGGCGGCGCGATGCTCGCGAGCGCGTGATCCCGTGGCTTGAGCGCGTTGGTCTCGGCGAGCGCCTTGAGTACGCCGCGGGCCGGCTATCCGGCGGTGAGCGCCAGCGTGTCGCGCTCGCACGAGTGCTCGCTTGCGAGCCGCGACTGATCCTCGCTGACGAGCCGACCGGCAACCTCGATAGCGCACGTAGCAAGGAGATCGTCGAGCTGTTGCGCTCGATCTCTCATGATCGTGGGGCGATGGTGGTGCTCGTCACCCACGACGCAGAGATAGCTGGGCTGGCTGACAGGCATTACACCCTGCGCGATGGCGTGTTGGCCGATGGCGAGACATCCAGCGAGACGCCGCACTCCTCAGCAACGCGGCGGTGAGCGCCGATGGCTCGCTTTGAGACCGTCCCCCCAAAGGCCACAATGCGCCTATCGGGCCTCCTCTTCTTCTATCGGCAGCGGCTTAGCGAGCAAGCGGTCCCAGAGCTGTTCGCAGGCTTGGGGATCGCGGTCGCGGTGGCCCTACTGTTCGCCGTCACGGTCGCCAGTCAGAGCATCGCCAACTCAGCCGACGAAGTAAATAGGGCACTGGTTGGGCCGGCAAGCCTTCAGCTGCGGGCACGCGGCCCCGAAGGCATCGACGAACACATGCTCGACCGCGTCGAAGCTCTTAAGGGCGTCGCGCACGCCGCGCCGCTGCTCGAACAGACCGCGACAATCGTGGCAGCAAACGGCAACAGCGTCACCGTCAACCTCGCAGGTACCGACATTAGCCTGGCCGTCCTTGACGGGCTTGTCCATACTTTGCCTGTAGCCACTCTCTCAAAGGGAGGAATGGGCCTCAGCAAGGCCAGCGCTGACGCACTGGGGATACCGCGGATACGAGCAGAGTCGAGGAACGGTCCCATCGTGTCACTCCAGCTACACGGGCAGACAACTCCACTGCGCGTCAATGCCGTACTCGGATCCGAAAGCTTTGGCGCGCTCTCGCAAGCTCGCGTTGCCGTCATGCCCCTCGAACGCCTACAGGCACTCGCTGGCTTCCCCCATCGCGTCACGCGCATCCTCGTGCAGACAAAGCCAGGGCAGGAGCCACGCGTGCGCGCAGAGCTCACGGCACTCGCCGCCGGACGCCTGACAGTCGCACCCGCAAACCAGGACGTCTCACTCCTGCGTGAGGCGCTGAAGCCAGCCGAACAGGCAAGCCTCTTCTTCGCTGCTATCAGCGCCCTACTCGGCTTCCTGTTCACTTTCAACGCGGTGCTGCTCACAGTCCCCGCGCGCCGGCAGGCGATCGCCGACCTCCGCCTGAGCGGCACCACGTCCAGCGCGATCGTTCAAATGGTTCTCTTCCAGGCGCTCTGCCTCGGGATCGCAGCCACGTTGGTCGGGCTGCTCATCGGCTACGGGTTGTCAGTCGGGGTCTTCGCCCAGACACCTAACTATCTCGCAAAGGGATTCACGCTCGGGACCAACACATCGATCGGAACCACGCCGCTACTCTTGGCGGGCCTCGGTGGCATTCTCGCGACGTGCGCCGCGTCGATGCTCCCTCTGCTAGACCTACGCCGCGGTCGAGCGGTCGGCTCCGTATACCTAGAGACCGGCGAGCCGGGGAACGCTCTAGGCGGCCGGGTAGCACTGCGACTCGCGCTCACTGCAGTAGTTCTCGTAGTCGTCCGAATAGTCGCGAACTCCGTGTGGCCCTCCCTCGCACTCGCCTGGTGTGCTCTGCTCGCGATCGCGGCTGTTCTGTGTGTTCCGCTTCTGTTCGCGGGCGTGCTAAATGCCAGCGAGGCGATCGTGGAGCGATTCCAAGCCAGGCTGACATTGCTACCGCTCGCGATCGAGTCACTGAGCGAGACCACGTTGCGCTCACTCGCGCTGGTGGCCACAGGGGCCGCCGCCCTATTTGGCGCCGTCGCACTGGGCGGAGCCCGAGATGATCTCGTGCAGGGAATCAGTGGATTCGCAGCTCACTATTCAAGAGAGGGAGACCTCTGGGTCGTCACACCCAACGACAATCAGGCGGTGACCGCATTCTCGTCAGACAATCGCCAGCAACGTATCGCTGGCCTGCCCGGAGTCAGAGACGTGGAAGCCCTAAGCGGCGGTCTCCTCGACGTCGGGAACCGCCGCATTTGGGTCCTCGCCTGGCCCTCACGCAGCCGTCTAGAATTGCTCGACGGCCAGATCATCAAAGGTAACCTGGCCACCGCCATTGCACGACTACGCCAAGGTGGCTGGGCTACCGTCTCACAGCAAGTCGCCGAAGAACACGACGCAGGAGTTGGCGGCACCTTGACGCTCCCGACCCCCACAGGACCAGTTCGGGTCAAGATTGCCGCGGAGACGACAAACTTTGGTTGGAGCCCCGGAGCAGTCGTAGTAAACACCGCTGACTATGCGCGAGCCTGGAACACAACACAGCCAACCGCGCTCGCTGTCCAAACCATGCATGGGGTTAATCCGCAAACTGTGCGGAGCGAGATTGAGCACTCCCTCGGTCCCAGGAACGGCCTCGAAGTGCTGACCGCACAGGCCCGAGAAGCGAAGATGAATGGGTCAGTGCGAGAAGGGCTCGGCCAGCTCTCAACGATCTCAAAGCTGCTCGTGCTCGCCTCCATCCTCGCTATGGCGGCGGCACTGGCCTCGGCCATCTGGCAAAGACGCAAGTCGTTGGCGGAGCTCAAGCTCTCAGGTGTCGAACCGTCGCGGCTGCGTCGTCTCCTGTTGCTCGAATCCACGCTCATGCTCGGTGTAGGCGCGGTCACAGGAGCGGTTTGGGGACTCTATGGCCAGATCGCGCTAGATGGCTATCTGCGAACTACCACGGGCTTCCCGGTTAGGCGTCTGGGCGAGAGTGTGCGCCCGCTTGAGGTGCTGGCTCTTGTCATCATCGCCTCGCTAGCCATCTCGGTACTCCCAGCTTGGCTCACAGCGCGCGTACCAGCCCGAGCAGCGCTTGAGGAGTAGGCCGACCATCCCAACCTCAGTGAGCGGATTGGCCGTCTATCGAAAACTCTTGGTGGCCAGGCTCACAAGCCGTGCCCTCAATCGGTGATCGCTGGTTCGTTACCCGCGCCGGTTTGGCGCTCGCGTTCGCCCACGCCCGCTACTGGTCAAGCGTTGCCCCGCGCGTGCGCCGACAGCTCCAGCGATGGGAGGGTCGCGCTGCAGAAATTGTAGATCCGACGCTTCAAGGCTTGGCGCTCAGAAAGCTACGAGACGAGCGCTTCAACCCCGAGGTCGCTGCGATGATCGCAACGATCGCGCCAGCACGCTACCGCGAGTACACAGTGGAGGCGATCGTAGCCCTCCAGATAATGTATGACTACCTCGATGCGCTGACAGAGCAGCCGGCGGCCAACCCCGTTCGCGACGGCCTTCACTACTCGAAAGCTTTTAGCGACGCGGTCACTGTATCTGAGGTGACGACGGGCGATTATTACTGTTATTACCCGGGATCAGGCGATGGGGGTTACCTCACCGACCTTGCCTGCGCAGTTCGTCGAGCGCTTTTGTGCCTACCCGGTGTGGGAGCGATCGCGGACGTTATCCTCATGAGTGCTTTACGATGCGCAGAGGCACAGGTCCGTATACACGCGGTCCCGATCTCTGGGGTCGATCAGCTAGAACGCTGGGCGAGGACCGAAGCAGAGGGCACCGAACTTCAGTGGCGGGAGTGGCTCTTTGGAACGATGGGCTCCGTCGTTGCCGCTCATGCGCTTATCGCGGCTGCCGCCGATGAGCACACAACACCTGAGCAGGCGAGTGAGATTGATTCTACTTACCTATCACTATGCGTTCTGACAACAATCCTTGATCACCTCGTAGATCACGAACACGACTTGTCCACAGGCGAGGAAAGTTACCTGAGCTTCTACGAGAACCCCGACATCCTCACTCAACAGATAGCAGCGGTCGCTGGTCGAGTAATGGCGCGCGTCCGGACGATTCCTCATGGCCCCCACCATGCCGTGATGCTAGCGGGCGTTGTCGCGTACTACACCTCACAGCCGAGCGCAATGGGCGATTTTGCGCGTCCGGTAGCCGAGCAAGCTCAGGCTGAGTTGCGACCGCTCATCACGCCGACTCTCGCGAGCATGCGCGCGTGGCGCCTGGCGAAGCGGGCGCGTCTACGGTGGCGTTCACCTGCGGGAGGGGGCATGGGCTCGTAATTGGACTGGCTATGCACGTCGATGCTTGGTGGGTAGTCGCCGAGGCGCGTGCCGCGGACAGGCGACCGTGGTGCGGGCGGTCGCAGTGGTTTGGTCTTGAAAGCTGAATTCAGCCTTGAACGGAAAGCCTCCTCGCGGACAGCTTGTGGGCAGCACCAAACCGCGGGGCGGGTAGGAGATGCGCTTGCCGTGTACTGACTTGTGGTACATGAAGCGGCCTGGACCTGGAGCGCTACCGAGGGACGCGTGAAAGTGGGTGACGGCCACATCGGGGCCGTCAGGCAAGCTGGGAACGAGAGGTATGTTGGTGTCGATGTTCTCGCCGTACGGCGTTGAGGCGGGAAGCACGGTCGCGGGGAAGACAAGCTGGGCGCTGACTGGCGAGATAGCGTTGGCATATACCAACATCGCAAGGCGACCATCGATCACGGGTGCAGAGAAGAGTTCGATTTGCGCGTTCTCGGATATCGTCTCCCCCCCGATAGGAATTTGCGCCGTGGCGATTCCGCGACCCATTCGCGCATTGGTTGGGCAGCCTTCTGGGCCACGTTCTTCGAGTCTGGAGGCCACGCAGTTTTCGAGCCCCAACCCGCTGGTGGCGATCCCCATTTCACTCGGTAGCAGTACCCCGACGTTGGTCAGGGCCGCCGGGTCGCTCAAGCCGATACTCGAAATTCTGAACCCGAAATAGATTGTTGTCGGCTCTCCGAGGCGCTCCGGACTGAAGGACACTTCGAGCCTGGCGGTCTGCTCCGCCAGAGCGCTGCCAGAAAGAAACATCAGTAGAAAGACAGCGGTAGAAGCGATTAGCGGAAGACGATAGAGCTTCATGTTTGACGTTCCCGTCCTTGGCCCCAGGGCTAGTAGGACAGGTTGCCAATCGTCTGTATCGTCACTCCGAGGTTCTTGCGGTTGTATACGCCGTAGAGTTTCCCCTCGCCGCGACCGTGCGCGTAGCGGCCGGTGCCGCCGAGAATCTTTAGCGAGCCGCCGAAGCTCGCATAGGTTCCAGATTCGTGAAGAGTTCCCGAGCCCTGGCCGCTGATCGATGACGCGCCATGAGGGGCGAGGTAGAGCGTGAACGAGCCCGAGATTTCCGCCGTGACCCGCAGACGTGCCTTCACGGTGCCCGCAAGCTGCCCGGAGGCCGGTCCTTCCTCCATCAGGTACGAGCCCTTACTCGAAACGTAGTGGAGGTGGGCGGTGATCGTGAGGCGAACCGAGTGTGCCTCGATCGCCGTGGTCGCCCCCGCGCTAGGACCACAAAGCAGAGCCGACATCGCCAGAACGACCACGACTGAAGCGTGGGCTAGGACTCTCTGCGGCAGGAGGAAACCCCTAAGCCGCCTCTCCCTGAGCCGCCTCATGCGGCGGATTCTACTCCGTCGGGCACGGGGTTTTCCTCGGTTAGACACACGAAGTTCCAGATCTCGGCACGGGCCTTAGACCTTAAGCCCTTAAGATTTGGAGTGTTGGCCGCCGCGATCACGTGCCACCCTGGTCTCGATGAAGGGGATGACAAGCGACGCGGCATCGGGGCAGCAGACTCGATGCTCCCTCTCAAGGTTTGGCCAAAAGTGCCATGCGTTTCCTGTGGGCTCTAGGGACACACCGTGGAGGATGCGCGCCCAGTCGCGCGACTCTAGCGGTAGCCGGGGAAGTTCGACTCGCCGAGGCGCCGACTCCCCGTCTGGACTCGTTAGACCCACGTCCGTGGTGCTGCGCCGGGATGCCTGCCGCCGGCGTACTGACTTGTTGAGGGCGGCGTGATGCAAGACGAACCACAGGTGCCGACCCTCCGCGAGCCGCGTTACTCGCAATCGTTGGAGCGCGGCCTGGCGATCCTCGGGTGTTTCAGGCCAGACAAACCGGTGCTCGGGATCGCAGACATCGCAGACGACCTTGGCATGAGCCGCTCTACCACCCACCGCTACGTCATCACGCTCGTCGCGCTTGGCTACCTTGAGCAGGGTGCCTCGCGCAAGTACCGCCTTGGCCTTCGCGTAACCGATCTCGGCATGTCGGCTCTTAACTCGACCGGGCTGCGCGGGCACGCCCACCCCTACCTCGAAGAACTACGCCAACACAGCTCCTACACCACGAGCCTCGGCGTCCTTGACGGCGTAGACGTGCTCTATATGGACCGTGTGCACAGCTTCCGTCGCGGCCAGGGAGCCATCGACCTCAACCTCCGCACCGGCTCACGACGACCTGCCTACTGCACAGCACTGGGCAAGCTCCTGCTTGCCCACCTCCCGGAGGTCGAACAGAGCGAGTTGATCGCCCAGATGAAGCTCACCAAACGCGCCCCGAATACCGTCACGAGCAAGAAGGCTCTGCGTGAGCAGCTCGACGAGATCCGGGCGGACGGTTTCGCCGTGGGCGACCAGGAACTCGCCGCCGAGCTCTACTCGATCGCCGCGCCCGTCCGCAACGAGGCTCGCGAGGTGGTGGCCGCCCTTGACCTAGTAGCCCACGGCTGCACGATATCGCTCGAGGAGTTTGTCGCCGACTTTCGGCCCGATCTCGTCGCCACTGCCGGTCGTATCTCCGCAGGCCTCGGCTACTGTTGCGACGGCGAGAGCGGCGCCACCCGTGGAGGCGATCCGCAATGACCGACACGGTCACGGTGCCGGCGAACCCTGTGAGATATGTATGTCGTGGACTGCACGCGGAGTTCAGTGCGGCTGCTGAGCGGGCATCCCTAATCGAGCTCCAGGATCTCACCCAGGAATAGTTCGATGCCGCGCTCCGCGACCGCGCGAGCCCGAAGGAGGTGCTGTTCGTGCCAACCGCGACAGGCTAGGGCGAAAGGGAGCTAGTTCAATCATCGTTCGGTTGCGCTTTCATTAGGCCATGCACCTTCAGCCTCCTAGGCCGAGTCGCGATCCCTACCCGCGTGCCGCGAAGTTGTGGATGTGGACGGGGGTGGTGTTCTTTTCGTGGCCGATCCTCGCCGACGTTGCGCGCTCGCATGGCACTGGCGACCTGCGGGAAGTCGGGACGTTTTGGGCGGCATTCATGGCGATCGCGGCCGTGATCGTGGTGGTGTGGAAGCGGGATGACGCGGCGAGGTCGCGGTGGATGGGTATCGCTGGTGGCCTGAGCGCCTCTGCGGCGGCGGTCGCGGAGCTGGCGCAGCTGCACGTTGCGTGGCAAGGTCGGGAGCTCGGCTACGCGTTCCTGCTATTCGTGGCCGCGCAGTTTGGGCCAAAGATCCGCGGCATGAGCGATTGCGCCCCGGAGTCGCTGGTTGCTCGAATGAAGTGGTACATGGGCGTGCTCGGTCAGGGGGCGCTGACGATCCTGATGGTTACGTCGGCTTGGTCCCTGGCCATGCCGACCGGACTCGGTGGCGACCCGACCCATACCCCCGCTCGAGGTCTGGTTTTCTTGATCGTCTGGGCGACCGCGGTGCCTGCCATCGCGCTGATCGGATGGCCGGCCGCCAAGCGTATGCCGAGGTAGGGGGCGCGATAGTGATCGGAGCAGTCGGTAGGGGCCAGGGATGGGTTAGGCCTGGGTTAGGTCCGCACATCTGGAGTACCGGGACAGCTCGCGCGTAGGCTCGGCGAGCGGTCTCGAGCAGCATCTCATCCGTGACGAGCATGTACCACGGCAGCGCCTCACGCGCCGCGCTAACCTGATCGTCTTGCTGGGCTTCTCCTCCGCTGGCGTATACGAGCGTCCTGTCGTCGTCCAATCGTCGTTGTAGCCTTGGTCGTTCTCTATGTCGCCAGGATGTTCGATCGATAATAAGGACACGGAGCCGAAGGCCCGCACGTTTCACAGTCTCGGCAAGGGCCACGGTGGGGGAGTGCCGTATCGCCGCTGGGATGCTGAGGAGCTTTATAGCCAGAAGGTCGCTCAAGGCCGATGACCGCTCTGATCGTGGACGCCGGCGCGTTGTACGCGCAGGCGGATGCGGACGAGCCCCAGCACACGCGGGTCGCCGCTGCGCTGCGTGCCGAGCGTGACTGCTGGTTACCTCACAGATCGTCGTCGCTGAGGCCGATTATCTGATCCTGAGTCGTCTCGGGATCGACGTAGAGTTGAGCTTCCTCGCCGATCTTGCGGACGGCACGTATGTCGTTGACGCTCTAACACCGCCTGAGCTGACGATCGCACGGGACGTAGTCGCCCGCTACCGCGATCTGCATCTCGGTTTGGCCGACGCCTCACTCGTAGTGCTTGCCAGTCGCTGGCGAACTCGGCGCATCTTCACACTTGACGAACGCGCATTCCGCACGGTCACCCCGCTGCAGGGAGGTTCATTCGAGGTTCTGCCGGCCGATGGGTCTGTTTGAGTCGGTATTTGACGTCCGACGCTTGGCGTACCGTACGCCAACGCCTCCGGGACGAGCACGGCCCATACCGTCAGTCCAGCGAGCAGGTCCCCACGCAGCCAGTCGCGGCGGTAGCCTCGCAGTGAGGGAAACAGCCAGCCCATTGTCGGCTACGCGGAGAGCCCCGTTACGGTGCTACGGCTCGATGATGTTGAACCACAGGTCAAAGCTGTCGAGGAGGCCGAGAAGGGTGTCCAGTGGCGCGATGTCCGGGCTGACGGTGATCTCGCCGCTCTTCGCCTCGTCGTCGAGTGTGCTCTGCCCCAGAATGAACCTGTTCAAGGCTCCTCGGGTGAGCGTAATCGTTGCGTCCGCGTGGTCGTCGGTGCGCCCGATGACATGGCTCAGCGCGCCACCAGAGAGGCGCAACAGAATCTGTTCGTCGGTGTCTGTGAACACCCAGTTCAGCGTGATGTGGCTGTCGCCGGCCTTCTCACCATTCAGTCGCACGCCGAGATAATTGAAGAACAGGTCGAGGCTCATCCCCTTGACGCTGTCCTCCGAAGCGCTCGACGGAAGCTTCAGGTCAAGCGTGCCGTGGCGCAGCTCCTGCGCGCCGGTCAGATACAGGTTGCGCCAGGTGCCGGCCTCGGATTGGTAGCCGAGCTGCTCAAGCGTATTCGCTTGCAGCTCACGCGCCGCGGTGTTGGACGGCTCGGCAAACACGACGTGGTTAACGACCTCCGCAACCCAGCGATACTCACCCCGCTCATAGGCAGCACGCGCCTTCTCGAGCACGGCACCGGAGCCACCCATGAACTCCAGATACCTCTTGGCGCTGTCCTCCGGCGGCAGCGGATGCAGCGTGGCGGGATTACCGTCGAACCAACCGAGGTACTTCACGTAGGTAGCCTTGACGTTGTGATTGAGTGTGCCGTAGTAGCCGCGCAGCGCCCAGTGCCGGTCGAGCACGTCGGGCAACTTCACCCTCTCGGCGATCTCCACTGGGCCGAGACCATGATTGGCCAAGCGCAGGGTCTCGTCGTTGATGAAGGCATACGCGTCGCGGCCCTTGCTCAACAGGTCAACCGCGCGCTCTGAGCCCCACACGGGCCAGTGGTGCATGCCATAGAGCACGTGAGTCTTCGAGCCCCAGCGCTCGATCGTCTCGCCGAGATATTGCGACCATGCGTGCGGATCGCGGATCTGCGCACCGCGCAGCGTGTAGGTGTTGTGCAGGGTGTGACAGCAGTTCTCTGCTGCGGTGAGCGCGCCGAGCTCCTCTATGAACCAGTGCATCTCCGACGGCGCCTCGGTATCAGGCGCGAGCATGAATTCGAAGGTCAGCCCGTCGATGTCTAGCTTCTGCCCAGTTTCCGTGATCGTCTCCGTTGGCACAATCAGCGTGATGCGTACCGAGCGAGATCGCGCTGCCAAGGCCCAGCCCGACGTTGCCCTTCTCGTCAAAGGGAACCAATGAGCCGTACTGGTAAAGCGCACGGCGCGTCATGACGTTGCCAGCCATGACGTTCTCCGAGATGGCGGCCTCCAGGAACCCTTCCGGCGCGATCACACGGACCTTGCCGGCCGCGACGTCGTCCTCGGAGATAACGCCCTTGACGCCGCCGTAGTGGTCGACGTGGCTGTGCGAATAGATGACCGCGAGCACCGGCTTGCGCGGCCGATGCTCGAAATACAGCTCCAGCGCAGCCGCCGAGCACTCGGTGGAGATGAGCGGATCGAACAGGATCAGACCCGTATTGCCCTCGACGATCGTGAGGTTTGAGATGTCGTGATTGCGCACCTGATACATGCGCTCGACAACCTTGAACAGGCCACCCTTGGCGCACAGCTGTGACTGGCGCCACAGGCTCGGGTTGACCGTAGGCGGGCAGGGCTTGTCCTCGCCGACGAAGGCAAACCGGTTCGGATCCCAGGTCACGCGGCCATCGGCGGCATGCACAACCGATCCACTGATATCGGCGACATGCCCGCGGGCAGCATCCTCGAAGTCCTGCCGGTCCTCGAAGGGCAAAAGGCTCAGCAGTTCGTCGTTGACGGCCTTTGTGAACTCACTCGCGTCCTGTCTGTCGCCCACAGATCCTCCCCCAGTTGTCAATAGAGCGCCGGTTGGCAATGTGCTGTTACCCGATCGTGCGCCGATTCGAACGGCTCCGGTTCTATTACTCGGAAGAGAGCGCGCCAAGCACGTCCAGGCGGGCAGCCCGTCGTGCCGGTAGCTGTGCCGCGAGCACCCCAGCGAGCGCCGCCAGGATCAGCAGCACGAACAGTGTGCCCACGGGTATCGAGAGCACATAGCCCGAGCTTGACAGCGCGAAGGTAGTGACGAGGATCGCCCCAACGACGCCGATCACCAGCCCGAGGACGCCACCGATCAGCGCGGTGATCAACGACTCGTAGCGGATCATCTGACGGATCTGGCGGCGCGAGGTGCCGATCGCGCGCATCATTCCCAACTCGCGCGTGCGCTCGTAGATCGAAAGGATCAGTGTGTTGACGATCCCGAACAGCGAGACGATCACCGACAGGGCAAGCAGCATGTACACGAGCAGCAGAAACTGGTTGACCTTTTTGTTCTGTTCCTGTGTGTATTGCGCCGCGGTCTGCGCATGGGTTTGGGGAAAGCTGCCGCGTAGCAGCGCATCGACTGGCCCGCGCACCGCGGCAGCACTCGCGCCGGCTGCGTAAGCGACGAACACAACCCCGTCTTCGCGCTGTCCGAACGCCGCGCGGGCAAGTGAGCGCGAGATCGTGAGGTTGGACAACAGTCCGATCACTTCTTCCTTGACGATGCCAAGCACCGTCAAGCGCACAAGGCGATGGAGGGCGTCGCGACAGATAGACGCTGGCCCACGCTCAGGTGATGAGCATTTGCGAACTTCTTGGTGACAACGGTACCGTCCTGTCCGAGCGCGGCCAGCGCGGCCGCTGAGCCGTGTTCCCATTCGACCTTGTACATCTTCAAGAACGATGCTGGTTCGATCGCCGTGAGGGGACTCTTTTCGTCGATAACCGGCCTGCCCGGCTGGGAAAGCGCGCTCACCCTGCCTTGCGTGAAGGCGATCGCTGTGACCTCGCCCACGCCGTGGACCTGTCTGATCGCCGGGGCGACCGCGGCGGGAACCCCTTGTCCGCTCTGGGAATTCTGCACGATCAGGTTGCCGGCGAAGGAGCGGCTTACCGCCCGGTCGATCGTCGTATTTGTGCCTGCTGCAAGCACCGAGATGAAGGCAACGAGCCCAAGCCCGACGGTCAGCGCGAGCGCGGTCACAAGCGTGCGCCCCGGCTGGCGCACCGAGTTCTCTCGCGCAAGCCGCGCCGTGATGCCACGCCAGCTTACGAGCAGGCCGATCGCGCCTGCTAGTGCCGGCACGACACGATAGTGACGCGCGGGACGCTCGCCCTCGCGCCGCAGTCGCGCCCAAAGCCTGGCCGCACGCAGACACCAGGCAATGGCGAGCACCGGCAATACCACATGCCAGCCGGAGAGCGCCCCAAGTGCGAAGATCACAACAAGTCCGACCAGGAAGCGGACGATCAACGTTTGCCTTGTGGGCAATGGTCGCGGAGGGATCGTGACGCCCTCGCGCATCGCTGCGATCGGTGGCACACGCGTGGCGCGCAATGCTGGGATGAGGCCCGCGAGCACCGTTATGAGGATGCCGACACCAAGCGAGACGATCACGGTGCGCGCCTCGATGACTGTGCCGTTGTCAGGCAGGTCTGCGCCAAACGCCCTGAACAAGCCGTTTAGCGCAGGCGCAAGGCCGATCCCGCCAAACAACCCGATCACGGCCCCGACGATCCCTAGCAAAAGGCCTTCCAGGACGACAGAGAGCATGATCTGACCTCGTGAGGCGCCAAGCGTGCGCAGCAGACCGAACTCGCGAATGCGCTGCGCGACGGTGATCGAGAAGGTATTGAAGATGATGAAAGCTCCGACGACGAGCGCGACATAGGCGAAGATCAGTAGAAAGGTGGGCAGGAAGCTGAGCTCTTCTTCGAGGTTTGAGGTCTGGTTGGCGGCTTCCTCGGCGCCGGTGCGGACCGTCAGCGTTCTTGGCAGCGCCGCACGGATGCGCGCGGCAAGTTCCTCCGGTGCGACCCCCGCGCTTGCGGCGACGTTGATGCTGTCGTATGCCCCAGGTTCGCCCGCGACATACTGAGCTTGAGCGGGAAGCACGATCGCCACGCTCGCGCCGCCGAAGGATTCGCTGCCCGCGAACTTCGCGATCCCGGAGATCGTGTAACGCCGCGCTGGAGCTCTACCGGCGATTACGATCTGCTGGCCGAGCATCAGGTGGTTGCGTTGGGCGGTTGCCTGGTCGAGCGCTACCTGATCGCCGCTGCTCGGAAGCTGGCCCTTTGTCGCCGTGAATGACTCAAAGCGCGGCGGTTGCTTGGCATCGACGAGCCCGGACGCGCCACCGCTGCTCAGTCGTTTGCCGCTCTTCGTAAGCAGTGTGGCGCGGCTGGATATGTCACCTGATGCAGCCTCCACGCCGGGCACAGCACGCACACGAGCAAGCGTCGCTTCGTTCAGCGTGGAGGTTTCAGAGCCACCCAGCGTTTCCTTTTCGGTTACGACAACCGACTTGTTCTTGTAGGAATCGCTGAATACGTCTGCGAAGGCATGGTTGATCGTGTCGGTGAGGATGTAGGTGCCGGCCATCAGGGCAACGCCGAGCGCGATCGCGATTGCCGTCAAGAGCACGCGCAGCTTGCGCTGCACGAAGCCGCGCAGCACCAGCCTGAGCATCAGGCGCTACCTCTTGGCCCAGGGTGATCGCAGCCATCGACCGGCGGAGGAGCGTCGGCGGGCATCAGCCCACGGCCTTCATCAAATCCAGGGCCTGCTCGGCGCTCCCGGCCTCGCCGTCATGCACGATTCTGCCGTCGGCCAGCACGAGCAGGCGATCGGCGAACGAGGCTGCGTGGGCATCGTGAGTGACCATCACGACCGTCTGGGAAAAGTCGTCGACGGCGTGGCGCAAGAGCGCAAGCACATCGCCGGAGGACTTGGAGTCGAGGTTGCCAGAGGGCTCGTCGGCGAACACCACCGCGGGGCGCGAGATCAGCGCACGCGCGACGGCGACCCGCTGCTGCTGGCCGCCTGAGAGCTCTGCCGGGCGGTGGCTCAGCCGGTCGCGGATGCCGACGGTATCGACGAGACGATCGAACCATTCAAGGTTGACCTCGCGTCCGGCGATCGACAGCGGCAGCAGGATGTTCTCCTCCGCGCTCAACACCGGCAGCAGGTTGAACGTCTGGAAGATGAATCCAATGCGATCGCGGCGCAGCTGCGTCAGCGCGCGGTCGTCTAGCGTGGTCAACTGCACACCGCCGACGCTGACCGTTCCAGAAGTCGGGCGATCGAGCCCTGCGAGCAGGTGCATGAGCGTCGACTTGCCCGACCCTGAGGGTCCCATGATCGCCGCGAAGCGTCCCGTTGGGAAGTCCACGGTCACTCCAGAAAGCGCGTCTACCGCCGCCTCGCCTGTGCCGTAGCGACGACGCAGATCCTGAGCCTGAACGATCGTCTGTGAGCTGTTTTCGGGACCTGTGCCCGTCATCGAACTCGTGAGCATAGCCGCCACGATACGCATACCTAACCCTCGGATCGTTGACTGTGGACCGATGTCGGCGGCACCCGAGAGGCCTCGCGAGAACGGGGCCTGGAGTCTCCCGTCTGCCGTTTAGGACAGAATCCCCGCGATGCACGTCACAGCCAAGGCCGACTACGCCGTCCGCGCCGTCGTCGAGCTGGCCGGTAGCAGCCAGGATGCCCCACGCAAGGTCGACCAGGTAGCTCAGGCCCAGCACATCCCGCTGTCCTTCCTGGAGAACATCCTCACGCAGCTGCGTAGCTCCGGGATCGTGCGCTCCCAGCGCGGCCCCGAGGGCGGCTACTGGCTGGCCCACCCAGCCGAGGATGTTAACCTCGCGCAGGTCATCCGCGCCGTGGAGGGCCCGCTCGTGGGCGTGCGCGGGCAGCGCCCAGAGGAGATCGAGTATGAGGGCTCGGCCGAGTGCCTGCAGCAGGTGTGGATCGCCTTGCGCTCGAACCTGCGCAAGGTGCTCGAGCACGTGACCGTGGCAGATGTCGCTTCGGGCAAGTTGCCGAAGGAGATCATAACCCTGACACGCGAAGAGGAAGCCTGGGAGACGCGCTAAGGGGTCGCTGGGCGGCGCTGGCCGATCGGCGATCCCGATGGTCGACAATCAGTTGCGTCCTCAGTCGCTCATGTGCGAAGCACATTTCGCGGGGTGGGTGGGTCTTCGATCCTTGTCTCGCTTGCCCATCGACCCCTTAGCGGGACCGTACGGCAGGGAAGGTGCTTCTCTCTTCACTCAGGCGAAGACGCGCGGTGTGGGTAGGCGGGCGGCGAGGATCTGGCCCTCGGCTAGCTCAAGCTCGGCAGCGGTCTCGCGCGTGACCTGGGCCCAGATGTCCCGACCGTCGGGGAGTGTCAGCTCGACGCGCACCTCGAAGCCGAGGTGCACGACGCGGCGCACAAGCGCCTCGACCGTGTTGCTGTCCGGATAGGGGAGGATCTGGATGTCATGGGGGCGAAGCAACGCGTCGCCGAGCCGGTTGACCGGTCCGATGAACGACATTACGAACTCGTTGCTCGGGTGCTCGTAAAGCTCGTGAGGCGTGCCCGCCTGCTCGATCCGTCCGGCGTTCATCACGACGATCTGCTGGGCCACGTCCATCGCCTCCTCCTGGTCGTGGGTGACGAAGATCGTGGTGACGTGGATCTCCTGGTGCAGTCGCCGCAGCCACTCGCGCAACTCCCCCCGTACCTGTGCGTCGAGCGCGCCGAACGGCTCGTCGAGCAGCAGCACCTCTGGCTTGGGCGCCAGGGCGCGGGCGAGTGCCATCCGTTGCAGCTGGCCGCCGGAGAGCTGAGCGGGATAGCGCTTGGCCAGCCCGTCGAGGCGCACGAGGCCCAATAGCTCGTTTACGCGCTCACGCACCAGGGCCTTGGGCTCGTGGCGCACGTTCAGCCCGAAGGCGACGTTGTCAAAGACGGTCATGTGCTTGAACGGCGCGTAGTGCTGGAAGACGAAGCCCACGCCGCGCCGGCGCGCCGGTTCCGCGGTGACTTCCCGGTCGCCGATCACAACGCTGCCGGTGTCGGGGCTCTCCAGCCCCGCGATGATGCGCAGTAGCGTCGACTTGCCGCTGCCGCTTGGCCCCAGCAGCGCCGTCAGCGCGCCGTCCTCGACGGTCACGTTCACGTAGTCGAGCGCCGTGAAGGTGCCGAAGCGCTTGGATACGCCGTGAACCTCGATCGCCATCAGACCACCGTATCCCTACTGGTGCGCTTGGCCAGTAGGCTCATCGTCGCGAGCGTGGCGAACGCGAGTAGCGCGAGGACCACCGAGGCGGCGTAGGCGCCGGTCGTGTCGAAGTTCTCGAAGCGATCCTGCACGTACAGCGGCAAGGTCTGGGTCTGGCCCTCGATGCGCCCGGAGACGATGCTCACGGCACCAAACTCTCCGAGCGCGCGCGCAGTCGTGAGCACCACGCCGTAAACGACCCCCCAGCGGATCGCGGGCAGCGTCACGCGCCAGAAGGTCTGCCACGAGCTGGCACCAAGCGTCGCTGCGGCCTGCTCGGCGTCGGTGCCGAGCTCGTGTAGGACCGGGATCGTCTCGCGCGCGACGAAAGGCAGCGACACGAACGCCGTGGCCAGCACCATCCCCGGCACCGAGAAGATCACTTGGATTCCGTGCGCCGCGAGCCAGTTGCCAAACCAGCCGGTGCGGCCATAGACAAGCAGCAGCGAGAGCCCGACGACGACGGGGGAGATGGCAAAGGGCAGATCGACGATCAGCCCGAGCAGGCTGCGTCCGCGCATGCGCCCACGCTCCATCAACAGCGCGATGCCGATCCCGGCCGCGGTGTTCAGCGGCACGACGATCGCCACTAGCTCGACCGATAGCCAGAAGGCGTGCACGGCGTTTGGCTGGGTGACGGCGTTCCAGGCAGGCGCGAGCCCGTGTTCGAAGGTGCGGTAGAAGATCATCGCGACCGGCGCCCCAAGCAGCGCCAGCAGGTAAAGCAGCGCGACGAAGCGCAAACTCAGCCGCCTGGTTCGCGCGGCGCCGGTGCCGTCCGACCAGCGCGAGCGTGCCCCAGGCGGGAGCGCAACGCCGCCGGTCGCTGCTCCTCCGGCCGGCCCGATCGCCGCCGCTTCGCTAGAGGACATGCTTGGATCCCTTACGCGACAGCCAAGCCATCGCTCCGAGTACGACAAGCGCGCAGAGCAGCAGCACGACCGAGACGGCGGCGGCGCCCGAGACGTTTTCGTTCTCGACCTGATTGAAGATGTAGACGGCCCCGACCTCGGTCTTGAAAGGCAGGTTGCCTGATATCAGGACGACCGAGCCAAACTCCCCGAGCGCTCGCGCGAAGGACAGAGCGACGCCAGAGAGGATCGCTGGCGTCAGGTTCGGGAGCACGATGCGCCAGAACACCGTCCAAGCGCCGGCCCCGAGCGATGAGGCGGCTTCCTCCATCGAGCGGTCCAGCTCGATCAACACGGGCTGCACCGAGCGCACCACGAAGGGAAGCGTCACGAACAGCAGCGCCAGTCCGACGGCTGTCCGCGTGAAAGTGATGTCGATCCCGGCCGGGCCGCCCTTGCCGTACAGCGCCAGCAGCACCAGGCCGGCGACGATCGTGGGCAATGCGAAGGGTAGGTCGATCATCGCGTTGACGATCCGCTTGCCGGGGAATTCGTCGCGCACCAATACCCAAGCGATCAAGGTGCCGAACAGCGCATTGATCACGACCACGATCGCCGAGACGATCAGCGTGAGCTTCAGCGCGGCCACGGCCTCGGGGCTGGAGACCGACTGCCAGAAGGCCGATGGGCCGCCTTTGGCTGCGCTTGCCAGGAGTGCGGCAAGCGGCAGCAGGACGAGCACCGAGAGGTACACGCCCAGCAGCCCACGGCCGAGCGCGCTGCCGCCATATCTGCGCAGGCTCCCACCCGCCGGCGAGGACCGCCGGCGGGTGGGGAGTGGCGCGAGCGCCTGCTGCGACGCTGAGCCAGGGTTCATTTGGCGGTCGAGACCCCCAGAGACTGCTCGATCTTCGTGACGATCCCGGTATTCGTTTCGAAGAATTCCTTGTCCACCTTGGTCCAGCCGCCGAGCGTTTCGATCGTGAACAGGCCGGGTGGGGTCGGGAACTGGCCGGGGGCCGCCACGCCTTCGATAACGGGGCGGTAGCCATTTTCAGCCCAGATCTTCTGGCCAGCTGGCGAGAGCAGGTAGTTGACGAACTTCTGCCCCTCGGCGGTGTTGCCGCCACTAACGACCGCGATCGGGTTCTGGATCAGGATCGTGTCCTTGGGGATCACGTATTCGATCGCCGAGCCCTTCTTCTCGTCGGTGATCGCCTCGTCCTCGTAGTCGATCAGGGCGTCGCCGCGGCCGGCCAGGAATGTCTGCAGCGCGTTGCGCGCTGAGCTGTCCTGACTGACCACTTTGTGGAACAGCGTCTGCAGATAAGCCTGCGCTTCGGCGGGCGTCTTGCCTTCCTTGATCTGGGCGCCGTAGGCGGCCAGGATGTTCCAGCGCGCGCTGCCGGAGGTGAAGGGGTTGGGCGTGATCACTTGGATGCCAGGCTTGGCCAGGTCGCTCCAGCCGGTGATGTGCTTTGGGTTGCCCTTGCGCACGATGATCACGGCCACCGAGTTGGTGACGAAGCCGTGGGTGGCGTTCTTGTTCCAGTCAGAGGAGACGAGCCCTACCTTGACCAGGCGCGTGACGTCCGGTTCCAGGGAGAAGTTGACGACGTCGGCTTTCAGGCCGGCGGCTACGGCGCGGCTCTGTTCGCCCGAAGGCCCGTAGGACTGGCTGAATTTGATGCCCTTGCCTTCGCTTGAGGCATTGAACGCCGGGATCAGCGAGGCGTATGCCCCCTGCGGCGTCGAGTAGGCCACGAGCGTGACTTCTTTGCTGCCGCCCGAGGAGCCGCAGGCGACCACTCCGAGCACCGCACCGAGCACGGCAAGGGCCGACAGGACAGCTGGAATTGTACGTTTGCGCATAGCCACTTTCTGCATCGAAGACATGAAGATGGCTCCGAGTCTAACACCACAAACCGGATCGACTTATGGGGTTTTAGACCACGAGAAAGCGTGCGCTAGTCGCGATGCGCGCCGACTGACGCGAGCACCGCGTCGATGCATGCGCGCTGTACACGAGCCGGCTCGATCGGGAACGGCTCAGGTATGTTGCCGCCGACGGTGCGCACGCCCACGCCGATGCGCGCTAGGTGCATCGTGCCGAGCGTCTGCGCATAGAGCTGGTTGGCGGTGAAGTCGGGGTCTTCGATTGGAACACGCCCTGCGCGGCGCCCTCGGCGAGGATCTGCGAGAGCTTGCCCAGGCAGGCCGCCATATTCTGGCCGAGGCGGATCCAGATGGCGTCGGAGATGCTCTCGCGCAAGTCCTCGGCCGAGCGGCGCATCAGCGAGAGCCCGCAATCGAGGAACGCTGGATACTCCAGACAGAAGCTTGTGTAGCGCAGCCAACCCTCCTCCAGACGAGCCACCGATCAGCTTGGCGGGCACCTCCTCCAGCAGCTCGGCCAGATCGGCAAGGTAGCTCGACAGGGTGAGCACGTACAGCTCCTCCTTGGAGGAGAAGTAGCGGTAGATCAATGCCTTGTTGATCCCGACAGCGCGCGCGATGCTCTCGATGGGCGCGTCTTGCAGGCCGCGTTCATCGAACAGCAGCCGCGTGGCAGCGATGATCTCACGCTCACGCTCACGTCGACGCGACACACGCGTCGAGGCGGCTGACTCGCGGAAGCTGGGAGCAGTAGCCATCTCCGACGATTATATCGCGAATGTAAACACAGTTCAATCTCGTATTTGACAACCGTTTACGCTTTGCTAGGATTTAGTCGTCAACTTACGGGCACGATCGCCTGTGGTCGGCCCCGGACTCAGAGCCGGGCGAGGTCGGGTCCGGCGGGAGAGCCGGATGCCGGCTCTCCAGTTCTCAGCCGCGCCACTCCATCGAGCTAGTAAAGGAGCATTCGTCCCATGTCAGCAACCGACGTAACCGCCAGCGAGGCGACCGGAGCCGCCGAGGCCGCCGTCGAGGCGATCACGAGCGCCGCCGGCAAAGACGTTGCCTTCTCGATGGCCCTCAGCCAGGACCAGAAGGACATCCGCGACTGGGTGCACGGCTTCGCTGCCGACGTGATGCGCCCCGCCGCGCACGAGTGGGACGAGAAGGAGAAGACCCCGTGGCCGATCATCGAAGAGGCCGCCAAGATCGGTCTCTACGGTTTCGAGGGTTTGGCTCAATTCTTCGCCGACCCGACCGGGCTGACGCTGCCGATCGTCAACGAAGAGCTTTTCTGGGGCGACGCGGGCATGGGCATGGCGATCATGGGCACCGCGCTTGCGGTGGCCGCGATCTTCGGTCAGGGCAGCGGCGAGCAGATCGGCGAGTGGATCCCGCGCTGCTTCGGCACGCCTGAGGACATCAAGGTCGCCGCCTTCTGCTCCTCTGAGCCCAACGCTGGCTCGGACGTGAGCGCGCTGCGCACCACCGCCAAGTTCGACGAGGCCAGCAAAGAGTGGATCCTCAACGGCCAGAAGGCATGGGCCACCAACGGCGGCATCTCTGACGTGCACGTCGTGATCGCCACCGTGGATCGCGAGCTGAACTCCCGTGGCCATGCCGCCTTCGTAGTGCCGATGAGCGAAGTCAAGGGCATCTCCGAAGGCGCGAAGGTCTCAAAGCACGGCCTGCGCGCCTCCCACACCGCCGACGTCTATCTCGATGACTGTCGCGTCCCCGAGAACTACGTGCTCGGCGGCAAGGAGAAGCTCGACGAGCGCGTCGCGCGCGCCAAGGAGGGCAAGAAGAACAAGTCCAACGCCTCGATGGCCACGTTTGAGGCCTCGCGTCCGACGGTCGGCTCGCAGGCGCTCGGCATAGCCCGCGCGGCGTATGAGTACTCGCTTGAGTACGCCAAGGAGCGCGAACAGTTCGGTAAGAAGATCATCGAGAACCAGTCGATCGCGTTCACGCTCGCCCGCATGAAGATGGAGATCGACGCTGCCCGTCTGCTCGTGTGGCGCGCATCGTGGATGGGCCGCAACCAGGTGCCCTTCGAGAACGCCGAGGGCTCGATGTCAAAGCTCAAGTCCGGTGAGGTGGCAGTGTGGGTAACCGAGCGCGCGATCCAGATCCTCGGCGGCAACGGCTACACGCGCGAGTTCCCGGTTGAGCGCTGGCACCGCGACGCGAAGATCTACGACATCTTCGAGGGCACCGCGGAGATTCAGCAGCTCGTGATCGCACGGGCGATCAGCGGCATGCACATCAGGTAGCTCTGGAACTCGGTTTTCGGGGTGGTGCGGGTCGTGCTGGGGCGTCGCTGAGGCCCAGAGCAGCGGCGCTCGAAAACGCTGCTCGCGCCAGTTCTTGCGCCAGTAATGCAAGATCTGGGTCGTGTCCGGCGTCGCGTAGCGCGTCGAGCAGGTCGCCGGTCGTGAAGACCTCGATGCCGGCGTCGGTGTGGTCCTTGTCTTGCGTCCAGACCGGTAGGTCCAGCTTGAGCGCGAGCGCGACGGTCGGCAAGTCGTCGGGGTCGCGGTCTGCGATGTGCTTCTCGGCCTCCTCACGATGGTCGTCGTACTGCTTGCGGCCTGCCAGTCGATCGGCATGACCTGGAGCGCTGCGAACAGCCAGGGTCGGGTCGAGGCCGCGCTTGGATGCAAGGCGGGGAATGTGCCGGGCGATCTCGGCGGCGACGGCTCCGCGGCGACGCATCGAGGTCCATGCGCGGAGGCGATCGCCAAGCGAGCGCGGCCGCAGAGATCGGTCCGACACTGGGTTCCTCCAGGAGCGCTGGTGCGAGGGATCTGGCCATCTCCTCGATCTGGCGGGTGTAGTTCTCGGCGTCTGTGTCGAGTGCTCGAGCGCGGTGGCGATGTAGCGGAGGACTCGCAGGGTCAAGTTCTCCTGCGGGCTTGCGGTTGGCTCCGCGAACCGACGGCCAGCCCACTCATCACTGGGCCCAACAGGCCCAAACCAAACTACATGGCCAGTTCGAGCCCTTGGGGTCTGTATGGGTATGCAAGGATCAACAACAACAGCACAGGCGCTGGCCGCCCTGGCGGAAGATCGGCTCCTTCGGCCGGAGCAGGCCGCTTGGTATCTCAACGTCAAGACGAGCTGGGTCTACGAGGCGGTGCGGGCTGGTCGCCTGCCGTGCCATCGGGTCAGTCGGCACATCCGCTTCACGTGCCCGATGCTGGACAACTGGCTCGCTGAGCAGCCTCGGCAGCTGGGCAGCTGGGCAGCGCCGGGAGCGCCCCTGCAGGTCGCTGAGCGTGGCAATTTCGACCAGGCCGGGGCGATCCTCCGGAGTCGTAGAGCACGTCCAAGGTGTAGTCCTCGGAGGTCGCGATCCGGTTGTACTTCCAGACCCCGAGCAGCAGCGCTACGAGGAACATCATGGCGTCCGCCAGGAGCACCGCCTTGGTGTCGGCGGTCATCATCGCTTCACACGCTGGGATGTGGAGGGCGGAGCATGAGCCACAACGGTGGGCTGCCCCCGACGCGCAGTTCCTCGGTGTGCTGGAATCCGAGGCGCTCGTACAGTGCGGCGCTGCGAACGCTTGAGGCCTCGATATAGGCGGGCAGGTCCTCCCGGTCGCAACGGTCGAGCAGGGGACGCATCAGCGCGCTGCCGAGTCCGCTTCCCTGTGTGTCGGGGTGCACGCCGATGTCGCGAACGTAGTAGTGGGGTTGACGTAGGTGGCGCATGTGGTGCCATTCCATCGCGGCTCCCAGTCTCGCGGCCTTGGCTATCCGCATCCCGAATGCGGTGCCGTGCAGCAGGGTGGTGCGCAGTGGTACGCGCCACTTGCCGGGCGGCAGGCCGAGCATGGCGCCGACGAGATCGTCTGTCGTCCATACGTTCCCGTGCGGCAACGCGTACCAGCGCAGATCGATCCCGAAGTAGTGACGCAACCGTGCTCGTCTCTTGGTGTCCTCTGGCATCAGCCAGCCGAATACCGGGTCATCGAAGAACGCCTCCGCCAGCATTGCCTGCAGGCGTGGGATGTCCTCCGCTGTTGCCTGGCGCAGCTCGTGACCGGTGGGTCGGCTGGGCGGTACGTCACGTTCAACGGTCGGTGCTGTCTTAGGCATTCTTGACTCCTGTCTTTTTTGGTTGCTGTTGCTGGGGGTCGGCGTTTGGGCGCTCATGGGGAGCGTTGTCTGTGCAACACCCGCAGCTGCTCAGCGCCGCGGACGGGATCGGGCGGAAAAGCGCCGAACAGGAGCGGACGTCAGAGCTCAATGGGTGCGATCTGCAGCGACTGACTGAGGGCTGGGCCCAGGGACGAGATGAGTTCCTCGCCGTTCGGGGTCTCGGCGGGATCGAGGAGCCACTGAAGGACCAGCCCGTCGCAAACCGCTATCAGGAACGACGCGATCACCTTTGCTTCGGTTCCTGTCTGCTCGACGTCCTCGCCCAAGCTCGCCCGTACCATTGAGGCGACCTGCTCACGCACGGTGTTGTAGTGAGCGGCCAGTTCTTGGCGCAGGCTCTCAGACCACGCTGACTGCCCGACGGCCTCAACGAAGCCGACGAGCACGGGACGCAACTCCTCAAAAGAGTCCAGCATCGCAACCCACGACGCCGCCATCTGCCCCAACGGCGACTGGTTCTCGCCGGCGAACGCAGCCTCGCCCAGGCGGGTGGTCCATTCTTCGACGGCGCGGCCGATCGCCGCGTTGAGCAGCGCTTCCTTGGAGCCGAAGTGATAGCCGATCGAGGCGAGATTGGCGTTGGCGGCGTTGGCGATGTCGCGGGCCGTCGTGCGGGAGTAGCCCTTCGTGCGCAGGCACTCGATTGCGCCCGCTAGGAGTTGGTCCCGGTGGCTGGCTTGGGCCATTGTGAGATCTTAGTTGACAATCGGACGAACGTAAGTATTGTACATACGTATAGATTGATTGTAGCTTGGTGATGCCGACGCGAGGAGCAGGCAGATGACGACGACCGAGATGGCGAGGACGCAAGTCGAGCAGGTAATTGCCGAGCAGCCGGTTCTCGACGGGGTGCCCCGGGGCCCGCGTCTCCCGCGCGCGCTGCAAACGGTCCTCTGGGCGACGCGCCCACTCTCCTTTATGCAGCGTGCCCGTCGCCGCCATGGCGATGTCTTCACCATCCGTCCCTACGGCTTTTCAGACATCGTCATCCTCGCCGACCCGGAGCACATCAAGGAGGTGTTCACCGGCGACCGCGACGTGTTCGCGGCGGGGAAGGCAAACGCCGCGATGGGCCCTGTCCTGGGCAGCCACTCGCTGCTGACGCTCGACGGGGAGCGTCACCTGCGCCAGCGCAAGCTGATGCTTCCGCCCTTCCACGGCGAGGCGATCGGCCGCTACCGCGAGCGCATCGAAGAGATCACGAAGGCCGAGATCGCGAGATGGCCGATCGGCACGCCATTCCCGATCCGCCCGCGCATGCAGGACATCACGTTCGAGATCATCCTGCGCGCGGTCATCGGCGTCAGCGACCCGCGGCGCCTCGAGCGCCTGCGCGAAGTGTTGCCCAAGCTGCTCGACTTCAGCGTCTTTGACATGTGGGCGGTGTGGGTGTTCCCCAAGCTGCTGGACAGCCCGATCGCGCGGCGCAACCCCGCCCTGCGTATGCGCCCCGAGATCGACCGCCTGCTCTACGAGGAGATCGCCGCGCACCGCGCGAATCCCGAGGGTCACGACGACATCCTTGCGCTGCTTCTCCGCGCGCGCGAGGAGGACGGCGAGCCGCTGTCGGACGAGAACTTGCTCGATCAGATCATCACGCTGCTGCTCGCCGGCCACGAGACCACGACGACCGGGCTGGCATGGGCCTTCGAGCGCCTGACCCGCAACCCCGATGTCCTCGGGCGCCTGCGGCAAGAGCTCGGGACCGACGAGGAGAAGTATCTCGAGGCGGTCGTGAATGAGACGCTCCGTGTCCGTCCCGTGATCGACGGTGTCTGGCGAAAGCTCGCCGCCCCGGCAATCGTCGCCGGTCACCGCCTGCCCGCCGGGACGCTCGTCTTCCCCGCGATCTCACTGGCACAGACATCCAACGACGCGTTTCCCGATCCCGAGGAGTTCCGCCCCGAGCGCTTCCTCGAGGGCTCCCCTCCCCCGTACACCTTCATCCCGTTCGGCGGCGGGACACGCCGCTGCATCGGCGCGGCTTTTGCGATGATGGAGATGAAGACGGTGCTCGCCACCGTGCTTCGACACGTCGAGTTGAGCGCGCCCGATCAGCGTCCCGAGCAACCGCGCTCTCACCACATCACCCAGATCCCCGCCCGCGGCGCACGCGTCGTGAGGGAGGCGTGATGGGCGCGACCCTCGACACAGAACGCCACCGGGCACCAAGACGCCGGCGAGCACCACCGCATCGCGATCGTCGGCTCGGGCTTTGCCGGGCTCGGCATGGCCGTCAAGCTCAAGCAGGCTGGGATCGAGGACTTCGTCGTGCTCGAGCGCACCGGCGAGGTCGGCGGCACCTGGCACGTGAACACCTACCCCGGCTGCCAGTGCGACATCCCCTCTCACCTCTACTCGTTCTCGTTCGCCCCCAACCCCAACTGGTCGCGCACCTACTCATTACAACCAGAGATCTGGGAGTACCTGCGCCGCGTCTCGCGCGAGCAGCACATCGACCCGCATGTACGGCTCAACCACGACGTCAGCGCCGCCACCTGGGACGAGCAGGCCGAGCACTGGCGCATCGAGACGAACGCGGGCGCCCTCACCGCTGAGATCCTCGTCGCCGGCCCCGGCCCGCTGAGCGCGCCGAAGCTGCCCGACATACAGGGCATCGACACGTTCAAGGGCATGATCTTCCACTCCGCGCGGTGGAACCACGAGCACCCGCTCGACGGCGAGCGCGTCGCGGTGATCGGCACCGGCGCCTCCTCAATCCAACTCGTGCCCCACCTCCAGCCGCAGGTAGCCAAGCTGCACCTCTTCCAGCGCACGGCGCCGTGGGTCGTCCCGCACCGCGACCGCAAGACATCGCGCTGGGAGCGGACGCTATACCGCGTCTTCCCGCCCGCGCAGCGGGTCGTGCGCGCGCTCGTGTACGCCTCGCGCGAGCTGTTCGTGTTCACGCTCATGCACCCGCACTCGGGCTCATTGCCCGAGCGCGTTGCGCGCAAACACCTGCACAAACAGGTCACCGACCCCGAGCTGCGCGCAAAGCTCACGCCGCGCTACCGCATCGGCTGTAAGCGCACACTCATCTCAAACAACTACTACCCCGCACTTCAACAACCCAACGTCGAGGTCGTCACCGACTCGATAAGCGCGATCACCCCGCGCGGAATCCTCATGGCCGACGGCGCCGAGCGCGAGCTCGACACAATCATCCTCGGCACCGGCTTCCACGTCACCGACATGCCCATCGCCACATGGGTACGCGGGCGCGACGGGCGCACAATGGACGACGTCTGGCAGGGCTCTCCGCAGGCGTACCTCGGCACGACCGTCGCGGGCTTCCCCAACCTGTTCATGCTCGTGGGCCCCAACACCGGCCTCGGGCACAACTCGGTCGTGTTCATGATCGAGTCGCAACTCAACTACATCATGGACTGTCTGGGCCACCTCGAGCGTAATGCGATCTCCACGTTCGAGGTGCGCGAGAACGCACAACAGCGCTACAACGACCACCTCCAGCGCCGCCTCAACGGCACCGTCTGGACATCCGGCGGCTGCGTCAGCTGGTACATCGACGCAAACGGGCGCAACTCCACCGTGTGGCCCGGCTTCACGTGGCCATACCGCCGCCACACACGCCACTTCGACCCCGCCGACTACCAGCTGCGCCGCCGCCCCGTTCCTGAGAACGTACGCGCAGAATTGGCTTCCGCATGAGCCGCAACCCGACACCATACGACGTCAACGAACGCACCATTTTCATCACCGGAGCCGCGCGCGGCATCGGCGCCGGGACGGCCAGAAGGCTGCACGCAAAGGGCGCCAACGTCGCGCTCGTCGGCCTGGAGCCCGGGCGCCTCGAACAACTCGCCGCCCAACTCGGCGACCGCTCCATCGCGATCGAGGCAGACGTCACCGACTACGCCGCCCTCAAGCGCGCCGTGAGCGCCACCAGCGAGCGCTTCGGCGCGATCGACGTGGGCATCGCCAACGCAGGGATCGCATTCACCGGGCCACTCGCCACCACCCCGATCGAGCAGGTCGAGCGCACCCTCGCCGTCAACTTCCTCGGCGTGTGGCGCACCGTTCTGGGAGACCGTGAACACCGAGGCCGATGAGCCGGCAATGTTCTGGGACTATGCTGGGATCTGGCCGGCAGCTGAGAAGATTGTGTACTCCCGGGCGCTTCAGACGGCATCCAGCGCGAGGAAGGTCGCTCGCGTACTAAGTACGCCACGCCGGGTGAGCGGCCCTTAATTTTGCTCCGCTTAGTCCAGGACCTTCCCCTGCGGCCAAGAAGTCAAACTGACGGGGGCCGTCCCTCTCCTACCAGGCTTGCGTACGCCCGCAGTGCGGGCAGGACACGCTAGTAGAGACGGGTGCGATGAAGAAGCACCCGCATGCGCAGGGGTAGCACGCCTCGTCGATTGGGCCGCCGGCGTCGCGCATGCGTTTCACGGCGATGTCTGGAGCGGCCGGCGGAATCTCGTGGTGGCGCCATGCGGTGAGTGGATGAAGAAGGCTCTGTCGCATTGATCTCTACCTCTAAGACGCGCGGGACACCCAAAGGTTTCGCTGTCGCGTCGCTATTTCCTCGGTCGCCTGGAGGAGTGGCGGTGTCTGCTGGGACGTCGCATGCGCCGCTTCTGAGATAATCAGCCGCCGATGAGTCCCGCACGCAAGCGAAGGGTGCGGCTGGTGGTCGCGTTGAGCGCGGCCGTGATCCTGGCCAGCGCCCTGATCTACACCAGCTTCAGTGCCGCCAGCCCCACCGTCACGCCGAGTCAGCTCGTGCACGAAGCGGTCGGGGGGCGCAGCTACGAACTGACGGGCACGGTCAAGGCCGGCTCGGTGCGCCACGAAGGCGACACGCTCTACTTCAGCGTGCAGGACCGGGTGGGCGAAGCTTCGGTGCCGCTCAGCTACACGGGCACGGTGCCCGATCCCTTTCGTGAAGGGCGCGAGGTGATCGTGACGGTCGAAAAGCAGGGTGATCGCTACGTAGGCGAACGCAACTCGCTGATAACGAAGTGCCCGTCGAAGTACAAGGTGGCCCCTCGCAAAGACCAAGACCTACTGATGGCACAGCTCGGAGGCGCCTGTCTGATTCTTGCGCTCGGCGTGTGCGCATACGGCATCGGCGCGTCGATCTACGGCGTCAGAACAGGGCGAGCCGAGTTCTCGGAGTCCGGGCGGCGCTCGGTGTATGCGCTGGCGGGCATCCTCACAGTCGCCTTCGCTGTGCTCGAGCTGGCGTTTTTGCGCAACGACTTCTCTTTCAACACGGTGGCGGATACCTCCAGCGCCACCACGCCCACGTTCTACAAGGCAGCGGCCGTGTGGTCATCCCAGGAAGGCTCGCTGCTGTTGTGGGCTTGGCTCTTGTCGCTGTGGTCGACGTTGGTGTTGTTCTTGACGCGCAAGCGCATGCGCGACGTGAGCGCCTATGCGACGGCGATTCTGCTCGGCTTCGGCGGCTTCTTCATCGCGCTGATGGTCTTCTACGCGACGCCGTTTGCCACGACCGACCCGGCCCCCGCCGAAGGCGTGGGCTTGGACCCGCTGTTGCGTCACCCGAGCATGATGATCCACCCGCCGATGCTCTACTCGGGCTACACGTTGTGCATCGTGCCGCTCGCCTTCGGTATGGGCGCCCTCCTGGCACGAAAAGTCGACGCCGAATGGATCAAGGCGACACGCCGCTTTGCAATGGCCGCATGGTTGTTCCTCGGCATCGGCATCATGCTCGGCGCGCGCTGGTCCTACTCCGAGCTCGGCTGGGGCGGCTACTGGGGCTGGGACGCAGTCGAGAACGCCTCGCTTATGCCCTGGCTGTGCGCCACGGCCTTCATCCACTCGCTGATGATCCAAGAGAAGCGCGGCATGTTGAAGGTATGGAACATCTCACTCGTGCTCGCCACCGGGACGCTCGCGATCATGGGCACCTTCCTCGTGCGCAGCGGCATCCTCAATTCGATCCACGCCTTCGGTGGCCAGACGCTCGGTGTGCCGTTCGTGATCTTGATCGGGGTGCTGATTCTCAGCTCAATCTATCTCGTCAGTTCGCGTCGAGACATGCTGCGCAGCGAGCACCGCCTCGACTCGCTGCTCTCGCGCGAGTCGATCTTCCTCGCCAACAACATCGTGCTCGTCGGTCTCTGCTTCGTGATCTTCTGGGGCACCTACTTCCCGCTCATCTCCGAGGCGCTGACCGGCCACGAGGCCTCGGTGGGCCCGCCCTGGTTCGACCGCTACACAGTGCCGCTCGCCCTGATCCTCGTGCTGCTAAGCGGCATCGGCCCGGTGATCGCATGGCGCCGGGCGACGCTCGCAAACGCGCGTCGCAACTTCGTCATACCGTTGTCGTTTGCCCTGGCGACACTTGTGGTGCTGCTCGCCACGGGCGTGGCCGACAGCAAACCGTTTGCGCTTGCGATGTTCTGCTGTGCCGCCTTCGTCTTGGGCAGCGTCGGACAGGAGTACTGGCGTGGGGTGCGAGTGCGCCGCGCGATCGCGGGCGAGCCGGCGCCATTGGCGCTGCTGGCACTCGTCAAGCGCAACCGCAGACGCTACGGCGGTTATGTCGTGCACATCGGCATCGCCGTGCTGTTCGTAGGCGTGGCCGCCTCCTCGTCCTTCCAACATGCATCCGAGCTGAGCCTCTCGCCCGGCCAGTCCACGAAAGTAGGCGCCTACACAGTGCGCTATGTGCGCCCGACGGCTTCGGTAACCCCAAAGTACGACCCCGTGCATACAGGCTCCACGCTCAGCCTTGGCGCGGTCTTGTACGTGACCAAGCAAGGCAAGCACGTCACCACGCTGACCCCAGCTGAGGATTTCTATGACTCCGGCGAACCGACCCAGGGCTCGGTGGCACACCTGATCGGCGGCCAGCCGGTCAGCCAGGTTGGCATAGACGGGGGCATCACGCGCGACATATGGAGCGCGATCGCGCCGGACATCGACACGCCGCGCCTGAAGCGGATCATCGAAATCGGCAACAAAACGATCCCGCTGGTGCGCCCCGACGAGGGCATGATCGCAGTCGCCGTGATGGCGCGCGAATACATGCGCTCGCCACCGCCCGCCGAATTCCACTTGATCGTCTCGCCGCTTGTGATGTGGATCTGGATCGGCGGCGCGATCGTCGCCAGCGGCGCGCTGATCGCGCTATGGCCCGCTCCGAGCACGGTACGCGCGCGCGTCAGCGTGCGGGCCCGCAGCCGTGCCGCACGGCGCCTGGCCCGCGCCTAGCGCAGTGCTGAGCGCAATCACGCCGACCGTCGTGGCGAAAATGTCTGTGGACAGCGTGCGAGCCCATAGATGAGCGTCCTTGCGGCAATGTTGACGCTGATGCTGCTGGCCGCGGTGATGGCGGTCGTGAGCCGGCCGCTGCTCATAGCGCGCAAGCCCGACGAGTCAGACACGCCGAAGCGCTCCGAGCTTGAGGCCGAGCGCGAGGCGAAGTACAGGGAGATCCGCGACGCCGAGCTCGACTACCGTACCGGCAAGCTCTCCCAAGAGGACTACGAGGCGGTCAACAGCGCGCTGCGCACCGAGGCGGTGGAGATCCTCAACAAGCTGGAGAGCTCAGAAGAGGATCGGGCCGCCGAAGAGGATCAGGCCACGGACCCAGCGAAGTAGATCCCGTGAACGGCCTATCAGGGTTTCTCGAGCATCACGCCAAGGGCTTCACACACGCCACTCGTGGGCGTGTACCTGTGCTACCAGGGTTTCTTCAGCAGCAGGATCGTGTTCAGCACGAACATGATCGCGAACGCAACGGTCCAGCGGTTGAGGTTGCGCTCCACCATCGAGCCGCCGCCGAGCGGCCCCTGGCCGCTGCCCACGCCGAACGCGCCGGAGAGCCCGGAGTCCTTGCCCGAGTGCATCAGCACAAGAAAGATGAGCCCAACCGCGAGGAACACCTGCAGGACCGAGTCGATCGCTTCCATCGGCAAAGCCTAGCGATTTCTGCAAGCGGGCGTGCGCAAAGTCGGCCAATTCGGCCATGTTCAAGGCTCCCGCCTCGGGCATCTGTACAGTCAGGTCGCTTTGCCGCTAAGAGCAGCTATATGCACCAGGAATCCGCCATTTCACCCCGAAGTTACGGCTCCGATTACGAATCCTTTACGAAGCCGTGCTTCCCTGCCGATATGAATAGGGTCAGGGGGCTCCCGAG
The DNA here is from genome assembly GCA_963723175.1 of uncultured Solirubrobacterales bacterium. Taxonomy (GTDB): domain Bacteria; phylum Actinomycetota; class Thermoleophilia; order Solirubrobacterales; family Solirubrobacteraceae; genus Palsa-744. The sequence continues at coordinate 33,287 of CAVRPO010000013.1, read as the reverse complement.
GTACGCGGGTGCCCTGCTCGAACGCGACCATGGGATGAGAAACGAATGAGCAGGGGGCCAGGCATGTCGGGTATAAACGGCGCGCCCTTCAAGGTGCGGCGCGTGGTTCTCTCGGCGCTTGCCGGTGGTGGGCTGACGGCCGTGGGGCTGACTGGATCGTTCCCCGGTGGCGCACTCGCAGCCGATCCACCGGCCGGTCTCGCTCCCCCGTCGGGCACGACGACCACACCAGCGCCCCCGGCACCGACCCAGACGAGTACCACGGCGACCACACCAACGATCACGACGACGAGCACCCCCACGAGCACGACCACAACCCCGGTTAGCCCGCCACCGAGCACCTCAACGCAGACGACGACTCCGACCAGCACCACCACCCAGGCCCCGCCGCCCACGGCAAAGCAGCCACAGCCGTCTGTCAGCGGCCCGAAAGTTCTCGTCCAACACACGCAGGAAACGACCGGCGCGCAGGCGGTTGCCCCGGCGCCGAGCACGACAGTCCCGGCTAGCGCGCCGGCCACGCCGAGCGGCCCGAGCAATGTCGCCGCCGCGCCACAGCTCGCCGCGGCTCAGTCCGAGGTGCTCGCCGCGATGCTCGCCGGCTCCTCGGCTTCGATTCGGGCGCTGGACTTCTACCGGATCCCGCTGTATTTGCTGCCCATCTACCAGGCAGCAGCAGTGCAGTACGGCGTACCCTGGCCCGTGCTGGCCGCGATCAACGAAGTCGAGACCGACTTCGGCACCGACCTGTCCGTCTCGACCGCTGGCGCCGTCGGCTGGATGCAGTTCATGCCCGAAACTTGGTTGCAGTACGGTGTGGATGCAGTAAACGCGGGTTACGCTGATCCCTACAACCCGGTCGACGCGATCTTCGCCGCCGCGCGCTACCTGCATGCCGCCGGTGCCTCCAGCGATCTGCGCGCCGCGATCCTCGCCTACAACCACTCCGAAGCCTATGTCGAATCGGTGCTGCTGCGCGCGCGCCTGTTCGCGAGCTATCCGCCGTCGGTGATTGCCACGCTGACCGGTCTCACCGAGGGCAGCCTGCCCGTCATGGGAGCCAAACTGAGCCCGACCTCGATCATCCCGCATGGTGCTCTCGCGCCCACGGCGACCGGTGCGTCGAGCGCAACGGCTGGTGCCACGCCGCTGACGCCGAAGGCGACAGGCGCCTCGGCAAAAGCGGGCGCGGCGCTTCCAGGCTCGACTCCGGCTCCCTCGCCCACCGCCAGCGCGGCAGACGCCGAACGCGCTTTGAACGCGGCCGCTCCGCCTTCGCAACTCTCAGAGCTGCTTGCTCGCCGCGGCGCACCGGTGGTGGCGGTCGAGGATGGGCGCATCGTTGGCATCGGCCACTCTCACAAGCTCGGCCGCTACATGGTGCTACGCGACACCTACGGCGACCTCTTCACCTACGCCGGGCTCGGCAGCATCGCGCCCGACTACCGGCTGCCAAAGCCGGCTCAAGTCCAGGTGCCTAAGGGCGCGCTTCAGAGCGGCGAAAGTGCCAGCGACCCGACGCCAAAGCTCACCGCAAGCTCCGGGCGCCAGCTGCCAGTCACGTTGCACGTCGCCAAGAAGAAGACGGTCACCTCAGCAAAGACCGCGAGCGCGGCGTCGTCGGGCTCGGCCGAAGAGGCGCAAGCGCCTGTCGAGGCGGGCAAGGTTCGCGTGTTCGCCCATCCGGACAACCCAGATGCGGCAGCTGCCGCACGCCTTCTGGCAGCGCGTTCGGCTGGCGCCAAGGCCACCGCCGACGGTCTGATAAAGCTGGGTCGTGGCTCGGTGGTGGCTCAGGGCACGGTTTTGGGTCATCTCGGCTCGGACGGTGAAAGCCCGGACGCGAGCCTGCGCTTCGCGATCCGTCCAGCTGGCGCACAGAGCGCGATCGACCCGCGGCCGATCCTCGATAACTGGCGCCAGCTCGGCATCGCCTTGCACCCGCAAGGCGCTAAAGACGGCCCCGTGCTCGCCGGCGCCACCGCAAGCGATGCCTTCCTGCTCTCGCGCGCCGAACTCGACAGTGCGGTGCTCGCCGATCCCGACATCAAGCTTGGTCGCTGCGATCGCGAACAGGTGGCCGCCGGCAAGATCGGCTCCCAAGCGCTCGCGTTGCTTGTGTTCCTCTCGCGCAGCGGCCTAAAGCCGACCGTCGGAGAGCTACGCTGCGGCAACACCGAGCGTACGGCCAAAGGCGTCGTGACGACCTTCCCGCCGCCGGACACGGTCTATCTGACGGCCATCAACGGCGTCCCGGTCGCCGGCCATCAGGGTGCAGGCACGATCACCGACATCACGATTCGTACGCTACTCACACTGCAACACAAGTTCGCGCCGAAGCGGATCGTGAGCCTGATGAGGTATCCGGGCGCGCCCAGCACGGTGGCCGCGTCCGACTACTCCGGATACATCAAGATCGAGCTGGCCAAGCCTGCCTCCGCGAAGGCGAGCAAGAGCGTCGGCGTAAAGACCGCCCGCGCGGCGAGATCGAGCGCGACGGCCCCGCTCGTTGCCAACCCGGTCTTGAACACGCTCGAGTGGCAGCGGCTGATGACGCAGCTGAGCACGCTGCAGACGCCGAAGCTATCGACCAAGCCGAGCGCCTCGGCGATACGCGACAAGAGCGCCGCGCCCGGCAAACCCGGTTCTGCCGCCAGCGCGCGGCCGTAACCGGCCGGCATCGCTTTCGGCCACCTGCGTGAGCGAGGCGGCGGTGTGCGCTGACACCACCGCCTCACCTCCCAAGTGCTGCTCTAGCCTGTGCTGCTTTCGCCGCCAGCGGGCGGGCCACCGGCCGGCGGTGTTCCAGCGCCTCCCGGCGCTCCGGCCGGACGCCTGAAGGCGCTTGTCAGTGCGCTACGGCACTTCGTCGAAGCGGTCTTGAACTGCGAGCTGCTGGTGTTGATCCCCTTCGTGTCGAAGATCGGGCCATTGCCCGAGGTGTTCGCTGCCGGCAGGTTGATGCCGTTCTGACGCAGACAGTCGCCGTACTTGGCGAGCGCTGCCTTGAAGACGGGATTGTTGAGTCGGCCCGCCGCGCCACCGCGGCGGAAGAAGTGTCCGCTCCCGCCGCCGCACTTCTTCAGTGCCGCTTCGTACTGCGCGCGTGTCACGCCGCTGGGCAGCTGCGGTCCACCACCTGCACCAGCGCCCGGAACGAAGCCGCCGCCCGGACGAGAGCCAGGGGTGCGCTTGGGGAGCGTGATGCCGTTCTTCTGCAGGCATTCGCGCATCGCCGCGAAACGGGCCGAGCCGCGTCCGCTACCCGGCGTGCCCGGCGTAGTAGACGTGGACCCCGTCGAGGACGTGCCAGAAGCGGCACCGGTCGAGGCAGCGTTGGCGCTCGAGGATGTCGTGTTCGATGACGAGCTGCCACAGGCCGCCAAGCCCAGGCAAGCCAGCAATATGACTACAACCGCGGCGACCGCGGGCTTGCGGCTGCGAGTTTTGGCGTTAGGCATGGAACTCCTTTGTCGATGAACAGGCTTCTGGAGAAACCACTCTTGCATGGCTAGCCTCCGAACAGCGCGGGTTCGCCGCCGCCGCCGCGTGAGCTCGAGCCCGACCCGCCGCGAGTGCCGGACCCGCTGAGGAGGGCGGCAAGGCCCCCACCGGAGCCGACGTTGATGGATTCGGCGCTGAGCGAGCCGCCCGAGCCGGTTTCGCCGGTGATGGTTACCGTTTCGCCTGGATGGATGGCTTTGACCGAGGATTTCACTGTCTTGTTGACGGTCGTGCCGACAGAGGTAGTGACCTTGACGGTATTGCCTTCGGCATTGGTCACGTACAGCGTATTTCCGTCGAGGTAGGCAACGGTGCCGGCCGTCGGGCGTTTGAAGCTACCGGCCGCGCCCCCCGCGGAGCCGCCGAAGAAACCGCCGTACGCCGAACCGGCGCCAGAGCCAGAGCGTGCACCAGTGCCTGACGCACCTGAAGCACCCGACGCCCCTGAGGCACCCGCGCGCAGAGCGGCAAAGCGCGAGGCGAGACCCGACGCACCGCCGCCTGAGGAGCTAGAAGAATTTTGGCCCTTCTCGACGAGCACGCCACCGATGAAGCCGCAGGCGATCGCCAGCACGCCCATCAATGCCAGCGGGACCGGCGTCAGCAGCCGGCGACGGGGCCGGGGCGGCAGCTCCGACTCAGGCGGCTCTTCCAACCACTCCTCCTGCTGTTCGACGGTGACTTGCTCAGGGGGCATGACGGACTCCTCTTGGGGGGGCGGTTGATCACTCAAAGCGCAGCGCTTCGATCGGTCGCAGCGAAGCCGCGCGAGCGGCCGGGTAGGTACCGAAGAACAGGCCGGAAAGGGCGGCGGCACCGAAGGCCAGGAAGATCGAGTACGTGGCGATTTCCGGGTGCACCCCGGCGATCTCGAACTGGCTGCCGACGACGCCGACGAGCACCCCTGTGAGGCCGCCGATCAGCGAGACCAGCACGGCCTCGGTCAGGAACTGCGTGAGGATGTCGCTGCGCCGCGCGCCGATCGCCTTGCGGATGCCGATCTCGCGCGTGCGCTCGGTGACGCTGACAAGCATGATGTTCATTACGCCGATCCCGCCGACCAGTAGCGAAATCGCGGCCACCTCGCCAAGCAGCGTCGTGAACACGCTGCTCGTGGAGCTCGAGGTTTCAAGCAGCGAGCCCTGGTTGAGCACGCTAAAGCCAGGTTCAGAGGTGTCCTTGATTTTGTGGCGTTCCTCGATGATCGTCGAGACCTCCGCTTCGGCGGCGTTGAGCGAGGACTCGGACTTCGCCTGCACGGTGATCGAGTCGATCGGCCCCGCTCCGCTCAACGTGTTCTGGACGGTCGTGATCGGCGCCATCACGACATCATCCTCGTTGGTGGTGCCGCTGGTTCCCTTCGAGGCGAGCACGCCCACGACTTCGAAGTTGCTGCCGTTGACCTTCATGTTCTGCCCGATCGGGCTCACCCCGGAGAACAGTTCCTGCACCACGGTCTGTCCGATCACCGCCACGCGCTTGTGCTGGCTGACGTCGGCGGAGGTGAACGAGTTGCCTTCGGCGATGTTGTAGCTGTGGGCAGTCAGATAGGAGGGTGTAGTGCCGACGAACGAGGACGGTTCGTAGCTGGAACTGCCGTACACGAGCTTCACGTCATCGGCGTTGACGACGGGCGAGGCGCTCTGCACGTTCGGGTGCGAGGCTCGGGTTCTGCAGCGCTTCGGCATCCTGCTTGGTCAGCGAGACGCCGCTTGCGCTGCTCGCACGTGCGCCAAGACGAAATCCGCCGCCACCTGGCATCACGATCAGCACGTTCGTACCCAGGCTCTGGATGCGCGACTCGACGGCTTTGGAGGATCCGTTGCCCACGGCGATCAGCACGATCACCGAAGCGACGCCGATCGTCATGCCGAGGATCGTCAGCCCCGAGCGCAGCTTATTCGTCGTGATCCCGCTCCAAGCGATGCGCAGCGTGCCGGGCCCGATCATGGCCCCGCCTCTGCGATTGCCGTGCCCTGGGGCCGGTTGTGGGCGGACTTCTGCTCGTGCAGTACGGGCGGCGCGTCGCGCACGCCAAGTAAACGACGGTCTTCGACGATCTCGCCGTCTGAGAGGCGGATCACGCGCTTGGTCTGGTCGGCGACGTCGGGCTCGTGCGTGATCAAAACCACGGTGCGACCTTCTTCGTTGAGGTGGCCGAAGATGCGCAGCACGTCCTCGGTCGAGTGCGAGTCGAGGTTGCCGGTCGGCTCGTCGGCCAGGATCAGAGAGGGGTTGGTGACGATCGCCCGCGCCACGGCGACGCGCTGTTGCTGGCCGCCGGAGAGCTCGGAGGGCTGGTGGTGGAAGCGGTTGGCCATGCCCATCGCGCTCAGCGCTGCTTCGGCGCGACGGCGGCGCTCGGCGCGATTCAACCCGGCATAGGCGAGCGGCAGCTCGACGTTGTCGAGCGCGCTCGTGCGCGGCACGAGGTTGAAGCTCTGAAAGACAAAGCCGATCTTGCGGTTGCGCAGGTCGGAGAGATCGTCCTCGTCCATGTGGCTGACGTTGACCCCGTCGATCAGATAGCGCCCGCTGGTGGGAATGTCCAGGCAGCCAAGGATGTTCATCAGGGTGCTCTTGCCGCTGCCGGAGCTGCCCATGATGCCCACGAGGTCCCCAGTGTCGATTCGCAGCGAGACTTTGCGCAAGGCGTGCACATGGATCTGGCCTAGATCGAAGGTCTTGGAGACGTCGTGCACCTGTATGACCGGCGCCCGATCACGGCGTAATGCTCGTGCGGGGGACGCCGCGGGCCGGCAGCGCACGCTCAACCAGCGGGCGCACACGCGGCGTGCGCGTCTCGCTCTGGTTGCTCGGGCGCAGGGGGCGGTGCATCAGCCACCGCCCCTGAAGAAGGCGCCGCCGCCGCCCCCGCCGCGCGAAGCCACCGCCTCCGCCGGCGGCCCCGCCGCCGAGGCCGCCGCCGCCACCACCGGCGAGGCGGCTCAGTCGGGAGGTGAGGCTGGTGCTGGAGCTCGTGCTGGTGGCCGCTGGCAGCACGACGGTTTCGCCCGCCTTCAGGCCGCTGAGGACGATCGTCGAGGTGTTGCCCGCCAGACCCGTCACGACGCGCTGGCGCACGTCTTTGCCGTCCGCGCACTACGGTCACCGAGTCCGCCGAGATGGCGGTGGTCGGGACGTTGACCCCTTCGGCCTGCTTGACGACGACTTCGGCGGATGCGCTCATGCCGGGCTTCAGCCCTGTTTCCATCTGATCGAGCTGGAATGTGACGTCGTAGCTGACGACACCGCTGCTGCTGGTCGAGAGCGTGGCCACTTCGCTGACATGAGCAGCCAGCTTGCGGCCTTCGAGCGCTTCGACTGTGACCGTGGCGATCTGCCCAACCTTGACGTTGCCGATTTCCGATTCGCTCAGCGCCACCACGAGCTGCATCGAGGAGAGATCGCTGAGTACCGCGAAGGCGGAGCTTGAGGAACTGGAGGAGCCCGAGCCGGAGGAGGACGAAGACGAGGCGGCGCCGGTCGAGCGGCCCGTCGCCGCGGAGCCGCCGGTCGCGGAGCTGCCCGATCCCGACGAGCTCGAGGAGCTGCTGCTGGACGCCTTGGTCGTGCCGCTGCCGGATACGACTTCTCCGACCTGCCCGGAGAGCGAGACGATCGTGCCGCTCTGCGGCGCGTACAGCTTGGTGGCGCCGACCGCCTCTTCATCGCTCTGCACCGTCAGCTGGTCGCTCTTGACGGCAGCTCTGGCCGAGGCGAGGTTCGCTTCGCGCGTAGCGGTGCTGATGGTGGCTTTGCTCGACGAGCCTGAGCTTTGCTTTCCTTGGAGGACGAGGCGCTCGACCGCGATTCTTCCTGTCTGCGCTCGGGTGTGGTGGTCTTGGAGGTGGTCGTGTGGGTTGGGTTCTGACGGGAGCGGTGCTTGGCGCCAGTGGTCGTGTGGGTCGAGTTCTGTGGAAGTAGCGCTCGGCGCAGTGCTCGGCGCCGATTCCGGCGCCTTTTCGGCGTCGATCGGGTGAACCGATGCGGCTGCCGCGCTCGCGCCGCCGGAGGCTGATCCGCCAGATCCCGTGGTGCCTTCGCCGTCGGTTTCTTCCTCCTTGGCGAGGTTCGCTTCGGCGGAAAGCAGTGTGGCCTTGGACTGTTCGAGCGTTACTTCGGCGCTCTGCGGGTTCAGTTCGGCGATCAGCTTGCCCTCGGTTACGTACTTCCCTTGGGTCACGTAGATTTTGATGACCGTGCCGCTCGTCTTGAAGCCGAGGTTGAGCTGGCTGGCCGGCTGCAGGTTGCCGCTGCCGGATACGGTGGACTGGACGACGCCTTCGGCGGCCTTGGCCGTGCGCGTGACGGCAGTTGTGCTCCCGGAGGCCGGCCCGACGAGCAAAATGGCGGCGACTATCGCGCCGACGCACAAGAGGCCCAGCAGGTAGTTGAGCCAGGGACTTCCTGTGCGCTCGGTCATCGGCACCTCTGATATTGGGGTTGTGGCGTAAGAGTGGGAGAAGAAACGCCCTAAGGGCGGGTAAAGTCCGAGACTATGGCCACTTACGGCGGAATCGACCTCGGGGGAACGAAGATCCAGACGATCGTGATGCGCGGCGAGGATCACACCGTGCTGGGGCAGGCCCGCAGGCTGACCCCACGCGAAGGGGGCCCCTCAGCGGTGGTCGATGCGCTCGTCGCCTGCATGTCCGAGGCGGCAGCAGCAGCACAGCTGGACGTTGCGCATCTGGACGGCATCGGCGCTGGTGTACCGGGCGAGGTGGATACTGCAGCCGGCACGCTCGCGCGTGCGGGAAACCTGCCGGAATGGGAGCACCAAGTACCGCTGGCGGCGCTGCTCTCCAAGCGGCTCGGGCCGAGCGTAAAGCTGGGCAACGACGTGTCAGTGGCCGCTAACGCAGAGCTGTTGCTTGGCGCCGGGCGCAGCGCGAAATCGTTGCTCGGCGTCTTCTGGGGAACAGGCGTCGGCGGAGGCGTGGCGCTCGACGGCGAGCTGTGGCACGGTCGCGGCGACGCGGGGGAGATCGGTCACATGGTCGTCAAGCAAGGGGGCGCGCGATGCACATGCGGCGGCGCGGCTGCATGGAGGCCTATGCCGGACGCCGGGCAATGGAAGTCAAGGCAAAGCGCATGGTCGAGAAAGGCCACCACACCGACCTGTTCGAGATCATGCGCGAGCGCGAACGCGAAACGCTTTCAAGCGGCGTTTGGGCTCATGCCCTGAAGCACGAAGACAAGCTCGCGCAGCGTTTGATCGAGCGCGCGGTCAAGGCGCTCGGCAGCGGCATCGCCTCGGCAGTGAACCTGCTCGACGTGGAGCTGGTGCTGCTAGGAGGCGGCTTGGGCAGCCGCTTCGGCGAGCCGATGCTCGAGCGGATCCTGGCGGCAATGAAGCCGCACCTGCTCAAAGACGAACATCCGCCGGCCATGCGTCTGGCCAGCCTCGGCGATCTGGGTGGCGCGACCGGCGCGGCGTTGCTTTGCGAGTAGGCCCCGCTCTCGGTATGGTCCGGGTGGAGCATTAACGTATGGACGCTTTGTCACAGCCGGTGATGCACCTCTCGACGGTCCTGCGCAGTCCGTTGCTTGACAGGGCGGGGGAGAGGCTGGGCCGCGTCGAAGACCTGATCGTGCGCTTGGCCGACGGCGGCTACCCGCCCGTGACCGGGCTGAAGGCGAGGATCGGGGGCCGCGAGCTGTTCGTGCCGATCGCGCGCGTTGCCGAGCTGCAACCGGGCGCGGTGCGTCTGTCCGGAGAAAAATTGTCCCTCAAGCGCTTCGAGCGGCGCGTGGGCGAGGTGCTGCTCGGCCAGGATGTACTCGGACGCACGCTGGTAGACGTCGAGGCCGACCCACCGGTGCTCGTCACCGCGCATGAGATCGAGCTGGCCTGTATCGAGGGCTGGTGGCGGGTCGTCGGCGTGGACAATGCCAGGCGCGCGCGCCTGCGCCGGCGCCTGCCGCGCCCGCTGAAGGGCTGGGTCGGCGATCAGGCGTTCCTCGACTGGTCGACGCTCGAGCCGTTCGTCGACCATGTTCCAACCGCACGGCTGCGCTTTTCCCACCGCAAGCTCGCGAACCTGCACCCAGCCGAGATCGCCGACCTCGTTGAGGCCGCCTCGCACGAGGAGGGCGAGGAGATCATCAAGGCCGTCGGCCAGGATCGAGAGCTCGAGGCCGACGTCTTCGAGGAGCTCGACGAGCATCACCAGCTCGAGTTCATCCGCGAGCGCCCTGACGAGCAGGTGGCAGCCGTGATCGCGCGCATGGCCCCTGACGACGCGGCCGACTTGATCGTCGAGATCGAGCAGGACCGTCGTTCGAGAATCCTCTCGCTGCTGCCGCCAGCTCAGGAGCATCAGATCGAGAGCTTGCTCGGCTACAACCCGGAGACGGCCGGCGGTCTGATGAGCCCCGATTGCATCGTGCTCCCGGCCGAGGACTCGGTTGCCGTGGCGCCTTGAGCGCGTACGCTCCAGCGAGATCGCGCCGACCACGCTTACCACCGTCTATCTGCATGACGATGAGAACAAGCTGGTAGGCTCAGTGCCGATCGTTTCGCTCCTGCGTAGCGACCACCACACGTCGCTCTCTGATGTCGCCGAGCAGGAGCCAGAGTCGGTACACACCGACGCCGACCTGCCCGAGGTAGCCCGCACGATGACCGATTACAACCTCGTGATGTTGCCGGTCGTCGACGATGAGGAGTGCGTGGTCGGGGTAGTCACGGTCGATGACGTGCTGGAGCTCACACGTGCCCGCCGGCTGGCGGCGCCGCTTCCGGCCTCGCCCGCGACTAACGGCGCCACTAGAGTCCGGGCCGTATGTCTGAGCGCCCGGATATAACCGAGGAGACCACGCTGAGCGTGGCGCCGGTGCCGACACGCCCCGACGGTGTGCCGCCGGTGCTCGACGAGGCCCATATCGGCGACATTCGCGGCGCGCTCGGCACGATCAAGCTGCACGACACGGGAGCCCGTCGTGGCGTTCGCGCGAAGCTCTTGGCGCTGCTTGCGATCATGGGCCCCGGGCTGATCGTGATGGTCGGCGACAACGACGCAGGCGGCGTCTCCACCTACTCGCAAGCCGGGCAGAACTACGGCACCACGCTGCTGTGGACGCTGGTGCTGCTGATCCCGGTGCTGATCGTCAACCAGGAGATGGTGATCCGCCTCGGCGCGGTCACGGGAGTGGGCCACGCGCGCCTCATCAACGAGCGTTTCGGGCGCTTCTGGGGATGGTTCTCGGTCGGCGACCTGTTCATCCTCAACTTCCTCACGATCGTCACCGAGTTCATCGGCGTGAGCCTCGCCCTGGAGTACTTCGGCGTCAGCGAGTACATCGCGGTCCCGGCCGCCGCGCTGACACTGGTGGCGATCACATCCACGGGCAGCTTCCGCAGCTGGGAGCGCTTCATGTACGTGTTCGTCGTCGCAAACTTCCTCGTGATCCCGCTGCTGGTGCTCGCCCATCCCGATCTCGGCACTGTCGCGCACGACACGTTCTCACCGAGCATCCAGGGCGGCGCCAGCTCGACCGCGGTGCTACTGATCATCGCGATCGTCGGCACCACCGTGGCGCCGTGGCAGTTGTTCTTCCAGCAGTCGAACATCATCGACAAGCGCATCACCCCGCGCTGGATCAACTATGAGCGCACCGATACGGTGATCGGCGCGTTCGTCGTCGTGCTGGGCGCCGGCGCCCTGATCTCGGTGACCGCGTTTGCCTTCGGCGGCACCGTCTACGCGGGCCACTTCAACGACGCCGGCACGGTCGCCACCGATCTGCGGCGCACGCTCGGCTCGACGGCGGGCACATTCTTCGCGATCATCCTGCTCAACGCTTCGCTGATCGGCGCCGCGGCTGTGACCCTTTCGACCTCCTACGCGTTCGGCGACGTGTTTGGGCAGCGCCACTCGCTCAACCGTGGCATTCGCGACGCCAAGGTGTTCTACGCCAGCTTCACGTTGATGGTCGCTTTCGCGGCGGGCATCGTGCTGATCCCGGGCGCCCCGCTCGGCCTGATCACGACCTCGGTGCAAGCGCTGGCGGGCGTGCTCCTGCCGAGCGCCACGGTGTTCCTGCTCTTGCTGTGCAACGACCGCGAGGTGCTGGGACCATGGTCGAACCCACCGTGGCTGAACGCGATCGCCAGCGTGATCATCGCGGTGCTCGTCGAGCTCTCGCTGATCCTGATGGCGAGCACGATGTTCCCGAACATCGACGTCACGCATCTGTTCGAGTACCTCAGCCTCGGTACCGGCGCTGCCTTGCTGGTCGCCGGTACCTACACGTTGCGTCGGCGCTCGGCACAACCGGCGATGGCAGCGGAGGAGGAGCCGGTCGTGGAGCGCAGCACATGGACGATGCCGCCGCTGGCCCTGCTGGAGCGCCCGGTGTGGTCGCCGGGACGCAAGGCAGGCATGCTCATGCTGCGCGGCTACTTGTTGGTGGCGATGGTGTTGCTGGTCGTCAAGACGGTGCAGCTCGCGCACTGATGTCCTCGCGCGCGGGGCATCGCCAAATCGCGACTCACGCTTGGCGCCTGTAGCTCAATCGCCGCTCAGGTTGGTCGGCAGTGGCAGCCCGTGCGGGGGCGGGTCGTGCTCGAGCAGTTGCGGGACGGTGACGGGATGCAGCCCGCGCTTGCGCAGCCCCCTGATGATCGCTGGCAGCGCGGCAATCGTCTCTTCGCGGTTGCCGCCGCCGTCGTGCATCAGGATGATCGCGCCAGGCTTGGCCCCGGCAAGCGCGGTATGCACGATCGCGCTCACGCCGGGCAGGGTGTAGTCGGAGGTGTCCACCGACCACAGGATCATCAGCAGATGCAGATGGTGCAGCTCTTTGAACGTGGTCGCGTCAAACGACCCGTAGGGCGGGCGGAACAAGCGCGGACGCCTGCCGCCGACCACCTCGATCTGCGCCATCTGATCGAACAGCTCTTCGTGCTGTTCGTGCGGGGAGAGCGTCGCCATCATCGGATGCGTCTCAGTGTGATCGCCGATCACGTCGCCAGATTTGATCTCGGCGATCGTGCCGGCAGAGAAGTACTGCTCCTGATCGCCGATCGCAAAGAACGTCGCACGCACGTGCAGCCGGTCCAGCGTGGCCACGAGCTGCTGCGTGTAAGGCCCGGGCCCGTCGTCGAAGGTGAGCGCCAGCTCGTTGCCGTGCGAACCGCCGCTAGTGACCGCCGGCGTATAGGCAAGCACCGAGTTGACCGCATTTTCTTCGCCCTTGACGGTGGCGGCCGCGCGTTCGGCCGGGGTTAGCGAAGGGATGGTGTGGTGGTGCTTGGTCACGGTGACGCGGGTCTGGCCCGAGCTTTTGTGAGAGCCAACGGTCGCGACGAGCACTATCACCACAACGATCGCCAACCCGACGGCAGCGACACGGCGGCAGCGAACAACCGGGCTCATGCCGGGGCGCGGAGGTGGCGCAGCGCCTGTCGAGGACGGCATGTCTGGCTCCTCGCCGGTCTCGTCGGGGGCGACGGGTGGAGTGCGGTTTGCCTGGGAGCGGTCCTCCCATGTCCAGTCCCAACGAGTCATTCGCCTCTATTTTGACTATGTGATTCCGTTTTGGGTTTCTATCGCCGTGCTATCGCTTTGCCAGGGCCTGGTCGTGACGCTGCCGCGGTCTTGGACTCCCGCGTGGATGGCGCGCTTGCACAGCCGCCTGTGGGCACTCGTCCCGGCACTGTCGATCGTCGGATTCGTGGCGGTCGGCTCGCTGGCTGAAGAGGCAAGCGCCCAGGCACTGACGTATGTCGCGCTGGTCGCGGTGCCGCTGCTGGCAGCGCTCGCGCTCGGTTGGCTGATGCACGGCGCCAGCCCGGGCTTGGCGTTGCTAGTCGTGCCGCTGTTCGTGCTGGCGTGGGCCGATCGCGGCGCGCTCGTCGGGCAGGGCGCGGGCGTCTTGCTCTCGGCACTCAGCTGCGTGGCGCTCGGCGCTCTGATCGCGGGCGTCACTCCGGCTCGCTGGCTGGCGGTCGGGATCGTGGCGATGGCCTGCGCCGACACGGCGCTCGTGGTCTCCAGCTTGTTGCAAGCCCCTAACAACGCGCTCAACGCGGCTCATCCGGTGGGAGGCTTGCCGCGCTTGCAGGCCGAGGTGTTCGGCTCGGCGGTGATGGGCTACGGGGACCTGTTCGTCGCCGGAGTGCTCGGCGGCCTGCTCGCCGCGACAGGGCAGCGCGCGCGTCAGTCCCGGGGAGCGCTGCTGGTCGCACTGCTGGCGATCTCGTTCGACCTGCTGTTCTTTGCCGTAGACGAGCTGCCGGCGACCGTGCCGGTCGCGGCCGCGCTGGTGATCCTTTTGAGGATCGGCTCGCCGTCGGGCAGATCATCCAAGGGATGCGACCCCGAGCTGAGCGACCGTGGAGTTGCCTCGACCGGCGCCGGACTCGTGAGCTCACGCTCGGACTTCGCGCCGGACTCCTCGATGCGGCGCAGCTGCGGCAGCACGCGGCTGTCAAACGACCCGACCGCTTCGTTGTAGGAGCCAACCGCCGAGCCGAGCGCGCGCCCGACCTTCGCGAGCGGGTCTACGAAGCGGGCGATGCGCCGGTGCAGCTCGCGCGCGGACTCGGCGATCTCGCGCGCCGACTCGGCGATCAGCTCCTGGCGCCAGCCGTAGTGCACGGCGCGCAGCAGCCCGATCAGGGTTGTCGGGGTCGCCATCAGCACCTGCTGGTGCACGCCGTACTCGATCAGCGCCGGGTCCTCGGCCAGCGCCGCGTGGTAGATGCCCTCGGAGGGCACGAACATCACGACCAGGTCAGGCGTGGTGTCGAACTGGCGCTGGTAGCCCTTGGAGGCGAGCTTGGTTATGTGATCGCGAGTCTGGCGCGCGTGGCGCGCCATCTGTACGCCACGCTCCTCGTCGCTCTGGGCCTCCAGGTGGGCGAGATAGGCGTCGAGTGGGACCTTGGAGTCGACCACGATCAGCTTCTCGCCGGGCAGCTTGACGAGCACGTCGGGGCGCAGCGCCCCGTCTTCGGATTGCACGGTGCTCTGCTCGAGAAAGTCGCAGTGCTCGATCATGCCGGCCATCTCGATCACGTTGCGCAGCTGGATCTCACCCCACGAGCCGCGCGTGTTGGGTCGCTTCAGGGCCGAGACGAGGTTGCCGGTCTCCTGACGCAGGCCACCGACGCCCTCGTGCAGCTGGCGCACCATGGTCGCCAGTTCGCCCTGAGCCTGCTTGCGCTCGCGCTCCAAGCGCCCGATCTCGTGCTCGACCCGGCCGAGCTTCTCGTTGACGGGCCCCACCAGGCCCTTGAGTTCCTCGGCGCGCTTGGCCATCTCAGCGGCGGCGCGCTCCTCCTCGGCACGGCGCTGATCGGCGAGCCGTTGCGCAAGCGAGTCGCCGGTCTGCTTGAGCACGTCGGCGGAGATCGACTTCATTTCGTCGCGCATCCGCTCGCGGCTATCGGTGAGATGGCGTCGAGCTGCTCGCGTATGCGCTCGCTGCCGGAGCGCGCAAGCGCCGCGGCGACAGCGGCGCCCGCCAGGGCGCCGACGACCAAACCGGCTATCAACAGTGCAACGGACACGTTTCCTCGCTTTTCATGCTCGTGGAACTACAAGGTGACATCGCGAGCGGACGGCGAGGTCTACGATGGGCGTGGTGAGCACGACCGAGGCACAGCTCAGCCACGGCTATGCGGATGTCGGCGGCGGCGTTCGACTGCACTACGTCGAGGCCGGCACCGGGCCGCTGGTCGTTCTGCTCGCACGGCTTTCCCGAGTTCTGGTACTCCTGGCGCCATCAGATCGGGCCGCTGGCCGAAGCCGGCTACCACGTGGTCGCGCCCGACATGCGCGGCTACGACCTCTCGGACAAGCCACAGGGCTGGCGCGCCTATGACGCGTCGCTGTTGGCGGGCGACATCGCCGGGCTGATCCGCAGCTTCGGCGAGCAGGACGCTTTCGTCGTCGGCCACGACTGGGGCGCCGCCGTCGCCTATGCCGTGGCGATGCTCCATCCCGACGTGGTCAAGCGCCTGGCGATCCTCAACGTGCCGCACACCGCGCGCATGCTCGAGGGCTTCAGGACGCTGAGGCAGCTGCGCAAGAGCTGGTACATGTTCTTCTTCCAGATCCCGCGCCTACCCGAGTACCTGATCGGGCGCGACGACTTCTCCTTCGCCAAGCGCTCGCTGCGCTCAGACTCCAAAAAGGCGTTCACCGACGAGGACCTCGAACGCTACGTGGAGGCCTGGTCGCAGCCGGGAGCGCTCACCGGGATGATCAACTACTACCGGGCAGCTCTGCGGCGCTCGCCGCGGGCGACGCTGGCGGCGATGAAGCCGATCCCGGCACCCACGATGGTGATCTGGGGGATGCTCGATCGTCACCTCGGCAGCGAGCTGGCCGAACCGGCGAGCGAGTGGGTGCCCAACCTGCGCATGGAGCGCATTCCGGAGGCCACGCACTGGGTGCAGCACGACGCGCCCGAGCGCGTCAACGAGCTGCTGATCGACTTCTTGGGCGAAGCCGGCTCCTAGCCGGGCGGGCAGGCAGGGCGCTCTTGCCCGGGCATCGCGCTTTTTGGATGTAGCTGCCGCGCGCTTGCCTCAGGACTCCACGGCACGCGGCGCGGTCTCGGCGCGTGCGAACGGGGATATCCCGCGCAGCGCCATCAGCCCCATCAGCGCCACCAGCAGGCACGTGACGGCGCCCACGCCCAGGCCGGCGCGGGCCCCTGCCCAGGCCATCACCCAGCCGACGAGCGGTCCGCCGATCGGGGTGGAGCCCTGGAAGGCGACGAACCACAGCGACATCACGCGACCGCGCATCGAAGGCGCGGCGGCAAGCTGCAGCGTCGAGTTGCCGGTGGCCATGAAGGAGATGCTCGCCCAGCCGACGAGCGCGAGCGCGGCAAGCTCCACCGGCAAGGTCGGGGCCAGCGCCGCGAGCATGATCACCGCGCCGAACGCGCCCGAGGCGACCACGAGCGTGCGCAGTCCGGTGCGGCCCACGGCCGCCACCAGCAGGCCGCCGACCACCGCGCCGGCGCCCATCGCGGCGGTCATGAAGCCATAGCCGGCCGCGCCCACGTGTAGGCCCTGGCGGGCCATCACCGGCAGCGTCACCTGGAACTCGTAGGCGAGCATGCCCACGAGCGCCATCATCAGCAGTGGGATCGCCAGCTCGCGGTTGCCCGTATGTAGCGCAGGCCCTCGCGCAGCTGTCCCGGCTCGCGCTCCGTGGGAGGGCTGGGCTCAGTCGCGGCGAGATCGAGCGTCAGCAAGCGAGGCGATCACAGCGATGAAGCTCGCCGCGTTGGCCAGGAAGCAGACGCCCTCGCCGACCGTCGCGATCAACAGTCCGGCGATGGCGGGCCCGATCGTGCGCGCGACGTTGACGAGCACCGAGTTGAGGCTGACCGCGTTGCGCAGGTGCTCGGGGCCGACCATCTCGAGCATGAACGACTGGCGGGCGGGGTTCTCAAAGGCGTTGTTGAGGCCGAGCAGCATGGCGAGCGCGCCGATCTCCCACACGCGCACCGCGCCGGTGACCGTGAGCAGCCCAGCACGAGCGCCTGAGCCCATCACGCCTGCAGGCAGATCATCAGGCGGCGCTTGTCCACGCGGTCGGCGATCACGCCGCCGTAGGGCCCGAGCAGCAGGATCGGGAGCGTCTGCAAGGCCACGATCAGCCCAAGCGTGGTGGCCGAGCCGGTGAGCGTCAGCACCAGCCACGCCTGGGCCGCCATCTGCATCCAGGTGCCGCTCAGCGAGATCGCCTGGCCGGCGTATAGCGGCGGTAGTTGGGGATCTCGAACGCCTTGAAGGTGGTGCGTCCCACTCCGAGCAGACGCGTCACGGGCGCGCCTCCGGGGATCTGCTCGGCGAGCGTCTCGAGCGCCGGCAGCGCGCTCCACAGCAGCTCGCGCTGCTCGTCGGTGAGCTTTGCCATGTGCTGCTTGCAGCGCCTCGGTGCGCTCGCGGTGGATGCGCTTGCGCAGGCGCTGCCCGGCCGGTGTCGCGCGCACCAGCGCGGCGCGCCTGTCGTCCGGGTCGGACTCGCGGCCGATGAGTCCCGACTGGCACAGTTGCGCGGTGATTCGCGAGAGCATCGTCGGGTTGATGCCCTCGATCTCGGAGATCTCCGACAGCCCGAGCGGGCCGAGTCGGACGACGGTGAACAGGACGGAGGTCTGCGATGGCGTCAGACCCAGAGCCTGCCACCGTGGGCGCAGACGGCGCGAGAGCCTGCCGATCACCGCCCGCAGGCGGGTAGTGGGATCGCTGTCGGTTGTCAGGACATCCATCTCCAATAATTGCTTGCCGGCAAGCATTATAGAGGAAACCTCATTCGTCTCTCTGGCTGTTCCAGCCGGCACATGTGCCGGCAAGCCGGGCCGCACAGTGCGGCCCAGGGCCATGGCGCATGCGCCATGGCCTTGCAAATGAGGTCAAGCCGGACCGGTGCGAGAACCGTCCCTAGGCCGAGTCGTCTATGACGCCGCGCCCTCAGGCGAGCAGTTCGAGATCGCGTTCGGCGAGCAGCGCGCCACGATCGTCGAGGTGGGGGCTGGTCTGCGCGAGTACACGGTTGCGGGGGAGCCGGTTCTGCACCCCTACGGGGTGGGGGAGATGTGCGACGGCGCGCACGGCGCGGTGCTGCTTCCGTGGCCCAACCGGCTCGCTGATGGTCGCTACGAGTTCGACGGTGAACGATCACCAACTCGCACTGACAGAGCCGCGCAAAGCGCAACGCGATCCATGGCTTGCTGCGCTGGTGCTCGTGGTGGGCGGCAGAGCGCGAGCCCGATCGCGTCGTGATGGCCACGCGCCTTCACCCCCAGACCGGACTACCCGTTTGCGCTCGACGCCACGTCGCCTACGAGCTGGGCGAGGACGGCCTGCACGTGACGATCGGCGCGGTCAATGTCGGCCTGCGCGCGTGTCCGTATGGTGCGGGCCAGCATCCCTACCTCTCGCCCGGCGAAAGCGCAATCGATGGCTGCGAATTCGAGTTGCCGGCACGCACGCGTTTGCTGGTGGACGAGCGCCACCAGGTTCCCAGTCGATCGCGAGTCGGTGGATGGCACTACTTTCGATTTCGCGAGCCCCGCCAGATCGGCGAGCTTCAGATCGACTCCGGCTTCTGCGATCTGATCCGCGATGCTCGTGGCCGCACCACCGCGCGCCTTCACCGCCCCGACGGGACCCGTGTGGAGCTATGGGTGGACGAGCAGTACGAGGTCCTACAGGTCTACACCGCCCACACGCTCGCCCCGTCGCGCCGGCGACTCGGCCTGGCAGTCGAGCCGATGACGTGCGCCGCCAATGCTCTGCAGAGCGGGGACGGGCTCGCGCGGCTGGAGCCCGGGCAGGCGTTTTCCGCGCGCTGGGGCGTCTGCCTGCGCTGAGACGCGCTCAGGAGACGGGAGTCGGCTCGATGTCGTGCTCCGGCACGCCAGCCGCTGAGTAAGCGTCGAAGGCGTCAAGCGTCTCGGCCGTGAGCAGCGCTTGGGCCAAACTCTCCAGTTGTGAGCGGTGCTCGGTGAGTAGCTGTGTCACTTCGCCGTGCGCCTGCTCGACCAGCTTGCGCACCTCCTCGTCCACCAGTCGCTGCGTCTGCTCGGAGGTGACGTTCATTCCCGGCAGCATCGGCTGGTCGTCGCCCGGTAGCAGCGTGACCGGCCCGAGCGCCTCGCTCATCCCCCAACGCCCAACCATCTGTCGAGCTATCGCGGTCAGCTGCTGGATGTCAGACTCGGCGCCGGTGGTGATAGTGCCGTAGACGACCTCCTCGGCCAAGCGACCGCCGAGCGCGACACGGATCTTGGCCTGCAGCTCCTCGGTCGAATAGGACACGCGGTCGGCGTCGGGTGTGGACAGGGTCACCCCGAGCGCCATCCCTCTGGGAATGATCGAAACCTTGCGTACCGGGTCGGCGCGGGGCATCAGCATCCCCACGAGCGCATGTCCAGACTCGTGGTAGGCGGTGCGCTCGCGGTCCGCAGGAGAAAGCAGTATCCCGCGGGGCGAGCCCAGCATGATCTTCTCCAGCGAATCGGTGAAATCGGCCATCTTCGACCTTTTCGTGTCCACGGCGGGCGGCAAGCAGGGCCGCCTCGTTGGCGAGGTTGGCCAGATCGGCGCCGACCATTCCGGGCGTCGAGCGCGCCAGGCGTCGAGGCTCACCTCTTCGTCGAGCGGGATCGAGCGCGTGTGCACGGCGAGGATCTTCGCGCGACCATCGCGGTCGGGCGCCTGCACGGTCACGCGCCGGTCGAAGCGCCCAGCGCGCAGAATGCGGGTCCAGCACGTCAGGGCGGTTGGTGGCGGCCAACACGACCACAGCCTCGGAGCTCTCGAAGCCGTCGATCTCGGTGAGGATCTGGTCGAGCGTTTGCTCGCGCTCGTCGTTCGCTCCGGTGACGGACACCGACCCCTGGCGCGAGCGCCCGATCGCGTCGAGCTCGTCGATGAAGATGATCGCCGGCTCCGCCTCCTTGGCCTTGGCGAACAGGTCACGCACGCGGGAGGCCCCGACGCCGACGATCGCCTCGATGAACTCCGAGGCGGAGATCGAAAAGAAAGCGGCATGCGCCTCGCCGGCAACCGCACGCGCCAGCAGCGTCTTGCCGTGCCGGGCGCACCGGAGAGCAACACTCCGTGTGGCATGCGCCCGCCGAGGCGCCCGTAGCGCTCGGGATTACGCAAGAAGTCGACAATCTCCGAGAGCTCGGCCTTGGCCTCGTCGATGCCCGCCACATCGTCGAAGGTGACGCGGATCTTCTCGGGATCGATGCGCCGTGCCTGGGAGCGGCCGAAGTTGCCGAGCGCGCCCATGCCCCCACCACCTGCGCATCGCGCGCCGCGCGATGAATATGAACAGCCCCACTATCAGAAGCGTTGGCCCGAAACCGAGTAGCAGCTCACTCAGTATCGAGGTGCTGTTGGAGGTGGACTTGGCGTTAACTTCAACTCCCTTTTCCTGCAAAAGTGCAGCGAGCTCGCTGCCATTCCAGAAACTCGGCACCTCGGTCGCGAACAACGTCGTCGGCGTCGCTTTCTTGTCGCTGGATGGGTAGCGCTGCTTGGCCTTGAACGTGCCTTCGATCGTGTCGCCCTTGGAGGAGATCGACTTGACCTCGCCGCTCTTGACCTGTGCGAGGAAGTAGGGTTGAAGGAGACCGTCACCCGGGGTTGGGTGGCTGAGGGCGCGAACAGTAGCACCGACAGCCAATTGAGCGCGAGCAGCGCGATCACGAACCAGAGAAAGCCGCGCCTGCGGTGCGGGGGAGGCCCGGTCGGCGTCTGCTCGGGCATGCCACGCCCGTCGGGAGCCGGCGCGACCTGCCAGCCGCGCTTGTCGCGCGGCATCGGCGGATGGGCGTTGGTGCGGCTGGGGCTGGACCGCTCGGAGTCGCTGGGGGCTCGATCGGGCATGAGCCAGATGCTACGCATCAAACGGGATGAGCACGGCGTGCACGCACGCGTGGGCGGTCGGATGGACGCTGTATGTAGAGCCAGATCGGCGATGCCCCCCGCGCGCGGGGGCATGCGTAGAAAACCGCAGCCTGTGCAAGGGTGCTCCCGGATGGCGTCGCATCGGGGGGCGTCTAGCGTGACGTCCGACCGCATGCATCTATCGCAAACAAGGAGCCAAGGAGCGACGCGAATGTTCAAGAACGTGCTCGTAGGAGTCGACGACAGGCAGGGCGGACGCGACGCGATAGCGCTCGCCACGCATCTCGTGGATGCGGCTGGAAAGCTAACGCTGCTCAACGTCCACAGCGGCGTGCTGCGTCCAGTCAACGCGGCTATCCCGGGTGCTGTCGCGGCCGAGAGCGAACGCTCGCACGCCTTGCTCGAGGCGGAGTGCGAGCGCGCCGGCGTGCAGGCAGAGCTGGTCAGTGTCGTCTCGAGCAGTCCAGGCAAGGGCATGCACCAGCAGGCCGAGGAGCAGCAGGCTGACCTGATCGTCGTGGGCTCCTGCTCGCGCGGCACTTTCGGCCGGACGATGCTCGGCGACGACACCCGTGCCGCGTTGAACGGCTCCCCCTGCGCGGTGGCGGTCGCCGCCCACAGCTACGCCGAGGCGCCGGCCCCGATCGCGAAGATCGGCGTCGGCTACGACGGCTCGCCGGAGAGCGAGGCAGCGCTCGTGATGGCGCGCGAACTCGCAACCCCAACGCGGGCAAGCGTGATCGCGATGGAGGCGGTGTCGATGCCGTCATACGCCTACTCGGGCATGGTGTCGTCGGCGATCGGCGACACCATGGAAGTGATGATCGAGGATGCCAAGGAGCGCATGCGCGCATTGCCGGGCGTCGACGGTCGCGCCGTGTACGGTTTCGCCGGCGAGGAGCTCGCGGCCTTCGGCGATGAGTTGGACATCTTGGTGGTCGGCTCACGGGGTTACGGCCCGGTCAAGCGCTTGGTCGTCGGCAGCACCTCCGAGTACCTGGAGCGCCACGCACGCTGCTCGTTGCTGGTGCTGCCGCGCGTTGCCGGGGATTAAACGGATCGCCTGGCTTCGCAACAAACTCGCCGCTGATTTGAGATTCGGCCGGAGGCCGCCGGCTTGCTCGCGAGCGCCCTTGTCCGCCGGGCAAGTGAGATAACGCAACGGTCACAAAGTGGCCACGCGACAGTAACAAAGTTGCCTTTTGTCGCGATTACGGTAGGCGCGTTCCGCACCCTTACCTACCGGACATGACATGAAGTCCGTGCAAAGGAGACCGTAATGACGAAGCGTTCTGGTCCGCGGGCGGTTGCTCGCGTGGCAGCCGCGATCCTCGCGTCGAGTGCGATGGGAGTGGCATTCGACGCGCCCGTGCAAGCAGACGGAGGTTATTTCCCCTCACCCGGCGGCGGACACTCGGTACTGATGCCGGGCAATCTGCTGCTGAGCCGCAGCGTCTATGAAAACGATCCAGGCCTGACAGCCGGCGTCACCGAGCTGCCGGTCGGATGTGTCACCGCTTGCGCGCTTGCCAACGCCGGTGGTGCCTACCCGGAAGTTTGGAACAACGACCTCGTAGACGAAAGCTTCGGCGTCACCTCGAAGATCTTCCTCGACCAGCTCACACCGTGGGGCACACCGGTCAGCACCTTGCAGGTGCCCAACAGCACCGAGCCGGGCGTCTCCTCGGGCTCCGACGAGATGGTGACCAGCTTCTCCTCGAAGTCCGAACTGGCGCTCAACCTCTCCACGCGCGGCAACAATGTCACGTTCATGGGCTATCTGGCCCCGGTCAACACGGTCGACGTCTCCAACTCCAACACCCCGGGCGCGATCGACCCGACCAACCCGGTCCCCGGCGCTTACTACCGCGTGGTGGCGCAGCTGAACGCCCAAGGTCAGTTCCAGTTCACCGAGACCAATGCCTACAGCGGCAACAACGGTCGCGCGGCAATCCTCAGCGAAGAACGTGGGGCGCATGCGATCTACATGGCGGGCAACGCCGGCAACGGCGCCAACCCACAGCCGGCCGGGGTGGTCGTCGGCACGGGCGCACAGATTCTCAAGCCCTCGCGCGAACCGGTGCCGGAGTTCCTGCAAGAACCAGGATTCCCGACACCGGTGGGCAGCTTCAACGTCACCCAACTCGGCGACAAAGTGGACAAGATCGGCAAGGACACAAACTTCCGCGGTCTGACCATCTCGGGCAACGTCGTCTACTACACGAAGGGCAGCGGCAGCAACGGCGTCAACACCGTCTACTTCCTGGACACGACGGGCAAAGCCTGCCCGAACGGCGTGGGACTCCCGGCGGCAAACGCGAAACTGCCCTCGTGGCCGCTTGCCTATAACCCCGAAGAGTTGGCGGCCGAAGGCCTGAAGCCCTACAACATGTGCATCCTGAAGGGCTTCCCGACGGCTTTGGCGAAGAAGGCGACATCGTTCCCGTTCGGCATCTGGTTCGCCAACGCAAACACGCTGTATGTCGCCGATGAGGGCAATGGCGAAAATGCATACTCGACAACCAAGGGCGAATACAACGAAGCGGCCGCACAGACGGGCGCGGGTCTACAGAAGTGGGTCTTCAACTCGACCGCCGGGGAATGGCGGCTCGCCTACACCTTGCAGAACGGTTTGAACCTGGGCAAGCCTTACACGGTGCCCGGCTACCCCACCGGCGACAACGCGGCCACGGGTTTGCCGTGGGCGCCGGCAACCGATGGTCTGCGCAACATCGACGGTCGCGTGAATCCCAATGGGACGGCCACGATCTGGGCGATCACCTCGACGGTCAGCGGCGACGGCGACCAGGGTGCCGACCCGAACAAGCTGGTGGCGATCACCGATCAGCTGGGCGCAACCGCACTTCCGGCCTCGGAGAGCTTTGGCGCGGTGCGCACGGCCGCCAGCGGCGAAGTGCTGCGTGGCATCTCGTTCACGCCGGGCACGGGTGCTCAGCAGGGCGGCTATTACCAGGGTGGCGGCTCCTCCGAGCACTATTACGGCGGTCACTAGCGACGAGCAGTGCGTGTAGCGGCTAAATGAGCGGGGTGGCCGTGTTGGAGCATCCAGCGTGGCCACCCCGACGCCGTTGTGAGTCTGCGTGTGAGTTCACCTTGCTGAGTGCGTGGTGTGCTGTAGGCGCAGTGCCCGGCTTCGATTGGCGCGGCGTCTATTGTTGTGCGGAATGTCGATCGAGATTATGATCTTTGTTCAGAGGCGAAGTTGGCCGGCCTGCGACAATGCGACAACCAATCAGCGCACCGAAAGGACACCAAAGCATGACTCTGCAACTAGGCGATGTCGCTCCCGATTTCGAGGCGCAGACAAGCGAGGGACCGATTCATTTCCACGACTGGATCGATGGTTCCTGGGCGGTCCTGTTTTCCCACCCAAAGGACTTCACACCGGTCTGCACCACCGAGCTTGGATATATGGCCAAGATCAAGCCCGAGTTCGACCGCCGCGGCGTGAAGATCATCGGCCTCTCGGTCAACCAGGCAGGCAAGCACGAGCAATGGGCCAAAGACATCGAGGAGACCCAAGGCTACGCGCCCAACTACCCGATCATCGGAGACAGCGACTTCAACGTCTCCAAGCTCTACGGAATGCTGCCGGCAAGCACCGAGGGCGACTCGGACGCGCGCACTCCGGCGGACAACCAGACGGTCCGCAACGTCTTCGTGATCGGGCCCGATAAGAAGATCAAGCTGATCCTCGTCTACCCGATGACGACCGGACGCAACTTCGATGAGGTATTGCGGGTGATCGACTCGCTGCAGCTGACGGCCAACCACAAGGTCGCCACGCCGGTCAACTGGAAGCCGGGCGAGAAGGTGATCATCGCCGGATCGGTCTCCGAGGAGGAAGCGAAGGCGGCCTATCCGGATGGCTGGGAGACGCCTAAGCCTTACATCAGGATCGTGCCGCAGCCGAGTTGAGGATGCCGGTCACGGACGACCCTCTCGCAGGCCTCTCTCAACACAGGCCATCCGGGTGCCCTTGTGGGTAGCTCGACTCACGCGACTCTGCAGTCCGGCGAGTCCTCAGAACGTGGTCGAGCGGCCCGTCAGGGTGTACCCCGGTCGGTACACGGTGACTGGGCTCCCGCCGCTGACCGGCCCGATCCCGTCTCCGTGCTAGCGGCCCAGGCGGCCTCGCGCGTGCAGGAGCTCGTCCCGATCCGCTACGGGCGGATGCTCGTCTCGCCGTTCACGTTCTACCGGGGCGCCGCAGCCGTGATGGCGGCCGACCTCGCGGTGACGCCGGATTCGGGTATCGCGGTGCAGGCATGTGGCGATGCACACATCTCGAACTTCGGCGGATTCGCTGCGCCGGATCGCAGGCTGGTGTTTGGTCCAAACGACTTCGACGAGACTTTGCCGGGCCCATGGGAGTGGGATGTCAAGCGGATGGCGGTCAGCGCCGAGATCGCCGGTCGAGATGTCGGGCTTCCGCGGATCGCCGGCGCTGGATCGTGCGCGATTGCGTGCGCGAGTACCGCGAGGGCATGCGCGGCTTTGCCAACGAGAGTCACCTCGACGTCTGGTACGACCGCCTCACGGCGAGCGAACTGGTCGATCGCTTCGGGGGCCGGCTCGGCGAGAAGGGCCGGATCGTCTTCGCCAAGCCGTTCGCCAAGGCGCGGCGCAAGACCAGTCTGCGGGCCGTCAAGAAGCTCACCGAGCGTGTCGACGGCGAGCTACGCTTCCGCAGCGTCCCGCCGCTTTTGGTTCCGCTGCGCGAGCTGTTCGAGCCGGGCGACGCTCGCGACGAGAGCGCCTACGTTCGCGAGCTGCTGGACGAGTACGCGGCCAGCCTCGACGTGGACCGGCGCTATCTGTTCGGCACTTACCGCTTCGTGGACATGGCGCGCAAGGTCGTGGGCGTCGGTAGCGTAGGGACTCGCGCCTGGGTCTTCCTGCTCGTCGGCCGCGACGGCAAGGACCCGCTGGTGCTGCAAGCGAAGGAGGCACAGGTCTCGGTGCTCGAGCCCTATTTCGGCGCGAGTGAGTTCGAGAATCA
The DNA here is from genome assembly GCA_963723175.1 of uncultured Solirubrobacterales bacterium. Taxonomy (GTDB): domain Bacteria; phylum Actinomycetota; class Thermoleophilia; order Solirubrobacterales; family Solirubrobacteraceae; genus Palsa-744. The sequence continues at coordinate 7,359 of CAVRPO010000013.1, read as the reverse complement.
CGGCGAGCGGGTCGTCCAGGGACAACGAATCTCACACGCGGCGAGTGACACCTTTCTCGGCTGGCAGCGCAGCGCAGGTTTGGACGGTCGGGAGCACGACTTCTATGTTCGTCAGCTGTGGGACTGGAAGGCCTCGGCTGACCTGTCGACGATGAACGAGTGGGGCCTGCACGCGTACACGCGAGCCTGTGGGTGGTCTCTGGCCCGTGCTCATGCCCGCTCCGGTGACCGGCTCGCGATCGCGGCTTATCTAGGCGCCGGCTCGAGATTCGACAAGGCGATCGCCCGCTTCTCAGAGGCGTACGCGGACCAAAACGAACTCGATCATCAGCGACTAGCGGACGCCGTCGCCGCGGGCGAGGTTTCAGCGGAGTTCGGCGTCTGACCTAGATATTTTCGTCGGTGTTGAGATCGTCCGCTCTGTCCAGGTCTGCGCGTACAACGTATCTATTCGCGGATCGCAGTTGGGTTACGTATATGGACAAGGGCGCATGCGCCGCATTGTCTCGAGCGAGCGCTTGTAGTACGTTTCGTCCGGCTGCGCTGAGGGGTTGTTGGGGTAGATCTCGCCGGTCCTACCGACAGGTATAGGCGTTTCGAGCTGTGGACGTTCGCCAGGAACCATACGATCAAGGGGCGATGACCAGCTGGCCCAACCGTTTGCAGCCGTCACCATCACACAGGCGTAGGGCTATGCCTCGAGCCAGAGTTGTTTCGGTCGTTACAGTGTCCGATTTCCCTTCTCTCTGCTCACATCTGCAACACGCTCAATCCGGCTATGGAATCGACTGGTCCGAAGTCGTTGTCTTGGGTGACGACGGGGATGCCGTGGGCGAGCGCGGTGGCGGCAATCCAGAGATCGTTGACGTTCAGCCGTCGTTTGTTCTTCGCGAGATGGACTCGCAGCAGTGCCCATGATCGTGCGACCGTTTCGTCGATGGGTAGCTGTTCGATGTCGGCTATCGACTCGAGCGTATTCAAGCGGCGAGCACGTACGTCGAGATCTTCGGCGGCCAATACCCCGGCGTGTAGCTCCCCAACGGTGATCGGTGAGATCGCCATCTCCTCGGGCAGCGCGTCTACATCGAGTGGACGGCCAGTCTCGCTCGCTATGAAGACGCTGGTGTCGAGCAGCCCACGCTGAGGCGCTCGCTCAGAGGACGGGGTCAAGGTCCTCGGTGGTGTCGCCGGCCAAGCGTGCGAGATCCTCACGCAGGCCTGGGTCGGCCTGTGTCACGGCAAGGCGTTTGACGAGCTCGGCACGCGACAGCCAGCGTCTATGTGGCCGCTCAAGCGCATCCAGCGAAGCGACCGGCCTGCCTCGGGACGTGATCACGATCTGCTCGCCCGCCTGGGCACGACGCAAGACTCCAGCCGCGTTATTGCGCAACTCTCTCAAGGCAACTTCAGACATGCTACGAGCGTAGCATATATGTAGCCGTTCGCTTTAGAATTCCCGATCCCACTCTCGATCAGGGTGCCGGCGGATCAGTTATGGCGTCGGCGATCGAGGTCTTGGCGGTCTTTGCGCGCCAGCCCAAAAGCGCGGACAGACCCCAGCCACAGTGCTTGGCGCTTGGGGGTGAGGAGGGGGGATAGGGATGCCGAACGGTAGGGTGTGGTCACCGTGCGCGTTGACGTTGATGGTATGGGTATCGAGTACGAGGTGACCGGCGAGGGTCGCCCGGTGGTGTTGCTGCACGGGTTCCCGGACTCGGGGCGGCTGTGGCGCCATCAGGTCCCGGTACTGGCGGAGGCGGGGTTCAAGGTCATCGTCCCCGATCTGCGTGGCTATGGCCGCTCGGACAAGCCGGCGGATGTGGACGCCTACACGATGGACCTGCTTGTCGGTGACGTGCTGGCTGTGATGGGCGCGGCGGGCGCCGATCGAGCCCATGTGGTTGGCCACGACTGGGGAGCCGGCGTGGCTTGGGCCACCGCGCTTATGGCCGCCGAGCGCGTCGACCATCTCGTCGCGATGTCGGTCGGCCATCCCGCGACGTTCTTCGCGGACGGCTTCGAGCAGTACGAGAAGTCGTGGTACATGCTCCTGTTCCAGTTCGCCGGAAATCGCCGAGCAGTGGCTGTCGGGCAACGATTGGGCCAACTTCCGCGCATGGGGCCACCACCCCGACACGGATGCGGTGATCGCTGAGCTGGAGGCAAACGGCTCATTGACTTCCGGGCCTGAACTACTACCGAGCGAACATTCCCCCCGAGCGCTTCCTGCTGTCCGGCTTGCGGCCGCCACCGATACAGGCCCCGACGATGGGCGTGTGGAGTTCGGGGGACTTCGCGCTCACCGAGGCGCAGATGACCAGGTCGGCCGAGAACGTGGCCGGTCCGTGGCGCTACGAGCGCCTCGACGGCCCGGGGCACTGGATGCAGATCGACGCGCCGGATGCGGTGAACCGGCTGCTGGTAGATTTTCTGCCCGCATGAGCCTCTGTCATCCTGAGCCGTGCCGTGTCGCCCGTGCGCACGGCGAGCGCAGCGGCGGCGGGCGGGGGGCTGAGGACGGATGGCCAGGATCGTAGTGTTGGGCGGCGGGGTGTGCGGGCTGGCGTCCGGGCTGATGCTGGCGCGCGACGGGCACGAGGTAACGGTGCTCGAGCGCGACACGGCGCCCGTGCCCGAGTCTGTCGATGAGGCGTGGGAGGGGTGGTCGCGCGATGGCGTGACTCAGTTCCGCATGGCCCACTTCCTGCAGCCCGGCGGGTCGAATGCTTGCTGGAGCAGGAGCTCCCTGACGTGTTTGACGGGCTCGTCGCGGCGGGCGCCATGCGCATGGACGTGCTCGGGCTGATGCCCCCCACCGTGGCCGATGGCGACCCGCGGGCAGGCGATGAGCGGTTCGTGACGTACACGGCTCGTCGCCCGGTCTTCGAGCAGGTCCTGGGCAAAGGCGGCGGAGGATGAGCCCAGCCTGGAGGTACGCCGAGGCGTGACCGTAAAGGAGCCGACGATGCGGCTCGACAACGGGACGCCGCACGTAACCGGCGTTCGTCTGGATTCAGGTGAGACGCTGCAGGCCGACCTAGTAGTGGACGCGATGGGCCGGGGCTCGCAGTTGCCGCGCTGGTGCCAGCGAGGCGAACATCGATCCCCTGCACGAGGAGTCCGAGGATTCCGGATTCATCTACTACGGTCGCTACTTTCGCTCGGCGGACGGCACGACGCCGCAGCCCTTCGGCCCTCTACTGGCACCGATAGGGAGCTTCTCGATCCTGACTCTCCCTTCGGACAATGGCACATGGTCGGTGACCGTCTATGTCTCAAGTGGGGACCAACCGATGAAGCGGATGCGCGATCCCGACGTGTGGAGCGCCGTCGTGAAGGCGTGCCCGGCCCACGCGCACTGGCTTGACGGCGAGCCGATCAGCGAGATGATGGCGATGGGAGGCATAATCGACCGCTACCGCCGTCCGCTACGCGACGGGCAACCCCTGCTCACCGGCATGGCGCTGCTCGGCGACGCCTGCGCGTGCACGAACCCGTCGCTCGGTCGCGGGATGTCGCTAGGACTGCTACACGCGCAAGTGCCTGCGCGAGGTCGTCAGCTCGCACTTGGAGGATCCATTCGAGTTCGCGCAGGCGTGGGACGCGGTCACGGAGGAGCGGCTGATGCCGTGGTATCGGGAGACGGTCGCGGAGGATCGCACCCGGCTGAACGAAATCGAGGCGCTGCGCGCCGGACTTCAGCCGCCACAACCGAGCGACCCGTCGCAGGCCATGCGTGCAGCGCTGCTCAAGGCGATGCCGCACGATCCCGACCTCTTCAGGGCCTTCCTCGAATCGCGCGGCTGCCTGACGCCGCTGAGTGAGACCTTCGCGCAGGACGGCGCGCCCGAGCGCATTATCGAGTTGGCGGATCAGCACGAGCGTCTGCAAATACCAGGCCCCGACCGCGAGGATCTGCTGCGGCTACTCGGTTGATACAGCGAGGGCAAGCGGGTGATGGGCGCGGGGCGTTCGACCCTATCGCGCCGCTCAACGGCGAACACAATCGGTGAACCATCACCGCCCGCGGAGCCAAGTGCGGTTCTTCCTCGAGCGCAAGCAGGTGCAGCCACCGTCGCGATCGAGACTGTCGAGTTGGACGGTGGGTGTCGCACAAACCTCCGGTCCGTCCGAGCAGTTTAAGACACTTCTGGGCATGGCTATGAACTTTTTGGCGTGTGATCGTGAGCAGCCGTTCTTGATGCCTCCAGACCCGCGTGATTGGCTGCCGGAAGAGCACTTGGCGTGGTTCGTGTTGGCATCGGTGGAGCAGATGGATTTGTCGGCGTTCTATAGCTCATACCGCGTGGACGGTTGGGGTCGGGCGGCGTTCGAGCCGTCGATGATGGTCTCGCTTCTGTTGTACGCGTACGCGAGGGGCGAACGCTCGTCGCGGGGAATCGAGCGCAAGTGCGTGGAGGATGTCGCCTACCGGGTGATCGCGGCGCAGCAGAAGCCAGATCACGCGACGATCGCAAGGTTCCGTGCCCGCCACGAGGACGCGCTGGCCGAGCTGTTCAGCAGTGTGCTTGGATTGTGCAAACAGGCGGGGCTCGTGAAGGTCGGGGTGATCGCGATCGACGGAACGAAGGTGCACGCGAACGCCTCGCATCACTCAAACCTCGACTACGAGCAGCTCGCACGGGAGATCCTCAAGGAGGCCGAGGCACTCGACGCGGCCGAGGACGGGCTCTACGGGGATGCTCGTGGCGATGAGTTGCCCGAGCACCTTCAGACCAGCGAGGGGCGTCGTGCCGCTCTGGCGGATGCGAAGCTCAAGCTTGAGCGCGAGCGGAACGGGGGCGCGCAGAGCGAGGTGGCTGGCGAGGCCGAGGCTCCCGCAGTAAAGATCGAACTCGATGCCGCGGTCATCGTCCCTCGGGTTCAGGGCCGCGATGGATGGTTGCTTGAGGCTCGCCGTCAGCTCGATGAGCACCGCCGGCGTGAGGCCATGCCGATCGGGCGCTCGCGTGCCGGGCGGCTGTTGGAGGCAGAGCGTCGGTTGCAGCAGAACCTCGCGGTCGAGCGCGATGCGAACGAGGCGTATGAGTACTACCGGGCGCATGGGCGTGATAGCCAAGGCCGACGGCTCGGTCGCCCACCGAAGCCATATGAGCCACCCGAGATCCCGGCGGGGAAGATCAACACGACCGATCTCGATTCGCGGAACGTGAAGACCCCGCGCAGCTACACCCAGGGCTATAACACCCAAGCCGCGGTGAACGAGCATCAGATCGTGCTCGCCGCCGAGGTGACTGCCAGCTCGCCGGACTTCGGGCACCTACAGCCGATGGTCGAAGCCACCAGGCAGGAACTGGAGAAGGTCGGTGTCACCGAGACACCCGGGGTGACGGTCGCTGACAGCGGCTATTGGAACGAGGAGCAGATCGATAACGTCGTGAGCGACGGCATCCAGGTGCTGATCCCACCCGACGCGGGCAAGCGCGACACACCTCGCCGCGGCTGGGATGGCGGGCGCTACGCATTCATGCGCACCGTGCTCGCCGGTGACTACGGCGGCGGGCCTTTACCGAAAACGCAAGGCGATGGTCGAGCCTGTATTCGCTCAAACCAAGCACAACCGGCGCATCAACCAGTTCCACAGGCGAGGCAGATCCGCCGCACGCTCGGAATGGCGGCTGATCACCGCCACGCATAACCTGATGAAGCTCCACAAGCACCAAATAGCTGCCGCGGAGGGCTGAGAAGGCCCAGACGGAAGATCAATCCTGCCAGCGAGCCATACGCGAGCCCCGATCATGTCCGCCACCCAGGCACCCTCGCACCTTTACGCGACACCCACGACGAGCCGCAGTCGTCTCGGGTGCCCGCTCGGCGGATCTCCGCATCGCTAGCGGCAGACCCTCAGGTGGTCATGCCTTGGGGTGGTGGCGGTGGCGGATGGCTTGCACGGTACTTGCGTCCAGCGGTGTGCAGCCGGATGGCGGCCAGTTCGTTGCGAACACGCATGTGATGAGTGATCCGGGATGCGCGGCGCTGGGGGCTATGGTCCGGCCCATCCCTCGCGCCAGAGCTGCTCGCCGATCTGTTGAAAGGCAGGCCACGTGCTTCGGCTCGGTCGGGGAGCCTGGAGTGAGACGCGGCGCAGGCGCTCGACGTCGCTGAGGTCGGCAAGCTCGAGGTCAAGACGCCAGCGATGATGGTCGTAGGGGATGTACCTTGGGGTGAGAGTCCCGACTCGGAGAGCGAGCGATACCCTCCGCTGTCGCAGTTGTCACGGTGTCGGCGAGGTAGAGAGCGCGCATGACGTCGCCTCGTTGCCAGCGTCCCATCCGATGGGGTGTCCGCTCGTCCGAGCAGATCGGCTCCGTGCGGTAGGTGCCTGATCCACGTGCCCTCGACGGTGCGAGGACCGACGGGCAACTGCTCCACGGTCAGGAGACGCCGGGTACTCGATCTCGGCGATCAGCTTGGCGACCCTGCGGTACTCGCCGCGGGCGATCAGCTCGATCGGCTTCTCGTCATCCAATGCGAGGATCGGACGCTGCAACCAGACTGGGATCGACTCCGGTCGCACGACGAGGGCAAGCCGCTTGATCATCTCGGCCAACTCGATCAGTCGTTCGGCGCGGGCGCCCGTCGGCTCGCCTGCACTTGGCTCGTCGGCGTCCCTGGCTGCTCGATCACGTTGACACGATCATGGGTGCCATCGCGCGGCCTGACTTCCACTCACTGGATCCCACAGCGCCCAGGGAGCGGGTCTACCGCCAGCACATCGAGCCTTCCCGATGGCTACGACGGATGTTGTTTGGCTTCGCCGCGAGGGCTATGACCCGAGTACGGTTGTGGGCGAAGAGACTGAGGTTGGCTTGCGTAAACTCGATCCGGTCACTGGGACGGGTCGTGGGCTTGGAGGTTTGGCAGGCGAGCCACGAGCTTCCAGCGGACTTCCTATGGAAGCTTCCGCCGCCATAGGGGCCAAGTCACGGCCTAGTCGAGACGGTATCCGGGTTGACTTCGAGGCACGAATGAAATGCAAGCCCTCGTCGGCTGGGGTGCGACGCTCCTCGAGGGTCGCGAGGTGCGTAACTGTACTTAGCAGTGATGGTAAATTTGGGATATGGCTACCGATCTATCGAGTCCTGTTGGGAGTAGCGATGTCGAGGCCGCTCAAGGCCGTGCCAAGCGCAGCGCTGCGTATCGCGACGCTCGCGCCGAATACGAGCGCATTCGCGCTCTTGTGAGGTCAGCCCGATTGCGGCGCATCTGCGTGAGCGGCGCTTTGAGTTGGGGCTTACGCAGGAGGAGGTTGCCAAAGCCACCGAAACGTCCCACAGTGCCGTATCCCGGCTTGAGAAGGGCACGCACCTCCCTCGGTTGCCGACATTGCAGCGGATC
>CAVRPO010000012.1:0-25536 GCA_963723175.1 uncultured Solirubrobacterales bacterium | reverse complement strand
TACTGGGCTCGAACCAGTGACCTCCGCCTTGTCGAGGCGGCGCTCTCCCAGCTGAGCTAATCGCCCTGGGAACCGCTCTAGCCTATCAACGGGCGCCCGTCCCGATCACATCCACGGCCTGCCCCGGCACCTCCCACGCCCCTTCCGGAAGCAGATCGTCCCGCGGCCGAGCTCATGCTCTCTACCACGGGACGTCTGGATCTCAAGCCTCCGACATCAGGGCACGATCATGACCTGGCCTTCGCGTCCTTCCCCAGCCGATTCGACGCCAGCGGATCCAGCGCCGGTCGAGCCGACCTCCCGTCCCTTCAACGCCGCGCCGGCATTCGATTCGTAGCCATAGGGACTGGCTTCGCGACTTTCGCCTTCACCGCCCTGGGTCGTTGAGGGTTCTTCCGTCTGGTAGGGAGATTCCGTCCATAGGGCGATGATTCGTCCCCGACGCTGTACTCCGATTTGCCTTCGGTCCCCTGGGCTCCCTGGTGCTGCTCCCACCGCCAGACTCGATCGTCTTGACCACTTCGGAGACGGTGTTCGAGGAGATAGCGAAGCCCACCCGGTGCTGCCGGCTGGGACCCTTCGGTGCGTGCCGCGTCGCTTGCGATCTGTGAGTTGACCCCGATCACATCGCCTTTGGAGTTGAGCAGCGGACCGCCGCGAGTTGCCCGGGTTCAGCGGAGCATCGGTTTGGATCACGTTCTTGATCGTCGCTCCGTCGGGAGCTGAGATTTCGCGTTCGAGAGCCGACACGATGCCCTTCGTGAGCGTCTCAGTTAGGCCATAGGGGTTGCCGAGCGCATACACGGAGTCGCCGACCTGCACAGAGCTCGAGCTGACCAGCTTCAAGGGTGCAGCCCTAGACCGGAGGATCGATCTTGATCAGCGCAAGGTCGCTGTTGGGATCGGTGCCGACCACGCTCGCGGTACGGGTCACGCTCGTGGACTTGCCGGGACTGACGGTGAGGCTCGTGCCTTCGGAGATCACGTGGTTGTTGGTGAGGATCAAGCCTTCTTCGTTGAGCACGATCCCGGTGCCACTATCGCCTCCGTCGGCGGTGGTGGCCTTGATCGAGACCACGCCTGAGGCGTCGCGCTGGTAGACCTGAGTCGCGGTTGGCGTCGTGGATGACACGTCCTTGGTGACGCCGCCAGTAGAGCCGGTCACCGGGGCAGCGGCCGTGCGGGCCGGCGCGTCCACCAGACCCACGGGAGGCGGCGAAGAACACGCTGGCAGCGACTGCTCCGACGAGGGCGGCCAAGACTATGGGGAAAAAGAGACGCTTCACGAGACACCTCCGAGTTAGGGATCTCAGTGTGCGCGCTGGTCATGTACGAGCGCTAACGCCTCTGAAAGCGATCCTAACGAGATCAGAAAAGCTTGATAACGGGACTTGAAGCCAAGGATAAGCAGCCAAACTCCAAGGCTGACAAGGCTTGCAGGATCGCCGATTGGCTCCGCGGCCGCTACGCTACGGAGTGCCCTGGCGACGTGGCGGAGTGGCTACGCAGCGGCCTGCAAAGCCGTCTACACCGGTTCGATTCCGGTCGTCGCCTCTGGGTCAGGGGCTGGTGACTATGACCTTGACGATCTGCTGACCGACGTTGGAGATGTGGTTGGTGTTGTCGTTGGTCCGGAGCCAGACAGCACCTGTCGTCTGGGGCGTGTAGTTCTTCAGCGTGTCGCCCGCCTCGAAGAACCCCGGAGAGGTCGTCCCGCCCTGGCATCCTTCGGAGACGTTGACCGGGGAGCCGCCGACGAAGCCGATTAGCGACTCGACCGGAGCATTTTCATCGATCTTCCAGCAGTTCCTGTAGACGGACGGACCGAGGCCGTTCGCGTCGGAGAAAGGGAAGAACTGGGGGTTGCCGCTCCAACTGCCATCGTTGCGCGTGTCGGTCCATAGGTGCTGCCCGGCGGTTATCGACAAACCCGTCGGCACCCAAGATGCGGTCACCTGCACTGTCATGATCTTCTGGTCGACGATCGTCTGGCCGGCGGAGCCGATCGCGGCCGAGATGCCTGGATCTCTCCATTTGGCCGGCCCCGTCACAGGAGTCGGCCTGCTCGGCCTCGTCAGCCCCAGCCGCGCCCTGAGTTCGGCGAGAGCTTTTCTGCGGTGATCGCTCCGTCGCGGATCTTCGTGGCGGTGACGGCGCCCGACGGATCTGTCCACTCCCGACGCTGTTGTTCGCCGGGCGCGTTGCTGCGTAAGACGTGCCACCGAGCGCCACGAACAGCGCAATGAGCCCTATATGGTGACGCCGGACGTAGGCCAACACGGCGCGCAGCCTAGCAGGCAATCGATCGTCGTAGTCAGTCGATCGCCCAGGCTAAGGCCAGTCCGACAACATGGTCAGGTCCTCGGTGCCTTGCGCCAGCCCCGAGAGCCCGCCGCCCGCCAGCGTCATATCCAATTTTCAATTTGCACCGCTTGACAACCGCTAGTTGAGCGATATATACTGATCGCATGAGCAAACGTGTCGTGCAGAAGGCGACGTTTCTCATCCTGACCGCGTTGGCGGGGGGGTAGCCAACATGGTTACGGGATCATCACCGACGTGGAGCAGATCTTGACGGCCGTGTCCGACTGCGCGCCGGGACCCTGTACATCGCGCTGGAGCACCTTAGCACCGACACTGATCGAGGTGGGTATCCGGGAGATCGTGGACAACCGCCTGCGCCGCTACTACCACCTTACGCCCACGGGCGAGGAGCGGCTGTCCGCTGAGGCGGTGCGGTTGCGCTCCAACCGGCGGCGACTCAGGCCGCCGGCGGCACTCACCGAGCCGCATCCAACGCCGCCACCCAAGCTCCCGCACCGCACCTCCTCAACGACGAGCGAGCCGGCGTCCACTTTCGGTGTTCGGAGGTATGTAGTTGAGCTCGAAGTGGTGATACAACGTCGACTCGTCGGCCTGTGAAAGCTCATCACCCTGCAGTTCGATGTTGGGCGCGGCCTCAACCTGGCTCTTGTAGACCGCAACCTGCAGCTCATCGGGGCCGACCTTGATCCCACCGAGTGGCACGAATGTCAGATGCCGACCGATGAGACCTTCCTTGACCGTCGCGAACTGTGGAACATCGGTCTCGACGTCAACGTAGACGTCCTGCAGCTTCCCGATCTTCTCGCCCTCGACATCCACAAGCGTCTTGCCCTGCCAGTCAGCCACATTCCACTCCGCTGCCTGTTGATCTTCGCTCATGTGCCTTCCTTCCGCATTGCTTTCGCCTGGATCACCGGAGGTATACCCGGCACACGACATTCCGGACATGGCGCTTGCGCACTCAGCTTGACGGCTGTGATGTTGTGCCAGTCGGCGGCATGCGCCGACTGGCATGGCCGCACATGTGCGGCCATGTTCCGGGTCGTGCATGCACGACCCGGCGGACCGTACATGTACGGTCCGGGACCTCGCCGCATGCGGCGATGTCTTCCCCAATCTAGGCGTCCTCGACAGTAATCCCCAGCTCGTGCGCAAGCGTGCGCGCGAGCTCCATGAGCTGCAAGGGATCGATGATCGCGCCACGCAGCCCAAGCACGGACCCTGCAAGCGCAAGGCCCGAGCCGCGCATGTCCACGCGTGCGAGCTCGGCCTTGGAGAAGTCGGCTTCCAGGAGCTGGCAACCGGAGAAAATCGTCTCTTTGATTTTCGCCCCCTGGAAGTCCGCCCCGGTGAGCACACAATCCTCGAAGGACACGTGCTCGATCTCGCTGTGGCGAAAATTGGCGTAGTCGAGCTTGCAGAGCTTGAAGCGCACGTGCTCGATTCGCGCCTCGGCAAAGCCAAGGCCGGTCAGGCGTGCGTCGCTGAGGAGTGTGCGCCGCAGCCGCGCACCGCCCCAGTCGCTGTTGGCGGCGTCGAGCCGCTCGGCGATGACATCGAGGAGCTCGACTCCACGCAGCTTGGACTCGCCGAGATCGACATCGATGAGCTGCGCCCGCGCCAAACGCCCAGAGCCCGCATCCAGATTGGGAAATGAGGCGGAGCAGACCCGAACGTCTTCCAGCTCGAACCGTGCGGCAAGCCCATCGAGATCGATCGATTCGAGTTCATCGGCGACGAGCTCGGGGTCTGTGTGGCACCGATCAGGCTCGGCTTCATCGGTTGAGAGCCCGCTTTGGCGCCAGCCACTTGAGTGTCTCGTCGTCTGGATCGCCGTCAAGCTCCGCTGTGCCCTCGCCGCGCAGCGCGCTGCGCACGCGTAGGAATTCGGCGACCTGCGCCACATCGTGCACGCGCACGATGTGTGCTCCGGCGCCGACCCCGTACTCGATCGCCGCCAATGTCCCAGCCAGGCGTTCGTCCGGCGGGGCGCCGGTCAGCATCCCGATGAAGTACTTGCGCGAGACGGCAAGCAGGATCGGGCGATCGAGCTGCTGCATCTCGCCGAGACGGCGCAACGCCTCGATCGACTCTTGCGGCGTCTTTGCATAGTCGAGACCCGGATCGATGACTATCTGCTCGCGAGCGACGCCCCTGCTCTGGGCCAGCTGCATGCGCTGCTCGAGAAAGCCAAGGATGTCGGCTGTCGCGTCCTCGTAGCCGGGAAAATGCTCCTGCTTTGGAGCAGCGCGCGTGTGCATCACGACGAGCCCAGCGCCGGCGGCGCCGACGACGTCGGCAAGCCGCTCGTCCACGAGCCCACCGACGTCGTTGATCAGCGCCGCTCCAGCCGCGATCGCGGCCTCGGCGACGCCGGCTCGCCAGGTATCGACAGACACGACTAGCTCACGCTCGGCAAGCGCCTGCACCAGCGGCACCAAGCTGCTCGATCTCCTGCTCCTCCGGCAACACGGCGTGTCGGTTCTGCCCGACTGGACGCCGATGTCGAGGATATGCGCGCCGGCATCGCTTTGGCGCAGTGCGAACTCCACTTGCGCCTCCAAGCTGTCCAGCGAGAGCGGATCGGCAACGGAGTCGCTGCCGATGTTCACGATCCCCATGATCAGCGGCTCCCCGTTGCGAAGCTCCAGGGTCCTGTCCTTGAGCTGCAGTCTCATCGCAGGCCGCCTGCGACGCGGGGGAGCACGAGCATCGTGGCGAGCATAGTTACCTGCTCGACGGCAATGTGCGCTCCTCGAAGCCCTAGCCGTCGAGGCTCCTACTCAACGCTCCCCTCGTCGCGGACTACTCAAGCGCCCTCCCTTGCACCCGCGTACATCAGCGAGCCCGGGGTGTCGAGCGACTCGCCGGTCTCAGCAGTGTCTTCAGCGTCGAGAGGATCATCGGCCAGCCACCATATAGCTGTTCGTTGGCGCCCTCGCGCAGCTGATCGTGGGTGACTGTCAGCCGGCACGAACTGCCGACCGGCTCGATCTCGTAGGTGACGCGCGAGGTCGCCTCACGCTTGACGTCATCGCCCCACAGAGCGTTGAAGCTCTGGACGAGCTTGTGCGGCGGGTCGACCTCCAGGTTCTCGCCTTCGAGGAGCAGGTCAGGCGCGTTCGCGCTGCCGGCGAAATAGGTCGAGCCGGGCGTCCAGTCGGAGGTGACGCTGGCTCCAAATGTGTACTTCCCTCTGATCTCACCATCGGTGAGGGCCTCCCACAGACGCTCGGGTGTCGTCTTGATGTAGATCTCGAATACCTTCTCCATGAGTTTCTCCTCGATGTCGTGCTTGAGCTCGCTCAACGTTGCGGCCCACGGCTCTGAGTACTTGCTCACCCAGCGGTCGTGGACGAGCCGGATCGGAACGGGGTTCAAGAAGTGCAGCTTCTCGCGCCCGCGCTTGCGCGCGACGACGAGACCGGCCTCTTCGAGCACCTTCAGGTGCTTCATCACGCCGAAGCGCGTCATCGGCAAGCGCTGCTCCAGCGCACTCAGCGTCTGACCGTCCTGCTGAAACAGCTCGTCGAGCAGCTTGCGCCGCGTGGGATCGGCCAACGCCTTGAACACCTCGTCCATGCCGCCCATTATAGGTGACCATTTGGTCACTTGTCAAGGCCCTAGGGTCGGTTTCCCGACCCGAGCTACCCCTTCGCTCGCACCTCTAACGACCATAGGTTGGGATTAGGCAACCGTCCCGACGGGAAACATTTCCCACCATGATCGAAGAAATCTCACCTGGCCTGTTTCACTGGAGCGCTTTTCATGAAGGCATCGGCCACCCTGTGCACAGCAGCTTTGCGCTGGACTCGGGCACGCTGATCGACCCGATGGAGCCGCCCGAGGGCTTGGACGCGATCGCCGAGCTCGGCACACCCGAGCGGATCGTGCTCAGCAATCGCCACCACTACCGCCAAAGCGCGCTCTACGTCGAGCGCTTTGGCTGTCCCGTGCTTTGCCACAAGGCGGGGCTCACGCATTTCTCCGAGGATCGTCCGGTTGAGGGCTTCGCTTTCGACGAGCAGCTCGCCGACGGCTTGCGCGCGCTGGAGCTTGGCTCGATCTGCGCCGAGGAGACCACGCTGCTGTTGGAAGCGCACGCCGGCGCGCTGTCCTTCGGCGATGGGCTCACACGCGACCGCGACGGCGCGCTTGCCTTCATGCCCGACTCGCTGCTCGGCGAGGACCCCGGGCGCGTTCGCGCGGGCCTGCTCAAGAGCTTGCGTCGGATGCTCGACGAGGAGTTCGACACGCTCCTGTTTGCCCACAGCGAGCCCGTCATAGGAACGGGAAGGGACCTGTTGAGCGCCTTCCTCGCCCAGGAGCCGGCCGCCCAGCCTGGTTGAGAATCGCGTCCAGCGGATTGGCCGGTCGAGCGCACGGTAATGCGCTCACACCCCACCCTCAGCCGGCCGTCACGACCAGCCGCCCGCGACTCAGCCGGCGGCCATAGAGCTCTGGCGGTCAGCCTGCGGCAACGGTCATCCGCTCGGCCGGCTCGGCGCTCATCTCGGCGCCGGTGATCGGCTTGAGCCTGGCCGCGAGCGGCAATCCGAGCAGCGATACCGCAGCCATCGCGACGAACGCCGCCAGCGGGTGGTGCACCAGGACCTGTACCAGCAAGGCCACCACCAGCCCGCCCAAGTTGCCAGCCATCCACACGATCGCGCCGGCCGTGCCTGCGGCGGACCCGGCCAAGCGCTCGGTGGAGGTGAGGATCACCGGCAGCGCCGGCAGCAGCATCGCCCCCATCGCAACGATCACCACCGCGCGGCCCGCGAGCGATGGAATCACTCCGAGCGCCACGCAGCCGATGCAGCCGACGATCACCGCGGCACGCATGAAATTGCGTTCGCTGCCTCGCCGCGCCACGAGTGGCGGGAGCACCGCACAACCGACTATGCCGGCGACGACCATCGCGACGAGTAGCGCGCCCGCGGCGGTTTCCGAGACACCGGAGGGCTGGAGAAGCGTTTGCAGCCACGTGGCCAGCGCGACGAAGATGCCGAAGCCGACGAACACGAGGCCACACAACGTGCGCATGCTCGGCAGCGCCCACAACGCGCGCGCGGCATTGCCGGCGATCGCGGCGTGCTCGGTGCTCTCGTGGCCGGGACGCCGCAGCGTCACGGCCAGAGCCAGCGCTGGCAGCCCCGCCAGCACGGCCTCCACGACCAGCAGCCGCTCGATGTGCCCGTGCCCGCCCAGCGTGGGACCGAGCAAAAGCGCGATCAGCATGCCGACGAAGCCGCCGGCCGAGCCCAGCGAGATCCCGGCCGCGCGCTGCTCAACCGGCAGGTACTCGCCGGCAAGCTTGCTCACCGCGCTCAGCACCACCGGCTGGGCGACCGCGACCGTGACCTGACCGGCCATCGCCCAGGCGAACGTGTCGCCTCCCAGGCGCAGCAGTCCCCCGAGCGCGACCAGCAGCCCTCCCCCAGCCAGCACGGGACGAAACCAGCGGTCGAGCAGGATGCCCGAGGGGATCGCCAGGACGACATAGAGCAGTGGGAAGATCTCCGCCAGCCAGCCCACCGCACCGACCGAGACGCCGTAGTGACGCGCCGTCTCGGTGGTGATCGCGGCGTAGGTCAACCACAGCACCTGTGTCGCCGCGCACACGAGCCCGTAGGCGACGACCACACGCCAACCGCTGGCCCGGCTCACCGTTCAGGCCCCCACGCTCTCTAGCGCCTTGGTGAGCGTCTGCTGTGTCTGTGGGCCACGCAACTGGGCGCGCAAGCGCCCAGCGCTGTCGATCACGAATGTGACCGGCGGTCCTCCGGTCATCCCATAGTCGCGCCCGACGTTGCCGTCGGGGTCGCGCAGGTTGGGAAATGTCCAGCCATAGGTGCGGATGAACTTGCGTGCATTGGCGAGCGACAAATCCTCCCAGTTGACCCCGACGAGTGTGGCCTTACCGTGCAGGCTCTGCGCAAAGCGCTCGAGCACCGGCGCCTCGTGTTCGCACGGTTCGCACCAGCTGGCCCAGAAGCTGACGAGCACCGGGCGTCCGCGCAGGGTGGCCAGCGTGATCGTCGAGCCGGAGAGATGTTCCAGCGGCAAAGGCGGTGCTGAGCGCCCGTCGTTCGATTTGCTGCCGGCGAGCCCGAACACGATGAAGACCACAAGAGCCGCAACGACAGCGGCTCCGATCAGCAGTGTGCGCGGGCGGGGCATTGCTTGGCGAAGTTATCACCCGCCAAGCACAGATCTACGCGCCGCACGAGCGGGGCGATTTATAACCCATCCACACAGACCCCCTGGCACAGATCGACCCGCACACGGGCGGGCCGATCCGGGGAGGGAATGAGGGAGGAACGATGCCCTCAAGTTCAGTGTTGCCTGAAGTGGCTCTTGTCAAACACGCCACCGGCGGTCCGGCGCGATGTTCCGGGGAGTGCGCACTTGGACGTGTCGGTCATCTTCAAAACGTCATTACGCAAAAGCCTGGGAAAACTTGAGTAGGTACCTAAAGATTAGGTACCAAACTATCTCCTCCCCGCCTCAGAAAGGGGGGGTCAGGCATGCATAGTGTTTTGCGACACGTTCTACGAGCTGAGCAACGGCTCTACGAGAGCGCCGCCGCGCGCGTCGCGCACGCGCATGGCCTTCCACGAGCTGAGCAACGGCTCTACGAGAGCGCCGCCGCGCGCGTCGCGCACGCGCATGGCCTTCCACGAGCTGAGCAACGGCTCTACGAGAGCGCCGCCGCGCGCGTCGCGCACGCGCATGGCCTTCTACGAGCTGAGCAACGGCTCTACGCGAGCGCCGCCGCGCGCGTCGCGCACGCGCATGGCGTTCTTGACGCTGTACAGGTCGGCGTCGGCGCGCGCGATGCACTCGCCCAGGCTTTCTCTCGGCAGCCACTCGCCGATCCCGACCGACCAAGTGACCGGCAGTCCCTTGTCGCGCAGACGATCCAGAACGACGCTCGCGCCCTCGGGGGTCGTGGCCGGCAGCAGCAACACGAACTCGTCGCCGCCGTGGCGGGCGAGGATGTCGCCGGTGCGCAGACGCTCGCGCCAGGACTGGCCGAGATCGGCCAGCACGCGGTCGCCGACCGTGTGCCCGCGCAGGTCGTTGATCTGCTTGAAGCCATCCAGGTCGAGCATCGCGAGCGTCAGCCGGTTACCGCTGCGCTGGGCGATCGCGTGCTCGCGGACGGCCGCCGCCATGAAGCCGTTGCGATTGAGCAGGCCCGTCAGCGTGTCGGTGTCGGCCTGACGGCGCAAGCTCTCGCTGAGGCGCCCGAGCACGATGCAGATCGACCAGATCGTGACGGTCACGATCATCCAGTAGATGCCGACGTGCGGCAGACCGCCCAGCAGCAAAGCGACGCCGAAGGCGAGCGTGATCAGCGTGCCCTGCGCGACCACCACGCGGCGCTCGAAGAAATGAGCCGAGTAGATCGCGATCCACGGATAGGAGAAGGCAGCGATCATCATGCCGCCGTGCGTGCTCGCATGGGCGACCAGAGCACTACTGACGAGCGTGCCGCAAGCGGCCAGCAGCTCGAAGCCGACCACAGGAATGCGCCGCGCCGCCAGCCACACCAGGCAAGCTCCGACCACCCCCAGGGCACCGGCGGCCCCAATCAGTGCTCATCGGCTCGTTTGAGCTGATCGGGAACAGGATCGCCGCCAGGCAAACGAACGCCTTGAACATGAACAGCAAAGCCAGCGACCATGCCATCGCCGGGCGGCGTGTCGCCACGCGACGCAGCAGAGAGCGCAGCGGCGCCGATCCGCTCCCCACGAGCGGCGAGTGTGCCTCCGCGGCTTGCGAGAGCGTCTGAGATTGGCTTGTCGACATCGCTTGCCAATCTTTTCGGTTTGGATGGGCGTGCCCTTGAGCACCCACTCCCGCTGACAACAAACCTTGCCGGCCGGGCGCAGGCGGCTGACTCCCGCTGATCGCAGCGTGCCGACTGGGAGGGAACGCCTGCGCGCTAGGCTGAACAGCTATGGACCTGTTCAAATCGCGGCACACGAGCATGGTCAGCGCGGACGATGCGCTTCCCGGCCGCGATCAGCCATTGCTGGTGACCGAGCGCCACATTGTGCTCGGCACGCCGATGCAAGGGCCGTTTCCGGCGGACGTCGAGCAGGCCGTGTTTGGCATGGGCTGCTTCTGGGGCGCGGAGCGACTCTTCTGGCAGGCGCCGGGCGTGTACACGACCGCCGTGGGCTACGCCGGCGGGATCACTCCAAACCCCACCTATGAGGAGGTGTGCAGCGGACGCACCGGTCATGCCGAGGTCGTGCTGGTCGCCTTCGATGCGACCGCCACCAGCTATCAGGAGATGCTGAGACTGTTCTGGGAGGGTCACGATCCGACGCAGGGGATGCGCCAGGGCAACGACGTCGGCAGCCAGTACCGCTCGCTGATCCTCTACGAGGACGATGCCCAGCGCGAGTCTGCGCTGGCCTCGCGCGAGGCCTACCAGCGTGTGCTCGCCGCAAGCGGCCACGGCCAGATCACGACCGAAATCGAGCCGGGGGCGCCGCCCACCCGTTCTATTACGCCGAGGATCATCACCAGCAGTACCTGGAGAAGAATCCAGGCGGCTACTGCGGTCTGGGCGGCACCGGCGTGGCGTGTCCCGTCGGCCTAGCGACCTCCTGACCGCCCTTTAAACGGCGCGGCCCGCCGAGGCGGGCCGTGGTCGCACACGCTTGATAACCACTTGCGAGGTTAGCAGGCGGACGGGCGACAGAGCGCGACGGCGACTAACTCGTCTCGGCTGGCATGATAATGGCTACCTGCTCGTGTCGCCCGACCAATTGGCGGAAGGTGTGGGAGTCGAACCCATCCGAAGGTTCTCTCCGGAACAACGGTTATCAAGCGTGTGCTGCGACCGCGCAGCTGTACCTTCCTGCACTGCATTGTACTCAAACGACCGGACGGTTATGCGGTGCTGCCCGCCGGCGCCGGCTGGTAGGCCGGCGCGTGCGGTCCACCGAGCGTCGGCACGTCCGAGGGGTAGACCTCGTTGCCGTGGATCGCGTGATCGCCGATCTCCAGCTCCTCGTCGGAGAGTCGCAGCGGCATGAATATGCCGACCAGCTTCAGCAGGATGAACGTCATCGTCCCGCTGAACAGGATCACCCACAGGCCCGCCTCGGCCTGCCAGCGCAGCAGCGTCCAGCTGCCGTTGACCAGCAGCCCTGAGACACCCGGCAGGTTGGAGGCACCGGTACTCGTCACGCCGATGTACTCGACGACGTTGGAGTTCGCCAGCAGCCCAACCAGCAGGCCACCGCACAGGCCGGCGATACCGTGGGTATAGATCACCCCCAGCGTGTCGTCCACGTGCCTGAACACTGGAGCACGCGAGAGGAAGCGAATCGACATCCATACGATCGTGGACGCCACCACGCCGATGATGATCGCCCCGTAGCCGTTCACGAAGCCGGCGGCGGGCGTGATGCCCACCAGCCCCGTGATCATGCCGTTGACCGAGCCGAGCAGCGATGGCTTGTCGCGGAAGATGTAATCCCACGCGATCCACACGAGCATCGCCACCGCGGTGCAGAGGTTCGTGTTGAGAACCGCCGCCGAGGCGTTGGCGCCCGCGTAGTAGGAGTCTCCACCGTTGAAGCCGTTCCAACCCAGCCACAGCAGACCGGCGCCCGCGGCAACCATCAGCAGGTTGTTCGGAGCGTCGACCTCTCTGTCTCGTTGCAATCGCGGTCCGATGACCGCGGCCGCCACGAAGCCCGAGATGCCGGCCGCGAGGTGGATGACGTAACCGCCTGAGTAATCAAGCGCACCGTGGGCCGCGAAATAGCCGCCGCCCCAGATCAGGAACGCGTTGACCGTGTACACGAACGTGATCCACAGCAGCACGAACGGGATCCACGCCTTGAAGCTGATGCGTCCGAGCACCGAGCCGAGCATCAGGATCGGCGTGATCGCCGCGAACACGAACTGGAAGTACACGAGCGAGGACTCGGGGAAGTGGAACGGTGGTCCCGTCGTTATCGACGGAATCAGCGCCTGCCCCTCCTCGGCGACATGCCCGAGCACAGCTGCCCGGTTCACCCCAGGCGGTGCCCAGGAAGCCTTTCGTGCCGAAGATTCCGCCACCACTGTGCGCGATCGGGTTGTCGAAGCCCATCTTGAACGCCCACAGACACCACGCCACCATTACGAGGCAGAACGCCACGAACGTGAGCATCATGCTGTTGACCGACCAGCGCTTCTGCATGACCCCGCCATACAGGATGGCGAGACCGGGAAGGCTCATCAGCCCGACGAACGTCGCCGCGGTCATCTGCCATGCGTTGTCGCCGGCGTTGAGCCAGGATGGGTATGACAGCCATTCGGCTGTCGCCAAGATGGACATATGCCTCCGTTTCCTACCGTTGTAGATACGGCGAGCCGCCGCCCGCACCCGCGGTGGCGACTCGCCTCTTTAGCTCCGCTTATGAAACCGGGGCGGGCGCGGCGCGGCTAGGGACACCGTGGCCAACAGTTGACCGGTGCGTTTCGACATTTGTATAGATGCCCCGTAACGGCGGGCATGGTGGTTGACCCGTGTGCCTTCATTGCCTGTCGGCATGCCCGAAAAGACCGTCCCCCCGCGCGCGCGGGCGGCATCGCTATTCAAATGGATAGCCGGCGCGGCGGCAGGCCTGCTTCAGCGGCTGCGCGATCTCCTTCGAGGCCTGTGGGGCGGCGCACAGGGTCTTGGCGCGTGCGCCGCAAGCATGCATCCGGGCCGCACCAAGGGTGCTGGCAAACGTTATGTCCACGCAGTCCTTCGGCTCCACCGAGCCGCTCGTCAGCGAATAGGCGCCGAGCCCAATCAACACCAATCACGACGCAACTGGCCAACACAGCGACCACGGTCTTCTCGCGCCGCCCCCAGCGCAGGGGCTCAGACAGCCGCTTGGAGCGGTTCTCCATGATCATCGCGCGCCCAGTCTAGTGTCGGAGGGCTAGAGCGGGCTCGTCGGGCTCGGGCGCGAACGACAGCGCGGCCGAGTTGATGCAGTAGCGCTGGCCGGTCGGTCCGGGACCGTCGTCGAAGACGTGGCCGAGATGCCCGCCGCAGCGACGGCACACCACCTCCGTACGTTTCATGAACAGGCCGTTGTCGGGCCGCAGCTCGACCGTCTCGGCCACGGCCGGCTCGGTGAAGCTGGGCCAGCCCGTGCCCGACTCGAACTTCGTGTCGGAGCTGAACAGGTCGGCGCCGCAGCCGGCGCAGCGGTACATGCCGGAGTCCTTGTTGTAGACGTACTCGCCCGTGAACGGCGCCTCCGTGCCCGCGCGGCGCAGCACCTCGTACTGCTCGGGCGTCAGCTCCTCGCGCCACTGCTGCTCTGACTTCTCCACGCGTTGCTCGCTCATAGGAATGTTCTAGCACGCCCGGCTCGCTGCTGCTATCCTGATCTTTACGTTCACGTCAGCTTCGACATCCCGCCTTCGGCGTCAGCGCCGACCACGAGCAGCTACAAGTGGTGGGCGCTGTCCTGCACGAGCTTGGGCATGCTGCTGGCCGCGACTAACTCCGGCACGCTGATCATCGCGCTGCCGAGCCTGGAGCGCTCGCTGCACGCGAGCCTGCTGGCGCTCGTGTGGGTGATCCTTGCCTACCTGATCGCCGCCACCGTGCTCGTGCTGACGGCGGGGCGGCTCAGCGACCTGTTCGGACGCAAGCGCGCCTATATCGGCGGCTTTTTGCTGTTCGCTTTCGCCTCGCTCGGCGCCGGTTTCTCAGGCGGCGCCACGAGTTGATCTGCTGGCGGGTGTTGCAGGGGATTGGCTCTGCGTTCCTGTTCGCCAACGCTGCCGCTCTTGTCACCGACGCCTTTCCCAAGGAGCAGCTCGGACTGGCTATGGGCGCCAACACGATGGTCGCCGCCGTCGGCCTCGTGCTCGGTCCGGTTCTCGGCGGCGCGCTCGTGGAGATCTCCTGGCACTGGGTCTTCTGGTTCAACGTGCCGCTGGCGCTGGCCGGCGCGGCCTGGGGTGCGCTGATCCTGCGCGAGCTGGCCAAGCCCGACAAGGTGCGCGGCTTCGACACGCTCGGCACCATCACGTTCGTCGTGGGGCTCACCGGGCTCGTGCTTGGTGTCTCCAAGGGCGGCCTGCACCGGATGGTCCAACCCGGTCGTGATCGGCGGTCTGGCGTGCGCTGTCGTGCTGCTGCCGCTGTGGGTCCTGATCGAGCGACATACGCGCGCGCCGATGCTCGACCTGTCGATCTTCAACAACCGCCTGTTCGCGGCGGCCCCGGCCGCCTCGTTCATCAACGGGCTGGCCCGCTTCGCGCTGATGTTCCTGTTCGTCTTCTACTTCCAGGGCGCCCAGTCCAACAGCCCGATCGAAGCCGGCATCAAGCTGATACCGCTCGCGCTCGGGATGCTCGTCGCCTCCCCCCTGGCCGGCATCTACGCCGACCGCCACGGCTCGCGCATGCTCGCCTCGCTCGGGATGCTCGTCAGCGCCGTCGGCCTGGCCGGCATGACCACCCTGCAGGTGCACACCCCCTACTGGCAGTGCATGATCTGGCTGGCGCTCGTCGGCATCGGCTCGGGCATGTTCAACAGCCCCAACACCGCCGCCATGATGGGCACCGTGCCCGCCCAGCGGCGTGGCATCGCCGCCGGCGCGCGCACGCTCTTGCAGAACACCGGCGCGGTCCTCTCGATCGCGTTCGTGCTCGCGATCGTCACCTCGGCGGTGCCCAAGGCAACGCTGTTCGCCGTCTTCTCCGGCGTCACCCGTGGCCTCTCCGAGCAGAAGCTCGCCCCGTTCATCGCCAACATGCACGTCGCCCTGTGGGTGCTCGTGGCGACCTCGGTGGTCGGCGCGCTTCGTGTGCCTGCTGCGCCCGACGCACGCGACGCTCGAGGCCGAGCGCCGCGAATCGCAGCGTCGGGTAGCATCGCGCGATGAGCACGCCAGAGGCGCGCCTTGCGCATCGGCGACGTGGCCAAGCTCGCCGGCACGACCCCGCGCACGATCCGCTACTACGAGGAGACTCGGCCTGCTCGCCGGCGCGCCCGAGCGACCCTCGGGCGGGCACCGTCTCTACACGCAAGCCGAGGTCGAGCGCCTGCGCGAAGTGATCCGCCTCAAGCAGCTGCTCGGCGTGACCCTGGACGAGCTCAAGGACCTGCTCACCGCCGAGGAGGCGCGCGCGGCCGTGCGCGCCCAGCTGCGCCGCGACGACGTCCACCCCGAGCGCCGCCGCGAGCTGCTGGAGGAGGCGCTCGGCCACCTCGACCGCCAGCTCGAGCTCGTCGAGCACCGTGCCTCCGAGCTCGCCAAGCTGCGCCGCGAGCTCACAACACGCGCAAACACCGTGCTCGGCCGCCTTCAGGAGATCGCGTCCTACAGTGAGATGAGTCCAGCGTCCTGAGGACGCACGAAGGGAGCCGGCCGTGGAGCGCAAGTGGTGGACATTGATCGCCGTCTCGGTGGCGATCTTCATGCTGTTGCTCGACATCACCGTCGTGAACGTCGCGCTGCCCTCGATCCAGTCGTCGCTGAAATCCTCTTTCTCAGACCTGCAGTGGGTCGTCAACGCCTACGCGCTCACGCTCGCCGCCTTCCTGCTGACAGCGGGCTCGGTCGCCGACCTGATCGGCCGCCGGCGCGTGTTCACGCTCGGACTGATCGTGTTCACCGCCTCCTCGGCCGTCTGCGGGCTCTCGACCACGCCGCTGATGCTCAACCTCGCGCGCGCCGTGCAGGGCGTCGGCGGCGCGATGATGTTCTCCACCTCGCTCGCGCTGCTCGCCCAGGCCTTCCACGGCCGCGAGCGCGGGACCGCATTCGGCGTATTCGGCGCCGTCACAGGCGCCGCCGTCGCCATCGGCCCGGTCGTCGGCGGGATCATCACCTCGGGCATCGGCTGGGAGTGGATCTTCTTCATCAACGTCCCGATCGGGATCGCGGCGGTCGCGATCACGCTGTTGCGGGTCGTGGAGTCGCGCGACCCCGACGCCACGCGGCGTCGACTGGATCGGCCTTGTCACGTTCTCCGGCGCGCTGTTCATGCTCGTGTTCGCGCTGATCGAGGGCAACGAAGACGGCTGGGGCTCGACGCGGATCGTCTGCCTGCTGCTCGGCGCGCTCGTGCTGTTCGTCGCGTTCATAATCGCCGAGCTCAAGCAGTCGCGGCCGATGCTCGACCTTTCTTTGTTCCGCAAGCCGGCCTTCACCGGCGCGAGCATCGTCGCCTTCAGCGTGTCGGCTTCGATCTTCGCGATGTTCCTGTACCTGACGCTCTACATCCAGGACGTGCTCGGCTACACGGCGCTGCAGGCCGGCCTGCGCTTCCTGCCGATCACGCTGCTGTCATTCGTCGCCGCCCCGATCGCGGGGCGCCTGAGCGTGCGCATGCCCGTGCGCTACCTGCTCGGCGGCGGCCTCCTGCTCGTCGGCGCCGGCCTGCTCGCGATGACCGCGATCGACGCCACCTCCGGCTGGACGACGTTGATTCCAGGCTTCGCGGTGACAGGCGTGGGCATCGGCCTGATCAACCCGCCGCTGGCCTCGACCGCGATCGGCGTCGTGCACTACTCGCGCAGCGGCATGGCCTCGGGCATCAACAGCACCTTCCGCCAGGTCGGCATCGCCACGGGCATCGCCGGCCTCGGCGCCGTCTTCCAGCACGACGTGCTGAGCACGACCACGGGCGCGCTCGGCCGCCAGCTTCAACCGGTTCAGGCAGCCGCACACGGACATCTGAACACGCTGCTTCAGTCTGGCGAAGTTAAGCAGGTGCTCCACGCCCTCTCCCCCGCTGCGCAGGTGGCGCTCAAGCACTCCTACCGGGTGGGCTTCACCGAAGCATTCGACCGCATCCTGATCATCGCCGCGGCGATCGCGTTCGTGGGCGCAGTGCTCGCGTTGGTACTGGTGCGCCAGCGCGACTTCGTCAGCTCGCAGGCGCCCGACGGAGCAGCAGCGGAGAGTGCCCCTCTGGTCGCCGAGCCCGAACGGGTCGCGAGCTGAGGGCTACGCTGGAGCGACCGGCGTCGCCCCCTCAGACCCGTAGCGAGCGCTCGACCGCGCGGCCATCGGGGGTCAGCGTCCAGGCATTGGGGCCGCCGTGCGGGGTGCCCTGGCGTGGGTTGAGGTTGCTCACCAGCCCGTGTTTTTGCAGGCGTATCAGCAGCTTTGAGATCTGACCCTGGTCAGTGATATCCGCGGCCTGGGCGATCATGCGGTTGGATGTCGCCAGTCCCTGCCCGTCCAGCTGCGCGACAGCCGCGAGCACGCGCGCGGTGCGATAGGTGAGGCGGATATCCAGACCCATCAGCGGGTCGCGAAGTAGCGGTTCGTCGTCGTCGTCGCGAGCGCCGCTGCGAGCGGGCGCCGGCAGCGGCCGCACCAGCTCCGCGCGCGCCGCGGCCGGCCCGAGATAGGGCAGCACGATCATGCTCATCAGCGGGTTGAGCAGCGCGCTCAGACCGCCGGCAGGCGCGGGTCCCGAGAGCCGTCCCTCGAGTATCGAGACGACGCCGCCCACCACCCCCTCGGCCATCAGCTCGGGCGGCTCGGCCCGGCCGCCCGTCCGCGCGCCGCCCTCGCGCAGGACACCCGCGAGCTCCGCCAGCAGCGAGCGGCGACGCGCGAGCGCCGTGGCCCCGCACGCGGGCCACTGCACGACCAGCAGCAGGGCGATCTCAGGCCGCTCCTCAAAGAACGCGAGCAGCTCCGCCAGCCCCGCCCTGATCCGTCCCCGCCATTCGCTACCGGCCGCGTTATACGCGGGCTGCACGCGCGAGCGGACGCGAGCGAGCGCGTCTGCGAGCGCCGTCAGTACGCAGTCCTCGCAGTCGTCGAAAACCTCATAGAAGGTGCGCCGCGACACGCCCGAGCGCTCCACCACGGAGGAGACGGTGACGCTCGCGACGCCCTGCTCGGTGGCGACGCGCACGAGCGCGGAGATCATGCGCGCGCGTTGGATCGGCATCACATAGGCCGCGCCGGTAGCGTCCGGGCCGCCGCGCGCCCGCACCCTCGAGGACTGCCCAGCCACGGCGGCCATTCACTTCTTCTTGGCCTTGGCTTTGCGCGCGGCCTTGACGGCCTTCTGCTTTGGGCAGCCGCTGACGGCGATCGGGGTGTTCTGCTTGATGACAGCGCCGTTCTGGGCGGTCAGGTCGGTCGGCATGACCAGCGCGGTGGGCTCGCTCTTGGTCGACTTGCGGGTGACGCTCCGCTTGCGGCCACCGGCGTCGATCGTGACCTTGCGCTTGACCGTCACCGTCTTGGTCAGCTTGCAGAGATTGCCGTTGTTGGTGAGCGCCGAGTAGCGCCCCTGCGGAAGCGTCAGTTCAAAGCTTGAGAACTGCTGGTCGGGCACCGCGCGGAACGTCGAGCTCGTGATCGCCGATTTGCTGATGTAGGTTTCGCCGTGCAGGTCGACCGCGACGCCGTCGCCCTGCAGCACGAAGACCAATTCGGGGAACTTGAGGTCGCCGTAGGAGACGAAGTACGCGGGCCCTTCCAGGGGCACGGGCAGGAGCCGGGTGAGGACCCTGGCGGCCCCCACCCGCGATGCCGCCGGGCACGACGCCGGGTTGGCTTCGAAGACCTTCGCCACACACGCCTTCTGCAGCGTCGTCAGGCGCGAGGGCAGCTGTTTGGGCAGATCGACCTTGACGCTCGCGATGTTCGCCTCGGAGCCCTGCGGCGCGCTCGGATAGGTGATCTTCACGTTCAGGCTCGTGCCGTCGACGCGCGAGGTCTTGCCGGACGCCGTGACCGTCAACGACGGCTTGAATTCGAGGCTGCGGCACGAGCCGACCTGGAAATGACTGGAGATCGGCGCGCTCGTGCCCGGCCCGCCCGCCCCGGGCGGAGGCGTGCCCCAGGCCGTCCCGGAGAACGAGGAGGGGTTGCAGTTGGTCGGGTTGACCATGAACCCGGGCCGGTCGATGACCGAGTCGACCAGGCGCAGGTCGGTGGGCACGCCATCGATGATCTGCGGCAACGGTTCTGTCGTGACCGTGATCTGCGCGGTAAGCGGGGCGACTTCGATCTTCGCCCTGGTGACGATCGTGCCGAGGTTGAACGGGCCGGCAATCACGTGCGTGACGATCGCCAGTCCGAACGGCGCGCCGTCATAGGGGCCAGTCAGGTAGATCGGCGATTCGGGGTTGCCGGGCTGGGGGATCACGAGCGGATACGGGCCCGGGCCGGACGCGACGGTCGCGTGCCCGATCTTCGACGCTTCCGAGCATTCGCCCTTGGACGCCTGCGGTTCGGGGCACGGCGCGACCGAGGAGAGCATCCCCGACAGGCCCTGCGGCGCCTTGAACTGCAGGCGTTCGATGCGCTGCTGGCCGTCGCCGCGCTGCAAGAGCAGCGAGAAGTCGGTGAAGCCTCCCGCCTGGTCGGTCGTCGCGCCGGCGATCAGCGACGGGTGGAACGGCAGCGGCGAGGGCACACAGCCGGAGCCGTCGGGGCCGGCTGTGATCGGGAAGCTGTTGGAGAACGGAACGTCCACGCCGAACGGGGTCGTCCATGGCGTGAAGTCGGCGTTGGTGGTGTACGTGCCGCACTGGACCGGTGTGGCCAGTGCCGCCTGCGCACCGCCGCTGAACGTCAGTTTGAAGTCCGTAAACGGCAAGGCGGGTGTTTCGTTGACCGTTGTCGTGAGCTGTCCTGTCGCTTCGTTCAAGTGCACCGTCGCGGGGAGCTTCAAATAGATTCCGTCGCCTGAGGCCGCGATCAACAGCTTCAGTTCGGGCGGATTGGACTGCAGCACATACACGTTGCCTTCCAGTTCGCCTTCAAGCTCGCCATCCAAGAGTGGTGTCTGTATTTTGACGGTCCCGACCTTCGACGCCGACGGACATGATTGCTGACCTTCGCCGTGGATGTTCGCTTCTGTTTCCCCACAAGCCGCGAGACCAGCGGCCTGACCGGGATTGATGACGAGGCCTTCAGGCAGGGTCACACTCGTGTTCTTCAGGGTGGCGGCAACCTCGCCTTCTGGGTTCAACAGGTTTTCCTGGGGGACCTTCACTTCGACGCCCAACCCGGCTGGGGTGTCCGCGAAACCGGTTTCGGGATCACCGAGATCGACGGTTCGATCGTCAAGTGTTCACAGCCAGTGAAACCCGTCGGTGCACCCAAATCGTTATGGGTCACCGCTTCGGTGAACGGCGCGTTTGGATCTTCTTCACCGGTATTCCATGTGCTCAACTCTCGGATCGCAACCCGGTCAACGCGTTATGCTATATGCGTGAAGCGAACGACGATCATGCTTCCGGACACTCTGGATGCTCGTCTTCGCCGCGAGGCAAGACGTCGCGGCGTATCGATCGCGGATGTCGCCCGCCACGCGATCGAGCACGAGCTGCCCGAGCCACGGCCGAACAGCGCGCTGTCGTTCTTCGCGATCGGCGCAGGCAGTCCAGTAGATGGCGCCGCACGCGCGGAGGACCTTGTGAGCGAGGCGGTCGACCGCCGCCACCCCGCCTCCTAGTGCTGATCGTAGACGCCGGTCCTCTGTACGCGGCCGCCGCGACACAAGACAACGATCACCGGCGCTGCGTCGAATTGCTCACCCAGGCAAAGGGGCCGCTGCTGGTTCCCGGGCTCGTCGTGACGGAGGTCTCCTACCTGCTCAACGACCGCATCGGCCCCCACGCCGAGCTGGCATTCGCCCGCTCACTCGCGACGGGCGAGCTTGTCGCCGAACCGGTGCTGGACTCCGAATGGCAGCGCATCGCAGAGCTGCTCGAGCAATACGAAGACCTCCCTCTGGGCATGGCCGACGCCTCCCTCGTGGCACTCGCGGAACGCCACAACGCCACGCAAATCGCGAGCCTGGACGATCGCCACCTCGGGGTGGTTCGCCCAAAGCACATAGCCGGCTTCACACTGCTGCCTTAAGACGGCTCGTGCCCCGCACAGTGGAGCACGGGCAAACGCGGGTAGCGTGGATAGGCTGGGTCCGTACGCGAGCGCTCACACAGTGTGAAGACCGAGCCGCGCGTGTTGGGCACGAGCCGGCGGTGCTTGCAGGTATCGCACAGACCCGCGTCTGGGCCGGGAGGACGCGAAGCAGACGGATCGCGAGCGAACATGGAGCAGAGCGTAGTCACACGACCCAGCACGCACCGCCGTGTACTAAGGGCCCGTGACGGTGGAACGGGCCGGGTCCAACCAACGAGCACGAACAGCTCTCCCCTGCAATAATAGTTGACTAAGCAACTATGGCCATCTTCTACCGACTACTCGGCTTCCTGCGCCCTTACAAGCGCGGCGTCGTCGTCTCCTGGATCCTCGCCAGCTTCGCGATGGCGATGAGCGTTGTCCTGCCGCTGCTCACCGGCGAAGCGGTCGAAACGATCAACTCTGGCGCTCGTCATGCGCGCCGGCACGAACTCGTCCAGCGCTCGCACGACCGCCACACGCTGCTGATCTACGCCCTGGCGATCATCGCAGTCGTGCTCGCCCGCTGGGGCTTCACCTACTGGCGACGGATGATCGCGGGCCGCGTCTCGCTCGGCGTCGAATACGACCTGCGCGAGCGTCTCTACAGCCAGTTGCAGCGGCTGGAGCTGGCTTTCTTCGACCACCAGCAGACCGGCCAGCTGATGAGCCGCGCGACCGTCGATCTGCCCGCGGTGCGCTTCTTCCTCGGCTATGGCCTCGTGTTCATCCTGCAGTTCGTGCTCACGATCGTGCTCGCGGGCATCGTCATGATCGTGATCAACCCGTGGCTCGGCCTGATCTCGCTGGCGCCAGCCCCGTTCGTCGTACTGATCTCATACCGCTACGGCCGTCGCGCGCGCCCCGCGATCCAGGAGGTGCAGCAGCGCATCGCCGAATTGACGGCGGATGCCGAGGAGAACATCTCCGGCGTGCGCATCGTCAAGTCCTTCGCGCGCGAGCCGCGCCAGTTGGAGCGCTTCCGCCGCAGCGTGGGACGCACGTTCGAACAGGCGATGGTGGCAACACGCCTGGAAGCCACTTACAACCCCGCGATCGGCTTCCTGCCGCAGCTCGGGATCGCGGCCGTGCTGCTGCTCGGCGGCAACGCGGTGATCCACGCCCACCTGACGCTGGGCCAGTTCACGACCTTCTACCTACTCTTGAACATGCTCGTGGGCCCGCTGCGCTCGCTTGGCGTCACTTTGAACCTCGCCCAGCGCGCCACGGCCTCGGGCGCGCGCATCTTCCAGGTGCTCGATCGCGAGCCGACGCTTGCCGACCCCCCAGGCGCGCCGCCGCTGCCCGCGGGCAGCGGCCATGTGCAATTGCGCAACGTCACGCTGCGCTACAGCGACCCGCACGACGAGTTGAACGTCGGCACGTATGAGCTGGCCGAGCGCACCCCATGGCGGGGCACAAGCAAGCGGGCCAAGGACAAGGGTGAGGCCGAGGGGGGCGATGTGTCTCGAAACGGGGTGCCCCCCGCGCGCGCGGAGGGCATGTCCATTGGGACCCCCACGGACGCCCCGGCGCACCACATGGCGGGGCACAAGCGGGCCAGGAGGACGGTGCTGCACGACATCGACCTCGACGTGCCCGCCGGACGCACGGTCGCATTGGTGGGCGCCACCGGCTCGGGCAAGACCAGCCTCGTGGCATTGATCTCGCGCTTGTACGACCCGATCGCGGGAGAAGTGCTGCTCGACGGAGCCGACGTGCGCTCGGTGGGATTGCAATCGCTGCGCTCGGCCGTGGCGGTCGTCAGCGACGATCCCTTCCTCTTCTCCGCGAGTGTCGCCGAGAACATCGCCTACGCGAGGCCGGACGCTTCCAGCGATGAGATCGAAGAGGCCGCGCGGCGCGCGCAGGCACACGATTTCGTGTTGAGCCTGCCCGATGGTTACGACACGCAGATAGGAGAGCGCGGCCTGTCACTTTCCGGCGGCCAGCGCCAGCGCCTGGCGATCGCGCGCGCGCTGCTTGCCAACCCGCGCGTCTTGATCCTCGACGACGCCACCTCCTCGGTCGACGCCTCGACCGAGCAGTCGATCAAGCTCGCGCTCGCCGAGGCGATGGCAGGCCGCACGACGTTCGTGATCGCCCACCGCCTCTCGACGATCGCCTTGGCGGATGAGATCGTCGTGCTCGACCACGGGCGCATCGTCGCCCAGGGCGATCACGAGCAGCTGCTCGAAGAATCCGAGCTGTACCGCGAGATCGTGGAACGCGGCCTGCCCGAGCAGGTCTTCCTGACAAGAGAGACGCGAGAGCGCGAGGTGAGCGGAATATGAGCCTGCTCGGAAAGACGAGCAGCGTAGAAGCGGCGGGCAGATCATGACTCCCCCCGGCGGCATGGGTCGCGGAGGGATGGGCGCCGGCATGGGCGGCCGCGGCGGCGGTCGCGGCGCGGGACCGGGCATGGGCCGCGGCGGCGCGCAATGGGACGGCTCGCGCGCCAGTCGCGAGAGCCGCGGTCGCAACCTGCGCGGCCTTTTGGCATTGCTGAAGCCCTATCGCCTGCGCGTAGCCGGGATGTTGACCGCGCTGGTGCTCGGCACAGCCGCCTCGCTCGCGCCACCGCTGCTGGCCAGGGCCGCGATCGACGAAGGCATCGATCGCCACGATTTCAAAACGCTGGTGCTTGTCGTAGTCGCGTTCCTCGTTGCCGCGCTGCTGGTGTGGCTGATGACATACGTGCAGACATATCTAGTCGGCTGGGTCGGACAGCGCACGCTTGCCGACCTACGCATCCGCCTGTTCACGCACCTGCAGAGTCAGCCGATCGGCTTCTATGAGAGCCGCCCGGCGGGCGTCCTGATCTCGCGCATCACCAACGACGTCGAGGCGCTCGAAAGCCTCGTGACCGACTCGGTCGTGACGCTGTTCCAATCGGGGCTGACGCTGGTAGGAGCGGTCGCGGTGCTGCTCTACCTCGACGTGAAACTGGCGCTGCTGACGTTCTGCATCCTGCCGTTGATCGCGGCCGGCAGCCTCTGGTTTCGCCTGACATCGGCCGGCGCGTTCCGGCGCACACGCGAGACGATCGGCTCGATCACCGCCTACCTGCAAGAGACGCTCTCGGGCATCCGCGTGGTGCGCAGCTTCGGGCAGGAGCCGCGCCACCTGGCGCGCTTTGCGGAGTTGAACGAGGACAACTGTGACGCCAACATGGTCACGGTCAGGCTCAACGCCGCCTACTTCCCGGCCGTGGAAATGCTCTCCGGGATAGCGATCGCCGGGATCGTGCTGTACGGCGGCTACCAGGCGATCTCAGGCAGCATCACCGCAGGCACCGTCGTCGCGTTCGTGGCGACACTCTCCTACCTGATCGAACCGATTCAGCAGCTCTCTCAGCTCTACACGACCTACCAGTCGGGCATGGCGGCCTTGGAGAAGATCTTCCAGCTGCTCGATGTGGAGCCGGAACTGACCGACAAGCCAGGCGCGCCCGCGTTGGAGCGCATCAGCGGCGAGGTCAACTTCGAGGACGTCACCTTCGCCTACCGACCCAGGCGCGCACGCAAGAACGTCGACAAGTCGGTCAGCGCACCCATAGAGGCCGGGCTGCCGGCGCCGCTGGAAGCAGAGGAGGTACTGGCGCTCGAGCACATCGACCTGCAGATCCCGCCGGGCCAGACGGTCGCGCTGGTGGGCGCCACAGGCGCGGGCAAGTCCACGATGGCAAAGCTCGTCGCGCGCTTTTACGACCCCACCGAAGGACGGGTGCTCGTGGACGGCCACGACCTGCGCGAGGTATCGAGCACCTCCTTGCGCTCGCAGATGGGGATCGTGCCCCAGGAGGCTTTCCTGTTCTCCGGCACGATCGCGGAGAACATCGCCTTCGGGCGCCCAGGAGCCGAGCAGGAGCAAGTTCGCCAGGCCGCGGCCGCTGTCGGCGCCGAGGAGTTCATCGCAGAGCTGCCCAGGGCTACGACACCGAGGTCGGCGAGCGCGGCGCCCAGCTCTCAGCAGGCCAGCGCCAGCTGATCGCCTTCGCGCGCGCGCTGATCGCCGACCCACGCATCCTGATCCTCGACGAGGCGACCTCCAACGTGGACCTGCACACCGAGGCTCGGATCGAGCAGGGCCTGCGCCGCCTGCTCGCGGGGCGCACCTCGATCGTGATCGCCCACCGCCTCTCCACGATCCGCGGCGCCGGCAGGATCGTGGTGCTGGAGCACGGCAAAATCGCCGAGCAGGGCACGCACGAGGAGCTAATCGCAGCGGAGGGTCGCTACTACGACCTGTATCGAGACTGGGCGATCCACGCGGCGGCGTAGAAGACTC
>CAVRPO010000011.1:0-102136 GCA_963723175.1 uncultured Solirubrobacterales bacterium | reverse complement strand
TCTCTCCACGCTGGCGCCGTAGCCTGCGCACCTCGGCCAGCAGCCCGCGGTTCTCCACCCGCAGCGCGGCCGTCTGACGGCGAGCGGTCGCCAGCTCCTCGGCGAACGCCGGGAGGATCGCGCGAAGCTGAGCCAGCCGGTCCAGAAGCTGCTCGCGCTCAACCCCACCGGCAGTGATACGCCGACCGCTCAGCAGTCCAACGGCACTCACCGCCGGCTCGGGCGATACGGATGGGATGGCGCTTGTTGCTGGCACTGTTTCGATCCTCCCGGCTTGTGTGTTGATCCGAGGGCCATCTTCGCCCCGCCCGTCACACCGCCGTATCCGCTGCTCCCACCTGGAGCACTCAGTGCTCACTACGGAGGATTACCGGGGCCAGCACTGATGACGGGCGCCGCTATGGGCATCTACGGTGTGAGCAATGCCTGGTCGCAGCCTCCGCATAGCGCGCATCGCCGGAATCCCCGTCGGGGTCAGCCCCTGGTGGCTGGTGATCGTCGCGTTGATCACCTGGTCGCTGGGCGCCTCCTACTTCCCCGAAGTGATACACGGCATTAGCCCGGCCGCGTCCTACGCGCTGGGCCTCTCAAGCGCGCTGCTCTTGTTTGCGAGCATCCTCGCGCACGAGTTCGGCCACGCCATCGTCGCGCGGCGGCACGGCATCGAAGTCGAGGAGATCGACCTGTGGCTGCTCGGCGGCGTCTCGCGTATGCGCGGGGAGGCACATGACCCGCGCGATGAGCTGCGCTACGCCCTGGCGGGTCCCGCCGTCACAGCGGTGATCGCCGCCTGCTTCGGCGTGGTGGCGCTGCTGTTGCCGTCCTCCACGCCGGCGGCCATTCGTGCGCTCGTTGAATACCAGGTGTTCGTCAACGGGCTGATTCTCGTCTTCAACCTGCTGCCCGCGTTCCCGCTCGACGGTGGGCGGGTGCTGCGCTCGCTGCTGTGGCGCCGCAGCGGCGATATCGGAAAGTCCACAGACACCGCCGCGAGCGTCGGTCGCGCGTTCGGCTACCTGATGATTGTGCTCGGCGGCCTCGAGTTCCTGGGAGGCGCACCCGAGGGGCTGTGGCTGGCGCTGATCGGCTTCTTCATCGTGATGGCCGCCGGTGCGCAGGCCGTCGGCGCACAGGTCCAGGCGGCCCTCTCTGGCGTGACAGCGGGTGAGCTGATGTCCACGCCGGCCGTGAGCATCCCCGAGCACGCCTCTCTCGCTCACGCCGCCGAGGCATACTTTCGCCCCTACCGTTACAACGCATTTCCCGTCACCGACGAGCAGGGCCACGCGATCGGGCTGGTCAGCATCGCCCAGGTCGAGGCGTGCTTGCGCGGGCGGCGCTCCCCGGCAGAGATCCGCGCGGTAGCCGACTGCGACCCCGCATTGATCGTGCATACCGAGGAGGACGTGGCACGACTGCTTGAGCGGCCCGCGTTCTCCAGGTTCGGGCGTGCTGTGGTCATCGACGCCGACGGCCGACCCGTCGGACTGGTCTCGATCACCGACGTACAGCGCTCACTACGCGCCTACAAGCTCACCGGCTCCAACGATCGTGGACGCGCGCACGCAACCGCCGGTTGAGGCATTCCCCAACGGGCTCAGGCTCGCGGAGGTGAGGAGCGAGCGATAGTGATGTACCAGTAGCCACCCGCGAGGTTCAGCACGCCAACAACCAGGAAGAAGGCTCCCCATCCGTAGGCGGCGTAGGAGAGGCACACGACGCCCGCGGTGGCCGCAACGAAGCTACCGGCAATGCGCGTGACCCCAAAAGCGCGGAGGTGGCGATACTCCCACGGATTGATCAGGCGTTGCAAGCCGGATCGCGGAGGGGATGCCCACCACCCACGAAGACCCGTCCGGGCGGCGTTGTCGTCGGCTGCGTGCATCGGGGGCCTCCCGCTCACGCTCGCTTCACGAACCTCAAATAGAACGCCGCGAACACCAGGACAATCCCGACGTTCACCATCAGGCGCTCCCAGAACCAATGCCTGAAGAACAAGACGTCCACGGCGACCACGACGGCTACCAGCGCGAGCACGTAAAGCACAACGCCTGCCTGCCTTTCCATCGTTCCACTCTACTGCCCGACAGGTCTCTCACAGTCTGTCTCGTCGCATGTTCATATCTCCTCGGGGATCATTTCGATCGCGCCGCAGGGGCACTCGGTGACGCAGATCCCGCAGCCCTTGCAGTAGTCCAGGTCGAACGCATAGCCATCGCCCTCATCGACCTTGAGGACTGCATTGTCGGGGCACACGCCATAGCAGTTGTCACAGCCGAAGCAGTTGCCGCAGGACAGGCAGCGACGCGCCTCAAACAGCGCGTTGGTCTCATCCAGGCCCTGCGTGACCTCATCGAAGCTGGACTGCCGGCGGATGATGTCCAACTGCGGCGCGACGGTCGGCGGCGCATCGCTGTAGTACCAGGTGTTCAGCGTCGGGAAGTCTGCGAGCTCTCCGACCGCAGGGTGCGTGAACTCGCCGCCGCGCAGCCAGGCGTCGATGTTCCGTGCAGCCTGCTTACCGTGGCCGACACCGACGGTCACAGTGCGCTCCGCAGGCACCATGTCCCCGCCGGCGAAGATGCCGGGGTAGCCGGTCATCATGCCCGCGTCGACCTGAACGACACCATCCTCGACCTGTAGGCCCGGCACGCCGTCGAGCAGCGACAGGTCGGCTTCCTGGCCGAGGGCGAGCACCAGCGAGTCAGCCTGCAGCTCCTCAGTCTCGCCGGTCGGCTGGGGAAAGCCCGTCTCGTCCAACTCCATCCGCTCCAACAGCAGCTTGCCTGCATCAGCGTGCTTGATCGTGGAGAGCCACCGCATCATCACGCCCTCCTCGAGCGCCTCCTGCACCTCGAAGTCGTGCGCAGGCATCCGCTCGCGTGTGCGGCGGTAGACGACGATCGCGTCGCTCGCCCCGAGGCGCTTGGCGGTACGGGCCGCGTCCATCGCGGTGTTCCCGCCGCCGTAGACGACGACGCGCCGACCGAGCAGCGGGCGCTCCTGGCCCTCCATGCTTGCTAGCAGCGTCACCGCGTCGAGGATGTGCGCGGCCTCCCCGGCGGGAATGTATGCGCGCTTGCCGATGTGCGCGCCGACCGCCAGGAACGCCGCGTCGAAGCTGCCGTCTCGCATGGCGTCGAGGATGCTCGTGACCTTGCTGTCCAGTTCGAGCGTGACCCCGAGGTCGAGGATGCGCGCGATCTCGGCGTCCAGTACATCGCGCGGCAGGCGATACCGGGGGATGCCGAAGCGCATCATGCCGCCGGCGATCGGCCCCGCGTCGCGGATCGTGACCGTGTGCCCGCGCCGCGCGAGCTGGTAGGCCGCGGACAGACCGGAGGGACCGGCGCCGACGACGAGCACACGCTTGCCGGTCGGCTCGGCGTCCACGGTCAGTCGCCAGCCCTGGCGGATCGCCTCGTCGCCGAGGAAGCGCTCGACGCCGTGGATGCCTACGGGGTCGTCCAGCTGCGCGCGGTTGCAGGCGGTCTCGCATGGGTGGTAGCAGACGCGGCCCATCACAGCGGGCAGCGGGTTGTCCTTGACCAGCTCGTGCCACGCGGTCTCATAGTCGCCGGACTCGGCGTGGTAGAGCCACTGCTGGATGTTCTCGCCGGCCGGGCAGCCGTGATTGCACGGCGGCAGCCTGTGCACATACACGGGCCGCTCCTGCCGCCAGGAGCCCGTCTTGTTGGCAAGGCTCGAACCGACATCGAGTGTGATCGCAAACGGCTTATCCATCGTTGCTCACCGCCCCTTGCTCGCCGCGGCGCTCACCCAGGCTGGGCCGCTCGCCGAGCAGGCCGAAGCGGCGGATGTTGCGATCCGCGCCAGCCTGGATGCGCGCGATCACCTCGCTGTGCAGCTCGGGCTCGAATAGGTGCGCGAAGCGCTTCTGTGGGCGCAGGTACTCCTCGACGGGCACCTGCCGGCGAATCTCAGAGACACCGCACAGCTCGCCGTCGCGGGCCTCGAACACCGGGAAGATGCCGGACTCCTTCGCCAAACGGGCAATCCTGATCGTGTCCGCCGAGGCGCTGCCCCAGCCCAGCGGGCAGGGGACGAACACGTGCAGGTAGCGGGCGCCGCGTAGCTCCATCGCGGTCCTGACCTTCGCCTCCAGGTCGCGCAGCTCGGCGACGGTCGCAGTCGCCACGTAGGGGATCTCGTGCGCCATCGCTATCAGCGGCGCGCTCTTGCCCTGCCCGAACACATTGCCAGGCTCCGGGCCGACGGCCTGCGTGGTCGCCGTGCGCGCCGCGGGCGGGGTGGCGCCCGAGCGCTGCACGCCCGTGTTCATGTACGCCTCGTTGTCGTAACAGATGTAGAGCACGTCATCGTTTCGCTCGAACATCCCCGACAGACACGCCATCCCGATATCGACGGTGCCGCCGTCACCGCCCTGGCCAACGACTCGTATGTCCTCACGGCCCTTGGCGCGCAGTGCGGCGGCGATGCCTGTCGAGACGGCGGGCGCGTTGGCGAACAGCGAGTGAATCCACGGTATCCGCCACGAGCTCTCCGGGTAGGGCGTAGAGAACACCTCCAAGCAGCCGGTCGCGTTCGCGGCGATCATCCGTCCGCCCGTGGCCCGCATCGCGGCGTCGAGTGCATACCGTGCGCCAAGCGCCTCCCCGCAGCCCTGGCAAGCACGGTGCCCACACGTGATCGAGTTGGTGCGCTGCTCACCGGCCTGCACCGAGCGCTGCTCAGGATCGAGCAGCCGGTTGCCCACGGCGAAACTGCCGGTCTGGTAGAAGCGAATCGCGGGCGCGGTCATGCTGGCCAGCTCCTCACACCGGCCCCGCGGCGACCGTGCCGAGGTCCCGCAGAATGTTCTCGGCGTGCGGACCCGAGGCCCGCGAGGCGCCCATCCGCTCAAGCTCCCGGTTCACTACATCCCAGTCCATGTCCAGGAACGTCAACGCCTCCAGCCGATCGGCTGCCGCTTCAGTGAACAGACTGTGAAGTGACGCCTTGGTGATCGGCCGTCCGCCGAGGCCCGCGATCACCGTGTAGCCGTGCAGGTAAATCCCGGCGAGCGCCATGCGCACGTTCGCCGAGACGATCCCGCCGATCCCGACCGCGAGCGCCTTCTCCA
Organism: uncultured Solirubrobacterales bacterium; assembly: GCA_963723175.1. Taxonomy (GTDB): domain Bacteria; phylum Actinomycetota; class Thermoleophilia; order Solirubrobacterales; family Solirubrobacteraceae; genus Palsa-744. The sequence goes on along the minus strand of CAVRPO010000011.1, from coordinate 97,032 downwards.
ACACCACCACACGCTTGGCATGACCAACCGCCGCTCGCAACGCATCGAGCGGGAAGGGCCGGAAGGAGCAGATCCCGACCGCCCCGATCTTCACGCCCTGCTCACGCAGATCGTCGATCGTGTCCTTGATCGTGCCGAGCACCGACCCGAGCGCCACCACGATCGTCTCCGCATCCTCGGTGCGGTAGCTGCGGATCAGACCACCGGAGTCGCGCCCAAACGCGCGCTTGAACTCGCCGGCGATCTCGGGGATCAGCTCCAGCGCTCGCATCTGCTTGGCGTGCGCGAGGTACTTCACCTCCATGAACGCCTCGGGGCCGACCATCGCTCCGATCGACACCGGCTCGTCCGGGTCGAGCACCTGCCGCGGTGTGAACGCCGGCAGGAACCCATCGACCTGCTCCTGCGTCGGCATCTCCAGACGCTCGACGGCGTGCGTGAGGATGAACCCGTCCATGCAGACCATCACCGGCGCCGAGAGCTCCTCGGCAAGCCGGAACGCCTGGATGTGCAGGTCGAGCGCCTCCTGGTTGGTCTCGGCGTAGAGCTGTATCCAGCCCGAGTCGCGCTGTGACATCGAATCCGAGTGGTCGTTCCAGATGTTGATCGGAGCGCCGATCGCGCGATTGGCGACCGTCATCACGATCGGCAGCCCCAAGCCCCGAAGCGTTGTACAGCGCCTCTGTCATATACAAGAGCCCCTGGCTCGCCGTCGCCGTGTACGCACGCGCGCCGGTCGCCGACGCGCCGATCGCCACCGACATCGCGGCGAACTCCGACTCCACGTTCACGAACTCGCACGGCGAAAGCTCACCCGTCTTCACCAGCTGGGAGAGGTTCTCCACAATGTGCGTCTGCGGCGAGATCGGGTAGGCGCAGATGACCTCCGGCCGGCACAACGCCACCGCCTCCGCTACCGCACGCGACCCCTCAACCTGACGCAGCACCGCTCAGCTCCCTACGCTCGTCCGCGACCCAGGCGTAGGCCGCCATCGCCGCCGCGACATTGCCCTCGCCGACCTTTCCGGTGAAGCGCTCACGGATCGCCTTCACAACGGCGTCCAGCGAGACCAGTCCACTGAGCGCCGCGAAACCGCCGAGCAGCGCGGCGTTGGCGAGCGGCCGACCAGCGTGTTCGCGGGCCAGCTCGCCGGCGGGCACGGTCAAGAGCCGCTCGTGACGGAACCCCGCCACGAACTCGCCCAGGCCGAGCTCGTCAAAGCCCCGTGTGGTGTTGATGAGGATGAACCCCTCGGCGGTAAGGCCGCCGAACACGTCCACCTGGTGCAGCAGCGTCGGGTCGACCACGATCAGCACATCGGGCGCCATCACAGGCTCCCGGACACGAATCTCACGATCGGCGATCCGGCAGAACGACACCACCGGGGCGCCCATGCGCTCTGAGCCGAAGCTCGGGAACGCCTGCGCGTAGCGGCCCTCATCGAAAGCCGCAAGCGCCAGTAGCTCCGCGGCCGTGACGACACCCTGCCCGCCGCGACCGTGGATACGGACCTGCAACATCACGCGCCGTGCGCCGGCGGCCAGCTCAGCAGCGGTGTCGTGCGCACGTGCGAAGTCGAGCATCACGCGCTGCTCCGCCGCGGCCACCAGCGCTCGCGTGCGGTCGATCACATCGACGTTGACGGAGATCGCGTCGATCCCCGCGCGCACCAAAAGCTCGGCGTACTCAGGATGCACCGACGGCGCCTGCCCGCAGATCGAGGTGCGCAGCCCCAGCCCGCGGGCACGCGGGATCAGCTCCCGCAGATACGTCGTGACCGCTGGGTCGCGCTCGTCGAACGTTTCAGCCAGCACCTCGTTGTCACGGTCGGCGCCGAGCAGCAGCTGGGTGAGGTCGTTGGAGCCGATCGAGATGCCGCTCACGCCGAGCGCCGCGTACTCGGCGAGGTTGAACAGCACCGAGGGGACCTCCGCCATCACCCACAGCTCGAAACCGGGCCGGTCGAGCAGCCCCGACGCAGCGATCAGATCGCGGCAGCGGCGCAGCTCGCGGGCGGTGCGCACGAACGGGAGCATCACGTGCAGGTTGCGCTGGCCGGCATCCCACACCCTGCGCACCGCCTCCAGCTCAAGCGCGAAGACATCCGGCTCGCGGGTGTAGCGCAGCGCGCCGCGGTAGCCGATCATCGGGTTGGCCTCCTTGGGCTCAAACCGCTCTCCGCCGCGCAGCCCGGCGAACTCGTTGGTGCGAAAGTCGATCGTGCGGTAGGTCACTGGCCGCGGCGCGAACCCGGTTGCGAACGCGCTCAAGCCCTCCTCCATCCGAGAGACCAAGCTCCTCGCCGCGGCCCTCCTCGAGCAGCGTGCGGGGATGATCGCCCGCCAGTGCCTCGAGCACCATCATCTCGGCACGCAGTAGGCCAACACCGTCGACCGGCAGGTCCTTGACCCGCTGCACCTGCGAGGGCTCAGACAGGTTCACGAGGATCTGCGTCGCCGTCACGGCAGCCGTCGAAGATGCACCCAGCCTGACCTTCGTGGCCTGCTCGCCGCCGGAGGGCGCCCGTGTGGGCTCGGGTGCCAAGGCACCCTCCAATATGAGGCCACGGGTCGCGTCGACGGTCACGATCTCACCGTCGCGCAGCTTGCTGGTCGCTTCGCCGGTGCCGACGACGCACGGGATGCCAAGCTCGCGTGAGACGATCGCGGCGTGGCAGGTCATGCCGCCCGAGTCGGTGACGACACCGGCCGCTCGGCGCAGCAGCGGCAGCCAATCAGGGGAGGTCATGTGGGTGACGAGCACATCCCCGTCGCCGAGCTCGGCGGCGTCCGTGAGCGAAGTGAGCACGCGGGCGGCGCCGCTCGCGCTGCCCGGCGCTCCGCCCAGCCCACGCAGAAGCACCGTCTGCGGCTGCTCAGAGGACGCCTCGCCGGCGCTCGGTGCGGGCGCCTGCTCGTCGCCATCGTGGAGCGTGGTGATCGGACGGCTCTGCAGCATCCACAGCTTCCCGTCGGGGTCAAACGCCCACTCGGTGTCCTGCGGGGAGCCGTAGTGCTCCTCGATGCGCAGTCCCAGGGCGGCCACAGCCATGACCTCCCGCTCATCCAGTGTTGGTCGCAGACCCTCCTCGTGAGAAAGGGGCCGCGTGCGAGTGCCACCCTCAGCGTCATATTCGATCGTGAGCTCCTTGCAGTGAACATCGCGGCGCCACACCGACAGCGGGTCCTTCCGCACCACGTAGCGATCGGGTGAGACCGAACCGGAGACGACGGCCTCGCCGAGACCGAAGGACCCCTCGATTACGAGCTCGTTGCGCTCGCCCGTCGCAGGGTTGACGGTGAACATCACCCCTGCCCGAGTCGAGGCGATCTGGCACTGCACGACGACCGCGATGTCCATGTCTGCCTGCCCAAACCCGTTCAGGCCCCGGTAGTAGATCGTGCGTGCCCCGAACAACGACCGCCAGCAGCGGCGCACCGCGTCGATCACCGCGCCTGAGCCGCGGACGTTCAGGAACGTTTCGTTCATACCCGCAAACGAGGTCTCGGCGGTGTCCTCCGCCGTCGCTGAGGAGCGCACAGCCACAGGCCCATCGGCTTCCTCGCCGACGAGCTGCTCGTAGCGCGAGCGTATCTCGCACGCCAGCGCCTCCGGCATCGGGGCGGCGTCGACCATCTCTCGCGCGGCCACACTCGCTGCCTGCAAGGCAGCGGTGTCCTCGACATCCACACCGTCAAGCAGTTCCGCGAGCCGCTCGCGCAGCCCGCTCTCAGCGCAGAACGCCGCGTAGGCGGTGGCGCCGACGACGAAGCCCTCTGGCACGGGCAGCCCCGCGGAGGTCAGCTCGCCCAGGTTCGCGCCCTTCCCGCCCGCGAACTGCACATCCTCGCGGCCGAGCTGCGCGAACGAGCGGACCAGCTCCAGACCGGACATGGCGGGTGCTGGGGGCGAGACGCTCATTGTCGCTTCCTCCTGTGTCGTGGATCGCTCGGTCGCGGTTGCTCTGACCGCCTACAAGTCAACTCGCCGCTGGCGCGTGCGCCTACCGCACTCCTCCCTGAACGAGCTCGGTAGTTCCCACCCATGACCGCGCTCGCCGCCGGCGCGTAGTGTTGAACGCCAGATGAAAGTGATTTCCCAGCGTGAGCTGCACACCGCGCTCGCCGCGCTGAGCGACGGCGAGCCGCGGATCGTCGCCAGCGGGAACCTCGGGACCCCACGTGTCCTGCTCAATGCCCTGGAGGGCGCGGTGGAGCGCTACCGGCTGTTCATGCTCGCCGCCCAGGCCCCGCTGCCCGCCCGCGAGGGCGTCATCTTCGAGACGCCGTTCGTAGGGCCGGGAATGCGCGACACCGGCGAGCGACTGGACTACCTGCCGATGCGCCTCTCACTCGTCCCCAGGCTGTTCAGCACGCTGCGCCCGCCCGATGTGGTGCTGCTGCACACCTCCACACCACACAACGGGAAGGTCTCGCTCGGGATCGAGGTGAACATCCTGCCGGCGGCCATCGAGCATGTACGCGCCCGCGGCGGGCTCGTCATCGCCCAACTGAACCCCGACATGCCCTACACGCTCGGCGACAGCGAGCTGGACGAAGACCTCATCGACCTCGCAGTCGAGGCCCAGCAAGACCTCCCGACCACGGCCATCAGCGCCAGCAACGATCATGCGCACACGATCGCCGAGCGCGTCGCCGAGCTCGTGGGAGACGGCGCCACCCTGCAGCTCGGGATCGGCAATGTCCCCGATGCGACGCTGCGCGCGCTCGCCAGCCGACGCGACCTGGCGATCTGGTCAGAGATGATCTCCGACGGGGTGATGGACCTTGAGCACACCGGGGCACTCGACCGCGAACAGCCGATCGTGTGCTCCTTTATGTTCGGCTCCCGAGAGCTCTACGAGTGGGTTCACCACAACCCCAGGCTTCGCATGATGCGCACCGAGACGACCAACGATCCCTCGCGGATCGCAGCACGAGCGCAGATGATCTCGGTCAACACCGCGCTGCAGGTCGATCTTCACGACCAGGCCGGCGCAAGCCACATCGCCGGGCGCGTGTACTCCGGCTTCGGTGGCCAGCCCGACTTCGTGGAGGGCGCCCTGCACTCGCCCGGCGGGCACGCCGTGATCGCGCTGGGCTCCTGGCACGAACGCAGCGACACCTCAACGATTGTGCCTCACCTGGAAGGCCCCGTGACCTCCTTCCAGCACTCCGCGGTCATCACCGAGCACGGCGCCGCGCACATCTTCGGGCGCAGCCAGCGCGCCCAGGCCCGCCTCATCATCGAGCACGCCGCGCACCCCGACGCCCGCGATCAGCTACGCGAGCACGCCGCGCTGCTCGGGCTCGGCACTACGCCCGAGCATCCGATGCGAAGCGTTTGTGAGCCAGTCGCCAGCCCGCGGTGAGGAACTCGACTCTCTGCTCCGACCCATCGTGGCGTACCACACGCCCATCGAAGCCCTCTCGAAAGACATCCAGCATCGCCCGGTTTTCACAGAGAACCTCGGCTACGAAATGCGTGATCCCACGCTGCTCGGCGACGATCGCCAGCTGTTCGATGAGGATCGTCCCGAGGCCGCGGCCGTGGAGATGATCGGCGACCTCGACCGCGACTTCCGCCCGCGTGCCATCCAGCTGGATATACAGGGCGTGAGCGACCATCGCTCCCATCTCGTCATGGGCAACCAGCCCGAAGCGACCCGTGCTGGTGTCCGCCGCCAAATGAGCAGCACAGCCTATGTCCACGGCGCCGCTGAAGAACCGCAGACGCCGCGCCTCCAGGCACAGTCCCGCCAGGAACGAGCGCAGCGCGGGCTCATCGGCGGCCGTGGTGGGACGTAGCGTGACCAGCGAGCCATCGCGCAGCCGGACAAGCTCGGGCTCGTCGATATCTGCGACGGCGCTGGGTGCCTGTGACAGCGAAGGAACGGTCATGGTGTTCGCAGCCTCGCGCCCGGCGCCGCCCGGTGCATCCGTTGCTGCCCCTGGCGGTGGCGGGGAGAAACTACGCGGGCGGCGAGGCCGACCGACCTCGATGCGTGCGCTGTGCTCATGCCGGGTCGCCCTGTCGGGCTGGGTGGTGCACGATCGCCTCGTGGTCGGCGGGGTAGACGATCGACTCGTGTCCTTCATCCCAGCGAACGCGGAAGTGGGGATGCTCAGAGCTGCCGAGCACCTCCCTGATCTGTCCACGCCGCGAAGGGCGCTCGCCAACGCCCTTGACCTCAAGCCAGTCGCCGGCGCGAGCGCACGATATGTCTCGATCTTCGGACATTGGCCAAGCAGATCAGATCACGCACGCACAAGCCAAGCATCGGTCCTCGCTACCCAGCCGTGACGTGGGGAACTACCCGCCTACCAGTTCCCTTGCACCGGAGGGACGGCGACCACAGGCGTTCCCGCGATATAGGGGCAGCACTCCCTACAGCGGCCAGTAGTGGCCCACGTGAGCGGCGGCGCGCGATGTCAAGAGCGGCTCCGGTGCCGCCGACTGCGCTGGCTCATCGGAGGCGAGCGCGGCAAGCGTCTCCCGCACGCACTCCGCCAGCGCCACAGGCTGGTAGCCACCCTCGAGGACGGCTCCGAGTGGCACGCCGAGTGATGTAGCCAGCCCCCGCACGTGACGGGCCATCTCCGCGAACGAGCCCGCCTCCAGACGACAGCCAGCCAACGGGTCCTCCCGGTGCGCGTCAAAGCCGGCAGAGATCAGCACGAGCTCCGGCGCGAAGCTCTCGGCGACCGGGAGCACGATGTGCTCGATCAGCGATAGCCACAGCTCCTCCTCCGAGCCGGCCGGGACAGGCAGGTTGATCGTGTAGCCCTCGCCCGCACCCGAGCCCACGTCGCTCATCGAGCCCGTGCCCGGATAGATCCCCGCCTGATGGATGCTTACGAACAGAACATCCGATCGGCGCCGGAACGCCTCAGCGGTCCCGTTGCCGTGGTGCACATCCCAATCCAGGATCAGCACCCGCCGAGCGCCCAGCTCTCGGATCGCCAGCTCCGCGGCGATCGCAACGTTGTTGAACAGGCAGAAGCCCATCGCGCGATCCGGTTCGGCATGATGGCCAGAAGGACGCACGCCGCAGAAACCGAGCGTCGCCTCGCCTGCCATCAGCGCCCTTGTCATCTCGCACGCGCCGCCGGCGGCGTGCAGCGCTGCACGATAGGAGGGCTCGCCGACGAAAGTGTCCGAGTCGATCGCGCCGCCACCGGCCAGCGACAGCTCCATGATCCTCTGCACATGCCTGGCACTGTGGATCAATTCCAGCTGCGCTACCTCGGCCGGCGGCGCGGCACGCCGCTCCCAGCCCAACCAGTTGTGCTCGGCCAGCATCCGCTCGATCGCCTCAAGCCGCTCAGGCGTGTCCGGGTGCTCAGGCATGTGCACACGCGGATCGTGTTCGAGGCACGCAGGGTGCTGGAAATAGAGGCCCATGTCGTTTGTGCAGATTCCGACGGTCACATGCACTCATACCAGCGGCGAAACAGCCACGTCGGAGCGCCGATCTGCAAGGGTACTCACGGCCCGGCAGCCTGTACCGACGACCCTGGGCCTACCGTCTCGGCCACGACGAGGGGTAGCGAGTTCGCACCGGACGTTAGATTGAGCCTGTGCAATGCCTTAGTGCGCCATATCTCGATACGGTCGCCTATTCCTCCACTCCTCGAAGCTGTCCAGCGCGGTGAAGATCGTTGGCTACGCCTGCAGGCACCCCGATCCGCCGCTCCGCAAGGCGTACCTGCCGCTGAATGACCTCACGGTGCTGCTCGGCCCAAACGACTCGGGCAAGTCGAGTCTTCTACGGGCCGTCGAGCGCGACCTGTCGGGCGGTCACTTCGACCATGTAGACGATGAGATCAAGACACTGATCGGCGGCGTCTTCTACGCCGAGGTGTCCAAGGACGAGCTGTGGGCCATCGCCGGCACGGCCACAAGGACGCGCGACGAGCAGCGCAGCGAATACGGGGCCAGGAGCCAGGGTCGACGCCCACCTTGGGATGACGGGCTCTGGAAGCCTGCTCGTGACGGATCGAGTCCCGTCGCCCCCGACCAGCTGATCGAGGATCTCCAGACACCCAGCCGCAAGCCCGTGCTCGACGCGCTGAAGGACTCCCGCATCGTTGGCATCGAGTGCGCCGGGCGCAACGACATGGGCCAGCGCGTATGGAACGTGTACTGGTGTCTGCCGCCGCTCGCCACTCTCGAGCAAAGCCTCCGAGAAGCTGTCGAAGCGAGCGACCTGCCGTTCATGCAGCGGAGACGCTCCGGGCGCAACGGTCTGCGCCTTGGCATGTATGCCGCGTTGCACGGCAACGCTGGACACCTGTGCGTAGAGGCCGCGCCGCTGCCGGTGATCGCGCTCGGCCCCTTCGTTGACCTTCCCATGCCGATCGGCCTCGCCGTGCCTACCACCGACTTCGACGCGATCCACCAAGCCGTAGACCGGGGCATCACGAGACTGGTCGAGGTTGTTCGTCATTGCCGCAGAGATGTCACGCTCGACGGTGATCGCTTGTCGCCCGAGGAGAAACGTGAACGCGAGTCGCCACGCGGCTGGGTAGAAACCAACGGAGAAGACGTTTACATCAGTCGAGCTGCCTACGCCGCAGCAGAGTTTCTATCGGCAACCGCGACTCGGCTCATCCCCGACTTCGTGAGTGACACATACGAAGTTGAAATCCATTTGCGGAAGCTAGACGCCTGGCTCCAGGGAGCACCATTTGAGATCCTGCTGCGAAGGCGGGTGGAGGAGGGCATGGCCTCTCCGTACTTCCCCATCGCGCGAGCGGCAGACGGGCACCGGCTGTGGCTACAGCTCGCCCTCCTCGACGCGATCGAGCACATCGGCCCGATCGAGGCGCTCATCTGGGAGCGGGTGACAGAGGCGTTCGAGGCCGAACGGGACATGAGCAACATCGCGCCTGACGATGCCGACGCCCTACAGGCACAAGGCGACCATCGAGATGCCCTCGATCGGCGCCTGCAAGACGTGCTCGACACCTTCTGCGGCACCGAGTTCTCAGAGTCCGATCCCGGTGGCGAGCTAGGCGCTGTCCTGGCACGCCCCCCAAGCGACGAGTGGTTCCGCGGTGGCAAGAGGGAACGGCGCTTTTTCCTAGTCGACGAGCCTGAGCGCCATCTCCATCCTCGCCTGCAACGCGCGGGCGCCGCCTGGCTCGCCCGCACCGCGGCCGAGCGGCGGGCGCCATGCCTCATAGCCAGCCACAGCGCGCCCTTCCTGGGATTGTCCGGCGAGTCGGCCAGCTACGTGTACGTCGCTCGTGACGGCGAGCAGATCAACCCACGGCCGGTCGAGCCCTCCGACATCGAGCAGCTCGATGAGGTTTCAAGAGAGCTCGGCTTCGATCGCGGCGAGCTGCTGACACTCGTCAACCTCTGGCTCCTGGTCGAGGGCACCACCGACAAGGCGGTCCTCGACACTCTGTTCACCAAGAAGCTGCACAGCGCTGGTATCAAGGTTGTCCCTATTCACGGCGTGGCCAAGTGGAAGGCCGTGCTCGACTCGGAGGCGCTATGGCAATTCACAACAGCTTCCGTCGCAGTCATGTTCGATCGGGTCCCGGCAGAGCGCGTCGCCGAAATGAGCGAAATGACCCCTGACGAGCTGCTTGCGATCTCGAAGTCCCGCGAAAGCGAGGAGGTCAAAACCCTCGCGTTGTTGCTGAGCGGCATCGTGCGCCAGGGCAAAGCCATAGAGCCGCTACCGAACGCACAGCCGGACATCCTGAGCTGCCTAGATGAGAACGCCGTCAAAACCGTCTTCCCCAAGTATCCCGGTCACAAGGAGGCCGAGGCTGCCTGGCAGCGCCATCACAACGGCAAACGCACAGCCTTCCTACGCGAACGCTACGGGGTCGAAAAGGACCCCGTGCCCTTCCGCGAGATCGCGGAGAACATGCTCAGCCGCGGCGTCGAGTCGGTCGAGCTCGCCGAGGTCATCAAGCGCTGCTCCGAGCTCGCCCGGTTGGACGCCGACGCAGGTCAAGGGGCTGTGCTCTAAGGCTCGCTGCATCCTGAGCAGGCCGCCCGTAAAACTCGTTGGCCGCTCGAGCGCTTTGGGGGTCAGTAACCCATATGAACGGCGATGGAACGTCTGGGATCGACCTGCTCAAGCCATCCGAAGTAGCGACGCGCCTGCGAGTCTCGCGGACCTGGCTCTACGACGCCGCCAAGCAAGGCCGCATCCCGTCGATCAGGATCGGTGGGGAGGAGGGGCCGCTGCGCTTCCACCCCGACGACATAGAGCGCTGGGTCAACGACGCCAGGGCCGCATGGAGCCCAGGCCGCTCAGCGCAACCGACCGCTACGGTGCGGCCCGCTCAGCGAGTGCCCGCGCGGGCTTGACGGGCGTAGGCGCTGCGCCGGCGGCCGTTGTGCTCGCGCACCGCGCGGGCGATCGCCGCCTCGGTCGCCTTCGCGCCCTCCTTCTTCACGTGGCGCTCCAGGTGCCCGTAGTAGCGCTCGGTCGTGCGAATGTCACCGTGCCCGAGCTGGTCCTGCACGTACTTCAAGGAGTTGCCGCCCGCCAACCACGCCGCCGCCGCGGTGTGCCGCAGAGCGTGCAGCGGCATATCGCGCAGGTCCGCGTCCTGCAGCGCCGCCTTGTGCCAGTCGCGCGAGACAGTCGTGCGATCGAACGGCTTGCCATCGCCGTCGCCCTCCCAGCGCCCCTGGTCGGTCTTGCGGACGCGCACGGGCATCGTGTAGAGCAGCGCGTCCAGCTTGTCGCCGCCGGCCATCGCCGCGCGTTTCTCGACCTGCTCGCGCACCACGGCCGAGAGGCCAGGCCCGATCTCCACCGCGCGGAAGCGATCTGACTTCGTTGAGCCGACCTTCCCCTTCTTGCGCGAGCGGTAGACCACGATCACGCCGCCCGAGTCTTCGAGTTCCAAGTCGCCGAGCTGCAGAGCTATTGCCTCGGAGATACGCAGGCCGCTGCCGATCAGCAGCTCCGCGAGCGGGCGATAGACCAGCGAGCACGAGTCGAGATACAGCGGGATCTCATGCAGCCGCAGGTACTCGCGCTCCACATGCGCGTCCGGCAGCTTCGGAATCTCAAGCGCCGGGTTCGTGACCATCAGCTTGTCTTTCTTTGCTTCGTTCAAGCAGACGACGAGCGTGGTGAGCGTGTTGTTGACCGTCTTCGGCGCGATCTCCCCGGCTTCCATCCCTTCGGTCATCACGTCCATCAGGTCACGGACGTGCTCGACTTCCATCACCCCGAGCGGCACCGACTCCAGCGCCGGAAGAAGCCGGATGCGACCGTCGCGCTCATAGCAACTCCAGCTGCCCTCCTCGAGATAGGGCTTGCGCCGAGTCAGCCAGCGCGGGAAGAACTCGCCGAAGGTCTCCTTGGTGTGGACGACCTCGCGCCGCTCGACCCGCTCAAGCTGACGACGCCGCCAGTTTGCCGCCGCGCTCGGGCTTGTGAACCCACGCTTCTGAGACCACTTCCCATCCGAGCGCTTGACCCTGCACCGCCACCGCGTGCCCTGCGCGGTCTCATAGGGGTAGACGCCGCCGCTCTCCCCGTAGCCCGCTGGCTTGCGTTCCTCGGTCTTCTGATCGTGGATCGCTTCATCGAACGCCTGTGCGGCCCGCTCATCATCACCGAAGCGACGCGAGCGCTGCCGCCCATCGCCACCACGCCAGCGTACCTCCCACACACCCCTGGTCAGGCTGTAGCTCATCTCGCGCCTCCGGGCTGCTTGCTTGAAGGGCGGACACCACGCCGGTGAGCGCGCTGCCCGTGGCACATCTGGCACATCTTGTTCGGCTCCAGGTGGTCGGAAGGGCCTCTCGTCTGCGTAGGTCTTTGACCCTGAAGCCGAACAACCGGCACATGAAATGTTCGGCAAATTGTTCGGCCGTGCCATTGGCACAAAACCGAACAATCGCCCCGCGCCCCCCTCGAGACCGCCTTAACTACGAAAAGCCCCGATTTGCAGGGCTTTTCGTATGCGCCCGAGTGGACTCGAACCACCACGGACCAAGCGGTCCACAAGGCCCTCAACCTTGCGCGTCTACCAATTCCGCCACAGGCGCAGAGGAGGCGAGTATAGCCTTCTGACCTCTTCTCACGAGCTTGCCCTTGCGTCCGTCCATGCATCGCGCTACTGTACGAACACATGTTCGTTTCAGGGCCCACACTTTACGATCGGGGAGCCACTTCCACATGGATTTGACCAAGCGTCAGCAAGAGATTTTCGACTTCATCCGCAAGCACTCTGCCAAGTATGGCTATCCACCCACGGTGCGCGATATAGGCAAGGCAGTCGGGCTGGCCTCCTCTTCGACCGTTCACGCGCACCTCGCCAACCTCGAGAAGATCGGCCTCCTGCGTCGCGACCCGTCCAAGCCGCGGGCCATCGAGCTGCTGGACAGGGCGGTCGGCGGCGCCGTTGACAGCGTTCGCAGCATCGTTCGTCCTGACAGCCTCCCATTGCTCGGATCGGTCGCTGCTGGTCAGCCGATCCTCGCCGAAGACAACATCGAGGAGTATGTTCCCGTCCCCAGCCTCGCGGGTGGTGGCAACGGTGATTATCTCCTGCGCATAAGGGGCGAATCGATGAAGGACGCCGGCATCGTTGAAGACGATCTAGTGGTCGTCCAACAGCAGGACACAGCCCAGCAAGGCGACATTGTCGTCGCGCTGCTCGGGGAGGAGGCCACTGTCAAGCGCTACTTCCGCGAACCCGACCACATTCGTCTGCAACCCGAAAACGAGACGATGGAGCCGATTCGCACCAAGGAGGTCCGTGTGCTTGGACGCGTGGTCGGTCTGCTCAGGAGCATGTGATGACGGCTCTGCTGCTCGAGCGACCCGCGGCCATCGAGTGTGCCTTCGAGCACTGCTCGCGTCGATCGACCAGGCGGAGCGCCGATCTCGTGGACGGGCAGACGCGCACGGTAGGCTTACGCTGGACGACCTCATCACCGGTGTGTGGGAGGACCTGGCCGTGCGCGGCACCGTCGACTGTCCGGTCTGTGAAAGTCCGATGGCTCTGAGCTCTCACGGCGGTGGCGATGACCAACGGATGGGCTCCTGTCTCGGCTGCGGTTCGAAACTCTGCTGACTCACCGACGCACTGGTCGCCGACTGAGCGTCACGACACGCACGCATCGGCCCCACTCTTCACAGAGCGCACGCTCCGCGCTACGGTTGTGCGGCAGGTCAAGCAGCCGCGGAGGCCCATCGGGCCTTCGAGGAAACTCCGGACATCACAGGGCAGGGTGGTCGAGCTATCGACCCGGGGAAACCCGCGGGAAAGTGCCACAGAAACAAACCGCCGATGTCGGCCGTCCCACGTGAACGGCTGGCAGGCAAGGGTGAAATGGTGCGGTAAGAGCGCACCAGCGCCGCGGTGACGCGGTGGCTGGGCAAACCCCACCCGATGCAAGGTCAAACCGGATCGTTTGTAGGTTGCCCGCCGAGATCCAGGTAGGCCGCTCAGATGGATGGCTGCTCAACGACAGGATCCGGGTTATCGATCTGCTAAGGAAAACCCCGCTAACGCGGGGTTTTCGTATTGGTAGTCGCTTCTCGTCGTGCTCGGCGGCAAAGCTGAGAAAGCACAATAAGTGCCGGTTTGCTCACGCAAAGCGGCGACGGTCAGAGACATTCCGAGAGAACTCGAGGCCGGTGCTGTAGGGCTTTGTGTCCCTCGCGAGGGCTTCTGTTATGACCGATGGCGCAGACCGTCAGAGTCACCGCTCAAAGACTTGGCATGCACGATTGGCGGTGACTGCATCTCGCGAGAGCGACGGCGATCAGAGATGGAGTAGGAGACACGGCTCGACTTGAGCGGTCGAACCCGGGAATCTCTGTGTGTGACGCATGGCCGAGACGGGTGTGCGGAGGAGCGTCGCGTTTGTGGCCGAGCGCTGTGCCCGTTGGGCGCGGAACTCGGATCAATGATGAACAGCACCGACCAGGCAAGGAAACATGGCTTCAATCAATCAGACACGCTCGAAAGCGCGGGCATTGCGCCCTGGCGACGACGGGCTGCCGCGCGGCCACGTCACGGAGATCCAGCGTGCCCGGATGCTCAGCGCCGCGGTCGAGGCGATCGAGGAGAACGGGTATGCGCGACTGACTGTCGCGCAGGTGATCAGCCGGGCGAAAGTCTCCCGCAAGACGTTCTATGACCTGTTCGTCGATCGCGAGGACTGCTTCCTGGCTGTATTCGAGCGGACGCTTGAGCAACTGCGTTCGCGTGTGGTAGAGGCGTATGAGCCGGAGACCTCATGGCGCGAGGGGGTCCGTGCGGGCTTGGCGGCTTTGCTGGTCTTCATCGACGAGGAGCCCGAGCTGGCCCGGTTGTGTGTTGTGGACGCGCTCGGCGGGGGTCCGCGAGTACTCGAAGAGCGCGCACGGGTACTCGGACAATTGCGTAAGGTGATCGATAGGGTCCGCACAACCGCCAACGTCAAGCGTGAGCCGCCGAGCGTCACGGCCGAAGGCGTGATCGGCGCCGTGTTCGCGGTCGTCCACACGCGCTTGCTCGAACGAAGCACCAAGCCCTATATCAGCCTGCACGGTTCGCTGATGAGCATGATCGTGCTTCCTTACCTGGGGGTTCGCGCCGCAAGCCGAGAACTGTCTCGTCGCCCGCCGGAGGTGCGCCGGCGAGGCAAGGCTGAGCCGGGTGTCGGCAAGGATCCGATGGCTGGGCTCGATATGCGCCTGACCTATAGGACGGTACGAGTGCTGACGGCGATCAAGGAGCATCCTGGCGCTAGCAACCGCGAAGTCGCCGACGGGGCGGGTATCGGCGATCAAGGCCAGATATCGAAGCTGCTTTCGCGCCTGGAGCGACTGGACCTGATCGAAAACGTCGACCATGCTCAATCAAAGGGCGCTCCCAACGAATGGTGTCTTACCGAGCGCGGCGAGCGGGTGGAGAGAGCCACCAGACCGATGTGAGCGCCGGCGGCACCGCGCGCCTGGGTGCAACGACTCATTCGCGGGAACGTTGGTCACAGCTTGTGGCGCATAGTCCAGTGGAATCGTCTCGACGTCCTTCGATGCCCACCAACAGGCGCGAAGGTCCGCGTTGCTCTACCTTGGAAGTGCGGCGGGGAAGCTGTGGAAACAAGGGGTGAGCGTCGATGCTGCGGACGGGCTGGAGCAAGCGTCATAGGTTAGGGGAGGCGAGGGAGCTACTGGCGGCCGCTGGGGGTATCTTCGACCGCTCCCTCGACCCGCATCAGACGATGCGAGCGATTGCTGAGATGGCCGTGCCCAGGCTCGCGCAGATGTGCGTGATCGACCTGTTGCGCGAGGACGGCATGATCGCGGAGACAGTAGTGGTGGTCGAGCACGAGAGAGAGCTCGGCAAGCTAGAGGCATTGCGCGCTGAGCACCCTCTCGACCTTGACGGCGAGCACCCCAACGCCCGTGCGATCCGTTCGCGGGCCCTGGCGACGGCAGAGGACTTGACCGATGCGCTCACGCTCGAGCGGATTGCGCCGGAGCCTGAGGTACGCGAGCTCCTCGTCTCTAGCGGCTATCGCTCCGCGATAGCGATGCCGCTGATCTCCCGCGGACGGCTGCTAGGAGCGCTGTCGTTCTTCTACGTGCACGACGGTCCTCGCCACGACGCCGAACATATGGCCTTGATGAGCGACCTCGTGGATCGCGCGGCCACGGCGCTCGACAACGCGAGCATGTATGCCGCCCGCACGCAAATGGCACGCACGCTGCAACGCAGCCTGTTGCCAGAGAGCTTGCCTGTGCTCGAGCGAGTAAACCTCTCCTCTGCCTACCATCCCGTCGGCGAGGGAAACGACGTGGGTGGGGACTTCTATGACGTGTTCACCACCCCGCTTGGCTGTTGGCTGGTTGTCGGCGACGTTTGCGGCAAGGGCCCGGAGGCAGCGGCGGTGACCGCGTTGGTGCGTCACAGCATCCGTGCGTTCGCATTTGTGCGGGCGAGTCCGGCGCAGGTTCTCGGGGCCGTCAATGAGGTGATGCTTGGTCACGCGCTGGCGCAGCGGTTCGCGACCGTCGTGGTCGTGCGGCTGGACCTCACCCGCAAGCGGGCCCGGGCAGTCGTCGCGGCGGCCGGTCATCCTCCCCCGGTGGTGCTGGCGCGCGATGGCTCGAGCCATTGTCCAAGCATGCAAGGAATGATGCTAGGCGTGCGCTCCGGCTCGAATGTGCTCGATTTTGAGCTGGAGCTCGAGCAGGGCTCGATGCTTGTGCTCTATACCGACGGTCTACTCGATGCGGGCGCACCGATGCGTGGTTTGACATCGCGGCAGCTATGTAGCCTGCTTGCCGACAAGGCTGGGGCTGGGCCCACTGCGATCGTCCAGCAACTCGAGCAACTTGCACTTTCAAGCGGAGCGGGCCGCCTGCGCGACGACGTCGCGATCGTCGCAGCGCAAGTCGACGGTTGAGTTTTACGCTTAGCAAGTCCGCGTGCGCTGACGACGAGCAGGCTGCCGCGCAGACAATGTCCCACAGCCCGCGCCTCGCGGCCGTCCCGATGCGCACTGTCGGTCGGATCAGAAAAGGAGTTGCCGCCCTGTGCGACATTGCCAAAGCCCTCCCACGCCGCGACCGTAGTCATCCTCGGGGTGGGACTCACGCTGGTCGCATGCTTGATTGGGCTGGTTGTCGCTCGTCTGCGCGCTCGCCGGCGACGGCAGTATGTGCGCCTCAGGGTTGTGCCCTATCGCGGCGACGATCCGCCTACAGAGGCGGTCGTGAATATGTTCGATGCGTTGCACAAGCGGCTGTTGCGCCGCTGGTGGCGGAGACTGCTCAGCGGCCAGCCATCCGTCGCTCTTGAGATTCACTGCCATCGCGAGGCATGGCTGTCGCTCACCTGTCCTGTAGGCATGCGGGCACTGATGGAGGCGGCACTGCGCAGCGCCTACCCCAACTGCCGTCTACAGGATGAGCCAAGGACGCTAGGTCCGCCACCCTATGTGCTTCGGTTGAAGAAGCACAGTCCGTTCATCAAGCGCGCGAAGTTGATTGACCCTTTCGATCGAGACCGCGTCCCGGCGGTCAACCGGCTGATCACGACGATGGCCGCATGCCGAGCCCCAGCTTTCGTGCAGATCGCGCTGACGCCCACCCCGGCGCTGTTCGAGGGCCACTCCAAGCGCAGCTATAAGCGCCACGAGCACCACCTCTCGCGTCAACGCAAGCTGAGACTGCCGCCACTCGATCGCTCGATGGTAGAGGACGAGGAGCTGAAGGGAGGGCTGGACGTCCAGCACCAACCTCTGTTCTTCGCAGATCTGCGCCTGGTGGGGCCGAAGCGCTCTGTCTGTGAGCGGATCGCCTCGGAGTTGCGTTCTGAAAGCGCTGAGAACCGCTTGGTGGAGCGCGGCACATGGGTGCGCCATGGTTGGTTCGGCATATACACCAGACGGGTCTCGCGCGGGGAGGGCAATCCGCTGCCCTCGATCCGCAAGGGTGTGTTCGCCTCAACAGAGCTCGCGAATGTTTGGCAGGTGCCTTCGGTGGACTACTCTACGGTCCCCTTCGCACGCAACCCACTGCCGCTCGCGCCGGCTCCGCCTACGATCTTTCGCCCGCTGGAGGGGATGGGCACACTATGCGACGCCAGTGGCGCGGTCTCGATCCACCCGCCGCTGCGCCGCCAAAACACAGCGGTGCCAGGCACGGTTGAGCAGGGGAAGTCGAGCTACCTGGTGGCCACGGTCGCAGAGGATCTCAGGCGCGAGCGCTGCGCGGTAATCGTGCTAGACCCCAAGGGTGACGCCGCCGAGGCCGCCGTCAGCGTCGTGCCAACCGACCGCACCTGCACGCTGCTTGACTTTTCTCACCCGACTTGCGGTTTCAATCCGTTGGCGGTGGACGCGCCGGCCGACACGATCGCCGACTATGTTGTCTCGGCGCTGAAGAACCTC
The DNA here is from genome assembly GCA_963723175.1 of uncultured Solirubrobacterales bacterium. Taxonomy (GTDB): domain Bacteria; phylum Actinomycetota; class Thermoleophilia; order Solirubrobacterales; family Solirubrobacteraceae; genus Palsa-744. Next base: position 79,148 of record CAVRPO010000011.1, on the reverse strand, counting down.
TTCAGTGACGGAGACATCAGAGCCTCGTCCGACCGCTATCTACGTAACGCGATCATTGCCGTGCTGGCTTATGACCGCCACAGCACGCTATGGGATGCGGCGCGGCTACTGTCGGTGGGGGAGGAGGGCTACGCATACCGCTCGCGCGTTGCCGGCGCGCTGCGCACGCAACCGGAATTCAAGGAGATTTCCGAGTTTTTCACCGGCGAGCTCTCAGCGCAGCTCGCCGACGCACGTGGTACCACCACCGCCAAGTTGGATGCGCCGGTGAACAAGCTGGCGCGGCTGCTCAACTCGCCCTCGATTAAGCGTGTCCTGCTCAACGACTCGCTGCGTGTCAACTTCGACGAGGTGATCGAGAACGAAGAGGTGCTGGTGGTCAAGGGCGCGCTTGGCGTCATGGGCGCCGGCAACACCAGCGTGCTTATGCAACTGCTCACGGGGATGCTCGACGCCGCCCTCGCGCGCCGCCAAGATGGCTTCGCCGTCGAGCAGCGTACTGCCGTGGCCCTGAAGGTGGATGAGGCGCCGCTTGTGCTCAACAGAGGCTTCGCCGAGACGATGGCGTTGAAGCGCTCGGCGGGCCTGGAGACGGTAGCTTGCTGGCAGACAGACGCGCAATGGATCGATCGCGACATGCGCGACCAGTTGGACGCGCTGTTTGCTCACCGCGTCTACTTTGCCACCGCGTCCGTCGAGGACGCGCGCAAAGCCGCAAGCCTGATAATGGCCGAGTTCTCAGACACCGTTCGTCCAGGTATTCGCAACCTGTCGACGCTGGGACGCCCCGATGTGCGCCTGCATCTGCCCCGACACTCTGCGATCGCAAGCTGGGTCACGGCGGAGGGCCGCCAGGCCCCGTTCATCGCCCAAACTCTTCCGTTGCTTGTGGACGAGCAACGCTTGGCCTTTCATACGGCACAACAGGCAGAGCGGGGCGGACGCTACCTACAGGACCTCAGCCAGCCGCACTGGGAGCGGCTTGGGCGCGAGCAGGCCAAGCAAGAGACATCGCAGGATCGTCCGGCGATAGGTGCCTCCGCGGTGGCGGTAGCGCCCGCCGGTGACGGCAGCGGCTTTTCTCGAGCGGCGTCAAGACCGGCGGATAGCTATAGCGAGCTAGTGGACATAGGCGCCGCCCACAGTGTGCGCTGGGCAAAGCCGCCTGCCGTCATCGTCGGGCTCGATCCCGAGCCGCTGGACACAGAGATACTCGCGCTCCTGGCCTCACTGAGACACGTGCTCAGTAGCCAGATACACCGACGCTTCAACGAGGGGCGCGCCGCTACGACTACCCAGCGCCGCTTGAAGCGACTCTCCGACGCTGGGCTCGTCGCCCGCTTCCAATTCCATCGTCGTGACGGTGGAGGAATGCCCATGTGTTACTCGATCACGCCGGCGGGACGCGAGCTGTTGACCGTGAATGGCCACCCGACTGGCGGTCGGTCTCTCCAAGGAGGGGTCTCGGACAGGAACGACCCAACCATCCCCTCATCCAAACACCAAACAGACGACCAGTTGCTGCGACAGGCACGCCACGACGTTCGCGTCGCAGGCTGGACGCTCGCCGTCGAGCGAGCGCTGTCTGAGCGTCTGCTCGAGATGAGAGGCCCCGAGGAGTCTGTGATCTCCCCGCAGAAGCGCTCGAAGTCAGGCGATGGCCCAATGTTGGGCCTCGGCGACCTTTGTCTTCCCGGAGGCCGCACTCCCCACGATTTCATGCGCACCGCCGAGGACGGCAGCAGGTTCGAGGTCGAGCGCTTCCAGAGCATCAGGCCCGACGCGACGCTGCTTCGCAAGGGCGGTCAGGCGCTGCTCGTCGAGCTCGACGATCGCCTGCCCGAGGGCGCGGCTGCAGCAAAGCTCGAGCGCTACGACCACTTCCTCGCAGGCTGGTCGGCCAATCTCGGGCACTACGCGCGTACGGGCAGCAAGCTACCGATCGTAGTGTTCGTATGCCGCGATCGCGCTCGCGCCCGCGAGTGCGTCAGGCGAGCTGACAAGGTGCTGACAGCATGCCGCGCCTACGCGGGCGAGTATCCCCAAGACTGGGAGTATCAAGGACGCACCAACATCTCGTTTGTAGCTGAGCGTGACGCCCACGAGGCCCTGTTGCAGGGTTGCCGTGTTCCGGCTTTGCCTCCAGAGGTACGGATCGCGGCGATGGGTGGCGATCCGCGCGGGCGAGATCCGCTCATTGAGCCATGTGACATCTACGACCATGTCAAGGACTGAGTTCGACTGAACGGGATCTTCCTGCAAACGGGACTTCTCTAAATCACGATCATTGGGATCCTGCTAGTCAATGGGAGATAAAGCGCGCATCGGAAACAATTTGTGAGGACTTCGATGCTTCTCTTGACACCTTAACCGAGGTACCCAACAATGCCGTCCGGACTCGTCCGACGGGTCTGAACGACACGGAGTCGGGAATATCTCTGACCTGAGAACGGGGCCTCCCGGCACTGGGCCAACCACCCCTGGAGGGCCGGCTGGTGTGTCGTACCACCGGCGGAAGTCTCCCGGATCGGTTCGCCTCCAGTCGGTCCTCCTCGCATCTACCCAGTCTCATGCTCGAGATATGCGATTCGGCGCAAATGGAGCTTTGCTCCATGCGCTACATCTCCTCCTCAGGTAAGAAACAACAGGATAGAACTACATCTAGAGATTTGACAACGACCACCAGATTAAGCATGCTTGGGGCGTCGTCAGCGCGCGGCGACATGGTCTACCCGGGACGTCTTGCGGACTAGCGTCTCAGCGGATGACCAACCCTCACAGAGGGCCGGTTGGGGCGCGACTGCGAGAGCCGGAGGAGGCCTCCCGGCCCGCAATTGCAGACCCGGCCGGCCCTCGTGCTGGGATAAGCAGGCTTTCCATCGAGGCATCTTGACACCAATAGAGCAATTGAGCATTGTGCGACTATCACGTCTAATCGGAAATCCGGAATGGTCCCTGATCGGCTCGGAGGATTCGGTGTTGTGAAATCGGGCCGAAATCGGGCCGTAGTAACTGCGGAGAAATTGATCTCATCTAGGGGTGGAGGAGTACAAGACTTCCCGGGAGCCGAATGGGCGGACAAGGGAAGAGGGTTCGGATGGCCGTGGTGACCCCCGCCGTGGCTCACGAACAAACTCCGGCGCGGCGTTCCTCTCCTCGCGTTGGAGCATTGGTCTCGCGCGGCGACATGGCCTGACCTGAGCCATGGCGTCGCGCGGGACCCCTAAATTGATGCTTAAGGCTTGATCCCGTCGAGCAGCAGCGCGGGGCGAACATCGAGCTTAAACGCAAGCTTCAGCACTGTACGCAAATTCGGTTCGCGCCCGCCGTTCTCATAAACGCTGATCGCTGCACGGTCGACTTTGGCATCGAGCGCAAGCCGCTCCTGTGAGATGTCTGCGCGAGTTCGAGCCCACTTGAGGTTCGCTCCAAATCGCCCACCGTGCCGGTTCGTGCTCGTCTGTGCCTGCGCTCCCTTGGGCACGCCACGGGGAGAGACCTTCGGACCGATGCCGCGCAACAGGTCTCTTGGCTCGACCCCAAGCGCGGCGCATATTCGCAACAGGGTCGGCAAATCAGGAGCACGCTCGCCGCACTCAAGCCGGCTGATCGCGGCCCGGTCGAGCGGTGCTGCCGTCGAGAGCTCTACCTGTGTGAGTCGAGCGCGCTTGCGGGCACGGCGCAGGTTCTCCCCAAATGCCACGATCTGCTGATTGATCTCGTTCTGCTCCTTGTTAGCCATGCCCGCATCATTCAGGTGTGATTACAAAAGAGCCACTGAACAAACACAACAATCGACATTTGATCGGATGAAGCGAGTGAGTCTCAGCGCACATTCACGCCCGCAAACTGGCGTAGAGCGATCTCCGAGGCAAACTCGCTCAAGCTGGGTAGCTCTCTCGTTCGCTCGGCGGCCACGTAAACGAAGCACAGCTCGAGCAGCGCCCCGACCGTCGCCTCGACCGCGACAGCCGTCGGGGGACTGCCGTTGAGGTTGGGCTCCAGTCCAGGTTCCAGCATCCAGGCATACGCGTTCATCCCATCGTGTGCCACAGCCGCCGCCTTCGGGCTGGCCGTCAACGCGTCGATCAGCGCAAGATGTGCGTATGCGGGCTCAGTCGCAAGGAACTCGAGCAGCGTCGCGACCCCGACACGAACCGCCGTCGGCCAGTCCTGCTGAGTCTCGTAGGCACGCTCGACGATGGCAAGCGCCTTGCGGTGACCAAGCTCATAGGCCACCAAGAAAGCATCCTCCTTGCCAGAGAAATGCTCATAGAACGCCTGTACCGACACGGCCGCCTCCTGGACGATCTCAGGAATCGTGGTCGCTCCGAAGCCCTTCGCCGCCGCCAAGTTCGCGAGCGCGTCCAGAATCCGCTCGCGCTGGTTGTGCACAACGAAGCTGCGCGACACGTTGCCCTCGCCTCGTGGCAGCCCGCGGCGCTCGATCGCGCGCGAGCCGAGCGACAGCGTCCCCGGAGCGCGTCCGCCCACCGGGGCCATAGAGACCTGATCGCCGGTGGAGCTTGGTGTCAGCGCGACGCCGGCGCGCAAGATGTAGGAGCTGGCCCAAGTCGACACCTCCGGTACAAGCTCCAGCAGGGCGCCTCGACGTGGGCGACGCACGCGTGCTCCACGTCGAGCTCGCGCGTAGAGCACGCGCAGTATCGCACCGACGATCGTTCTCGCAAGCAAGTCGATGTCGCCCGATTCCTCACCGAGCGCCTCGCGCAGCGGCTGTGCGAGCCTGTAGAGCGCTCGCTCGCGGCGCTCTATCCCGGCCGGCCCGGCCGCTGTCAGCTCAACCGCAATTACCCTCAGCGAAGCTGGGCTCTCGAGCGCCAGGGTGAAGAGCTCCTCGACTAGGGCATTGATCGCCTCGCGCTCATCCCCTGAGGTGCTCTCCGGGCGCTCCACGCGTTCCACCCAATTGTCAATGATCTCTTCGCTCATCGCAAAGAAGCAGGCGTGCTTGTCCTCGAAGTGCTCGTAGAAGGTCTTGCGAGAAGCTACGGCCTTGGCGATCACGTCGGCCACGACGGTCGCGGCGTAGCCCTGCTCGCCGATGCTTGTGAGCATCGCCTCAATCATCCGGCCGCGAGGATCAGCCACGGTTCGCGTACCTTTGCGAGCCTTGCGGGCCGGTGCTGGGCCAGCTGACGGAGAATTCGCTTTGCGTCCCTCGCTCTTGTCCACTAACCAACATTGTGACTATTCGGGCCGATTCATGCGAACTGCTCACTGTTGCGTCTAGCTCTTGTCAGGAGCAAGCCGGTCGAGCGTGGCGTCTGAACGCTCACGAATCTGCCGTGTCTCCGCTGCAGTCTCGATACCCCCGGCTGCAGTCGCCTAATGTGGGTGAGCGAGACTTGTGCAGTCACCCGCATGTCGAGCGCGTAGGCAACTGCACCACACTTGCAGATATTGGTCGAATTGGCGGGGGTTGGCGCTACGCAGTCGCCGTCGCTCGCGAAGATCGCCATGGCTGCTCCCATCGCTGCGATGCACCTTTGCCCGCAGGCGCTAAGTTGCATGTTCTTCTTTTCCCTGCCTCCATGAGTATTCCGGCGTGTGTCGTCGATTTCGATCTCGTTCTTGGCGAGAGTCAGAGACAACCAGCCCTCCCCGGGAGTTGGCGGCCGCATGTTTATCACTCTCTCAGGATCCAGAGCTGAGCGATTCTCGGTCAACTTTCGTGACCGACTTGCGGCGGTGAGCGCTCGCTCCGAGGACCCCTTAAGGGGGCCTCGGACTTTGTCTCCGCGCCGTCCTCGCGCCCGCCTCCGGTACTTGACGCCACGCTAAAGCACGCCTACAAGGGCGCGTGCATCAGCGCAACCAGGTCACGCCAACATGGCGCGGCCCAGACTGTCAGGAGCCTCTCAATGTCGCCTACTACCTCACCTGCACTGCCCACCATGCACGGTCCCTTCTCGCGACGCGATCCCCACGCCCGATCGCGTCCGCTGCCCTCGCATCACCCAGCCCACCATGAGGCGATCCGGACAAGCACCCGGCTTGCCAGCTATAGCGACGAGCAGGGTCGCGCTCGGGAGCTGCTCACACTCCCAGGCCACGGCGGCAGCGTGCTCGTGCTCGATCGCGACGCCGCAACCCTCTGCGACCGCAGGCTTATCGCCCACCTCGCCGCCGACGAGCCGCAGGGGAATGCAGAGCTAGTCTGCAACCACTACCTCCAAGACGCGAAGGGGCGTTGGTGTCGGCGCATGCGCCCAGAGGATCTGCGGATCTCTCCGCTGGCCTGCGAAGCGGATGGTATGCGGCACGACCTGAATAGCCAGGATGCGCTCGTAACAGGGCGCGACGGCAACCTTTATCGCCTTTCGCCGGTTCAGGGAGAGCGCTACATCCTGCAGATGCGCTGGTGCCGAGCTGCCGCCGAGAGCGACGATCGGTGTTGGCAGCAGGCCAGTTTGCGCGAGGTCATCGGCGCCGTCGAAAGCTACGAGCCGATGCGCACGCTCACCGAGCGGGCGATCGCGCGGCACGACAAGGATCACAACGTCTCGGTGACTCGTCTGCGCTCTGAACTGGAGCGCCTCGAGGGCAGCCCTGTCGTGCTCAATCGTCGCTTGCGCGAAGCCGTCCTTGACGCGGTCGATCGCGGCGGCACCAGCATGAGCGAGATCGCATTGCGCTGTGGCGTGGTCAAGCGCGATCGCCGCGGCAAAGTCAGCGGAGAGACGAGCTGGCTTGCGCGACGGATCGGGATCATGCCAGAAGGCGGCGAGAAGGCGATAACGCCATGGATCCACAGCGAAGTGCTCGGCTCGATCGCGCGCAAGGGCCTGCGCATCAGTCCACGCGAGGTCGAACTCCAGTGAGCGCCAAGCATGCTCTATCGGACCCGTCTATCGAGATCGACGACCGTCCGCAAGAGTCCGCGATCTTGTTTGTCGAGTCCAATGGCTCGCTCGCTGGCGAGCTCGTCGAGCAGCTGCGCGCCGACCGCTTCCAAGCGGTACTCGCCAGCGGTGCCGAGCATGCACGCACGCTCGCGCGGATACACCCTGTCCGTGCGGTCGTCCTTGGTGAGCTCGAACAGCCGCGCGGCGCGCTCGATTTGCTGGAAGAGATTCGTAGCGGCTCTGAGTTGGGTACCGCTCGATCGTTCTGGGACTCGCGCCTGCCGGCGATCGTAATCGGCCCAGGCGCTGGCCAGCTCGAGCTGTTGCGAGCCTTCGACGCCGGTGCCGATGACTTCATCGCCGCACCGGTCTCCTACTTGGAGCTGCGTGCTCGCCTGCGGGCGCTGCTGCGACATGCCGAGGACCCTGTCGACACTCCGATCGTGTTGGTCGGCTCGCTCGCGATCGACACCGCGGCGCACATTGTCAGCTTCGGCGGAGTTGAGGTCGAATTGTGCCGCCTCGAGTACGAGCTGCTCGTGCATCTGGCGCGCAAGCCGACGACCGTCTGCTCCAAGCGCGAGCTGTTGCGCGCGATCTGGAACCGCCGCACCGACCAGGGTGCGCGCACGCTCGACAGCCACGCCAGCCGCCTGCGTCGCAAGCTCGATGCGGTCGGCGCCGATGGTTTTGTCGTGAACGTCTGGGGCGTGGGCTACCGCCTCATCTAAGAAGCGCCTTCCAGACGTTCTGAACCCATCCTTGGCGGGCTCGTAAAGCCCGCATGCAAACGCAGCACCGCGGCGAGCCAATGGCTCGCCGCTTTCTCGTTGACCCCCCAGCGGCTGGCGAGAGCCGGTCCAAGAAAGGAGCGGCTTATGTCCGCATCTCAGTACACCAACGAAGCCCCAGTCAATCCACTGCAACCTCTGAGCGAGCTGGTCGGATGGCTTTGCTCGACAACGGTCCACCTCGCGATCGGCGTCGCGCTGGGCCTGTTCGCCGTGCGTGTCATGCGCCGGCGTCACCTGCGTTGGACATGGGCAGCCTGCGCGCTTCCCGTCGCCCTGTTCGCCCATTCGATATTCGCCGGCTGGGCGAGCACGCTTTGGCACCGCCGCCGTCTGTGCCAGCGCACGCGGTCGCCACTGGCACACCGAAGACCTCATGGCCGGTGGCGACCTAGCCGAGATCGCCTGCAAACGCCGCGGTCCAAGCCACGTGCTAAGTGCGCTCGCACGGCGGCTCTTCGAGCGCATCGTCCACCTCTCCACTTGGACTGCCCTGCGCGACGAGCGTGTCCCGGTAGGACGTGCTGAGAGCGGCGAGACGGTCTCGATCCCGCTCGGCAGCAACGGTGGCGGTAAGCACACCCTGATCGTGGGCGCCACTGGCTCGGGCAAGACGGTCACCGAGACATGGCTTACGACCCGAGCGATCGAGGCAGGGCTCGGCGCGGTCGTGATCGATCCCAAGGGAGATACCCGTATGCGCGCGCATCTCCTCGAGGCGGCCCATCTCGCCGAACGCGAGTTCATCGAATGGACGCCTACCGGCCCGTCGGTCTACAACCCGTTCGGCCACGGTGGCGCCAGCGAGATCGCCGACAAGGCGCTCGCGGGCGAGCGCTTCACCGAGCCTCATTACCAACGCCAAGCGCAGCGCTATCTCGGCTACGCGGTGCGCGCGCTGCACTCCGCTGGCGCCACCGTGAGCCTGCCGGCACTCGTCAAGCAACTCGATCCGGCACAGCTGGAAGTGCTGGCCAGGACACTTCCCGAAGCGCAGGCGGATGCCACCCTCGATTATCTGGAGTCGCTGGGCGCGCGCCAGCGCACCGACCTCGGTGGAGTGCGCGACAGGCTGGCGATCATGGCCGAGTCAGACGTCGCGCCCTGGCTCGACCCAGACACGGCTGATGCGCAGACATTCGATCTGCTCAGTGCTGTCCAAGAGCGAGCAGTCGTCTATTTCAATCTGAAAACAGACGCGCTGCCGCTATTGGCGCCGATGCTTGGTGTGGCGGTCGTGCAAGACCTGCAGACGACGATGGCTGCGCTGCAGGCATCGCCGATCCCCACGATGGTGGTGATCGACGAGTTCGCTGCCATCGCGGCCGAGCAGGTCGTGCATCTGTTCGGCAGAGCAAGATCGGCCGGTCTCAACTTGCTGCTTGGAACCCAGGAGCTCTCCGACCTGCGTCTAGAAGGGCGCAAGCTTTTGTTGGAGCAGGTCCTGGGCAACCTCTCGGCGATCATCGCCCACCGTCAGGTCGTGCCCGAGTCGGCCGAGCTGATCGGTCAGCTCGGCGGCAGTCGCGGAGCGTGGCGTACCACGCACACAAGCGACGGGCGCTGGACGCGTACGCGTTCGACCAAGTCGCTCCTGGCATCAGAGGACATTCGTGGCCTATCGCCAGGTTGGGCCGCCGTGATCGAGCTCGGCGGGGGTGCCTCAGCCCGTTTTGTCGAGGTCTTCTCCTCGGTCGACCGACCCACCCGTCGGTCGCTCGCGAGATAGCCCCCCATCCCCAAGAAAAGCCCTCAGATCCATCCCCAAGACCTATCCAATCCCAAAGATAGACAGGAGACCCATGACACAGCAAGATCGACCACCAACTCCCGAGCAAATCGAGATCGCGCGTTGGACGGCCTCGCTTGGAGCCGTCACTGCCGAGGCTCTTGCCCAGCGAACGGGCGTGAGCGTCGGTTCGGCACGCGCCAAGCTGGTCGCCGCACGGCGGCGCAAGCTGCTGGCGAGCGTGCGCCCGCTCTCTGGACGGCCAATGTTGTTCACGATTACGAGGGCCGGTCTGCGGGCTTGCCAGACACGCGGCATTGAGGTGTGTGCGGTGAGCCCTTCCAACGTAAACCATCTGATCATGTGCGCGGCGACGGCCGCGGTGCTGGAGCGCCGCTACCCGCACCATCGCCTCATCGGCGAGCGTGAGCTGCGTCGTGACGAGCGCGAGCGGGGACACCCGATCGCCAGCGCAAAGCTCGCCGCATCGCATGGGCATGGGGGCAGGGTCGTCTCCATCGCCCAGACCTCGTTCTATGGCCGCAGGACCCCGACAGTGGTCTGCCGGTTGCCGTCGAGGTCGAGTTGACGATCAAGTCCCCAGAACGACTCGTCGAGATATGTCGAGCCTGGGCACGCTGTCGCACGATTGCAGGAGTGATCTATTTCGCGCCCGAGGACGTCCAGCGAGCGCTCGGGCGAGCCGTGACGAAGGTACGCGCCTTCGAGCAGGTGGTGATCGTGCCACTCGATTCGCTGCTGGGCAAAGACACGCAGCTAGCCCGCTAGCCGGAGGTCAGCTGGGTCTCAATTGCCGAGGAAGGCCGCCCAATCGGCGGTGTCGCGAGACGAATTTAGCCCGTCAAATCGGGCTGAAACGCGCTTTTCGGCTTGTTGCGCAAAGAACCGTCCCAAGCGCGGCCTACCTTCAGTCAATGGGGCGAGCCAACAGCAAAGGAGAACACCATGTCCTACTCGAACATCAACCGCGTCGTGCTCGTCGGCCGTCTCACCAGCGACCCCGAGCTACGGGCGCTCCCGTCCGGCAGCAATGTCTGTGAGCCTGCGCGTCGCCTGCAACACCACCCGCAAGACCGCCGAGGGCGACTACACGGAGAAGCCCAACTTCTTCAATGTCAGCGTCTTTGGCCCCGCGGGCGAGTCGGTCCACCGCTACATGAGCCGCGGTCGCCGCGTCGCTATCGACGGGCGCCTGGACTGGCACGAGTGGGAAACCTCCGAGGGCGCCAAGCGCCAAGCCGTCGAGATCGTCGCCGAGAGCGTCCAGTTCCTCGACGGTCGCGGCGACCACGGTGGCTCCGGCGAGTCCTCCGATGACGAGGGCTCACTTGATGGCTTCGATGACGGCCAGAGCGCCGACGAGCGCGAGCTCGTCGGCGTCGGCTCCGGCATCGAGGACGACCTCGTCTTCTAGCTGCATTGCTTAGGCTTCGGCGAGGTGCCCGGTGGCATCTCGCCGAAGGCGCCTTGGCGCCTTTTCGCATTAAAGGCCATTTGCCGCCAGAGAGCCGTCAGGCACATGTTCAGGGCGCCACCGATTCGCGACGATATCACGGGCGCGTAAACTGCGCCGCGCAGCCTCATCAGTAGGCGTGGCCGACAGCTCGATCACCCCAAGCCCACAAGGAGCCCTTCCCGGTGCCAGTCAACACCAAAGCGATCGGAAAGAACTATGAGCCCACCACATATGCGGTGGGTCGCGAGAAGATCAAGGAGTACGCCCGCGCGGTCGGTGAGACCAACCCGCTGCACCTCGACGAGCAAGCCGCGCGCGACGCCGGCTACGCCGACGTGGTCGCCCCGCCGATGTTCGCGGTCGTCTACAGCTCCCCATCGGTTGCGCCATCGCTGTTCGATCCTGAGGTGGAAATGAACTTCGCGATGATGGTTCACGGCGGCCAGGAGTTCGAGTGGGGGCCGCTCGTCGTCGCGGGCGATGAGATCACCACCACCGCCTCCGTCAAGGACATCTCAGAACGCGACGGCCGTGGCTACTACGTGTTCGAGTCCGTCTCCGTCAACCAGCGCGGCGAGCAGGTCTGCCGCGGAACCTGGACCAACATCGTCCGAGGAGTTTGAGTCATGGCCGATCTTTCAGTTGGAGCGCAGATCCCCGAGGTGCGTGTCACCCCCGACAAGTACCTCACCGCTCGCTACGCCGGCGCGTCGGGCGACTTCAACCCGATCCACATCGACGAGGAGTTCGCGCGCGCCGTCGGGCTGCCCGGGCGCATCCTGCATGGCCTGTGGTCGATGGCACAGGTCGCCCGCGCCCAGACCGAGGCAGCGGGCGGTCCCGCCACGCTCAAGCGGCTGTCCGTCCAGTTCCGTGGCATGGGCGTGCCCGAGCAGGAGGTCGTCGTGACCGGCACCGTGCGCGAGGCGTCAGACGGCCACGTGATCGTGGACACGGTCGCCGAGCAGGCCGGCAACCAGATCATCCGCAACGCCGAGGCTGAGCTAGACAGGTCGTGAGCAACGACGACGTTGCGCCGCTCGGCACGATCGAGGTGGCGCGCGTGCAGAGCACGCCTCGCGGACGGCCTTTGCCGTCAGGGACGCCGCTCGATTGCGCCGGCGAAGCGCACAAGAGGACCGAGGCACAGACCCTAGAATCACCGTCATGCTCACCCCCCGACAGGAGCTGATCCTGTGCAAGGTGGTCGAGGACTACCTGCACAGCGGCCAGCCGGTGGCCTCCAAGACGATCGCCGCCGACCCCAGCCTCGACTGCGGCCCCTCCACCGTGCGCAACGAGCTTGCGCTGCTCGAGGAGCACGACCTGCTCGCCCATCCGCACACCTCGGCGGGGCGCGTGCCCACCGACGCCGGGCATCGCTATGTGGTCGACAGGATGCTCGGCACCGGTCAAGAGCCTCGCGCCGGTGCGCCCGCTGGCGCTGTCGCTGACGCGCAGCGAGATCGAGGAGGCGATGCGTGCTACAAGCGTCGCGATCTCGCGGGTCACGAGCCTGCTGGCGGTCGTCTCCGCGCCCTCGCTCGACACCGCCACGATCCGCCACGTCGAGGTGCTCGCGTCTGCAGCCACAGGTGGTGATGGTCGTCGTCGATCACCTCCACCGGCGGCGTCTCCAAGCTGCTCACCACGCTTCGACGGAGCCGGTCGATCAGGGGCTCGTCGGCTGGGCCGGCGAATACCTTAACGAGCGGCTCGTCGGCTTCGGGCTTGGCGCACGGATGCTCTCCAAGCGCCTGGAGGATCCCAGCCTCGGCGCCAGCGAGCGCGCGTTCGTCGATCGGCTCGCGCCCGCCTTTGGCAGATCTGGCATCGCGAGACCGAGGACACGCTCTACGTTGACGGCACCGCCCACCTGCTCTCCAGTCGCGCGATCGGCGACATCACCGAGATCGAACGAGCTGATGGGCATGCTCGAGCGGCGCGCCGCCCTGCTGCGCGTCCTGCGCGCCGCGCTCGGCGAGTCCGACGTGTACGTGCGCATCGGGCGCGAGAACGAGATTCCCGCGATGCGCTCGCTGGCGCTCGTCGCGGCCGGCTACGGTCTCGCGCGGCGCAAGCTCGGGGCGGTGTCGGTGATCGGCCCGGTTCACATGGACTATGCGGGCGCGATCGCCACCGTGCGCGAGGCCGCCCACGAGCTCTCGCGCTTCGTCGAAGACGCCTACGCCGAGCGCTGAGGACAGCGATGGCCACCCGATGAGCGCGACCACTCCCCGCGATCCCTACGAGGTGCTCGGCGTACCTCGCGACGCCGCCGAGCAGGATGTCAAGAAGGCGTTTCGCAAGCTCGCGCGCGAGCTGCATCCCGACGTCAACGCCCACGACCCCCAGGCCGAGGAGAAGTTCAAGGAGGCCGCCGAGGCCTACGAGATCCTCTCCGACCCCGAGCGCCGCGCCACCTACGACCGCTACGGACACGAGGGTCTGCGCTCCGGTGGCTACGCCCCCAACTTCGACGTCGTTTGGCTCGATCGGCGACCTGTTCAACGCCTTCTTCGGCGGCGGCAGCCCGTTCGGGAGCGCCAGGGCCTGCGCTCGGCGGCGACATCGCCGTGGCCGTGGAGATGACGCTGCTCGAAGCCGTCGGTCGGCGCGCAAGCTCGACGTCTCCTACGAGGCGATCGACCGCTGCGAGCACTGCCACGGCAACGGCGCCGAGCCCGGCACCCCGATCGAGCGCTGCTCGCGCTGCGAGCGGCGCCGGCCAGGTGCAGAGCGTCATGCGCACCCCCTTCGGCCAGATGATGCGCACGAGCCTCTGCGATGCCTGCCACGGCGACGGACGCGTGCCCACGACGCCGTGCGGCGAGTGCCGCGGTCGCGGACAGCTGGCGGTCAAGCGCAGCGAGCAGGTGACGGTCCCCGCCGGGATCGCCGACGGTCAGCGCATCCGCGTCGAGCGGGCGCGGGCACGCCGGCGAGCGCGGCGCTCCCGCCGGCGACCTCTACGTGCTCGTGCGCGTGCGCGCCGACGAGCGCTTCGTGCGCGAAGGCGACGATCTGATCACCGCGCTCGACGTCGCCGCCCCACTGGCCTCGCTCGGCGCGACGCTCGAGGTGCCCACGCTCGACGGTCGCGGTGCCGATCGAGGTGCCCGCCGGCACGCAACCCGGGAGATGCTCACCGTGCGCGGACAGGGGATGCCCTCGCTGCGCGGCGGACGCCGCGGCAACCTGCGCGTGGTCGTCAACGTCGTCATCCCGCGTCGTCTCAGCGACGAGCCAGCGCGAGCTGCTCGGGCAGCTGAACGACACGCTCACCGAGGAGAACCTGCGCTCCGAGGAGTCGGTGTTCGCCAAGCTACGCCGCGTGCTGCGCCACCAGGCGGCGTGACGTGCGGTCTTCGGGGCATCAGCGTCGCGCCGGGCTGCGTGATCCGGCTGGCGCTGCGCGTTCGGCGTCGAGCGACGCCGAGCTCGTGCTTGCCGACCTGCTCGAGCTTGCGCCCAGCGGCGTCGAGGAGATCGAGCTGCCGGCAAGCGACGGGGGAGAGGGCATCGTCGAATACGCCGTCTACGGCGCTCCGGGCGAGCTGCCGCGCTTGCCCGATCTGCAAGCCGCCGCGGGTGGCGCGCTGGTCGAGATCTCGACACAGCGAGGTTCCCGACGACTGGTCTGAGCGCTGGAAGCAGTTTCACCGCCCGGTGCTGATCGAAGCCGCCCGGCAGAGTCTCCCGGCGGGGGAGGCGGATCGGGGTGTTGCGACGCAGACCCAGTGCAGGGGACGGGTCGGGGAGGATGCCTGCGAGCGCGCTCGCGCGCGCGGGGGGCTTGCTTTTCGTGCGACCCGCCGTGGGAGGCACCCAGCGATCGCCCCGGTGCGCGTGAGATCGTGATCGATCCCGCGCAGGCGTTTGGCACTGGCGCGCACGCGACCACCCGCATGTGCCTGGAGCTGCTGCTGGAGCTCGCCGCCACCGAGGACGCGCGCGATCCCGTGCTCGACGTCGGCTCCGGCTCGGGCGTGCTGGCGATCGCGGCGCTCGAAGCTCGGCTACCGCCCGGTGCTGGCGCTCGACAACGATCGCGAGAGCGTGCGCGCGATTCTCGCCAACGCGGCTGTCAACGAGCGTCGAGATCGAGGCCCGCCGCTTTGACCTGCGCCGCGAGTGCGCTGCCATGGCTTGTATGGGGATCGGGGAGTCGACAGGGCGTGCCGCGCAGTGCCCAGCGCCGCGCGCCAAACCGCTCGCGCGCGGGACCGAAACGGTGCACGTGGTGCTCGCCAACCTGCTGCGACCGCTGCTGCTCGACCTGGCCGAGAGTGGCCCAGCCAGACTCCCCGTCCCGCCAACGCGCCTCGATCTGATCGCAAGTGGGCTGCTGCGCGAGCAGGCCGACGAGGTGGCCGACGCGTTCGCTAAGCGCCTTGGCCTGCGCGAGCGAGCCCGTCGCGAGCAGGGGGAGTGGTCGGCGCTGTGGCTGGCGCGCGAGCTGGGCAGCTCGGTCGCCGCGCGCGCCACCGCCCTGAACAGCAGGTCGATCGCCGGGCGCAGGCCGCCCTCGCTCGTCCAGCAGCGCTCGCGCCGCGATCAGCGCCGCGCCGATCTGCTCCAGCGCCTCGCCGACGCGCCCCCGGGCTCGGGGTCGCGGCACACCGCGATCGCCAGGTCGAGCATGCCCCTGCGCCTGCTCGACGGCGCCCGCGAACAGCGCCGGCCCGGCGAGGCTCGCGTAGCCGTAGGCGCGCGCGAGCCGGCCTGCATCGCGATCTGCTCGCTCGCCGCGCGGCGGGGAGACCGGCGGCAGGCCGCGACCGTCGACGAGCCCCGCCATCGTCTCACCGATCACACCGCCGATGGCCTGCTCGTCGAGGCCCGCGTGGGCGGCGACGCGCAGCGCGAGATACAGGCCGCTGGCGGTGAGCCCGTAGGGCGGGTCGGAGGCGAACACGATCCGCTCGGCCGGCACCCGCGCGAACAGCTCGATCACGTCCATCGGGAAGAAGCACGAGGTGTCGTACAGCACCCCAGGATGGTCGGCCAGGCGCGAGGTGAGGATGCCCTGGTCGCAGATCGCGCCGTGGGCGAGGATCAGCACGACCTCGGGGTGGCGCAACGCAAGGTCGGCCAGCCCGTCGGCGATCGGGGGCATGCCGCGGCCCGCGTGGATCAGGATCGGCACGCTCGCTTCTTCGGCCAGCGCTGAAGATGCCGTCCATCTCGGGGCCGTCGAACGCGAACGCCTGCGCGCGCGGGTGCAGCTTGATCCCGCGCGCACCCTTGGCGATGCAGCGCTCGCCCTCGGCCAGCGGGCCCTTCGGCCGGATCGAGCCGGCAGAACGGGATCAGCCGTCCCTCGCTTTCGCCCGCCCATGCGAGCACGCGATCGTTGGGCACGCTGTAGGAAGGCCTGCGCTCGGGGTCGTGCAGAGGGAACACGCACGCCCTGCGCGCGCCCGCGGCGTCGAGCTGGGAGAGCAGCGTCTCCAGGTCGAGCGAGCGACCGTCCTCGTCCAGGCCGAGATGCGTGTGCGCGTCGAACACTTCCGCTCCGGCGGGTCGCAGCCGTTCGACCTCCGCCAGGAACGGAGCGAGTGCATCGGCGATACATGGATGCGCTCATGGCGACCCATTCTGCCGATTGCGCGGCCTCGGCGACGCCGGCGTGCTGAGGCGAGCCAGCCGGCGCAACCGGGCGAAAGCGATGAATCGATACAAAAGTCTCGCCTGCTCGGCGTATCCTGAGTGAGGATGACGATTCTCGACGACGTAGCGAGACCTGACGAGCGCGATGCGCGCCGGTGAGAAGCAGCGCGTCGGCGCGCTGCGCATGGTCCTCTCCGAGCTGCGAAGGACGCAAAGGAAGGCCCCGGCGACGAGCTCGCCGTGCTGCGCCGTGAGCGCAAGCGCCGCCTGGAGGCCGCCAACGCGTTTCGCGACGGCGGACGCGAGGACCTCGCCAGCGGCGAGGAGGCCGAGGGGGAGCTGATCGGCGGCTATCTGCCGGCCGAGCTCTCAGACGCCGAGCTCCAGGCGATCGTCGAGCGGGCGCTCGGCCGACAGCGGCGCGCAGTCGCCAAAGGACATGGGCCAGTCGATGAAGAGCGTGATGGCGGCCGTCGATGGGCGTGCGGACGGCAAGCGGGTCTCGGGCTGGTCAGGGCGGCGCTCGGAGGATGAGGACGCAGATCGAGCTGCCGGACGAGGTCGCCGCCGAGCTGGCGGGCAGCCAGGACACGGTGCTGCGCGCGCTTGAGGGTCATCTCAGCTGCAAGGTGTTCCTGCGCGGCAACCTGCTCACGCTCGACGGCTCCGAGGAGGACACGCGCATGCCGGCGAGCGGGTCGTGCACGAGCTCTCCGAGCTGATCGGCCGCGGCCACCAGATCGCGCCCGGCACGATCGCGGCGGTGACGGGCGCGCTGGACGCGCACGAATCGCCGCCCGCGTGTCTTGGAGGACATCGTGTGGCGCCACCGCAGCCTGAGCGTCGCCCCCAAGACCGTCAACCAGAAGCGCTACGTGGACTCGATCCGCTCCAGCACCGTCACCTTCGGCGTCGGGCCGGCCGGCACCGGCAAGACGTTCCTCGCCGTGGCGATGGCCGCCGCCGCGCTCTCGCGCCACGAAGTCAACCGCATCATCCTCACCCGTCCCGCCGTCGAGGCGGGCGAGCGCCTTGGCTTCCTGCCCGGCGACTTGATGGCGAAGGTGGACCCCTATCTGCGCCCGCTGTTCGACGCGCTGCACGACATGCTCGATCCGGAGAAGGTCTCCCAGCATCTGGAGCGTGGCGTGATCGAGATCGCGCCGCTCGCGTTCATGCGCGGGCGCACGCTCAACGACTCGTTTGTGATCCTCGACGAGGCGCAGAACACGACGCCCGAGCAGATGAAGATGTTCCTCACCCGGCTCGGCTTCGGCTCGAAGATGGTCGTCACGGGCGACATCACCCAGGTCGACCTGCCGCGCGAGCAGCGCTCCGGCCTCGATGTGGTGGGAGAGGTGCTCGAGGCGATCGAGGGCATCGAGTTCGTGCGCTTCGGCGGCGAGGACGTCGTGCGCCACAAGCTCGTGCAGCGGATCGTGGAGGCATATGACGAGCACGGTAGGCGCACGACCGACGACAGTCGTGGGCGACTGATGGCCCCACGCGCCTGCTGCTTCCGCGCGATCCGGGCCTGGCACCGTGGGTCGAGGCTGACGATGCCGGGGAGCAGGTCGTGGTTCAGCGTTTGGCCGAGCGTCGGGCCTGAGCGCGCCGCATCGATGCTCGAGGTCGAGGTCTTCGGCGCACAGCTGCTCGCAGGGCCGCTTCCTCAGTGGCGGGTCGAGCGGCTTGTGCGCGCTCGCGCTCGCATCGGCCGGCAGTCGAGCACGGCCACATCTCGCCGTCGAGTTCGTCGGCGCCGAGCGCATCGCCGAGCTCAACGGCGAGCATCGCCGCAAAGACGGGCCCACCGACGTGCTCTCCTTCCCGATCGACGGCGCCGAGCCGGCACGCTGACGGGGAGCGACGGTGATCTCCGCGCGAGCTTGGCGACATCGTGATCTGTCCCGAGCCTCACGAGCGATGTCGGCGAGGCGATCGTGCACGGGCGCTGCATCTCGCTCGGCATGGACCACGAGACAGACGAAGGGCGAGATGCTCGCGCTGCAAGCCGAGATCATGCGCTGGGGCAATTCTTGAGCGACGCCGCCGGGGAGCCGGACGCAGCACTGACGCGCAGTGGCTTTGTCGCGCTCGCCGGCCGCCCGAATGTGGGCAAGTCCACGCTCGTCAACGCGATCGTCGGTGGCAAGGTCGCGATCGTCTCCGACCGCCCACAGACCACGCGCCGGGCGATCCGCGGCGTGCGCACCGAGCGGCGAGTGCCAGATCGTGCTCGTCGACCTGCCCGGCGTTCAACGCCCCCGCGACGTGCTCACCGAGCGGATGGCGGACGGGTGCGACTGGAGACTCGAGGGCTCCGACTGCGCGCTGCTCGTGCTCAACGGCGAGCAGGGGTGGGCGCCGGCGACCGCTTCATCGCGCAGGCGCTCGCCGAGGCGGATGCTGCCGGTGACGATCGCGTCAACAAGGTCGACCGGCTCGATCGTGCCGCGACCGTGGCGGTGCTGGCGGCTGCCGCCGAGCTCGACGTCGGCGAGGAGATATTCCCGATCTCCGCGCGCACCGGCAAGGGCGTAGCGCGCGCTCGTCGAGCACCTTGCCGAGCTGATGCCGCGAGGGTCCGTTCATGTTCTCCCCACAGGCATCTCAGACCAGCCGCTTCGGTGCTGCTGGCAGAGCTGGTGCGCGAGGCGGCGATCAAACGCACCTTCCAAGAGCTGCCCCACGCTGTGGAGGCGATCGTCGAAGAGATCGAACACCCGCGCGAGGGCCTGGTGCGGGTGCGCGCGCTGATCTGGGTCGAGAGCGAGTCCCAGAAGGGGATCGTCGTCGGCGCGGGCGGACGCATGATCAAGGCGATCGGCTCCGCCGCGCGCAAGGAGATCGAGCGCGAGCTGGACTGCCATGTGCATTTGGACCTGTCGGTGCGCGTGCGGCGCGACTGGCGCGGGGACGAGGGGTTGCTGGATCGGCTGGGGATTACCTAGATGCCGGGTACGGCCTGCGGGCGTCCGTTGATCGGGTACGGTGTGGGTCGTTCCGGCCTCAGATCCTGCCCGCAAGCCGGTCGCTAATTCTCGCACCGCGGCGAGATCCAAAACCTGAACGAACGCGAAAGGCACCGTCAGCACGACCTGCGGCGCACCCTCGGCAACCGTTGCCGGCGCAGGCGGGCTATTTGGCCTGCTGGACGCGGGCGCGATCGTGGACGGTGCGCGCCATTTGCGCAGCGGAGCTCGTGACCCCTGCGCTGCCGTCTTGGCTGTCCGCAGCCGCGATCCGTGCCAAGCTCCTTGCGCGTGAACCGTCGTGGCATTGTGCCGTTGACGACCACCGCGTCGAGGTCGCGGTCGAGCTCGCGGCGCAAGCCTTCCTCCAGCTCGAGCGTCTCGGTGACGGCCATCTCGCTCGCGTGGGTCACTGCGACATACGCCGATCGCTCCGCGTCTTCGAGCAGTTCACGCAGCGCCTGTGCCTGCTCGGCCAGCGGCCCGACGCGCACGATCGCCGAGAAGGTCTGCGGCGAGCGCAGCATCGCAAGCGCGTGACCGGTGGCGGGTGCGTCGAGCACGACGAGGTCGTAGGCCGCGTCGGCTTCGTCTCTCACGACGCGAATCGCTCGCTCCGCTCGCGGTCGCGTCTGCGCCCTTCGCACAGCTCGCGCACCTTGACCATGCTCACCAGCTCCTTTGCACCGGGGGCCGCGGCGGCGAAGTACTGGAAGGTGCTGCTCGACGCGAGCAGGCGCGCCGAGATGCGGCCGGTGAGCGTTTGCAGCCATTCGGCAAGGGCCCGGTCCGGGTCGATCGAAGTGCTCCACAGGCCCTCTTGCAGTTCGATCTCCTCGCTTTGGTGGCGGCCGACGTAGTGAGCGTGGTGGCCGGCATTTGGGTGCTCGGACAGCTGGTGCCCCCGGCAGAGTCGGGACCATCTTGGTTGCTTCCGTCGGCGGCAAAGAGGTCGCGTAGACGATGCTGGTCGCCCAACTCGACCACGATCGTGCGCAGCCCCTTCCGGGCCGCGAGCAGGCCCAGCGCGCATGCCACCGTGCTCTTGCCGACCCCGCCCTTGCCGGTCACGACGATCAGCTTTCTCTCCAGCAGCGAGGCCATGTCTCTTGCAACCTACAATTCCGCTGGATGAGCGCACCGGCAGACGACGAAGTCGAGCAACTGCTCGTCTATGACGAGCGCGGTCTCGTGCCGTGTGTGGTGCAGGACTGGGACAGCGGCGAGGTGCTGACGCTTGCCTACATGAACGAGCTTGCGCTGGAGCGTACGCGCGCCAGCTGGCGAGCTGCACCTTTGGAGTCGCTCGCGCCAGGAGCTGTGGCACAAGGGCGCCACGAGCGGCAACACCCAGGCGGTTCGCTCGCTGCGTGTCGATTGCGACGGCGATGCGCTGCTCGCGCTCGTCGAGCCCGCCGGCCCCGCCTGCCACACGGGCGAGCGCAGCTGCTTTCTATCGCGGCGAGCTGGAGCCGCCGCGCTCCGCACGAGACGCTGCCGGCGCTGGAGCGCACGCTTGCGCGCGCGCGCACGTCGAGCGTCCCGCGGGCTCCTACACCGTGGAGCTGCTCGACGATCCCGAGCGTATCGGCGAGAAGGTGATGGAGGAGGCCGAGGAGGTCGCCCGCGCCGCGCGCGAGGAGACCGACGAGCGGGTCGACGAAGAGGCCGCCGACCTTGCTCTACCACCTGCTCGTGCTGCTGCACAGCCGCGGCCTCGCGCTGTCGGACGCGGAGGGCGTGCTCGATGAGCGCCGCCGGTAGCGTCAGCCGGGACCCGGCCGGCTTTCGCGCGCTCGCGCGCCTCCTGTGCGGGATGCGCGCGATGAGTGCCGCTGGTAGTGCGGCCCCGTCGCGGGCGGCGGGCGCTTACAACCTGATCCCGCTGCAGGAGACGTTCATCGCCGACTGCGAGACGCCGGTCTCCGCTTTTCTGAAGCTGCGCGAGCTGGCGCCGGGTGAGCCCGCCTTCCTGCTGGAGTCGGCCGAGCAAGGGCAGCGCATGGGGCGCTACTCGTTCATCGGCTTCCGTCCGCGCTCGGTGTTGCGTTGGTCGCTTGGCGATCCGGGCGACCCATATGCGTTGGCGGCCGCCGCGGTCGCCGACTGTCGCCAGGCGCCGCTGCCCGACGGGCTGGATGGGTTCGCCGTTCATGGGGGGCGCTGTCGGCTTCTTTGGCTATGACCTGGTGCGCACGGTGGAGCCGCTCGGCGAGCCAAACCCGGATGCGCTCGGCCTGCCCGACATGGCGCTGATGCTGACCGACGCGCTTGTCGCGTTCGATCATCTCAAGCACACGATCACGATCCTCGCGAACGCCGACCTCGACGCCGAGCCGGACCCTGAGCGGGCGCGCGAGGCCGCGGCCCGCACGATCGCCGAAGTGCGGGCGTGCCTGGCCGGCCCCGTCCCGCACGCCGGCGCGAAGGCTGGCGGCGCGCGCGGCTGCCGCGCTTTGAGTCGAACATGACGCGCGAGCAGCTTTGAAGCGATGGTGGCGCGGATCGTCGAGTACATCCATGCGGGCGACGCCTTCCAGGTCGTTCCCTCGCAGCGCTGGTCGGCCGAGGTGCCCGTCGAGGCGTTCTCCATATACAGGGGCTGCGCACCGTCAACCCCAGTCCCTATATGTACTTCCTGGACTTCGGCGACTTCCAGATCGCCGGCGCGAGCCCCGAGCCGCTGCTCACCGTCTCTGCACGCCACGTCTCCACGCGCCCGATCGCCGGCACGCGCCCACGCGGCTCGAGCCCCGAGCAGGATCGGCGTATCGCCGACGAGCTGCTCGAAGACGAGAAGGAGCGCTGCTGAGCACGTGATGCTCGTCGATCTCGGGCGCAACGACCTCGGGCGCGTGTGCGAGTACGGCAGCGTCGCGGTCGACGAGCTGATGGAGATCGAGACCTACAGCCACGTGATGCACATCGTCTCTTCGGTATCGGGCACCTTGCGTGAGGATGTCGGCGCGATGGACGCGCTGCGCTCGGTGCTGCCCCCGGGCACGCTCTCGGGCGCGCCGAAGGTGCGCGCGATGCAGATAATCGATGAGCTGGAGTCCACCAAGCGCGGTGGCTACGGCGGTGCGATCGGCTACCTCAGCTACACCGGCGATCTCGACACCGCGATCCACATCCGCACCGTCGTCGTCAAGGATGGGGTCGCGCACGTGCAGGCCGGCGGCGGGACCGTGGCCGACGCCAAGCCCGAGTACGAGTACGAGGAGTCGGTGAACAAGACCAAGGCGGTGCTGCGCGCCGTCGAGCTTGCCTGCGAACAGGCGGATTGGGCTTGAGCATGAGCGCTATCAAGAGCATATGTTGTGTGACGAAGCGCCTGTTCCAAGCAAGGCGGGTTTAGCGATGCGAGTGCTGGTGATCGACAACTACGACTCGTTCACCTACAACCTCGTCCAGTACCTGGGCGAGCTGGGTGCCGAAGTCTGCGCGGTGCGCAACGACGCGGCGACCGTCGAGCAGCTGCTCGAAGACTCCTATGGGCGCTGTGTGATCTCGCCGGGCCCGTGCACTCCCAACGAGGCCGGCATCTCCCTGGAGGTGGCCCGGCGCATGCCGGAAGCCGGCATCCCTACGCTCGGTGTCTGCCTGGGCCACCAGTCGATGGCCCAGGCGTTCGGCGGCCTCGTCAAGCTGCACGAGCCCGTGCACGGCAAGGCGACCACGATCGAGCACGATGGGCGCACGATCTTCGCGGGGCTCACCTCGCCGCTGAAGGTTGGGCGCTATCACTCGCTTGTCGTCGATGAGCAGCTGCCCGATTGCCTGGAAGCGACCGCTCACGGCGGCGGGGTGTTGATGGGATTGCGCCATCGCGAGCTGCCGGCCGAGGGCGTCCAGTTTCATCCGGAGTCGATACTCACCGATGAAGGCAAGAAGCTCTTGGCAAACTTTCTCGCGGCGGGCGTCGTGTCCAACGGCGATGCACAGGTGGGTACATCCAAAATATGAGAAATACTATTGAATCAACAAAATGTATCTATTATTGTAATTTTCAGAAAAAGACAGTACACCCACCCTCCGAATGCTCGTCTGGGTAGGGGTCCGGTAGGTGCCCAATCCCGTCCTCACAAGCGCGATCGACGCGGTCGCCTCGCGGCGCGACCTGAGCCAACAGGAGGCCGCCGAGGTGCTCGCCGAGATCATGCACGGTGATGTCTCGGAGACCCAGATTGCGGGCTTTCTGATCGCGCTGCGCACGAAGGGGGAGACGGTCGACGAGCTTGCCGGGCTGGCCGGCACGATGCGCGAGCTGGCGGCGCATGTGCCGACCAAGCGCCACGACCTGCTCGACACGGCCGGCACTGGCGGTGGTCGGCGCACTTTCAACGTGTCCACCACGGCCGCCCTGGTGGCGGCCGGCGCGGGCTGTGCTGTGGCCAAGCACGGCAACCGCTCGGCGACCAGTTCGTCTGGCTCGGCCGACCTCTTGGAGGCGCTTGGCGCGCGCATCGACCTTGGCCCTGAGGCCGTCGCGCAGTGCATCGAGGAGGCCGGCTTCGGCTTTATGTTCGCGCCCGCGCACCACCAGGCCACTCGTTTCGTGGTGCCGGTCCGCAGCGAGCTGGCGGTGCGCACCATCTTCAACTTCCTCGGACCGTTGACCAATCCGGCTGGCGCGAACCAGCAGCTTGTGGGAGTCGCCGATTCGAGCTTCCTGGAGACGATCGCAGGCGCGCTGGCACGCCTTGGCGTGCAGCGCGCGCTTGTCGTCGCCGGCGAGGACGGGCTCGATGAGGTCTCCACCTCAGCGGCAACTCAGGTGGTCGAGGTCAACGGCAATGAGTTGAGGCGCTACATGCTCACGCCTCAGGACGTCGGCATCGAGCTTGCGGACCCGGCCGATCCGCTGCTTGGCGGTGGCTCGCCCGCCGAGAACGCCGCGGTCACGCGTGCGGTCTTCGACGGCGAGCAGAGTGTGTGTGCCGATCTGGTGCTGATCAATGCGGGCGCCGCGATCTACGCAGCGGGTGCTGCCGATTCGATCGCAAGCGGCGTCGAGGCTGCGCGCGCGGCGATCGCGTCTGGGGGCGCGTCGGAGGCGCTCGAACGTTATGTGCAGGCCAGCCGACGCCACGCACCTGAGCAGGTGGCGGGATGACTGTGCTGGACCGCATCTTGGCCGAAACGCGTCAAGAGGTTGAGCGTCGCAAGCAACAAACACCTATCGGGACAGACATAAGTTCTCGCCGACCGAGCCGGTTTCGCCATGCGCTCGCTGCCCCGGGTATTTCTGTGATCGCCGAGTTCAAGCGCCGCTCTCCCTCGGCAGGCAAGCTGTGCGAGCCGGAGCCTGACCTCGCTGCGATCGTCAGCGCCTACGAGCGCGGCGGGGCGAGTGCTCTGTCGGTGCTGACCGAGGGGCCCAACTTCGACGGGTCGCTGGCCGATATCGACACTGCGAGCGACGCATCTGAGTTGCCGATCTTGCGTAAGGACTTCGTTGTCGATCCATATCAGCTGTATGAGGCTGTGGTTGCCGGCGCGGATGCTGTGCTGCTGATCGTGGCCGCGCTCGAGCCGGAGGAGCTTGCCTCGCTACACGACCGTGCGCTCGGGCTTGACTTGGATGTGCTCGTGGAGGTGCACGATCGCGACGAGCTTATGCGCGCAGAGCAGGTTGGGGCGCGGCTGATCGGCGTGAACAACCGCGACCTGCGTGACTTCAGCGTCGATGTCGGACGTACGGAGCGACTGCTTGCGGAGATGCCGGCGGGGACGACGGTGGTGTCCGAGTCTGGGATCTCCAAGCCCGAGCAGCTGGAGCAACTGGAGCGCGCAGGGGTAGCGGCTGTGCTCGTTGGTGAGTCGCTGATGCGTGCGCCTGAGCCTGAGCAGGCGCTTGCTGCCCTACTGGCAGGCTCATCGGCGCCTGCGTTCTGATTTTTATACATTCGCATGGTCCTCTTTAGTTCTCGTTGATCGCCATCCCTCATCCTGACTGCCAATGAAGCGCATGTTCTTCATCCCGCTCCTCTCGGCCCTTATCGGTGGCGGGGTTGTCGTCGCCGTGGTCGCGGCAGCCGGCGATCTCGGCTCCTCGCGGAAGACGGTCACGGTCGTGCAGCAGGCTTCGACTCCCGATGGCTCCGTCGAACGCATCGCAGCAGAGCGGCGGCCTGACTCCGCACCAGATCTACGAGCGGGATGCGCCGGGCGTTGCGCTCGTGATCTCCACGATCGTGCAGCCAGACCGAATCGCCTTTTAGCCTCGGCGGTGAAAGCGAGCAAGGGACGGCGACCGGCTCGGGCTTTGTGATCAACAGCGACGGCACGATCCTGACCAATTACCACGTCGTCGAGAACGCGGTCAAGGTCGAGGTCAGCTTCGAACACGGCAAGACCGTCGAAGCGAAAGTGGTCGGCAAGGATCCATCCAACGATCTTGCCGTGCTGCACATCCCCACAGAAGGTCTCACGATGCACGTGCTGACGCTCGGGAACTCCAGCAAGGCACAGGTCGGTGATCCGGTGCTTGCGATCGGCAACCCCTTCGGCTACGACCGCACGCTCACGACAGGGGTGATCTCGGCACTACAGCGTCAGATCACCTCGCCCAACGGCTTCTCGATCGACAACGTTCTGCAGACCGACGCACCGATCAATCCCGGCAACTCCGGTGGGCCGCTGCTCAACGAGCAGGGCGAAGTGATCGGCATCAACTCCCAGATCGAGACCGGCGGTAGCGGCGACGGCAGCGTGGGGATCGGCTTCTCGATCCCGATCGACACCGCCAAGTCCGAGCTTCCTCAGCTTGAGAAAGGCGGGACTGTCAGCGGTGCTTATCTCGGCGTCAGCACGATCAGCGTCGACGGCTCGCTCTCGGGGCTGAACTTGCCCGTCAAGAGCGGCGCGATGGTCGAGACTGTCGAAGCCGGCACGCCCGCCGCCAAGGCCGGTCTGCGCGGCGGCAACCTCGAAGCGCAGCTGGACGGCGGGAAGGTGGCCGTCGGCGGCGACATCATCGTCGGTGTCGACGGCAAAGCGATCAGCAGCGCTGAAGATCTTTCGGCCTTGATCGGTTCGAAGAAACCCGGCGACACGATCTCGGTCGAAGTGATGCGTGCGACCGGCAAGGGCACCTATGAAAAGAAGACGATCAAAGTGACGCTCACGGCGCGGCCGAACTCGATCAAGAACCCCAACACGCCCGAAGGCTAAGGGGCCGCTACCGTTGGGGCATGCCCTTCGACGGGAATACACAGGTGAAGATCTGCGGGATCACCCGTCTGCAAGACGCTGAGCTGGCCGTCGAACTCGGAGGCTGGGCGGTGGGCATGGTGTTCTTCGATGCTTCCCCCCGCGCCTGCTCGCTTGCCGAGGGACAGCGCATTACCACGAGCCTGCGCCGCAAGGTGGAGTTGTGTGGGGTGTTCGTCAACGCGCAGATGGAGGAGATCGTCGACGTCAGCGAGCAACTGGGTTTGACGCTGCTGCAGTTGCACGGCGACGAGGGACCCTCTTTCTGCGGGGAGGCCGCTCGCCGCACCGGCGCACGCATAATTAAGGCGCTACAGGTGTCCGGTATGGCCGACATCCAGGACGCGGCTCGCTTCCACACTGACTTCCATTTGCTCGATGCACGCTCGACAGAGCCTGAACACGAGCAGTTGCGCGGCGGCACGGGGGAGACCTTCGACTGGGCGCTGCTGGCTGGACGGCGTTCGAAAGTGCCGCTGATCCTGAGCGGTGGCCTGGAGCCCGGCAATGTGGGCGAGGCGATCGAGCGTGTGCGTCCGTTTGCGGTCGACACTGCCAGCGGCACCGAGAGCGCGCCTGGGATCAAGGATCCGGCAAAGCTCCGCGAGTTCTTCGCCGCCGTGGATCGTGCCGCCTTCGCTTCGCCTGCCCTAGCCCCGGTGCCCGAGGATCCGGCCGTTCCCCATGAGCCTGTGTCGGCCGTTCCCCACGAGCCTGAGCCAGGCTCGTCCCACGAGCCTGAGCCCACCGAGACGGTCTTGCCCGGCGAGCCGCCGCGGGAGGCGACGCCGCCGGTAGGCTCGCCAACGTGAGCGCAGTCGAGCACCGCTTCGGGGCCTACGGGGGGCAGTACGTTCCCGAGACGCTGATGCCGGCGCTGGCGGAGCTTGAGCAAGCCTGGCTTGCTGCGCGCGAGGATCCCGCATACAAGGCCGAGCTTGACCGTCTGCTGCGAGACTTCGCTGGACGTCCCACTCCTTTGTATCTAGCCGAGCGCATCTCAGAGCGACTTGGCAGGCCCGTCTATCTCAAGCGCGAGGACCTCAACCACACCGGCTCGCACAAGCTCAACAATGCGCTTGGCCAGGCGCTTTTGGCCAAGCGCATAGGCAAGCGCCGCATCATTGCCGAGACCGGTGCTGGCCAGCATGGCGTCGCCACCGCCACCGTTTGTGCACTGCTCGACCTCGAGTGCGTGATCTATATGGGCACCGAAGACACGCGTCGCCAGGCTCCGAACGTGCAGCGCATGGAGCTGCTCGGGGCGCACGTGCATGCGGTGGACGCTGGCGCGCGCACGCTCAAGGAGGCCACCTCGGCGGCGATCCGCGATTGGGTGACGAACGTCGGCGACACCCATTACATAATCGGCTCGGTCGTCGGTCCGGCGCCCTACCCGGCGTTGGTGCGCGATCTGCAGCGCGTGATCGGCGACGAGGCGCGCGCGCAGCTGCTGGAGCGTGAGGGGCGCCTGCCCGCGCGCGTGATCGCTTGCGTCGGCGGGGGCTCCAATGCTTTGGGCATCTTCACAGCCTTCCTCGACGACGAGGGCGTCGAGCTGGTCGGCGTGGAGGCCGGGGGCGACGGGATCGACACCGAGCGCCATGGCGCGCCGCTGACGGTGGCCGGCCGTGCCGGCGTGCTGCACGGAGCGCTCTCGGCGGTGATGCAGGACGAGGAGGGCCAGATCATCGAGGCGCATTCGATCTCGGCCGGCCTGGACTATCCGGGCACCGGACCCCAGCACGCTTACCTGCGCGACATTGGAAGGGCCCGCTACGAGGCCATCACCGATCGCCAAGCGCTTGCCGCATTCCGTGAGGTGGCGCGCCTGGAGGGGATCATTCCAGCGCTCGAGACCGCGCATGCGCTCGCCTGGACGTTTGCGCAGCCAGACGGCGAGCTGGACCTCGTGTGTCTATCAGGGCGCGGTGACAAGGACTTGGCCGAGGTGCTCGATGCCGGCTGAGGATTTTTTTGGGAGACAAGATTCGCTTGTCCCCTTGAGGCTTCCCGTGTGGCCGGTCGCGCTGTGCCGCACGGGCCAGCCGGCTCTTTTTGTCTTGGGATGGGGGCTGTGAGCGTTACCGCGACTACCGGCATCGACAAGATCGCTGTTGCCTTCGCTGCCAGCGGCAAGCGCGCCGCGCTGATGCCGTACCTGATGGGGGGCTTTCCAACGCTCGAGGAGTCGGTGAAGATCGGCCAAGCTTGCGTTGCTGGCGGCGCGGATCTGCTGGAGCTGGGAGTGCCCTACTCCGATCCCCTTGCCGACGGTCCGGTGATCCACGAGGCTGGGACACGCGCGCTCGCGGCGGGCGCGAACCTCACAGGCGTGCTCGAGGTTGCGCGGACGCTTGCGCCGAGCGTCCCGGTGGTACTCATGTGCTACGCCAACATGGTCTTTGCGCCGGGGGCAGGGGCGTTTGTCGAGCGTCTTGCCCAGAGTGGTGCCAGCGGGCTGATCGTGCCGGACCTGCCACTGGAGGAGGCGCCACAGGTGCTGGCGGCTTGCGATGCGCACGGTCTTGCGCTGGTGCCGTTCGTCGCGCCCACCACGCCACCGGAGCGGCTTGCCAGGATCGGGGAGCGAGCGCGCGGCTTTCTCTACACCGTGTCGGTCGTCGGCACGACCGGCGAGCGGGCCGCGCTGTCGGATCGCTTCGCGGAGGTTGTGGGCCGCGCGAAGGCGAGCACTACTGCGCCGGTGGCGCTCGGCTTCGGGATCTCGACCCCCGAGCATGCACTGCAAGCGGCCCAAGCCGGGGCGGACGGCGTGATCGTCGGCACGCGTCTGGTGCGTGCTGCGGCGGAGTCGGAGGATCCCGCCGGCGCCGTCGGCGAAGTAGTCGGCGAGCTCGCCGCCGCCCTGGCGGCGTAGGGTCGCGCTCACCTGTTATAGGATTCGCCCGCAATGGGACTGGTACTCACCGTAACCGCCGGGCTGGTCATCTGGATCGTGCTGTGGGCGCTGGGCGCGAAGGGCTTCGACTCCTTCATGCTCGCGACGCTGGTCACCATCGTCGGCGCATCGCTGAAGATCCTCTCCGGCTACCTTCCGGGCCGTCGCGACCCCGGGCACTAGTGCCCAGAGTCGAAAATTCGACGGTGTTTCCCGGCCCTGCACGCGCCTGACGCTCGCCGGCGTCAGCGCACGTGCTACCGGCACGCGCACTGACACCGTCGAACGTCAGACCACGCGCATGCGCTCGGCAAACTCTCGCCGAATTTTCGGCTCTGGGCACTAGCCATCGCGTGCGCGCGCGCTGGGCGAGCATTGGGGTCCTTGCCACTCTCGCCCTTCTGCCGGCGCTAACCGGCTGTGGCGGCGTAAGCAGCTCGACTGCCGCGGAGAACATCGGCAGTCAACTAACGATCTACTCGAGCCTGCCGCTGCAGGGTCCCGAGGGGTCGATCTCACAGCAGATCGTCGGCGGCGAGAAGCTCGCGCTCTCCGACGCACAGGGGCATGTCGGCCGCTTCACGGTCAACTACGTGTCGTTGGACGATTCCAACACCACGACCGGCCAGTGGGATCCGGGGGTCACCGCCTCCAATGCGAAGGCGGCGGCGCAGGACCCTACAACGATCGCCTATCTCGGGGACTTCAACTCTGGTGCGACGGCCGTGTCGCTGCCGCTCACCAATGCCGCCGGCATCCTGCAGGTCAGCCCCGCAAGTCCTTATGTCGGTCTGACGTCTTCGTTTGACGCCAACCAGGGCGAGCCGGAACGCTTCTATCTCACGGGCAAGCGCACGTTCGGACGGATCGCGCCCGGCGACACGGTTCAGGCGGCCGCGCAAGTGGCGCTGCTGCGCCGACTCGGGGTACACAAGCTGTATTTGGTCGCGGACCAGGACCCGTTCGACACGCCGCTGGCGGCGATCGTCCAGGGCGATGCCGAACACGCCGGGATCAAGGTGGTGGGCGACGACACGATCACGATCGCTCCCTCCTCAAGCTTCACCGGCGAGGTGAAGAAGATCTCCGAAAGTGGCGCGCAGGCCGTGTTCGTCAGCGCGACCGCCACCGAGGAAGCGGCCGAATTCTGGCGCGAACTGCATGCCGCAGCGCCGCACCTCTCACTGCTTGCCTCGGCGACGATGGACAACAGCGTGTTTACCGCGCACCTGCAGGGCGCTGAAAGCGCGACGTTTATCGGTTCACCGCTGCTGCCCCTCAATCTGTATCCGCTCTCGGCCCGGCGCGTGCTGGGCGAATACGTTCGCCACTTCGGAGCGGCGGGCGAACCGTATGTGCTGTACGGCTACGAGGCGATGAGCGTTGTGCTGGCCGCGATTCGCGCCGCCGGCAGCAACGGCGACGATCGCCAGGCGGTGATCGACAAGTTCTTCGCCACGCATGACCGCCATTCGGTGCTCGGCGTGTACTCGGTACAGCCGAACGGCGAAACGACTCAGTCCACCTATGCCATCGACCGCGTGGTGCACGGCGTGCCCTTGTTCTCGCGCGCGTTCGACACTGCCGGCTGAGCCAGTCAGAACGTCTTCAAAATGACCTGCACGCTCGATACCCCTTTGTTTTGGACCCGAGTGCTTTATTTAGGTACCTAACCTTTATCTATGTGTTCGTAAAAGGGGGTGTTGGGAAGATCATTCAAGAGGAGCCATACACCCCAGCATTCACGATCCACGAGCATCCCGCAGCTCATTTTGAAAGATGTTCTCAGTCGCCGTCGAGCGCGGCGCGTAGCGCCGCGTCGAGCTTGGGGTAGCGGAACTGGTAGCCGAGCACCAAGGCCTTGGCGGGTAGCACGCGCGCGCCGGTCGTGACGATCTCGGCCATCTCTCCGTACAGAAGTCCAAGCGCGGCCCCAGGCACAGGCAGAAACGAGGGGCGGTTCAGCGTGCGTCCGAGAGCCTTAGAGAAGTCGCTGTTGCGCTGCGGCTCCGGTGCGGTTGCGTTGATCGCCCCTTGCCACTGCCGCTCGTCGATCGACGCGAGCACGATCCCCACCAGGTCGTCTGGGTGGATCCAGGAGATGTACTGGCGCCCGCCGGCGACTGGCCCACCCACGCCCAGCTTGAAGGGCGGCAGCATCTTGGCAAGCGCACCGCCGTCGCGGTCGAGCACTACGCCGGTGCGCAGCTTCGCCACGCGCAACCCATAGCCTTCGGCCGCCTCGGCCTCTACCTCCCAGGCCTGACATGTCTGTGCAAGGAAGTCGCTGCCGGCAGGGAACGTCCTCGTCGATCGGCTCGTCGCCGTGCGCGCCGTAGTAGCCGATCGCCGAGCCGCTCACCAGCACCCGCGGCCGCTCAGCCTCGGCCAGCTCGCCGATCCCTTGCACGAGCTGTCGCGTGCCCGTCACGCGGCTGTCGCGGATGGCCTGCTTGGCCGCGGCGTTCCAGCGCTGCGCGATGTTCTCGCCGGCCAGATGCACGACCGCATCACGACTGGCGAGCGCCTGCGCGGGCGCCGGCTCGCGCGTCGGGTCCCAGCCTTGAGCGTCGAGCGAGCCTGTCCCATCTCGCCATGCTCGCTAGTTGTGTCGCCGGGCTCGCCGGCCGATCGCGTCGATTTCTCCAGCTGCTCGCTTGCCCGCTCCGGATCGCGTGAGAGCACCGTTACGTCGTCGCCGCGCTCCCTAAGCGCCGCCACGACACGCCGACCGATCAGGCCCGTCGCTCCGGTGATCGCTATCCGCATGGCCCTTCGCTCCGTCGGTTATCCGTGGCCAGCGCAGGTATGGCTCGCTTGTGCCTCAGCCGTTGCTGTGAACGCGCTCGCCCATGCCGGTCAGGGTATCGCCCTGGGCGTAGCCGACCTCTTGACCGGCAAGCGCGTCGCCACTGGCGCGCGCCTGCTCGGCCACGGCGGCCGCCACAGCGGGGGCCACGTCGCGGTTGAAGACGGAGGGAATGATGTAGTCGTCGCGCAGCTCCTGATCGTCGACGATCGCCGCTATCGCTGTGGCGGCAGCCATCTTCATCTGCTCGGTGATCGAGCGTGCGCGCACGTCGAGTGCGCCGCGGAAGATGCCGGGGAAGCAGAGCACGTTGTTGATCTGGTTGGGGTAGTCCGAGCGTCCGGTGGCCATGATGCGCACGTAGGGAGCGGCCTCCTCGGGAATCACCTCGGGGTTGGGGTTGGCCATCGCGAACACCATCGCGTCTTTGTTCATCTTGGCGAGCGCCTCGACGGGCAGGGCCCGCGCCCCGGAGAGGCCGACGAGCAGGTCGGCGCCCTCGATCACGTCGGCGGGGCTGCCAGTGCGCTGCTCGCTGTTGGTCGACTCGGCATACCAGCGCTTGACCGAGCTCATCGTCCCGTCGAGGTAGTCCTCGCGCAAAGTCGAGAGCGCGCCGCGCGAGTCGGCGCCGATGATGTCACGCACGCCCGCCTCCAGCAGGATCTTGGTGACGGCGACGCCGGCGGCTCCGAGCCCGATCACGAGCACTTTCAGCTCTGCGAGGCTGCGGCCGGTCAACTTGACGGCGTTGAGCAGCGCCGCCATCACGACCACGGCGGTGCCGTGCTGGTCGTCGTGGAAGACGGGAATGTCGAAGGTCGCGCTTGAGCCGCTCCTCGACCTCGAAGCAGCGTGGCGCGGAGATGTCCTCGAGGTTGATCCCGCCGAAGGCGGGCGCGATCAGCGTGACGGCGCGCACGATCTCATCGGTGTCCTTCGTGTCGAGGCAGATCGGGAAGGCGTCCACGCCGGCGAACTCCTTGAACAGGCACGCCTTGCCCTCCATCACTGGCATCGCTGCCGCCGGTCCGATGTCGCCGAGACCGAGCACCGCCGTGCCGTCGGAGACGACGGCCACCGTGTTGCGCTTGATCGTGTACTGGAACGCCTTGTCGGGATCGTCCTTGATCGCCGTGCAGACCCGCGCCACGCCGGGCGTGTAGGCCATCGACAGGTCGTCGCGCGTCTTCAGGGGATGCTTGTTGTGCTGTTCGATCTTGCCGCCGACGTGCAGCAGGAAGGTGCGGTCGGTCGTGTCGATCACCTCGGCGCCGGCGAGCGAGCCGAGCGCCGAGAGGATGCGGTTCCAGTGGTCGCGGCTGCAGGCGTCCACGACGATGTCGCGCACGCTGTGCCCAGCGCCGGCCTCGACGAGGTCGACGGCGACCACCATTCCGCCCTGCTCGCCGATCATGTCGGTGACCTGGCCGAGCATGCCCTGCTGCTCGTCGATCTTGACGCGGATGGTGAGGCGGTACTGCGCGCTGGGGGTGACGCTCACTGGGACGGGGCTCCTCCTCGAATAGCCGGCGCGGTGGCCGGGCGGTCCGGCATGTTATTTGCTCGGAGCGCTCCACCCCGACCGGCTGCCGATCGTGTCCATTTTGGCGATGCCCCTGCGCGCGCGAGCATCGCTCTTTGGATGTGTCCATCTCTCGCCGGCAGACTTGGTCGTGAGGCGGCACGTTGCGAATGAGAGCGCCAATAGAGTGCCCGACGTGGAGCGCCGCGTATTCCTGATCGACGGTCCCAGCCTCGTCTACCGGGCCTTCTACGCGTTGCCGGAGTCGATCGCGACCTCCACCGGCGAGCCCACCAACGCGATCTTCGGGTTCGCCTCGATGCTCGTGAAGATCATCACCGACTATGGGGTGCAGCCCACGGTCGTCGCCTGGGACGCGGGCAGCTCGGGGCGCACGGAGCTGTTCGCCGACTACAAGGCGGGGCGGCGCTCGCGCCCGGATCTGCTCAAGGCGCAGTGGCCGGCGATGGAACCCCTGGTCGAGGCGTTCGGCTATCGCAACATCAGGCTCGAGGGCTATGAGGCCGACGACGTGATCGCGACGCTTGCCGAGCAGGCGCGCGGCGCCGGCGTGCCGGTGACGATCCTGACCGGCGACCGCGACGTCTTCCAGCTGATCGACGAGCAGGGTCTCGTGCAGGTGATGGCCACGGCGCGGGGCATCACCGAGACCAAGCTGTATGACCGCCAGGCGGTGATCGACCGCTACGGCTTGCCGCCCGAGCTGATCCCCGACTTCTACGGCCTCAAGGGCGACACCTCCGACAACATCCCCGGCATCCCCGGCATCGGCGAGAAGACCGCCAGCGAGCTGATCCAGCGCTTCGGCGGCCTGGAGCAGGTGCTGGCGCATGTGGATGAGATCAGCGGCCCCAAGCGCAAACAGAACCTGATCGACCACGCCGAGGATGCGCGCATGTCGATGAGCCTCGCCACCGTGCAGCGCGACCTGGCGCTCGACTTCGACCCGAGCGGCGAGGCCGCGCGCGAGCCCGACCGCTCGCGTCTGCGCGAGGTCTTCCGCCGCTATGAGCTGCGCGACCCGCTGCGCCGCCTGGAGGAGGCACTCGGCGAGGTGGAGCTGGCCAAGACGACCTCCTCGGATGAGGTCAAGCTCACTGCGCATGTGCGGCACGGCGCGGTGGCCGACATCGCGAAGCTGGCGACGATCAGCGCGTGCGACGGCGCAGGAGTTGTGTGTGGTGGTCAGCTCGAGCGAGGCGCCGGAGGGCGAGCTGTTCGCCGAAGGCTCGCCGTGGCGCTTTGCCGTCTATGCCCAGCCCTCGCCGAGCAGCTGGCGCCTTCGCGCGGGAGTGTGCTCGTCGGCGACTGCGCGGGGCCCGGAGGAGGTGGTCGGCCGCTTGCGCCGACCGTCCCGTTCGTCGCCACGACGCGAAGGCGCTTGGCTTGGTCCCGCCTGGCCTCGTGCACGACACGCTGCTCGGCGCCTACCTGCTTGAGCCCGCTCGTCGCGGCTATCCGTTCGACGAGCTGTGCGAAGAGCGCGGGTTGGTGGCCGACGTCGAGGACCCTGTGGCGGCTCAGGCGCTGTTGCTCGGCGCGCTGGCCGCCTGGCAGCGCGAGCAGATCGCCGAGCGCGAGCTGCAGAGCGGTGATGGGCGACATCGAGCTGCCGCTGGTGTCGGTGCTGCGCGAGATGGAGCTGCTCGGCGTGCGCTTGAACGTGGAGCGCTTGCGAGAGATCACGGAACGCGTCTACGAGGAGATCGCAGCGCTTGAAGCGCGCATCTTCGCGCTGGCTGAGGAGGAGTTCACGATCGGCTCGCCCCAGCAGCTAGGCGAGATCCTGTTCGTCAAGCTCGGTCTTTCGCGCAAGCGTCGCGGCAAGACGGGCTTCTCCACCGACGCGCGCGTGCTGCAGGCGATCCGCGAGGAGCACGAGATCGTCCCTTGTATCGAGCGCTGGCGCGAGCTCTCAACGCTGATCAAGACCTATCTGGATGTGCTCCCCCAGATGGTGGACGAGCGCTCGCGCATCCACACCACCTTCCTGCAGGCCGGTGCCCAGACTGGACGCCTCGCATCCACCAACCCGAACATGCAGAACGTCCCGATTCGCACGCCCTTGGGGCGCGAGATCCGCGGCTGCTTCGAGGCGGAGGACGGCTGCGTGCTGATCTCAGCCGACTACTCCCAGATCGAGCTGCGCGTGCTTGCGCATGCGGCCGAGGAGCCGGTGCTCGTGGAGATCTTCGAGCGCGGCGAAGACGTTCACACGGCCACCGCCTCCGAGGTGTTCGGCGTCACCGCCGAGCAGATCGACCCGGGGATGCGCTCCAAGGCCAAGATGATCAACTACGGGATCGTCTACGGCCTCTCGGATTTCGGCCTGGCGGATCGGCTCAACATCCCGCGCGAGGAGGCCAAAGCTTTCATCGACGCATATCTAGCGCGCTTCTCGCGCGTGGCGCAGTTCATCGAGGAGACGATCGAGCCGGCCAAGCAGGAGGGCCACGTCAAGACGCTGTGGGGCCGGCGCCGCCAGATCCCAGAGCTGCAAGCCCGTAATTATCAAGTGCGCTCGCTGGGCGAGCGCTTGGCCGTCAACACGGTCATCCAGGGAACCGCGGCCGACATCATCAAGCTTGCGATGGTGCGCTGCCACAACGCGCTGCGGGACACGGGTCTCGCCACCAAGCAGATCCTCACGATCCACGACGAGCTGCTGTTCGAAGGCCCGCCGCAGGAGCGGGAGACGGCGTCTCTGCTGATCGAGGAGGAGATGTGCGGCGTGTGGGAGCACTCACCGCCGATGGCGGTAGATATCGGCGTGGGCCAGAACTGGCTGGAGGCGAAGTGAGCCGGCACGCGTCGAGGCGATCGTGCTGGTCGGTCCGCCGCCGGTGGTGACCGCCGCTGGCGTATGCTAGCGGCCGTCAACGGCGTGCTCGTGGGACGCAGCCGCCGTCGCGCTCGGTCGCGCGCTCGGCCGGCCGCGACGGTCTCCTTCCTGGTTGGGACGGTCGTGCTGTTGCTGATCACTTCGCTCACGAGCGAAGGCATTAGCAGCCTCGGCAACGTGGGCAAGGCCCCTTGGTGGGCGTTCGTTGGCGGCCTGCTGGGCGCTGTCTATGTGACTGTTGCGCTCGTCGCCGTGCGCACCCTTGGCGTGTCGAGTCTCACGGCGATCGTCATCTCCGGCCAGCTCGCCGCCGCGATCCTGATCGATCGCTTTGGCCTGCTGGGGATCGCCAAGCAGCCGATTGGTGCTCCTCGTGTTCTTGGCTTCGTGCTGCTCGTGGCGGGGGTGGTGCTGGTCGTGAGGCGTTAACCGGCGGTCTGGCTGTAAGCCTCGCCGAGCAGTCGCACACCTTGCTCGATCGCCGGCTCGGAGAGGTTGCCGTAGCCGAGCAGCAAGCCCGGCGCTCCGTCGGCGGTGAAGCGGTGAAGCGCCAGCCCCTCGGCACCCACGCCACGTTTGCCGGCCGCACGAAGTAGCAGCGACTCGTTGATCTCTTCAGGCAGCATCACAAGCTCGAACAGCCCGGCGTCGGCGCCGCTCACGTGAGCATCGGGCAGCCAGCGATCCAGTGCCCCGATCAGCGCCTCGCGGCGACGCTGGTAGCGCAGGCGCATACGGCGCACGTGGCGGTCGAGCTCGCCGCGGGCGATGAAGTCGCGCAGCGCCAGCTGACCGACCACCTCCGAGCCGCAGTCCTCGATCGTCTTCGCCGCGGTCAACTCCCAGGTCAGCCAGGACGGCAACAGCATCCAGCCGAGTCGCATCGCGGGCGCCAGCCGCTTGCTCGCCGAGCCGATGTACACGATCTGCTCCGGGGCGAGTCCTTGCAGCGCGCCGACCGCCACTCGGTCATAGCGAAACTCGGAGTCGTAGTCGTCCTCGACGATCAGCCGCTCATCCTCGGCCCACTCGATCAACTCGGCGCGTCGCTTAGGCGCGAGCACAGCACCGGTCGGGAACTGGTGGGCGGGTGTGAGCAGAACCGCCGAGGCCCCGGTTGCGGCAAGCGCATCGACGCGCAGCCCGCTCTCATCGACCGGGATCGGCACGACCTCGAGGCCGGCCTGCTCGACGATCAGCCGGTGCAGATGCCAACCAGGATCCTCGAGCGCCACTTGCTCGACGCCGTGTCCGCGCAGCGCTCGGCACAACAGCGAAAGCCCTTGCATGAAGCCGGTGCACACGAGCATGTGCTCGGGGTCGGCGTCAGCCCCGCGCACACGCCCAAGGTAGCCGGCGAGCGCTTCGCGCAACGCCGGCACGCCGCGCGGGTCACCGTAGCCGAGCGAATCAAGCGGCGAGTCGCGCAGCGCGCTGCGCAGCGAGCGCAGCCACGCCTCGCGGGGGAAATCGAGCAGGTCCGGCAGTCCGGGATGGAAGTTGTAGGAGAAGCTCTTTAGCAACGATCGAGCAGGCGGCCGCTGACTGGCGGCACGCACCGCCTTGGCCACTCGCACGGGCGCCCCTTGGCTGGTGGTGAGATAGCCCTCCACCGCGAGCTGTTCGTATGCCTCGGTCACCACGCCACGTGAGACGCTGAGCTCCTGGGCAAGGCCGCGTGTCGAGGGCAAGCGTGCCTCGGCCGGCAGGACCCCAGAGCGAATCTGATCACGCAGCGCACGCTCGATCTGCTCGTGCAGCGGCAGCTCGCCGTCGCGGTCCAGCTCGACAAGCAGTTCCGGCCCTCCAACTGGCCCTCTTTTGTTTGTCACTACTGGAACTGTAATCGAGACCAGTATTGGCGTAACTTGATCGTCAGAGCGAAATCCGCTCCAACCCGATCACTCCCCATCCACAGCCCCCCGAGCCAAACCCATCACCAGGTTCCACCAGCCATGGGGCCGGCACCTGGAACGAGTGCGATCTTCTTCCAAGGAGGCAGCGACCATGAGCCAAGTCAAAGAGAGCGCCGGTAAGCCACAGATCACGATCGTCGGAGGCGGGATCGCGGGACTCGTGGCCGCGATCGCATGCGCGGAGGAGGGAGCCAAGGTGCGTCTCGTCGAGGCACATGAGAGTCTCGGCGGCAGGGGCCGCAGCACCGATGGCCCCTACAAGGCGAATCTCGGCCCGCACGCAATGTACAAAGACGGCGCGTTCTGGAGGTGGATGCGCGAGCGCGACATCCTCCCAGCGCACAACAGCGCGCGTCTAACCGGAGCTCGGCTACGCATCGGCGGGACATTGCGACGCACGCCGCCGCTTGGATCTTTGCCCGCGATCCTGCGTCTGCGCGGTCGCGAAGCGCCGGTGGCCACCGATTTCAGGACGTGGATGGCCACTCACGTCGATGACGAGACCGCGGCGATGCTCTCCTCGGGGGCCGGCGTCTTTACTTTTCACCACGACCCAGGCGAGCTCTCGGCGGCGTTCGTATGGCCGCGCATGGTGCGTCTGCTGCTGACGGCTCCATCGATCGTGCGCTACCCGGTGGCTGGTTGGAGCACGTTGGTGGAGTCGCTCGAGAAGCGCGTGCGCGAGCTTGGGGTAACGGTCGATACAGGCACACGCGTCGAGGAGCTGCCGGCCACGCCGACGATCGTGGCGACCGAGCTCGACCAGGCCCGTGAGCTGCTCGGCGACGACAGCTTGCGTTGGGAGAGCGGCCGCACGCTCTGCTTGGACGTTGGTGTGCGCTACCGCCGCGGGGATCCGACGATCGTCGCCGACCTGGACGAGTCGGGCTGGATCGGCCGCTACTCGGGCGCCAACCCGACGATCGCCCCGGACGGCGAGGAGCTGATCCAGGCGCAGATGCCGATTCGCCCGGGTGAGAGCGCGGACTTGGCGGCAGCGCGCTTGGAGCGCTTCCTCGACGTCAGCATTCAAGACTGGCGCGAGCGTGAGACATGGAGGCGGCGTCAGGTGATGGACGCACGCTCGGGCGCGCTCGACATGCCGGGCTCCAGCTGGCGCGAGCGCCCCGCTGTCGATCGTGGCGACGGCGTGTTCCTTGCGGGCGACATGGTCGCCGCCGAGGGCATGCTCGCCGAGGTCTCGTGGTCAAGCGCGATCGAGGCGAGCCGCTTGGCGCTTCAGGCGCTCAGCACGACGCGTCCGCGCTTGCGTGAGGTCGCCTAGCCAATACTCGTCGGCTATGGCGAGTCAGATCGTGTCATTCGGTGATCGGTGCAAGCCGCGAAAGGACCACACGTGATCGAGGTAAATCATGGCGGCGCGCGTCCGGGCGCGCATCCTGTGCCTGGACGGCGCCCGCCGGGCGCGCGCGCCGCCGCTCGTCTGGCCGCGCGAACCGCGCCCGCAGGCTTGCGCTCGATCGCGGCAGTTCCCCGCAATGGCACACTGGAGGAGTTGTGTGCGCACAAGCGCACGCTGCTGGCTAGCTTCCGGCACAGCGGCGCGGTGATTGCCACGCCTGTCTGGGCGGCAGAGTCCGACGGGCGCTTCTATGTGCGCAGCGAGCGCACAGCCGGCAAGATCAAGCGACTTCGCAACGATCCACGCGTACTGGTTGCGCCCTGTACGGTCCGGGGCAAGCCCCTAGGAGCGCCTCTGGAGGCCATCGCCACGATGGTCGTGCGCGAGCGCGAGCAGATCGCGGAGCAGGCGCTTGTGCGTCGCTACGGACTCGGCCGCGCGCTGTTCGAGTGGACCTTCGATCGCATGCGTATCGACATGTGCTATCTGGAGATCGTCCTCGAGAATTGGGGTGTTTCGGAGTAGCTCAGGCCACGGCTGGCGTGGGCGCGCGCGGCGTGTTCGGTGAGTGGCCCGTGCCCACGAAGGATGGCGGGGCGATCTCCAGATAACGGTTGAAAGACCATGCGCAAACACGCTCTGACGCGAGCGTACGCGCCAACAGCGTGATTGCGCGAGTGGGAGTGAGGCGCCCGACCGCGCGCTGGGTATTCAGCAGCCAGCGGTACTTACGCTCGTGCGTATCCGAGAAGGCGCCGTAGCGGCTTAGCGCCTGCTCGCGAGTGGCATGACCGGCGAGCACGGGCGCCAGCTCACGCGCGCAGGCAAGGCCGAAGTACAGCGCCGTGCGAATCCCCTCGGCCGTGAGCGGCAAGCAGTGACCGGCTGAGTCGCCGACGAAGAAGACGCCGTCCTCGATCGCGGGCCGCAGCTGGTGGGGAATCCAGTTGCCCTGGTAGCCATCTGGCGGCAAGCCAAGATCGCCGGCGAGACGCACGGTCGGCTCCTTGACGTGGTGGGCCGGCCAGAAAGAGCCGACGCCAACGCGCAGCTCGTCGCTCGCCGGGAAGCTCCAGGCGTAGCCGGCACGGATGTATTTAGGGTCGATCCATAGCTCCAGCTCCTCGCCGGCGCCGTGCGGATGGACCTCTAGGCCGCGCGAAAGACGCGCGTTCGGGGGCTGGATCGGCGTGCCGTTAGAGAGCACGCGACGCCAGCCGAGCGCGTCGACGATCAGCGGCGCTGTCAAATCTCCCCGGTCGGTATGAACGGTGTTGCCGTCGCGGCCGCTTACCGTAGCCGTTTCGAACTCCGCGTCGCCCGGATGGGCCTGCCCCCAAAGCAGCGCGCACAGCTCGCGGTAGTCGAAAGTGGAGAACGTCCAAGGCAGCTGCCAGCGCGCCGCAGTCCAGGGCGTGTGCACCACGAGCTCGTCAAACGTCTGGCGCAGCGAGCCCCCCAACGACATCGCTTCCAGCCAACCGGTGGGGATCCCGCAAGCCGAGGTCTGGCGCTCGCCGATCTCATAGCGGTCGATCACGAGCACGCGCGCCCCCGTGTCGGCCAGCTCGCGCGCGATGGCCAGCCCGGCGAAGGAGGCACCGCAGATGAGCACGTCGCAATCGCGCTGCAGGGGTGTGCGCAGCTCCCCGCGCTTGGTCGCTCTGATCGGCATGGGACGGCTAATGATATGTACCCCGCCGATTCGTATTCGCGATTCGCACCCCCTTGATTCGTGCTCGGCCGGTTCGTTAGGTACCAAAGTATCTAGTGTTGGGTGTGCAAAAGCTTTTGTTTTTGTGGCACTCGTTGATTCGTTAGGTACCTAAGTATTCGGTGCTGGTCTGCAACAGCTTTTGTTTTGGTGGCACCCCGCTATTTCCATGGCGCTGCGCCGTGGGCGCGGGGGTCTCGGCCCCGTGCGGCGTCGCTGCGCTACGCTTCGCCCAGTGCAGACCCTGATCGAGAGCAGCCCCGCCCAAGTGGTCGAGGGATCAAACGGACTTCTTCTGGAAATAGATGGTCAGATAGTCCCCAACTACGACGCCACGATGCAGCCCTTCGAGGAGGGCGAGGTCGTGACGGGCAATGTCGTGCGCATCGACAAGGACGAGGTGCTGGTCGACATCGGCTACAAGTCCGAGGGAGTCATTCCCGCGGGCGAGCTGTCGATCCGCAAGTCGGTCGATCCGCGTGAGGAGGTGTCGCTCGGCGAGGAGGTCGACGCGATGGTCCTCACCAAGGAGGACCAGGACGGTCGCCTGATCATGTCCAAGAAGCGCGCCCGCTTCGAGAAGGCATGGCGCCGCATCGAGGCCGCCGCCGAGTCGGGCGAGCCGGTCATGGGCTCCGTCATCGAGGTCGTCAAGGGCGGCCTGATCATCGACCTCGGCGTGCGCGGCTTCCTACCGGCGTCGCTCGTCGATATCCGCCGTGTACCCAACCTAGACGAGTACCTTGGCACGCAGATCGAGACGAAGGTGATCGAGCTGAACCGCTCGCGCAACA
Organism: uncultured Solirubrobacterales bacterium; assembly: GCA_963723175.1. Lineage (GTDB taxonomy): Bacteria > Actinomycetota > Thermoleophilia > Solirubrobacterales > Solirubrobacteraceae > Palsa-744. Next base: position 36,593 of record CAVRPO010000011.1, on the reverse strand, counting down.
ACGTGGTGCTCTCGCGCCGCGCGGTGCTCGAGGAGGAGCGCAAGGAGGTGCGCCAGCAGATCCTGGACCGCCTGCAGCCAGGCCTGGTCGTCGAGGGTCAGATCTCCAACATCGTCGATTTCGGCGCGTTCGTGGACCTTGACGGGATCGACGGCCTGATCCACATATCAGAGCTTTCCTGGTCGCACGTGAACCATCCGAGCGAGATCCTCAACATCGGCGACACCGTGCAGGTGAAGGTGCTTGACATCGATCGCGACCGCCAGCGCATCTCCCTCGGTCTCAAGCAGACCCAGGAAGACCCGTGGCAGCGGATCGTCGATACCTACAATGTCAATGACGAGCTCGCCGGCAAGGTCACGAAGGTCGTCACGTTTGGCGCGTTCGTGGAGGTGCTCGATGGTGTCGAGGGGCTCGTGCACATATCAGAGCTAGCCGGCCACCACGTCGAGAGCCCGCGCGAGATCGTGCACCCGGGCGATGAGATCCGCGTGAAGATCCTCGAGATCGACTCCGAGCGCAGGCGTCTGTCGCTGTCGGCCAAGCGGGTCGAGGATCAGATCCTGCCGCTGCCGCGACCGGACGCGCCGGCAGCCTCGCCGGCCGAGCCCGAGGCCGTAGCCGACGAACAGGTCGTGCTCGAGGATTCGCTTGACGTGGCCGTCGGAGAGGACGCCGGTGAGCTGGCAGCCGATCAGGCCGCGGCCGAGCAGGCCGCCGTCGAGGCCTCGGCGTTGCAGGCCACTGTCGCCGAGCCCGCCGCAGAGACCGTCGTTGACGCCCCGGCTGATGAGGTTCCCACTACAGAGGAGTCCACCGCCGAGGCGCTCGTGGAGGAGCCCGCGGTCCAGGAGCCCGAGCCTGCTGCGGAGGAGCCTGCGGTCCAGGAGCAGGAGCCTGTTGCCGACGAGCCTGCTGCGGAGGAGCTGGTAGCTGAGGTTGCCGTAGAGGACCCCACGCCAGAGGCCGCGGTCGCCAAGGTAGCGGTGGAGGAGCCAGTTGTAGAGGCGCCAGCCGCAGAGGAGCCGGTCGCCGAGGAGCCTGCCGCGGAGGTCGTCTCCGAGGATCCGGTTGCCGACGCCGGCGCCGGCGCCGAGCAGCCCACCGGCGAGCCAGCCCAAGACTGACGAGTTCGAGCCGTGCAGCCGGTGGTGCCGTTCATCGGGCTCACTGGCGGCATGGGTGCCGGTAAGTTGACCGCGCTGAAAGCTCTCGAAGAGCTTGGCGCGCAGGTGCTCTCGACCGACGTTGTGGTGCACGAGCTCTATTGCGATAGTCAAGTCAAGGATGCGGTGATTGAGCGCTGGGGCACCGAGGTGGCGCCTGGAGGAGTCGTTGACCGTGCCGCCATCGCCGCCAGGGCGTTCGCGGGCGGAGAACAGGAGCGTAAGTGGCTGGAGGGCCTGTTGTGGCCGCTCGTTGGCGCTCGCATGGGCGCCTGGCTCGAACACGCACGTGCGTTGCGACCGGCGCCCAAGGCGGCCGTCGTTGAGGTGCCGCTGCTGTTCGAGGCCGGCATGGAGAGCGGCTTTGACGCGACGATCGCCGTGATCGCGCAGGAGGACACGCGTCGCGAGCGCGCCGCCACGCGCGGGCACGTGCTCGCCGAGGAGCGTGCCAGTAGGCAGCTTCCTCAAGAGGAAAAGGCGACGCGCGCCAGCTTTGTGATCCAAAATGACGGCAGCGTTGCTGACCTGCGGCGCGAACTGGCCGGGGTACTTGCCAAGCTGTCGGGGTGAGCATGCAAAGGTCGTCCACCGCCTCGCGCGGTCGCAGTGTGTACGTGTCGGGCAGACGCTCCGCGGCGAATGCCCCCCGCGCGCGCGGGGGGCATGGGGCTCGGCGACCATTGCACCCGGCTCGCGCGCTTGTGCGCATGCTGCTTGCGTTCGCGGTCCTCGCGGCGCTTGGCGTCGTGATCATCTCGCGCATCGAGCATGTCTCGGGCAACGAGAGGCTGCCGCTGAGTGATGCGGCCGTGATCCGCGAACAGGCGGCCGAAAAGCACCTCGACCCGGCGCTTATCGCCGGCGTGATCTATGCGGAGACGAAGTTCGACCCGCGTCCTTCCTCTGCCGGCGCGCTCGGCTTGATGCAAATCCTGCCCTCCACCGCCCAATACATCGCCCACCTCTCCGGAGGCACCGCCTTCACGACCGGCGATCTGGCAACGCCGAAGATCAACGTGGCCTATGGCAGCTGGTATCTGCGCTACCTGCTCGATCATTACGAAGGCAACGAGATGCTTGCGGTGGCGGCGTACAACGGTGGGCTGGCCAACGTCGATGCGTGGGTGGCGAAGGCCCACGAAGCAGGCAAGACGCTTGGCGTCTCCGAAATCCCCTTTCCCGAGACGCAGGCTTACGTGCAGAAGGTGATGCGCGCCCAGGCGGAATATCGGGCCGTCTATCCGCGCCAGCTCGGTATTTGAGCTTGCTTGCAGACATCCGACATCTCGCGCCGCATGCAGGCTCTAACGTAGGGGCCTGTGCCTGAGTTCAAGCTCGACCCCGTGTTCACGCCGACGGCCGACCAGCCGAAGGCGATCGAATCGCTGTCCGAAGGGGTGCGCGAGGGCGACCGCTTCCAGACGCTGCTCGGCGCCACCGGCACCGGCAAGACGATGACCATGGCCGGCGTCATCCAGGAGGTGCAGAAGCCCTCGCTTGTGATCGCCCACAACAAGACGCTCGCCGCTCAGCTGTGCAACGAGTTCCGCACCTTCTTCCCCGAGAACGCGGTCGAGTACTTCGTCTCCTACTACGACTACTACCAGCCTGAGGCCTACGTGCCAAGCCGCGACTTGTACATCGAGAAGGACTCGGCGATCAACCAAGAGGTAGATCGCCTCAGGCACGCGGCCACCGCGGCGGTGTTCGCACGGCGTGACGTGATCGTGGTGGCGTCGGTGTCTTGCATCTACGGACTCGGCTCGCCGGAGACGTATGAGATGAACATGCAGATACTGCGCCGCGGCGAGGAGATCGACCGCGACAAGCTGCTGCGCAAGCTCGTCTCAATTCAGTACACGCGCAACGACGCGGTGCTCTCGCGTGGCACCTTCAGGGTCAAGGGAGAGACGTTGGAGGTGTTCCCCGCCTATGCCGAGACGGCCTTCAGGGCGACACTGTTCGGCGACGAAGTGGAGCGGCTGCAGCACTTCGACCCGCTGACCGGCGAGATGATCGCCGACGACCTCGAGCACGTGGCGATCTGGCCGGCCACCCACTACAACGTCAAGGAGGGCACGATCGAGGACGGCGTGGCGGCGATCGGGCGGGAATTGAACGAGCGCTGCGAGCAGCTGGAGGCCGACGGCAAGCAGCTGGAGTCCCACCGCCTGCGCCAGCGCACCCAGTACGACATGGAGATGCTGCGCGAGATGGGCTTCTGCTCCGGGATCGAGAACTACTCGCGCATCCTCGACGGACGCAAGCCGGGCGAGCGTCCGTACTGCCTGATCGACTACTTCCCCGAGGACTTCGTTTGCTTCATCGACGAGTCACACCAGACCGTGCCGCAGATTGGGGGCATGTTCGAGGGCGACCGCTCGCGTAAGAGCACGCTCGTGGACTACGGCTTCAGGTTGCCGAGTGCGATGGACAACCGCCCGCAGACCTTCGATGAGTTCCTCTCGATTACGCCGCAGCTCGTGTTCCTCTCGGCGACGCCCGGCGAATACGAGCGCACCCGCTCACAACGAATCGTGGAGCAGATCGTGAGACCCACCGGAGTGGTGGATCCGCAGATAGACGTGCGCGAGACCCACAATCAGATCGACGACCTGATGAACGAGATTCGCAAGCGGGTAGACGTGAACGAGCGAGTGCTGGTCACCACCCTCACAAAGAAGATGAGCGAGGACCTCTCGCAATACCTGATCGAGATGGGCTTCAAGGTGCGCTACCTGCATTCGGAGATCGAGACGCTCGAGCGCATACAGATCATCAGGGACCTACGGCTCGGCGAGTACGACGTGCTCGTGGGAGTGAACTTGCTGCGTGAGGGGCTCGACTTGCCGGAGGTGTCACTGGTGGCGATCCTCGACGCCGACAAGGAGGGCTTCCTACGTGGAGAGACCTCGTTGATCCAGACGATCGGCAGAGCGGCCCGCAATGTGAAGGGCACGGTGCTGATGTACGCCGACAAGGAGACCAAGGCGATGAAGGCGGCGATCGAGGAGACCGACCGCAGACGCGAGATCCAGGTCGCCTACAACGAGGAACACGGGATCACCGCGTCGAGCATCGTCAAGGGAATCTCCGACATCGCTGAGTTCCTGCAAGCCGAGTCGAAGGTGCCGAAGGGCAGGCGCCGCAAGAATGCGACGAGAGCCAAGGCGAAAGAGATGCCACAGCACGAGCTGGAGCGTATGGTCGTCGAGCTCGAGGAGGAGATGATCGCCGCCGCCGACGACCTGCGCTTCGAGTACGCCGCGCAGTTGCGCGACGAGATCAGGGAGCTGCGGCGCGAGTTGAAGGACGTGCAGGTAAGCGAGGCGCCGGCGGGGCAGAGCGCTGGAAGCGAGTCTGCCACTGAGCAGGGCGAGGCAAGCGAGGCCCCAGCGGGCGAGGTGGCATAGGATGAGCGCTGTGGAACTGGACCGTCAGGGGATCGAGCGGCGCGACTTTCCGATCGTGCGTCGTGGCTATGACCCGGCTAGTGTGGATGCTCACCTGCGAGCGCTTGCCGCTGAGATAGAAGAACTGCAGCGCGAGGCGTCAAGCCGTGGCGGAGAGTCGCTCGCCGCGAGCGCCGCCACACAGGTTCAGGGCATCCTCGAGGCCGCCCAGGCGACGGCCGAGGCGATCGAGCACCATGCCGCGGAGCAGGCGCATCAGGTGCGCGAGGCCGCCGACGCGGATGCTCGGCGTACACGCGAGGAGGCGGTTACGCGGGCGCGGGAGCACGTCGCGGCCGTGTCGCACGCAACCGAGGCGTTGCTTGGGCACGTCGGCTCGCTCGACGGCGAGACGCGGACTTTGGTCGACAGCTTGCGTAGCGGCGCCGGGCGCTTGGCGGGCGACCTGTCGGCCGTCGAGGGTGAGATGGAGGCGCTCTACGACGCGGCCTCCGGGCGTGCGGCTACGCAGTCGTCGGAGGAGCCGCCGGCTACCGCGGCCTATAGCGACGCGGATCACCCGATCCCCGCTCCGGCTCCCGAAGCCCATAACGAGCCTTTCGTGGAGACACTCGCGGAGTCGCACGCCGGTATGCAGGGTGACCCCTACACCGAAGCCCCAGACGCAAGGGCCTACCCCGACGAGCGCGTCGAGACGTCCGCGCCGCCGCCGAGCGAGCCCGCGTTTGACGAGCAGCCGCTCTTCTCAGAGCCGGCGGCCGTGAGCGAGACAACGCCGGTCAACGGCGACCTTGACGGTGCCCGCCTGGTCGCGCTGAACATGGCGCTCAACGGCGACTCGCGCGAGGATACGGGACGCTACTTGGAGGAGAACTTCGCGGTCCCCGACCGCGAGCGCCTACTCGACGAGGTTTACGCGGCTATCGAAGGGTGAGTCAGGCAACGTTGGAGGAATTGCGCTAAGAACGAGCGCAAATTTGCGCCATGAGGTAGCGCAATCCTGCACCGTGATTTAGCGCAACTGTCAACCCGGCCGGATTGGCTGCGGCTCAGTACTTGCCGGAGATCAGGTTCCAGGCGCGGTGCAGCTTGTCGGAGAAGCCTGGGGCGCCCTCGGCCGGGTCGTCCTTCATGACCCCGGGATTCTCGGTCGGCGCGGGTAGCGCGCGGCAGGCGGCGGCGTCGAGCTTGAGCGTTACCGCCCGCTCGTGGATCGACTCGACATCGTCGGCGTCGGCGAAGCGGTGGTCTCCGTGGCCCTCGTGCTCGTCGATCACGATCCCGTCGAAGACGTCCTCCTCGGGGACGCTGAGCACGTGTGTGACCTCGCCGATCTTCTCGCCGTCGCTGCTGTAGACCGGGGTACCGGGGTCGAGCACCTCGTAGGAGATCGGGAGGCCAGGGTCGTCCATATAGCTCAGCATATCGCCGCTCACGCGTCGAGCGGCTCACCGCGCAGACTCTCCGCGATCTGCGCGAACTCGCTGATCGCAGCCTCCAGATCTTCGACGATCTCTTGGGCGAGCACATCCGGCGACGGCAGGTTCTCTGAATCCTCGAGTGACTCGTCGCGTAGCCACGTGAGATCGAGGCTGCCCTTGTCGCGCTGTATCAGATCCTCGTACGTGTAGGCCTTGAAGCGCTCGCTTTCTTTCCGCCTGCGACGGTCGGTGGGACGATACGCCTTGACGAAGTCCTTAAGGTGCTCGTAGCCGAGGGGATTCTGCTTGAGCGTAAAGTGCATGTTCGTCCGCAAGTCGTACACCCACAGCTTCTTCGTCGAAGCTCTCTCTGATGCAGGCCTCCGATCAAAGAACAGCACGTTGGCCTTGACACCTTGGGCGTAGAATATCCCGGTCGGAAGTCGTAGCAGTGTGTGAACGTCACACTCGTGCAACAGCTTGCGGCGGACAGTCTCTCCGGCGCCGCCCTCGAACAGCACATTGTCGGGTACCACGATCGCGACTCTGCCGTTGATCTTGAGCAGCGACTTGACATGCTGGACGAAGTTGAGCTGCTTGTTGGAGGTGGAAGCCCAGAAATCATCGCGGACGATCACCAGATCCTCACGCTCGGTGTCACCGTCGGAGCTGACGATCGTCATTGACGACTTCTTGCCGAACGGCGGGTTGGTCAAGACCATGTCGAAGTGCTCTTTTGGTTCATCTCTCAGCGAGTCCTCGACCCTGATCGGGCTGTCGGCGTCCTCGGCGCCTATACCGTGCAGCAGCAGGTTCATCACACACAGGCGCGCTGTGTTGTCAACGATCTCGCTGCCGCGGAGCGCCCCAAAGCGGAGATGGTGCTTTTGGTCCCGATCCAGGTTGGGGTTGTTCCCGACAACGTGCTCGTGTGCGGCCAACAGGAAACCGCCCGTGCCGCAGGCTGGATCGCAGATCGTCATGCCTGGTTGTGGGCGCATCACGTTGACGATCGCTCGGATCAAGGGGCGGGGGGTGAAATACTGCCCTGCCCCGGCCTTCACGTCCTCCGCATTCTTTTGCAGTAGGCCCTCGTAGGCGTCGCCCTTTACGTTGACGTCGAGCGTCATCCACTGCTCGCGATCGATTAGGTCCGCGATCAGCCTGCGCAGCCTTGCCGGGTCCTGAATCCGGTTCTGCGCCTTTCGAAAGACGACTCCGAGCATGCCTGGCTCGCGACCAAGCTCGGTAAGAATGTGACGGTAGTGGACCTCCAGGGGGTCGCCGTCCAGCTCGATCAGGCTCGCCCAGCCGAGGCCTTGACGGATGAACGGTGGCCGCTTGAATGGCGGTCCCGTCTGCTCGTCGGCCATCTTCAGGAACAGCAGATATGTCAGTTGCTCGACATAGTCGCCGTAGGAAAGCCCATCGTCACGCAGCACGTTGCAATAGCTCCAGAGGCGTTGGACAAGGCCATTGGAAGTCATACCGGGAAGATCCTCACGATCCTGGCCACATGCACGGCATAGATGAGCGGCCCGGCTTCGTCGCAGGCTTCCTCGATGCGTTGCCGGCTTCGATCGAAGCGGGTCGCCTGCTCCCGGGCTCGGAGGCTTCCTGCTGTGAGGACGAAAGCACGCACGCTGAACTGTCTGATTGCCTGGATCTCTGCTGGGCGATAGCGGAGTCGCCGATCCTTCGTAAGCACGGGGAGTCCGTCGCGCCCGCATAGCTCGAGCCACTCGACGTCCGGGACCTGCTCGTCCCGGTCGGCATATACCTCGTGGTGGGTACGGAGTGCCCAGCCCGTCTCGCGGAGGCTTTTTGCGACGTGGTGTCGCCCAAGACTGCGGTCGAGGAAGAACTCAAGCGGCTGTGGGGAGCGCGACACGGAGTATGTCCTCGACGTCCTCCGGGGGGACGCCGAAGTCCTCGGCGGCTTCGACTAGCGAATCGCCGGCTCGCCAGCGGTCGAGCACGTCCTCGACGCGAACGCCGCCGTGGATGAAGATGGGCTGTCCGAACGATCGTCGCGGGTCGGCGACGACCACCCGTCGCGAGGTGGCCGGCGAGACAAGTCGCGTCGCCCAGCCATCGCTTCCGTACTCGATGCGCTTCAGGTACTCCTCCACCGCCGGCGCGAAGACGCGCTGGCGGGAGACGACCTCCGTCAGCCCCTTGAGCTCTTGCTCTTGCTTCGCCTCCGCATAGTCGTAGAGAATCACGGCGCCGTCGGTATAGAGCCGACGCGAGGCGAGCGCGTGCTCGAGACCGATCTCACGCTCGATGATGGTGACCGCGCGCCGGATGTGCTGAAGGCTGACTCCGCCTCGCCGGAAGGCCGCGAGCACCATCGCCTCGGCGAGACCGACGAAGGGTATCGACGGATATCCGTGCTCGGCTTCGACGCTCGTCACTATTGGGGCGCCGGTCACGCTCCGGCGACGTGGCGGCCGGCGCACATATCCCTTCGACCAGGTCGCGAACGTCGAAGTGGGCACGTCGAGGAAGCGCGCTGCTTCCGCGACCGTGTAGAGCGGGAGGCCGAAGCGCCTGTCATCTGCGGTGTTCATCGTCTCGTGTGTGCTCACTGTTCGATCGTAGTATCTGCTCCGGTCATCAGGCCGGAAGCGACGTACGTGCTTGGGGAGTCGGCGACGCAGCCGAGCGCTCCGCGGCGATTCGCTCGAGCAGGATGGACGCGGGCTCGTCGGAGGGGTCTTGTGGAACGAGCATCCCTTTGAAGGCCTGCTCGAGAATCGAGCGGCGCAAGGCTGCGCTGCGCTTCAAGGCTGTATCGACCGCAGCCATGAGCGAATCGACTAGCGAGACCCGTTGCTCGATGTCGGCGATGATGCGGCGCTGCTCATCGACAGGCGGAGCGGGGACCGGGAATGCCTTCAAGGTTTTGAGGTTCAGCGAAGCGAGATTGGTTGTCTGCCGACCGTGATCCTCAAACCACCGCCGCCCGAAGGTATTACCGTGCCATGAGACGAACTTTGGCTCGAAGTTGTCCTTCGAGCCAGCGCGTCTCGCGCGTCTTGCGGTCACGGAAAGCCGTGACAATGCCGGCATCGATCGTGCCACCATGCTCTGTGATCTCGGTTCGGATGCGGTAGACGTCGAAGTTGACGTTGACCTGGTCCGCCACGGCCTGTTCGTGACTGTATTCCATCACGAGGTTCTGGTTGAAGAAACCAAACGCCTGCTTGTTCGGGGTCGCTGTGAGCCCGATGATGTAGGCGTCGAAGTAGTCGAGCACCTGTTGCCAGACGCCGTATATCGAGCGGTGACACTCGTTGACGACGATGACGTCGAACATCTCGATCGGGACCTGTGGGTTGTACTTCACGGTCACGGGCTGGCTCGGTTCGACATCGTAGCCCGAGCGCTCGTCCAATTCGGGGTCGAGTTCCGGATCCCCCTTCAGGATCGAGTAGAGCCGTTGGATCGTTGTGATCGTGATGCGCGAGACTGGATCGATCACGTTTGAGGAGAGGTGCTGAAGGTTGTACAGCTCGGTGAACTTGCGCCCGTCGTCAGGGGTTGTAAACGCCTGAAACTCCTTGCGGGCTTGACGACCCAGGTTTGCGCGGTCCACGAGAAACAACACGCGTCGAGTGTCCGCGAACTTTATGAGCCGGTACGCGACGTTCGCGGCCGTGTAGGTCTTGCCCGAGCCGGTCGCCATCTGGATCAAGGCACGGGGGCGGTCATCGGCCAGGGATTCCTCCAGGTTCCGTATCGCCAGTGCCTGGGCCGGCCAAAGATCGTTGTCGCGTAGCTCCGGGAGCGTGCGCAGGCGGTGGCGCAGTGTCGCGTGGTTCTCGAGGCGTTCGCCGATGTATCGCATCAGGATCTCTGGGCGGTGGAACCAGAACACTTCACGGCTGCGGGGCTCCGGGTCGAGCGTGCTCGTGAAACGTGTCTCCACGCCGGTGGACTCATAGGCGAACGGCAGGAATCCCTCGAGCGCGGCGTCCACCCACTGCGGGAGTCCTTCCACGTACTTCGCTGATTGCCACTCGACGCCGGTAAGCGTCTCTCCCTTCTTCTTGGCCTCGATGATTCCGACGGCGGTGCCGTTGACGAACAGCATGTAGTCCGCTCGCCCGTGCCCAGACTTCAAGGCAAACTCGCGTACCGCGACGCCAATGCTGGCCTTGGGGTTCGCGTGATCCGCACTCTGAACGACCCAACCAGCGAGGTAGAGCATCCGGTCGATCTCGACCCGAGCCCGCGCCTCGGGAGTTAGGTATGAAAGAGGGTCTACATCGCTCATCGCCTGTGTCGTCGCAGGGTGCCCGTGTTGATCTTGCATGTGGTCATGTGACGCCTCCCATCTCCTAGTGCGTTCTAGAGGTCGGAAGGCTATCGGCAACCTCACGACTGAGGAGCCCGGCGGATCGGGCTCCTCAGACATCAGTCATCGTGTTAGGGAAAGCCGACTCTAGGCGCACTCATGACCAAATGGGGACCGCCAAGACGACCGTCTGGGGACCGCTCGACCGAACATCTGTTCGCCCCAATACAATGACAGGCCAATGGCCCAAAGCAACAAGATCGTCGTCAGCGGAGCGCGGGAGCACAACCTGAAGGACATCTCCCTGGAGCTGCCGCGGGATGCCCTCGTCGTGATCACCGGACTGTCTGGCTCGGGCAAGTCGAGTCTTGCCTTCGACACGATCTACGCCGAGGGACAGCGGCGCTACGTGGAGTCGCTGTCGGCCTACGCGCGTCAGTTCCTCGGCCAGATGGACAAGCCGGACGTGGACTCGATCGAGGGGCTGTCCCCGGCTATCTCCATAGACCAGAAGACGACTTCGCGCAACCCCCGCTCGACGGTCGGGACAGTGACTGAGATCTACGACTACCTGCGTCTGCTGTGGGCGCGCGTGGGCAAGCCGCACTGTCCGATCTGCGGACGACCGATCGTCGGCCAGTCGGCCGAGCAGATCATCGACCAGGCGATGGGCTTGGCCGAGGGCACGCGTTTTATGGTGCTCGCCCCGGTGGTCAGAGGACGCAAGGGCGAGTACGGCAAGCTCCTGGAGGAGTTGCGCGCGGACGGCTTCGCGCGCGTGAAGATCGACGGGCGCATCCGCATGCTCGAGGAGTCGATCGTCTTGGACAAGCGCTACAAGCACGACGTCTCTGTCGTCGTTGATCGCCTCGCGATGCGCCACGACATCCGCAAGCGCCTGGCGGATTCGATCGAGACTGCGGTCGGGCTCGCGGACGGCCTCGTCGAGATCGAGATCGTCGCGGGCACCCGTGCTGGTGGGGATGGGGAAGGGGATGGCGTGCCCGCACCGGGAGACGGCCAGTCCCATTCATCCGGCGCCCTTGGTGTAAAAGCGGCGAATGCCCAGATCATCCCGGGCGCAAAGCCCACGTCCGGAACGCTGTTCACCTTCTCCGAGAAGTTCGCCTGCCCCGAGCACGGACCGTCGCTGGTTGAGTTGGAGCCGCGCATCTTCTCTTTCAACTCCCCGCATGGCGCCTGCGAGCGCTGCACAGGGCTCGGCTCGCAAATGGTGATCGACCCCGATCTGGTCGTGCCAGATCCGACCCTGTCGGTCGGGGAAGGCGCGATCGCGCCGTGGGCGAACAGCGCCTCCAACTATTACGAGCAGGTGACCGAGGCAATCGCGAAGCGCTACAAGGTCGATTTGGGGACGCCTTGGGAAGAGCTTTCAAAGGAGCATCGCGACCTGTTCCTACACGGCACGAACGGGGATCCTCTCCAAATCACCTACCGCAACCGCTTCGGACGCACTCGCTCCTATGGTACGCGCTTCGAGGGGGTCGTCGCGAATCTGCAGAGGCGCTATCGCGAGACCGATTCGGAGTGGACGCGCGAGAAGATCGAGGAGTTCATGTCCTTGCGCGCCTGCCCGGAGTGCGGTGGCGCGCGCTTGCGGCCCGAGTCGCGCGCGGTGCTTGTAGCCGGCACACGTATCGAGGACTTCTGCGCGCTCTCGGCGCGGCGGGCATCGGCCTGGCTCGAGGAGGTTGAGCTGTCGGAGACCGACAAGCACGTAGCTCGCCTGATCCTGCGCGAGATCTCAGAGCGCCTCCAGTTCCTTGAGAACGTGGGCATCGGCTACCTGTCGATGGATCGCGCCGCCTCGACGCTGTCGGGCGGCGAGGCGCAGCGGATCCGCCTGGCCACGCAGATCGGCTCGTCTCTGGTAGGTGTGCTCTACATCCTCGACGAGCCCTCGATCGGGCTGCACCAGCGCGACAACGCCAAGCTGATCGCGACGCTTCAGCGCCTGCGCGACCTTGGCAACACGGTGATCGTGGTCGAGCACGACGAGCAGACGATGCGCTGTGCCGACCATCTCGTTGACTTGGGGCCGGGCGCCGGCGAGCACGGCGGCTGGATCGTCGCGCAGGGGACCGCCGCGCAGGTGCAGAAGGTCAAGCCGTCGTTGACCGGCCAGTTCCTGGCGGGTACGCGCACGATCGAGCTACCGGAGAAACGACGCATTCCGATCGGCTATGTCGAGATTCTCGGCGCAAGCCAGCACAACCTGCGCGACGTCGATGTGCACATACCGCTCGGCACGCTCACCTGCGTCACCGGCGTGTCTGGCTCGGGCAAGTCGACGCTCGTCAACGAAGTGCTCTACAAGGCCGTGGCCAACCGTCTGCACCGGGCCAGACAGCGCCCGGGCGCCCACCGTGCGATCCATGGCCTCGACCAGCTCGACAAGATCATCGCCGTTGACCAGTCGCCGATCGGGCGCACGCCGCGCTCGAACCCGGCCACGTACACGGGCCTGTTCGACGTGATTCGCGACCTCTTCTCAAAGACGCAGGAGGCGCGTGCGCGCGGATACAAGCCTGGGCGCTTCTCCTTCAATGTCAAGGGTGGGCGCTGCGAGGTGTGCAGAGGTGACGGCCAGATCAAGATCGAGATGCACTTCCTGCCAGACGTGTACGTACCCTGCGAGCAGTGTGACGGCCGCCGCTACAACCGCGAGACGCTGGAGGTCAAGTTCAAGGGCAAGAGCATCGCCGAGGTTTTGGGGATGCCGGTCGAGGAGGCGCTGCACTTCTTCGAGCACATCCCCAAGATCCGCCGCCGCCTGGAGACGCTCGACGCGGTCGGCCTCGGCTATATCCGACTCGGCCAGCCAGCGACGACGCTATCCGGCGGCGAGGCACAGCGTGTGAAGCTGGCTACAGAGCTCTCGAAGATCGCCACAGGCCGCACGCTGTATATCCTCGACGAGCCCACAACTGGGCTGCACTTCGCCGACGTGCAGCGTCTGCTGGAGGTGTTGCAGCGACTCGTGGATGCCGGCAACAGCGTGGTGGTGATCGAGCACAACCTCGACGTCATCAAGTGCGCCGACCGCCTGATCGACATGGGCCCGGAGGGCGGAGAGGAGGGCGGCATGGTGATCGCTGCCGGTACCCCAGAGGAGGTCGCGGCCGAGCGCGGGTCGCACACGGGCGAGTTCCTGCGCGACTTGCTCGTGGCAAAGCCCAAGGCCAAGCCGCGTGCACGCGCGGTCAAGGCTAAGGAGGCGAGCGCAAACGACGCGTCATCCAATGGTGCATCCGCCGCGAAGCGGAAGGCGAAGTCGGCGGCGCGCGCATGAGCGATCTGGGCCGCAAGGCCTGGCTATGGGCTGTCAGGTGGCGCTGGTACGAGCGCAACTCATTGCCCTGGAATCGCCTAGCGATCCATCGCGAATTCATGCGCCGCGAAGCCTTCGCGCGCTGGCCGCTGCACGGCAATGTTCTAGAGGCGCTGCGCGAGGGACGCTTGGAGATCGGCGCGCACACGCTGCTGGAGCCTGGCGTATGGATCACGATGCCCGGCAGCGCGTGTGTGCACATCGGCAGCGGCACGTTCCTGAACATGGGCGTGATGATCGCCGCCGAGCAATTGGTGGAGATAGGCGATCACTGCATGCTCGCCAACGGCTGCTTTGTCACGGATGCCAGTCACCGCTACGACGACCCCGACAAGCCGATCACCTGGCAGGGCTTCGAGAGCAAGGGACCGACCAGGATCGGCGATAACTGCTGGTTCGGTGCCAACGTCGCGGTGACGAGCGGCGTAACGATCGGCGAGCGCTGCGTGGTCGGCGCCAACAGCGTCGTCAGCAAAGACGTCGAGCCGTTCTCGATCGTAGCCGGGGCGCCCGCGCGCTTGCTGCGCAAGGTCGGTCGTCCCTCTGGGGGCGTCAATACGGAGGCGCCAACTCCGGGAACATCGGAAAGTGGCGCACATTTGTCGTGAGCAGGTCGGCGTCGCATACGATGACCGTCGCGGCGATCAGGTAGTCGGCGTCATCGATTCCGCTGTGCGCCTTGCGGTGCTTGCGGGCCAGAGAGCCAGCCGTGCGCGTGATGTCCTCGTCAACGCTGAGCCAGACGAGCGAGGAGAAGAATTGCTCGAGCGCGCCGGTCTCGTGCGGCCGGACGCCGGCGAGCAACTCGAAGCGGACGAGCTCGCTTGCAGCGAGCGTCTCGCCATCTTCGACCAAGCCGGCCATGAGCGCGACCGCGGGTTCTATGCCGCGGAGGTGGTCGACCGCGATGGTCGTGTCGATCAGCTTCACCGCAGGCCGAAACGGGCGAGGCGGTCGTTCAGATCACCGCGTATCGCATCGACGTACTCCGCGCCGGTGAAGTTCCGTCCTCTCCAGGAGCCGGCGCTCGCCCGCAGCGCTCGGATGCGGTCGGCCTTGGTCTTCAGCCCATAGGACTCCCTCACGGCTCGGCGGATCAGCTCCGAGCGCGAAGCGCCGACGGTTCGCGCCGCATTGTCGAGCGCCTCAAGTTCTTCCTCGCCTATGTAGACCTGAGTACGTGGCACGACATCACTATACACCAGGTGGTGTCATCGGCCCGAACAGCCCGCCTGCTCGCGGCGATCGGCGATCCCTCAACCTAGTAGCGCGTGCAGGTCGGCCAGCTCGTTGGGGTCGATCGAGTAGGTGTACTCGCTACTCGGGAACTCGCCGGCGCGCACCTCTGCCGAGTAACGCTGAAGGCGTCGAGAATCTGCGGGCGTAGCTCCGCATAACGCTTGACGAAGCGCGGGCCACCCCACTCGTGAAGACCGAGCAGGTCGTGCCACACGAGCACTTGACCGTCGGTGGCGCTTCCCGCGCCGATGCCGATCACCGGGATCTCGATCCGCGCCATCGCCACCTCCGCAACGGCAGCCGGGATCGCCTCGAACACGATGCAGCAACAGCCCGCATCTTGCAACGCCAGCGCGTCCTGGACAACCTGGAGCGCGCGGTCTGATGTGCGCCCTTGCGCCTTAAAGCCCCCGACCGCTGTCGCCGTCTGTGGAGTCAAGCCAACGTGTCCCACGACCGGGATGCCAGTCGACGCGATTGCGTGTGCACGTTGTGCCATCACGCCGCCGCCCTCCAGCTTCACGGCGTCGCAACGTGCCTCCTTGACAAAACGCTGCGCGGTCGTCACCGCCTGTTCGTCGGACACCTCGTAGGACCCGAACGGCAGGTCGCCGACGAGCAGTGGTGTGTGCAACCCGCGCCGGACCGCCTTGACGAGCACCAGCAGTTCATCGACGGTCACAGAGACGGTGGAGTTGTAGCCGAGCACGGTCATCGCCGCTGTATCGCCGACCAGCACGAGGTCTACGCTAGCCTCCTCGACGATCCGGGCGCTGGGGTAGTCGTAGCACGTGACCATCACGAGCGGCTCGTCCCGGCGCTTGTGCTCCATCAGACTCGGGATCGTCATCGGCAGGCGTTCGGGGTCCGAGGGCATGTTGATGGCGGGATCGATAGACATAATGAGCGCTCCTATCTGACGCTTGGTTGACGCCCTGCCTTCAGCCCCTGGCGCCGGCCTCGAAAGAGGCAGTCGGGGAGCTCAGCAGGGTCGCCACCGCGTCGTCGACGGTGATGATGCGATTAGTTTGCGCCTCGACGTGCACGACGCGAGGCTCGTAGTGCTCCATCTCTGCACGGTCGTACTGACCGTAGGAGATGACGATGATCGTGTCGCCGCGGTGCACGAGGCGCGCGGCAGCACCGTTGACCTTGATGTCGCCCGAGCCGCGCCGCCCGGCGATCGTGTACGTTTCGAAACGGGCGCCGTTGTCGACGTCGACAACGTGAACCTGCTCGTGCTCGAGGATGTCGGCGGCCTCGAGCAGGTCGGGGTCGATCGTGATCGAGCCGACGTAATGGAGGTCGCAGTCGGTCACAGTGGCCCGGTGGATCTTTGACTTGAGCATCACGCGCTGCATGCGATGGCGGCCTCTCTTGGTTGTGGCTTGATGGGTATCGAAGGATCCAAGGTCATGTTGTCGATCAAGCGGGTCGAGCCGATCTGGGCCGCGATAGCGAGCAGCGCCGGCTGTTCTAGACGCTCGACCTGATCGAGCGTGTCCGGTTGCACGAGCTCGATGTACTCGGGCTCGACGTCGAACTTGCTCATCGCCTCGCGCGCCGCTGTCGTCAGTGCATCGGCTGAGCGCTCGCCGTCTGCGACGGCCGCAGCGGCGGCTGCAAGCGCGCGCGGCATGGCCAGCGCCTGAACTCGTTCCTCGGTGTTCAAGTGCGCATTGCGGCTGGACATTGCCAGCCCGTCGGCCTCACGCACAGTGGGACAAGCCTCGACACGCACATTGATGTTCAAGTCCTCAACCAGACGCCGGATCACGATCGCCTGCTGAGCATCCTTCTGGCCGAAGTAGGCGACATCGGGCGAGACGATGTTCAAAAGCTTCGTAACGACGGTCGTGACGCCGCGGAAGTGGCCTGCTCCGCGCACGGCCCCCTCCAGGCGATCGGTTAGGCCATGCACTTCGACAGAGGTTGAGAAGCCCGTCGGGTAGACCTCCTCGGCGGCTGGAGCAAACAGCAGATCCGTTCCAGCCGTCGCGGCCAGCTCGCGGTCGCGCTGCTCCCGGCGGGGATAGCGGTCGAGGTCGGCGCTCTCGTTGAACTGCGAGGGGTTCACGAACAGCGACACGACAACGACGTCACAGTCGGCGCGTGCGCGTTCGATCAACGAGATGTGTCCCTCGTGTAGGGCACCCATCGTCGGCACTAGACCGACCGTGCGGCCCGCTTAGCCGGGCCGACTCAAGGGCCGCCCGCACCTGCTCCACGGTGTGCAAAACCCTCATGGACTTGCGTCCCGCAGCAGGGATCTGATCGATGTGGAGATCGAAAAGCTCATCTTGCTCGGTCCAGTTCCCAGGGGGATACCGGTCGCGACTGGTTCAAGCATACCGCGCGAGAGCGCCGGTGACTACCATCCGCAGCAGTGTCTTCGGTGGAGATCGATCAGCGGCGCGAGGTCCTCAAGCAGGTTTTCGCTCAGGCAAGCGTGTGCACGCGTTGTCAGGAGCTGGCCGTTACGCGCAAGAGCGTCGTTTTCGGCGCCGGCAATGCAAACGCCGATCTGATGTTCGTGGGCGAGGCCCCGGGAGCCAGCGAGGACGAGCAAGGACTGCCGTTCGTCGGTCGTGCCGGCAAGCTACTGGAGACGCTGCTCAAAGAGATTGGTCTGGAGCGCAAGGACGTCTTTATCGCCAACGTACTTAAGTGCCGCCCTCCCGGCAACCGCGATCCGCTACCACTGGAGATCGAGAACTGTCGCGAGTACCTCTATCGGCAGGTCGAGCTGATCCAGCCGCGCGTGATCTGCTCACTGGGTAACTTCTCAACGAAGCTGCTCAGGGATGACCCGACAGGGATCACACGCCTGCACGGCAAGCCGCAGGAGCTCACTCTGGGCAGGCGCACCGTGCGGCTCTATCCGATCTTCCACCCCGCCGCTGCCCTGTACACCCCACGCATGCTCGAGACGCTGCGCGAGGACTTCGCGCGCCTGCCGGAGCTGCTGGCGCAAGCTGAGCCGCCCCAGCCGATCGAGGGAGAAGCTGATGCGTTCGCGCAGGCGGCAATCGCGCGCGAGCAATCGGAGACCGCCGAGACCGGGACTGCCAAGTCCACGGATCCGGGCTTGGGGGACGCGAAATCGCGAGGTGAGGCGTCAGCCCGCGGCAGCTCGGCGGATGGGGCACCGGCTGGGGTCGATGAGCCGCCCGGAACTGTGGATCAACTCGGTCTCTTCTGAGCATTCCTCTGAGGGACCTTCCTCTGAGCGGGACCGAAGCTCCCAAATTGGGTGGCTTTTCGCGGCGCAGGACATCCAAATCGGCGCTGTATTCGTATATGGGGGGAAAGGGCTCGTGCGGCCGTTTAAGCAGGCGGGACGGTCTGCCGATACCGAGTACATCCATCCTCCCAAGCACAACGGCCGGCTCGCGATTCTCCTCTCCCGCGAGCCGGCCGTTTTTTTGCCGGCGCTCGCGGGTGCCAACGTGGGTTGGACTAGGCTTCTCTCGTGGCGACACGTATCGTCGAGACCTCGGATTCAGCCCAAACCGAGGCGCTGGGCGCCGAGCTTGCTGCTGCCCTGAAGCCGGGCGACATCGTGCTCGTGCGCGGTGAGCTGGGGGCGGGCAAGACCACGCTCGTGCGCGGAGCGGCCCGGGCACTGGGGGTTGGTGATGCGGTCACAAGCCCTACCTTCTCGATCGGCCACCGCTACCAGGGCGCGGATGTGACCGTCTCGCATCTGGACCTGTACCGCCTGGCGGCTCTTGGGCAGGAGGAGCCGGAGCTGCTCGACGACTACCTCACCCCCGACTCGATCGCGTTCGTGGAGTGGCCTGAGGAGGCGGCCCCAGAGCTGCGCGACGCGTGTCTGCTGGTGACGCTGACACACGAGGGCGCCGATCGCAGGCGCATCGAGGTGCAAGAGCTGGAGGTTGCGCGGTGATCGTGCTCGGACTCGATACCGCCACACCGGCGACGGTCGTCGGCTTGAGGCTGGCGGACGGTCGTACGTTGGAGGAGCGCGACGATCCGGATACACGGCAGCGCCCGGGTCACGCCACGCGGCTGCTACCGCTCGCGAACGACCTGCTTGTCGAGGCGCATATCGACTGGCCCGAGCTGGAGCGGATCGCGGTCGGCGTCGGCCCCGGAACGTTTACGGGCCTGCGCATCGGGATCGCCACCGCGCGAGGTTTGGCGCAGTCGCTCGGTGTGGAGCTGGTCGGCGTATCGAGCTTGCGCGCGCTTGCCAGGGGAGCGGACTCAGAGGCGCAGCGAATCTTGGCTGCGATTGACGCGCGCCGCGGCGAGGTCTTCCTCGCGGCCTATGACGACGGCCAAGAGTTGATCGCGCCACAGGCCGTCTCCCCGGATGGGGTGGCTGAGCTGCTGGAGAGCGCAGCGATAGACGCCCAAGCCGAGTGGCTAGCGCTGGGGGACGGTGCCGTCCTCTACCGCGAAGCTTTCGAGCGAACAGGCGTGCGCGTCGCCGAGGATCGCAGCGAGCATCACCGGATCCGGGCACACGCGATCTGCGAGTTGGGCGAGCAGGCATCCGCGAATGGGGAGCCGGTCCTGCCCGACTACCGCCGCCGCCCGGACGCGGAGATCACGCTCGAGGGGGTACAGGCCTGATGTGCGCCTCGCTGGCCGGCCTCACGACCGAGGGCTCGTTCTCGGTGGATATACGCGGTCTCACCTACGCCGACCTGCCGCGCGTCATCGCGATCGAGCGTCGCGCTTTCCCGACGCCGTGGTCGCTGGCGATGTTCGTGCTCGAGCTGTCCAAGTCCTCGGGGATCTGTCTGGCCGCGCTGCACGAGGAGCGGCTCGTGGGCTATCTAATTTGCTCGCGCTACGACAC
The DNA here is from genome assembly GCA_963723175.1 of uncultured Solirubrobacterales bacterium. Classification (GTDB taxonomy): domain Bacteria; phylum Actinomycetota; class Thermoleophilia; order Solirubrobacterales; family Solirubrobacteraceae; genus Palsa-744. Next base: position 16,865 of record CAVRPO010000011.1, on the reverse strand, counting down.
GGTGTGGCATGTCATGAACGTCGCGATCGACGTCGAGCACCAACACAAGGGCGTCGCCTCAGCCCTGCTCGGTGAGTTGTACGAGCGGGTGCATGATGACAGCGCCCGCTTCACGCTGGAGGTTCGCCGCTCCAACGACGTGGCGATTCATCTCTACGAACGCGAAGGCTTCCGCGCCGCGGGCCTACGCCGGCGCTACTACCAGGACAACGGCGAGGACGCCTTGGTGATGTGGCGTACGCCGGCGACGCTGGCGGGTTCGTTCGACGACGTGCCGAACCCGGGGCCGGTATGACGCGGGTGGCAAGGAGGGCCGTCATCGATGCGCGCACCAACGTCGCCGATACGAACGTCGCTGGCGCGAGTGTTGTACGCGCGAGCTGCGCCACTCCAGGCGGGTGTGGGCGGTGACGATCCTCGCGATCGAGACCAGCTGTGACGACACCTGTGCGGCCATCATCGCCGACGACGGGACGATCCGCTCGAACGTGATCTCCTCCCAGCAAGCCCACGAGCGTTTCGGCGGCGTAGTGCCGGAGATCGCCTCGCGCCACCACCTGGAGCTGATCGACCTCATCGTCGAGCGCGCTCTGGCAGGGGCAGGCACAACGCTGGAGGAGGTGGAGCTGGTAGCCGCGACGCAGGGCCCAGGCCTGATCGGAGCACTGCTCGTCGGTTTCTCCAGTGCCAAGGCGCTGGCAGCGGCCCGTCGCCTGCCGTTCGCCGCGATCGACCATCTGCAAGGCCACGTGTCGGCCAATTTCCTCGTGTCCGAGGCTGGGGAGGAGGTGTTCGAGCCGCCCTTCCTCTGCCTGATCGCGAGCGGTGGCCACACGCTGCTGGCCCACGTACAGGAGCATGAAGGTTTCCAGACGCTCGGCCGCACGCTCGATGACGCCGCAGGAGAGGCGTTCGACAAGGGCGCAAGAATGCTGGGCCTAGGCTTTCCGGGAGGCCCTGCGCTGCAGCGCCTGGCGGCCGATGGTGATCCGGACGCGTTCGAGTTTCCGGCCTCCGGCTCGCGCTCACGGGGGGGACGCGGCGCCACGCGCGCCTTCGGTCGCAGCCTCGACTTCTCCTTCGCGGGCCTGAAGACGTCGCTGCTGTACAAGCTGCGCGAGCTGGACGACGCTCAGCGTCGCGAGCTCGAGGCCGACCTGGCGGCCTCCTACCAGGCCGCGATCGTCGAGCACCTGATCGTGCGCACTGAGGAAGCGCTAGAGCTGACGGGCTTGGATCGGCTGGCCGTCGGCGGCGGCGTCGCGGCCAACGGCGAGCTGCGCCGACGCTTGCGAGAGCTGGGGGTAGGAGTGCACGTGCCGCCAGCTGTCTTGTGCACCGACAACGCCGCGATGATCGCCAGCGCCGCACGATTCGCGCCGGCGCTGGCATACCCCGAGTATCTGGGCCTGGACGCCTACGCGACGGGAGAGCGCCCGTGGTGAGCGGAAACGGATCGGGGAAGCACGCGGGGTCGAGGCTCACGGGGTCGGGACTATTGGGTCATAGCGAGTCGTGTGTGCTGAAAAAAGCGCCATGCCCCCTGCGCGCGCGGGGGCCATCGGAGTTTTGATGAAGGTCGTCACGCTCTACTCCAAGCCGGACTGCCACCTCTGTGTGGAGGCGCAAGATGTCCTGCGAATGCTGCGTTTAGAGCTGGGATTCGAGCTGTCGGAGGTTGACATAACCACCGATGAGGCCCTGCACCGAGCGTATTTCGAGCGCATTCCGGTAGTTACGCTGGGCGATGAGGAGCTGTTCGAATATTTTGTCGACGAGGACACACTGCGGCAGCGTCTGCAGACCATCCTCTAGAGTCAGAGAACGATGGCTTACAACGAGTTGAGCACTCCAGTGAGCACGATCCACGACGGCGATACGCTCGCCGGCGAGCGGCTCTCCCTCGGCGTCGCCGCACGGCTGTCGCGCTATCTGCAGGTCCTGACCCAGGCAAAGAAGATGGGCAAGGAGACGATCTCCTCGCAAGAGCTCTCCGACTACACGCACGTTAACTCGACCCAGATCCGCCGCGACCTGTCGGGATTCGGAAAGTTTGGCAAGCGGGGAGTCGGCTACAACGTCGAGTCGCTCGTCTCGCAAATTCGCAAGATCCTGCGCACGGCAGGACAGCACAACATCGCGCTGCTCGGCGCCGGTCATCTCGGCAAGGCGATCGCCTCCTCGGACATCTTCGCCGATCACGGCTTCAGGGTGGTGGCGATCTTCGACGTGGACGAGACGAAGGTCGGCAGCAAGGTGGGCAGCCAAACGGTTCGCCACACCAGTGAGCTGCACCAGGTCGTGGAAGACGAGGAAATCGTGGTGGGTGTGCTCGCCGTCCCCACGCGCGCCGCTCAAGGCTTGGCGGACGAGCTGGTCGATGCCGGCGTGAAGATCATTTTCAACTACTCCGAGTCGCTCTTGGCGGTTCCGCCCGAGGTGACCGTCCACACTTCCAGTCCAGCGGTCGACCTGCTCTACGCGCTCTACTTCTACTTGACCTGATTCCCAGGGTCGTAAGTGCCAGGCCTGCCTGACCTTGCCTGCGCCGCGTCTGCACCTCACACTAATTTTTCCCCTCCCATATCGGCAAGCTCCATTGGCCCCACCTGAATGACCAGTAAAGACCTCGACAAAGCAGTTGACACGTTCGCGCAATCGACCAACCTCACGGTCGGCATCGAGGAGGAGTTCGCGATTCTCGAGCCGGCCACGCTGGATCTGGTACCGCGCTTCGAGCAGCTGCGTGCCCGCGCCGGCGAGCGCGACCAGCTGTTGGCGGACGCGATCACGGGCGAGCTGATCTCCTCTGAGATCGAGATCGTCTCCGGCCGCGGCGAGAACCTCACCGACGCACTCAGCCGTCAGCGCGAGCGCCGCCGACGGCTGTTCGCCTTGGTCGGTGAAGAGAGTGCCGCACTGGGAGCGACGGGAACTCATCCGTGGGCCGACTATCGCGAGCAGCCGATCATCGACACCGAGCACTATCGGCGCGTCGAGCAGGGCCTGAAGTACGTAGCCTGGCGCAACAACACCTTCAGCCTGCATGTGCATGTCGGCATCAACGACATCGACCGCGCCGTGCGGATATGCGACCGGCTGCGACCGGTGCTGCCGCTGCTGCTGGCCGTCTCAGCCAACTCGCCCTACCTCGACGGCCGCGACTCGGGCTTGCACTCGGCGCGGACGCAAAGCTTCACGCGCAATTTCCCACGCTGTGGCATACCCGATGCGTTCGGCGGTTGGCGGGCGTATCGTCGGTACATCGAGTTCTTGCTGCGGACAAGCTCGATCGTCGAGTTCACGCAGGTGTGGTGGTCGGTACGCCCGCACTTCGAGTTCGGAACGGTGGAGGTGCGAATCTGCGACGCGCAGAGCACCGCGGCAGAGTCCGAGTCGCTGGCGGCGTTGATGGTGGCGTGTGTGGCCCAGGCGGCTCGTGACCTCGACGAGGGCGTGCCGTTCGCCGACCCGGCGCCGCGCCTGATCGAGGAGAACATGTGGCGCGCCATCCGCTATGGCTTGGACGGCAAGATGGTCGATCTCGAGCGCGCCGAGGAGTACCCGGCAACAGAGATCGTCGAGCGCTTGGCCACGTGGACCGAGCCGGTGCGCGCCGAACTGGCCATCGAGTTGGCGTTCCCCGAGCGCAACGGAGCACAGCGACAGAGAGCGATGATCGAGGCGGGAGCAAGCCGCGAGGAGGTATTCGTGGCCTCGGTAGGAGAGACAAGACAGACCTATTCCCAGGAGGTGACGGTGTGAGCAGCGAGCAACAGCCCGGCAGCCGAGCGAGGACGAGATGCGTGCGGCCTACGAAGCCGAGCTGAATCGCATCTCAAGCGCCGAGATGATCATTCAGACGGCGGTCTCTCTGATCAACATCGCTGGTCGCCGGCTTACGGCCTGGCTCCGTCGGCCGCTTCGAACGACCAACCAGAAAGCGAGCGTGACCTCGAGCAGGTGCGCGACGCGATCGATGGCGCCAGTGCGCTGATGCCGATCCTCGAGCGGCGCATGCCCGCCGAGTTGGGTCCCCTGCGAGACGCAATCGCCCAATTGCAGGTGGCCTACGCACGCGAGGCGCAGAATTCCGCGAGCACGACGCCAGCCTCTTCAGCGTCGCAGGCCAAGGTTGCCAGAGCCGGAGAAATCCGCAGAGGACGATCAGCAATCTGGCCCAGGGCCGGCCCAAGCGAGTGGCAGGCTGTGGGTGCCCGGCCGTTGAGGCCACGTCGCACGCCTTCCAGCCGCTGCGCACGATAGACTGCGCCCGCCTTTACGCCGGGTCGTGCGCTCCTAGGGAGTGGCCCGTGCGATCAACGTGCGCGCGAATCTCCTCGCGCGGCACCTAACCAGACCGCGGAGGATTTCTGTTGAGTAGCTTTCTGACGAACCATGGGGTCGTCGTTGCCCTTGTGTGCGCCGCCTGTGCTGTGGCGTACGGCCTCGTGACCACCCGCGCTCTGCTCGCGCTCTCGCCGGGCAACGAGCGGATGCAAAGCATCTCGCGGGCTGTCCAAGAAGGCGCCCGCGCCTATCTGAATCGCCAGTACACGACGATCGCGCTCGTGGGCGTCGTCATATTCGTGGCGCTGATCTTCATCCAGAACATCGCCGTGGCATGCGGCTTTGCGATCGGCGGGATCCTCTCCGGCTCGGCCGGCTACATCGGCATGAACGTGTCTGTACGCGCCAACTCGCGCGTGGCGGAGGCCGCGCGCGGCGGGGTTTCACCGGCACTTCGCGTTGCTTTCCAGGGCGGTGCGATAACGGGCATGCTCGTAGCGGGTCTCGCGCTGATGGGTCTAGCCGGCTACTACGGCCTGCTCACCGCCGTCTTCAACGACAGCCAGAAGACCGCCGTGGACGCGCTGATCGGGCTGGGCTTCGGCGGCTCGCTGATCTCCGTCTTCGCCAGGCTCGGTGGCGGCATCTTCACGAAGGCTGCCGATGTCGGCGCCGACATCGTCGGCAAGATCGAGGCCGGGATCCCTGAGGACGACCCGCGCAATCCGGCGGTAATCGCCGACAACGTGGGCGACAACGTCGGCGACTGTGCCGGCATGGCCGCCGACCTGTTCGAGACCTACGCTGTGACCGCGGTCGCGGTGATGCTGCTCGGCGTGCTCACCTTCCACGAGTCAACGCGCGTCGTCATGTTCCCGCTGATCCTCGGCGGCGTGGCGATCATCGCCTCGATCATCGGCACGTTCGCCGTGCGCTCGAAGTCAGGCAACGTAGAGCGCGCCCTCTACCAGGGCTTGATCCTCTCGGGGATCATCGCCGCCGCGGCGTTCGCGCCCGTCACGTACTGGCTGATGCGCGACCTGAGCTTCAGCCATGTCGGCAACGTCGTCAACCCGCCCTCGTGGGGCAAGTTCTACCTGTGCGCGCTGATCGGTATCGCCGTCACTGCGTTCTTGTTCGTGATCACCGACTACTACACCTCGACGCGCTTCTCGCCCGTCAAGAAGACGGCCAAGGCATCGGTCACCGGTCACGCGACGAACATCATTCAAGGCTTCGGCTCGGGCCTACAGGCGACCGCCCTGCCGGCGATCGTGCTCGTGCTCGGCATCCTCGGCGCCTGGAAGCTCGCCGGCGGCGGCACCACGGGCATCTACGGCATCGGCGTGGCGGTCATGGGTCAGCTTGTCGCTCACCGGCCTGATCGTGGCGCTCGACGCGTTCGGCCCGATCACCGACAACGCCGGCGGCATCGCCGAGATGGCTGAGCTGCCGGAGGACGTGCGTAACGTGACCGATCCGCTTGACGCTGTCGGTAACACCACGAAGGCGGTCACCAAGGGCTATGCGATCGGTTCAGCGGTGCTCGCCGCGATCGTTCTGTTTGCCGGCTTCCAGCAGGAGCTGGCTGAAAAGTCGAAAGGCAGCTTCATCACCTTCGGCATCAACGAACCGCCCGTGCTGATCGGCTTGCTGCTCGGTGGCATGATGGTGTGCCTGTTCGCCTCGCTCTCGATGGAGGCGGTAGGTCGCGCCGGCGGCGCTGTAGTCGAGGAGGTTCGCCGCCAGTTCCGTGAGCACCCGGGGATCATGGAGGGCACAGAAGAGCCGGATTACGCCACCTGCGTGGACATCGTCACGCGCACCGCTCAACGCGAGATGATCCTGCCGGCGATGCTGCCGATCGGACTGCCGGTGATCGTAGGACTGATCGACCAGAAGGCGCTCGGCGGCCTGCTGATCGGCGTGATCGTCGTCGGCTTCTTCTTCGCCGTCATGATGACCGCGGGCGGTGGCGCCTGGGACAACGCAAAGAAGCTAATCGAGGACGGCGCCTTCGGTGGCAAGGGCTCTGAGGCCCACGCCGCCTCGATCACGGGCGACACGGTCGGCGACCCGTTCAAGGATACGGCCGGACCGGCGATCAACCCGATGATCAAGGTGGCCAACATCGTCGCCATCCTGATCATCCCGCTTATAACCTGAGAGTTATAAGTGCTGTCGCGGGGTCACGAGTGAGTTGGCGCTCAGCCCCGCGACAGCCATTCATGTCGCAAGGTCCTAAGCTCACGAGAGAGATGAGATGACGGGCAGGCAGCTACATCGCGCCGGCACCACCGTGCTGTCACTGGCGATGGTCGCAATCGGCATCGCGCTCATAGTCGAGGCGCTCGTTAGCGAAGGCGCTCTTAGCATTCGCGTGCTGCTGGGCCTTCTGTTCGTCATCGCCGGCACGGGCCGCATTTACGTCGACGTCAGACGAGGTCGCGGAGCATGAGCACGCCTGAGGGACAGCGCCGAGCCGCGCACATGCGTGCCGTCGAGCTAGGCGCGGGCGCACGCACAACGCTGCGTCATGGCCTCGGCTCGCCGATCCTGTTCGCGATCGTCTACACCTCGCTGGCAAGCGCGGTGTTCTTCTCGCTCGGGGTCGTGACCGACCACGCGGCCGGCTTGACACCGGCCGTGTTCCTGATTGCCGCGATCATGTTTGGGCTGACAGCAATGACCTACGTGGAGGGCGCCTCGCTACACCAGGAGCCGGGTGGCTCGACCGTCTTCGCGCGCTACGCCTTCAACGAGCTGGTCAGCTTCATCGCCGGCTGGGCGATGCTGCTCGACTACGTCATCCTGATCGCCGTCACCGCGTTCGCCGCGACCCAGTACCTGCGCGTCTTCTGGGCACCGCTCGGCCACTACACCGAGTCGCTGCTGCTGGCGCTGGCAATCATCGCGTTCGTTGTGTTCACCAACGTACGCGGCTTTCACTGGCGTCGCGAATATCGCATCGGCGTGATCGTGCTCGGAGCGCTGTTGCTCGAGCTGATCGTGATCGTGATCGGGCTCGTGGAGTTCTTCGAACCGCACCGGCTGGTCAACCAGATCCACCTCGGCAGCGCCCCGACATGGGCGGGCCTGGTCTTTGGCCTGACGATCACGACGATCGCCTTCACATGCGTGGAGTCGGCCTCGGGTCTGGCGGGCGAGGTGAAAGCCGGCAGGGGTGCCCTGCGACGGCTGATAGCAAGTGGCACCGTGACCGTCGTGGTCGCCTACGTGGGCGTCGCGATCGTGGCGGTCTCGGCGTTTCCATTGGCGCCAGGAGGCGTGCCGGGGCACCATTTCTCGGCGGCACCGGTACTCGACCTGTTCACCCAGATGCACCCGCACTGGCTCTCGCAGGCGCTGACCTACTCGATCGGCGCGATCGCCGGGCTCACGCTGATAGCAGCAGCCGACTCGGCGATGCTCGGCCTCTCACGGCTGGCCTATTCGCTGTCGGTCAACCGCCAGATCCCGAGCGGGCTGGGGCGCCTGCACGCCCAGCGCTCGACTCCTTACGTGCTGATCCTGCTCGCCGGCGTGATCGCCGCCGGCCTGGTGGTTCCCGAGAGCCTCACCTTCCTCGTCGGTACCTACGCGTTTGGGGCGATGTTGGCGTTCACGATCGCCCACGCCTCAGTCGTCAAGATGCGCTACAGCGAGCCCGACCGCAAGCGCCTATACCGCACACCGTTGTCGGTGCGCGTACGCGGAGGCGAGCTGCCGCTACTGGCGGTGATCGGCACGATCGTGTGCTCGCTGGGCTGGATCGCGACGATCGTCGTCCATCACACCGCCCGCTACGTCGGCCTCGGCTGGATGGCCGCCGGGATCCTGCTGTACGTCATCTACCGGCGCGCCGATGAAACCTCACTACTGCGGCGCGTGACCGTCTCCGCGGAGGCGTTGCGAGCCGAACACTTGCCAGAGCGCGAGTACGGTTCGATCCTGGTCCCGCTGTGCGGCACGCGTCTGGACGAGGACATCATCCAGACGGCCGCGCTGCTGGTCGCCGGCAAGCCGACCGACGATGCTGAGATCGACACCTCGACGATCGAGGCGGTGTGGATCTTCGAGATGCCGATGTCACTGCCGTTGGATGCGCGCCTGCCCGACGCTCAGGTCAAGCACGCGCGCCAAGCGCTGGCACGAGCCAAGGCGGTGGGGGAGGAGTACGCGGGCGTGCAGGTTGCGACCGCCACGATCAGGGCCCGCCGCGTAGGCCACGCGATCCTCGAGGAGGCACGCAGGCGTGGCGTGGAGGCGATCGTGCTCGGTGCTGAGGAGCCCTCCAGGATTCGCGGTGGCTCGCGCCTGGGGGGACGTGGGGGGCCGCTTGAGAACTTTGTCGGCGACGTTACAAAGTACGTCGTGCGCAAGGCGGCTTGTCGTGTGATCGTGACCGCGCCGTCCGAACGCGACTTTGCCGAGGTCTTGGCTGCCGCCGAGCCGGCTGAGTCGGCCGGCGAGCACACTGCGAGCGTACCGGTGGTCGGGCCGAGCGGTGGACCCATCGTCTAATCTCACACGCCGTGCTTGCGATCCCCCTATCCACCCCGGCGCCGCCTTTCCCATGTTCGTGTTGATCGTCGGAGCCGGCCGTGTCGGCTCGGCCGTGGCCAAGTCGGCGCTGGCGGCCGGCCATGAAGTCTCGGTGCTCGACGAGGACCCGCTCTCACACGAGCGCCTCGACGCCGGCCAGAACAGCAGCTGGGAGGAATCGGACGGCCAGTTCACCGTCGGGACGGCGCTCGAGGTCGAAGCGCTTGTGCAGGCGGGGATCGAGCGTGCCGACGTGTTCATCGCCTCGACCGACGGAGACAACACCAACCTGATCATCGCTCAGATCGCCCAGCGCCGCTTCGGCGTGCAAAAGGTGCTCGTGCGCGTGATGGACCCGGCCCGCGCCGGCTGGTACGGCGAACAGGGCCTGCACACGATCTCCCCGACCAAGCACGCGATCGAAATGTTCGAAAGCGCGCTCGCGGCCGAGTCGGTGTAGGCAAGCGATGCTCTATCCACCGGTGATCTTCCGCACCTTTTCCATGCGCGAGGTCGAATCCCTCGCGATGGTCCAGCTCACACCCCTGTACGCGGGGGCCAAGCCATGTACGTGATCATCGTCGGCGCCGGCAAGGTGGGTCGCAACCTCGCGCGCGAGCTGATTCTCAAGGGCAACGAGGTCACGCTCATCGAGTCCTCGCGGCCCCGCTATCTCCTGATCGAGGAAGAGTACGAGCACGCCGTCCAGTACGGCGACGCAACGGAGCTATGGGTCCTGGAGCGGGCGGGCATCCAGCGCGCGGATCTCGTCATCGCCGTCACCGGCGACGACGAGGACAATATGCTTGTCTGCCAGGTTGCCAAGGAGAAGTACCTGTGCGAGCGCATCATCGCCCGAGTAAACAATCCGCGCAACTACGACCATTTCAAGCTGCTGGGCATCCAGCCGGCGGTCTCCGCGACCGATCTGATCCTGCGTCTGATCGAGCACGAGGTCCCGCGCTACGGCTTGGTGCACCTGCTCGCATTGGAAGAGGAGCGCCTGGAGATCATCGAGCTTGAGGTCGGCGCCGGCGCCCCGGTCGTCGGTGTGAGAGTTTCCGACATCGCGTTGCCGGAAGGCAGCTTGATCATCTCGGTGCTGCGCGCGGGGGGCGGCTTCGTGCCCAAGGCCGACACGGTGATCGAAGCGGGGGATGAGGTGCTGTTGGTGCTGGACCCGGGTTTGGAGGAGGCGATTACTGCGTTCTTCGCTTCGAGCGGGAGTCGCGCGGAGGCGTAGGGCATCGAGCCTGCTGCTCAGTCTTCCACACCACGGGGAGGTGCCTGACGAATCGCTATATTCTTTGCCGCGACACGCACTGTCCGGGATAGTCCAATTGGCAGTGACGCCCGGTTCTGGTCCGGGAGATTGGGGTTCGAGTCCCTGTCCCGGAGTACGCTTGCGCCCCGTGTTGACGGGGCGCTTTGCGTTTCAGGGGGTTGCTCGGGCCAGGATTTGGGCCAGTTGTGTGATCGCAGCCTGGGCGGGTGCCCTGGAGCGGGGTATCGTGAGCGCGTGCTTGACGATGCGTTGATAGCTGAGGCTGGCCGTCGGTTGTCAGAGGCGGCGCCACCGAGTTCGCGGGTGATCCTGTTCGGTTCGGCCGCGCGCGGGGAGTTGACGCGGGATAGCGATCTGGATTTCTTGGTGATCGAGCCGGAGGTCGAGAATCCCGCCTTGGAGTCGGTGCGGCTGCGTAGGGTGCTAGGCGATCTGGTGCTCGCCGCGGATGTGATCGTTGCGAGTGAACACCGGGTGCAAGAGTGGCGTGATGTGCGAGGGAGCCTGATCCACGCAGCGCTCGCCGAGGGCAGGGAGCTGGCGGCTTAATGGCCAGCAAGCAGGATCTTGCAGAGCAGCTTCTTCGTCGCGCTGACACGGACGCGGCCGGGGCCAGGGCGATGCTCCCGATCAACGAAGTGGCGGATGTGCTCGTCTGCTTTCACGCCCAGCAGGCAGTCGAGAAGGCGCTCAAGGCCGTGCTTGCTGCGCGCGGCGTGGAGTTTCCATTCATTCATGACATCAGTGGTCTGGCCAAATTGTGCGGGGAAGCGGGCGCGCCGCTACCGGGAGAGATGGATGGTGCAGACCTGCTGACCCCCTACGCCGCTGGTCTGCGCTATGACGATGACACGGTGCACGCCGTCGAGCGTGAGACGGCGTCGAGGTTGGCGACCGCCGCGGTCCAGTGGGCGCGGGGCCTGGTTGAGGAGGCTGGGGGTGGACAGAAGTCCTCAACCGAGCCCGAAGCCGTCGACGGTGGCTGACAGGCGAAGGCCGTCCTGAAGTGTCCGAGGGGTGCGTCGTAGGGCACTGCAGTGGGCTCAAACGCCAGCTCCATCATCATGGCCGTAGGCGGGTCGCGTGAAACCTCAAACGGCCGTGGTCCGGAGGCTGGGCTGCCTCCAGGCCACTCCGCGACGCTCCGGCTACGCCCGGACCGCCTCCGGTGAGCCCACGCAGCACAGGCCTCCATACAAGAGAGGGTTGTCGGCTACGCCACCGGGCGAGTCTTCCGCAAGTATATATCCACAAAGTCCACAACACAGCTATACTTGATTGCATGGAGTCTACCGAAGACCGCGAGCCGCTTCTGAACGTGCGTGAAACCGCCGAGCGGCTGGGCGTCCATGAGAATACGGTCCGTAACTGGGCGCGCTCTGGAGTGCTCCCGACGGCCCGAGTACCTGGCTCACGGTTCCATCGCTTCTATGCCCGGGATGTCGAGCGCTTGCGGGAAGACAGGGGCAAGACGGTCTCTTCCCGTGAGAAGGAACTCCGAACGATCGGTCCCGAGCTCGTGGACGCGTCTCAACTGGTCCAGTGGGCGGCGACACGTGACGTGCAGGCAAGATTTCCAGAGCTCGTGCGCCGGTTGCTCGCGGCCACCCCTGGGATCACGAATGTCTCGGCACGCGCGGGCGACGGGGTGGCACTGTCGGGGTGGGATGGCAGAGCCGACTCTGCCGCCACCGCGTTTCTGCCAGCGGGCTCCCTGCGGTTCGAGTTCGGGGTCGACAGCAAACCCAAAGCTAAGGCGGAAGAAGAGTATGACAAGCGACGCAAGGAGCCAAATGCTTCCGACTTGACCTTTGTCTTTATGACACCGAGGCGATGGCGCGATGGGGCATCCTGGGCGGAGGAGAAGGCCGGATTGGGTCACTTCGCCGGCGTGCGCGTTCTTGATGCTGACGACCTTGAGGGCTGGCTGACGGAGACCCCGGCAGTCCATCAGTGGATTTCGGAGCAGCTTGGGCGTAGTCCGAAGGACGCTCAAACGTTGGAGCAGTGGTGGGAGCAATTTCAATCTCGGACCAAGCCGGCTCTGCCCACCAACCTTTTTGTTACCGGGCGTGACAGCGAGGTCGGCTCGCTGAAAGAGTTTCTGACCGGACCTCCTGGGACGCTGGCGGTGCAGACAGGTTCACGTGATGAGGCCATCGCGTTTGTGGCCGCGACGCTCGCCGACGCCGATGCCAACGATGTGAGCCCATCGGTGATTGTTCGCTCCGCCGCGGTTTGGGACCGCATGCTGGCTCATCCGGGTCGAGCTACCTTGATCCCGCTGTTTGACGACCCGGATCTGACAGCCGCGCGCGACCGCGGCCGCCATGTCATTTCACCGCTAGGGCGCGACGAAGTCGTGATCGGCAATCCGCTGCCCTTGCCTCGACCGGATCGACTCGGCGCTACCCGGGCCTTCGAGGACACCGGGAAGACGCATGATCAGGCTTATCACCTATCTGCGCTCGCGCGCCGCAGCATGCCTGCACTAGTACGAATGCTGGCAAGGGATCACGCTTTTGCGCAGCCAGCTTGGGGCGAGCCTGCCAGTGCAGCCATCTTCGCCCCCCTCATACTCATCGGCAGCTGGACCGACAGCGAGGGGGATCGTGAGTTCGCCGCCGCCATGACAGGCGAGTCATGGCCCGTGATCGAGCGTGCGCTGCTCCACGCGACGCACACCAACGATCCGCCTTTTGTGCGAAGCGGCAATCAGTGGCATCTGGCGTCGAGCGAGGAGGCGTATCTCGTCCTCGGACACACTCTGACGCACAGTGATCTCGCCCAGTGGCACAAGCTGGTTGTCGAGTTGATCTCGGAGACTGACCCAGTCCTCGACTTGCCTGCCGATGAGCGACCGATGGCTGGCATACACGGCGTCCGTCGCAAGCACTCCTCCGTACTTCGCCGCGGAGTCGCAGAAGGAATCGCCCTAATTGGATCCCACGAGGACGAGCGCATGAGCGACACCAACACGGCTGCCGAGCACGCGAGTTCGGTCGTCCGGGAGATTCTACGTCTCGCTAACGCCGACACGTCGGGGCGAAGCTGGTGGGCACTTTCCGATGTCTTGCCACTACTCGCAGAGGCGGCGCCGTATGCCTTCCTCGACGCGGTTCATGAAGATCTGGCTGAAACGAGTCCTGTGCTGCAGACAATGTTTCAGGATCGAGACAAAGACTCGTTGTTCGGCACCTCGTCGCCCCACTCCGGACTCCTGTGGGCACTTGAGACGCTTTGTTGGTCTGAGGATCACATCCTCGACGCCGCTCGGGCACTCGCGCGGCTTCGATCCGTTCACCCGGGTGGACGTCTTTCGAATCGGCCGCTAGAGAGCCTTTGCTCGGTTCTCGTCGGATGGATTCGGCACACCAGTGCGTCTCTCGACCTCAAGAAGAAGGTCATCACGGCGATCGCAGACGAGTCGGGTGACAATGGGTGGGCTCTTGTAACGGGACTGTGGCCCAGCCAAATGACGGCCGCGATGCCACCGCACGCTCCGAGGTTTCGTGACTGGAGCCCCGACGATAGAGCCGTTCTTGTGTCGGAGTGGCTCGACTACATCCACTACCTCACACAAAGCGCAGTTGACCTTGCCGGCGAGGATTCCGATCGGTGGGCCGAGCTCGTGGCGCGACTAAGCCCGCTGCCGCCGAAAGACCGCGAGACGATGATTTCCGCATTCGCCGAGTACGTATCGGGCAGGACGTTCGAGGTGCAGGATCGCCTCAACCTTTGGGAGAGGCTTCGCGGGGAGATCGGAAGGCACCGACAGTTCTCCGAGGCTGACTGGTCGATGGACGACGACACTCTAAGAAGACTCGAAGCCATCGCCGAGGAACTTGAACCGCGTGAAACCACAGAGCGCTTCGGGTATCTCTTCGATTGGCACCCCTCGCTACCCAACGTTGATCGGAGAGACTTCGCGGCCTACGAAAAAGAGCTGTTTGAGCTGCGTAAGGCTGCCGTTCAAACCACACTCGACGCTTCCGGAATCAATGGGATCAGAGATCTCGCGGGACGAAGCAAGGCAGCGGGGCATCTTGGGTGGGTGGTCGGGAGCGTGGCGCCGAATGACGTTGATAGCGAGCTGCTCACCTGGCTCGACTCGGAAGACAAGAACGTGCAAGGCGTCGCGGTGAGCTGGGCGAACTACCACCTGAGGGGCGACAATGGCAGCGCTTGGCTCGAGCAGATGCTCAAGAGGGCCGAGGTCGCTCAGGGCGAGCGCCGAGTGGCGCTCGCCCTATCTGCACCTCCGACTGCCGCAATGTGGCAGGTCATTGAGGAAGCGGACGACGATCTCGCCAATCGCTACTGGTCAAAGGCGCATCCCTTGGGGGTGCCACCGACCGACGCTGAGCACGCCGTCCGGTCCCTTCTTCACCACAAGCGTCCCTGGGCAGCCGTGGACATTCTCGCCGGCTCCCTGCATCACCCCGAAAAAGACTCCTCAACCGTCGTGGCTCCTGATCTAGTGCGTGAAGTTCTTGATACGGCACTATCAGCCGATCCACGCGAAACACAGATCCAGTCGCTGGGGTACGAGCTTGGAGTTATCGTCGATGATCTTGAGACGCGCGGGGTCGATACTGGCGTGCTCGCACGATACGAGTTTGCGTTCTTCCAGCTTCTTGAGCATCACCGAGCTCCGCGCGCGCTCTTCGCGGCGCTCGCAGATGAGCCGGCGTTGTTCGTGGAGCTCGTTAGTCGGGTCTATCGCAGCGAGCATCAGCCAGACCGCAAACTCGACCAGCAGGAAGCGGCATCTGCGCATCATGCTTGGTGGGTGCTACGTCATTGGGACCGCATCCCAGGACGCCGTGAGGACGGGACCGTTGACGGTCCACATCTAACGAGATGGACGCGGGCAGCACGCCTTGAGTTCGCTGATTCTGGTCGAACTGAGATTGGTGACGAGCTGATTGGCCAGGTGCTCGCTTACAGCCCCATAGGGGCCGATGAAGCCTGGCCGGCTGAGGCTGTTCGCGAGATCGTGGAGGCGACGGGTAGCCAGGCTCTCGAGTCAGGCATCCACACAGGCGTCGTGAACAACGACGGCGTAACGACCCGCGGCGTCTTCGACGGAGGGGACCTTGAGCGCAACAAAGCGGCGCGCTATCGGGAGTGGTCGAAGCAAGTCGCTTCTGGTTCGCCCCGCACCGGTAGATTGCTACGCCGACTGGCCGAAGGTTACGAGCGGGACGCGCGCCGTCACGACGACGAGGCCGCCACCCGGTCGGACAGCGAATGACAGACACCTTCGACTCGGTACCCTGCGCGAAGATGAGCGAGGGGCGGCAGAGTCGCTTCGGCGACGCAGGAATCATGCGGTGGGCCGAGGTTGAACCAGAGGTTGACGACTGGGCGGAAGTCGTCGGCGAGTTTGCCCACGATGATGCTGCCGGATGGCTATTCCGAGGCCAGTCAAACATCAAGTGGGGCCTGGATACGAGCCTTCAACGCGCCTTCAAGAAGGCCAACATCACGTCGTCGGTGGAAGGCATTCACGTCGAGAACTCCTCAATAGGCTTCTTCAAGGACCGTTCCCGGCTCTACCTGCCCGCGACGCCCGCTGAGAGCGATCTCCTGGGGTGGCTCGCACTGATGCAGCATTACGGGGCTCCGACGAGGCTTCAGGACTGGACACAATCCCCCTTCGTTGCCGCCTACTTCGCCTATCGCGAGGATGAGAAAGCAGACGCGGCACTCTGGGCTATCCAGTCGTACTACTGCCGCAACGCCGTCACCCCGGGAACGATTGGTCTGCCCTGGGACCATCTCGGGATCTTCAAGGAATCAGAGAGCGACACGGATGCCGGAGAGCCTGAGGTCATCGTCCAGTCGCTCCTAGCGACGCAGGCAGAACACGAGAACGAAATATTGCGTGAGGCGATTCGCGGCGAAAATGGGTGGCCTCTGCCGATACTCCCTTTCAACGTGGATGCGCGCATGGCGGCCCAGCAAGCCGCGTTCCTGGTCTCGACGAGCTTCGACTTCCGCATCGACGCGCTCAAGGACAAGGCTCTCTGGCCGAAACAGGCAGAGCCCCACCCGTGGGCAGTGGACATGGCGCCCCGTATCGGCGTTACGCGTCTTGACGAGCCCCACCGGCTCATCAAGCGCATCCGGCTCCCTTACGCTTGGCGCGAGCGAGCCCTGCATAGCCTCAAGCGGATGGGCATAACCGAGGCCACCATGTTCCCCGGAGTTGACGGTGCTGGACGCGCGACCGGAGACCAGATAGCCGCCCGCGACATCGACCTGCGGGACTACCTCAACATCAATATCTGAGCCATCTCCCCAATTACGGGCGGCGGTCCAGATGCCGTTCGTGCTCGCTTTGAGTCGCTTCGCTCTCGTCTGGGTGGAGTGGACGCGCTTCGACGGACACGGGGGCCGAGCGCAGCGGACGTGCGAAGCGGACGAACGTGGCCGTTCTTGATGGCGCGCGATTTCATTTCCGATGAAATGTGCGGCGAGTGTCGAGTGTGGTGTGTCGGCGCCCGCGGCGAGCTCGCGGAGCTGGAGGGCTGGGGGGTCGGATAGGACGACTTGGACTCGTTGGCTCATCGTGTTCGTTCCTGTGCTGGTGGGTTGACGACCCGGTTGATCGCGCGGACGATCCCCGGTATCCGGCTGGTGCGGCTGGGACGCGAGCGAGCGGTGGAAGTTCGTGCCGTAGTCGCGGTCGGCCAGCTCGGGGTGCGCGAGCGACGGTGTTTGGGCGTGGCTGCGGCGC
>CAVRPO010000010.1:0-21647 GCA_963723175.1 uncultured Solirubrobacterales bacterium | reverse complement strand
TTCGGGCATGACCGACTTCGCCGTCGTTTCGACGCCAATGGATCGCTTGGACGACCTGCAGCCGTTGTGGCGCGTGCTGTACGAGCACCACATGAGGTTGACGCCACATCTACGTGACCGTGTACGTCCGTACGAGCAAGCCTGGAAAGAGCATGAGCGGCTCATGGAAGAGTGGCTGGCCACCGAGCCCGACTCGTTCGTCTTGGCAGCAGAGGAGGCCGGTCGCTATGTCGGCTACGCGTTCGTGCGAGTCCGTCCTGGTGCCCACTTCGCTGTGTCGTGGAGCGCATCAGACCCGCTGGCCGAGCTGGCCATCCTCGCCGTCCTTCCGGAGGCTCGCGGGAAAGGCGTCGGCTCTGCTCTGCTGGACGCCGTGGAAGCAAGGCTGCGGGAGCTGCAGATAGATGACATGGTAATCGACGTCATCGCGACGAACACTGATGCGATGCGTCTCTACGAACGGCGGGGCGCCCTGCCGTTCCTCACCAACTTTGTCCAGCGAGTCGCCGCTCCACAGTCGGCTTGACCACAGGGGCGTGCTTCGTATCCAATGCTTGGGCCACAGTCCGACCTTAGTTCAAGCAGAGTCTCGTACTTGTACCCCTGCAACGTGACCAAGTCAACCGAGCACGTCGGTCGTTGGCGCGACCTTAGCGTTCTCGTAGTCTGACAGCCGCGACGCAGAGGTGCCGGCTGCCCGGGCGAACTGGCGTAGCGTCATCCCTGCTCTGGACGCGCCAGGAGCGGATCTGTGCGGCGTACTCGGCCCGCCCTTGCTGCGTTGATGTCCTCGCGCGCGTGGCGAATCACATTGGTCATCAGCGCGTCAACCCCGTAATGCTCGCCCCAGCCGACGATGGTCTCTGTGGTGCGCGCGGCTGGCCCCCAGGGGTTGTGCCGGATCGCCTTGGCAAGCCGGCGCCAGTCCGACAGCGAGCCGCGGTCGATGACTGTCTCGATCGCCTCGGCCGGCCACTGTCCATCGGCTGAGCGGTATCGAAGTCGAGGTTGCGAAATTGCAGCGTCATCGCACGATCCTCTCCGCGAGGTCGCGAGTACCGCCTTGACCGTGGACCAGTCGTGCCAGCGGGGGTCAAGCGCCTTGTAGCTAGCGAGCTGCGTGGTGACCTCGGCGTCGCGCGGACGAGGATCTGCGAGCTGTCTGACGAGTTGGGTGGAGACCGTCTCCGGCTGGCGGTTGATGTCGGCGTAGTAGTCATCAATGTCTCCAGCACGGCGGCAGCTTCGTCCAGCCCGATCCGATCCGCGAGGGCCGCTATGTCGAGGTAGTCGCGCGTCTGGTTGCGGCTGAGTGCAAGCCACGCCTTGATCCGCAGGATCTCCGCCGCGCGTCGGCACGACGAGCTGCTTGCCGCGCACCTCCATATCGGTGGTCTCGAGCGGCCGGCTACGAAGCAACTGGCGCACGCCGGTCTCGATACCCCCGAGTTCGCCGAGGATGATCTTCCCGGGCTGCGCCCGTGTCATCGACCAGTCCCCGAGTGCCTCCAGATTCTCGAGGATCGCGTCGAAGCGCTCCGCGAGGTCCGCGACTACGTGGTCGTGATCGAACGATTGCCGGTGGTGAGCGTAGAGCGCCGCCGCGGAGCCCCCCACCAGCACGGCGCCGGGAACGAGTTCTTGCAGTTGCGCGGCCTTCTCCAACACGTCTTCCAGCGAAGGCTCCATAAGCGGATGTTATCAGATCAGATAACATGTGTCAGGCGTTTGGTCCTCACCACCAGCCGAGGCGCGCGCTGTATGCCGCAGCAGGGATAAGGCTGTCGGTGGCTCTGGATGCTGTGATGACGCGCTAGCTCTGCCTCGACAGGAGCGCTTTTGGAGGATCGAAAGTGTCAGCTTTATGCGCTGGCGGGCACGTTCAACGTGTCCCGCAAAGCGTCTAGCGCGCCGTCGATCGCGGCTACGTCGCGCCCCCCGCCGACGGCCAGTCGCCGGTCCTTGCCGCCACCGCCACCACCGACGAGCTTGGCCACAGTGCGCACCACGGCAGGCGCGTCGCCGGAGTCGCCCGTGAATGCCACGGCGACCGCGACCGCCTCGCCGTCGGGCGAGCCGATCAGACCCACGGCGCGGATGCCGGGCCGCTCGACGAGCTCCGCCGCGATCGTGCGCAGCGCTTGCTGGTCGCGGTCGTCCAACCGTGCCACCACGCCGCCCTCGACGGCGGACTCGGCGAGTGAGGCCGCCAGTTCGCGGTCTGCGTTGGCGGCGAGCGCCTTGCGCTGGCGTTCCTCCTGGCTGAGTGTGCTTTGCAGGCGGGCTATTGCCTCTGGCACCGAGTCCGGCGCGACATGCAGCGACTCGGCCACCGTGTGCAAAAGCCCGCGAGTACGGCGGTGATCCTCGTGTGCCGCCTTGCCAGTCAGCGCCTCGATACGGCGCAGATTGGCGCCAACGGAGGACTCGCTGCGTACGACGAAGCCGCCGATGCGCCCGAGCGCGGGCACGTGCGTGCCGCCGCACAGCTCGACCGAATGCTCGCCCGCGCGTACGACGCGCACGATCCCGCCGTACTTGTCGCCGAAGAACGACATCGCCCCCTCGGCGCGCGCGGCCTCGAGCGTGCTCTCGGTCGTCTGTACTGGCTCGTCGCTGAGAATGTCGCCGATCACAAGTTCTTCGATCCCCGCAATGTCCTCGTCGCTTAGCTGCGAGTGGTGGTTGAAGTCGAAACGCAGGTAGTCAGGCTCTACGAGCGAGCCCTGCTGTTGCAGCTGCGAGCCGAACGTGGTGCGCAGCGCCCAATGCAGCAGGTGGGTTGCGGTGTGGCTGCGTCGGATCGCCTCGCGCCTGGCTTCGTCGACGCGCAGCGTCGCCTCCTGGCCCTCCAACAGCGTGCCGCTCTGCAGCCGAACGCGGTGGCGGATGATCCCCTCCAGGGGCCTGTCGGTATCGATCACGCGAGCCGTGCCAGTCTCGCTCTCGATTGTGCCTGTGTCTCCAACCTGCCCGCCGCTTTCCGCATAGAAGGGAGTCCGCTCGGCAAACACTTCAAGTGTCGGATGGTCGGGGCTATCGCCCTCGGCCTTGATCACGCGCAAGAGCTTGCTCTGCGCTTCGAGCTGCTCATAGCCGAGGAACTCAGTCGGTCCGAGCCCCGCAAGCTCCGCCACCAGACGGCTCGCCGCCTGGCTCTGCAGCTCGTCGCCGGTCCCACCTCCGGCGGCGCTGCGCGCAAGCTCGCGCTGATGTGCCATCGCCTGCTCGAAGCCCTCCATGTCCAAGCCCAACTTTTCGCTCGGCGGCGATTTCGGCCGTCAGCTCGACCGGGAACCCATAGGTGTCGTGCAACTTGAAGGCGTCACTCCCTGAAATCACGGGCACGCCATCCAATATCAAATCCTCCAGCATGCCCAGCCCAAGACTGAGCGTCTCTACGAACCGGTGCTCCTCGCGCTCCAAGAATGTCGCTGACCATGCCCAGCGAGCGCTCAAGCTCGGGGTATGCGCCGCCCATCACCTCGGTCACAGCGGCCGCCATCGCCGCCATCATCCCCTCGCGCGCGCCCACCCGCTGGCCGTGGCGGATCGCGCGGCGGATGATGCGCCGCAGCACGTAGCCGCGCTCCAGGTTCGATGGCACGACGCCGTCGGCGAGCATGAACGTGACGGCGCGCGCATGGTCGGCCACGATGCGCAGGCTCACGTCATCCTCCTCGTCACGCCCGTAGACGCTGCGTGTGAGCTCCTCGGCCGAGCCGATCAGACGGCGCAACACGTCGGTGTCGAACACCGAGGAGCTGCCTTGCACGATCGGCAGGATACGCTCCAGCCCCGCGCCGGTGTCGATGTTGCGCTTGGGCAGCGCCATCAGGCTGCCGTCCTCCAGGCGGTTGGATTCCATGAACACCAGGTTCCAGATCTCCACATAGCGTTCCTCACCGCCGCGCGCCGGACCGCCGCTCAGCGCCGTGTTCGGGCCCCTTGTCATAGAAGATCTCCGAGGAAGGCCCGCAAGGCCCAGTGGCGCCCATCTCCCAGAAGTTGTCCTCGCCCATGCGCTGGATGCGCTCCGCAGGCAGGCCCACGAGCTCCTGCCAGATCTGCGCCGCCTCGTCGTCGCTTGAGTGCACAGTGGCCCACAGGCGCTCGCCCTCGAGACCGAGCGTCTCGGTCAGAAACTCCCAGGCGTATTGGATAGCGCCTTCCTTGAAGTAGTCGCCGAAGCTGAAGTTCCCGAGCATCTCGAAGAACGTCAGGTGGCGCGTGCTGCGCCCCACGATCTCGATGTCGTCGTGCTTGCCGCGCACGCGCAAACACTTCTGCGCCGAGGTAGCGCGCGGCGATAGTGGCGGCTCTTCGCCGAAGAACACCGGCAGGAACTGGACCATGCCGGCGTTCGTGAACAACGGTGCGGCGGGATGCTCCGGCACCAGGCTGGCCGAGCCCGTCAGCCTGTGATCGCGCGCGACGAAGAAGTCGAGAAAGCTCGACCGCAGCTCGTCGGCGTTGAGGGGTTGGCTCGTGCTCAAGGCGAGCTAAGCCTAACCTGCGCCGCCCCCGGCGCGCGACCCTATGGCAGCTGGATTGCCCGCATCGTGTGCTCGTCGGGCAGCTTGTCGATAACGCGCCGCAGGATCTCGCGCTCGTCGGCTTGCCCGCGCTGCAGATCGCCGAGCAGCAGCTTCAGCGCGGTGTGGGTGATCTTCATCTGCCCGGGGTTGAGCGTCACGGTCAGCTTGCCGCGCTCGTCTGGCTCGGCATCCAAGCTCGCGATCACCTCGCGTGCCAGCCCACGGATCTCTGGCTGATGGGCCTCATCGGTAATCAGCAGTCGCAGCGCGCTGGCTGTGGGCGCCATCTCGTCTGCATCGAGGAACAGGTGATAGGGCGGCTCAGGCTCATTCGCCGTGTCGTTCATGTTGCTCCTGTCGGTTGCCTTGTCTCGTGGACCGCGATCGCGGCGGCGGGCGGGCGAAGCCTAAAGCCACGCCCGGATTGGGGCTTTCCGCGCGTGACGCCTTGCAACGTGTCTAGAACGATCGTCCAATGTGGACATGTGGACGCATGGTTCCATAAGGGACTGCCGTAGAGAACCGTAGAAACCTCGTAGGGCCAAAGGACGACACCGTGTCTGCCGAGAGGACCTGAGGGCTGGAGACAGCCGATGAAGCCACCGCACAGCGAGCCACATCTCCCGCAGCCGCGCTCGCGGCACCTCACCGAGGTCAGGTCCTCCGAGCCGACGCCAGAGCCGCTGAAGTGCGTATGGAGCGGCTACCCCCACAACGATCGCGACTGCCGTTCACGTATTCCCGCGAGTGTCGTTATCAAGGCCTGGCAGCGTGAGATGCAGCTCAACGGCACCGTCGAGGGCTTCTTCAACTTCATGTGGCGCCACGGCGAGTGGCTTGCCTACGGTCTGCGCGACGGTGGCGTGCGCGGCATCTATTGCCCGACCCACCGCTCCGAGCGCGAATCGCGCGGGATGCAGATAACGGATCGAAGGGCAGGTCCCCCACGTGGCACGGCCCTCGGCCAGGAGGCCGATCAGCGGGCGGGGGCAGTGCTGCAATAGCATTGCCCGTCTCCGTGGCGCGCACCTCGATAGCCGATCTCAAATCACACATGCAGGAGACCGTCGAGCTCCGCGGGTGGGTGCACGCCATCCGCGATCAGAAGCGCATGCAGTTCATGGTGCTGCGCGACGAAACAGGTCTTGCCCAGCTGATCCTCGGCAAGGAGGAGCAGCCGAGCGAGCTCAACGAGGCGATCTCCGCGCTCACGCCCGAGTCGGCGGTCACGGTCACCGGCCTTGTGGTGGCCGACGAGCGCGTGAAGCTCGGTGGCCTCGAGATCCAGCTTGCCTCTCTGAGCGTCGATTCGCCGGCCGAGCCCGAACTGCCGGTCACGCCTGAGTCGGCCTTGGACAAGCGCATCGACTGGCGTTATCTCGACCTGCGCCGCGCCGATCGGCGTCTGATCTTCGAGGTGCAGTCGACTGTGGAGCAGGCGATGCGCGAGTACTGGCGCGCCCAAAAATTCATAGAGATCCACACGCCCAAGCTGATGGGCTCGGCCAGCGAGTCCGGAGCCGAGCTGTTCAAGGTCGACTACTTCGAGCGCACGGCCTATCTGGCCCAGTCGCCGCAGTTCTACAAGCAGATGGCGATGGCAGGTGGCTTCGGCAAGGTGTTCGAGATCGGCCCGGTGTTCCGCGCCAACCCGTCCTTCACCTCACGCCACGACACCGAGTTCACGAGCGTGGACGTCGAGATCGCCTGGATCGACTCGCACGAGGACGTGATGGCCTTCGAGGAGCGCTGGCTCGCGCATGTGCTCTCCGTTGTGGCCGCGAGCATGGCGAGCAGATCACGAGCACGTTCGGTGTCGAGGTCGGTGGGGTGGGTGGCCCTACGCTCCCGTTCCCGCGTATCACGCTCGCCGACGCAAAGGCCCTGCTGGCAGAGCACGGCCACGATGTGGCGCGGGGCTCCGACCACGACCTCGACCCGCCAAGCGAGCGGGCGCTGTCGGCGATCATTGCCGAGCAGTCAGGTAGCGAGTTCGCCTTCGTTACCGACTATCCAACCTCGGTGCGGCCTTTTTACCACATGCGCCATGAAGATCGGCCGACGCTCACCAAGAGCTTCGACCTGCTTTGGCGTGGCATCGAGCTCACCACGGGAGCACAGCGCGAGCACCGCTATGAGCAGCTCCTGGCCCAAGCGCACGAGAAGAAGGTCGAGGTCGAGCCGATCCAGTACTACCTCGACTTCTTCCGCTACGGCGCCCCACCACACGGCGGCTTCGGCTTTGGCTTGACGCGCCTGTTGATGCAGATGCTCGGGCAGGACAACGTGCGTGAGGTCACGTTCCTGTACCGCGGCCCCAACCGCCTCGAGCCGTAAGGATCGGTGCGCTCGCCGCAGTACCGTCCGCACTCCGCTCTACCTTCCAAAGCATGCTCGTCAATGAGCTCACAGACGGTGTGGAGATCGACCAGGTCCTGCTGGTGCGCGCGATCGAGCGCCGCTCGCGCCGGGACGGCGGCGAGTACCTGCGCTTGCAATTGGGCGACCGCACCGGCGCGGTGGTCTCGATGGTTTGGGAGGAGCTCGTCGAGATGGAGCGCCTCGCGACGCAGGGCGCGCCTGTGCACGTGACCGGCCGCTACACCGTGCACCCGCGTTTCGGGCCGCAGATAAACCTCCGCACGCTTACCTCGGCCGAGCCGGGAAGCTTCGCGCTCGACGACCTGCTCGATGGGCCGGCACGCTCCCCAGAGCAGATGGAGGCCGACCTGCGCGAGCTGCTCGGGACCGTGCGCAACCCCCACCTCAGCACTCTGCTCGAGCACGTGTTCGGCGAGGACTCGCCGCTATGGGCGCGCTTCCAGGGTGCCCCGGCCGCCAAGTACTACCACCAGGCCTACCGTCACGGGCTGCTGGAGCACTGCCTCGGGGTGGCCCAGGGCGTCAGCGCCATCTCCGCAACCTTCCCCGGTATCGACCGCGACGTCGCGGTGACGGGTGCGCTGCTGCACGACATTGGCAAGCTCGACGCCTACACCGACGATGCGCAAAGCATCGACCTCACGGATCTGGGTCGGCTACAGGGTGAGATACCGCTCGGCTACTACCGCATCCGCCGCACGATCGAGGACATCGATGGCTTCCCGCAGGAGCTTGCATGGGCGGTGCTGCACATCATCCTCTCCCACCATGGCTCGCTCGAGCACGGCAGTCCCGTGACGCCGTGCACCCGCGAGGCCACGCTCGTGCACATGATCGACAACCTCGGCGGTCGTCTTGGCAGCTTCGATCGCATCGAGAAGGAGCTCTCGCCGGGGGCGCGCTGGTCGAACTTCGACCGCGCGATCGGATCGGGTGCGTGGTTCAGCGCGCGCGAGGTGGGCGAGTCCGTCGCAGAGCCTGCGCGCGAAGCCGCCTGAACGCACGGCACCGACCAGGTCGCGTTCGGCGCTGTGCGCGACTGGAAAACAGTCCTGTAAAAGCCGCAATTTGCGAGCGGCTTGGCGACCGGACGAATACGTCTCGCCACTGGGTTCTATCTTCTTAGGTGGATGGCCAAGGACACCGAGAAGCTGATCCGCCAGTTGTCGCTGATCTCATACCTGATGGCCGAGCGCAGGCCGGTCACGGCGCTTGAGATCCGGCGCGACGTGGAGGGCTACAGCGGTATGAACGAGGACGCGTTCGCGCGCCGCTTCTATGCCGATCGCTCCGAGCTCGAGTCGCTGCGCATCCAGCTCACCGTCGACCGTCCCGCCGACGGCGCCGCCGAGCAGGAGAACTATTCGCTGCGCCCCGAGAACTTCCATCTGCCGGCAATCGAGTTCTCAGACGAAGAGCTGGCCGCACTGCAGGCTGCGCTGCATATGCTCGACGGCGAGTTCGCCTACGCCGAGCCACTGCGGCTTGCGTTGCAGCAGATCACCTGGGGGCGCCCCAGCCCGTTGCGCGCACCCGAGCAGCGCTCGGCGGCGCTAGGCATCACCGCATCGGCCGGTGGCCACGAGCTTTCGATTCGCCTGGCCAAGATCGAGACGGCGATCTTCCGCAACAAGACGATCACTTTCGAGTACTACACGATGGCGCGCGACGAGACTGGTTCGCGGCGTGTCGACCCCTACCATCTGCTGTTCCAGGGAGGAGAGTTCTACCTGCTCGGCTATGCGCACGAGCGCGAGCAGATCCGCGTATTCCGGCTCTCGCGCATTCGCGGCAAGGTCTCCTATGCCACCAAGGCAGAGCACGACTTCAGGCGTCCCGCCGACTTCGATCCACGCGAGTATGCGGGGCGCGCCGAGTGGCAGCTCGGCGACGAGCAGGGTTCAGCCGAAGTGCTTTTGTCTGAGCGCATCGCATGGCAGATCGAACGCCATTTCGGTCGCTACGGAGTGATGGCATCCGCCGAGGGTGAGGGGCACAACCCGGGTGACCGGCTGCTGCGCACCAGCTATTCGAGTGCCCGGATGCTCGTCTCCTGGGTGCTGGGGCTTGGCGAGAACGCACGCCTGCTCGGCCCGCCCGCACTCGTCGAGGAACTTGCGCGGCGCTTGGCGCTGCTGGAGGAGCGCCACAGCGAGGGCCAGGAGCTGGCCGACAGGGTGCCGAGGATCGAGGAGCCGCCGCTCGGAGCTTCGACTCGCTCCGCCGCTGCCTCGGCCTCGCGCGCGGACCGTCGGGCTGCGGCGGTCGAGCGCGATCCCCAAGCCGAAGCCGCGATTCGCCCAGAGCGCTTTGCGCGGCTCGTGACGCTGGCGAGCATCCTGATCCACGCAGGCAGGCGCAGCGAGCGCGTGAAGATCGCGGAGCTTTGTGAGAGCCTGCAGCTCTCAGACGAGGAGTTGCGCGAGGACATAAACGTCCTGAACGTCGTCAACTTCGGTGGAGGCTCGTATGTGCTGTACGCCGAAATCCTCGAGGAGGAGGGCGAGATCGACGTAGACCCAGAGCCCTACAGCGACAACTTCGACCGACCCGCACGGCTGCTGCCGGTCGAGGCCAAGGCGCTCGTCGCCGCGATCGATCTGGTGGGCGAGCACATCCCCGAGGGCTCGCTCTCCTCGGCGCGCGAGAAGATCGTGGCGGCGCTCGGCGAGGACCCGATGGAACAGGGCCTGCAGGTCGCCCACGCCACCAGTGACGACTCCGAGGTCGCCCGCATCGTCTCGCGCGCGATCGTCGAGCACCGCCTGCTGGAGCTCGACTATTACAAGGCAAACGAGGACGAGTTCTCCTTGCGCCGCGTCGAGCCCTATGCGCTCACGAACGGACAAGAGGGCTGGTATGTGGCCTCGTTCGATCCCGCCAAGCAGGAGATGCGCCACTTCCGCCTCGATCGCATCAGACGCGCGCACGTGACCGACGAGGTATTCGAGCCGCGCCCGGAGGTCGATCCTGGCGCCGAAGTGGAGGGCTGGATGCGCACCGGTGAGGTGCAGGCCTCGCGCGCCGCGCGCGTATGGATATCCCCCGAGCGGGCACGTTGGGCACGCGAGCAGCGCCGCGTGGTTGATGAGCTCGTGGACGGGTCGATCGTCGTGCAGCTGAGCTTTGCCGGCACCGACTGGCTGGTGCGCGAGGTGCTGAAGGAGGCCGGGCGACGCGGTCGTGCTGGAGCCCGAGGACGCACGCGAAGCGGTGCTGGCCGCGGTGCAACAGCTGCGCGCGGTCCCAGCCGGCGTCTCGTGAGTCGCCGCGATCAGATCAAGATGAGCGAGGCCGAGGTGGCCTCGTTCCTGGGAGAAGAGCGGACGGTGACGTGCGCCACGACGGGCCCACGAGGCTGGCCGCACTTGATGCCGCTTTGGTATGTGCTGCGTGCATCCGAGCCCGCCAGCCAGAGCGCGGCTGCCGGCGCGGCCGGCGAGAGCGTCACTTCACGACCGCAGATCTGGGCCTGGACATATGCCGTCTCCCAGAAGGTGCGCAACCTGGAGCGCGACCCGCGCGCCAGCTTGCAGGTCGAGGCCGGCGAGCAATACCAGGAGTTGCGCGGAGTGATGTTCGAGTGCGACGTGGTCATCCACCGCGATATCGAGACCGTCGGCATGCTCGGGCATGAGATCTTCATGCGCTATGCGACCCCACGGGGCGAGCCGCCCGCCGAGGAGTTGCCGCAGGAGGTCGGCGCGATGGTGCAGGCACAGGCCGCAAAGCGCGTCGCGCTTCAGTTCGTCGAGCGACGCCGTGCGACTTGGGACCATCGCAAGCTCGCGGGCGTCTACTAATCCCGGCTCGAACCTGCGCATAGCTGTATTCATCCAGCGAGTTTCCCCCGCAAGCGGCCCCAGTCGATATAGGCTAGCGGCCGATGGAGTCATTGAAGGGACTGATCCTCTCCGGAGGCAAGGGCACGCGACTGCGCCCGATCACCCACACGAGCGCCAAGCAGCTCGTGCCGGTGGCCAACAAGCCGGTGCTGTTCTACGGCATCGAGGCGATGGCCGCCGCGGGGGTGAAGGAGGTGGGCATCATCATCGCGCCGGAGACCGGCGAGGAGATCAGCCAGGCGGCCGGCGACGGCTCGCGGTTCGGCGTGCGGATCGAGTACATCGTCCAGGACGAGCCGCTCGGCCTTGCCCATGCGGTGCTGACCGCCGAGCCGTTCTTGGCAGACAGCCCCTTCGTGATGTACCTCGGCGACAACCTCCTGCAGGGCGGCATATCCGATCTTGTGGCCGCCTTCCGCGAGCACGTTCCCGACGCGCTGATCCTGCTCACCCCTGTCGCCGACCCCGAGAACTACGGCGTGGCCGAGCTGGCGCCGGCGCCGGAGGGAGAGGTCGGTCGCGTCGTACGCCTGGCCGAGAAGCCGCCCGAGCCGGCTACGGATCTTGGCGCTTGTCGGCGTCTACATGTTCACCGCGGCCATTCACGATGCCGCCCGTGCGATTGAGCCCTCCGCGCGCGGGGAGCTGGAGATCACCGATGCGATCCAGTACCTGGTTGACAGCGGCCGGCGCGTCGAGCCGCATATCGTGCGCGGCTGGTGGAAGGACACGGGACGGCTCGAGGACATGCTCGAGGCCAACCGGCTGATCCTCGACAACTTGAGCGAGCGTGTCGAGGGAGAGCTGATCGATTCGCAAGTGGACGGTCGCGTCGTGATCGAGCCTGGCGCGCGTCTGGAGCGCACGACCGTGCGCGGCCCGGCGATCGTCGGCGCCGGTGCCCAGTTGTGCGACTGCTACATCGGCCCCTACACCGCGATCGGCAAGGACTGCCGCATATCCAACGCCGAGGTCGAGCACTCGATCCTGCTGAACGGCTCCTCCGTGTGCGACCTCGACGGGCGCATGGAGTCCTCGCTGCTAGGGCGCAATGTGACGGTGCGCCGCGGCGACCGCCAGCCACGTGCCTACCGATTCATGGTCGGCGACAACTCGGACATCTCGATCCTCTAGGCGGCAAGGCGTGAGGATTCTCGTCACGGGCGCCGCGGGAATGCTCGCACACGACGTGCGCCGCGTCAGCGAGCGCGCCGGGCACGAGCTGATCCTCGTCGACCTGCCCGAGCTCGACATCACTGACGAGCAGGCTGTCATCGCCTTCTACGAGCGCGAGCGGCCTGAGGCCACGATCAACTGTGCCGCCTGGACCGACGTGGACGGCGCCGAGAGCAAACGTGAGGCGCGCCCAAGCCGTCAACGCCCATGGCGCCGGCAACCTGGCACGCGCTGCGGCCGCCGTCGACAGTCCGCTACTGCACATCTCCACCGACTACGTCTTCGACGGTACGGCCGCCGCTCGACGCCGACGGTCGGCCACGGCCGTATGTGGAGTCAGATGCAACCGGCCCTCAATCGGTCTACGGAGAGACCAAGCTCGCCGGCGAGCGCCAGGTACTGGCTGCCTCACCCGCCCACACCGTCGTGCGCACAGCTTGGCTCTACGGAATCGACGGCCCCAACTTCGTCGCGACGATGCTGCGCTTGGCAGGCGAGCGTGAGGCGGTACAGGTGGTCGACGATCAGATCGGCTCGCCCACCTGGTCGGGTCACTTGGCGCCCGCGATTCTGGGGCTGCTCGAACGTCAGGTCAGCGGGCTCGTGCATCTCACGGGCGCCGGCTCGGTGTCATGGAACGGCTTTGCCAAGGAGATCTTCCACCAGGCAGAGCTGGACTGCCGCGTGGAGGCTGCCACGTCGGCGGAGATGGCCCGTCCCGCGCCGCGCCCGGCATGGTCGGCGATGGAGTCCGAGCGCGATGACGTCCTACCGATGCCCGACTGGCGCGATGGTCTTGCCGGTTATATGGCCGCTCGCGAGGGAGTCGTGCGCTCATGAGGAGGCCAGGGCTGAAATGATGCGCGCATGAGATTGCTCGTCTGCGGTGGCGCGGGATTCATCGGCTCCAACTTCGTGCGCCTGCGCCTGCGCGAGAACGGCGACGAGGTGGTCGTGCTCGACAAGCTCACCTACGCCGGTCGCGAAGAGAACTTCCACGACTTCGCCGAGGATCCGGGCTTTCGCTTCGTGCACGGTGCGATCGAGGACCCCCAAGTGGTGGCTGGCGCGCTGGACGGCGGCGGGGGGGCCCGATCGAGGCGATCGTCAACTTCGCCGCCGAGACGCATGTCGACCGCTCGATCGCCGAGCCCGACGCGTTCGTGCGCACACACGCTCAGGGAACCTATGTCCTGCTGGAGGCCGCCCGCGAGCGCGAGCTTCGCTATCTGCAGGTCTCCACCGACGAGGTGTACGGCTCGATCGAGGACGGCTCTTTCACAGAGGACTCGCCGCTGCGCCCGTCCTCGCCCTACTCGGCCACGAAGACCGGCGCCGACCTGCTCGTGCAGAGCTACTTCCACACCTACGGTCTGCCGGCCAGATCTGCCGCGGATCGAACAACTACGGGGCCTACCAATACCCGGAGAAGCTGATCCCGTTGATGATCCTCAACGCGCTGCACGGCGATCCGCTGCCTGTCTATGGCGATGGCATGCAGGTGCGCAACTGGATCCACGCGACCGACTTCGGGCGCGCGATCG
This sequence comes from uncultured Solirubrobacterales bacterium, assembly GCA_963723175.1. Taxonomy (GTDB): domain Bacteria; phylum Actinomycetota; class Thermoleophilia; order Solirubrobacterales; family Solirubrobacteraceae; genus Palsa-744. Next base: position 8,162 of record CAVRPO010000010.1, on the reverse strand, counting down.
GGCATGTGCTCGAGTACGGGGTACACGGCGAGGTCTACAACGCCGGCGGCCCAGACGAGTGCGCCAACATCGAGGTGGTCAAGCGCATCATCGAGCTGGCCGGCACGGATGAGTCGCTGATCGAGCACGTCACCGATCGCCCTGGCCACGACCGTCGCTACTCGCTGTCCTCAGAGAAGGTCAGGGCGCTCGGTTGGGAGCCGCGCGTGCGCTTCGCCGAGGGCTTGGAGCAGACCGTGTCGTGGTATCGCGATAACGAGTGGTGGTGGAAGCCGATCCGCTCAGGCGACTATCGGGCGTATTACGAGCGCCAGTACGGCCGCACACTGGCGTAGCCTCTAACCCGGTATGGGCGCTCGGTCCAAACCGGAGATCCTCCAGTGCGAGCCTTTCTTGACCAGTGCGAGTTCTGTGACTCGGCTCTTGCCCGAGTATGTGCTCTTTACACTGGCCAGCGCATAGTTGCCCTTGACGACGATCGATTCGATCTTCAAGCCGAGCGCGTCGATTTCGTGCAGCTGAGCCTTCAGCACCGTCTGACACCCGCCGACAAGAGCAAGCTTGGTCGTCAGCGTCGCGGCGAGGTCGTTTTCGCAGAGCTTCTTCTCGTCCTCCGCGGTGGCGTCGGTCTGGAAGTTGGAGACCGTCTGGGCGACGTTGTGGCTTTCGCCGCTGAATTTGCCCGTAGACGCCGTTTCGGCGCAAGCGCTCACGCCCATGGCAAACGCGAGCGCGCAGATCCCGGCGAGGAGCGGTCTGATGGGCATGAGCATCGCCGGTAGCGTATGCGAGCGGCGGACGCTGTGCTGTCTGCGCTCGACTTCAAGGGCCCGCGAAGCCGGCGCCGGATGCTGTTTTCAGCTCCCGGCGCGGCTTAGTGGCGGGAAAAGTCTCCCGGCTTTCTAGCCTTGCTCGTCGTCGCGGCGATAGCCGAGCCGCGCGGAAATGTTGTCCGCGGTGGCGACAAGATGCGGTCCAAGTGCGTCGACGAGCTCCTCGAGCGAGATCATCGAGCTGTGGGCCGCGATGTTCACGGCTGCCACAACCTCACGCGACTCGGTCCGAACCGGCGCTGAGATCGAGTGCAGGCCCTGGGCAAGCTCTTCGTCGTTGACCGCCATGCCCTCTTCGAGCACGTGCTCGAGTTCGGTGCGCAGCGCCTTCTTGCTCGTGATCGAGTTCGGTCCACGCCGCGCGAGCGTCATGTTGCCGATCAGATCGCGCTGCTCTGGCTCCGGCAGGTTGGCAAGCAGCACCTTGCCCATCGACGTGCAATAGGCGGGCAGGCGCGAGCCGGGACGCAGGTTCATGTCGATCTTGTTCTGTCCGCGACGGAAGCTGCGGGCGCGATCGACGTACAGGATCTCCGGACCGTCGAGTACCGACAGGTTCACGGTGTAGGAGGTGCGCTGGCGCAACTCCTCCAGATAGGGCCGCGAATGCTCACGCAGCCCGGTCGAGTTCAGCGCGGACATGCCCAGATCGGTGACGCGCAGGCCGAGGCGGTACTTGCGCGAGGCGCCCTGCTCAAGGAAGCCGAGCGCGACGAGCGTGATCACGTAACGGTGCGTCGTCGAGCGGCTCATGCCGAGGTCGTCGGCGATGTCGGCGATGCCGAGCACGGGACGCTCCGGCGTGAAGCAACCGAGGATCGCAAGTCCTCGCTCGAGCGACTGGGAGTATCGTGGCTCACGAAGGCTTGGTATCGACCACTCGCCTTCTTGGCCTGATTTGGAAGAATTCGAGCTTACTCTAGGCATCTCTGCTAAGGCCCCTATCCGTAGTGCCAGAGGTGCCTCTACATGGGTGCACCTCAGTTGAACAGTCATCATACTTGGGAATGCCGACATTCTCAATCGAGAGCAGCATCTCGAACTACATTTCTTGATCACGGTGCGGGATTCGTGCTCGCGGACGATTCCGGCGTCGGCGTCGGCAATCATCGTCTGACAGCTGGTAAGCGCGCGTATCCCCTTTATCCATAGCGATCTCTGATTTGAATCCGTGATTTCCCGAATCGATGCAAAGCGGCGCTTGCTAGAAGTGGCCCGTATACAGGATTGCTCAGAACTGAATACTCAAAGTTCGACTCACGCGTGGGTTCGTGTGGGGTGAGCGAGCGCTTGACATACACCAGCGGCATGCTTTCCGGCGGGCTCGACGAGGAGTTCGAGTGCTGCCTTGCACAGTTGCGCTCAAGCTCGCAGGCGCCCTTTGGTCATCTCATTGCCGGAGAGGCTCGACACGAGGGCGAGCTGTTCGAGCGAGGCGACCCGTGCGATGCCGGCGGTCATGTGAGTCGTGCGCACGCCGCAGACGCCGGCACAGTCGCGGCGGCTCTGCGGGTCGCCCGGGACGCCTTCGCCCAGTGGAGCCGGACACCATACGGAGAGCGCTGCGCTCACATGCGCGCTGTGGCCACGGCGATTGAGGAGCGTCAGATCGAGCTTGCATCGGTAATGAGCCTTGAGACGGGCAAGACGCGCATGGAGTCGCTCGCGGAGGCACGGGAGGCAATTGACCTGATCGAGACCTACTGCACGGCGATGGAGGCGACCGAAGGGTTCACGGCCCCGCTCCTCAGCCTCACCGCGGGCGAACATAACCTGGAGACGCTCAGGCCTTATGGGGTGTTCGGGGTGATCGCACCGTTTAACTTTCCCCTCGCGCTTGCCGTGAACATGCTCTCGGCGGCGCTGATAGCTGGCAACACGGTAGTCGTCAAGCCCTCGGAGGCGGCGCCTTGGACCGGCGCGCTGCTCGGCGAGGCGCTATTGGCTGGAGGGCTGCCGCGGGGAGCGGTCAATCTGGTGCACGGTGGCGCCGATACGGGTCGCGCGCTCGTCGCTGGGGATGTCGATGGGATCGCGTTCACCGGTTCGGTGCCGGTGGGACGGGAGATCGCGCGAGCGCTGGCCGACGGCGTCTGGACGCGCCCAGTGTTGGCCGAGATGGGCGGCAAGAACCCGGCGATTGTCACCGCCAGTGCCGATCTGGAGAAGGCCGCGGAGGGCATCGCTAGAGCCGCCTTCGGACTCTCGGGACAGAAGTGCAGCGCCTGCTCGCGCGCGATCGTCCTCGCAGAGGTCCATGACGAGCTCGTGGAGCGGCTGTGCGCGTTCACGAGCACACTTGTTGTCGGCGACCCGCTCGAGCGCGCCGCTGCGCTTGGGCCTGTCATCGACGCGGAGGCGGTGGCCCGTTTCGAGGAGAGTGTCGCGCTCGCAAGTCGCGAGGGCCGCATCGTCGCCGGCGGAGGGCGAATCGCGCATCGTGGCGGGCACTTCGTCGAACCGACCGTCGTGTGCGACCTGCCACCCGCCCATCCTCTGTGTAGGCTCGAGCTGTTCCTGCCGTTTCTCACGGTGACCAGAGTGCACGATCTGGCTGAGGCGCTCACCGAGGCCAACGCCGTCGACTATGGGCTGAGCGCTGGGATCTTCAGCGAGGATGACGCCGAGGTGCAGCGGTTCCTCGGGGAGATAGAGGCCGGCGTGGTGTATGTGAACCGTCGCGCGGGCGCTACCACCGGCGCATGGCCAGGCGCACAGTCCTTCTGTGGCTGGAAGGCGAGCGGCTTCACTGGCAAGGGCGGTCTCGGGCCTTACTATCTCCAGCAATTCATGCGCGAGCAAAGCCGCACAATCGTGATATGACCGGCGCCCGAGCTGCCCCGCGCATGGCGGTCGCGCTCGATGAGTATCGGCAACGGCTCGCCCGAACGCGCGAGTGGATGGGCTCAGAAGGGTTGGACTTGCTGTTGCTTACTCAACCCGAGCACTACAACTGGCTGTCGGGATACGAGCCGACCAGTGCCTTCTATTTCCAGGCGTTGATCGTGCCGCTCGCCGCTGACGCACCGCTCACATTGTTCTGCAACAAGGCCGAGCTGCTGTTGTGCGAGGAAACGTGCTGGGTCGGAGATGTTCAGGCGGTCTGGACGCACGAGGATCAAATCGTACGTTTGCTTGAGATGTTGCGCGAGCGCGGTCTAGCCGGAGTGAGGCGCGTCGGCCTGAACCTATCCAGCTACCATTTCAAGGCGCGCTACGCGCTGGAGTTGATGCGGCGGCTGCCCGACGCCGAGATGATCGACGTATGTGAGGGCCTCGATGACCTGCGTCTAGTGAAGAGCCCCGCCGAGATCGCGCTGTTGCGTAGTGCGGCGCACGTTGCCGACTTGGCGTGAACGCTGGTATTGAGGCGATCCATGCGGGTGTCAGCGACTCCGACGTGATGGCGGCGATCCAGCAAGCCGTCGCGAGTGCCGGCGGCGAGTTCCCTGCCTACCCAACGCTTGTGGACGCGCGTGGCACCTTGCACGGTACGCCGATCGACAAGGTATTGAGTGAAGGCGACGTGGTCTACCTGGAGGTGAGCGGCGTGGTGCGCCGCTACCACTGCAACATTTCACGAACGGTCGTCGTCGGCGAGCCTTCTGCGCGCGTGCGCGAGCTCTATGAGGTCGTGCGCGACGCGCTCGAGCGCGCCACCGACGCGCTGCGGCCGGGAACGAGCGTCGCGGAGATCGTGGAGCTGGTGGCGCAGTGCCACCGCGGCTACGAGCAGAACACGTGGGGTCGCTTCGGCTTCAGCATGGAGATCGCCTATCCGCCGATCTGGATCGGGGCGCTCAGCCTGATGAGGGGCGATCAGCACGTGATCGAACCCGGGATGGTCATCACGATGGAGCCTGGACTGTCTTACAGCGACGGTGCCACGATGATGCTCGGCAACAACGTGCTCGTGACAGAAGACGGTCCTGAGGTGCTCAACGAGGTGCCCGTGGAGCTGTTTTGCAAGTGACGCCGCAACGCGACACCGTCCACTGGTATGCCGGGCCGACCACTTTCTATCGCGCTCCGGCGCTCGATCCGGCCGACGTGTCCCCCGGCAGCGTGGCCGTGCTTGGTGTGCCGCTTGACTCCTGGACGCTGGGGCGCAACGGCCAGCGCTACGCGCCGCGCGCGATCCGCGAGGCTTCGCTGTACCTCGCCGGCTATTACGGGCTGCAGACCGAGCCCGTCGGCTACGTGAACGTCATCGACGGCAGCGTTTGGACGGTGCCCGAGCAGGCTCGCCTGTTCGATGTCGGCGACGTGCGCATCCACCAAAGCGACGTGCAGGCGCAGATTGAGGCGATCGCGGCGCCCGTCGCCGAGCTCACGGCGCGCGGTGCGATGCCGGTCGTGCTCGGCGGTGACCACTTCGTGCCCTATCCCTCGTTCATCGGCTTCGCACGCGGGCTTCGCGCCAGCACGCCGGACGCGAAAGTTGGGTTCCTGAACATCGACGGACACCTCGACTTTTGGGACGAGTTCCGGGACATGGGTCCTCTCAACCACGGCACCTTCGCGCGCCGCATAAGCGAGCACGAGGCAGTCGGGAACATGGTCTGGTGGGGATTGAACGGGACCAACATCGCCGAGCCCGAGCAGCTGCACATCTGCAAGGAGCGCGGATTCGTCGGCTACACAGCCGCGTCGATTCGCCGCCGCGGCGTGCTCGAGACGATGCGTGAGGCGCTGGAGATCGCTTCCGATGGAGCCGATCGCGTGTACGTCACCTTCGACATCGATGTCACCGATGGGGCCTACGCGCCTGGGACCCATTCGATCGTCGTTGACGGCCTCAGTTCGGGCGAGGTCTTGGCTGCACTCGGCGTCCTCGCCGAGTTCGAGAATGTCGGAGCATTTGACGTATGCGAGATGATCCCACAATACGATGTGGGGGGAGGGCGCACCGCGCGATATGCGGCGCACGTGATCCTCACGGTTATCAGTCATCGAGTGCTCGACTCTCAGCCACCAATTCCGCGGGACATCCTGGATGGGGTGTTCCGCTGAGTCCAGAGGGCGGGTTGCCCTTCGTCAGGTCAAGCTCTAAGCGCACCTATGCCTGGTGCGATCTGGAATTGTGCGCCGACTCGGTCGTGCCTAAGCGCAGCTAGGGGAGGAAGAACATGCAGTCAATAAGCCGGGGTAGGAGTCGCAGGGTGCTTGGGGTGCTCGCGGTGCTCGCGGTCTGCCTGGGGGTAGCCGCGTGCGGCAGCAGCAGCAAAAGCTCGACGACGCTGACGATCGGCGGGTGGGGCGGGGTGATCGACGAAGCCACGCAGAAGGCCTACCTGAACCAGTTCGATGCGGAAAACCACTTGAAATCTCAGTTCGTGGACGCCCCGGGTGTGCAGCTCGCGCGCGTGGAAGCGCAGAACCAGGCCAAACAGATTCAGTGGGACGCGGTGGACTCGCTCGACGGTGGCTCGGCCTACACGCTCTACGCAAAGGGACAGCTCGCTCCGCTGCCGGCATCCACAAAGGCGAGCTTCGAAAAAGAACTCGGCGCCCAGAAGGTCACACCGTTCGGCTTCTCCCACGGGAGCCTGGGCGATGTGATCGTCTGCAATACCGACAAGATGAAGACATGCCCGTCTAACGATGGCGCAGTTCTACAACACCAAGGAATTCCCCCAAGCAGCGGATGTTCGGAGGGATCGAGCCGATCGAGGCGATCACCACCGCCGAGGTGGCGGCGGGGATGCCGATTACCCAGACTGCCACGACGCCGGTGAACGTGAAAGCCGTGATCAAGACGCTCGAAGGGCTCAAGCCCAAGATCAAGGTGTTCTGGCAGTCCGGCGAACAGCAGCAGCAGATAATGCGCAGCGGCCAGGTACCGCTCGGGATCATGTGGAGCGATCGTGCCTACCAGCTCATCTCGCAAGGGGTGAAATTGAAGGTCGTGTGGATGGATGGGGCCTATGAGCCGAGTTATTGGGCTGTGCGTGAAAGGGCGCCCATAATTCCGCGGACGCGTCGAAGTTGCTCGACTTCATCGCGAGCCACCCGAAGTCAGAGGCGACTTGGGCTGAAATCGTGCATGACTCGGTTCCCAATCCGTTGGCGCTCAATTACGTACCGCGCGTCGATCGGCTCGCAGTTGGCCGACAATCCGGTGAACCTCAAGCAGCTGGCGACGCCCAACTTCTTGTGGTACGCGCAGCACAGCAACGAACTGAACACCGCCTATGAGAACTTCCTGCGCGGCTAGTAGCTGCGCAGGGGGATTCTGAGATGGGGCGGGCGGGGGAGGAGCGTGACGGCGAGCCTCCCCGCTCCGCTTCGCGAGGATGCGCGCCCACCCTGGAGCGCAATCGCTGCCCAACCGCTGGGCGCCTGCTGCTTGTGCTGCCGCTGCTCGCGATGCTGCTCGGCTTCGTCGTGCTATCCGCTCGTCAAGCTGACGATCGACTCGCTCACCACCGGCTGAAGGGGTGGGCAACTACTCAGCGGTCTTGGAGAGCCCTGCCGGTAGGCGCACGCTGATCACCACAGTACTGTCGAGCGTGCTCGTGAGCGCGGCCGCGGTGACGCTTGGCGGCCTGCTGGCGTGGCATATCAAGGTCAGCAGGAGCGCCGTCGTAAAGGCCGTCCTGTGGCTCGCGGTGCTTGCGCCTTTCTGGATGGGGACGGTCGTGAAGAACTACGCGATTGTGATCCTGCTGTCCTCGGAAGGGCCGCTCGACAAGGGCCTCGAATTGCTTGGGCCTGGCACCGGTCTCGTTGCTCTACACCTCGACGGCCGTGGCGATCGGGATGGTCTACACGATGGTTCCCGTACGCAGCTTTCTCGCTCTACGGCGTGTTCTTGGCGCGTGGATCAGTCGCTGCTCGACGCAGCCCGCGGCCTGGGGGCTTCGCGCGCACGCGCGATCAGCTCGGTGATGTTGCCACTGGCGATGCCAGGGATCGTCGCGAGCGGGGCGCTCGTGTTTGCGATCTCGCTTGGCTTCTATGTCACGCCGGTGCTGCTCGGGGGCGCGCAGGCTCCGTTCATGGCCAGCTACATACAGGACTACATCTTCACCTTCTATGACTACCCGATAGCGAGTGCCGCGTCGGTAATCCTGCTGGCTGTTGCTCTGCTCACACTCGGCCTGGCGTTGGCACTGGTCGGCCGCCAACGCTTGCAAAGGGCGATGGCATGAGGCGCGCGCTGCTCGGGGATCGTCTCACCGGCGCCGTGAGCACCGTCGTGGTCGCGCTTACCACGTTCGTGTTGCTCGTGCCGGCGGTGCTCGTGGTGGTGCTCTCCTTCTCCAATGATCGCTTCTTTGACTTCCCTCCGCACACGTGGGGGGTGGCGCAGTACCGCAGGCTGCT
>CAVRPO010000009.1:0-51842 GCA_963723175.1 uncultured Solirubrobacterales bacterium | reverse complement strand
CAGGCCGACGTCATCCTCGCCACGCTGCGAGGGCTCATCGTCGGAGCCTTTGTCGCGGACGACTGGCTCCCCGCCATCGCCGCTGACTTCCCCGGTCACGAAGATGCGCCAGGACGCCTCGCCTTCATCGGGCGCGAGGCATCACCCGAGCTGCAAGCCGAATACGTGGGCAAGCGCGTTCCCGACGAGTACCGCAAGAAGGGTGCCGCCAACCCGATCAAGTACACCTGGACCAAGTAGCTGGCTGGAGCGTGGGCCTGACGCTGGGCATCGTGCTGCCCGTCCAGCCTAAAGATTTCCTAAATCTTTGCCGCAGGCTGTCCCATTTTGGCGGTCAAAAGCACCTTTAACTATTGGAGGTAGTTCCTTCCGAGCTGCCTCCTTGCAGGGTCTTCCGCCGGCACCAAACACTCTGAGCCAAGACACTCACCGCCCGCGCAGGCGGGCATCAACATCCGCGCACAACAACGACCACCACGGCGTTCGCGTGAGAGCGCCGCGGTTGGTCGCGCTCTCACCTGAGCAGGAGCGCGAGGCGACGGCGCTGCTCGCGGGGTTGCTGCGTGACGCGGCCCGCAGGGATGGAGGCGGCGTTTGCGGCGGCGCTTTGGGCGGCGTTTACCCCGGCGCTTTCGACGGCGCGATCCCGCCGGCTGGGAGACCCGGAAAGCCGCACGGGAGCATGGGATCGGGCCGGTGAGCAAGCCCCGACAAATAAGGACGAGTGATCGTTCTGAGAGATCGAGGACCGGGCAGCGACGTGGGGTGCGTGTGAGCGCGGATCGCGTGTTCGAGCTTGCGCGGCATTTGACGTGGCGTGACCGTGAGATCGCCAAATGCCTGTATGACCATCAGGTGCTCAGCACTGGCCAGCTGGAGCTGTTGTTCTTCTCCTCGCGTCGTCGCTGCCAGGACCGGCTGTTGTTCCTCTACCGGGAGCGTGTGATCGACCGCTTCTATCCGCACGGCCCGTTCGGGTTCGGCAAGCCGCAGGCGCACTGGCTGCTCGATGAGGCCGGCGCGATCCTCGTCGCCTCAAGCCTCGGCGTGGAACCCAAGCGGCTTGGCTGGCAGCGCCGCGAGGACTGGGCCTCCCACGCGCAGCTCGCGCACCGCCTGGGAGCAAACCAGTTCGTGTGCGAGCTGATCGCCGCGACCCTGCCCGACCCGTGCATGGGCGTGACCGCGTGGGACTCGACTCGCCGTGCCGCTGCGCGTCTTGACAGCGGCGGGCCTGTCGAGGTTGTGCGGCCCGACTCGGGCCTCATCATCGACGTTCCGGCCGGTGCGATCGAGTGCTTCCTTGAGTGGGACCGTGCCACCGAGACACAACAGCGCCTTGAGGAAAAGATCGAGCGCTACCAGCTCGCGGAGGCTCGCCTGCGCGACGAGGCGCAGATGTGCAACATCCTGTTCGTCGTACCCGGGCCGGGTCGGATCGCCACGCTACGCCGCGCGTATGTCGCGCTTGAGCCCAAGCGAGAACGCCACCGTCAGGACAGCTCTCTGGTCAACCTCGACGGGCGCTGGCCGATGCTCGCCACGACCACGACCGCGCTGCACGACGCAGGGCCGCTGAGCAAGGTCTGGGAGTCGATCGCCGATCCCGCTCAGCCGCCACTCGCGCTCGGCGAGCTGCCTGTCAGCCATGCCCTGGGACCGGCCGACGTGGCGTGCGCGCTCGGGCGCCGCTGGCGCCACGAGCAGCCCGGCTTCTGGGATCGGCTCTCCCCGCTGCACTGCCGCCCGGAAGATCCCGGCGGCAGGACGGTTGAGGACTTGAAGCCCGCCGGCGAATCTGATCTGATCGACCAGCCGCACAGCCACGCCGACTACGAGCGGGAGGCCATCCCATGACGCGCATCTGCCTCTACACCCGCATCTCCACCGACGAGGAGAACCAGCCAACCTCGCTCGCCTCCCAGCACGAACGGCTGGAGGCGTTCTGCAAGGCGCAGGAAGACTGGCGAATCGTCGCCCGCCACGACGACCGCTCGACCGGCACGAAGCTCGACCGACCCGGCCTGCAAGCCGCGCTCGACCTCGCCCGCCAAGGCCGAATCGACCAGCTACTCGTCTACAGGATCGACCGACTGTCGCGCAAGGTGCGCCAGCTCGCACAACTCGCCGAGGAGATGGACGCCTGCGGCGTGATCCTGCGCTCGGCGACCGAGCCATTCGACACCGGCTCACCCGCCGGGCGGATGATGCTGCAGATGCTCGGCGTGTTCGCCGAGTTCGAGCACGCCACTATCGTCGACCGGATCACCGCCGGCATCGAACGCCGCGCCAAGGAAGGCCGCTGGTATAGCGGACGCCCACCCTTCGGATATACCCTCAAGGACGGCCAGCTCGCGCCCGACCCGATCACCGCGCCAGTCGTCCGGCGCATCTACAGGCTGTACGGCGAGGACCGGCTCGGCACAATCGCCATCGCCCACCAGCTACGCGCCGAACATGCGCCCGCACCCACGGCCGGCTGGGGACACCCGGCCGTCCACCGCGTCCTCACCAACCCGACCTATCTCGGGCGCATCCGCTGGCGCAACCAGGACTTCGCCTCCGAGCACGAACCACTGATCGACCCGGACACCTTCCAGCAAGCACAGGCGATCCTCGCCGAGCGTGGCACCGACGCCTCACGCCGCCGTGGCAACCGCTCGGACTTCCTGCTCTCCGGCGTGATCCGCTGCGGACACTGTGGATGTGCCTACATCGGCATGTCAGCACACGGCAAGGCGGCACCTACCACTACTACGCCTGCACCGCCCGCCAGAAGTACGGCCCCAAAGCCTGCCAGGGGGAGCGCGTCCCACGCGAGAAGCTCGAGACCGCCGTCCTGCGTCAACTCACCGACATCTACCGCGACGGCCGGCTCATCCACGACACCCTCGCCGCCGCCCACAAGGAGGCGGAGAAAGAGCGACCCGTGCTCGATGAACGCCGCCGCGCGATCGACGCCGAGATCGCAAGCATCGAACGCTTGACCGAGCGCTACTTCGAGGCCTTCGAGCAAGGCCGGCTCTCCCCCGAGCGCTGCGAGCAGCGCATAGCGCGCCTGAACGGCCGCCTCGATGACCTCCACGCCCAACAAGCCGAGCTTGCTGACGACGGCACCGACGAGGCCACAAACGCACCCACACCGGCCGACCTCGCCGCGACCGCCAGCCAACTCGAATCCGTCATCGCAGACGGCGAGCCCGAGCAAGCCAAGGCGCTCCTGCGCATCCTCATCGCCGAACTGCGCGTCAACAGCAAGACAGACATCCAGCCGACCTACCGCATCATCGCGTCCGACCGCACCCACACGGCCGGGGTTTGTGCAACGTCAGAAAAAGTGGAGCCAGCCGGGATCGAACCGGCGACCTCCTGCTTGCAAAGCAGGCGCTCTCCCAGCTGAGCTATGGCCCCAGGAGCACCCAATATACGCTCTACAGAGCGGATTTCCGTTCCCCGGCGCCTGTCGTCACCGCGACCTTAGGGGTACTTGGATAGCCGCTACCGCCAGTTGCCGGCCATTCAGGGCGGCCGGTACTCGCGGACGCCGGTGACGTGACCCTCTGAGCGTCGTTTGTGCGAGGAGCGGTAGGCCGCTCGGCCGTCGGTCCGGTCATCAGTAGCCGGCGCATAGCGGCGGCGGCGTTCCCCCTCCGGTCGCCGGCCAAGGGGAGCAGGATCGGTTGCACGTTGCATATGCGATAGCCGAGCAGCCTCTGGAAGTACTGATTGCCGTTCGACTCGCGCAGCACCGAGCCGACGATGAGGTGTCGGATCCCCTGCGCCGCGAGATCACCGAGGACGAAGGTGTGCAGGAGGTAGCGGGCGTAACCGATGCTTGCATATTCCTGGTTTCCAACCATCACCGCGAGCACGGCGAAGTCGCCAAACAACGCTACTGCAGCGACAGTGATTGGTACCTCATGAGCGACTGTGGATGCGGAGTACCAGACAAACTTGTCCGATGGCGGCGGCTTCCGCGTCGCCGCAAGAACCGCGTCGCCGCCGCTGCGACTGCGGTACACCGGCGCGGAGGCAGCGGCGAACTCGTCATATCCACTGAGCCGCGCGGCGGTAATGCCCAGCTCTCTGGCGCGGCGGATGTTCGTGCGTACCGCCTGGCGGTGTCGCCCGGCGAGGTATTCGTGTTCCTTGACCGAGGTCTGGATGACTGCTTGTGCCCAGTGACCGTCGAATAGCGACTCGCCGCCGGCGGGCCACCGGGCGTGCAGCCAACGATTGTGCTCCACAGCCGACAGGCGCAGCTCGACGATCGGCAGCTCTCGCAGCGACAGGAGCGTTCGCGCTCGGCTTGGGCGGCGCGCGAGCGCGAACGAAGTCGCCTTCAGGCGGCCGGCTCCTGAGGCCGTCCGCGCAAAGCCGCACAAATCCGCTAGCTCAGCTGAGCCGTACGCGATACCTGAAGCCACTTCGAGATCGTAGAGAGTTTGTCAGTTGCAAGGCAGGCGCTCCCAACCTGAGCTATGGCCCTAGAGTTTTCAAATATACGCGCTACACGCCGGTTGCCGCGTTAACCCGCGACCACTGACTGGCCGTCCAATACGTTTACCCTGCTGCGACTCCATGTCGTTGATTAGCGATCGCTTCCTTGGCAGCTCGCCACTAAACGTTCCGGCGATATCGTTTAGTAGCCCTTTGGCTAAATGAGCTGTCGCACACCCGACCACAATCGCCGAGCTGCCCAGGCCTCACCCCGAACCGCGAGGTCAGACATGCGCTACTCGTTGAAGTCGAAGTCGCGCGGCGGACGCTGCTCGAACCAGAGGCGCTCCTGCTCCGGAGTCTCGCGAAGAAAGTCCGGGGTCTCCTCGAGCACGTCCTCGACCGGCTCAGCTTGGTCGGAATCCGGTCCCTGTGCGTCATCGAACTCGGCGCGTCCAGCAGGCTCCTCGACCTCGTCTGCTGGCACCTCCCATTCGAGCGACTCGTCGCTGATGGCCCGGGCACTTGCCGGGTGCGCCACAGGCCTTGCACGAGCATCCCGATCCGCCGTTGGCGATGGGTCCAAGTCGCCCTCGGAGGCGAGCTCAGCCTCCATGTTGATCTCAACGGTCTCCTGGCCGACAGATCCAGAATCGACTGAATCAGCCGTCGGAGCCGCATCGGGGGCTGGGAGAGCCTCGTCGTCGTGGGTCGCGTCGGGCCCGCTATCGGCCTCATCTCCGTACGCAGCCTCGCCGCGACAAGGGACCGGTCCCAGGGCGTCCTGCTCCTCCCGAGCCACTACCCCCGGGTCGGCTCCCCGGAGACGCTTGAGCTCCAGGTGCTCGCGTATGGCGTCATCGAGCAATCCCATTGCGCCAGCAAACCATACTGCGCGCGCCCGCGCGCTTGTTCAGATGGACATCTTCGAGCCCAGGTCGGTCCATATATAGGACCAACCGAAGACCCCGCCTTCCCGTTCCTCTACGATACGCGCTGCCCACTACACTTCTCGGACCGTCGCTCGGCGCGCACGCGTAGAGCAGCATGCGGGGCTATAGCTCAGTTGGGAGAGCGCCTGGATCGCACCCAGGAGGTCGCGAGTTCGAGTCTCGCTAGCTCCACTGAGCTTGTCGGCGCGCAAACCGTGGGCGCGTCGAGGCGGTAGGTGGGCAGGATTTCCGCGCGGCTGTTGACGTGCAGGTCGGCGATGAGGATTGCGAGCAGGGCCTTGGCTTGCTCGGGCTCACCGTGGGCGATCGTGTGATCGAGCTGGTCGGCGACGGCGTGGAGGGTGGCCGTATCCGGCGTCGTCGGCGCGTCTGCGGCCAGTTCGAGCGCTAGTGCTTGGTCTTGGCCGTGGAGCGTGTCGAGGCGCGCGTCCAGGGCCGATAGGCGTTCCTTGAAGCGGGCGGGGTTCAGGTCGCCGTTCTCAAAGGCGTCTTGGTAGCGCTCGATCGCGCGCTCGGCGCGGGCGATCTCCTTGGCGAGCGAGGTGCGCTGTTCGGTGAGCGCTGCCCGGTCGGTTTGGCTGCTGGCGGTGGCTTGCTCGATCGCGTCGCGGATCATGGTCCCGTCGCGGTAGAGCCCGGTGAGCTGGTTGAGGATCGTGGCCTCCAGCTTGTCCTTGGGTAGTCGTTCGCCGTCGCAGCCTCGTCGTCCGAGCTTTTGTCGCCCGGAGCAGGCGTAGTAGTGGTAGGTGCCGCCGTTGCCTTTGGCGGACATGCCGACGTATGCGCGGCGGCAGCGTCCGCAGCGGATGAGTCCTGTGAGTAGGAAGTCTGCGCGGCTTGCGGCGCGCATCGCCAGGTCCTCGCCGCGCTCCTTCAACAACGCCTGCGCGTGCTCGAAGATGTCGGTGTCGATCAGCGGCTCGTGGATGCCGGGGAACGTCTGCTCACGCCAATGGACCCGTCCGACATACGCCTGGTTGTTGAGAATCCACAGCACGACGGCGGGCTGCCAGCCGCGCGGCGGGGCTGGCGCCTGTTCGGAGTCGAGGCGCCGTGCGATGGCGGCGGCGCCGAGTCGCCCGGCGGCGTACCAAGTGAAGATGCGCCGGATGACCGGGGCGGTGCGCTCGTCGAGGACAAGCTCCTTGCGTTCGTTGCGGGTGTAGCCGAAGGGAATACGGCCGTTCGGCCAGCGGCCTTCCCTAGCGCGGCGCTCGATCCCGGAGGTCACGCGGTCAACGATCGTGGCGTGCTCGAACTCGGCGAACACGCCAAGCATTTGCAGCATCATCCGCCCGGCAGCGGAGCCGGTGTCGAACGGCTCAGTCGCAGAGCGCAGGATCACGCCGAGCTTGTCCAACTCCTCGGCGATCCCCGCGAGCTGGCGAACCTTGCGCGATAGCCGGTCGATGCGGTAGACGAGCAGCTGGTCGATGCGGCCTTGCCGGGCGAGGTCGAGCGCTGCCTGCAACCCTGGGCGATCGAGGCGCGTGCCGGTGGCGCGGTCTTCGTGGTGGGCGATGATCCGCCAGTCCTCCTGCACCTTGCAGAACGCCTCCAACCGTTCCTTTTGGGAGGCAAGCGATGTTGGCTGGTTCTCCTCGTCGGTGGAGATGCGGGTGTAAAGGCAAGTGCGAGTCATGCGGTCGGCTCCTGCTCAGATGCTGGTGGATGGTCGAGGAGATCAGATGCCGCGCTCCTCCACAACCCCTCGGCGTGTGCTATTTGGCGGATATGGCGGTGGGCCTCGACGTTCAGCACGCCGATCAGCGGCGGGTACGTGCTGGCGCTGCTCCAGACCACCACGGCAAGCGATGGGCCGGTGTCTGCGATTGCATCCGTGACGGTTTGTGCGCGTCGTTGGCTTGGCACGACGAACAGCGCGATCGGATTAACTTCGCGCCACGGCTTGTAGCGCAGCTCCCGCTCGTAGCGCATGGCCTTCAGCCGAAGCGTCTCCAAGGTCTCTGTGCCGCGATCAAGCTCGACAAGGACATGCAGCAGCCGACAGTCGCGCAAGCGCAGCACGGCGTAGCTGTCAGGGATCAGCCTGCCGTTGAAAAAGCCATGCAGCGTGCGCTCGCCATACCACTCCAACAGGTGGCCGCCCGACTCTTTGGCTTCAACGGCCAACCGGACGACGAACTCGTTGACTTCGATGTGGTGGACGAGCTTGGGGCTTGTGGCGACGTTCACGGCGACGGCGTGCTGCCAGCCGAGCTTTGACCGCTCCGTGCCACGTTCGCCAGCGGCTATGAGCGCTCCCGCCTCATCGAGAATCCAGTGATACGGAGCAGTGCCCTGACCTCTCGGCAGAGAGGGGCGGAAGCGATCAAGCACACGCAAGCGATACAGCACATTCAGGCGTGCGGTAGTTGTTCTGGTGTCGGTGAAGTGCAGCCGCTTGATCTGGCTCGTGGTCAGCACGTGTTGCTCGAAGCAGTCAACCGCGATCTGCCTATCACGCTCTGTCAGGTGCGACGCGAGCCTCAATGCGTCCTGGCCGGTGAATCGCCTGGGGCGAACGGTCTCCTTCAACTTGTCTTCTCCTCTCTATTGTCGGACTTCGCCGCAGTACGCCGATGCCGCATGGTTGCAAGGGATTCGCCCCATCCGACACCCCGGTTCTTCGGAGTATCTATCGGAGTGCCAGCCGGCGCACCCAACGGTCCACTGATTCCCACGCCCCGCTCCCGACCCGAAGCGCTAGCGCATCCGGCCGCCTCGGCCAGCAGCGCGGCGAGCAGCCGCGTTGCTTCTCGCTCCATCTCAGGCGAAAGCTGCTGGACCCGCGGACGAGCGAGACGCACGCCCACACCTGCGCGTATGTGTTCATGCATAGCCTCTTTTCAGCCGGCGGCATGGCCTCGGGCAATACAGAAAAGCGCGATCCAGGGCCTCCACGGGACAGCCGACCTAGACGGCCAGCCAGTCGAAAGGCCCCTCAATACAGCAAGGTCGATCCGGCCCCGTTTACGGGACACGCAACCACGGCAGACACAGGCTTGTCAGTTGTGTGCAAGCTGCGTGCCAGCCATATCAGCACGCATCAACCCCACGCAGGGTGCTGGCGGGTCGATGCGGCGCGCGTCCAACATGGCGACACGCGCCGCATAGGCCGCTCACTCAGCTACCACATCCACGGCGCTGGCCTCTTGGCGCGTATCGGGATCAGGCAGGCCGTCCTCGGCGAGCCTTGCCAGGATCTCCGGGCAGGCAACAACCGCCGTGCTGATCGTCTCACGGGCGTCCTCCAGCAGCTCGTCAGGTTTGTCGGACAAGGCGCTCACGGAGGACCAATAGATGCGCTCAACGATCGGCCGAAGCTGACGAGCAGGCAGCGTCAGCGAAAACCGCTTCGCCCCCGGCTCCCGCTCCCAGCCCAAATCGTCAAGCAGCCGCAACTCGACCGCGAAACGCCGCCACAGCCGCCGGGCCTTAGCAGGTTCGTCGTTATGCAGGTTCGTGTAGATGTCATCGAGCGCCGTGAGATCAGTCATCACCCCGTCGTAGAGCGCATCCCGTTCGCAGCGATTGATAGTCAGAGTCATTGCAGGGCTCCTTTCGGTCCAAGCCGAAGAAGCGCGCGCCAAGCCACCCACGGCCAAGCCAGCTACGGTTTGCCGCGGCATCGAAGGCGAGCCCTTCGGTGCTAGGTCGGGCGGGTGCCCTACACCCGTCCGACCACTTGATTGATCGGTCGAGCGGATGGGTAGCGAGGTCCCCGGACAGACCGAGACGCCGGACGAGGAGCCTTCGTGAGCACGATCGTGACGCTCGGCAGGCTCGGAGTGTGTGCGGGCCAGCCCTCGACGGGGGCTGCACGTTCAGGTAGGCTGGCTTTCGGCCGATAACATGAGCGAAAGGAAGGTATGGCGGAAGAGGCGAACAACAAGCAGCCGACAGTGGATCGCCAGCAGGCACTGGTCCTCCGCTTGGAGGAAGCGTTGCCCGCAGACGCGCTAGGGCGACTTTCGAGCGCCGAAGCTCGCTACGCGGCTGTAGTTAGGGCGACCACTGCTCCAATGACGGTCACGACCACTACTGCCACCTAGATTGCCGACCTTCGGCGAGCTCAAGGAAGAGCTATCCCAGGTCGAACAGGAAGCGGCGTTGAACCCAGCGCTCGGCGGTGGGAAGCTCGCGCCGCCCGGAATCCTGCGCAAGCGGTATGTGGATGCGCTCTCGGAACGCACAGGCCGAACGACGTTCCTCTACTACTCGGGCTTCATGCAGACGCCCCAAGGGCCACCGAACCAGCTAAGCGTGACGACGGCGGACATGACTGGCTTTATGGAGGTCTGCTCCAACGTCACTGACAGCAAGCAACTCGACCTCTTTCTGCACAGCCCAGGCGGAGACGGCGAGGCCGCAGACCAGATATGTGCCTACCTCCGCTCGCAGTTTGACCACATCCGGGCAATCGTGCCTCTCTACGCGATGTCAGCGGCAACGATGATGGCGCTGGCAGCGGACGAAATCCTAATGGGCGCGCACTCGCAGCTCGGCCCTATCGACCCCCAGCTTACGATCGAGACGAGCGAAGGGTCACGAAGCGCGTCCGCTCAAGCGATACAGGACCAATTTGAGCGCGCGCAACGCGAGTGCGAGGACCCAAAGAAGCTCGCAGCCTGGTTGCCGATCCTCCGCTGGTACGCACCTGGCCTAC
The DNA here is from genome assembly GCA_963723175.1 of uncultured Solirubrobacterales bacterium. Taxonomy (GTDB): domain Bacteria; phylum Actinomycetota; class Thermoleophilia; order Solirubrobacterales; family Solirubrobacteraceae; genus Palsa-744. The sequence goes on along the minus strand of CAVRPO010000009.1, from coordinate 41,780 downwards.
TTGCAAGCTGTGACCACGCGGCCGAGCGAAGCAAGCAGATCGTGAGGGCGGCACTTGAGCGCTACATGTTCGCCAAGGATGATGATGCGGCAGAGAAGGCCGAGGCTGCGGCCGAGTGGTTTGGCAATGCGGCAGAGTTCCTTTCGCACGGGCGCCCTGTGCGACGTGAGGAGACCCGCGAGCATGGCATCGACGTGAAGGATCTTGAGGACGACGGCGAGCTTCAAGACGCCGTGTTGAGTGTCCATCACGCGGCGCTCCTCTCGATGGAGGAGGTCCCGATCGTGAAGCTCATCGAAAACAACCGCGACCGGCGACGCTTGCAGGTCATACGGCAGCTCACGCTCGCCTCAGGCCCAATCTTGCTGCCTCCGGGGATCGCGCCGGGAGGCCCACCTCTAGGTTTTCCTCCGGGCGGTCCGCCGCAGGTTCCAGCCAATCCGGGCGGCGGTGACGGCAACGCCTAGGCGACGCGAGCTGTTCCGGATTTGGCCGCGCGTGGGCGAAGCGGCAGGGATCAGCAACCCAGACGGCCGAGCCTGACACGCCAACCAAAGGGCAGCGTTCAGGCGACGCCAACGGCCGGCGCCGCCATCAACGCGCGTGGTTTTGCGCCCCGGAAAGTTTCGCCCCATCGCGGGAAGCCCGGAAGGATGGGCCTCTGAGTGCCTGACTCGCTCCCAGTGGTTCGGTGCGTCAAGTTGAGCTGCTAATGGCGCCGCGAGTTGCGTCTGTGGCCGGAGCGGTCGCGTTCGATCTACATGAACCCGTCTCGGCTAATGTTGCGCGCCTCGTGGCACGAAAGCACTTCATAGCTAGGGCCGAGGTAGGGCGGTGGGTGGGCACGCTCGACGACGTGGTTCTTCTTATGCGGCAATGCCGCGACCTGCTGCGCGCGGCATCTGGTGGTGCCGGCTCGGGGAATGTCGTTGTGCAGCAGCCGGGGCTGACCCTCGAATATGAGGAACCCGACGAGTTCGGTGCTGAGACGAGCGAGAGAGATCGCTCACGGATTCGGTCCATCTCATACCTGTGTTCGGTGGCTCGCGACGAGGGACGCTCGACTGCCATCGCGCTGGAGATAAGTCCGTCAGGCCTGGGCGCACCCGTGTCGCTCACAGTGGACGGACCGGATCGGACAATCGTGGAGGGGTTGAGAACCCAAATCGCTGAGACGATGAACGACGGCCGGCGCTTTCCTGGAGTGGCCGGGGGCTCGATCGGCATTGGAATATCGGCTGTCGGCAGTCTCGTTGCCCTTGCTCTCGTTGTCGCAGGACGCCTGAACGCATGGACGCCTGGCTATGTTGAACGCATCGGCGAAACCTGGTCTGCCTTGATTGTCGTGGGCACGTGCGCCTTGCTGATCGCTGTGTTCGCCGTGGCGTGGCCAATCCTCTTTCCGGGGTTCGAGTGGCTAACGAGTGACCGCCGTACACGGTGGGACCGCTCCCGCCGCTGGGTCATCCGCGTTGCCGGGGCTATCGCGGTGAGCGTTGTCGCTGGTGTCATCGTGGCGCTCGCAACGTCCTGACCGCTCAGTCAGAGCGCTGCTCGTGGCGGAACGGTCATCGGCCGGCAGGCAGCGCCGCTCGGCGCTGAATAGGCGCTCGAGGTCCGACGGCGAGAGATGTGCGCGCGGGCTGGTCATCGGAGATCGCCCGCGCTACCGTAGGGGGCGAAGACCCCGGAACGGTCCCTGTGCAGCCTTCGGGCAGGCCACACCGCCGGGGTTTCGTTCGTTCTGGCACAGCGCGGCTACCCGCCTGCGTTCAGGCGGACTCCGACCGTCCGACAGCCACGCCAATGGCCGGCGCCGCGAGCAAAGCGTGGTTTGCGCGCCGACAAGTTTCGCCCATTTCTGAAGTTCCCTGCATTTGGGCTGCTTTTGGCGCCGTCTAGTTCGTCTCGCATTCGGGTACCGAGTCAGTCCACGAGGTAGCAGACGGCGAGCACGCGAGCAGCCCGGAGCCTCAACAGCAACTCTCCCTCAACGGCGTTGCGCCGCCCAAACTGTTCGGCGTGCGTGTCGCCCATGTACCGTGCCGCGATCCGGATCGCCCATGGGAGCATCTCGTCAAGGTCGGTGCTAATAGAGATCGGTCCACTGACCGTCACGAACGAGAAGGGCGGGCTCTCGTTCATCGACACAGAGACATGCCCAGCCGGTTCTGATCAGCGAGCGTCCCTTGACCGTGTCAGCCCCGTGTTGAAAACGAGGTCGTCGCCGTCGAGCACGAACCAGACCGGCACGACATGCGGGCGACCGTCCAGACGCGTCGTCGCAAGCTTGCCGGTGCGCGTACCGGCGGCGAGAAACTCCCTCCACTCAGTCTCTGTCATCCGCGGCAGATCGCGACTCCTCCCGAACTCGACCGATTGAATGATAAGCACCTCTTGGAGCCTCCCGCTATTCCCCGGCCACGCGCCGCGTGCGGGTTTCAGGGCCGCGTCCAGATCAAAGGCCTCACTCGTCAAACTCCCAGCGCTTTGCGGAGGCCTGCCAGTATTCTGGTTACTTGTCCGGGAGCGTTGGGCCTCATAGGTGTAACCGAGATATTCGGCAGCCCAGCGACGGCCAGCATCGCAGACTCGTGACACCGGTCGGGTCGATCGCGCTTGGGGTGCTCGGCGGCGCCTCGCTCTATCGCAGGCTCGCCGCGGTCCCCCTACAGCCGCGTGGGGTCGCCAATCCGTTTCAGGGCACGATCGCCACGACAAACGGTGAGGCCATCTGGGCATTCGGTATTCGAGTGAGGGAAAGTCCCGCTCGCTCTTCTACACGACCGACGTGCCAACACTGCGAAAGCTCTATCCCGAGCGGGAGCTGTACAAGGAGGCCTCAGAGGACGCACGCCTGGTCGTCTCCGAATCCCTCGGCGACATCCCAGGCGTGTGGAATGAAGTGCCCGCGGCGATCTGCTGGATCGTCGGTCGAGGCCACGACGAGCAGCGACCATTCCGTCCAAGGGCGCCATAAGCTGGAGGACGGCGATCGCGAGCAATCACCATTTCAGCTCGATCTCGAGCTCGCGCTCGTCGGTCTCCACCTCCAGCTCGACCTTGAGCTGAAGCTGATCGGGGACGTGAACAGTAAAATGCATTCCGCCGCGGTCAAACTCCAAGTCGTTGTTACGAGCGAGCATGTCGGCGAGGAGCCGTAGACGCTCCGCGACCTCCTCCCTGCTGACGGTCTCCTTCTGTTTGACCTCAAAGATGTCCATCAGACTCTCCCTTGTAGTGGCGGATTGTCTGCATCGTCACCGACCGGTGCGCCAAGTTCGCCAAGTTCAGCATGAACGGCGGCCACTTCTCGGCGCGCCATGCTGGATCGACTTCTCATGGGTGTAGGCCGCTCAGATGACGTCCTTATGCTGCCCGCCGTAGGCGGCCAGCCCGTAGATGATCAGAATGTCGATTGCGAACAGGCACAGCGACCAGAACGGGTACGCAGGGATCGACATCAAGGCAGCGATCGAGTTGATACTTACCACAGCAATGCCCAACCATCGGCCATATTGGCCGCCGACCAAGATCGAATACGCGGCGAACAACTCGAGTACCCCGATGATCAACACGATCCAGCCCCATGTGTTGAGACCGCTCAAGATGTAGGTCGCGTTCTGGGTGAAGAACTTTGAGTTGCTGATCGCCGCGATCCCCCAGACAATGTTCAGCACGCCAGCGATCGCGATCATGATCGAGGCAAACAAAAGCCAGCCACCACCTTCGACCCCATCCCCCGTGTCCCGCCTTCGCGTGGGGGTGAATTCCCCTTGATCTGCCATGCGGACCTCCTTTACTCAAGGCTCAGTTTTGCTGATCGATCCTCCAAACAGTAATCCTGGAAGACCGAACTGCATCGGTAATTATCCGAGCCGTTTCGGTAGATTGCCGCAGCCTAAGTAGGCGCGCTTGGTGGGTGACGCACGTCGTAAACGGCAACACGGCCGAGTAGCCCACTGTCGCATAGAGCAGGGTGGGTGGCTGGCCAGCAGGGTTGGCCCAGTGTGTGTCGGCTAGGCTACGTCCTGCGCAAGCCAAGCCTTTGCCTTGGCCAGGTCGCGGACGCGGAAGCCCTGGGCCTTTCCGGGAAGCAGGAAGGAAAGGGCCCGCAGCGCGGGGCGCATCCAGTCCTCGTCGCTGACCACCGCTACGCGCTCAAAGGAGGTTGCGTGGCGCACGCGGAAGCCTGTGTCAGCGCTCATCGCGTCGCCCTCGACCTCCCGGGCTGCTGTGCCGATCAGGTAGAGCAGTCGCACGTTGCGACCAGCGGCGATCTCTTGGCGCAATACAGGCTCGACGGCCTCCTCCCAATCGTCGTCCTCGACCTCCCCGACGGCCTCAAAGCCGATCGTTCCGGCTTGCATGTCCGTGATCCTTCGCAACATGGCATGGTCCCTTCTCGTGGCTGCCATCGCGAGTGACAGCGAGTGTCGAAGTCAACCTCACCATAAACCTTCTATGTCATCAAATCCAGGCAACCGCAGAGATCCGACTCATGCACTCCAACGAGAATCAGAGAACAGTTGAACGCAAAGCCCGATTTGGGGCACAGGATCTGAGAACATGACCACATGCCCAGAACGTCGGTGACTTCTCAAGCAGACTGGGCCGGACGGCGCTCTGTGCTACGGCGCATCGCTGCAATCCTCGCGCTCATCACGCCAGCCGCGATGGCCGTGGTGGCCGCTGTCGCACTGGCAGGTGACGTCCCCGTCGCCGCGCTCGCGGTCGGGCTTGTCCTGTTGGCGAACGCCGCCGTCTGGTTCGCCTTGACAGAGCGCGGTGCGCTGTGCGCCCTCGGTGCGGTGGTCGCGGTCCTCGCTGGAGCGGGCCTGATTGTGGTACTGGCAACCCACTGGCAGGGATTGCTGGTGCTAGCCGCGCTGCTCCTGCTGCTCGCCCTGTTTGGATCGACCGCGCGCTACGCACTGGGCCGGAACGAGGAGGCAGCGCTCGGACGGATGGCCGCCGCGGTCGTGCCGGTAAGTGCCGCCGGATCGGGAGCTCTGATCATCAACCTGAAGTCAGGCGGCGGAAAGGCGGAGCGTTTCGATCTCGCTGGAGAGGCTCGCCGGCGAGGCATCGAGCCGATCGTCCTACAGCCGGGCGACGATCTGCTCGAGCTCGCCGAGAGCGCCATCGACGCGGGGCGCGGAAGTCATTGGAATGGCCGGAGGTGACGGGTCGCAGGCGCTCGTAGCGACCGTCGCCGCACGACACGACATTGCCCACGTTTGCATTCCAGCGGGAACGCGAAACCACTTCGCGCTCGATCTCGGCCTGGACCGAGACGACGTCGTGGGCGCCCTGGACGCGTTCACCGACGGCGTCGAGCGGCGCATCGACCTCGCGCGCGTGAACGACCGCGTGTTCGTCAACAACGCGTCGCTCGGCGTCTACGCGAAGGTCGTCCAGTCCGAGGCCTATCGCGACGCCAAGCTCGGGACGTGGACGGACATGCTGCCGGACCTGCTCGGCCCAGACGCCGAGGCGATCGACCTCGAGTTCACCGCCCCGGACGGGACCGACTGCGACGACGCCCCGCTCGTGCTGGTGTCAAATAACCCGTATGAGCTCACGCACCTCTCAGGCGCCGGCACACGCGAGCGGATCGACACGGGCCTGCTCGGCATCGTGGCAGCCCGGGTGCGGGGCACCGACGTGTCAAAGCTCGTCGCGCTCGAGCTGGTCGGCCAGGCGGGGCGCTACCCCGGCCTGATGTCCTGGTCTGCGCAGAGAGTTCGAGGTCCGCTCCAGCGGCCCCGTCGAGGTCGGCCTCGACGGCGAGGCGCTGGTGCTGGAGCCGCCGTTGCATTTCGCGTCAATGCCCGGGGCGCTGCGCGTGCGGCTGCCCCGCGGCGCAGGGCCTCTCGCCGGCGGCACGCGCGGTGGCACTCACCTCGGAGAACCTGGGCGCGCTGGTTCGGGTAGCCGCAGGCCGGTGAGCCGAGGTTCAATGACGATGTGGCGTTGTATTCAGCACCTGGACCGCCGGCTGATGACGCGCTCGTTCAGCACTCGCTCACCTGCGCTTGATCGCACCCTCATCGCCATCACGCGGGCAGCGAACTACTCGCGACTGTGGCTTGTAGTCGCAGGCGCGCTCGCCATATTCGACGGACAGCGAGGGCGGAGAGCGGCAGGGCGCGGCCTCATCGCCATCGTAATCGCGGCGGCGGTGGCCAACGGCCCGGCAAAGCTGCTCGCGCACCGACGCCGGCCCTTCCTCACGGTCGCGCCCCACGCTCATCCGCACACCACGATCAACGTCATTCCCATCCGGCCACAGCGCCGCAGCGTTCGCGTTCGCCACCGGTGCGAGCGCTGAGCTGCCGATACTGGCGCCTGTCCTGGTTCCGCTCGCGGGCGCCGTTGCCTACTCACGCGTGCATACCGGCGTTCACTATCCCAAGCGACGTCGCAGCCGGCGTAGGGATCGGGATCGTCTCAGGTCTGCTGGCCGCACGTTCGCCTTGGCGTGCCTAGGCCGGGGCCGGGGCCGGCTCGGAACCGGGTTGTCGCGTCGGCATTTGCCCGACGAAGAAAAGCGCGAGGGCCGCGATCAGGATCAGGACCGTGAGGCCGGCGCGGAGCCCGTCGAGGCGAGCTTGGGCATTGGCGTCGAGCGCTGCCTGCGTCACCTCGTTGCTCGCGCCGGCTTCCTTGGCAGCGGCCTGGAGCTGCTTGTCGGACATGAATGGGATGCCGGCCGATAGCTCGGTGTTCGCCTTGTCCTTGACGCTCTGCGGAACAACGTTGTTCGTCTCGATGTGCGTCAGAAACGACGCCGTCAGCACGGCGACCAGGATCGAGCCCGCGAGTGCCGTGCCCAGCGAAGCGCCGAGGTTGGTCACCGTGTTCTGCACACCCCCCACCTCCGAGCTCTTCTCGTCGGGCACGGCCGAGACCGTCACAGCGCCGAGCTGGGACGCCAGCGCGCCGATGCCGAGTCCGACGAGTAGCAGTGGAACGGTCACGATCTCGGCCCCCGCATCGATGTCGATTGCAGCCAGCAGCACCAGCAACCCGAGCAGAATCAAGAGGATCCCGACGCGTACAACCAGGCGCGGCGAGACGTCCGGGAACAGCCGCGGCACTCCCAGCGCCGCCGCCAGCAGGGTCAGGGACATGGGCATGATCCGAACCCCGGTGTCTATCGCCGACAGTCCCAGTGCCACCGACAAGTAGAGCGGGATCAGGAAGAAGACCCCCATCATCAGGAGGTACTGGAAGAAGAACATGATCAGCCCGCCGCGGAGCTGCTCGTTGCGCAACAGCTGCGGATCGACGAGCGGCTCCTTGCTCTGCGCGACCAACCGGCCCTCCCAGTGCAGAAACGACCACACCAGCAGGAGCCCGGCCACCATCAGCCACGGCACGGGCGACATCCCAAACCACTGGGGTGCGCCCGACTTCGATACCACCCAGCCCCAGGAGCCGGACTTCAGCACGCCAAAGACGAACACGCCGAGGCCGGCGGCGCAAAGAAACGCGCCGATCAGATCGATCTTCGGTCGGCGGTCGGGAGGGGCGTCCTCGGCGCGGCGTGCAAGCACCAGGATGACCGCCACGAGCATGACCTCACCGGCAAAGACCCAGCGCCAGGATGCGTAGGTCGTCGCCAGCCCGCCGACAAGCGGACCGACGGCGATCGCGATCGCCCCGGCGGCCGCCACCAGACCGTAGGCGGCAGGACGACGCTCAGCCGGGAAGTTGCCCGCAACCAGCGCGACGATCGACGGCAGGATCAGCGCGGCGCCGACGCCCTCCAGGAAGGACCAACCGAACAGGAGCACCGGCAGGCTCTGGGAGAGAGCGGTCGTGAACGAACCGCAGCCGTAGATGACGCAGCCGATCATGAACGCGCGCTTGCGACCGATCAGCGCGCCGACCTTCGCCCCGGGGATCATCAGCATCGCCATCACAAGCGTGTAGGCCGTGATCGCACCCTGGATCCCGGTCACCGTGGTGCCGACGTCCTCCGCGACGGTCGCGATCGAGACGTTCATCACCGAGCTGTCGAGCGCCATCAGGAACTGGCCGGCGGCCAGCGTCAGCAGGATCACCTGAGCACCGGCGGCAGCGGTCTTTGTCGCGGTTGAACCGTTCACACACCCAGCCTTACAGCTATTAGGACAGGCATGGTGTCAGGCGGCGTGCGATGCCAGTGTCCTGCAGACGGTGCTCGCCGGCTGGTAGGCGACATGTCTCGCAATCTGGTCACTACAGACCCTCGACTCGCCAGATGTCGTCCGATCATGTCGATGTGGAGAATATGAGTCGTGTCAAGGGTCGATTGGGGGAGGTCCATCAGCATTGCCTGGGATGAGAAGCAGCGCGAGAACTCGGTGGTACGGGTGCCCTGGATCAAGGTGCCGACTGATCCGCCGACCGTGCGGTCCCGGCGTGCGCGGTCAACGATCGTGGCGTGCTCGAACTCAGCGAACACGCCGAGCATTTGCGGCATCATCCTGCCGGCCGCTGAGCCGGTGTCGCCGAAGAAGCGCGCGCGCCAAGCTACCCACGGAAAACAGCAGCGGACAGCTGCCGTTCAGCGCGGCATCGAAGGCGTGTTCTTCGGTGCTAAGGCCGGGGCGGGTGCTCCTAACGCCCGTCTCGGCCGCTTGGTTTTGTTGGTCGCCGCGGATAGGTAGCGAGGTCCCCGGACAGACGATCATCGAGCCTTGCGTGTGCGAGAAGGGTCCTTGCCCACAGGCCCACATGTGCGCCCAATCGTCGGCCATGTCGGTCAACGGGCCGCGGCGGGGCGCAGTGAGTGGGCACCGCACGGGCGCCTCATCACGTCTCGTGTGTTGAGCCCCCGTCCACGAGACTCGCTCCCTTGCGTGTATTGCATCGACGGCAGAGGATCTGAACGTTTTCCGTGGTGCTGGAGCCACCCCATGACCGAGGGATCACATGGTCGAACTGTAGATCCTCTCGTGAGCCGCAATTTCGACATCTGCCGCCGTCGCGCTGCCAAACGAATAGGCGTGTATCGACGCTGACGGGCGTGGTGTCGTCCGGCACCGTTGGGTCGAGTAGACGCCTCTGCTTGGAGGGCTGTCGCTTGAGACGCACTGCCGGTCGCCGTATGTGGGCGAAGCGAGCGCTCACAGCTCGACTTCCGCTAGCGTTGCGAGGTCATCGACCGCGCGACGAAGGCTGCGCAGCATCAGGAGCTTTTGCTTGTTCTGGGCGAGGTCGCGGATCTCGTCGGCGGGCGCCTTGGCCAGCTTCTCCGTGGCGCGCTTCACCGCGTCGTATAGGTCGCTGCCGAGCGCAGGATCCTCTCGGATCAGCACGCCTGCCGCTGCTGGGTAGCCCTCCTCTCCGAGAACCTTCATGGCTTGCTCGTGTGCCAGGATGCCCACGAGGTCTCGGACCTGCTTCGAGTCGTTCAGCTTGCCCTCAGCAAGCCATCGCTTGAACTGGCGCTGAAACTCGAGGTCCTCGCCGTAGCGTTCGGCGAGTTCCCTCTTACGGGCAAGCTCCTGGAAGAATGCGAACTTCTCCAGGTTCCGTGGATCTGGATGCTCGGTGAGGTAGTCGGTTGTCCATCGGTACGCCTTCAAATCCTGTGTGATACGGGACTTGCTAAGGCGCAAGTGCGTCGCAAGCCAGTCATATGTCTTGCCATGCACGTCGTACAGGGTCGAGACGTGCTTGGCCTGCTCGTAGGCGTCCCAGCGAATCTTGCCAGTAACGTGCATATCTGCGAGCAGTACGGCGAGGTCATCGTCGGCTAGCTCCTCGTCAAACACCATCGCTGGCACCGTGCTGAATCGATCGTCGTCGGGGTGCTGTTCGGCCACATGCCGCGTTGCGACGGTACGGCTGTTGCCCTCTCGGACGAGGTAGCGGCCGTCCAGCTTCTGGACGACGAGAGGGTCATAGACGCCGCCGTTCTGCTTGATGGACTGGGCCAGTCCCTTCACCTGATCCTTGGCCCACAGAAGCTCGTCAAGTCGCTCCTGCGTGACCGGCTCGGGCTGACGGCCGATCAGCCACTGAATACGGGGATTCATCGGGTCCAGGGTCAACTGGTCCACGGTGAGGCGTGCCCGCTCAAACGGGACATCACGATCTTGAAGTCGAATTGAGTCCTGCATCCTGGCGCTCCTAACTCGCGTAGTACGATCAAGTACTACATGATACCATCTCGTACGATATAGTACCGTCTGGTACGGTAGGCCGGCTATGGTGAGTTGCCGTCCTACAGCGGCGTAACGATTGACGGTCTCCGCGCGGGCTGGAGGCCGTAGACGTAGCGAAGGAGGACGAGTGCCAGACAGTCGGAATAGTGCTTACGGAGTCCAGTCGTGATCGATCAGCAGATACAACTTTCCGTGAATCCACCGCCGCCTGTCTTGCGGTCATCGATGACTACGGCCAGTAGGAAGGGGCGTTTCGCAAGCTCGTGTCGTACTGGCCGAGAACCTTCAGGAGTACATGGTCAAGGGACCGTCGCTCGTCCCGTCCCATCCACACGTTGCCGCGAACGAGTACATAGCTGTGCGACTCGCCCAGGCGATCGGGCTCCCGATCCTCGACTTCACGGTGGTTGAGCTTGCGGGCGAGGCGCTGTTCGCGAGCGCGTCGATGGACAAAGACACCTTCCACCCAGAAACAACCGAAGCGCTATTCAACCGCTGCGAGAACCGGGATCGGTCGAAGCCGCGATCCCGGAGATGCCCGCAACATTCGTCCCGGCGGCGCCCGAAACCGCGTTATGCGCGATTATTTGCTTGAGCGCGCGATCGCTTGGCCTCGATCTTTCGGACCCATCGCGCGACGTTTTCTAGGCTCGAAGGCCCACTGTGATCCCAGCACGCTATTCGCTCATCCGCTATGTGCCCGACGCCGCCCGGGACGAGGAGCTCAACGTAGGCATCGTGGCGTGGACCGAGCGCCACCTGGCGCTCGAAGTGGATCAGCGTGCCGTAGAACGAGTGCTACGGGAGAAACTCAGGCGCCAACATCGCCCTCGATCTCATCAAGCTCGCCGTCACACGCTGGCGGAGTCGGTCCGCAACTCGGCAACGCCTTACATATTCGACGTGCTGGTACTCAGCTCCGACGGGGAGCGTGAGCTCGCGTTCATCCGTACGGAGCGGGCATCCCGGATCTGGCCACGTGATGCGCCGCGAGGCGCAGAAACCGCGACCGCTCGCACGTGAACCTTCACGAGCAGACTCTACAGCCCTAGTCGCGTACCCGTCGTACAGCAATGATGGGCTGCGACCGATTCGGGCGCCAGGCACTAGCGCGAATGGCACGCGCGAGCCAGCGAGAACACCGTCGAGGTCAACAGTACAGCGTCGTGGTCAGCCATCCTGCGGATCATGCCTGCCTCAGCGGTACAACCCGCACCGTACGATGCGGGTCAGCGATCGCGGAGGAGCCAGTCGGTTGCGAGCGTCGCATAAACGACATGGTCTACGTAGCGGCCGCCTACCAGCTCGGCCTCGTGCGCGACGCCCTCTTGGGTGAACCCGAGGCGCTCTGTGATCGCTCGGCTCCGCGCGTTATCGACGCCTGCGCGAATCTCGACCCGGTGCAGTCGCCACGTACCAAACGCATGATCGACGAGTGCTCGAACAGCCTGAGTCATGGTGCCGTGGCCTTGCGCCGAGTCGGCCAGCCAGTAGCCGATACTGGTCGAACGGTGCTGCCAGGAGATACCGTGGAAACCGACCATCCCCACGATCCGGCCGTCATCGATAACCGCGGTTTGAAAGCCATCGTTCCTCGCCAGCTGCTCGCGTGTGTCTCGGATGAAGGCCAGGGTGTCGTCAAGCGTCTGCCCCGCCGCCCACGGCATCCAGCGCGCCAGGCGATCACGGTCGGTCTTGATGACCGAGTACAGCTCCTGCGCATCAGATTCCTCAAGCAAACGTAGCCGCTGCCCCGTAGACAGCTGGACTCGCAGACTGCATGGTCGATTTCCCGCAGTGGGATCCAGGCTGGCCCAGCTCTCGCGCTCAAGAGCATGGACGATGACTGGATCGCCGAGCAGCACGTCCTTGCGGACAGGCTCGAAACCAAGCCGCCGCGCAACCCGTGTCGAGCGCGTGTTCTCCGAGTGAATCATGGCAGTGACGTAGGGCACAGGCAGCATCGCGAACCCCCAGTCAACGCAGGCCCGGACGGCCTCCGTTGCGTACCCGTGTCCCCATGCTTCACGGCGCAGCAACCACCCCGCCTCGGTCTCCCGAAACTGTGGCCAGTATCTCAAACCGACCCGACCTAGCAATCGGCCACTTGACCGGTCGAGAACCGCCAACAAACCATGACCACGCGCTTCCCATTCCCGCTCGCTGGCCTGCAGCCGCTCCTTGGCCTGCCTACGACCAAGCGCCCCTACGAAGCGAACGACCTCGGGGTCGCGATGCAGCACAACGAACTCGTCAAGGTCGCCCACCGCAAGCCGACGCAACACCAACCGCTCGCTTTCGATCAGCACCCGTGCAGCGTACGGCTTACAGCTGAGCTCGCCCCGATCAGCGCGGGGCGCCCCAGTCCACGAGCGGCGCCTCGCTCGTACTGCTCTGCGATGTTCCGCTCCTCCCACTTCGACTTGGCCAATCCAACCACGACGGCTATCATCGCCACGGCCGCAAGGCCTGCAATGGGCTATGTTCGCCACTTGACCGACCAGGATTTCATTGTCCGTGCGGCCCGAGCCCAGGAGGCATCGGCCATCCTCGAGCTATGGCAACAGGCACGTAGCGAGCATGCGACTACTCCCGACCGGCTCCAGGATGTGCAACGGCTGCTCCTAGACACACCTGGGAGCCTGCTCGTCGCTGAGGGCAACAGCGCGATCCTCGGCGCACTGATCGCCGCCTGGGATGGCTGGCGGGGGAACATGTATCGGCTGGCAGTTCGCTTCGAGCATCGCCGTCGGGGCATTGGCGGAGCGCTCGTGCGAGCCGGCGAGGAGCACATGCGCCGCCAAGGCGCTCGCCGGATCACCGCCCTCGTCGGGTACGAGGACGAGGTGGCCGCGGCATTCTGGGAGTCCGCCGGCTACCCACGGGACCGCGAGATAGGTCGCCGCGTGCGCAACCTGTAGCCAGCACGCAGTGATCTTGGGCGGAGCACTGCCACGATTCACTCAGCGGCGACGACCGGCGATTCGCGAATCTCACGTGGCGGGCGACGTCACCAACCCAAGCGCAAAACCATCATGCCCCTTGGCGCCAACCGTCTGGATCGCTGTCGCGCTCACACGCGGCTCTGCGGCAAGCATCTCGTAGAAGCGCCGCACACCGGCCGCGATCCCACCGTCCTCAGAGCAGGAACCGTCAGAGTTGAGAATCGCACCGCCGCGCACGACGTTGTCGCCGATGATCAGCGTGCCCACCCGCGAAAGCTTTAGCGACCACTCCAGATAGCCCGGGTAGTTCTGCTTGTCAGCGTCGATGAAGATCAGGTCAAACGGGCCCGCACCTGCACCGTGCATCTCGGGCAGCGTCTCCAGCGCCGGGCCCACCCGCACCTGCACCATGTCTGCCAAGCCTGCATTGGCTATGTTCGCGAGGGCGACCTCGGCATAGCGGGACTCGCGCTCGAGCGTCACGAGGCGTCCGCCTTCCGGTAGCCCACGGGCGAGCCAGATCGTGCTGTAGCCGCCGAGAGTCCCCAACTCGAGGATGCTCTGCGCGTGGTGGATGCGCGCGAGCAGTTCGAGCAGCTTGCCCTGGTTGGGCGTGATCGCGATCGGCGGCAAGCCGGCGGCCTCGCTGGCGGCGACGGCAGCGGCCAGAGACGGGTCTGGCGCGAGCAAGTGCTCAGCGATGTAATCATCAACGGCGGTCCAAAGATCCTGGCTCATCGGCAAAGACGATAAGCGAGTTCCGCAAACTACGGTTGACATCCTCCCAGATTCATGTTACCGTTGGTAAAGTGAATTTGTAGGAGAGGTGCGCCAAATACGGGTCATGCTCGGCCGGCGTCGCGCGCGCCGGCCGATGTCAGGAGGTGGGGTAAACCGATGACGCGCAAAGTCAGGCTCCTATTTGGGGGTCTCCTTACCTGTGCGTGCCTGCTGGTGGCTGCGGTTGCTTGGGCCACCAACACACTGACGGTCACCGAGGCCTTCACGCCCGACAAGCTCGGGGCGCCTACGAACCTCTCGATCACGGCGCAGTTCGCCTCCACCACCGGCAAGCCGCCCTCGCCGATCACCAAGCTCACTCTGTATGCGCCCGCCGGGCTGGGAGTCGACGCGCGCGGGGCAGGCACCTGCAGCGAAACGACGCTGCGACTACATGGCCCACAGGGCTGTCCGGCCACCTCGCGCGTCGGCTTCGGTGGCGGCGTCGGCGTGATCGAACTCCCTAAACAAGTGATCCGTGAGCGCTTCACGATCGATTTCTTCTTTGCTCCCCGCGAACATGGGCATCTGGCCCTGCTTGCATATGCCAATGCTGTCGCGCCTGTGGCCGTGGAAATCACCGTGATCGCCAAGGAAGTCCCTGCTCCCAAGCCCTACGGGCTCGGCTTCAGCGTCGAAATACCACCCATAACCACGATCCCAGGAGCGACACTCGCCTCGGTCGAAAGCGCTTTTGCGACATTTGGCTCGCCCAACGTCGCCTACTACGAGACCCTCCACGGCAAACGTACCCTCCTACACCTGAAGGGCGTCGTCGTTCCCAAGACATGCCCGCGCGAAGGCTTTCCCACCGAGGGAACGATCGACTTCGCCGACGGCAGCACGCTCACCGTCAACCCAACCATCCCGTGCCCACACGGCTAGCCCCCCGCCCACATAGGTGCGTTGCGCGGGGCAACGCGAATCGTAGGCACACCACCCCCCCGCGCGTGCGCGTCGCGCGGGGCATCCCGATCGGTAAGCACACACACCTGCTTGCCTTGCCGCTGGCATTGCTCCTCGCGCTCGCCGTCTGCGCCTCGCCGGCTTCGGCGACCCAATCGAGCACAACCGCAACCATCGCACCCACACTCTCGCCCGACCGCCTTGGCGCCGAGGGCGCTCTGCAACTGGCGATCAACTACTCGAGCAATGAATCCGCCGTGCCGCTGCCGGTCATTGGCACAGTGTTGCGCTTTCCTGCTGGGCTGGGTGTGGAAATACCCCATCTGCGCAGCTGCTCGCTCACACGCCTGCGCGCCCAGGGGCCCAAAGCTTGCCCGCCACAATCGCTGCTCGGCCACGGCCACGCGATCGCCGAGGCCCAGGCCGGCTCGCAGATCGTCAGCGAGGGCATCCAGCTCACCCTGTTCGTCGGACCCTTTCATAACTTGCAACCCACGTTCGAGATCCTTGGTCAGGGCTACACGCCGTTCGACGAGCGCGTCGTGCTGACCGGCACCGTGCGTCCGGACAATCCTCCCTACGGGGAAGACCTGGTGCTCTCGATTCCACCGATTCCGACGCTGCCGCTGGAGCCCGACGCCTCGATCGTCAGCATGTCACTGACGGTCGGCACTGCCAAACCTCGCCACCCGATTACCGTCAACACTGTCGTCGTCCCTCCCAGCTGTCCCACGGGCGGCTTTCCCTTCGCCGCCGAATTCACCTATGCGGATGGCTCCTCCAGCAGCGCTCTTGCCGGTGCTGCCTGTCCATGAGTACGAGAGAAAGCAGGTAACCAAGATGTCTCAGCAAAATCGCCCGTCGCGGATCCTGCGAGGGTTGTTTGTGTCCGCGCGCTCGCACAACCGCTCGTCGCGACGGCACCGGACACTTGCGTCTTTGACCGCGCGCAACGGCTCCTTGCTCAAGCGGCGACTGCTCGCCTCGACGGTCACCTGCACCGCCCTCTTGACGCTGCTCACCGCACCAACCTCGCTCGCCGCGAAAACGTTTTCACTCAACGAGAACGGCAACCTTCACCTGACCAGCAAGCAAGGCTTCACCCTCAACGAGGAGGGGCCCGCTTCCGGCACCGTCGGTGGCACGCTCTACGTACACCTGAAGATCGTCTCCAGCACGCGTGTCACCGCCGAAATCAGCCTCTACCCGCACGGTGGCTCGATCACATGCTCGGGCAGCGCCGGCTACAAACGCGAGGGCTCCACCGCCCACTTTGCCGGTGCGCTGTCGATCGATCGCGGCACCGGCAGCTATGCCAAAGCGCACGGGTCAGGGTTGAGCTTCAGCGGCACGATCCAACGCTCCAACGACGCAATCGCCGTGCACGTAAGCGGCACGGCCTCCGACTAGAACCGACACCAAGAGGAGGCGATCGGAATGCTCGAGCTGCGCGATCTGGTCAAGCACTATCCCGCCGTGGGCGGTGAGACTGTGCGCGCCGTGGACGGCGTCTCTCTCAAGGTGCAGGGCGGCGAGATGGTCGCCCTGTATGGGCCCAGCGGATCCGGCAAGACGACTCTGCTGTTGATGGTCGCCACATTGCTAGCACCAACGGGCGGATCGGTGTTGATCGGCGGACGAGACATATCCTCACTATCCGAGCGCGAAGCGTCCAACTTCAGGCTGACCGAGCTCGGCTTCATCCGCCAGAACTTCGATCTCCTGCCCGGCGTCAGTGCGATCGACAACACAGTGTTGAAGCTGTTGAAGGCGATGCGCTGGCGCGATGCTCAGCGCCATGTAACACCCCTGCTCGAGCGTTTGGGCATGGGCGAGCGTTTGCACCACCGCGCCGAGACGCTGTCAATGGGCGAGCGCCAGCGCGTGATGATCGCGCGCGCTCTCTCGACCGAACCGAGCATGCTGCTCGCCGACGAGCCGACCGGCAGCCTCGACACGCAGCGGGGGCGCGAAGTGCTCGAACTGCTGCGCGGGTTGTGCCGCGAGCGCGGTGTGGCCGTGGTGCTCGTCAGCCACGACCCGATGGCCGCCGAATACGCCGACCGCGTGCTGGCGCTGCGCGACGGGCAGCTATCCGCCTACCAGCACGAGCAAGGCCCGCCAGCCGCCGCTTCACTTGTCGCAGACAGGGGGTAAAGGTGAAGCTGTCAAACGCGCTGCGCCTCTATCGAGTGCGTCTGCGCGCGCGCTTTCTGCAGGAGTGCTTCGCCGTGCTCGGCATCGCCGCCGGCGTCGCGCTGCTGTTCGCCTCACAGGTGTCGAGCTCGTCACTGCAGGGCTCGGTCGCCCAACTGTCGCGCGCAGTCGTCGGCAAAGCGAATCTGCAACTCGTGGCACGCGACTCGCACGGCTTTCCCGAAAGCATGCTTGCAAAGGTGCGCAATATTCCCGGCGTGCTGGTCGCGGCGCCTGTATTGGAAGCAAATGCAAATGCTGTTGGGCCCCACGCCCACGAGTCAATCGAGCTCGTAGGAGCGGATTCCGCTCTGTCTGCACTCCGAGGCACCCTGCTCGCTCACGCCAATCTTTCACCGTTCGGCAATATCGGCGCGGTCGCACTTCCCGCTCCTTTGGCCAAGGCGATCGGTGTCACCAAATTCGGGCAGGAAGTCAGCTTGCAGATTGCCGGGCGTACGGTTAACGCGCCACTATATGAACAGCTGCACGAACGCCAGATCGGCGGGCTCATCGCCACACCGCTCGCGATTGCGCCGTTGGCCTACGCTCAGGAAATAGCGGGCATGGGCGGCCACGTGAGCCGCATCCTCGTGCAGAGCGCCGGCGGTGCGCAGAGCAAGGTACGCGCGGCACTGACGGTACTAGCCGGCGGCCACCTGAACGTCGAGAGCACCGGCTACGACGAGACGCTGTTCGCGAAGGCGGCGACCGCCAGCAACCAGTCCACAGCTTTGTTCTCCGTCATCAGCGCGCTTGTGGGCTTCCTTTTTGCGTTCAACGCGATGCTGCTGACCGTGCCACAGCGGCGGCGGCTGGTCGCCGATCTGCGCCGCGACGGGTACACGCCGCTAACGGTGATCGCCGTGCTGCTGCTCGATGCGTTCGCGCTCGGGGCGATCGGCTGCGTGCTCGGCCTGGCCCTGGGCGAGGAGCTCTCGATTCACCTATTTCACTCGAATCCGGCCTTCCTCTCTCTGGCGTTCGCCGTCGGCTCGCAGCGCGTCGTCAGCTGGCAGAGCGTCGCGATTGCTACAGGCGGCGGGATGCTGGCCGCGAGCGTGGCGGTACTGAGCCCGCTGCGCGACATCCTCTCGCGCGACCCGCTGGCCGCGATCAGCCCGCGCGAAGGCGGTAGTGGGGCCCGCACCGGCCGGCGCAGGGCACTTGCGGGCCTTGCCTGTCTGGCCGCCGCCACGACATTGCTGCTGGCCAAGCCCGACGACGCCATTCCCGGCATGGTGTTGCTGCTTGGCGCGCTGCTGTTGGAGCTGCCGATCGTGCTCAGCGCGACGCTCGTAGCCGTCAAACGGATCGGCTCCTTGTTCGTGAGCCCGATCCCGCACGTCGCCACGATGGAGCTTGGGGCCGCTCGCGCGCGGGCCGTGGCGATCACCGCGACGGGAGCGGTTGCCGTGTTCGGCAGCGTCGCGATCCAAGGCGCGCACGGCGACCTGCTGAGAGGGCTCGAAGGCGCGGCTCGTGACACGAACGCCGCCACCGACGTTTGGGTATCTCCCGCTGGGTTCTACAACCTGCTGAATACGACGCCTTTCACTCCAACCGCAAGCGCCCAACTTGCGCGGGTGCCTGGGGTGCGTGCGGTAGAGCTGTATCGCGGCGGCCTGCTCGACTACGGCTACCGCCGCGTGCTCGTCAACGCGCCGCCGCGCGAAGCCAGACCGCTGATACCGGCCGGCCAGATCCTGCAGGGCAATGTGCGCTTGGCCGAAGAACGGATACGCGCGGGTGGCTGGGCGATCGTCTCACAAGGACTTGCAGAAGAACAACACCTGCACATCGGCCAGGCCTTCACCCCGCCGACACCCGACCCGATGCGCCTGCGCGTGGCGGCGCTGTCCACCAACCTCGGCTGGGCACCGGGGGCGATGCTGCTCAACGCAGCCGACTACGCGCGCGCATGGGGCAACCAGGATGCAAGCGCTTACGGCGTGGTGCTGAATCCTGGGGTCTCACCGACACTCATAGCCCGGGCGATAACGCGTGCCTTGGGGCCTGGTAGCGGACTTACGGTGCAGACCGCCGAAGCGCACGCGGCCGAGCAGGTAGCGCTCGGCCGCGAAGCGCTCGAACGGCTAACCCAGATCGCCACGTTGATCCCGCTCGCTGCGGTACTCGCGATGGCGGCGGCGATGGGCGCGATGGTGTGGCAGCGCCGCCCGCGGCTGGCCAAGCTCAAGCTGGAGGGACTGCCGCGCGTGGAACTGTGGGGCACGATCCTGCTGGAGAGCCTGCTATTGCTCGCCGCCGGCTGCCTAACCGGGGCCGTCTTTGGCCTGTACGGCCAGCAGCTGGCCGACCATGCGCTTGCGCACGTGATCAACTTCCCCGTCGTCTACTCCGTCACAGCTCTGCCCGCGCTGCGGAGCCTCTCGCTGGTGATCGCCACCGCGCTTGCGATCATCGCCATCCCAGGCTATATCGCAGCGTCGGTACCACCAGCGCTCGCCCTCCAAGACTGACACAACTATGGCCGGGGAAAGCAAGCGCGAGTACAAGCAGGTCGAGCGCGCCAGGGCACAGGAGCGCACGCGCGAAGCGTTGATCGAGGCTGCAACCAACGAATTCTTCGAGGGCAATTGGCTAAAGACTTCGCTCGACTCGCTCTCGCGCAAAGCGGGCGTCACCAGGCAGACACTGCTGCGCCACTTTGGCTCCAAGGACGGTCTGCTGATGCAGTCGCTGATGCGCGGCGCCTCACAGGTGCGCGACCAGCGCTGGAGCACGCCCACGACCAACATCCCAGGCGCCGTCGAGAACGTGATCGACCACTACGAAGAGTGGGGCGAGCGCTCGGTACGTATCGGTGCCTGGCAGCGTGGTCCGACAGTGCTCGCCCTATTCGCGAACGCTGCGCGCCAGATGCACTACGACTGGGTCGAGCACGCATTCGCCGCGTGGCTCGACAAGTTCGACGATGAGACGCGCGCAGAGCGTCAGGCGATTTTGGTCGTGCTGTGCGATGTGCAGACCTGGTGGATTCTCTCCAACGACCTCGGCATGTCACGCCGGAAGGTCCATGCGATCTTGACAGACCAGATCGAACGCGCACTGGAGGAGAAGTGATGAAGGTTCTGGCCTACACCTGAGATGCTGGGCGTCGTTCACGTAGCACCGGGCACGTTCTTCGCGGTCATCGCCGCTTCGGCAATAGCAGCCACGCTCGCAACAGTCGCGGGCGGTCGCGGTTTGGTCGTGCCGGTCGTTGTGATCGAGCTGCTGCTAGGAATCGTGCTCGGCCCATACGTACTCGGCCTGCACGTCAACCAGTTCATCCAATTTTTTGCAGACCTCGGCCTCGGCCTGCTGTTCTTCTTTGCCGGCTATGAGATCGACATGCAGCGGATCATGGGTCTGCCGCTGCGCCTCGGTTTGATCGGCTGGCTCTTCTCGCTCGCGCTCGCCTACACGATCGGCGGCGTGCTCGCCGCGTCCGGGATCGTGCTGTCGCTCCTCTACACGGGCTCGGCACTCTCGACCACCGCGATCGGCACGCTGATCCCGATCCTCTCTGACGCCGGCGAGATGCGCACCCGCTTTGGCACCTACCTGCTGGCCGCGGGCGCCGTGGGTGAGTTCGGTCCGATCCTGCTGCTGACACTGATCCTCTCTACGCAGAGCACCGCACACAACGCAGTCATCCTGGTGGCATTCGTGGCCCTGGCGGTCGGGGTCGCAATCTTCGCCGTGCGCTCCTCCGAGCGTACGTTGCCGCTGTTCGAGCAGACGATCGAGGCCAGCTCACAGCTGGTCGTGCGCTGGATTCTCGTGCTCGTATTCGCGCTTGCACTGCTGGCCTTCGAACTGGGCCTCGACCTGCTTCTAGGGGGCTTTGCGGCCGGGATAATCACCCGTCAGGTGCTCAAGACGCGCGAGCTGCCGGCGTTCGACTCCAAGCTGACGGCGGTCGCCTTCGGTGTGTTCGTGCCGTTCTTCTTCGTCGTCAGCGGCATGGGCCTCGACATCCACGCGCTATTCGCAAGCGTCTCGGGTGTCTTGAAGATGTTGCTGTTCTTCGTGCTGTTCCTGGTCGTGCGCGGCACGCCGGCATTGGTCCTGTATCGCAAGGTGCTCGACGCACGCGCACGTCTGGCACTGGCGCTGATGTGCTCGACCCAGTTGCCGCTCGTATTGGCGATCACCGCTCTGGCCACTTCCAGCGGCCACATGCGACCCTCCACAGCCGCCGCGCTGGTTGGGGCCGCAGTCCTCTCGACGCTCATCTTCCCCTTCCTCGCTCTGCGACTACGCGGCGACCTGGACGAAGAGACGGAGCCTCCACCAGCCGCAGCCGTAACGCCCGGCGATCCCGCTCCCGCATGACAAGAGACGATGCTCGCCCCAGCAATGTCGCTCGCGCATGCCAGCTGGTCAAGCCCGCCTCGGCGGTGTCGCCAGTGCGGAAAACCACACTTGACATGCTTACTCCGAATGACGAGGATTGTCGCGTTGCCACCGCGAGTCAGGAGCATTGAGCCGTGACCGGCGTGCTGTACGGGCTGGCGAAATTTTGCGTGCGGCATCGCTTCGTGACGATCGCCGTGTGGCTGCTGGTGACAATCGCGCTCGTGGCCGTTTCGCACAGCTTGGGCGAAAACACCAACGACAACCTGTCGCTGCCGGGAACCGACAGCCAGCACGCGACCGACACGCTCAGCCACTCTTTCCCTGACCAGGCCAACGGCACGAGCCCGATCGTGCTGCACGCAGCCAAAGGCAAGCTGACCGAAGCCAAGTACGCGAGTGCCGTCAACGAAGCGGCAGCCGACGTGGCGAAGGCCCCGCATGTCGCATCGGTGGTCAACCCGCTCACCCCCGCAGGGCGCCAGCGCCTTGAGCAAGGACAAGTCGACCGGCTACCTGTCGGTGACACTGGCGGTCTCACCGGGCGAACTGTCCGTCTCAGAAGTGCAAACGATCATCGACGCGGCCAACCCGGCCAAGGCGGCCGGACTGGAGGTGGAGACCGGCGGGCAGCTCGGCCAGAAGGTCTCCAAAACATCGACCGAGTCCAGCGAGCTGATCGGGATCGTCGCGGCGATGGTGATCCTGACGTTCACGTTCGGCACGGTCGTCTCGATGCTGCTACCGATTCTCAATGCCGTGCTCGCGTTGCTCTCGACGCTCGCAATCATCCGCCTGCTCGGGCACGTGATCAGCGTGCCGACCGTCGCCCCGACGCTCGCGACGATGATCGGGCTGGGCGTGGGCATCGACTACGCGCTGTTCATTGTCACCCGCCACCTGCGCGGACTGGGCGAAGGGCACGACGTCCACGAGTCGATCGCGCGCGCGGCGGCGACCTCCGGCGGAGCCGTGTTCTTCGCCGGCTGCACTGTGACGATCGCGCTCGTATCGCTGGCGGTGGCCAAAATTCCGCTGGTCACGACGATGGGCCTGATGGCGGGCATCGCGGTGGTCGTAGCCGTGCTCGCCGCACTCACGCTGATGCCGGCGCTGGTCGCGACAGCAGGCCCGCACATCAACTCGCTGCGCGTGCGCACGCCACCCTCGGACGCTCAATCCAAGCAGGGCGCGTGGGCCAAGTGGGCCGCCGACATCGCCAAGCACCCGGCGATCGCCGGCCTGGCCGCACTGGCGATCCTGCTGCCGCTGACGATCCCGCTGCTGTCGCTGAGCCTCGGGCAGGAAGACGTGGCCGCGCTTTCCACCTCGACCACCGCGCGGCGCGCCTATGACCTGATATCTGCGAACTTCGGGCCGGGAGTCAACGGCCCGCTGATCGTCGCCGTCACGCTGGCCACGCCGGCGAAGAGCGCCCCACCGACCCGCGCCTGGCGACGTTGCAGAAGGACGTGTCCTCCACCAAGGGCGTCGCCGCGATCACCCCGATCCAGATCGACAAGGCGGGCACTGCGGCCTACTTCAACGCGATCGCCACTACCGGGCCAGCCGAAAAAACGACGCAGGAACTGGTCGAACGCTGCGCTCCAGCGTCATCCCAGGCGCCGAAAAAGGCACCGACATGCACGCCGACATCGGCGGCAGCACGGCGGGCAACATCGACCTGGCAACGCAGATATCGAACAAGCTGCCGCTGCAGATCCTGGTCGTGATCGCGCTCAGCTTCGTGCTGCTGATCCTCGCCTTCCGCACCGTGGTAATCCCGCCGCAGGCGGCGCTCATGAACCTGCTGTCGATCGGCGCCTCCTATGGCGTGCTGACCGCCGTCTTCCAATACGGCTGGCTGAGCGGCCTGATCGGCCTCAGCGGACCGGTGCCGATCGTCTCCTACGTGCCCTTGTTCATGTTCGCGATCCTGTTCGGCCTGTCGATGGACTACGAGGTGTTCCTCGTCAGCCAGATCGAGGAGCACGTGCACGCCGGCGAGGACAACCGCAGCTCGGTCGTCTCCGGCCTGGTCACGAGCGCACGAGTGATCACTGCCGCGGCGATGATCATGGTGTTCGTGTTCGGCAGCTTCGTGCTCAACGGCTCCCCCACGATCAAGCAGTTCGGCGTCGGCTTGGCCGTAGCGGTGATCCTCGACTCGACCGTCGTGCGCTGTCTGCTGGTGCCGGCCTTGATGATCCTGATGGGCAGGTTCAACTGGTACATGCCAGGCTGGCTGGATCGCGTCACGCCGCACCTGAACATCGAGGGCGCCGAGTTCTTCCAGAAGC
The DNA here is from genome assembly GCA_963723175.1 of uncultured Solirubrobacterales bacterium. Lineage (GTDB taxonomy): Bacteria > Actinomycetota > Thermoleophilia > Solirubrobacterales > Solirubrobacteraceae > Palsa-744. The sequence continues at coordinate 18,125 of CAVRPO010000009.1, read as the reverse complement.
GCGACGCGCCGCCAGAGGCCAAGCCCGAAGCGTTGACCGGCTCCTGAGCGCCGTGCCGCCGGCACAGGCGACCTTCCCCGACGCGTCAGATGCAGCGACCTCTCCACGGGTCAAGCGAGATCCGCTCCTGGCGGCATGACGCAGTGTCAAGCCACTGAGCCCAAATAAACACCGCCCGAACAGCATCACCAACTGAACTGGCCGCCTAGCCAATTTTTGCTCATCGCGCTACGCTCAAGGCCCCCAAGAAGCCCCCAGCGAGACGAAACAGGAACGGAGCCCCACCGTGAACAGCATCCTGGAGAACCGTCGCATCATGCAGCCAACTTCCCCCCGGGCCCAAAGTGCCCGCCAGCTGGCAGATGGCCGGCTCGTGGGTGCGCCCCACCACCGTCGCTGCTACGCGCCCGCGAGCGCTACGGCAAGCGCTTCTCCGTCCGGCTGCTCGGCCAGGCTGCCCTTCGTGATCCTCTCAGACCCCGAGGAGATCAAGGAAGTCTTCCAAGCGCCCCCCGAGGTGCTGCATCCCGGCGAGGGCGCGCGCATCCTCGAGCCGATCGTCGGCCCCAACTCGGTGATCCTGCTCGATGAGAAGCCGCACCTGGAGCAGCGCAAGCTGATGCTGCCGGCCTTCCACGGCGATGCGATGCAGAGCCCTAGCCGAGCTGATGAGCGAGCTGACCGAGCGCGAGATCGCATGCTGGCCGCAAGAGCAGCCGGTCGCGCTGCACCCGCGCCTACAGCAGCTGACGCTCGAGATCGTGCTGCGAGCAGTCTTCGGGCTGGAGCAGGGCGCCCAGCTCGACCGCTTGCGCGACTGCTGACGCAGCTACTCGAGTTCGCCGAGAACCCGATCTCGTTGCTGCCCTTTGCGCAGCGCGCGCTCGGCCGGTCGCGGCCCGATGGGCCGCCTGGAACGGCTCGGCGAGGAGACCGACCGGCTGATCTTCGAGCTGATCGACGAACGCCGTCGCGACGGCGGCCACGGCCCAGACGTGCTCGCGATGCTGCTGGGCGCCGAGCACGAGGACGGCTCGCCGATGAGCCCGGCCGAGCTGCGCGACGAGCTGGTGACGGCGCTGGTCGCCGGCCACGAGACGACGGCCTCACAGCTTGCTTGGGGCTTTGAGCTGCTGGCGCGCCAACCCGCGCGTCACACAGCGCCGGCTCTCAGCGGAGCTCGACGCGGACCCTGACGCGCGCCTACCTGACGGCCACGATCCACGAGATCATGCGCCGCCGCCCTGTGCTCATGAACGCCGAGCCACGCCTGGTCAAGCAGCAGGTGGAGATCGGCGGCGTCGAGCTACCCGCCAGGCGTCGTGCTGATCGCAAGCGCCTACCTCGTCCACCACGATCCCGACATCTACCCGCAGCCACACGCGTTCCGTCCCGAGCGCTTCCTGGAGAGCGAGGGCGGCAAGGCCGCCGGGCACCTACACGTGGCTGCCGTTCGGCGGTGGCCGTCGCCGTTGTCTCGGCGCGAGCTTCGCGATGCTGGAGATGAAGATCGTGCTGCGCGCCGTGATCGAGCGCAATCTGCTGCTGCCGGTCGGCGAGCGTCCAGAGAGCGCACGGCGGCGCTCGATCACGATCAGCCCGTCGCGCGGCTGCGAAGTCATGCTGCGCGCACGGCCGAAGATGAGCCCGGAGTCAGAGCCGGTTGTTCGAGAGAAGGTCGCCGCGCTCGCCTAGACGCCGCACGGCCATGCCTCCTATATGCACTTGACAGCAAGACCCACACTCGTTTGACTGCGCGCCCGCCCGGGTACCACTGCTAGATCGGTCCGGGCGGGCCGCAAGGGGTGCTTGCCTGGCAAAGCCATTTCGCCGCAGGGAGGCAGAGATGTTCGGTCGACTTCGGTTTCATGTCCGCTCGCACGCGTGTATCGCGGTGCTCGCAGCGATCCTCACAACGATGTGGCTGGCCTCGGCCGCCGGCGCGTTCCCAGGACAGCGCGACCACTCAAGACACGCGCACTCGGGGCACGGCGGGCAGCAGATCGGCCATCAGTCACCACGGCCACGGAGCCCGGCCACGGTGGCCCTCCTCCCGGCCAGAAAGAGCCTGGGCACGGCTTCCCACAGGCCAGCTACCTGGCACTCGGCGACTCGCTTGCCTTCGGCTACTCACAGGCCAAGTTCGAAAGCCTTTTGCCGACCGAGACCCCCGCCGCCTACGACACGGGCTATGTGGACGACTTTGCCCGCCTCCTGAAGCTGGGCGACCCCAAGCTTCAGGTCATCAACGACGGCTGCCCTGGCGAGACGACCGAATCCTTCATCAAGGGACCGTGCGAATACCAGTTGGCCTTTTCACTGCATCACCCTTACGTGGGCGGCCCAACAAGCTCGCAGCTCTCCGACGCGCTGGCCTATCTGCAGGCCAACCCCAACACAAACCCGATCACGCTCGACATCGGCGCCAACGACGCGCTCGGCGTGATCGAGCACACGTGTGAAAAGCAAGTGGAATGCGTAATCAAAGAAGCCCCAGCCCTGTTCGCGCACATAGCCGCGAACCTGGGCCTGATCCTCGGCGACCTGCGAGGCGCAGACCCGCACGCCACGATCATCGTGCTCGGCTTGTACAACCCGTTTGGCGAAAAGCTGCCAGGCGGCAATGCGCTGACGGCCCAACTCAACGAAGTCATGAGCAAAGTCGCCGTCGGCGGTGGGCGCACGCTTTGCCGACCCGCTGCCGGTGTTCAACCCACCAGGCAAGCTGGAAGAACCGACGATCTGCCTGCTGACGAACATGTGCAAAACGCCAGAAGACATACACCCGACCGACTTGGGTTATGGGGTACTGGCGGGGTTGATTGCCAAGCAGTATTTCTTCTAGGAGGAAGGCCCGTCTGCGCCGGGGCCACGGGCACTCAGGGCGTTGGCTCCGCGGCGCAGGTGATCCCTGATGGCGCACGCGCTCGCGCATATCGGCATAGCGGGTGACCTCATAGACGATCAGCAGGCTCAGCACCGCGGCGAGGATCGCGAGCGTTGCCAGCGATGAGATTTTCAAAGCCAGCGTGACCGGCACCAGTGCCAGCAGCACGAGCGAGCACACGAGCCGCCGGCCGCTGAGCGACTGGACGTTGCGCAGGCGGAAAGCGACGTGCGCGAGCAGGTAGGCGGCGGTGCCGCCGAGCAGTGCCACCGTGGGCACAAGCTTGAGCGGATCGCCATCGTGCTCGATCGTCACCTTCAAGCCGACCGCGAGCAGGGCGATGCCGGCGACCATCGGGAAGTGCAGATAGGAGTAGGAGTCGCGCGCCAGTTCGTTGCGCTCGCGTCCTTCCTTGGCGTTCGACAGGCGCCGCTCGGCGACGAGCGCGGTGACGTCGAAGTACACCCACCACAGCGTCGCCGCAACGATCACGCCGAGCACAGCGGCGACCACGACGCCGGCGTCGATCGTCGCGCGCGCCCCCACCCCGAGCGCGACGATCGACTCGCCCAAGGCGATCAGCACGATCAGGCCGTGGCGCTCGGCGAAGTGTCCAGGCACGAGCTTCCAGCCATCGGCGCCGAACAGGAAGGGCCCGCCCATGTCAAGCACCAACGCCAGCCCCCACAACCCGAGCTGCAGCGCGCCGCTCGTAGCGGCCGCGACGAACAGCAGCCCAGCCCCGATCGCGGTGCTGTAGGCGAGGCCGGCGACGGAACGCCTGAGCGCGGGATCCTCGCGGCTTGCGATCGTGAACAGCGCGATGTGGGCGCCACGCACGACCGCATAAGCACAGGCGAACAGCAGCGCCTCGCTGCCGAATGCACCAGGCACGCACAGAGCCGCAACGAGCATTGCCGCCATCGCCGTGAAGATCACGAGCCGCACGCTGCCCTCCTCAGGGTCCACGACGCTCGTCAGCCACGCGTAGCCGATCCAGGCCCACCAGAGCATGCCAAGCGCAAGCACCCCTTTGAGCAGCCCGATCCAGGTGGGCGTGCGTGCCATCAGGTCGTGCACTGGGTGAGCGCAAGCACGAACACCAGGTCGAAGAACAGCTCCAGCGGCGTGACGCGCTCGCCTTCGCGCATGACGGCCGTCAGTCGGGGACTGCGCTCCTCTGAGGCGATGCTCACCCGTCCATCTTCGCAAGCCACGCTTGTGGGCGATTCGGGGCGCAAGAGGGACAGGTGTGATCGCCACGGGTCGATTGGGCGCCACGGGTTGATTGGGCGCCGCAGAATGATTGGGGGTCGCGGGGGTGATTGGGGGTCGCCAAACTGTGGGCACGCATGTCCCATTTCGACCTGTTCCAAAAACCCAAGCAAAAACGTTGTATGTACAGAAGCTTAGGTACCGAAGGAATGCCCCCTACCCCCAAAATGACTGGTCAAAGTCGACAACGCTTTTTGAGCACAACACAGCTGGCAGCTACCGATGGCCTACAAGTCCTACGCTTGAAGCAATGGACCTCGCAGGCGCGACCGCGCTAGTCACTGGCGCCAACCGCGGTATCGGACGCGCGCTCGTCGAGCGGCTTGCCGAGCTCCCGCTGCGCTCGGTGCTGGCGGGCGTGCGCGCGGTCGAGAGCTTCGAGCCAGCCGACCTCGCCCGGCGGTGCGCGCGAGGTGCGAGCCGTGCACATCGACCTCTCCTCGCAAGCGAGCATCGAGCAGTGCTGCTCGGAGCTGGGCGAGGAGCTGGGCCAGATCGACCTGCTCGTCAACAACGCCGGGCTGATGACCGGCGGGCTGCTGGAGGAGCAGGACAATCGACGAGGTCTACGCGATGTTCCAGGTCAACTTGGTGGCAGTCGCGCACCTCACACAGCGGGTACTCCCCGGGATGCTCGCGCCGACGACAGGGAACGATCGTCAACAACGCTTCGATCAGCGGCTACGCCTACTTCCCGGCGGCGAGCACCTACGCTGCCTCGAAGGCCGGGATCGTCGGCTTCACCGAATCGCTGCGCCGCGAGCTGCGCGGCACAGGCGTGCACGCCATGCATCTGGTCACCCCAGGCGTCGCAACCGACATGCTGAGCGCCACCGACGAGGTATACGGACGCCACATGGACACCTCCGGCTGGGACCGCGTGCCGCCCGAGGAGTGGGCGGCGAAGGTGGTGAGCGCGATCGAGGCCGACAAGCGCGTGCTCGGCCCTGGCGGACGCTCGGCTTGGCGATGCTCGCGCGCGCGGGACCGCGTTCGTGCTCGACGCGGTGACCGCTCGGCTGTTCAGCCGACGACCACGTAGCTAAGCCTGACCCAGAGCGCACCGGCGAAGGACGATCGGCGTGGCTGGACACCGCGGCGACTTCAGGCGGTGCTACTGAGCGCATGCGTGGCCGTCGACTGCCCGGTCTCGCGGCGCCCGCCAGCACGGCTTGGCCAACAGCACCTGCACGTCGCCGATGCGCCGCTCGGCAAAGCCCGCCTCGCAGTAGGACGAGGTAGAGCCGTCCAGATGCGCTGAAAGCGCTCGTCGTAGCCGAGCTCGGCGAGCCTGCGCAGCGTTTGCCTCGAAGTTGGCGCGCCAGTGACGCAGCGTCTCGCACGTAGTGGGAGGTGATGTCCTGCAAGCGCGACGGTCGCATGTCCGTGCGCTGCTTGACGGCGCGCTCGATCACGCGCATCGAGGGCAGACAGCCGTTCGGGAAGATATAGGTGTTCATGAAGCTGCGCGAGGCCTTCTCGACGTCGTAGGCGCGATCGTCGATCGTGATCGCCTGCAGCAGCATCACCCCGTCGGGCGCGAGCAGCCGCGAGCAGCACTCGAAGAACTGCCGAAGTGCCGCCAGCCGACAGCCTCGATCATCTCGATCGAGACGAGCTTGTCGTAGCGGCCGCGCAGGTCGCGGTAGTCCTCGAGCAGCACCGTCACGCGCTCACGCAGGCCGGCGCGACGGACCTGCGCGAGCGCGTGGCGGTGCTGCTCGCGCGAGATCGTCGTCGTCGTGACGCGGCAGCCGCGCGTCGCGGCGGCATACAGCGCGAAGCGCCCCAGCCGCTGCCGATCTCAAGTACATGGTCCTCGGGCCGCAGGTCGAGCTTCTCGCAGACGCGCTCGAGCTTGGCGAGCGACGCCTCGCGCAGGCGTCATCCCGGGTCGCTCGAACAGCGCGCAGGAGTACATCATCGTGGGGTCGAGCATCAGCTCGAACAGCTTGTTGCCGAGGTCGTAGTGGGCGGCGATGTCGCGGCGGCTGCGCCGGCGGGTGTTGCGTTCAGCGCGTAGCGCTGACCGCGCTGCGCTGGCACGAGCAGCGGCGCGAGGCACAGCGCGCAGCCGGTCGAGCGCCGTCGGCGTTGCGCGCGGCGACGCGCATCACCGCGGTGAGGTCCGGCGAGTCCCACAGCCCCTGCGCGTAGGCCTCGGCGAGCCCGCTGCTGCCGCGCAGCAGCATTGGCCAGCACGCGGCCGAGCGCACGTGCACCGTGGCGTGCGGCGCGCCGCCGCCGAACGTCCCTGGCGCCGCTCGTCCTCGATGCACCGTCAGGCTGCCGACCTGGATGCGGCGCAGCAGCGCAGTGAGCGAGCGCGCGCGCGGGCCGCGTATGCCGATCGCATGCACCCCGGCGCCGGCGAGGCATGCGCGCCGGCCGAGCGCAAGTCTCGTGCGTCAGGACGGCGATGCAGGGCGCCGACCGCTCATGGCGTGCGTCAGCCGTGCCTGCTCGCGGACGAGGGTGCAGCGGCACGCCCTTGAGCTTCAGTGCGGCAGCGCTGCGCATAGATCAGCGCGAGCATCGCGCAGCGCGCTCGCAGCGGATAGCGCGCGCGTGACGCGCGCAAGCGAGGCTCGTGAGCTCGCGCCGGCGCAGCGCGAGCGTGGCGTCGAACGCGAGCTCCTTCGCGATGGCTTGCGATGTGAACCGACAACGTCTCGCCCGGGCACGGTCAGACGCCACTCGTAGCGCTAGTCCATCCCCATGAACGGCGAGACGTGCAACGCCTTCGGCCGAATGCCGGCGGGCACCGGCCGGCGGTTTTGGCAAGTGAGCAATCTTCGCTGCACGCGCGAGCACGTAGGCGTGGCGCTCGCCCCAGGGCGTATTCGTGACCTCGGCGACCACGCCTCCACGACTCGCGCCTGGCGGCCTCGTCCATGCAGTAGTAGAAGCTGACAGGGTTGAAGCAGTGCCCGCAGGTGCGCAGGTGTGTCAGAGCAGCCGGATCGGCCCGCGCGGCCGCATGCCGGCCTGCGCCGGCCACGGTGTCGCGCACGGCATCAGCCAGCGGCATCGAGCTCGTCGCCCAGATAGTCGCGCCGGCGGAAGCGCACGAGCCCGGGTCCGCGCGCGAGCAGGCGCCCGCCGAGCAGACCGGGGAGCTCGTCGAGATCGAGTAGACGAGCGCGAGTCCGTAGCGGAACTCGTGGCCGCGGACCGCGAAGCGGCGGTGACGCACGGTGCCTTCGTACAGCGCGCTGGCGCTCACAGCCGCGCCCCGAACCGCTCGGCGACGGCGAGCGCGCTCACACGCCGTCCTCGTGAAAGCCCCAGCCCCAGTAGGCGCCGCAGTAGTGGGTGCGGTTGCGCCCACTGATCTCGGCGCGGCGCCGCTGGGCGCGTACGCCGGCGGCGTGTAGACCGGGTGGGCGTAGGGAATCGTGCGGATCACCTTCGCGGGGTCGATCGCCTCTGTGCGGTTGAGCGTAACGCAGAGCTCCTGCTCGGCTCTCAGCGACTGCAGACGATTCATGTGATAGGTAACGGTGGCGCAGCCGGGTGGGCTCATCGAGCAGGTGGTAGTTCCAGCTCGCCCAGGCGCGCCGGCGGCGGGGCAGCATCCGCGCGTCGGTGTGCAGCACTGCCTCGTTGCGCTGATAGGGCATCGCCCCGAGGATCTCGTGCTCGCGCTCGCTCGGCGTCGGCGAGCATGCGCAAGCGCCTGATCGGAGTGCGTCGCCATCACGACCTCATCGAAGCGCTCGGCCTCGCCACCGCGGGGCTTTACGAGGACGTGCGTCGGCATGGCGCTCGACGCTCTGCACGGGAGTGCGCAGCCGCAACTGCTCGCGCCAGGGGGCCGTGAGCGCCTCGACGTAGCGGGCGGAGCCGCCCTGGACGGTACGCCAGCGCGGTCGCCCGCGTCAGCCCCAGCATCCCGTGGTGCTCGAAGAACTCCGCCAGGAAACGCGCGGGAAAGCTCCACATCTGGCGCGGGTCCGCCGACCACACGGCGGATGCCTGCGGAACGATCAGTCGCTCCACGAACGCGTCGGAGAAGTCGCTGCTCGCTCGAGCCATTGCCCCAGCGAGGGCCCATCACCGTCACCGCTCAGCAGCTCGCGGGCGGCGCGGTTGAAACGCACGAGGTCGGCGATCATGCGGTGAAACCACGGCGTGAGCAGATGCGCGCGCTTTGCGAACAGCCCGTTGGCGAGGCCCTGTTGTACTCGAAGTCGCCGGCCCGTCGCTCACGCCGAAGCTCATCGTCGAAGGCTGCCAGGCGACGCCGAGCTGCGCGAGCAGACGTTCGAAATTGCGGGTAGTTGCGGTCGTTGAAGACCATGAAGCCGGTGTCCACGTGTGGGTCTGCTCGGGCGTCTCGACGCGGATCGTGTTGGCGTGCCCGCCCGCGTACTCGCCGGCCTCGAACACGACGATCTCGTGCTCGCGGTGCAGCAGGTGCGCCGACGGCCATGCCGGAGACCCCGGCGCCGACGATCGCGATCCTCATGGGAGTGGCACGATCTTCGTGGGATATTTAGATGGGCCCATACAGAGCATTCGCTCAAGTACCGCGCCCGGATCAGAACCTCAGATCGTGGGATAGCTCAATGCTCCGTGCGCGGCAGGCAGGCTCCCGCGCACGGAGTCGGCGATTCGCGTTCAGACGGCCTGTGCGAAGTGAGCGTCCACGCCGTCGAGCAGCCCCCAGTTACCTTGCAATGCGGCGGTTGCGCGCTCGACCATACGCTCAGCCTGGGCCTGCGCCTGCGCCTCGTCGTCGCTCATCAACTCGACGATCAGCTCCCGCGCCTGGCGCGCATGCTCGACGTCGAGCTTTGAGTGCAGCTCGAAGTACTCGACCGCCGGGCCTTCGGCCGTGTAGCCGTAGCGCTCGACGAGCCCCTCGAGCTTGGTCTGGGCGATCGCCGGCTGGCTTGCCTCGATCGCGTACAGCACGGCAAGATGCTCCAGGGCATCGTCACCTGCTGTCCACGCCCGGGTGCAAGCATCTGTCTCGCTGAGCGGACTCCGCTCGCTGGCATCCCTCACCGGCGACAGCGTCCGCGAACGCATCCCACAGCGCGACATGGCTGTGCTCCTCGGCCGCGTGGCGCTCAAGACCGGCGCGACGGTCCGGATCGGCCTTGGCGGCGACGCTGTCCGAGGCCTGTGCCAGCGCGACGACGGCGTGGCGGTACTCGCCGGCGTAGAAAGCCAACTCCTCGGCGCTCAGCTCGCCGGCGCTCCAGCGCTGATAGAACGGGTGCTCGAGCACGTCACAGTCACGCCTGGCCTGGTCGATCCTGGCAATCACATCCATCCCGCGGCTCCTTCTAGTTCGTTGGGCTGGGAGCGCCAGAGGACACGGCAGGCAGGCACTCCCGATGCGGCGAAGTATGGCGGGCCCGTCGGGCGACTGAGGACGTGTCTCAAGCGACAGCCGGATGGGCCTTGGCCCAGGCGACGATCTCCTGTGAACCGTCGATCGCGCTGCCGTCGTCGAGCAGGAGCGTCGGAACCATGCGGTTACCGGTTAGACGCTCGACCTCCTTGCGACCTTTGGTCATGTTGAAGACTTTCGGCAGCAGCCCGAGACCATAGGACTTCACCACCTTCGGTTCATAGCCTGCCGCGCGCAGCGCCTCATGCGCGTTACGACACGGGTGACCCCCGGGACGGGGTGACTTGAACAGCCCGTAGCAGACGTAGAGCTTCATCCGGTCCTTCTCATTGGACGGTGAGCTTGCCTTCCATGCCTGCCTGTCGATGGCCGGGAACGGAGCAGTAGAAAACGTAAGTGCCGGGCTTCAGATTCAGTGTGAGCGTCTCGATCCGCCCTGGAATGTAGGCGTGGCTGCCAGCACCGTTGTTCCTTGGGCGATCGTCATGTTGTGCATCAACGGAGACATGTTCTTGAAGTCGATCGTGATCTTGCCGGCCCTGGCCGAGAGGTTCTTGGTGGTGTAGCGCAGCTGGCCTTCGGGGTCGGCTTCCTCGGTCAACGAAGAAGTGCCGGAGCCAGAGGCGGCTTCGCGGCCGGTCTGGGTGATCGGCGTGATCGTCGCCTTGGCGCTCGAGCCGCCCGACGTAGCAACCGCCATAGAGACAGTGGCCAGCACGAGCACAGCCGATATCGCCATCACGGCACGCTGACCGCCGAGCGTGCCCGGGAAGTTCGGGTTGCGTCGACCCAGGCCGACCGATACGAACAGCGCCCAGCCAACGAGCAGACCGCCTGCGATGTAATACGGCACCTTGCTCTTCTCGGCTGCAAGCACAGGCCCGAAGTGTGCTATCGGCTACAAACATCCTGCCTGCGAGCGTAACCGATCCTCCGGTGGGTATGCTCTCTCGCCGATGACCGACGCGGTGCGTACCCCGGACGAGCTGCTGGAAGGTCTTCCAGACTTTCCCTTCGAGCCGCACTACCGCGAGCACGACGGTCTGCGCCTCGCGCACATTGACGAGGGCGAGGGCGCTCCGGTGCTGTTCATGCACGGCGAGCCGACCTGGTCGTTTTTGTGGCGTAAGGTGCTTGCGCCAGTCAGAGACGCCGGCTTCAGGTGCATCGCGCCCGACCTGCCCGGCTTCGGACGCTCGGACAAGCCGATCGATATCGACTGGTACTCCTACGACCGTCACGTGGCGGCAGTCGCTCCCCTGCTCGAGGAGTTGGACGTGCGCAAAGCGACGATCGTCGTGCACGACTGGGGCGGCCCGATCGGGCTGCGTCTCGCCGTCGAGCATCCCGAGCGTTTCGAACGGCTGGTGATCCTCGACACCGGACTGTTCACCGGCCACCAGAAGATGACCGACGCGTGGACGGCGTTCAAGGACTTCGTGGAGCGCACCGAGGACCTGCCGGTCGGCATGCTCGTGCGCGGCGCGTGCAAGAACGACCCGGGCGACGAGGTGATCGCCGCCTATGAAGCGCCGTATCCGAGCGTCGCCTCGAAGGCTGGCGCGCGGGCCTTCCCACTGATGATCCCACGCGAGCCCGACGCGCCCGGCGCCGAGGCGGGCCAGCGCGTGCTCGACGCGCTCAAGGACGACAAGCGTCCGACGCTCATGCTGTGGGCCGATTCGGACCCTGTGCTACCCCTCGCCACCGGCGAGCGCTTCGCCGCGGCGATCGAACGCGAGAAGCCTCGCGTGATCGAGAACGCCTCGCACTTTCTGCAGGAGGACGCGGGGCCAGAGATCGGCCGCCTGATCGCTGAGTGGTTGTCGGCTGGATAAACCGCAAACGGCATGCCCCGCGAGCGCAGGGGGGCATCACCCTTTTGCTTAGCCGACCCTGACCAGCAGTCCCAGCCCAAGTGTCCCTGCCTCAACTGCCTCCGTCTGTCAGCTCGGGAGTCCGCAGCGCCGGCTCCAAGCTAGGCTCGGAGTGCGAGGCGCGCAGCTCATAGCCGCGGCGCGCGCTGGCGTCGGCGCCGGCCAGCACCTTGTCGGCCTTCAGCGCACGCGCCATGCCCTCAGAGAGCGTACGCGGCAGCAGCACGCCGAGGGCGTTCGTACGCTTGGCGGACTTTGGCACCCACACTTCCACGGTGCCTGTTTGCAGTGCCTCGACGATCGCGTCGGCAACATCCGTCGGCTGCAGGTTCTTCAAGCCACGCGCCTCGCCGAGACCTGAGCCCAGTTCGGTGTTGACGACAAACGGCATCACATAGCTGATGTCGATGTGGGCGTCCATCAGGTGTAGCTCGCCGCGTACAGCCTCAGTCAGTCCGACGACCGCGTGCTTGGTCGCCGAGTAGGTGGCGCCGCCAGGCGACCCGTACTTGCCGGCCTGCGAGGAGATGTTGACGATGTGGCCGCGGTCGCGCGGCACCATCCGCTCGAGCGCTAGCTTTGTGCCAAGGATAACGCCGTGGATGTTGATGTCCACCATGCGCCTGGCGGTTAGATCGTCCTCGTCGACGAAGCGCCCGATTTGCATGATCCCGGCGTTGTTGACGAGCACGTCGATCGGACCCAGTTGCTCTTCGGTCTCCTCGAGGAACGCAGTGAACGACGCGCGATCCGTTACGTCGAGCGCCAGCGCCACGGTGCTGGGCCCGAGCTCTTTCGCGGTCTGCTTGGCAGTGGCGAGGTCGACGTCGCCGATCGCCACCTTCATTCCCTGGCGCAGGAGCGCCTGCGCAGTCGCCTTGCCGATCCCACGCGCTGCGCCGGTGATCGCCGCGGTCTGCCCGGCAAGGATACGGGGCTGCTTGGCCATGTTGTCTCCTCCTGAAAAATTGGTTGTGCAGCCAAAGCTAGCGCGCGAACGAAAACACCGCATCTTCCGGGGTCGTGCGGGGTTCTACGTGCAGACCATCCCATCAGGCCTGTGGATGGTCCCGGAGGGGGGCCGGACCCGGACGATCCACGGCTTCGTCCGGGTCCGCGTATGCTCTCTGACATGGCGTCGTTTCTCTTTCATCACCAACGCATCGCCTACACGGAGTTCGGTGGCGGCCCTGCGGCGCTGAAGAGCGACGGCACGCGTGGCAAGACACCGCCACGGGCCAAGGCTGCTAGGCGGCCCGTGATCCTTGTGCACGGGTTGCTGCTCTCCCAGAAGATGCACCAACCGCTTGCCGAAGAGCTGGCGGCGCGTGGCAACCGCGTGATCACGGTTGACCTGCTCGGCCACGGCGAATCGGAGCGTCCTCGCGACATGTGGCGTTATTCGATGCACTCCTTCGCCGAGCAGCTCGTGGCCTTGATGGATCATCTGGAGATCGGAGAGGCAGTCGTGATGGGCACCTCGCTCGGCGCAAACGCGGCACTTCAAGTCGCCGCAACCGCGCCGGAGAGACTGCGCGGGATGGTCATCGAGATGCCCGTGCTCGACAACGGGCTGCTCTCTAGCGCCTTGACCTTCACTCCGATCCTGGTGGCGCTCACTTTCGGCGAGCCGGTCATGAAGCTTGTTGCGCGCGGCACTCGTGCAGTGCCGCGTCGACTACTCCCCTACTACGGCAACGTGATACTCGACTTGGTTCGCCAGGACCCAGGCCCAGGCGGTGCGCTGTTGCAAGGCCTCTTCTTCGGGCGCATCGCACCGCATCGAAATGAACGGCGCACCTTCAAGACGCCCGCGCTCGTGCTCGGGCACCGGCGCGACCCGGTTCATCCCTTCTCAGACGCGGGGATGCTGGCCGAGGAGTTGCCCGATGCTCGCCTGATCGAAGCCGACTCGCTGGTCGAGCTGCGCCTGCGCCCAGAACGACTCACTGAGGAGATCGCCGGCTTCCTCGACGAGGTGTGGGCGACAAAGCCGCGCCGCGCCAAGTCGACGCGCACCACACCAGCGAAACGCGGGCCACCTCGTCCTGAGTAGCTGCCCTGACGGGCGGGGGCCACCTCGTCCTGAGTAGCTGCCCTGACGGGCGGGGGCAAGCCAGACAAGGACGCACCGACCGCCGTGTGCTTTAGCACACAAGAGAGGACACAGTATGGCGCCGCAGCCCGGCCGTCAGGGTTTTACTTCGGCGGGAAGAGTTCAAATTCGTTGATGGAGACGCTGCCAGGGTTCGCGGCTGTCGAGGTAGCCGGGGCCTTGGCCAGCCACAGCAGGATGTAACGGTAGCCCTTGCCTTTGGTCTTCAGCGTGAGCGTGGTGCTTTTCTTCTTCAAGACTTTCAGCCCTACGATGCGGGCCCACGCAGGATCGGAGATCGATGTCGGTGGCGTGCTGCCGTTCGTTCCATAGACTTCCACCGTGATTCCCGTGGTCGTCGTCTTGACGACGCTGCCTCCTAGCTTCTGAGGAGTCTTCAGGTCGAGCAGCAGTCCCTCAGCCATCTTGGGTGCGTTTTCGGCCTGTACCTGGGCTGTCCAAGCGGTGCTCACTTCCCCGTCGATCGCGAGGCTGGGATCGCCGAACAGCGAGGCCGGGTAGTTGTAGGGGTTATAGACGCTGGCCGCATTCGTGTCGAGCAGGATCGGGCTCGGCGCTTCGGATTCGGCGCTCCTTTTCGTTTCAGAGCTGCTTGTTTCTTTGTTTTCGCTTGTGCTTTTCGTCGGTTCGCTTGTGGTTTTGGTAGGTGTGCTACTGGCGGTTTTGGTGGTTTTCGTTTCGGGCGGGAACAGAGCGTTGTTGGCTTCGGAGTCCGCGCCGCTTGTCGATTTGGGCGTAGGCGTTTGCAGCGGGATCTTCGGCGGGGTGGCTTTGACCGTCGTGGGCGTTCCCGGAACTGGGGTAGCACCAGGAGTTGAGGTGGCACCCGGAGCCGTGGGCGTAGTTGTGGCAGGCACACCCGTTGCCGGAGTTTTTATGACTAGTGCCACGGCCGAGGACTTCGGTTTGGTCTTGTTCAACGCGGCATACGCAGCTACAGCAGCGCCGCAAACGAGCACAGCCGTCGAGGCGAGGATCGCGATGCCAGTGCGCCAGCCTGGGCCGCCGCCAAAAAGGCGCGGCTTGGCCGTGCCGCACTGCAGACACCAGTCCTGGCCCTCCTGCATCGGCAACCCGCATTTCGAGCACTCACTCACCGAAGCATTCTTACACCTCCCAGAGGATCAACCCGCCGGCAGGATCTCTTTTCCCGTGGGCTGCATCCGCTCGTCCAGCTCCAGCTGCCAGTAGTAGCGCGTGAAGGTCACCCTCGCGGCGATACTCGCCAACGTGCGGGGGGACGTGCTCGCCGGCGGCCATGCGCACGATCAGCTCGGGATAGGAGCGGCCGGGCAAGGCTGCCAACGCCGGCGCAGGGAAAGCTCCGCCGAAGCGCGTGTTGACGTCGGTAATACGCACGCCCAGCTCGGGGTCGCGAAACACCTGGATCGTGGCGGGGCCGCGCACCGCGAGCGCCTGCATCACAGTACGCCCCAACTCGACGAGTTCGGGATCGTCGATCACGGTGCCCTTGATCGACTCGCCGCCGCGCGACTCGAGCATCGTGCGCGGGATCGCGTTCAGGCAACGGCCGTCGAGATCGCCGAGACAGTCGATCGAGAGCTCCGGGCCTCCCATTGCTCGCTGCACCATCGTGGGCTCATCCACGTAATCCACAAAGAAGCGTGCCTGCTCGGCGCTGTGTGCGAGATGGATCGAGCGCGCGCCGGAGCCCTGGCGCGGCTTGACCATCACTGGATAATGGAGGGCATCGAGGTCGGCATCGGACAGCGCTGTTGGAGGCGAAGGCAGCCCGAGGCGCTCGAGCAGCAGATGTGCCTCGTACTTGTCGTAGGTGGCATGCGCCACCTGTGAGGAGGGGACGAGCGCCGGCAGCAGTCCCTGCTCACGCGCCAGTGCGAGCGTCTCGATGTCGAGGTCTGTCAGCGGCAACACTGCGCCTACCCCGTGCTCGGCACATAGGCGCGCCAGCTCGGGCACATAGCCTGGGTCCGTCGATCGGCGGCGGGCTGGCGCGCACCTGCGCCGCGTACTGAGCAGGGGCTAGCGGGTTTGGGTCGACCGCCACGACCGTCGTGAGCGCAGCGAAGCAGGATACGATGTCGTAGCGCTTGCCGACGCCCGTAAGCATGATGCTCGGGGTCATTCCCACCCTCCCGTCTGGCCCTTGTAGAGGCCCGAGCCGCCGAGCACGATCGCCACGGTGCGCCACAGGATACGCGCGTCCAGCGCAGCGAGCGGTGCTCGATGTAGTAGAGGTCGAGCTCGATGCGCTCGCTCCAGGGCAGCGCGGCGCGGCCGTTGACCTGGGCCCAGCCGGTGATGCCAGGCCTGACCTGCAAGGCGGCCGCGCTGGCGCTCGGTGTACTGGGCCACCTGCACTGGGATCGTGGGCCGCGGACCGATGAACGACAGCTCGCCGCGCACCACGTCCAGCAGGTTGGGCAGCTCGTCCAGCGAGGTCCGGCGCAAGAAGGCCCCCACTCGCGTGACTCGGGGGTCGTTCTCGTTGATCGCCAGGCCCGCGCCCACGTGCTCGGCGCCGTCGACCATCGTGCGCAGCTTGAGCAGGTCGAACTCCCTGCCGTCCCTTGCCGACACGGCGCTGGCGATAGATCGGGTGCCCGCGCGACTCCAGCCTGATCGCGAGCATCGCCACGGCGATCACAGGCGCGGCCACGATCAGCGCGAGCGTCCGCCCACGACGTCGATCGCGCGGCGGATCACGAGCGCCCCGTGGTGACGGGCGGCCAGTCGGCCGCGCGCGCGTCATCGGGTCCCCTCCGCCGCTTCCCACGAGGCGGCGGTGCCGTGGCGCAGCCAGTCCCACAGGCCGGCGGCGGCGGAGAGCGGTGGTGAGCAAGTAGTAGCGCGCGATCAGCAACGCGCGCGCGCGCAGCACCAACCGCCGAGCCCGGCGGACGCGCAGCAGCGACGATCTGCGAGGCGAGCGTGACCATGTACAGACGCCTACGCGTCCGCCCGCCACGAGCGCCACGTTGGCGACGCAGGCAGAGGCGTGCAGGAACGGGGTGCAGTAGCGCAACAGGCGGTGGGAGAAGATCATCAGCGGCGTAGCCGAAGCGTGTAGCCGCGCGGGGAGAGCATGCCACCGCGCAGCACGATCGGCCATGTGTGGCTCATCATGCGCCGCTTGCGCGCCAGCTCGCCCTCGATCGAGGGGACCATCTTCTCGGTGGCGCGGGCGCTCGGCACGTATACGGCGCGCCACCCGCGCTTGACCATGTTGAACGGGAACGACAGGTCGTGGCCCATGATCGGATCGACCACGATGTAGGACTCGCGGCGGGTGGCGTAGATGGCGCCGTTGCCGGCGGTGATCGACGACAGCCGCGACTCGCGTCGCGCGCAGCGCCATCTCGTAGCGCCAGTACACACCCTCCTGGTTGGCGGCTGCGCCCCTCGTGGCCGCCCCATTCGTCGCCGTGCCCCGAGGGTACGCCCTGCACAAAGCGCACCTGTCCGCACGCATAGCCGACTCGCGGATCCGCAAACGCGGCCACGAGCTCTCGCAGCGCGTCCGGCTCCCATTGCGCAGTTGGCGTCCGAGAAGGCGACGATCTCGCCGCTGGCTCGCTCCACCGCCGCGTCCTGAGCGACGATCTTGCCGCCGCGCGGGAGCTCGAGCACGAGGTCGGCGCCCGCGTCGCTCGCATGCTTGGCGGTAGCGTCCGTGCAGCCGTCGCAGGCCACGATCACTTGCAGCAGCTCGCGCGGATAGTCCAGCGCGAGCGCATTGGCGACCTTCGCGGCGATCACCGCCTGCTCGTCGTGCGCGGCGACGATCAGCGACACGCTTTGATTTGGGGGATTGGTTCGTGCTCTGTCCCCCACCGCGGCCTTTGGCGCTGGCGCGAGCAGGCGGGCCAGCGCACCCATGGCGAAGGCGTAGCCCACCTGTGTCCACGCGATCAGGACGGCCGAAGCCCAGAACACGATCTCGAGCGCTGTGCGCATGGGCCGCATTCTGTCCGAGCGCAGACGCTAGCGCCGCTCCCCTGCTCCGAGGAGTCGCTCGTAGAGCTCGACGTGCGCCGCCGCGATCGCCTTCCAGGAGTAACGTCCATTGGCGGCTGCCCTGGCCCTCACGCACATTTCGGTCAGGGCGGCCCTATCGGCCAACAGCTCTCTCAACGCCTTCCCGAGCGCACGGGGATCGCCGGCCTCCACGATCCTCGCGGCGCCGGTGCTCTGTATCTCGGGGAAACCGCCAACGTCGCTTAGCAGTAGCGGCTTGCCGAACGCGAGTGCCGTGAACAGGACGCCCGACTGGTCGGCCTGTAGGTACGGCAGCACCACCAGGTCGGCGCGTTCGAAATAGGCGGGCAGCTCCTCGTCGGTCACGAAATGCGGGTCGAAGCTTATGTTTGCGGGCGCGGCTGCCTGCAGCTCTGAGATGTCCATGCGCGGCATGCCCGCGATCAAGAGCTCGGCGTCCTCGATCGGCTCCTCGCCCTCTGCCCCGCGCCAGGCGTCCAGCAACACGTCGATGCCCTTGTAGGGACGCATCAAGCCGAACATGAGAACGACGGGGCGCTTGGCCTTGGCTTGGGCGCTTTCAAAAACGGGTGCCCCCCCGCGCGCGGGGGGGGCATCGCCCTCCTCAGATATCCCAACCTCCCC
>CAVRPO010000008.1:0-746652 GCA_963723175.1 uncultured Solirubrobacterales bacterium | reverse complement strand
ACCAGCAATCGCCAGTCCCCGAGCAGGGCCAGCGACTGCTCCATCCCATGCGCCACCGCCAGGGGGAGGGCTGTCGAGCAAGCTACCACCGTGGTGCGGGCGTGCCTCTTCTCCGCGCTCCAGACGGCTCGCCAGTGCGTGCGCAGTCATCGACCCGAGGATCGGCCGACGAGAACAAGTCGTGCATCGCCGTTGCGCGCTTCCACACCGACTCCCAGCGCCTCGACGATCGCCTCAACGGGCGCGGGCACCGGCTCCGCTCCCGCGAATCCGGGTAGCGCGAGCGCCGAGATTGGCGGCCGCCCTGGAACGCCTTGGCGAACCTCACGAATAGGCGGGTACCGGACATGGCAAGCATCGTGGGTAGGCAGATCAGGCTGTCGGAGGCTGGTCCGTCGGCGAGCTTGACCCAATCCGCGACGACCCCGCATGCGGAGGTAGTGGTGAACGTGGGCCGGAATCGCGAAGCCGTCGTCAGCATCTGCGCGAACTGGGTCGATCAGCCCGACCTCCCGTGCACCGCGAAACATCGAGACGAGCGTGCTCGACGATCCATCGCGCGCCACCGAAAGCTCCACGACCCCGACATCCCTCGCATCCTCGAGACCCCCGCCACCCGCGAGACCCCTTGCGCCTGGGCCGCCCTGAGCGCCGCGCGACGGATCGGCCAACTGAAAGCCGATGTGTGCGGCCACCGCATCGGAGGTCGGACAGTCGAGTATGACGCTGGCTGGTATGCGTAGATCGGTCATGCCGTTCAGCCGGCCGAGCAGCTCGGCGGTCATGATCGAGGTGAAGCCGAGCTCCGCGAACGGCATGCTCGGGTCGATGGTCTCAAGGGTCGCACTATCCCAGTACACGAGCCGCCTCGGTGCGGACGAGATCTACAAGGAATCTGCCCGCCGCTCGGATGAAGCGGCTCGCAGACGCTCTCGGGTTCGCCGCCGTTCCCCGCCGGAATCCGATCTGGACGACCCCGTCGACCGGGCCTGGACGACCCGGGGGGGATCGTGCCCGCAGAGCCGTCGGCGGGAGGCGAGGCCGGCGCGCGCTCTCCAGCCAATAGCGCTGGCGCTGGAACGCATATGTCGGCAATCCAACCGGCTTGGCGCCGGACTCCGCCAGCATCCCCGCCCAATCGACCGATACATCCCTGCGTCCAGAGCTCCGCGAGCGCACCGACAAACGATGGCGTCTCGGGACGCTGGGCGCTCGGACTCAGGTACACGGGGGGCCGCAACACCACCATCACCCGCGAGCTCGGCGACCACCAGGCACTGCCGCCATGCGCCGCCGAGCACGCCATCTGGGCCCAGCTCCAGGAGTGCTCGACGCCTTTGGCGGCCAGCCAGCCCACCCCATCGGGCAAGTGCACCGTCCCACACACCCGTCCTCCACCCAATAGTCGGGTGAGCAAAGCTCCCCGCCCGCCGGCTCACCAGTGAGATCGAGACGACCGGGATCCGCGGCTCCTGGAAGGACACGCCGCTTGCCACCTCGGCGAGTCTTCCAGCATTCCCTCGATCCTGGGCGTGAGTGAACCAGCCCCAGTTCCCATCGTTCTCCACTAGGCGGCCACGACTACGCCAGCGCTCCGCGAGCTCTGAGACCGCGTCCTCGTCACCGGAGAGCACCACCGCCTCAGGGCCGTTCACCGCCGCCAGCGCGACGCGCTCCTCGTAGCCGACCAGCGACTTCGAGCGCGTCGTCCTCGCACGCCTGCACCGCCACCATCGCGCCGCCGCTTGGCAGCTCGCTCATCAACCGCCCGCGGGCGGCCACGAGCTTGCAGGCATCCTCCAGCGAGAACACTCCTGCCACAAACGCGGCCGCCAACTCGCCGATCGAATGGCCGATCAGATACGCCGGGCGTAGCCCCACGCTTCGAGAACCCTGAACAGCGAGGCCTCGAGCGCGAACAGTCCGGCTTGCGCAAACATCGTCCCGTCCAAGAGCGACGCGGCGGAGGACCCCTCGATCGGCGAACAGCACCTCCAACAGCGAACAGCCCAGATGCACATCGAGCCTCGCGCAAATCTCATCCAACGCCGACCTGAACAAGGGGATGGCCAGATAGAGCTCGCGGCCCATACCGGCACGCTGAGCGCCCTGACCCGTGAACAGGAAAGCGACCCTGCCCTCGCCTCCGGCGACACCCTCGAGCACACCCGGAGCCAGGGCGCCCGTGACAGAGCCTCCAAGCCCGCTCTCAACTGCTCCAGCCCGGAGCCGACCACGACCGCACGATGCTCGAAGACCGACCGGCGGGCAAGCGAGAGGCCGATACCGCTCACGCCAGCATCGCCCACGCCGGCGCCTGTGCCCATTCCACCGCCACTGTTGCCCTCACCACGCTGGTCTGCCAAGAGATCGCACAACCGCGCGGCATAGGACCGCACCGCGCCCGGCGCACGAGCGGAGATCACCCACGGCGCGACGCCACCCAACATCCCCGTGACCCCGTCGAGGTCTCCACCGCCAGCAGGGCCGTCGCCGCCCTGCGTCCCATCCAGCGCAGGGGCTTCCTCCACAATCAAATGCGCGTTCGTGCCGCTCATCCCAAAAGAGGAGACGCCCGCACGACGTGGCCCGTTGACACGCGGCCACGCCACCGAATCGGTCAACAACGACACCATTCCCTCGGTCCAATCCACCTGAGCCGTGGGCTCGTCTACGTGCAGCGTCTTCGGCAAGCTGGTGCCGGAGCGCCATTGCCATCTTGATGACGCCCGCCACGCCAGCCGCCGCGTGTGTGTGCCCGATATTCGACTTGACGGACCCGATCAACAGCGGTCGACCTCGGCTCCCGATCCTGACCGTATGTCGCGATGAGTGCTTGTGCCTCGATTGGGTCACCGAGCTTCGTGCCCGTGCCATGGGCCTCGACTGCATCCACTTCGGCGGCCCGCAGACCCGCCTTGGCGAGCGCTTGGCGGATAACACGCTGTTGTGAGGGACCATTCGGTGCGGTCAACCCGTTGCTTGCGCCGTCCTGATTGACAGCGCTGCCCCGCACGATGGCGACCACGGGGTGACCAAGCCGGCGCGCATCTGAGAGACGCTCGAGTACCAGCATCCCGGCGCCCTCACTCCAACCCGCGCCATCGGCCCCGCCGAGAAGGACTTGCATCGTCCATCCGGGGCAAGAGCGCGTTGACGGGCGAAGTCGACGAACAGTCGGGCGTGCAGTTCACGCTCGCCCCACCAGCCAGCGCCAATGAGCACTCTCCCTGACGCAGGGCCTGACAGGCGATATGCAAGGCGACAAGCGAAGAGGAGCACGCGGTGTCCACGGTCACTGCGGGCCCCTCCAGGCCGAGTGTGTAAGCCACTCGACCTGAGGCGATGCTCCCCCCAGCCCGGTGCCTGAGATAACCCTCGAATTCTGCCGCCACCGGTGACTCCGCGGTGGCCACGCGATAGTCGTGGGTCATCATGCCCGTGAACACGCCGGTCGACGTCCCCGCCAGCGAGAGCGGATCGATGCCGCCATCCTCAAGCGCCTCCCATGACACTTCCAGACAGCAATCTCTGCTGAGGGTCCATCGCCATGGCCTCTCGCGGGGAGATCCCGAAGAAGTCGGCGTCGAACTCGCTCCGTCGTGAAGAAATCCGCCTTCGCGGACGTAGCTGGTGCCGGGAAGCGTCGGGAGTCAGGGTCATAAAGCGCATCGAGATCCCAGCCACGATCAGTCGGGAATGCTGATATCGCATCGCGTCCGTCACAGGCAGCCCCCAGAGATCTTCTGGCGATCGCACTCTCCCGGATAGCGACAGCCGATGCCCACAATCGCGATCGGCTCGTCTGCATTGACCACGCCCACGTCCACCGGCCGTGCCGCCGAACGCTTGTCCGCGAGCTCATCGAGCAGATATCGAGTGAGCGCCGCGCAGCTTGGATAGTCAAAGACAAGCGTTGCGGGCAGAGCCAGGCCCACCTGCGGGCTGAGGCGGTTGCGCAATTCCACGGCAGCCAGCGAATCGAAGCCAAGATCCTTCAGGGCGGCGCGAGGATCGACCTCCTGTGGCGATGTGTATCCGAGCACACAAGCCACCTCGGTGCGGACCAGATCCTCCACCAGGGATGTCAGCTGCCGCGCAGACTTGCCCACCAGCTGCTGCGCGACCGCGCTGGGCGGCACCGGCCCTTTGCGAGTCCGCGAGCCAGCCAGCCCCCGCATCAAGCAAGGCAGCTCCCCTGCTCGCGCCTCTGTCCGCAGGGCAGCACGATCCATGCATACCGGGAATACGACGGCCTCCTCGCTTGTCAGAGCGTGAGCGAACAGCAAGAGACCTTCCTCTGCCGAGATCGTGCGCAGGCTTGCGGTTCCGGTCATTCGCCGCATGTCAAGCTCTCCGAGCTCGGAGCCCATCCCCACATCGCTCCACAGGCCCCACGCCATTGAGACCGCGGGCAGACCTTGAGCGCGTCGCCAGTGGGCGAGTGCATCTAGAAACGCGTTGGCAGCCGCGTAGTTGGCCTGTCCCGGACCGCCCCATGTAGCGGCCATCGAGGAGAAGAGCACGAAGTCGAGCGCAACTCGCTGTCAACTCATGCAGGTGCAGTGCTCCGTCCATCTTCGAGCTGAGCACTCGCTCGAGCTGCTCGACGCTGAGAGACTCGATCGTCCCGTCGTCGAGGACCCCCGCCGCGGCGTGGAAGACGGCCGTCAGCGGCCGCTCGCAGGGATCGAATCGATCAAAGCGGACAGCTCGTCTCTATCCGCGATGTCGCACGCCGCCACGCTCGCGACGCACCCGAGCCCGGCGAGCTCCTCCACGAGCTCGCCCGCGCCCTCGGCCGCCATTCCGCGACGGCTGGTGAGCAACAGGTTCCGAGCGCCGTGCTCGCGAGCGAGGTGCCGCGCCACCAGCATACCCAGAGCGCCTGTGCCACCCGTTATGAGCACAGTGCCGCCAGCAGGGGGCGCCGTACCTCCAGGCGGATATACCGGGCCGCCATGAGAGGGCGCCGCGCCATCGACATCGCGCGAGGACGAACCGTCATCGAGACCCTGCGAGGCAGTCGCATCCCCGGGGCCTGGCGGGCAGGTCTCCCCGCCAGGACCTATCGACAGTGTGTCCTTCGGTCGGTAGACAAACCGCGCCAGCCGTGGCGCATACACACCACCCTCGCGCCACGCGATCTGCGGCTCCTCGCTGGCCAGCAACGCCGGCCACGGGACCTGTTCGGGATCCTGACCAGGGGGCAGATCGACCAGTAGCAGGCGACCAGGATGCTCCGACTGGGCGCTGCGCACAAGCCCGCACACGCAGGCCCCAACCGGATCGATGGGCTCCCCGTCCACGAGCGCGACCGCGCCACGCGTGACCAGCATAAGCCGCGAACCCGACAGCCGCTCCTGCGCCAACCACGCCCGCATCAACCCAAGCGTCCAACCCACACCGGCGTGAGCCGCCTGCGCCAGCCCGCCGGGATCGGCGTCACCGGTGTGCGCCGACTGGGGACCGCCGTCCCTGCCGCCGCCGCCACAGCCGTCCCTGTCTCCGTCTCCGTCTCCGCCATAGCCGTCGCGGTCGCGGTCGCGGTCGCGGTCGCGGTCGAGCGTAAGGGCGACGAGCACGGCATCGGGACCGGCGCGTCCGAGCCGATCGCCTCTGCGAGCGCGGTCAGGTCCGCATAACAGTGCTCGATCCCGCCGCCCAGACCCGCCGCGTCGGCGTCGCCGAGGAACGCCAGCCGCGTCGCCCCTGGATGCGTGGAGGCGAGCGGGAGCTGCACCCAATCTGGGCGGTACAACGGATCGTGACCTGTGCGGCGCGCAAGCTTGAGCTTGCCCGTATCGAAGGTCTCGCCACGATCGAAGCGACGCTCAGCACCGGGGCCCCGGTGTCGTCGAGCGCGGTGAGACTAGAGGTGGACTCGCCCGCGAGCCGATACACACGCGCAGCGAACCGACCCCAGCGCGGTACAGCCGCACACCCCTCAACGAAAACGGCAGATGCAAGCCGCCCGACTCGGTCTCTTCGCCCATCCCTCCACCACTCCGAGCAAGCCGGCGTGCAGCGCCGCGTCGAACAGGGCGGGGTGAACCCCGAAGCGCTCAGCCTGATCTGGCCTGCCCCGAACCGAGCGCGACCTCCGCGAAGACCTCCTTGCCACACCGCCACGCCGCAGTGAGACCCTGAAACACGGGACCATATTCCAAGCCAACCCCCGCCAACTGCTCATAGAACGAGCTGATGTCCATCTCCTCTCCCCCAACGGGCGGCCAGGATCGCAACCGCTCGAAGTCCACGCCCTCGGGCCCGACACCGACACCGACGGACCCACCATCCATACTCGCAAGGCCACCATTCACGCCGGCGAGACCGCCATCTGTGCCCGCCAACCCGCCATCCACGCCGGCGCCGCGTCTACGCCGACGGGCTCGCCGTCCGAGCTGTCGCTGAGCACGCCGCGCGCGTGACACTGCCACTCCTGCTCGGGCTCTCCCTCGCCGGTCGAGCGGTCCTCGCGCGAATACACGCAGACGTCATACCGTCCCGACTCCTCGAGCTCCCCAACCGTCACCTGCAACTGAACCGCGCCGTCTCCCGCGAGCACGAGCGGCGCCTCGATGGCCAACTCCCTCCAGCAGCTCACAGCCCACCCCGCGGCCGGCGACGAGCGCGAGCTCGACGAAAGCCGTGGCGGGCAGCAACACCGTGCCTCAAGCACCGCTGATCGGCAACAGGATGAGTCGCGGGCGACAGACGCCCGGTGAAGGCCCAGCCGCGACCGTCGGGCTGCGGCAGCCGCGCCCCGAGCAACGGGTGATCGACCGCGGCCAGACCGGCGGTTCGCACGTCGCCGACACCCGTCGTGGCTGCGTGCCAGTAGCGTTGGTGCTGGAAGGCGTAGGTCGGGAGCTCGACCCGGTGGGCGCCACGCCCCGCAAACAGCTCTTCCCAGGCGACGGCGACGCCGTCCGTGTGCGTCTCCGCTAGGAAAGCGACGAATGCCTCGACCTCCGACGGCGAGCGCGCAGCGTCGAAGCGATGAGCGTACCGGCCCGAGCCTCCTCGTCCAGGCAGTCCCCTGCCGCCGCGGATAGGGCACGCTCAGGTCCCAGCTCCAGAAAACGCGTGACGCCGAGCGCCGCCAGCGCAGCGATCCCGTCGGCGAAGCGAACCGTCTCGCGCGCGTGGCGAACCCAATAGTCGGCCGTGGCGAGCTCAGCGGGGTCGGCCTGCACACCGGTCACATTCGAGACGATCGGGATCGCGGGAGGATCGAACCGAAGCTCTGCCGCCACCTCGCGCAACTGTGCGAGCGCGGGCTCCATCAGCGATGAGTGAAAAGCGTGGCTGACACGCAACCGCTTGAGCTTGCGACCCGTCTGTAGCCAGGACTCCGCGAGCCGGTCGAGCGCCCCCTCCTCGCCCGAGAGCACAACCGCGCGCGGACCGTTGACAGCGGCAACGGATAGCTCCCCGAAGTCCCGCAACCGCTCGAGGACCTCGTCCTCGGAGGCCTCCAACGCCAGCATCCCACCGCCGTCGGGAAGCGATCCCATCGCCAGCCCACGCGCAGCCACCAACCGGCACGCGTCCTCGAGCGGGAATACGCCCGCCACGTGCGCCGCGACCAGCTCCCCGATCGAATGGCCGATCAAGACATCGGGGCGCACGCCCAAAGACTCAACCAACCGGAACAGCGCCAGCTCCAGAGCGAACAGGCACGCCTGAGTGAACTCGGTCCGCTCCAGCAGCGCCGCCTCCGGCGAACCCTCCCCGGCGAACATGAGCGCCTTGCACGAACGACCGATATGAGGATCGAGGTGCCCGCATACCTCGTCGAGCGCCGTCGCGAACACTGGGAACAGCTCGTACAACTCCGCCCCCATCCCCGCGCGCTGCGCGCCCTGCCCGGTGAACATGAACGCCGTCTTGCCAGCTCGCGCGTCGCGCTGCAGGACGCGCGCGCTCGCCTCGCCGTGCGCAAGTGCGCGCAGTCCCTCCAACAGCTGCTCGCGCTCGCCACCGACGATCGCGGCACGCCACTCCAGCAGCGCCCGTCCGGTCGCCAGCGAGAACGCCACATCGACCGGCTCGAGCTCCGGACCTGCCCGCAAATGCGCCAGCAGACGCTCGGCCTGGTCTCGCAACGCGAACTCGTTCTTCGCGGAGAGAAGCCACGGCGCCACCGGCATGGCCGGCGCGTCCACGGCGGGCGGATCGGGCGCGGCCGGGGGCTCCTCCAGGATCATGTGGGCGTTCGTGCCGCTGATCCCGAACGAAGAGACACCCGCCCGCCGCGGCCGCTCGCTCGCGATGGCCACAGCTCGGGCTCCGTCAAGAGCCTCGCCGCGCCCGCCGACCAGTCCACGTGCCGCGACGGCTCGTCCACGTGCAGCGTCTTTGGCAGCACGCCGTGGCGCATCGCCATCACCATCTTGATCACGCCGGCCACACCGGCGGCCGCCTGCGTGTGACCGATGTTCGACTTGATCGACCCCAACAACAGCGGACGCTCCCGCGCGCGACCCTGCCGTAGGTCGCAAGCAGCGCCTGGGCCTCGATCGGATCGCCCAGCTGCGTGCCGGTGCCGTGCGCCTCCACCGCATCCACCTCGCTCGGCGGCGAGCCCGGCGTTGGCGAGCGCCTGGCGAATCACCCGCTGCTGGGCCGGGCCGTTGGGCGCGGTCAAGCCCGTTGCTGGCGCCGTCCTGGTTGACCGCGCTGCCGCGCATCAGCGCCAGCACACGATGACCCAGGCGCCGCGCATCGGAAAGACGCTCCAGCACGAGCATGCCCACACCCTCGCTCCAGCTGGATCCGTCGGCGCTGTCGGCAAACGACTTGCATCGCGCATCCGGCGCGAGAACTCCTGCTTTCTGAACCCGACGAACAAGCTCGGCTGCGCCATCGTCGTGACGCCCCCGGCAAGCGCCATGGAGCACTCCCCCGAGCGCAACGCGCCGCAGGCCACGTGCAGGGCAACAAGCGAGGACGAGCACGCCGTGCCCACGGTCATCGTGGGGCCCTCCAAGCCGAAGATATAAGCCACGCGACCCGACACGATGCTCCCGGAGTTGCTCGAAGCGACCTTTCCGGCGCCTTCGCCGTCGAAGCGAGGTTCGACCGGATAGTCCTCGTACATCACACCGGCAAAGACACCCGTTTGCGTGCCGCGCACAGACGTCGGGTCGATACCGGCGTCCTCGAACGCCTCCCAACTTGCTTCCAGGAAGAGTCGCTGCTGCGGATCCATCGCGAGCGCGTCACGCGGGCTGATCCTGAAGAACTCGGCGTCGAACTCACCGACGTCATACAGGAACCCGCCTTCACACGCCTGGGTGCTGTCCGGTTGATCGTGATCCAGGCGATACCATCGCTCCATGTCCCATCCGCGATCGGTGGGGAACTCTCCGATCGCATCGCCTCCGGCGCTCAGCAGATCCCATAGCTGCGACGGCGAGCGCACTCCGCCCGGCAGGCGACAGCTCATGCCGACGATCGCCACCGGCTCGTGGGTCGCGGCGATCAGCTCCCTGTTCTGCCGGCGCAGCCTTTGCGTCTCCTTGACAGAAGCGCGCAACGCCTCGACGACCTTCTCGGGCGAGCTGCTCATTGGGCATCCTTTGGTTGTTGAGTGGTGGGGCTCATGCCAGATCCTCGACAGGCTCCTCCGCGGAGCGGGGCTCCCCCACGGAGCCATCGGACTGCTCCGCCAAGCCATCGGACTGCTCCGCGGAGACGTCGGGCTCCGATCGAGCCATCGGGCTCCCCGACAGAGCCATCGGGCCCAAGCGAAAGCTCTACGAGGCTGTCGATATCCATCTCATCGACTTGCTCGGCTGGATCCTCCTCGCGCGTGAGGGCCGACCCGTCCGCCAGACCGACGAGCGCCATCAGCGTGTCCAGCACCCCAGCCTCGCGCAGGCGCACCAGCGGTATCGATGCGAAGGCATCGCGAATGTCCAGCTCGCTGGGTGCACTCTCGACGCGTCCGTTGACCTCGTCGGAGATCTGCTCCAGCAGGAAATCGCTCAGAGCGGCCGACGATGGATAGTCAAAAGCAAGCGTGGCCGGCAACTGGACCCCGCTGACGGCGATCAGCCGGTTGCGCAACTCGATGGCTGTCAACGAGTCGAACCCGAGCTCGTTGAAGGCGCGGTCGGCATCGATCGCATCTGGCGAGTCGTGACCCAGCACCGCCGCCACCTCGGTACGGACCACTTGAGCGCCACACGCCCGCGCTCGGACTCCGGGGTTCTCGCCAAGCGCCTGATCAACGACTCGCGGCCGCTCTCTGCCGGTCCCCGCGCGGGCACGCGAACCAGCCCGCTGAACAGCGGTGGGATCGCTCCGCTCCTCGCCCGTGCTCGCAGTGCCGCCATATTCAGACCCAAGGGCAGTATCAGCGGCTCCCCAACGGCATACGCAGCGTCAAACAGGCTGAGGCCGTCCTCTACGGACAACGCAAGCAGGCCAGCGTGCCCCATCCGTGCCTCGTCGGCCGCGGTCTGCTCTCCCGCCAGCCCCCCCGCCCACAATCCCCAAACCATCGAGACGCCGGGTAGCCCGCGCTCGCGCCGATGGGCCGCCAGCGCGTCGAGGAACGCGTTCGCCGCCGCGTAATTGCTCTGGCCCGGACTGCCGATCGTGCCGGCGCCCGCGGAGAACAGGATGAACGCCGACAGATCGAGATCCTCGGTCAACTCGTGCAAGTGCCAGGCGCCATCCAGCTTTGGCGCCAGGACTCGGTCGATACGCTCTGGTGTCATCGAGTCGATCACACCGTCGTCCAGGACACCCGCGGCGTGCACGACCGCGCTCAGCGGATAGTCGCTCGGTACCGACGCAACCAGCCGAGCCACCTGCTCGCGATCGGACACGTCACACGCAATGATTCTCACCGCCGCGCCCAGGCCGGCGAGCTCCACCCGCAGGTTCTCCGCACCGGGCGCCTCCGGGCCCCGCCTGCTTGCCAGCACCACGCTGCGAACGCCGTGCTCGCCCACCAGATGCCGCGCCAGCGCGGCCCCGATCAATCCGGTGGCGCCAGTGATCAATACGCTGCCCGGGCGCTCGGACGCGAGCAGCCCGATCTGGGCGACGCTCCGACCTGGATCGCCAGGGCCGCTGTCGGCCTCCTCGGCAGGCGTCCGGCTCTCGACCGCTCCGGGACGGTCTGCCACACGGCTCAGTCGCGGCGCAAGCAGTCTGCCGGCCCGCAGGGCCACTTGCGGCTCGCCTGTTGCGAGCGCATCCGCAAGCACATCGAGCCCAACATGATCCTCGTCTACGTCGATCAGCACGAACCGTCCGGGATGCTCAGATTGCGCCGAGCGAACCAGCCCCCACAGCGGCGCGGCGGCCAGCTCAGCGACGCCCTCCTCGCTGTCGGTGGACACGGCCCGTTTGGTCACGAACACGAGCCGGGAGCCTTCAAAGCGTGCCTCGGAGAGCCATTCCCGTACGAGCGAGACGGCCTGCTCGAGCAGCACGCGCGACGCGGACGGCGGCTCGCCGTCGGGAGCCGTTCGGCACCGAGGCGAGTCACCACCACGGCGGGCGCGGGAGCCCCCTCGCCGATCACGTCGATCGCCGAGCGCAGGTTGGCGTATTCCGCGGTCGCGACGCCACCCCCGTTTGCGGCGCTATCCCTGTTCGCGGCAACATCCCCATTCGCGGCAACATCCCCGTTCGCAGCAACATCCCCGGTCGCAACAACACCCCCGGTCGCAACAACACCCCCGGTCGCAACAACACCCCCGGTCGCAACAACACCCCGGTCGCAACAACACCCCCGGTCGCAACAACACCCCCGGTCGCAACAACACCCCCGGTCGCAACAACACCCCCGGTCGCAACAACACCCCCGTCGCATCCACATCCTCGCAGCGGAGGCGCGGTCGGCCTCACCAGCAGCGGCTGACTCGCACGCGCCGAGCATCGCCCAAATCTGGTGCGACGCCGTGCCCGCGTCTACCCCGCTCGGTGCGACCGCAACCCACTCCAGACGATGCAACGAGTGGCGATCCGAGCCCGCCATACGCTGCATCAGCTCAGGCGAAGGCTGTCGCACCACCAGCGAGTCGGCCGTAGCGACCGTTCGGCCCTGCTCATCGAGCGCCACCAGCGCATAGCCCCCCAGCTCCGAGCGTACGACGCGAGCTCGCACAGCAAATGCCCCGGCGACGTGCACGCACACACCAGCCCAGGCGAACGGGAGCAGCCCCTGCGTTGTGGCCTCTGGAGCTTCTGCCCGCATCAGCACTGTGCAGGCTTGCAAAGAGGCGTCCAGCAATGCGGGATGGATCTTGAAGCGGCGCGCCTGCTCGCGCTCCTCCTCGGGCAGGCTCACCTCAGTGAACACCTCTCCCCCTCGCTGCCAAGCGGCCCGGATAGCCAGAAACGTGGGCCCATATTCCAAGCCCACCCCGGTGAAATAGCCGTACACATCATCGAGCGACAGAGGCTCCGCTCCACGTGGAGGCCAAGCGTCGCCGGCCAGGGAGCTCGCCTGCTCCTCCAGCGGCGTGACCTGGCCGGAGAGAGCCGGCGCCGCTGGGCCGAGCACACCCCCGACATGACGCGTCCACTCATCCTCCGCACCCCCTGCGGAGGCTCCATCCGGACGGGTGAACAGCCCAAGCGCGCGCCGTCCCGACTCATCCGGTGGATCGAGCACGACCTGCAGTTGCACCGTGCTCAGCCCATCCATCAACACGAGCGTGTTTTCGTGGACCAGATCCTGCACCACCTCACACCCGACCTGCGCGCCCACAGAGAGGGCGATGTTGACGAATGTGGTGCCGGGCACCAGCACCGCTCCCGCGGCCGAGTGATCGGCAAGCCACGGCTGATCCGCCAGGGATATGCGACCCGTGAACAGCCATCCGTCGCTCTCTGCCAGGGCGACCGCGGCGCTCACGAACGGGTGCTCCACAGGCGCCTGGCCCGCCGCGGCGGCGTCCCCGGTCCGAGCGGGGATGTCCAACCAGTACCGTCGCCGCTGAAACGCATACGGCGGCAGCCGCAAGCCGACGGCGCCGCTCCCGCTGAACATCGCCCCCCAGTCAACGTCCACACCGCTCACCCACGCTTCGCTTAGCGAAATGAGAAAGCGCCGTGAGCCACCCTCCCCGCGCCGCAGCGACCCGCACCATCGTCACCGGGCCCAACCCCTCTGTGTCGGCCTTTCCCCCTGTTGCGTGCTTCTCCTCTGTGTTGACCCTCCCATCCGCGTCAACCGCTTGCTCGGGAGCCGGCATATTCTCGCCTCGCTCGGACTTGCCGATGCCGTCTGCCGGCCGGCCCGAGAGCGCGTTCTCAACCGTTTCGTGCATCCCCACCGTGAGAACCGGATGCGGACTCACCTCGATAAACGTCCGGTAGTCCTCATCCAGCAGCCTTCTGGTAACACACTCGAACTGCACGGTCTCGCGCAGGTTGCGATACCAGTACCCTGCGTCGAGGTGCGCCGTATCGATTGCACCGCCGGTCACCGCCGAGTAGAACGGGACGCTCCCCGAGCGGGGCGAGATCACCGGCACATCCCGCCAGCAACTCCGCACGGATCTGCTCTACCTGCGCCGAGTGCGCGGCATAGTCAACCGGGATCCTCCGCGCTCTCACATCCTCGGCCTCACATCGCCGAGCAACCGCTCGTCGAGCGCGTCTGCTCCCCCGCACGATCACGGTCGGCCCGGACCGTTGACCGCAGCCACGAGACTCCCGTCGCCGGGAGTGATGCGAGCAGCTCGGCAGCTCGTCCTGGCCCAGCTCGCGACCGCACCATTCCGCCCGGCACCGGCCAGTGCCGCCAGCGCACGCTGCGCGCCACGACAACCGCGCCGCGTCCTCCAGCGACAGCCCTCCCGCCACACAGGCGGCCGCGATCTCTCCCTGCGAGTGGCCGACGACAGCATCCGGCGCACGCCGCAGGCGCGCCACAGCTCGGCCAGCGCGACCATCACGGCGAACAGCGCCGGCTGCACGACGTCGACGCGCTCGATATCAGCGCCCTCCGTACGCCGCGCAGAACATCCTCCAACGACCAGTCGACGCGTGGCCCAGAGCGCCTCACACGCACCGCGCAGCGGCCGCGAACACGCCGGAGCCGCTCAACCAGCTCGAGCGCCATGCCGGCCCACTGCGAGCCCTGGCCCGGGAACACGAACGCGATCCTCCCGCGCCTTCGGCGCGCCACCGTGCCCTCGACCACGTCCGCGCTGTGCGCCTCGCCGGCGATCCGCGTCGAACAGCGCCGGCAGAGCTCCTCCCGCTCGCCGCCGATCACAACGGCACGATGGGCGAACGCCGACCGTCTGGCGAGCGAAAGTCCGACGTCGGCCGGCTCAGACCCGGGTTGCCGTCCAAGAACGCCGACACACCGGCAGCCTGCCTGCGCAGACCGGCGTCGTCGCGGCCGGACACGACCAGCGGCAGTACGCCGCTGCGAAAGCGGCCTCTCTGCGAAGACTCGCCGGGCTCGGCGGACCCGGTGTCGCTACCGCCGCTCATCTGCCCCTCGAGGAGGTGAGGAGCGGCTTCCTCGATTATCACATGGGCGTTCGTGCCGCTGATCGCCGAACGAGGAGACGCCCGCGCGCCGCGGCTCGCTCCCCGCGCGGCCACGGCTCCGGCTCGCTCAGCAGCGAGCACCGCGCCCGCCGACCAATCCACCTCCTGGCTGGGCTCGATCGACGTGCAGCGTCTCTGGCAGCCGCTCGTGGCGCATCGCCATCACAACCTTGATCACCCCGGCGACGCCGGCCGCGGCCTGGGTATGGCCGATGTTGGACTTGATCGACCCGAGCCACAGCGGCCGCTCCGCGGCCTGCCCTGCCCGTAGGTCGCGAGCAGCGCCTGTGCCTCGATCGGATCGCCCGAGCGTCGTGCCGGTTCCGTGCGCCTCCACCGCGTCCACCTGCGTGCGGCGAGAGCCCGCGTCGGCAAGCGCGCTGCGGATCACCCGCTGCTGGGAGGGGCCGTTGGGCGCGGTCAACCCGTTGCTGGCCCCGTCCTGGTTGACGGCGCTGCCGCGCACCACGGCGAGCACGCGGTGCCCGAGGCGGAGCGCGTCCGATAGACGCTCGAGCAGCAGCACGCCGACGCCCTCGCCCCAGACCGACGCCGTCGGCGCCGTCGGCGAAGGACTTGCATCGACCGTCGGGGGCCAAGCCTCGCTGACGCGACTGAACTCCACGAACACTGCCGGCGTGCGGCATCACGGTCACGCCACCCGCCAGCGCGAGCGAGCACTCCCCCGCGCGCAGCGACGCGGCAGGCCACGTGCAGCGCCACGAGCGAGGAGGAGCACGCCGTGTCGATCGTCAACGCCGGGCCCTCCAACCCGAGCGTATAGGCGACACGCCCCGACATGACGCTGCTCAAAGCGCCGGTGCCGTAGTGACCGGCGATCTCCTCGGGTATCGAACCGCGAGGGGTCCAGTCCGTACCCGTTGAATGCCCACGCCGACGAACACGCCCGTCTGCGCTGCCGCGCAGTGACACGCGGGTCTATGCAGGCGCTCTCGATCGCCTCCCACGCATGCTTCGAGCAGCAGTCGCTGCTGTGGGTCCATCGCGAGCGCCTCGCGCGGGCTGATCGAGAAGAAGTCCGCGTCGAACTCGGCAGCGTCATACAGAAAGCCCCCCTCGCGAGAGCAGCTGGTATCCGGCCGCTCCGGGTCGGGATCGTACAATCGCTCGACGTCCCATCCGCGGTCGGTCGGCCAATCCGAGATGGCATCGCGACCGTCCGCACAGCAACTCCCACATGCTGCTCTGGCGAGACGATTCCGCCCGGATACCGGCAGCCGATGCCGACGATCGCCACCGGCTCATTGCTCCGATACTCCACCTCGCGCAGGCGCGAACGAGCGTCGTGCAGCTCGACTGTCACCCGCTTGAGATAATCGCGCAGCCTCTCGTCCTCGGTCATCGTGCCCCTCCGATAATTGCGTTGAACATTGATCTGCTCTTTCCGTTCACTGCGACTCGAGCTCTTGATCTATGAGGTTGAAAAGCTCATCGTCGGATGCTGTTCGCATTCGTTCGACGATCGCGACTCCGTTCTGCTCCTGCCGCGGCAAGGACCCACGATCCTCGCCCTCCAAGCCGGCCAGGAGCGCACGCAAACGCGCCGTCGTCCGCCTGCGCTCGACTCCGTCACCAAGCGAGGCTGAGCGCGCGCTCCAGACCAGCCAGCTCCCCCTCCACCGAAGCGCTCCCCGATGCGCCGTCTTGCGCGAGCTCGGCCGCCAGATGCTCGACCACCGAGATCGGGGTGGGGTAGTCGAATACGAGCGTCGCCGGCAGTCCCAGCCCCGTGGCGGACACGAGTCGGTTGTGGAGTTCGACGGCCATCAGCGAATCGAAGCCGAGCTCCCTGAATGCACGCTTGGGTTCGACCGTCTCGAGCGCGGAATGCCCCATCACGCGCGCCACCTCCGTGCGAACGAGCTTGAGCAGCAGCCGCCGTCGCTCACGTGCGGTCGCGTTCCGCAGCCGCTCTCTGAGCTCGCCGCCCGCCACCTGTCCCTCGGCGGGGGTGCTGCCCACAAGTGCCGCCCGCACCTCGGGCAGGTCTTCGATCAGCGGCCGTGGGCGAGCGGAGGTGAACAGACGCGCGTAGGTCTCCCAACGAATGTCGGCCACGGAAATCAGCGTCTCGTCGTGCAGCAGCGCTTGGCGGAGCGCCTCGATCGCCGGCCTTGGCGCCATGCAGTCGAGCCCGCGCCGGCGTAGGACCTTCACCACGTGCTCGTCGTGCGCCCCCATGCCATCACCGTCCCAGGGACCCCAGGCCACGGACATCGCGGTCAGACCGCGCGCCCGACGCTGGACCGCGAGCGCGTCGAGACATGCGTTGGCGGCCGCGTAAGCCGCCTGCCCGGCTGAACCGAACGTGGCGGCGATCGACGAGAACAACACGAATGCCGACAGATCGAGGCCAGCGGTGAGCGCGTCGAGGTTCAGGGCGCCCTGCGCCTTTGCGGACAGCGCCTCTTCGAGCTCGCCCGCGGTCAACGAATCGATCGCACCCGGGCTGGCCGACCCGGCGGCATGCACAATCATTCTCAGCGGACGATCGTCGGGGACCGTTTCGATCAGTGTCTGGACCTGCTCGCGATCGGAGACGTCGCATGCAACGATGGCGACCTCCGCGCCCAGATCGATGAGCTCTGAGCGCAAGTCCGGCGCGCCCGGGGCCCCTGCGCCGCTGCGACTGACAAGCAACAGGCGCTCGGCGCCCTCCGCGGCCAGCCAGCGTGCCACGTGCGCTCCGAGGCCGCCGGTGCCGCCGGTTATCAGAGTCGTTCCCCCGGGCGCCCTCCATTCATCGCCCGCAACGCCCTCGTCGCGAGTCGATCGCACGACCCGCCGGGCGAATACGCCCGCGCCGCGAACCGCGAGCTGATCCTCACAACCGCCGCTCGCAAGCACTCCGGCCAGCAGCGACCCGGCCCGCTCGTCCAGAGAATCGGGCAAGTCGACCATACCGCCCCAGCGCCGCGGGTACTCGAGTCCGGCCGCCAGGCCCAATCCCCATAGCTGCGCCTGGATCGGGCTGCGAATAGCATCGGAGCGCTCCACGGAGACCGCGCCGCGGGTCACCAGCCACAGCGGAGCCTCGACGTCGGCGTCTCCGAGCGCCTGGATCGACGTAGCCGTCGCCATCAGTCCCCGCGGGACGCAACCGTGAACATCGTTGCACTGCTCCTGCAGACCCAGCAGCGAGACCACGCCGCGCGCCTTGGCCGCTTCGGCCGAGCTCTCCAGCGTGTCGCGTATGCGGCGGGCCAGCTCCTCGCGCGCGGCGGGGCCTTCGTCGAACCGCACGGTCAGCACCTGGGCGCCGCGCTCCTCCAGAGCGCCGATCGCCGCCGCGATCCAGAGATCCTCGTCGTGGGAGGAGGGGACCAGCGCCAGCCAAGCGCCGGACAGCCTCGCCGCCGAGCTCGCGACTATCGGCTTCCACTGCACGCGATAGCGCCAACTGCTCGCCAACGCGCGCTCGCTACTGCGACGATGCCACGTCGACAAGCTCGGCAGCAGCGCATCCAGCGACGCGCGGTGCTGCTCGCCGTCGACCTGCAGCGTACTCACAAGCCCCGCGAGATCGCCGCGCTCAACCGCGTCCCAGAATACACTCTCGCTGGCCTGCCCCGCTTGCGCATGCGCCGTGGCGCGCCCGCCCGCGTGCGGTCGAAGCGCGGCGTCGCTGTCGAGCCAGTAGCGCCTGCGCTGGAAGGGGTAGCTCGGAAGCTCCACCTGTCTGGCAGTGGGCTCGCCCAGCAGCGCGGCCCAGGCGACCGGCGCTCCGCGCGTCCAAAGCTCGGCCAGCGCCGCGACGAGCGAGGCCGTCTCAGGCCGTCCCGCTTTGAGGGCCGCCACGGCGCCGTGGACGCGATCCTCGCGCGCGGACGTCGAATCCGCCGCGTCGGCCGAGTCGCGAAGGCATTCCCGGGCCATCGCGCTGAGCACGCCATCCGGGCCAATCTCGAGGAGACTGCCCACGCCGTGGGCGTCAAGCCAACGCACTCCGTCGGCGAAACGCACGGTCTCGCGCACGTGCCTGACCCAGTAGGCCGACGAGCACAGCTCCTGCGCCGCGGGCTCACCGGTGAGATTGGACACGACGGGTATCCTCGGCGGGGAGAGCGAAACGTCGCGGGCGACCTCGGCGAAGTCCTCGAGCATGCCGTCCATCCTCGGTGAGTGAAATGCGCGGTTAACTCGCAGCCGCTTGGTCTTGCGTCCCCGGCCTCGCCACATCTCGGCCAGCTCCAAGACAGCGTCCTCGTCGCCTGAAAGCACCACCGCGGAGGGGCCGTTGACAGCCGCCAGCGCCACGCGACCCTCATAGCCGGCGAGCGACTCGTGGACCTCATCCTCAGAGGCCTGCACGGCCGTCATCGCGCCGCCGGCGGGCAGGGCGCCCATCAGCCGACCACGAGCGCCGACAAGCATGCAGGCGTCGGCGAGCGAGAACACGCCCACCGCGAACGCCGCGGCCAGCTCGCCCACGGAGTGCCCGATCACGTAGTCCGGCCGGTACACCCCATGCCTCGAGGAGCCGAAACATCGACACCTCGAGTGCGAACAGGGACGCCTGCGCGAACATGGTCTCATCCAGCCGAGACGCCTCCGGCGAGTCCTCTTCGGCGAACATCACCTCCAGCAGCGAGCACCCCAGGTGAACATCCAGCTCGCAGCAGATCTCATCCAGCGAGACACGGAACAGGGGGAACGCACGATAGAGCTCGCGCCCCATGCCCGAGCGCTGAGCGCCTTGTCCGGTGAACAGGAAGGCGACTCTCCTGCCCAGCGGGGCTGACCTCTCCCCGAATCGCGTCCGGCACGACCTCGCCGGCGGATAGGGCCGCCAAGCCCGCGAGCAGCTGGTCGCGCCCGCCGCCGATCACGACAGCGCGATCCTCGAGCATGGGGCGGCGGACAAGCGCGAGACCCACCTCGCCCAGCTGGAGATCGTCGTCGGCTGTCACAAAGCCGTGCAACCGTTCGGCGCCGGCCTCCAGCGCCGCGGACCCACGAGCCGAGATCACCCAGGGCACCACGCCGGCACTCAACACGCCGGCAGGCTCGTGGCCTGCGGGGAGTCCCTCGAAAGCCGGAATCTCTATAGCGACCTGCTCGGCGACCTGTTCGGCAGCCGTCTCATTGCTCGAAACGCTCACCCCAGCGATCGACTCCTCGCTCGCTGCGATCTCGTCGCTCGCCGCGTTCTTGTCGCTCGCCGCGTTCTCCCCGTCAGCCGGCTCGTCACTCAAAACGCCGCTCAGCGCGGCGGCGCCATCGTGAACCGGAGCCTCTTCGACGATCACGTGAGCGTTGGTGCCGCTGATACCGAAGGAGGACACCCCGGCCCTGCGCGGCCGGCCCCCGCGCGACCAGGGCACCTCCTCTGTCAGCAGCGAGACCGAGCCGCTGGACCAGTTGACCTGCTGGGAGGGCAGCTCTACGTGCAGTGTGCGAGGCAGCAGGCCGTGTCGCAGCGCCATCACCATCTTGATCACGCCGGCAACGCCGGCCGCCAACCCGGTGTGCCCTATGTTCGACTTGATGGAGCCAAGCCGCAGCGGCTGGTCGCGATCGCGGCCGTATGCCGCCAGCAACGCCTGGACCTCGATCGGATCGCCCAACGTGGTGCCGGTTCCGTGCGCCTCCACAGCGTCGATCTCCGCAGAGCACAGACCGGCGTTCGCGAGCGCACGACGGATCACCTGCTGCTGGGAGGAGCCGCTGGGGGCAGTCAGGCCATTGCTCGCACCATCCTGGTTGACGGCGCTGCCACGAACGACGGCGAGGACCGTATGGCCGAGTCGACGTGCGTCGCAGAGACGCTCGAGCAGCAGCACTCCAGCGCCCTCCCCCAGCCGGTCCCGTCCGCCGATGCCGAGAAGGACTTGCAACGTCCATCGGATGCAAGCCCTCCCTGCTGGCTGAACTCGATGAACAGATCGGGTGTCGCCATGATCGTGACACCGCCGGCCAGTGCAAGCGAGCACTCACCGGATCGCAACGATCCGCAAGCGAGGTGCAGCGCCACGAGCGATGAGGAGCACGCGGTGTTGACCGACACCGCCGGACCATTCAGGCCCAAGCTGTAGGCGATCCTGCCCGGAAGTCACGCTGCCCGCGATGCCGGTGAAGCGAAAGCCCTCCACACCCGCCGACTCGGTTGACGCACCGTTGCCATAAGGAGAACTGCCAGCGCCCACGAACACCCCGGTCTGACTTCCGCGCAGGATCTCGGGATCTATGCCCGCACTCTCCAGGGCTTCCCAAGAGATTTCCAGCATTAGGCGCTGCTGTGGATCCATTGCGAGCGCCTCCCGGGGACTGATCCCGAAGAAAGGCGCGTCGAAGTCCCCCGCGTCATAGATGAATCCGCCCTCCCGCACATAGCTCGTCCCCGGATCTCCGCGATCTCCGTCGAAGAGCCGCTCCAGGTCCCAGCCACGGTCGGTCGGGAAGGCGCCAACCGCGTCGGTACCTCCAACGACCAATTCCCACAGCTCCTGAGGGGAGCGCACCCCGCCCGGGTAGCGGCAGCCCATGCCCACGATCGCGACGGGCTCCTCAGGGAAGCCCTTGACCGATATAGGCGGCGTAGCCCACTCGACCTCGACGCCATCGAGCTCCTCCAGCAGACGATCCGCGAGCGCCGTGGGAGTGGGGTGGTCGAAAACGAGTGTCGCGGGCAATGCCAATCCCGTGGCAACGTTCATCCGGTTGCGCAGCTCGACCGCAAGCAATGAGTCGAACCCGAGCTCCTTGAAGGCGAGATCGGCGTCGACAGCCTCGGCTGAGGCGTGCCCGAGCACGGCCGCGATCTCGCCGCACAAGAATGCGAGTGTCACATGCCGGCGCTCGGCTGCCGTCACGCCGGCCAGGCGCTCTATCAGCGATCCGCTCGCACCCTCCGGCGCACGTTGGGCCGGTATCCGGATACCGGCTGTGGAGGAAGCCTGTTCGAGCCAGTAGCGGCGCCGTTGGAATGCAGTAGGTCGGCAGGGCGGCCCTACTGGCGCCGGAGCCCTCGTAGAGGAGCTTCCGGTCTACGGGCACGCCCTGGACCCACGCTTCAGCGAGCGACATCTGAAAGCGTCGTGGGCCTCCGTCGCCCCGCCGCAACGAGCCTACTACTCGTGCCCGCCCAGGGTCGATGGGAGTGTCGTCGATCGTTTCGTTCATCGCAACCGAGAGGACCGGATGAGGACTCATCTCGACGAATGTGCGAAAGCCATCGTCGAGCAGGCGGCGAATTGTCTGGTCGAACCGCACCGGCTCGCGCGTGTTGCGATACCAGTAGCCCGGGTCCACGGCGGCGCTGTCAAATCGCTGCGCCGTCACTGTCGAATAGAACGCGGTCTCCGATGAGCGGGGAGCGATCGGCGAGCACGCTTGGACGAGCTGCTCGCGCAGAGGCTCCATCTGCGGAGAGTGACCGGCGCCAAGGGCCCCGGTGATCCCTCGCGCGCGCACTCCATCCTGCTCGCACTGGCCCAGCAACTCGCGCACCGCTTCGGGCTCGCCAGAGACAACCGTCGAGGAGGGTCCGTTGATCGCCGCCACGACGATCCTCTCCCCCCAGCGCTCGCACCGTGCCGCAACCTCCTGCGCGGCCAGCGCGACCGACGCCATCTGGCCTCTGCCGGCGATACTCGCAAGAACCTGGCTGCGCCGCGCCACCAGTCGTGCCGAATCCTCCAACGAGAGCCCGCCGGCCACGTGCACGGCTGCGATCTCTCCCTGAGAATGACCCACAACCGCACCTGGGCGCACACCGTAAGCGCTCCACAGCCCGGCAAGGGACACCATCATCGCAAACAGCGCCGGCTGAGCCACATCGATTCTCTCCAGCGGCGGCGCCTGCGGCGCCCCCTTCAGAACATCCATGAGCGACCATTGCAGATAAGGCGCGAGCGCAACCTCACAAGCCTCTACATGCCGCGCGAAAACCGGCGAGCACTCCAATAGCTCGCTGGCCATCCCGACCCATTGCGAACCATGGCCCGGAAACACAAACACAACCCCGCCAGCACCACCCGCCACACTCCCACACACCACACTCGCCGCGGAATCCTCCCGCGCCAACGCACCCAAGACCCTCCAACAACTCCTCCCGTTCACCACCAACCACCACCGCACGATCCTCAAAAACAGAACGCGACAACAACGAAAACCCCACATCCACCACACCTACATCAGGATGAGCACGCATATGCTCAAGCAACCTTCCCGCCTGCCCAGCAAGCGCCGCCCCACCCCTCGCCGAAAGCACCAACGGCGTGACGCCACCCCCCAACACACCAACCGGAGCACCCCCATCAACAACACTCACACCATCCCCAAGAACACCATCCCCTCACCACAACATCCCCACCGCCCCCCACAGCACCAACAACGCGACCACCGCGCACCCCACCGCCAACACCACTCACACCCCCCCCGAGCACCGGAGCTTCCTCCAAGATCACATGCGCATTAGTGCCACTCGCCCCAAACGAGGAAACCCCCGCACAACGCGGCCCACCATCGACCTCCCACGCAACCTCCTCAGTCAAAAGCGACACCGCACCAGCAGACCAATCAACCTCCCCAGAAGGACGATCAACATGCAACGTCCTCGGCAAAACACCATGACGCAAAGCCATCACCATCTTGATCACACCAGCCACACCCGCAGCCGCCTGCGTATGACCAATATTCGACTTCAACGACCCCAACCACAACGGCCGCCCCCCACGACGCAACTGCCCATACGTAGCCAACAAAGCCTGCGCCTCAATCGGATCACCCAACCTCGTACCAGTCCCATGACCCTCCACCACATCGACCTGCGCAGCCGACACCCCAGCATCCAACAACGCCGCCCGAATCACCCTCTCCTGCGAAGGCCCATTCGGAGCCGTCAAACCATTACTCGCACCATCCTGATTCACCGCACTACCACGCACCACAGCCAAAACCCCATGACCCAAACGCACCGCATCAGACAAACGCTCCAACAACACAACACCCACACCCTCGGACATGCCGGTACCGTCAGCGGTATCCGCATAAGACTTACACCGCCCATCCACGCGCAAGCCCACGCTGACGCGAGGACTGCACAAATACCCCCGGCGTGGCCATAACCGACACCCCGCCGACCAGCGCCAGCGAGCATTCCCGCTGACGTAGCGCACGGCATCCCAAATGCAACGCCACCAGCGAGGACGAGCACGCCGTGTCCACGGAGATCGCAGGACCCTCTAGGCCCAGGCTGTAGGCGATCAGCCCGGACGCGACGCTGCCGAGGCTGCCCGCTCCCAGGTAACCCTCAAGAGCCTCCGGCAGCGTCGCCGGGTCACCCCCATAGTCGTGATACATCGCAGCCCATGAATACCCCTGTGGGGCTCCCCTGCAAAGACAGTGGGTCGATAGCGGCGTCCTCGATGGCCTCCCACGAAGTTTCGAGCAGGAGTCGGTGCTGGGGATCCATCCCGAGCGCCTCGCGAGGGCTGACCTGAAAGAACGCCGCGTCGAAATCGCCGGCATCGTGGAGAAAACCGCCTTCGCGCACATAGCTGGTTCGCGGACGATCGGGCTCTGGATCGTAGAGTCGCTCGAGATCCCAGCCGCGATCCGTCGGAAACCCACCGACGGCATCGCGACCGCTGGCAACCAACTCCCAGAGATCGCTCGCGCACATCGCACCGCCCGGATAACGACAGCCAACTCCCACAATCGCAAGCGGCTCCCTGGAGGCCGCCAGCAGCTGCCTGTTCTCCCCCTCCAGCCGCTCCGTCTCCTTCAGCGATGCGCGCAGAGCCTCGACGATCTGATCGGAAGGCGTGCTCATGGCGAGCCCTCCTGCGAGACGATCGCGCGATCGGGCCGCTTCATCGCCTTCTCGATGAGCTCATCGACATCCATCGTGTCGATCGGCTTGACCCGATCGCCAAGCGTTTGCTCTCCGGTGTCGGGCGCGGGTGCCCGCCAGCCCGAGCAGCACATCCAGCAGACCGAGCTCGCGGATCCGATCGAGCGGGACCGACGCGAGCGCCTCTCGGATCTCAGCTTCCTCGGGATCGAGATCCTGCTCGCCGGCGAACAGCTGAGTCAGCAGGTATGAAGCAAGCGCGACCGGCGTTGGACGATCGAACACCAGCGTGGACGGCAAGCGCAATTCGGTGACTGCATTCAACCTGTTGCGCAATTCAACAGCCCCAAGAGAGTCAAAGCCGAGTTGCTTGAAGGAGCTCTTGGGGTCGATCGTCAACGGCGAGGCATGGCCCAGGACGATTGCGACCTCGGAGCGCACTATCTCCAACAGCGCACCCTCCCGCTCTTGCGATGGCGTCCCGGCCAATCGCCGAACCAGCGATTCGCTCCCGTGCTGTGCATCTCGGGGCGGCACACGGATCAATTTGCGCAGCAGAGGCGATACCACACCCGCCCTCGCCTGCGCACGCAGCGCGGCCGCGTCCAGGCGCATCGGAATCAGAAAGGCGCGGTCGATCACCTGCGCGGCGTCGAGCAGA
The DNA here is from genome assembly GCA_963723175.1 of uncultured Solirubrobacterales bacterium. Taxonomy (GTDB): domain Bacteria; phylum Actinomycetota; class Thermoleophilia; order Solirubrobacterales; family Solirubrobacteraceae; genus Palsa-744. Next base: position 721,636 of record CAVRPO010000008.1, on the reverse strand, counting down.
TCCAGACCCTCCCGGTTTGACAGTCCCCCGATCCCCAACCGAGCCGACCGCGCGAGGTCGGCCTCGCCCAGCCGATCGACTATTCCTGTCTGTGCCCATCCTCCCCATGCCATCGAGATACCGCTGAGGCCTCGAGCGCGCCGATGAGCCGCCAGCGCATCGAGAAACGTGTTTGCCGCTGCGTAATTGGCCTGACCCGGTCCACCGAGAACCCCCATGACCGATGAGAAACACACGAACGCCGACAGGTCGAGGTGTTCCGTCAAACGGTGAAGATTCCAGGCGCCGTCCAGCTTCGGTGCCAGCACCCGATCGACCCGCTCGCGGGTCAAGGAGCCGATCACACCATCCTCGAGGGTCGCAGCTGCGTGCACAACTCCGCGGAGCGGAGTCTCGTCGGGGATCGAGTCGAGCAGAGCGCTCAGCTGCTCATAGTCGGCGACGTCGCAGCTGACCACTCTCACCGCTGCGCCAAGCTCCCTAAGCTCTGCCTCGAGCTGCTCCATTCCGGGCGCCTCGGGACCGCGCCTGCCGGCGAGTATCAGACTGCGTATACCGTGCCTCTCCACCAAATGCCTGGCCACGAGCCTGCCCAGGTCGCCTGTGCCCCCGCTGATCAGGACCGAGCCCTCGGGATCGAACCCCCATGGACGGTCGCGCACTGCGCCTTCGCGCTCGGTCTGCTCCCCCGCCACCACGCGCACAAGACCGGGGGCGAGCACATCGCCGCCACGGACGGCCAGCTGTGATTCATTCGTCGCGATCGCCTCGCGCAGCGCGGACCGCGAGGCATCCTCGTCGTCGAGATCGATCAGCGTGAAGCATCCTGGGTTCTCCGATTGCGCCGAGCGCACCAGGCCCCAGATCGGCGCCTGGGCCAGGCCGGGCACATCTTCCTCCCGGTTCACAGCCACCGCGTTGTGAGTGATGAATACAAGCCTGGAGGTCAGCAGTCGCTCGTCTGAGAGCCAGCTCCGTATCGCATCGAGCACCCGGTTGGTCGTCTCGTGCGCCCGCTCTATGAGTCGCTCTGCGACAACAGACGCCTGCCGTACGTCTTCGGTCCCGGGCGAACCTGTGCCTTCACACGACGCGCAGTCCAGCAGCACGACCTGGGGGATCGCGGCTCCCTCGTCGAGTGCCTGGCCCAACTCATGCATATCCGCGAGCGTCTCAACGCTCACTCCCGCCGTGCTCATGGTCAATGCGGCATTCGCGCCTTCCCGGCCAAGCAACATCCACCTCTCCGGCTCCGGCTCCGGCGGCAGCGGCCCGCTCGTGTCCACCGCGGCGGGCGTCCACTCCAAGGCGAAGAGCGAGTCGCGGTAGCCCCTCCCCGCGCTTTGCAGCTGCGCCTCGGTGAGCTCGCGGAACACGAGCGAGTCCACCGAGGCCACCGTCTCTCCCGATTCGTCGGCCACTGTCAGCGATACCGAGCCCTCAGCCCCACGTCGCAGATTGGCCCGCAGTGACGACGAGCCTCTGAGATTCAGCTGGACTCCCCCCCACGAGAACGGAAGGCGAAACCTTTGACCGCCGGTTTCGCCGCTCTCCCCGTCCAGCCAACCACTGAGCAGGCCAACCGTGTGCAGGGTGGCGTCAAGCAGCGCCGGGTGCACGCCAAACGAGCCCGCCTGTGGCATTTGATCCTCGGCCAGCGCGACTTCGGCGAAGACCTCCTCCCCGGAGCGCCAGGCGGCCGTCAATCCTTGAAACGCCGGTCCGAAGTCGGCGCCAAGCTCGCGCGCCTGCTCATAGAGATCCTCGACCTGGACAGCTTGCGCACCCCTCGGAGGCCACACCCTCTCACCCACGGGAGAGACCGCGTGCGCCTCAGCCCGACGATGTGCATCCGCGGGGATCAGCACGCCACTGGCATGACTCCTCCACTCTTCCTCTCTCACCACCACGTCGTCTGCGAGCTCCAGCGGACGGGAATAGATGCCGATCGACCTACTTCCCTGCTCATCCACCTCGCCGACACAGATCTGCAACTGCACCGTCCGATGCTCATCCAGCGCCAGCGGGCTTTCCAGGACGAGCTCGGACACCACCTCAGCGCCGACTTCGCTACCAACGCAAAGCGCCAGCTCCAAGAAGGCGGTGCCTGGCAGAATCGCCACACCCATGACGACGTGATCGGCAAGCCAGGGATGTGTTTGCAAAGACAATCGTCCCGGTGAACAGCCACCCCCGACTTACCCGCGAGCCTCACCGTAGCGCTCAGGAATTGGTGATCCACCGCCTCGAGTCCAGCCGAGCCCATATCCTCGATCCCTATCGACGCCTCAAACCAGTAGCGCTTGCGCTGGAACGCGTAAGTCGGCAGCCTGACCCGCCTGATGTCATGACCGCCGATCGCGGCGCTCCAGTCCACTTGCACCCCACGTACGAACACGTCCGCCAGCGAGAGCGCGAAACGGTCACTGCCGCCTTCCTCACGCCGTAGAGAGCCGACGATCCCAACTTCACCGGGATCGTCGAGCGCCTGCTCAACGGTTTCTCCTATCGCTACCGTCAGCACCGGGTGGGGGCTGATCTCGACGAACGTCCGGAGGCCCTCGTCGAGCAGAGCGCGAATCGCCTGCTCGAACTCGCACCGGCTCGCGCGGGTTGCGATACCAGTAGTCCGCGTCCAGTCGCGCGCGTGTCAAGGATCCCACCGCTGACCGTCGAGTAGAACGGCACGTCGCCGGTGTGCGAGGGCGATCGCTGAGCAGCTTCGAGCAAGCGCTCGCGCAGATCGCCTCCATCTGCGGCGAGTGCGCCGCGTCAGGCCACCGGGATCTCGCGCGCGCGGATCCTTCCTGTTCGCACTTGCTGCGCAGCTCGTGCAGCGCTTCGGGCTCGCCAGAGACGACCGTCGAGGCGGGCCGTTGACCGCCGCGATCACGACCCGCTCCTCCTCCCATCGCCCGCTCCTGCCAACCTCTGCGCGGCCGAGCGCGACCGACACCATCGCGCCCCTGCCGGCGATACTCACCCAAGGCGCGACTGCGCACCGCGACCACCAGTCGCGGCGTCCTCCAGCGACAGTCCGCCGGCGACGTGCGCGGCGGCGATCTCTCCCTGGGAATGACCCACGACCGCAGCTGGGCGCACACCACACGCGCGCCACAACCCGGCGAGCGACGACCATCATCGCAAACAACACAGGCTGCACCACATCGATTCTCTCCAGCGACGGCGCACCCTCGGCGCCCCGCAAACATCCTCAAGCGACCAATCCACATACGGCGCGAGCGCGACCTCACACGCCGCTATCACGCTCGCGCGAAAACCGGCGAGCACTCCAACAGCTCGCTGGCCATCCCGACCCATTGCGAACCCTGACCGGGAAACACAAACACGACCCCGCCAGCACCACCCGCCGCACTCCCACGCACCACACTCGCCGCGGAATCCACCCGCGCCAACGCACCCAAGACCCTCCAACAACTCCTCCCGCTCAACACCAACCACCACCGCACGATCCTCAAAAACAGAACGCGAGCACAACGAGAACCCCACATCCACCACACCCACATCCGGATGAGCACGCATATGCTCAAGCAACCTTCCCGCCTGCCCAGCAAGCGCCGCCCCACCCTTCGCCGAAAGCACCAACGGCGTGACACCACCACCCAACACACCAACCGGAGCACCCCCATCAACAACACTCACACCATCCCCAAGAACACCATCACCCTCCACACCATCACCCTCCACACCATCCCCACCGCCCCCCACAGCACCAACAACGCGACCACCGCGCACCCCACCACCAACAACACCCACACCACCCTCAACAGCCGGAGCTTCCTCCAAGATCACATGCGCATTGGTGCCACTCGCCCCAAACGAGGAAACCCCCGCCCGACGCGGCTCACCATCGACCTCCCACGCGACCTCCTCAGTCAAAAGCGACACCGCACCAGCAGACCAATCAACCTCCCCAGAAGGACGATCGACATGCAACGTCCTCGGCAAAACACCATGGCGCAAAGCCATCACCATCTTGATCACACCAGCCACACCAGCAGCCGCCTGCGTATGACCAATATTCGACTTCAACGACCCCAACCACAACGGCCGCCCCCCACGACGCAACTGCCCATACGTAGCCAACAAAGCCTGCGCCTCAATCGGATCACCCAACCTCGTACCAGTCCCATGACCCTCCACCACATCGACCTGCGCAGCCGACACCCCAGCATCCAACAACGCCGCCCGAATCACCCTCTCCTGCGACGGCCCACTCGGCGCCGTCAAACCATTACTCGCACCATCCTGATTCACCGCACTACCACGCACCACCGCCAAAACCCCATGACCCAAACGCACCGCATCAGACAAACGCTCCAACAACACAACACCCACACCCTCAGACACAGCCCGCACCATCAGCAGCATCCGCATAAGACTTACACCGCCCATCCGGCGCAAGCCCACGCTGACGCGAGAACCACAAGAAAATGGAGGGCGACCACATCACCGTGATGCCCCCCACCAGCGCCAGCGAGCACTCACCTTTTCGCAAGGCCTGAGACGCGCAGTGAAGTGCCACGAGCGAGGAGGAACAGGCCGTGTCCACGGAGATCGCAGGACCCTCAAATCCAAATCTGTACGCCACACCGCCCGATACCACGCTGCCGCCAAGGCTCGAGCCCAGGCCGGACTCCAGGCCGAGGTTGGCGGGTCCACGTCTACCGGTCCCATAGTCATGATGCATCACCCCGGTGAATACACCGGTGTCACTACCCCGCAAGCTCTCGGGGTCGAGGCCCGCGTCTTCGATCGCCTCCCAGCTCGACTTCCAACAGCAATCGCTGCTGAGCGTCCATAGCGAGTGCATCCCTGGGACTGATGTCAAAGAAATCCGGATCGAAATCGCCGGCGTCATGCAGGAACCCGCCTTCGCGCGTGTAGCTCGTGCCGAGATGATCGGGATCGGGGTCATACAGTCGCTCCACATCCCAGCCGCGATCGACCGGCATGCCGCCGATCGCGTCTTTACCTGCCAGCACGAGCTCCCAAAGCTCCTCGGGCGAGCGCACGTCACCCGGATATCTGCAGGCCATCCCCACCACCGCGAGCGGAGCGCGACTCTCTTCTTCGAGAAGGTGCACGCGTCGACGCGACTTGCGCAGATCGGCGGTGGCTCGCTTCAGATACGCGCGAAGCTTCTCGTTGTCAGTCATACACGGCCCCTGTGGTCACGCAATGGCAGCTCATGACGCCTCGAGCTCGGTGTCGAGGATCTGGAACATCTCGTCATCGCTGGCCGACTCGATGTCCTCCTCGGTCGGTTCGTCCTCGAGCGTCGACAGACACACATTCAGCCGCGCGCGGACGCGCTGACGGTCTGGGCCAGGCTGAGCTATCGCTGAGATGATACGTTCGACCTCGTCGAGGGCCGTGTTCGACGGACGCCCCGCTCCCAACACCGTTCTGGGTCAGCTCGCCAAGCAAATATCCGGCAAGCTCGCGCGGGCTTGGATAGTCGAAAACCAGCGTGGCCGGCAGGCGCAGGCCGGTCACGGCGCCAAGACGATTTCGCAACTCGACCGCCGCCAATGAGTCAAAGCCGGCTTCCTTGAAGGCACGCCCAGGACCGATCGCCTCCGGGGAGGCGTGGCCCAGCACCTGCGCAGCCTCGGCCCGAACCACACTGAGCACCAGCGCCTCGCGCTCGTCGTCCGGTATCGAGACTAGGCGATGCACCAGAGAACCGCCCTCGACGATCGACGCTTGACGGGCAGGCACGTGAACGAGACCTCTGAGCAGCGGCACGACGGCTCCTGTCCTGACCTCTGCTCGCAGCACCGAGAGATCCAGCGGCACCGCGAGAACCGTCGCTTGCTCACCGGCGACGGCGAGATCGAAGAGCTCGAGCCCCTGCTCGGAGGTGAGCCTCCCCAAGCTCGAGGAGCCCGCCACCCGTCTGGCATCGACCTCACCCAGTTGCGTACCTGCGCCGGCTTCGCTCCACAGCCCCCAGGCCACCGAGGTGGCGGGGAGACCATACGCGCGACGGTGCTCCGCCAGCCGGTCCAAGAAAAGGTTCGCGGCCGCGTAGTTCCCCTGCCCAGGCGCCCCGAATATGACCGGCGACCGAGGAGAACAGCACGAACGCGGACAGATCCAGATGGATGGTGAGCTCGTGCAGGTGCCAGGCGGCGTCCGCCTTGGGGGCAAGGACGCGGTCGATCTGCTCGGGAGAGAGCGAATCGACCAAGCCGTTGTCCGCGACCGCGGCGGCGTGCACCACCGCCCCGAGCGGGTGCTCCTCGCCGACCGAACCAAGTAGTGCTTCGAGCTGCCCGCGCGCACTCACGTCGCACGCTGCGACGGTCGCCTTGGCATCGAGTTCGGCGAGCTCGTGCACGAGCTCACGGGCGCCTGGCGCCTCCAAGCCCCGGCGGCTTGCCAGTAGCAGATTACGAACGCCGTGCTCGCTGACCAGATGCCGCGCCACCAGGGCTCCCAGTCCTCCGGTGCCGCCTGTGATCAGCACCGTCCTGTGCGGGTCGAACGTACGCGCGGTCCCGACGGACGTGCCCTTGCCCGCCGCCGAGTCCTCCAGTGCCTCTACTCTCCGCCGCTCTACGCGCTCGAGTCGCGGCACCAGTACACTGCCCGCTCGCAAAACGAGTCGCGGCTCGCCGCAGGCGAGCGCTCCGGCGAGCGCGTCCCACGAGCTCTGCTCCCCGTCGTGGTCGACCAACACGAATCGTCCGGGGTTCTCCGCCTGGGCCGACTGCACCAGGCCCCACACCGCGGCGGCGTACGGCCTTGGCACGTCCTCCCCCGGGTGGGGCGCAACCGCGCCACTTGTGAGCAGGACGAGCCGGCAGCCGGAGAGACGCTCCTCGGCCAGCCACTGCTGCATCGCCTCAAGGGCACGGTTGACGCCGGCCCGCAGCAAAGCCGGCAGACCATCCCTGGAGAGCGGCGCGGCGCAGTCGACGAGCACCGCCTCGGGTGACGCCTCGGCCTGCACCGAAGCTTCGCTCAATGACTCCACAGTGCTGTGCGTCTCAGCGAAGATCCCAGCCTCGTGCAAGGTCTGGGAGAGTCCAGAGGCATGCTCGCCCAGCAGCGCCCAGCATCCGCCGCGAGCCTCAAGATCAGTCGGTATGGCCTGCCACCTCACGCCAAACAGCGAGTCGTGACGAGCGCCACGGGCGCTGGAGAGCTGCTCCTGAGAGATCTCGCGGGCCACCGCGGACTCGACCCACGCCACCGGCGTACCTGCCTCGTCGAGAGCTATCAGCGAGGTGCCCGACTCCTCACCTGACAGCCTCACCCGCAGGGAGCGGGCGTCGCGGGCGCCAAGCCACACTCCGCCGAACGAGAAGGGAAGTCGTGGATGCCCAGAGTCCTCGAGGGCTCGAACGCCATCGTCGATGGCGGCATGGAATGCCGCGTCGAACAGCGCCGGATGAATCGCGAAAGCCCCGGCCTGGGAGTGCTGGGCCTCCGGCAGAGACACCTCGGCGAACAGCTCCCGCTCGCCCTTCCACACGGCGCGCAACCCCTGAAAAGCGGGTCCGTAATCAAAACCGTGCTCGGCCAAGCGCTCGTACACGTCGGCCGTGTCCACGCGCTCGGCGCCACGCGGAGGCCAGCTCTGGCGCATGGCCTCGATACGGGGGTCGCCCAGCGCCAACCCGGAGTGGTCGGCCGCCGGCGCGAGCATGCCCGTCGCGTGACGAGTCCACGCCTGCTCCCATGGCGCTCCATCCAACGATTGAGCGCAGCGCGAATAGATGTCCACGGTTCGATGGCCCGACCCCTCAAGCTCCCCGACCGCCACCTGCAACAGCACGGAGGAGCGCTCGTCCATCGTCAGCGGCGCCTCGAGTGCCAACTCCGACACCAGCTCGGCGCCGAGCTCATTGCCCACGTGCAGCGCGAGATCGAGATACGCCGTGCCAGGCAACAAGACCACTCCCATGGCGGCGTGGTCGGCAAGCCAGGGGTGAGTTTGCAAAGACACCCGGCCTGTGAACACCTGCCCTCGATCGCCCGCGAGCTCGACCGCCGCGCCAAGCAGCGGGTGACCGATCGAGGACTGACCAACGGCGGCCATATCACCGGAACCCGGGCGCGGCGCAAGCCAGTAGCGCCGACGCTGGAAGGCATAGGTCGGCAACTTGACCCTCTCGGCCCCCGAGCCGGCAAAGACGCAAGCCCAGTCGAGCTCGACGCCGGCGACGAACGCTTCTGCCAGGGAGCCGACGAGCGTTGAGTTCTCCGGGTGCTTGTCCCGCAGCAGCGGGACAGCCACGACGCGGGCGGTGCGGTCTCCCGGTTGGGTGGTGCCATCGCCGCCCAAGATCTCGCGCGTCATCGCGCTGAGCACGCCATCGGGGCCAAGCTCGAGGAAGTTGTGCACGCCCTGGCGACCTAGCCAGGCGATGCCGTCGCCGAAGCGCACCGTCTCGCGCACATGGCGGACCCAGTAGTCGACAGAGCAGATGTCATCGGCGCCGATCGCTTCGCCCGTCAAGTTCGAGACGATCGGGATCCGCGGCGGGCCAAACGACACTTCCGCCGCGACCTCGGCGAAGCGATCCAGCATGCCCTCCATGCGGTGCGAGTGAAACGCATGGCTCACGCGCAGGCGCTTGGTCTTGCGCGACCGGCTCTCCCACAGTCCCGCCAGTTGCGACACCGCGTCCTCGTCTCCTGAGAGCACGACCGAGGATGGGCCGTTGACGGCCGCCAGCGCGACGCGCCCCTCGAGACCCTCGAGGCTCGTCAAGGCCTCTTCCTCGGAGGCCTGCACCGCCACCATCGCACCGCCCTCGGGCAGCTCGCCCATCAGCCGCCCGCGAGCGGCCACGAGCTTGCAGGCGTCCTCCAGCGAGAACACACCGGACACATACGCGGCGGCCAGCTCCCCGATCGAGTGGCCAATCAGGAAATCCGGCCGCACCCCCCAGCTCTCGACCGTCCTGAACAGCGCCACCTCCAACGCGAACAGGCCCGCCTGCGCAAAGGCCGTCTGGTCGAGCGGCGTCAACTCGACAGTCCCTCCCGCGACCGAGCGTGCGCCGCTGTCCGGATCCCCCGCGGTCGGCCGACTCCCAAGGACCACGTCCCGCACCGACCCCGTCAAATACTCGTCCAGGTGGGCGCATACCTCCTCGAACGCGCTCCTGTACAGCGCAAGCTCCCGGTAGAGTTCCTGCCCCATCCCCACGCGCTGGGCGCCCTGACCGCTGAAGAGGAAGGCAAGCGGGCCCGCCGTCCCGTCGGCGTGGTGCTCTGGGGTGCCACACACCACGTTCGGCGCCGCCTCTGCTCGAGCCAGCGCATCGAGGCCCCGAAGCAAATCGTCGCGATCTTCGCCCAGAACGACAGCCCGCCGCGGGAGCATGGAGCGTCCGGCAAGCGAGTAGCCGACGTCCGCCACGCCCAGATCCGTTGAGCCCATCAGGCGATCCGCAAGACGTCGGGCCTGCGCGCGGAGCGCGTCGTCGCTCTGAGCCGGACACCACCCAGGGCACGATGGAGCCGTTGTCGTTCTCGATGGAGGAGCCCTCGCTCGCACTCGGCGGCCGGCGCCTCTTCCAAGATCAGATGCGCGTTGGTGCCACTCACCCCAAACGACGACACCGCTGCCCGCCGCGGCCCACGGTCTCCCGGCCACGGCGCCGAATCGCACAACAAAGACACTGCCCCGGCCGACCAGTCCACCTCACTGGAGGGCCGATCGACGTGCAACGTGCGCGGGAGCACTCCATGACGCATCGCCATCGCCATCTTGATCACGCCGGCCACCCCCGCGGCCGCCTGGGTGTGGCCGATGTTCGACTTGACCGAACCAAGCCACAGGGGACGCTCTGGCGGACGCGACCGACCGTAGGTGGCCAGCAACGCCTGCGCCTCGATCGGGATCGCCGAGCGTCGTGCCGGTTCCGTGGCCCTCGACCGCGTCGACGTCCTGGCGGGAGAGACCGAGCGTTGGCGAGTGCCTGGCGAATCACATTCTGCTGCGAGGGTCCGTTGGGGGCGGTCAAGCCATTGCTTGCCCCATCCTGGTTGACGGCGCTCCCGCGAACGACGGCAAGCGCCGTGTGACCCTTGCGCCTGGCATCGGAGAGCCGCTCCAGCACCAGCACGCCCACGCCCTCGCTCCAGCTCGTGCCGTCGGCCGCGTCGGCATAGGACTTGCAGCGACCGTCGCGCGCGAGGCCGCGCTGGCGGGAGAACTCCACGAATACCGCGGGCGTCCACAGCACCGTCACCCCGCCGGCAAGAGCCATCGAGCACTCGCCGCTGCGCAACGCCTGACACGCCCAGTGCAACGCCACCAGCGAGGAGGAGCAGGCCGTGTCGATCGACACCGCCGGACCCTCCAGCCCGAAGCGTGTATGCGACCCTCCCCGACACCAGGCTCCCGGCACTGCCGGTTGCCCGGTAACCGTCGAGGCCGGCGGCCCGCGGATCGGCCAGACCGGTGCCGTAGTCCTGGTACATCACCCCGGCAAACACCCCAGTGGGGCTTCCCCGCAGCGATCGCCGGGTCGATCCCCGCGTCTTCGAGTGCCTCCCAGCTCGCTTCGAGCAGCAGCCGCTGCTGAGGATCCATCGCGAGCGCCTCGCGCGGCCCGACGCCGAAGAAGCTCGCAGTCGAAGTCGCCCGCGTCGCGCACGAAGCCGCCCTCGGTGACATAGCTCGTCCCGGGATCGTCGGGGTCGGGGTCGTACAGCGCGTCGAGATCCCACCCCCTGTCCGCCGGGAAGGGCGAGATCGCGTCGACGCCGTCGGCGACCAGTCGCCACAACTCCTCGGGCGAGCCGACACCGCCCGGATAGCGGCAGCTCATGCCCACGATCGCGATCGGCTCCTCGACCGTCGTTCGACTGGCGATCCTTGGGGCGCTCACAGGTGTCTCACCGCTCGCGGCCTCCAGCAGATGGTCGGCCAGCGCGTGCGGGTTGGGGTAGTCGAACACCACGGTCGCGCTGAGACGCAGGCCGGTAAGCGCGTCGAGCCGGTTGCGCAGCTCGACGGCGGCCAGCGAGTCGAATCCAAGCTCCTTGAAGGACCGTCGCGGTTCGATCTCCTCGGCCGAGCCGTGACCCAGAGCACCGGCCGTCTCGGCACGCACCAGCTCGAGCGCGATTCGCCGGCGCTCCGCGTCGGGGGCGTCGCCCAGCAACAGCGCGAGCGACCCCGCCGCCGCGTCCGCCGCGCGTCGCGCGCGCGGCGGCGCGATCCCGCTCAACAGCGCTGGCAGCATCCCGGCCTTGGCCTGTGTCCGTAGCGCGGAGCGGTCGAGATCCACGGGCACGATCACCGGACGGTCGGCCGCGTGGGCCAGCGTCGAACAACCGCAGGCCCGCATCGCTCGAAAGGCGCGCGTACACCCCAACGTGCGATCCGCGCTCGATCAACCTCTCCCAATCCGCCTACCATCCCGGCGTCGGGCTCCCACCGCACCCCACGCCAGCGAGACAGCCGGCAGGCCCAGCGACCGGCGATGCTCGGCGAGCGCATCCAGGAACGCGTTCGCCGCCCCGTAGCTGCCCTGACCCGGGCTCCCCAGCGTGCCTGCGATCGAGGAGAACAACACAAACGCATCGAGGTCGAGACCGGTTGTCAACTCGTGCAAATGCCAGGCGCCGTCAACCTTGGGCGCCAACACCCGATCAACCTGCTCTGAGGTCAACGACTCGATCACGCCGTCGTCGAGCACGCCCGCCGCATGCACAACCGCACACAGCGGGTGCTCCACCTCGATCGCGGAGAGCAGGGTCTTCAGCTCGCCCCGATCGGACACATCGCACGCCGCGACGCGCGCATACGCTCCGAGCTCTGAGAGCTCCTCCACCAGCTCGGCGGCACCCGGAGCCTCAGCGCCACGCCGGCTCACGAGCAACAGACGACGCACCCCGTGCTCGCGCACCAAATGCCTCGCCAGCACAGAGCCCAATCCCCCGGTGGCGCCCGTTACCAGCACCGTGCCCTTCCTCCCGGGGAACGACCCCCCATCCCCAAAAGGCAGCGAACGCTCGCCAACCTGCACAAGACGCGGCACACGCAAACTGCCACCACGAATGGCAAGCTGGGGCTCCCCAAGCGCGACCGCCGCCTCGAGCGCTCCTGGCAATGCATCCCAGGACTCCTGCTCGCCGTCGACATCCACCAGCAGGAACCGGTCGGGACTCTCCAGTTGTGCGCTACGGACAAGGCCCCACACCGCGGCGCTCGCCAGATCCGGCGCACCCTCCTCGAGATCGGCGAGAACCGCACCCTGCGTCACTAGCGCAAACCGCGACACAACCGATCCCTGCTCTGGCAGTCGAGCTTGCAGCAAATCCAGCGCCGCGCTCACCCGCTCGCGGACACTCGACGGGACCGTGCCAGCCACGGGCACATCGCCATCTAGCATCGCCCACTCCACATCGGAGGAGCCCGACTGCGGAAGTACTCCAGCGGGCTCGCTCCACTCGACATCGAACAGCGACCGCGAAACGCCGCTCGCCACCCCGCCGAGCTGCGCCGCCGACACGAACCGCGAGCGCAACGCGTCGATCGAGGCCACCGCAGACCCGTGCCGGTCGGTGGCCGTCAACGACAGCGTGTCCTCGCCCTCCACCGCCACGCGAACCCGCAACTCGACGGCGCCGCGAGCATGGAGGTCCACGCCCTGCCAGGAGAACGGCAACCGCGGCTGCCCGCCGCCGTCCGGCCCGGGTTGCGCCCGATCCGCGCCCGCCACGTGCAGGGCCGCGTCGAGCAGCGCCGGGTGCAGGTTGAAAGAGTCGGCCTGGTCTCGCTGATCGCTCGGGAGGGCAACCTCCGCGAACAGCTCCGCGCCGCGCCGCCAGGCGGCTCGCACGCATTGGAAGGCAGGCCCATAGTCGATGCCCTGCTCCGACAGACGCTCGTAGAGATCGTCGATGTTCAACGGCTCGGCGTCCGGCGGAGGCCACGCCTCGCTCGTCGCGAAGCCGGCCGCTTGGGAGGCCGCATGGGGAGCGCCATGCGGCCTCAGCACTCCGCTCGCGTGGCGAGTCCAGCGATCCTCGCTGTGTGCGTCGGCTCCGGCGTATGGCTCCTCCTGGCGGGAGTGAATATTCACCGAGCGGCAGCCCGCCTCGTCGGGCTCCCCAACCGACACCTGCAGCTGAATGCCCCCCTGCGCCGGGACCGGCAGCGGAGCTTCGAGCACCAGCTCGCGCAGAGAGGCGCATCCGAGCTCGCCGCCGACCTGCAGCGCGAGCTCCACGCAGCACGGCGCCCGGCATCAACACCGTGCCCGTCACGGCGTGATCGGCAAGCCACGGGTGCGTCTGCAGCGACACGCGACCGGTGAACAGGCGCCCACCACCCTCGGCCAGAGCCGACCGACGGCGCCCAGCAGCGGATGGCCTGCCGAGCCCTGTCCGAGCGCGCCGGCGTCGCCCGCCGCGCCCAAGCCGCCATCGAGCCAGTAGCGGCGGCGTTGGAACGCGTATGTCGGTAGCTCCACACGCCGCGCCCCGCGTGCCCTCAACATGCCGCCAGTCAACATCGAGCGCCGTGCGTCCAAATCTCGGCCAAGCCGGCGAGCAGCGTGCTCCACCGTCGGGTCGGCCGGCGCGCAGCAGCGGCGCCACCACGCCCTCGCCCGCGGGCAGGCACTCGCGAGCCATCGCGCTGAGCACACCATCGGGACCCAGCTCGAGGAAGTAACCGGCGCCCGCGTCGGACAGCCGGCGAACTCCGTCCGCGAAGCGCACCGTCTCGCGCACGTGGCGCACCCAGTAGTCGGGGTCGCACAGCTCGCCGTCCGCGATCTCGCCCGTCACGTTGGAGACGATCGGGATGCTCGGCTCGGCAAACGACGCGAGGCGAGCCTCCTGCGCGAACTGCGCAAGCATGCCGTCCATGTGCGGCGAATGGAAGGCATGGCTCACCATGCAGCCGCCTCGTCTTGCGGCCACGCCGCCCCCACGTGTCGTTCAGCTGCGAGATCGCGTCCTCGCTCGCCGGAGAGCACCACCGACGCGGGACCGTTGACAGCCGCCAGCGCGACGCGCCCTGAAACTTCGGCGAGTGAGCCCAACGCCTCTTCCTCGGATGCCTGTACCGCCAGCATCGCGCCACGCGTCGGGCAGCGCGTCCATCAGACGACCGCGAGCCACCACGAGCGTGCACGCATCGGCTAGCGACAAGACTCCGGCAACGTGCGCCGCGACGAGCTCACCGACCGAATGACCCAGCAGGAGATCGGGCTTCACGCCCCAGGTCTCGATCAATCTGAACAAGGCCACCTCGAACGCGAACAGCGCCGGCTGGGCATACATGGTTCGATCCAACTCTCCCGCTTCGCAGGCGCCATCGGAGCTCCGCGCCGGCCCATTGTCGGGCTCGCCGAGCATCAGCTCACGCACCGACGCTCCGATCGTTTGGCCCAGCTGCGCACACACCTGCTCGAGTGGCTCTCGGAACGCGGGAAAGGCCTCAAACAGCCCGCGGCCCATCCCGAGGCGCTGCGCGCCTTGGCCGGTGAACAGGAATGCGACCTTGCCTCCTCCGCTCGCCTCACCGAGGGTCACACCCTCGTGAGCATGACCTCCCGCGAGCGCGTTCAGGGCCGCCGAGAATTCCTCCCGGCCGCTTGCAAGCACCACTGCGCGTTGTTGGAGCGCCGGCCGGACTGTGAGCGAGAAGCCGACATCCGCGATCCCCTGCTCGGGATGTCGGTCGAGGTGCTCGAGCAGCCGCTGGGCTTGAGCGCGCAGTCCCGGCTCGTTTCTGGCGGAGATCACCCACGGCGTGGGGGCGGCTGGGGACGCCTCCGCGGGCTGGGACGCCTCACCGGCCGAAGACGCCTCCCCGGGTAGGAACGCCTCCCTGACTGGAGACGCCTCCCCGGGTGTGATCGCCTGCTCGTACGCAGGGGCTTCTTCCAGGATCATGTGTGCGTTGGTGCCGGTCATCCCAAAGGATGAGACGCCTGCGCGACGAGGCTTCCCGTTGGCCGCCCACGGCGTCGCCTCTCTGAGCAGCTCGACTGTGCCGGCCGACCAGTCGATCTCCGCGGAAGGCTCGCCGATGTGGAGCGTCGGCGGCAGCACACCGCGCTTGAGAGCCATTGCCATCTTGATCACGCCCGCAACTCCGGCCGCTGCCGTGGCATGACCAAGGTTCGACTTGAGCGAGCCGATCATCAACGGGCGCTCCCTGTCACGATCCTGTCCGTAGGTCGCGATCAACGCCTGCGCCTCGATCGGGTCGCCCAGTCTCGTGGCGGTCCCGTGCGCCTCGACGGCGTCTATCTCGTGCGCCTGCAGGCCGGCGTTCGCGAGCGCTTGGACTATCACCCGTTGCTGGGAGAGACCGTTCGGCGCGGTTATCCCGTTGCTCGCCCCATCCTGGTTGACCGCGCTGCTCCGCACCACCGCCGCAATCGTGTGACCAAGGCGCAGAGCGTCAGAGAGACGCTCCACCAGCAGTACCCCGACGCCCTCGCTCCAACCCGTGCCATCCGCATCGGCAGAGAAGGCCCTGCAGCGACCGTCGTGCGCCAACCCACCCTGACGGCTGAACTCCACGAACAGGTCCGGTGTAGCCATCACCGCCGCACCCCCGGCGAGCGCCAACGAGCACTCGCCCTGACGCAGCGCTTGGCAGGCGAGGTGCAGAGCCACAAGCGAAGATGAGCAGGCCGTGTCAACGGACACCGCTGGACCCTCGAGCCCAAGCGCATAGGCCACTCTTCCCGAAGCAGCGCTCATGGCGCTGCCAAGTAGACGGTAGCGCTCGACGCCGGGGGACGAGTACGACATCGCCCCGCCGTAGCCGCAAACCGATACTCCGGCAAACACGCCCGCCTGAGCGCCGCGCAGCGACAGCGGATCGATACCGGCCTGTTCGATCGCCTCCCAACAAACTTCCAGCAGAAGCCGCTGTTGGGGATCCATCGCGAGCGCCTCCCGCGGACCTATCCCAAAGAACTCGGCATCGAACTCAGCCGCGTCGAACACAAAGCCTCCCTGCAGCGCCAAGCTCCTCCCGTCAGGAGCCCGATCGCGGGAGAGCAGTGCCTCCAGGTCCCAACCGCGATCGGTGGGGAAGTTGGAGATGGCATCGCCCCCGCCGGCAACGCAAGTCCCACAACCCATCCGGCGACTGCACACCTCCCGGGTAGCGACAGCCCATACCGACAATCGCGATCGGCTCCTCAAGCGCGGCCGCCGAGGGCGTCAACGCGAGTTTTGTGCGTACGCCCGTCAGCTCGTCGAGTAGACGTCCCGCCAGCTCGACCGGGCTCGGGTGGTCGAAGATCAGAGTAGCCGGTAGACGCAGCCCGGCGGCCACCGCGAGCCGGTTGCGCAGCTCGACTCCCAGCAGCGAATCGAAGCCGAGGTCCTTGAAGGCACGATCTGGCTGTATCGCACTAGCTGTCCGATGGCCGAGAACGGCTGCCACCTGACCGCAAACGAACTCGAGCACGGCGGCTCGTCGATCCTGCTCGCCGAGCCCCACGAGACTCCGCGCCAGCAAACCGTCTGCGCTCGAGGTCGTTCTGGTCCCCGGTGCCCGCACGAGCTCACGCAAGAGGGCCGGCAGCAATCCAGATCTCGCCTGGACACGCAACGCTGTCATATCCAGCCGCACGGGAACGGCGAGCGCATCGTCCGCCTCCCAAGCCGCATCAAACAGCTCAAGACACTCCTCCGATGACATCGGGTGGATACCCGATCGCTTCATCCTCGCGACATCGAGCTCACCCATCTGGCCCGTCATCCCACTGGCCTGCGCCCACCATCCCCAGGCCATCGAGGTGGCAGCCATCCCTCGTGCGTGACGGTGCACCGCGAGCGCATCGACGAACGCGTTCGCCGCGGCATAGTTCGCCTGCCCAGGCGCCCCGAATATGCCGGCGGCCGAGGAGAACAGCACGAATGCCCGCAAGTCCAGGTGCTCGGTGAGCTCGTGCAGGTGGACGGCCCCATCCACCTTCGGCGCGAGCACACGATCCACCTGCTCGACTGTGAGCGAGTCGAGCGTCGCGTCGTCGAGCACACCGGCGGCGTGCACCACACTAGTCAGGGGACGGTCGCCGGGGATCGTCGCGATCAGTGCCTCGATCTCAGCTCGGACGGATACATCGCACTCGGCGATCCGTACGCGAGCGCCAAGCTCCGCCAGCTCTGCCTCCAACTCGGCTACGCCTGGGGCGCTATTGCCTCTGCGGCTCGTAAGCAGGAGATCGCGCACCCCGTGAGCGCTAACCAAATGCCTGGCCAAGAGGGCGCCGAGCTGTCCGGTGCCTCCAGTGATGAGCGTCGTCCCCTCCGCCTGGCCGGAGACCACCTCCAAAGACAACGCCGAGACCTCCCCCGACGCAGACGATGCTCCCGACCCCGTTCTTCCCAGCCGAGGCACGTAGACGACACCCTCGCGGATCGCAATCTGAGGCTCATCGTCCGCTATCGCGAAGGCGACGGCCGAGGCGAGCACACGCTCAGAGGACTCCCCGTCGTCGGCGTCCACGAGCAGCAACCGCCCGGGGCTCTCCGATTGAATGGAGCGGATCAACCCCCTTGCCGCGCTGTCCACCAAACCGCGCATCTGCTCACCGGCCCGCGACGCGACGCTTTCTCGGGTGAGAATCAGCAGGCGGGACGCTTCAAGCTCGTCACTGGCAAGCCATGTCCGAGCCAACTCCAACGCCTCGTGAACGCTCGCCCGAACGGCACTCGCTAGCCCAGCGCAATCGGCGCGAGACGCGCATTCCCACAGCACGACTTCCGGGGCCTCCATCCCTTCGACGACCGCCCGAGCAAGCGACTTGACGTCTACATGACAGTCCACACTCACACCGGCGTCGCGCAGCGGAGCGCACCAGCTCGACTCATCGCCACCCAACACGACCCACCGCCCTGCGACGGGCTCGCGGGCAGTCGAAACCGGGGCCCAGCGAACACCCAACAACGACTCGCGCGCGCTCCCACGCCCACTACGTAGGTCCTTGACCGAGACGGGCCGTACCGTCAACGAGCCGACCGACGCGACTGGGGCACCGCGCTCGTCCGCGAGCTCCAGCGACACCGAACCGTCCCCGGACATGTGCAAGCCCACGCGCAGTGCGGAAGCTCCGACCGCGTGCAGGCTCACTCCGCGCCAGCAGAACGGCAGGGATGGACCCCGGTCGGGATGCGCATCTTGGTCCATGCTCGTGTCCAGGAACGATGCGTGCAACGCGGCGTCCAGCAGCGCCGGGTGCAAATCGAACTTATCTGCCCGATCCCGCTGCTCCGTGGGGAGAGACACCTCTGCGAGGAGGTCCTCCCCGTGCCGCCATACCCGACCGAGCCCCTGGAACGCGGGACCGTATTCGAGGCCACGATCGGCAAGGACCTCGTAGAGCTCGCCGGTCTGCAGCTGTGTGGCTCCCTGCGGGGGCCACACACCACCCAGGCCTGAGAGCATCCCCCCAATACGGCCGTCGAGAGTAGGCTGCCCCGCGAGCCGATCGGGGCCAACCAATCCGCTTGCGTGACGTATCCAGGCGTCAGGCGAGCCTAGATCCCGCGCCGCGGCCGGCTCTGCTCGAGCGTCGATCTGCACGGACCTCAACCCATCCTCATCCGGCGCTCCTACCAGCACCTGTAGTTGCACGGCCGCTCGTTCGTCCAGCAAGAGCGGCGATTCGAGCGTCAGCTCGTGCACGTGACCGCAACCCACGCGCTGCCCTGTATGCAAAGCCAGCTCGATCAGCGCCGCACCAGGCAATAGAACACTCCCCGCTACCGCGTGCTCCGCCAACCACGGATGGGTCTGCAGGGACAAACGCCCGGTGAACAGCCAGCCAGCGTCGCCCGCCAACGCAACCTCCGCTCCGAGCAGAGGGTGCTCGGCAGTGGCCTGCCCGATCGATGCCGCATCGGCCGTGGGGAGCGCATCCAGCCAGTAGCGCCGACGCTGGAATGAGTAGGTCGGCAGGTCCGGAAGCTCGGCGGACGATCCGCCGAGCACGCCCGCCCAATCGACTTTCACGCCGTGCACCCAGGCCTCCGCGAGCGACCTGACGAAACGCTCGCGATCGCCTTCCTGACGGCGCAGCGACCCCAGCACCGCAACCGCGGACCCTTTCACAGACTCCCCCGCGCCATCCCCCTCGGCGCCCGCGAGCACGGCGTCGATCGTGTCCTGCACCCCGATCGTCAACACCGGATGAGGACTCACCTCAATGAACGTCCCGCACTGCTCCTGCACGAGCGTCCGTATAACCCGCTCGAACTGCACCGTCTCGCGTAGATTGCGGTACCAGTAACCGGCGTCGAGCTCTGCCCCGTCGAGCAGAGCGCCAACCGTCGTGGAGTAGAACGGCACGCTCCCCGAGCGAGGAGAGATCGGCTCGCACCCCGCGATCAGCTCGTCGCGGATCTCCTGGACCTGAGAGGAATGCGCCGCGTAATCGACCGGGATCCGCCGAGCCCGCACACCCTGCTGCTCACACCCGGCGAGCAGCTCCTCGAGCGCCGCCGGCTCACCAGATACCACGGTCGCGCGGGGCCCGTTGACCGCGGCTACCGACACATGGCCCTCCAGTAAGCCGAGCAGCCCCTCCAGCTCCTTGACCCCTAGCGCGACCGACACCATCCCGCCAAGACCGGACAGCGCCGCGAGCGCTCGACTGCGCACAGCGACCACCCGCGCAGCGTCCTCGAGCGAGAGCGCGCCGGCTATATGAGCGGCCGCGATCTCTCCCTGAGAATGACCGACCACCGCGTCCGCCAGCACGCCACACTCGCGCCAGAACTCCGCGAGCGCGACCATCACCGCAAACAGCACCGGCTGGACCACATCCACGCGGTCGAGATCCGGCGCGCCCGGCGCGCCCCGCAACACATCCTCGAGCCGCCACTGCACAAACGGCGCGAGCGCGTCCGCACACAACTCGACTCGTTCGGCGAACACCGCTGAGCTCTCGAGCAGGCCGACCGCCATCCCGGGCCACTGCGCACCCTGTCCCGGGAACACGAACACGACCCCCCTTGCGCCGCCGCCGGCCTCGCCTTCGACAACGCCCTCCGCCCCATCCCTGCCAACACAGCGCAAACCCGACAGCAGATCCTCGCGCGACCCGCCCAGAAGCACAGCACGACGCTCGAGCAGGGGACGTCTCGCAAGCGCACGCCCCACATCCCCTGCCCCCAGACCCGCCTCGCCACTCAAATAAGCATCCAAACGATCCGCCTGCGCGCGCAAACCGCCCAGGCCACGAGCCGAAAGAATCCAAGGACCGGTCTCCGCCGCCAGCAATCCACCCCTCTCTTCAGCCACGGCATGCTCAGCCACCGGTGGAGGCTCTTCGACGATCAAATGCGCATTCGTGCCGCTGGCCCCAAACGACGAGATCGCGGCGCGCCGCGGTTCGCCGTCACGCTGCCAAGGCCGCTCCTCTCTCAGCAGAGATACCGCGCCCGCCGACCAATCGACCTGCCGCGATGGCTCATCGACATGCAGCGTCCTGGGCAACACCCCGGCCCGCATCGCCATCACCATCTTGATCACACCCGCGACCCCCGCCGCCGCCTGGGAGTGACCTATGTTCGACTTAACCGAGCCCAGCCACATGGGTTGGTCGGGGGCACGGTCCCGGCCGTAGGTCGCCAGCAACGCCTGCGCCTCGATTGGATCGCCCAGTGTCGTGCCCGTGCCATGCGCCTCGACGGCATCCACCTGGTGTGCGGAAAGGCCCGCGCTTCCCAGTGCCGCGCGGATCACGCGCTGCTGGGAAGGGCCATTCGGTGCGGTCAACCCGTTGCTCGTCCCGTCCTGGTTGACAGCGCTGCCTCGCACCACAGCCAGCACCCGGTGCCCGTCGCGGCGCGCGTCGGACAGCCTCTGAAGCGCAAGCAGACCCACCCCCTCCGACCAACCGGCGCCATCGGCGCTGTTTGCGAAAGACTTGCAACGCCCGTCCACGGCCAGAGCGCGCTGACGTGCGAACTCCACGAACACGGCCGGTGTGGAGAACACCGTGACCCCTCCCGCGATAGCCATCGAGCATTCTCCCGAGCGCAGCGCCCCGCAGGCCAGGTGCAGCGCGACAAGAGAGGAGGAGCATGCCGTGTCAACCGTGATCGCGGGACCCTCGAAACCGAACGTGTAGGCCAACCGGCCGGAAGCGACGCTGCCTGCACTGCCCATTCCCAGGTAGGCCTCTATGTCCCGCGGCGCCGACCCGGACAATCGGCCACCGTAATCCTGATATATGAGACCAGCGAATACCCCGGTGTCGCTGCCTCGCAGGGACGCGGGATCGATGCCCGCGTGCTCGATCGCCCCCCAACAGCATTCGAGCAGCAAACGCTGCTGAGGGTCGATCGCCAGTGCCTCGCGCGGACTGATCCCGAAGAACGCCGCGTCGAAATCGGCGACGTCGTAGAGGAAACCCCCCTCTCGCGTGTACGTGGTACCCGGATGATCGGGATCGGGGTCGTAAAGACCTGGCAAGTCCCAACCTCGATCGGCGGGGAACTCCGAGACCGCGTTGACGCCTCGGGCCACCAGATCCCATAGATCGTCCGGCGAGCGCACTCCACCCGGGTAACGGCAGCTCATCCCCACGATCGCAATCGGCTCGGACGCGCGTGCCTCGAGTGTCTGCAGTCGGCCGCGCGTCTTACGCAGATCGGCCGTTACGCGCCTCAGGTATTCGCTGAGCTTGCGCTCATCGGCCATCGCACGATCTCCCCATGCGCCTACCAGGCTCGCGCGAGCAGTTCACGAGACCTCCAGTTCGCGGTCGATCAACTCGAACACCTCGTCGTCGCTCACGCCCCCGAGCCCGCCGTCCAGGAGATGCTCGTCCAGGATGCCCCGATCGCGCAAGGCCATCAGGAACGTTTCCACACGCGTGCTCACCTCCGCGCGCTCGACATCGTCATCGGGGATGGAAAAGAGCATTCTTTGCAGTGTCTCCAGCTCTCTCTGCACCGCACCGGGGGTAACCCTCTGGGACCGTTTTAGTTCTTCGCATATGTGCCTTGCGAGTGCCTCCGGCGTCGGATAGTCGAACACGAGCGTGGCGGGCAGTCGCAGCTCAGCGGCTGCTGCGACCCGGTTGCGCAACTCGACCGCCGTGAGCGAGTCGAAACCGATCTCCTTAAAGGGCCGCTGTGCATCGATCGCGCCCGCCGAACCGTGTTGCAGCACGGTCGCCGCCTCGGCGCGAATGAATTGGAGGACCACGCGCTCGCGCTCGTCATCCGCCAATCCGGCAAGACTCGGCGCCAAACGCCGGACGGAAATGCCCGACTCGCCGCGAGGCGCGGTGCCGAACAGGCCTCTCAACATAGACGGCAGATCGCCCGCGCGGGCACGGGACCGCAGCGTAACGGCATCCAGCGGCGCGAGGACGATCGGTGTCCCGCCTCTCCTCAGCGCCGCATCGAACAACTCGAGCCCCTTGACCGGGGACAGAGCGAGCATGCCGGTGCGTGGCACTCGCGCTGGATAGGCCTGCTCCACATGCTTGGTCGTCGCGGCGTCCTGCTCCCACGGCCCCCACGCCATCGAGTCGCCCGGCAGTCCTCGAGCGCGGCGGTGCCGGGCCAACGCGTCGAGAAAAGCATTCGCCGCCGCGTAGGTGCCCTGCTCTGCGCCACCAAGCACACCTGAGACCGATGAGAACAACACGAATGCTCGGAGATCCAGGCATTCAGTCAACTCGTGCAGGTGCCAAGCGCCGTCAACTTTCGGCGCCAGCACACCATCGACCCGCTCATCGGTCAGAGAGGCGATCGCACCGTCATCGAGCACCCCCGCGGCGTGTATCACCGCCGTGAGCGGGTGCTCATCGGACACTGACGAAATCAATACCTCCAACTGCTCGCGCACGGATACATCACACGCCGCGACTTTCACGTTCGCACCAAGCGCTTGCAGCTCGACCTCGAGCTCTCTCGCCCCGGCCGCGTCGAGACCACGACGGCTAGCGAGCACCAGATTGCGCACGCTGTGCTCGACGACTAGATGTCTTGCCACCATGCGTCCCAGACCACCCATGCCGCCCGTGATTAGGACCGTTCCAAGCGGGTCGATCGAGGCGCTGGGTAGGGTGAGAACATCCTTGCCCACGCGCGTCAGTCGTGGTACGAGAACCTCTCCGGCACGTATCGCCAGTTGCGTCTCTTGGAGCGTGAGCGCCGCGCTGATCGCCCCCGCAAGTCGAACGTTCGATGAATCCTCGCCGTCGATGTTGACGAGCGTGAGTCGTGCTGGATTCTCAGTCTGCGCCGAGCGCCCCAACCCCCAAACGGCGCTCCCCGCGAGATCGTGAACGTCCTCGTCAAGCCCGGCGGCGACCGCACCACACGTCAGCAGCACAAGCTGCGAGGTAGTCAGTCGCTCGTCGGCAAACCACTCCCGCAGAAAATCCATCGCATAACGAGTTGCCATGTGCACTTGAACCGGCGTGGGCATTCGTGCCCAATCCGACTCGCTAGTCGCCATCGCCGCGGGCGTACAACACACGAGCACGACATCCGGCGTACGCGCGTGCTCCTCGAGCACATCGCACATAGCCGCCAGGTCGGCATAGGACTCATGGTCCACTCCATCTGCCACCAGCCGTTTGACGATCCCAAGGTGATCCTCGCCCAGCACCACCAACCGGTCTACAGAGACGGGATCGCCAGATCGGTCCGCGGGCGCCGGTGTCCAATCGACATGAAACAACGAGTCTCGATGACCATCCTCGAACTGCTCCGTGGAGATGGTCCTCATCACGAGCGAGCCGACCGACACAACCAAGCGGTCGTACTCATCGATGAGCGTCAGGGACACAGCGTCAGGACCGACAGGCGCCAGACGCACCCGGGACGCGGCAGCGCCGGAGGAGCCCATGATCACGTCGCTCCACGAGAATGGACGCTTTATATCGTTGCTACCTCTGTCCTGTGTGTCTGTCTTTTTGTTTGTCCAGTTTGTGCCTATGGTGTGTAGTGATGCGTCGAGTAGTGCGGGGTGTATTAGGTAGTTCTTGGCTTCGTGTTGTTGTTCTTCGGGTAGTTGTATTTCCGCGAACAATTCGTTCCCGACGCGCCATGCGGCGCGCAACCCTCGAAACGCCGGGCCGTATTCCAAGCCCAGCTCCGCCAGAGACTCGTATAGATCGTCGAGCCCTAGCGAGACTGCGCCTGCGGGGGGCCACTCGGCTGTGGGGGGAGCGAGGGCCTGCGCCGCCGCCGCCGCCGCCTGGGACGCCGAGTCCTCGGACGCTAGCGAGCCCTGCGCGTGACACGTCCACTGCGCTTGGGCGAGCCCCTCCTCCTGTGTGTCCTCCTCGCGTGCGAACACCGCTACGGGCCGACAGCCGCTCTCGTCGGGCTCACCGACCTTTACCTGTAGTTGCACCGCGCCCTCGCGGGGCAGCACCAACGGTGCTTGCAACGTCAACTCCTGCACACACCCGCATTCGACCTCGCCGGCCGCGCGCAGGACGAGCTCTAGCAGCGCGGTACCGGGCAGCACCACACGGTCCATCACCACGTGATCGGCAAGCCAAGCGTGGGTTTGCAGGGACAAACGCCCGGTGAACAGCAGCTCATTGCTCCCAGCCACAGCTACCGCTGCGCCCAGCAACGGATGCTCAGCCGACCCAAGCCCAGCAGCCGAGAGGTCGCCCATCCCCCGCGCGAGCGAATCAAGCCAATAGCGATCGCGCTGGAACGCATAGGTCGGCAACGCGACCATCCGCCCACCAGAACCCTCGAAGACCTTGGTCCAATCGACGTCCACGCCACGCACGAATACGTCGGCGAGCGAGCGCAGGAAGCGCTCAGGACCTCCATCGCCACGCCTCAGCGACCCAGCCACGACAACCTCGCGCTGCTCCGCTACCGCGTTGACGGTCTCTTGCACACCCACGGTGAGCACCGGGTGCGGACTGATCTCAAGGAACGCGGGTTTACGCCGCTCGAGCAACACACGGACCGTCCGCTCGAAATGCACTGTCTCGCGCAGATTGCGAAACCAGTAATCCGCGTCGAGGCGCACAGTATCGATCTGCTCGCCCAGCACAGTCGAGAAGAAGGGAACCTCACAGGAGCGCGGCGCGATCGGGGCAAGACCCTCAAGCAACTCCTCACGCACGGCATCGACCTGAGGCGAGTGCGCCGCATAATCGACCGGTATCCGCCGAGCCCTCACGCCCTCGACCTCGCACTCAGCGAGCAACTCATCAAGCGCCTCGCGATCGCCCGATACGACCATCGAGCGAGGACCGTTCACCGCCGCGAGCGAGACCCGATCTCCCCACCGCTCCAACCGCGAACCCAGCTCCGGCGCGGTGAGCGCGACAGAAACCATCCCACCCAAACCAGCCACCCGTCCAAGCGCGCGAGCGCGAAGCGCAACGACACGCGCCGCGTCAGCCAACGAAAGCCCACCAGCCACACAAGCAGCCGCGATCTCACCCTGAGAATGACCCACCACGACATCCGGATGCACACCACAAGCACGCCACAACGCCGCCAACGACACCATCGTCGCGAACAACATCGGCTGCACAACATCAACACGATCCAAACTCGGCGCGCCCTCGACACCCCGCAACACATCTATAGGAGACCAATCGACGAACGGCGCCAACGCATCCCCGCATTCCGCCATGCGCTGGGCAAACAGCGGCGAACGATCCAACAACTCAAGCGCCATCCCCTCCCACTGCGAACCCTGCCCAGGAAACAAGAACACAACCTCATCGCCATCCCTTGCCACGCCACACGCCACACCATCCAGCGCCTCACCCCGCCCCAACGCCTCCAGACCCCCCAACAAACCCTCGCGATCCCCGCCCAACAACACCGCGCGATTCGGCAACTTCGCACGGCTCGTGAGAGAAAACCCAACATCCCCAACCGTGCCATCCAGGCCGTCCACAACAGCCGCCCGCAACCGACGAGCCTGACCACACAAAGCCGACTCACCACGACCCGACACAACCCACGGCGTCACCCCAGCAACCACACCAACCCCAAAAATCGCATCCCCTCGCAGGACGTCGTCGGGACCACCGCTCGGCTCATCCGATGTCGATGCGCTCTCGACCGGCGGTGCTTCTTCGATGATCGTGTGCGCGTTGGTGCCACTGATCCCAAACGAGGAGACGCCCGCACGCCGGGGCTCACCATTACGCTCCCACTCACGTTGCTCGGTCAGCAACGACACCGAACCACTCGACCAATCAACCTCTCCCGAAGGCTCATCCACATGCAACGTACGCGGCAACACACCGTGACGCATAGCCATCACCATCTTGATCACACCAGCAACACCCGACGCGGCGACCGTATGCCCGATATTCGACTTGATCGAACCAAGCCACAATGGACGACCCTCAGCACGCCCCTGACCATAAGTCGCCAACAACGCCTGCGCCTCAATCGGATCACCAAGCGTCGTACCAGTACCATGCGCCTCAACCACATCCACCTGAACAGGCGAAAGCCCAGCATTAGCCAAAGCCTGCAAAATCACCCGCTCCTGAGAAGGACCATTCGGAGCCGCCAACCCATTACTCGCACCATCCTGATTGATCGCGCTACCGCTGACAAGCGCGAGCACGCGGTGACCATTTTCGCGGGCGCTCTGCAGTCGCTCGAGCACGAGTACACCAACACCCTCGCCCCAGCATGTACCGTCCGCGGCATCCGCGAAGGCCTTGCAACGCCCATCCGGAGCGAGCCCGCGCTGGCGACTGAACTCGATATACAACTCGGGCGTTGAGAGCACCGTCGCGCCGCCGACCAACGCGAGCGAGCACTCACCCCCACGCAACGACTGGCACGCGAGGTGCAGCGCGACCAACGAGGAAGAGCACGCTGTGTCCACCGAGACAGCCGGCCCCTCAAGGCCAAGGGTGTACGCGATCCTGCCCGACGCCGCGCTCGCGATCCTGCCCGTCAAACGATAACCCTCAAGGCTCTCCCACCCCTTGGAGTCGACCCCGTATTCGGAGAACGTCATCCCCGCGAACACACCTGCCTGACTCCCCCGCAGCGAGGATGGATCCACCCCACCGTCCTCCAAAGCCTCCCAACACACTTCCAGCAAAAGCCTTTGTTGAGGATCCATCGCCAAAGCCTCGCGCGGGCTGATCCCGAAGAACTCCGCGTCGAACTCTCCAGCATCGTCAAGGAACCCACCAGCACACACATAACTCGTCCCCGGACGATCGGGATCGGGGTCATACAACCTCTCCAAATCCCAACCCCGATCGTCTGGGAACTCCGAGATCGCATCGACACCCGCAGCAAGAACCTCCCACAACTCCCCCGGCGAGCTCGCACCACCCGGATAACGACAACCCATACCCACGATCGCGACCGGCTCGTCCGTCGCTCTTTGCGACACCGTCGCCGGGGTGCGTACGCCCCGCGGTTCTCCAAGGATGTTGTCCAACAGAAATCCGGCCAGGGCAACAGGCGTGGGGCGGTCGAAGACCAGCGATACAGGCAGGCGCAAACCAGTCTCGCGAGCGAGACGATTGCGCAACTCCACTCCCGCGAGCGAATCGAACCCGAGGTCCTTGAACACCCGTGTCGGGGCGATCGCCTCGAACGAGGCGTAGCCCAGTACCGCGGCCGCGTGCGTACGCACGAGCTCGAGCACGATCCTCTCGCACTCGCTCCGCGCAAGACCCGATAGACGCTCGGCTAGCGAGCCTTCCACGGTGCCCGCGCGACGCGTGGGCACACGTGCCAGCGCTCGCAGCAAATCCGGGAGTGTCCCAGCGAGCACTTGGCTCTTGAGCGCTCGCTTGTCGAGCTTTACAGCCGCAACGAGCGCCTCGCCGAGATCGTGCGCGGCATCAAAGAGCTCCATGCCCTGCTCAGCCGAGAGGCTCACCATGCCCGAGCTCTCGAGGCGAGCACTATCGACAGCGCTCAAACGATCCACCATCCCACCGACCTGCGCCCACGGACCCCAGGCCAGCGAGACGGCCGGCAGGCCCTGCCCGCGGCGGTGCGCGGCCAACGCGTCAAGGAAAGAGTTCGCCGCGGCGTAACTGGCCTGTCCAGGACTCCCCAACGAGCCCGCGAGGGACGAGAACAACACGAACGCCTGCAAATCGAGATCGCGAGTCAATTCGTGAAGATTCCAAGCCCCATCCACCTTTGGGGAGAGCACACTACTCACACGCTCCGCCGTCAAAGACCCAAGCAAACCATCGTCAAGAACACCCGCGGCATGCACAACCGTGCCCAGGGGATGATCCTGGTCGATCCCCTCGTCGAGCATCCTCTTCACCTGAGCCTTATCGCTCACATCGCACGCGAGGATCTCTACCTCGGCTCCCAACCCAGCGAGTCGCTCCAACAACTCACCAGCCCCCTCAGACCTCAACCCCCGCCGACTGGTCAACAGCAAATGACGGACACCGTATGCCGACACGAGATGCTCGGCGAGCACCCCACCGAGACCACCAGTGCCTCCAGTAATAAGCACGGTCCTCGACGGATCGATCCGCGCGGGCATTGTCAAGACGTTCTTACCGACATGCCGCGCCTGACTCATGAAACGGAACGCCTCGCGAGCACTACGGACATCCCAACCAGTTACCGGCAACGCGCGCAGCACACCCCGCTCGAAGGGCGCCAACAACTCGCCGAGCATCTCCCGAATACGCTCAGGACCAGCCTCGAACAAATCAAACGCCCGATACAACACACCCGGATGAGCGCTCGCGACCTCCACTGGATCGCGAATATCGGTCTTGCCCATCTCTATGAACCGACCACCGTCTCCCAACAACCCAAGCGACGCGTTGACGAACTCACCAGCCAAACAATCGAGCACGACATCCATACCCTGCCCATCGCTCACATCAAGGAACCGGTGCGCGAATCCCAGATCGCGCGAGGACGCGATGCGATCCTCATCCAACCCCATACCCCGCAAAACATCCCACTTACCCGTACTCGCTGTCGCAAATACCTCAACACCGAGATGACGCGCCAACTGGATAGCCGCCATACCAACCCCACCCGCCCCCGCGTGCACCAAAAGCCGTTCGCCTTCCCGCACACCCGCGAGATCCACCAGCGCGTAATACGCCGTGAGAAACGCGATCGGGACCGACGCGGCCTGCGCAAACGACCAACCATCGGGCACCCCCGCAAGCAATCGCTGATCGGCCACCGCAACCGGCCCAAACGCGCCATCGAACAAACCCATCACACGATCGCCCAACTGAAACCCAACAACACCCGGCCCCACCCCCAACACAACACCCGCACCCTCACCACCCACGCCCCCACTACCCGGATGCGCATCGAGATTCACCACACCGAGGGCCACCAACACATCACGGAAATTCAAACCAGCGGCACGCACCCCAACACGAACCTCACCCTCACCCAAAACCCTGCCCGGCTCGGCGGCCGCAACAAGCGACAGATCGTCCAGACTGCCACCCTCGCCGTCCCGCAAACACCACTCCGAAACCCCAGCCGGCACCGTCAACCCGGACCCATCAGAACCAGCCCGCACGAGCCGCGGAACCAAGACACCATCACCCCGCACCGCAACCCGATCCTCCCCACACCCCAGCACCACAGGCAGAGCCTCCACTAAGCCCTGAGACGCGTTTACGTCAGTGTCAAGCAGAACGAAACGCCCGGGATTCTCCGACTGCGCCGAGCGCACCAACCCCCACACCGCGCCACCCGCGAGATCGGCCATCTTCTCTCCCGCACGCGCCGCCACCGCACCGCAAGTCACTATCACCAAGCGACAACCAACGAACCGCTCATCCGCCAACCATTCCTGCAACCAACCCAACACACCAAGCACAGACGCGTGTACACCAGAAGGCACACCGCCGTCCACACCAGCGGGGGCGCTACCCCAACATTCGGCACAGTTGACTAGCACGACCCCTGGAACGGGCCGCCCGCCCTCAACAGCCGACCGCAACGACGCCACATCACGTATCACACTGACATCCGGGAGCCACCTCGCGAGCTCTCCGTCCTCGAGACCAAGAACCACCAACTCATCCGACATACCACACACGTCCGGGACGGACCCAACCTCGACCCATTCGATCCCGTACAACGAATCCGGCCCACCGCCATCCAAACCCTGCAACTGCTCAGCCGACATCGCTCGCAGCACAAGCGAATCGACGCTCAACACCAACGCACCATGCCCATCGAGCACCGTCAGGGAGGCCGCGTCCACCCCGACAGGCGAAAGACATACCCGCAACACAGAAGCGCCGACCGCACGCAAGCTCACACCACTCCAAGAGAAGGGGACCCTCGGCCCGTCTTTAACGCCAGGAGTCGAGTCCACCGTCAAAGCGTGGAGCGACGCGTCGAGCAACGCCGGATGCACCAAGAAGCCGTGGGCCTCATTCTGCTGCTCCTCGGAGGAGAGCACCTCCGCGAATAGCTCGTTCCCGACGCGCCATGCGGCGCGCAACCCTCGAAACGCCGGGCCGTATTCCAAGCCCAGCTCCGCCAGAGACTCGTATAGATCGTCGAGCCCTAGCGAGACTGCGCCTGCGGGGGGCCACTCGGCTGTGGGGGGAGCGAGGGCCTGCGCCGCCGCCGCCGCCGCCTGGGACGCCGAGTCCTCGGACGCTAGCGAGCCCTGCGCGTGACACGTCCACTGCGCTTGGGCGAGCCCCTCCTCCTGTGTGTCCTCCTCGCGTGCGAACACCGCTACGGGCCGACAGCCGCTCTCGTCGGGCTCACCGACCTTTACCTGTAGTTGCACCGCGCCCTCGCGGGGCAGCACCAACGGTGCTTGCAACGTCAACTCCTGCACACACCCGCATTCGACCTCGCCGGCCGCGCGCAGGACGAGCTCTAGCAGCGCGGTACCGGGCAGCACCACACGGTCCATCACCACGTGATCGGCAAGCCAAGCGTGGGTTTGCAGGGACAAACGCCCGGTGAACAGCAGCTCATTGCTCCCAGCCACAGCTACCGCTGCGCCCAGCAACGGATGCTCAGCCGACCCAAGCCCAGCAGCCGAGAGGTCGCCCATCCCCCGCGCGAGCGAATCAAGCCAATAGCGATCGCGCTGGAACGCATAGGTCGGCAACGCGACCATCCGCCCACCAGAACCCTCGAAGACCTTGGTCCAATCGACGTCCACGCCACGCACGAATACGTCGGCGAGCGAGCGCAGGAAGCGCTCAGGACCTCCATCGCCACGCCTCAGCGACCCAGCCACGACAACCTCGCGCTGCTCCGCTACCGCGTCGACGGTCTCTTGCACACCCACGGTGAGCACCGGGTGCGGACTGATCTCAAGGAACGCGGGTTTACGCCGCTCGAGCAACACACGGACCGTCCGCTCGAAATGCACTGTCTCGCGCAGATTGCGAAACCAGTAATCCGCGTCGAGGCGCACAGTATCGATCTGCTCGCCCAGCACAGTCGAGAAGAAGGGAACCTCACAGGAGCGCGGCGCGATCGGGGCAAGACCCTCAAGCAACTCCTCACGCACGGCATCGACCTGAGGCGAGTGCGCCGCATAATCGACCGGTATCCGCCGAGCCCTCACGCCCTCGACCTCGCACTCAGCGAGCAACTCATCAAGCGCCTCGCGATCGCCCGATACGACCATCGAGCGAGGACCGTTCACCGCCGCGAGCGAGACCCGATCTCCCCACCGCTCCAACCGCGAACCCAGCTCCGGCGCGGTGAGCGCGACAGAAACCATCCCACCCAAACCAGCCACCCGTCCAAGCGCGCGAGCGCGAAGCGCAACGACACGCGCCGCGTCAGCCAACGAAAGCCCACCAGCCACACAAGCAGCCGCGATCTCACCCTGAGAATGACCCACCACGACATCCGGATGCACACCACAAGCACGCCACAACGCCGCCAACGACACCATCGTCGCGAACAACATCGGCTGCACAACATCAACACGATCCAAACTCGGCGCGCCCTCGACACCCCGCAACACATCTATAGGAGACCAATCGACGAACGGCGCCAACGCATCCCCGCATTCCGCCATGCGCTGGGCAAACAGCGGCGAACGATCCAACAACTCAAGCGCCATCCCCTCCCACTGCGAACCCTGCCCAGGAAACAAGAACACAACCTCATCGCCATCCCTTGCCACGCCACACGCCACACCATCCAGCGCCTCACCCCGCCCCAACGCCTCCAGACCCCCCAACAAACCCTCGCGATCCCCGCCCAACAACACCGCGCGATTCGGCAACTTCGCACGGCTCGTGAGAGAAAACCCAACATCCCCAACCGTGCCATCCAGGCCGTCCACAACAGCCGCCCGCAACCGACGAGCCTGACCACACAAAGCCGACTCACCACGACCCGACACAACCCACGGCGTCACCCCAGCGATGACATCGCCGGCGAGCACGCACAACCCGGCCTCTCCCGGATGCCCACTCCCCAATTTGCGCGCGAGCCGTTCGCGACCTGAGCCCGCGCCGGGATCGC
The DNA here is from genome assembly GCA_963723175.1 of uncultured Solirubrobacterales bacterium. Classification (GTDB taxonomy): domain Bacteria; phylum Actinomycetota; class Thermoleophilia; order Solirubrobacterales; family Solirubrobacteraceae; genus Palsa-744. The sequence goes on along the minus strand of CAVRPO010000008.1, from coordinate 689,194 downwards.
GGGGGACGACGAACTCGTCCGTCGCAACGGCTTCCTCGATAATCATGTGCGCGTTGGTGCCGCTGATGCCAAACGAAGAGATGCCCGCGCGCCTGGGCTCGCCGTTACGCTCCCATTGCTGTTGCTCTGTCAACAACGAGACCGCGCCGCTTGACCAATCCACCTCGCGCGAGGGCTCGTTGACGTGCAGCGTGCTCGGCAACAGTCCGTGCCGCATCGCCATCACCATCTTGATGACCCCGGCGACACCCGAGGCGGCGGCCGTGTGACCGATGTTCGACTTGATCGAGCCGAGCCAAAGCGATTCACCGGTTTGGCGCTCGCGGCCGTAGGTCGCGATCAGAGCTTGTGCCTCAATCGGGTCGCCGAGCGTCGTGCCGGTTCCGTGCGCCTCGACCGCGTCAATTTGAGCTGGTGAGAGTCGAGCGTTCGCGAGCGCCTGGTCGATCACCCGTTGCTGGGAGGGACCGTTGGGCGCCGTCAAACCGTTGCTAGCGCCATCCTGGTTGATCGCGCTGCCGGATACCAACGCTAGTACGCGATGACCGCGGCGTTGCGCATCGGAGAGTCGCTCCAGCACAAGCATGCCAACGCCCTCGCCCCAGGCGGTGCCGTCCGCTGCATTGGCGAAGGGCTTGCATCGCCCGTCCGGTGCGAGTCCGTGCTGTCGGCTGAACTCGATGTACAGCTCGGGCGTCGAGGAGATCGCGACGCCGCCGGCCAACGCCAGCGAGCACTCACCAGCCCGCAACGATTGACAGGCCATGTGCGCCGCCACCAGCGAAGAGGAGCACGCCGTATCCACCGAGACCGCCGGTCCCTCCAAGCCAAGGGTGTAGGCGACCCGGCCCGATGCCGCGCTCGCGATCCTGCCTGTCAGGCGGTAGCCCTCGAGCTTCTCCCACGACCGGGGGTCGGCCCCGTACTCGGAGGACACCATCCCCGCGAACACTCCCGTGTCGCTCGCCCGCAGGGAGAGCGGGTCGAGCCCACCATCCTCCAAGGCCTCCCACGAGGCTTCGAGTAGAAGCCGCTGCTGAGGATCCATCGCCAGCGCCTCACGCGGGCTGATACCGAAGAACTCCGCGTCGAAGTCCGCGGCATCGTAGAGAAATCCCCCCTCACGCGCATAGGACGTGCCCGTAGCGTCAGGGTCGGAGTCCAACAGCCTCTCCAGATCCCAACCGCGATCGGCTGGAAACTCAGAGATCGCATCGATTCCCGTGGCGACCAGCTCCCACAGCTCCTCGGGGGAGTCGACGCCACCGGGATAGCGACAGCTCATCCCTACGATCGCGACCGGCTCCTGCGTGACAGCTCGCGGCGTGGCGTTCCTGCGGCGTGCGGCGGACGGCGATCCGGCTGCCCGCTCGAGCACGAACCGAGCCAGGGCAAGCGGCGTGGGATGGTCGAAGACCATCGACGCGGACAGGCGCAAACCGGTCTCGACGGCGAGACGGTTGCGCAGCTCGACGCCCGCGAGCGAATCGAGGCCAAGGTCCTTGAACACTCGCGTGGGCTCGACCGCCGCCGAGCTCGCGTGGCCGAGCACGGCAGCCGTGTGAGCGCACACGAGCTCGAGCACGATCCGCTCGCGCTCGCCTCCCGCCACCCCGCTGAGGCGCTCGGCAAGCGACCCACTCGGGGAGCCGACACGTCGCGGGACGTCGCGCACGATCCCTCGCAGCAGTCCGGGCAGCGTCCCCCGCGCGACCTGGCGTCTCAGCGAAGCGCTGTCGAACCTCACGGGGATCGCAAGGGCCTCGCCGAGATCGAGCCCGCGATCGAAGAGCGAAAGACCCTGTTCGGCCGAGAGCCCGACCATGCCCGACCTGCCGATGCGCGCGCGGTCGCGCTCGTCCAGGCGGTCCGCCATGCCGCCCACCTGCCGCCATGGCCCCCATGCCAGCGACACGGCCGGCAGTCCCTGGGCATGACGTTGGCTGGCCAGCCCGTCGAGGAACGCGTTGGCAGCCGCATAGCTGGCCTGGCCGGGACTGCCCAGCGAACCGGCAATCGACGAGAACATGACAAACGCGCCCAAATCGAGATCGCGCGTCAGCTCGTGCAGATTCCAGGCGCCGTTGACCTTGGGGGAGATCACGTTGCTGACGCGCTCGGCGCTCAGCGACTCGATCGTGCCGTCATCGAGCACTCCGGCGGCGTGCACCACCGCGCTCAAGGGACGCTCTGGCCCGATCCTCTCCAGCAGCCTTTCGACCTGTGCTCTGTCACTCACATCGCAGGCGGCGATCTCCACCTCTGCCCCCAGACCCGCGAGTCGCTGTTGAAGCTCTTTGGCGCCCTCGGACTCCAACCCCCCGCGACTGGCTAGCAGCAGATGACGCGCACCGTGCCGCGAGGCCATGTGCTCTGCGACCAGCCCACCGAGACCGCCGGTTCCTCCCGTTATCAAAACGGTGCCCCGCGAATCGATCGCCGCGGGCAGCGTCAGGACGTTCTTGCCGACGTGCCGCGCCTGGCTCATGAAGCGAAACGCCTCGGGTGCGTGGCGCACATCCCAGGCGGTAACGGGCAGCGGCCGCGCGGCGCCGCTCTCGAACAGAGCCAGCAACTCGCCAAACATCTCCTGGAGACGCTCGGGACCGGCCTCCAATAGGTCAAAGGCCCGGTAGGACACACCCGGGTGGGCGCTCGCGACCTCGGCCGCTTCGCGAACATCGGCCTTGCCCATCTCCACGAAGCGCCCACCCTCAGCCAACAGTCCGAGCGAAGCATCCACGAACTCGCCCGCCAGGCAATCGAGCACGATATCCATCCCGCCGCCGCCGGTCGCCTGCGTAAACCGCTGCGCGAACTCCAAGTCACGAGAAGAGGCGATGTGATCCTCCTCCAAGCCCATCTCGCGCAGAGCACCCCACTTGCCCGGGCTCGCGGTAGCGAACACCTCCGCGCCGAGATGGGTCGCCAATTGGATGGCGGCCATCCCGACACCGCCCGTGCCGGCGTGCACCAGCAGCCGCTCCCCCCGTTTGACGGACGCGAGGTCCAGCAGCGCATAGTAGGCCGTGAGGAACACGATCGGGACCGACGCGCCTTCGGCGAATGACCAGCCGTCGGGCAACCCGACAAGCAGGCGACGGTCACCCACCGCGACGGGGCCAAACGCATCGTCGAGCAGCCCCATGACGCGATCGCCCGGCCGCAGCTCGCGCACCGAGGAGCCGACCTCCAGGACGACGCCCGCCCCCTCCCCACCAATGCTCGCCCGCTCCGGATAGACGCCGAGCGCGATCAGCACGTCACGGAAGTTCAGGCCCGCCGCGCGAACCCCCACGCGGACCTCCTCGGGTCCAAGATCCCGTCTCGGCTCGCTCGCCGCGATCAACGACAGATCCGCGAGACTGCCCTCGGCGCCTGCGTGCAAGCGCCATTCACCGCCCGAGACGGGGACGCTCAACCGCCCGGCTGGTGCATTCGCGCGCACGAGTCGCGGAATCCAAACAGCGCCCCGACGGAGAGCCATGCGATCTTCCCCACACGCCAAAGCACTGGGCAAGGCCTCCATGGAAGCCGGCTCGCCGTCGGTGTCGAGCAACAGGAGGCGTCCCGGATTCTCCGCCTGGGCAGAGCACACCAGACCCCAGACAGCGCCACCGGCAAGGTCGAGCGCCCCTTCGGGTGGACCCACGGCCACGGCGCCGCCGGTCACGACCGCCAACTTGCTCTCGGCGAACCGCTCGTCCGCCAACCACAGCTGCAGTAGCTCCAAGATCTCCAGCACGCGCGCGTGAACGCTCCCCGGTGCCGCCTCGCCGTCTTGAACGCAGTCGACCAGCACGAACTCGGGGACCGCAAGACCCTCCTCCACCGCATGGCGCAACGACGCGAGGTCCGCCAGCACACGATCGGCCGGCAGCGCCGGCGCCTCTCCACGCTCCCTGCCGAGCACAACCAGCTCGCCGAAGGCATCGCTCAGAGCCGGCGTCACCGCAAGCTCAACCCACGCCAACTCGTGCAGCGAGCTCGCATCCACACCCTGGGTCTCACCGAACTGCTCGGCGGAGATCGCCCGCAAGGCGAGCGACTCGATACTCGCCACGGGCACACCCGCCGGATCCGCGGCAAAGATTGAGATCGTCTCCTCTGCGGCCGGCGAGAGGCGCACCCGCAACGTGGTGGCGCCCACGGCATGGAGGTTCACCCCGCTCCAGGCGAACGGCACCCTCGCCCGGTCCTCGCCATCGCCGATCGCCTCCGCTCCCAGAGCGTGCAACGCCGCGTCGAGCAGGGCCGGATGCACCAAGAAACCGTGCTCTGCGCTTTCTCGCTCCGCCGGCAGGGATACCTCGGCAAACACATCCTCCCCCCGACGCCAGACGGCGCGCAGACCTTGGAACGCCGGCCCGTACCCCAAGCCCAGCTCGGCCATGGCCCGGTACAGGCCCGCTATCTCCACGGTGGTCGCTCCGGCCGGCGGCCACTCTTCCAGCTGACGCGGATGCGCTGCCTCACCCCGAGCGAGCACTCCTTCGGCGTGGCGCGTCCAGGCCTCCTCGGCGCCATCCGGCGTGCGGTCAGGGTGTGAATAGATCGCTATCGAGCGACGCCCCGAGTCATCGGGCTCGCCTACGGATACCTGCAGCCGCAGCGCGCCTTGCTCAGGTACAAGCAAGGGTGCCTGCTGCACCAGCTCCTCCACTCGATCGCACCCGACCTCGCCCGCCGCGCGCAACGCTAGCTCCAGAAACGCGGTTCCGGGCAGCAGCGCGCGCCCTCCCACCACGTGATCGGCCAGCCAGGGCTGGGACTGCAGCGAGATCTGACCGGTGAGCAGTCGGCCTCCCCCCTCAGCGAGGCCCACACTGGCCGCCAGCAGCGGGTGCTGTGTTGGTGTTAGGCCGATTGTGGTGGGATTGCCTGTGGTCGCTGGTGTTTGGAGCCAGTAGCGTTGGCGTTGGAATGCGTAGGGAGGCAGGCCGACTCGTTTCGCGCCGGTTGCCTCGAACACGCTCGCCCACTCGACATCGGCGCCCTTCACCCACACTCGCGCCAGCGCGCTGAGGAGGGTTCGGTCTTCCTCGCGATCGGCTCGCGAGGCTGGCACTATCAAGACACCCTCGTTCTCTTCGGGACCCACCTCGCCGGTCTGTTGCTGTGCGTCCAGCCTGTCCCCATCTCTTTCCTCTTCGTCTTCCAGGCAGTCCCCCACCATCGCGCTGAGCACACCGTCGGGGCCCAGCTCCAGGAAACTCGTGACGTCTCGCTGGAGGAGAGCGCGTACTCCGTCGGCGAACCGCACCGTCTCCCTCGCGTGGCGCACCCAATACTCCGCCGAGCAAACCTCGCCGGCGACGGCCAGCTCACCGGTCAAATTCGAGACCAACGGAATAACAGGCTCAGAGAAAGACAACCCCTCAGCGGTACTCGCGAACTCCTCCAACATCGCATCCATTCGCGGCGAATGAAATGCGTGAGAGACCACCAGACGCTTGACCATGCGCCCCCTCTCACGCCAGCAACCCTCCAACTCCAAAACCCCATCCTCATCACCAGAGAGCACAACCGACCCAGGAGCGTTCACCGCCGCCAGAGCGACACGACCATCGCGACCAGCAAGCGATTCCATGACCTCGCTCTCAGAAGCCTGCACCGCCAGCATCGCGCCACCCTCAGGCAAACTGCCCATCAAACGACCCCTCACCGCGACCAACGTGCACGCATCCTCAAGCGAGAGCACACCAGCAACATGCGCCGCGACCAACTCTCCGACCGAATGACCGATCACGTAATCCGGCCTCACACCCAAACTCTCGACCAACCGAAACAATGCCACCTCGACAGCGAACAACCCTGTCTGAGTGAACAACGTCTCATCCAACAAACCAGATGCAACCCCATCCGCCCCGAACACAACATCCCGCGACGAGCAACCCAAATGCTCATCCAACAACCCGCACACACCATCGAACGCATCCCTGAACACCGGGAAACGCTCATACAACCCACGACCCATCCCCACCCGCTGAGCACCCTGACCCGTAAACAAAAAAGCGACGCCACCACCACGGCCAACACCCTCAACCACCTCCACCGAACGCTCGCCAACCTCAAGCGCACTCAACCCATCCAACAAAACCTCACGACTCCCGCCCAAAACCACCGCACGATCGTCAAACACACCACGCCCAGCCAACGACAAACCGACATCAGCAACTTCCAACCCACCACCATCGCCGCCAACCAAAAACCCACGTAGCCGACCGGCCTGCCCCCGCAAACCACCCAACCCACGACCCGACAACACCCACGGAACAACGCTCCCGACATGCCCCTCCAACTCCACAGCCCCGCCTGCGTCATCCGTCCTCTCGCCACCAGACCGTTCGACGAGCGGCGCGTCCTCGAGAATCACGTGCGCGTTGGTGCCACTGATCCCAAACGAGGAGACGCCAGCACGCCGAGGCTCACCGTTGCGCTGCCACTGCCGCTCCTCGGTGAGCAACGCAACGGCGCCGCTGGACCAATCGACCTTGGTGGATGGCTCGTCAACGTGCAGTGTGCGGGGCAGCACGCCGTGTCGCATCGCCATCACCATCTTAATCACACCCGCCACCCCAGCGGCCGCGACCGTGTGTCCGATGTTCGACTTGACCGAAGCAAGCCACAGCGGGTCCTCGGGACTGCGCCGCTGACCGTAGGTCGCAAGCAGCGCATTGGCCTCGATCGGGTCGCCGAGCGTGGTGCCGGTGCCGTGCGCCTCGACCGCGTCAACCTGTCCTGGGGACAGTCCCGCTTGGGCAAGTGCCTGGCGGATCACTCGCTGTTGAGAGGGGCCGTTGGGGGCGGTCAACCCGTTGCTGGCGCCGTCCTGGTTCGTCGCGCTGCCCCCAACCAGCGCAAGCACCGGATGACCATGGCGCTCTGCGTCGGAGAGACGCTCCAACACGAGCACGCCGACGCCCTCGCCCCAACCGACACCGTCGGCAGCCTCGGAGAAGGACTTACAACGCCCATCATACGCGAGACCACGCTGCCCACTGAACTGAACGAACAAACCCGGCGTGTCCAAAACCGTCACGCCACCCGCGAGCGCCATCGAGCACTCACCAGCACGCAAGGCCTGGCAGGCCAAATGCAAAGCCACCAGCGAAGACGAACACGCCGTGTCCACCGACACCGCAGGGCCCTCCAAGCCAAGCACATATGAGACCCGACCCGAAGCGACGCTCCCAGCGCTACCCGTCAACCAGTAACCAGCGAGATTCTCGAGCCCTTGCGGCGCCGCCCACAAGCCTGCACCAAAATCCATCGCCGTGACTCCCGCGAACACGCCCGTTTGGCTGCCCCGCAATGAGAGCGGATCGATACCCGCGTCTTCCAGAGCCTCCCACGACACTTCCAGCAAAAGCCGCTGCTGCGGATCCATCGCAAGCGCCTCACGCGGACTAATCCCGAAGAACGCCGCGTCGAAATCGCCCGCATCACTCAAAAACCCGCCCTCATGCGCATAACACGTACCCGGTACATCCGGATCGGGGGCATACAACCCCTCCAGATCCCAGCCACGATCCTCCGGGAACGGAGAGATCGCGTCACGACCGCCCACCACCAGCTCCCACAAATCCTCCGGAGAGCACACACCCCCCGGATAACGACAACTCATCCCGACGATCGCGGTCGGCTCATTACTCGAGACAACAACTACCGAAGGCCCGCTCAGCTCACCCACGCTCGGCCCGACACCCAATAGCTCACCGGCCAAATAGCCGGCGACCGCCTTGGGCGTTGGAATGTCAAACAGGAGCGTTGATGGAAGCCGTAGACCGGTTGCATCTCTCAAGCGGTTGCGCAGCTCCAACACCGCCCGAGAGTCGAATCCCAAATCCTTGAAAGATCGCCCCATCTCGACCGCGACGGAGGACTCGTGACCTAGCACGATCGCCACATGCGCACGCACCATTTCGAGTACGATCCGCTCGCGCTCGCCCGGGAGAGCCTTTGACAACCGTCTTTCCAGCGGCGACCCGCTCAGGTCGGTGGAGCCCGAGCCATCCTCGCCCGGCACTGCGATCCGATCCAAATCGAAGGTTGTCTCCCGACGATCATCCCCTGGTGCGCGCGAGACCCCGAGGGAAGCTGGAAACTGTCCCGGAATGACATCGAGAGATGCCTCGACTCTGCTCGGCGCATCACTCGCGGCCCGCAGCCAGTGGCGCTTGCGTTGAAACGGGTAGGTGGGCAGTGTCACGGCCCGAGCGCTCTGATGACCGGTCACGGCGCCCCAGTCCACCTCCATCCCGACAACCCAGGCCTCGGCAAGCGAATGCAGGAACCGCCGTGTATCCCCCTCGTGGCGGCGCAGCGTGGCTAGGACCGGCACCTTCTCCAATCCGGAACTATGTTCCTCATCGTCCGAGCGCTGCTCGGCGATTTCCTGTGTGGCGGCAATGAGCACCGGATGCGGGCTGACCTCCACGAAGGCTCTGGGAGCACTGCCGAGCAGGCCGCGCACGGCGAGTTCGAACTGAACTGGTTCGCGCGTGTTGCGATACCAGTACTCGGGGCCGAGTTCGGCAGTGTTTAGCAAACCACCGGTGACCGTCGAATGAAAGGCCACTTCACTCGCGCGCGGAGCGATGCCTGCGAGCGCCTCGAGCAGCTCCTCGCGCAGCGGATCGACCTGAGGCGAGTGCGATGCGACCGTCGCCGGAACTTGGCGCACACGGACTCCCTGGCTCACACACTCCGCCAACAGCTCCGAGAGCGCCTCCGTATCGCCTACGACCCCTACCGAACGGGGCCCATTCACCCCTCCAACCGAGATCCTGCCGCCCCATCGCTGAAGGCGCTCCTCAACCCAGTCGAGCGACGCTGCGATCGACAGCACTCCTCCATGTCCAACGAGGTTCCGCAATATGCGGCTTCGCAACGCGACCACACGAGCCGCGTCCTCCAGCGACAGAGCGCCCGCCACGCACGCCGCGGCGATCTCCCCCTGAGAATGCCCCACCACCGCGACTGGTCGCACACCACAGGCTCGCCAGAGCTCCGCAAGCGATACCATCACCGCGAACAGAACCGGCTGGACGACATCGATCCGGTCCAGCTCGGGCGCATTCTCCTCACGGCGCAGCACATCCAGCAGCGACCAATCCACGTACTCAGCAAGCGCATCAGCACACGCGTGCATCCGCTCCGCGAAAACCGGCGAGCCCTCGAGCAGTCCCAGCGCCATCCCCTCCCACTGCGAACCCTGACCGGGAAACAGGAACACAACCTCCCCGTCACCACCCCCTGTCCCTTCGACCACCTGCCCCGCCGGCTCCTCCCTGGCCAGCACGCCCAGACCCCTCAGCAGCTCCTCGCGATCGTCGCCAAGGATCACCGCCCTGCGATCGAACGCCGTACGCCCAACGGCCAGCGAATAAGCGACATCGGCCGCGTCGAGCTCGCCGCCTGCGCCGAGATGCTCGTCCAGCTGCCGTGCCTGGGCGCGCAGGGCCGCATCCCCACGACCCGACAGAACCCAGGCGAGCACACCCGCGCCAAGCGGAGCACCGTTGGCCGCGTCCACGACCCCTCGCCCAAGCTTTGGTGTGGTCGATTCCCGCGCCGGCGGCTCGCCCAGCACGACGTGGCAGTTCGTCCCACCGACGCCGAACGAGCTGACCCCTGCCAGCAGCGGCCTGTCCACGTCCGGCCACACTCCAAGCGCCTGCTGCACGCTCAGGCGCAGTGCGTCCAGCGGGAGGTCTGGACCGGGCGACTTGAAGTTGAGGCTCGGCGGAATCTCCCGGCGCTCGATCGCAAGCGCGGTCTTGATCAGCCCGACGATGCCCGCGGCGCCCTCGAGGTGCCCGACGTTGGTCTTGACCGAGCCCACCGCCAACGGCGCGCGGGCGGGTCTGCCGGCGCCGAGCACGGCGCCGAGCGCCGCCCCCTCGACCTGGTCGCCGAGCTTGGTCGCCGTGCCGTGCAACTCCACGTATTGGACATCGCGGCGCTTGACGCCCGCCCTGCGGTATGCCAGCCGCAGGACCTCCTCCTGCGCGAGCTGATTCGGCGCGGTGAGGCCCTCACCGCCGCCGTCGTTGTTGACCGCGCTGCCGCGGATCACGCAATACACGCGGTCGCCAGCGGTGGTGGCGTCGGGCAATCGCTTGAGTACGACGACACCGCCGCCCTCGCCGCGAACGTAGCCGTTGGCGCGGGCGTCGAACGTGAAGCAGCGCCCGTCCGGGGATAGAGCTCCGAACCTGTCTGCCGCCAGCGCGCTGCGGGGCGAGATGTTCAGATGCACGCCACACGCGAGCACAAGATCGGCTTCGCCGCGACGCAGGCTCTCACACGCCAGATGTACAGCCACAAGCGAGGAGGACTGGCCGGTATCTACGGTTAGGCTGGGACCCCGCAAGCCAAGCACGTAGGAGACCCGGTTGGCGATCATGCTCCGGTGCAGCCCGGTGAAGGCATGGCGCGTCACCGCATCGGGGCCCTGTCCGTACAACAGATCGTGGTAGTCGCTGGAGATTGCACCCACGAATACTCCGGTCTGGCTGCTGTTCAGCTCGGCGGGAACGACCATGGCGTCCTCGCAGGCCTCCCAGCACAGCTCGAGCATCAGGCGCTGTTGGGGGTCCATCGCAGCCGCCTCCTTGGGCGAGATGCCGAAGAAGGCGCAGTCGAATCGATCTATGTGCTCCAAGAAGCCGCCATAGCGAGCCACCGGGTTCAGTCCCGCGTAGTTCTCGCCAAAGGACCAGCGCTCGTCCGACGCTTGGGAGATCGCACTCGACCCGCTGCTCAACAGCTCCCAGAAGGAGGCCGGACCGGATGCGCGCGGCACCCGACAGGACATCCCGACGACTGCGATCGCCGAGCCGTCACCCATCGAGCGCATTCCTCCCGGCACGCCTCGTACAAAGTGGCCCGCCAGCCGCTATCGCCGCGCAAACGCCTCGTCCAGTCCTCTCCCCAGTTCCCATGATCAGTTAGGGCCGCGGCTCTAGGCGCCTCTCCGCAAGCGAGTCAGAAACATGAGTCAGAAACATGGGAAGTGATCCTAAGACGAACAGGGCACTGTTGTCAACTATTCCAGCAAGGGCTCGCTGGATCGGGCCCGAACATCCGTCAGCTATGAGCCCCGCGAGTGGCATGCCTTCAAAACGCGGGTGGACCGCCAATCCCCTACCAGCCGTCGAAGCACACTCATAAACGATTGCGGTTGGGTTATTGTGCGGAGCATCCCGCATGCCGGACGAATGTCAAGATGCTCACCTCGACGCACGACGTCCATCGAGGAATTAAGCTGCGAGCGAGTCCGAAGAGTCGAGTCAGGCAAAGAGCTTCGGTCGACACCAGCGATCTACGGAGACGATAAACACGATGTCTACCTCTAGGAAGGATCGTAGGCACAGTCAGCGCGAGCGGCTGCTTGCGGGAATGCTGCTTGCCGCGGTGCGACGAGGCTATGCCGGGGCCAACGTGGCTCATGTGATCGCCCATGCAGGCGTCTCGAGACCCACCTTCTATGAGTACTTCGCCGACAAGAACGATTGCTTCTTGGCGCTCCAGCGGGAGACCTCCGAGCAACTGATCGAGCAGATCGGCGCCGCGGTGAGCGCCGCGCCTGCGCAGAGCGCCGTGCAGGCAGGCGTCCGAGCGCTCCTCCTGTTCGCCCAGACCGAGCCTGAGAGCGCAAGGTTCCTGATGAGCGAGACGATGGCTGGGGGCCCCCGCGCACTGGACCAGCGCGATCGCTTGGTAGGACGCATCGAGCAGATCATCGAGCGCTCACGGACCCAGGCGGAGCCGCGAACCCTCACGCCGGATCTGCCGACGAGAACACTCGTGGGCGGCATCTTTGGACTGCTCGCACCACGACTGCGCCGCCATGAATACAACTCAGACGAGCTCGCCGAGGAGATAGGCGAATGGATCGAGAGCTACAATCGGCCTTCGGACCGCCACCGCTGGCGTACGCTCACCCCATGCCATCCGCTGCGCTCGGCCCGCCACGTCTCAGAGCTGACGCCACAGCCACCGCCGGTCCTGCCACGGGGACGACCCAGCCTGCCGACCGCGGAGATCGCCCGCCATCAGCGCGAACGCATCGTGTTCGCGACCGCGCAGGCCGCCTCTCACCAAGGCTATGCAGCCGTCACGATCGCCGACATCACGACCATCGCCGGCGTTGACCGGCGCGCCTTCTACGCTCACTTCCACGATAAGCAGCAGGCCTTCCTGGCGGCGCACGAACTCGGCTTCCAGCAGACCATGGCCGTGTGCGCGCGCGCCTTCTTCAGCTGCGACAGCTGGCCCGATCGGATTTGGGAAGGCTTGCGAGCGAAATCCCACTTCAACGCGACTCATCCGGTGGTGGCCCACATCGGGTATGTCGAGGCTCATGCGGTCGGCAATCCGGCGATACAGCGCGTGGAGGACAGCCGCGCCGCGTTCAACATCTTCGTGCACGAAGGCTATCGGTGCACATCCAGCCCCCCGCCAGCGATCACCCTCGACGCGATCTCAGCCACGATCTTCGAGCTCTGCTACGACCAAGCCCGCGCACGTCGGCTCGAGTTGCTGCCGCGCCTGACTCCGCACACCGTCTATCTGGTGCTCGCCCCGTTTCTCGGACCCGAGCAGGCCAACGACTTCATCGACATCAAGCTGAGCCAAGACCGGCTGCCGCCGCGGAAGATCCGCAAGACGGGTCACCGTGCAAAGCGCCGAGGCAGCCATCAGGACGCCGTAAGCGGAGGGCCTCCAGCAGCCGCGTCCGAGTCCTAACCGCCGAGCGTCCCCGCGACGGACCGAGCCGCCGCACGAGCGGCCAGAGCATCGGCCAGGCGATCGATCAGGCCACCGGCTTTTGCCACTGCGCGATCCACCAACAGGAAGCCGTGCATCTGATCCGCGGCGTGGATGTGCTCCACCGCGACCCCGGCGGCCTTCAACCTCTGCGCGTACGCGATCCCCTCGTCGCGCAGAGGGTCGAACTCGGCGGTCATGATCAGCGCCGGCGGAAGGTCGCTCAGGTCGGAGGCCGCCAAAGGCAGCAGATAAGGATCCCTGAGGTCTCCTCCGACGGGCACGTAGTTGCGCATACCCCAGCGGGCGAGCTCCAAATCGAGCGTGTAGCCGGTTGCGCGCTCCTCGTAGGAGGGCCAGTCCTCGTACATGCCGGTCACCGGATAGGCCAGGATCTGGTAGGCCGGCGGCGGCGCGCCGAGATCGCGCAGCAGCAGGGCGAGGCAGGCTACGGTGGTCGCCCCCGAGCTTTCGCCCACGAGCGTCACGCTCGAAGGATCTCCTCCGATGCGAGCCGCGTTCTCCCGCAACCAGCGATACGCCAGCTGTGCGTCTTCGAGCGCGGCCGGATGTCGATGCTCCGGCGCCCGGCGGTAGTGGAGCGCCGCCAGCAGGCAGCCGGAGCGCCGCGCGATCCTGCGACACAGCCGGTCGTGGGTGTCGAGGTCGTTGAGCGTCCATCCGCCGCCGTGCAGGAACAGCGCCGGCGCGAGCGCGCCGTCGCTGGGACGGTAAAGGCGCATGGTAAGCGACCCACTCGGCGTGGGCAGCAAGATGTCCCGCACGCTGTGAAGCGCGATCGGATCGCCCCTTGTGACCAGTGCGGCCCGCATCCGCTCGCGTGCCTCCCCGACCGACAACGTGTACGGCTGGGCAGCGCCCGAGGCATGCATCACTTCGAGCAGCGCCTGTGCCTGTGGGTCGAGTCGAGCGGTCATGGCGTGGGCGCAAGCATGCCGTAGGCGCCACCCGTATCGACCGCCGCTATCGCCGTGAGGATCAGACCGTCGCGAACCAGCCATCGTCCCCGGAACCCGGTCACACAGCCATCCCCCAGGACAGGAGCACTCACCAGCAGACGAGCCGCGAAGACTTCCGCGCGAGGATCCACCGTCAGCGTCGCATCTTCAAATCCCAACCAGCTTTTCGCGAGTGGAAACCAGGCCTTGTAGACGGACTCCTTTGCGCTGAACAGCAGTCGATCCCAGCAAACCTCGGGGAAGCTCAGCTGCAACCGCCTCAGCCACACCAGCTCCTCCGGCCGCGCGATGTCGCCGATCAAGCCGTCCGGTAGTGCGTCGTGGGGCTCCGCGTCGATGCCGATGGTCGGCAGGTCGGCCGCCCGCCCGACGGCACACGCACGGTAGCCGTGACAGTGGGTGATGCTGCCCACGACGCCTACCGGCCACAGCGGCTCGCCGTGCTCGCCGGTGAGGATCGGCGCCGGTGCGATGCCGAGCTCCTTGAGCGCCGCTCGGGCACACGCCCGCGCGGTTGTGTACTCCAAACGTCGCTTCTCGACCGCTTGATCGACGGTGGCCCGCTCCCGCGGGAAGAGGATCACGTCGGCGGGATCGTGGCGCGCCTCGATCGCGACGGCGGACGATGGCAGGATCTCCTCGATCACCGCGACTCCGGACCGGGCATAATTTGACGGGGCGCCACAGTCGCACGGCGACGCTGCCACTCGCGTGGATATCCGAGTGAAACCTCCTCGAATCTGACTCCATCCTGCCATGTCGTGCGCGGTATGTGCAGATGACCGTAGACGACCACGGCGGTGCGGAAGCGACGGTGCCAGTCGCAAGTGCGAATCGTGCCACACCATTGCGCGAACTCAGGATGCAGGAGCACCTTCGTCGGCTCCTCCGTGAGTGGGAAGTGATTGGCCATCACCATCGGGATGTCCGGATCGTTTGCGGCGAGCCGCTCTTCGGTGATCGATATCCGCGCGCTACACCACGCATCTCTGCTGGCGTATGGATCGGGGTGCAGCAGAAACTCGTCGCTGCATACCACCCCCGCACGGTGGGCAAGGGCCAGCGACTCAGCCTTCGTGGGAGCTATGTTGCGGCCGAAGGAGTAGTCATAGAGCAGGAATAGAGGCGCCACTATCGCAGGTCCGTCCTCCCCCTCCCAGGTGGCGTAGGGATCCTCGGGCGTGAGCACGCCGATGTCTCTGCATACACCTACCAGGTGCTGGTAGCGCGGCTCGCCGCGCAGCTTCAAACGGTCGTCAGGCAGCGACCACAGCTCGTGGTTGCCGGGCGTCCAGATGACGGTGGCAAACCTGCGGCTGAGCAGCCCCAGTGCCCACTCGACGTCCGCCACCGTGTCGCTCACGTCGCCGCATACGATCAGCCAATCCTCGTCGGTGTCCGGATGCAGACGCTCCAATACGCTGCGGTTATCCGGGTGGCCGACATGCAGGTCGCTAACCGCAAGAAGCTTCCCGCGAGCGCGCCCTGGAGCTGACATCCGCGCAAGCATACCCGCTCCCTTCTGGACTGTCAGACCCAGTTAGGACTTGGAGACCATGGCGGCCGCGCTCGGCTGTGGACCGACGTCCCTACACGTGCACGTACCGACGAGGCCCTCGGGGTTGCCAATTACCTGGGACGGCACGGCGCTGCGCGTCACGGCCATCGGCCCGATGACGCGACTTCGAGCGGCCGTACACACCGGTGTATAGCTTGACCCAAGCTCGTTGCTTGGGTCAAGCAAGCCCGCGCAAGGCCGATAGACGCCTTGACATACACATCGCAGTATGGTTTTGTATGCGGGTCGTTTCATCAAGTCTTGACATTACGACATGACGACCCTGGAGAGGACTGTAGGAATTATGGGACATCACTGGAGGCTGCCCGCGACAACGCGCGCTACGCGCTGGACATACCTGAGGACATCGCTTGCATTCCTGCTCGCGTGCATGCTGCTGACGAGCTTCGCATCAACCGCGGATGCCACGACTTACGACATGCGGGGAGAATGGTCGGTGTCACTGATCTCACCCCAGCAGGGGACCTTGTCTGGTGTGTTGATTATAAACAAGATGGAACCAGGCGGCGAATTCTCCGGTGGTGGCCAGTTCGCCGGCGGCGCTATTAAGGCAACCATCACCGGCACCGTCTCGGGCACCAAGACATCGGTGACGATTCCCACAACCAGCTCGCTCGGAGACATAACCTTCATCGCCGAAGAAGCGACAATCGATACAGTCAAAAACTCGCTGTCGGGAGCAGGGAAATCCTACGAGAACGGGCAGCAGATAGAAACAGCCGAAGTAACAGCCACCAGAATCAAAACCTACCAAGAAGTGCAGGAACGAGAAGCGCGAGAACGGACGGAACACGAAGAAGCGCTGGCCAGAGCAAATGTCCGCGGCGAGTGGGCCATCACGCTGGAAGCCGGGCCACAGACCCTGAAAGGCATCGCCTTCGTAGACGAAGAAGCCAATGCCAAGAACGAATTCAACAGTAGCGGCGCGTCGTTTGAAGGGGTGATACCCGGTACGTTCTCCGGCACGCTCAAGGGGGACGAAGCCGTGGTCGGCATCACTACGGAGGCCGCCGGCACACTACCCTCCGCGAGTTTCATCGGCGAAACGATCGCCGTCACGTCGAGCAGTGATCCTACGTCCATGACGGGGTCGGGTACGGTCACCGTGGGGACAACCAAACTGACGGGCACGCTGACCGCGACCCGGATCAAGACCTATCAGGAAGTCAAGGAACTGGAAGCCGCGGAACTCGCCACGAAAGAACAGCAGGAAAGGGAAGCCAGCGAAGCCAAGAAAGCCAAGGAAGCCAAGGAAGCCGAAGAAGCTCGAGCCAAGCAGGCCCAAGAATCCAGGGAAGCGAAGGAAAGGCTCGAAAAAGAAGCTGCACAGAAACAGGTCGTGACGTCGGTGACAACCACGCCGAGTGGCCCACTGATATCGGCCGAACCGGCGGCCAAGGCACTTACCGTAAGCGTCGCGGGCGAGCTGTCGCTGAAGCTCACCAACTCCAACGCCGTCGCCGTCCAGGGACATTTCACGCTGATCCTGCCCGCAGCTGGCAAGGCATCCGCTGGCAAAGGAGTAAAAACCAAGGATGTAACACTTGGAGCGGGCACCTTCGCGATCTCGGCGCATGGAGAGGAGACCGTGCACATCGAGCTATCCCAAAAGGGGCGAGCCGACCTCAAGCACCATACGAAGCTTGAGGCGACCCTGACGATCGTGACCGGTGCAAGCGACAAACAAACAGGCGCCACCAAGAGCTATACGCTCACGCTGCACACCCAGGCTCCTCACCGCAAGGGGTGAGCGATGTCAAGCCCGCGGAGCCAGTCGCTCCGCGGGCTTTTACGCTCGTCCGCAGACGACACGGACGACCCTGACGCGCTTCCCGTCCGCCGAAGTCCATAATGTCCGGCCATGGCACCGCTCATCACACCTGAGGAAGCCCTGAAGCTCGGCGAGATCGAGGACCACACGGAAATCGAAGCGCTCGTCGAGCGGGCTTGGACAGCGCGCGTCGAGCGCTTCTCGGACTCGACCGACATGTGCTCGCTGGTCAACGCCAAGTCGGGCGGGTGCGCCGAGGACTGCGGCTTCTGCGCGCAGTCGCGCTTCGCCGAGGCCGAGACCCCGATGCACGCGATGATGGACCCCGAGCAGATCCTCGAACACGCGCGCGCGGCCGAGGCCGCCGGCGCTCATCGCTTCTGCATGGTCACACAGGGGCAGGGCCTTTCCAAGCGCGACTTCGAGAAGATCCTCGACGGGGCGCGGCTCGTCGCGGAGAAGACGAACCTCAAGCGCTGCGCCTCGATCGGGCACATGTCGCCCGCGCGCGCCAAGGCGCTCAGGGAGGCCGGCATCCAGCGCGTGCACCACAATGTGGAGACCGCAGAGAGCTACTACGACGAGGTCTCCAGCACCGTGCGCTACGAGGGCCGCCTGCGCACAATCCAGGCGGTGCGCGAGGCGGGCCTGGAGACGTGCGTGGGGGGCATCCTCAACCTTGGCGAGAGCCGCGAGCAGCGCGTGGAGATGGCCTTCGAGCTGGCGGCGATCGACCCGACGAGCGTGCCGATCAACCTGCTCAACCCGCGGCCCGGCACGAAGTTCGGCGACCGCGAGTACATCGATCCCTGGGAGGCCGTCAAGTGGGTCGCGATCTTCCGCCTGATCCTGCCTGAGGCACTGTTCCGGCTTTGCGGCGGGCGCGTAGAGAACCTCGGCGAGCTGCAACCGCTGGCGGTCAAGGCCGGGCTCAACGGAGTGATGATGGGCAACTTCCTGACGACGCTTGGATCGAGCCCCGAGGAAGACCGCCAGATGTTCGAGGAGCTTGGCCTGAATGTCGCTCGCCAGAGCGACAATGGCGCCCACCCGCGACCGGACAACCGCTCTGGCTGGCTGGACGGCGAGACGCCCGATGTTGTCGAGGAGCTGCTGGAGGGCAGCGACGGGCAGGCCGCCGCACAGGAGGGCCTCGAGATCCGTATGTGGGATCCCTCGACGCAGCTGCGCTTCAAGGCTAAGCGCGCTGTGCCGCCGCGACCTGACGGTGCGCACAATGCGGTGCCTGCCGGCTGGGGCGACTGACCGGCCGGGGACGAACGGTACGGGCACGCAGCCATGAAGCGCTGCTATCACCGCGATCTACACAGGCGAGTTTTGGCCACAAGCGAGAGATGCCTGCCGAGTATCGCCGAGCAGCGGCAATGAGCGACATCGAGGAGCGCCTGGCCGAGCTCGAGCGACTTGGCTTGCGCCGTCGTCTGCGGATGGTCTCCGGGCCCCAGGGGCCACGTGTCCTGCTGGACAATGAGCCTGTGTTGTTGCTCTGCTCGAACAACTACCTCGGCTTGGCCGACCATCCACAGGTCCGCGAAGCGGCTGCTGACGCGGCGATGACCTTCGGCGTCGGGGCCGGAGCGTCGCGACTGGTGTCGGGCACGATGAGCATCCATCGCGAGCTGGAGCAGCGACTCGCCGCATTCGAGGGCAGCGAGGCCTGCCTACTGTTTGGGTCGGGCTATCTCGCCAACCTCGGCACGATCGGCGCACTGGCAGGGCCCGGCGACACGATCTTCTCCGACGAGCTCAACCACGCCTCGATCATCGACGGCTGCCGCGCCTCGCGCGCCGAGGTGATCGTCTACCGCCACCTCGATACCGACCACCTGGAGTGCTGTCTGCGCGAACGCGGCGGCAAAGGCCGGCGTGTGATCGTAAGCGATTCGGTCTTCTCGATGGATGGGGACGTGGCGCCGCTCGCGCGGATCGTGGAGCTGGCGCACGCGTACGACGCGAGGACGATCGTGGATGAGGCGCACGCCACCGGCGCGCTCGGAGACGGCGGGCGTGGCGCCGTCGCTCAAGCTGGGTTGCAAGGCAAGATCGACGTGTTGATCGGCACGCTCGGCAAGGCACTCGGCTCATACGGCGCCTATGCGTGTGCGAGCGAGGAGATAGTGCGACTCCTGGTCAATACTGCCCGCACGTTGATCTTCTCGACCGCCCCCTCCCCACCTTCGGTCGCCGGCGCGTTGGCGGCGCTGGAGCTGCTCGAAGCTGAGCCCGAGCGGGTATCGCATTTGCACGAGGCGGCGCGCACGCTGCGTGGGGCGCTCGCCGAACGAGGCTTTGCGGTGCAGCGCAGCGACATGCACATTGTGCCGCTCGTCGTCGGCGACAGCAAGGCTGCGACAGCGCTCTGTCAGGCCGCGCTCGAACGCGGCGTTTTCGCGCAGGCGATCCGCCCCCCGACCGTGCCAGACGGCACCTCCAGGTTGCGGATCGCCGTGATGGCCTCACACACGGCGACTGAGCTTTGCGATGCAGCCAAGAGCCTGGCCGAAGCGACACATGAGGTGGGTCTCGATCTGACAAAGCTCGGCTCGCAACCCAATGGCAAGCAGCGACTCGCCCGGGTCGCTTAGCGCTGCATGCCGTGCATGGGCTATTCGTAACCGGTACCGGCACCGGCGTCGGCAAGACGATTGTGAGCGCCGCGCTGCTTGCGGCAATGCTAGACGCTGGCGAGCAGGTGCGCGCTTACAAGCCCGTTGTCACCGGACTTGCCGAGCCGCCAGGCGCCTGGCCACCGGACCACGAGCTGCTGGCGCTCGCCGCCGGGATGGGCCCTGAGGAGGTCGCGCCCCTGCGCTTCGGACCTGCGGTCTCCCCGCACCTGGCAGGCTCGTTGGTGAACGAACCGATTGACGCGGTCACGATGATCGAGCGCGCGAGGGCAACCGCAAGCGCCGACGAGACACTGGTCGTGGAGGGCGTCGGCGGCCTGCTGGTCCCCCTCACCGACGATTTCACCGTGCGCGATCTCGCCGTCGAGCTGGCTCTACCGCTGTTGATCGCCGCCTCACCGGAGCTCGGCACGATCAATCACACGCTTTTGACGATCGAGGCCGCGAGAGCGGTCGGGCTGAGCGTGGCGGCGGTGGTACTCACACCGTGGCCGAGCGAGCCATCACAGATGGAGCGGTCCAACTGCGAGACGATTGCCCGACTCGGAACTATCGAAGTCGCCACACTCGACAAGATCGCGAGCCCCGACATCGCCAATTTGGCGCGCCTCGGCGAACGCGTGCCTTGGCGCGACTGGTTGACGCGATAGGTAAAGCATCTCGGCAATGGCAGCGAAGACGGCCCCGGCGACCACCAACAATGTTAGCAGACAATAGTCGTCATTTACATGCGGCCGCAATAACAGCGCTAGCAACCCGATCAAGATCGTCGTCGCCGATGACATACGGCGGCATGGTGTAGATCAGATCGCGAAACGGCCGCAGCCAAACGCCGTGCTCCACCGCTGTAGCCGTAGCGGCGACGACGTCGACCTCGTGCTCCAACTGCACCACGCCGATCGCTCCCAGAACGCGCACGTCGAGGACCCCCGGCAACTCGCGCGCCGGCTCGAGCCCGGCCCGCAGACCACGGTCTATCCGTGCCACATCCTCCGGCCAGTCGCCCTCTGTAAGCAGATCGAGCGAAGCCAGCGCGACCGCACAAGCCAGCGGATTGGCCATGAAGGTAGGGCCGTGCATTAGCGCACCGCCCTCTCCCGCCGAGATCGCCTGCGCAACCTCGCTCGTACAGAGCGTTGCCGCGAGCGTCATATAGCCGCTGGTGAGCGCCTTGCCGACACACATGATGTCGGGGGCGACTTGCGCGTGTTCACAAGCAAACATCGAGCCCGTGCGCCCGAAGCCGGTCGCGATCTCGTCTAGGAGAAGAAGAAGTTCGTGCTTATCACACAAACCTCTCAATAGAGAGACACAGGCCGGTGAGTGAAAACGCATCCCGCCGGCGCCCTGGACCACGGGCTCGACGATCACGGCGGCTAGCTCATGCGCGTGCGCGGCGAGCAGCTCGGACACGCCCACCGCCCATGCCTCATCGAGCGGCGCGTCGAAGCCGTCAGGCGGACGCTCAGCGAAGATCTGCTCGGCGAGCACATCGCTGAACATCGAGTGCATCCCGCCGACCGGGTCGCACACCGCCATCGCGCCGAACGTGTCGCCGTGGTAGCCGCCGCGAATCGTGAGCAGGCGACTGCGCTCGGGGTGACCGACCGCGCGCTGGTACTGCAACGCCATCTTGATCGCCACCTCGACCGACACCGAGCCGGAGTCGGCGAAGAACACGTGCTCCAAACCATCCGGCGAAATCTCCACCAATCGCTCGGCGAGACGCACAGCCGGCTCGTGCGTCAGGCCACCGAACATCACGTGGGCCATGCGCTCCAACTGCTCGCGCACAGCCGCATCCAGTGCCGGATGGCGATAGCCGTGGATCGCACACCACCACGAGGACATGCCGTCGATCAGCTCGCGCCCGTCGGCTAGACGCAGACGCACACCCTCGGCGGAGACCACCGGCAACGGTGGCAGCTCGCCTGGCAGCGCCGAGTATGGGTGCCACACATGCCGCCTATCGAGCTCCTGAAGCTCGGCCCAGTCGGTCAGCGTGTCAATCCTCGTAGAGGGTGAAATCCCGCTTACGCGCGCCGCAGACGGGGCAGAACCACGTGTCGGGGATGTCCTCAAAGGCGGTGCCAGCGGGGATGCCCCCGTCGGGGTCACCCTCCTCCGGGTCATAGATGTAGCCGCAGGACTCGCAGATCCAGCGTTGCAGGGTTTGGGTCGTGCTCATGCACGTAAGACTACCTGGCGGTAGGGTCCTTGCGATGAGCACCTCGACGCCCAGCGATCCCGGTGAGCCAGACCAGGAGCTCAGGCTCGACCGTCACAGCGGGCCTGGCCAGGCGCTCAACCTCGGCGCACAGGAGCCCGGGCAGGGGCTCAATCTTGGCGAGACAACGCCGCCACGACAGGCCGCCACCGTGATCCTCTTGCGCGGCGGAGCGCAAACGCTTGAAGTGCTGCTCGTGAAGCGCACTGAGCAGGCCAAGTTCATGGGCGGTGTGTGGGTGTTCCCTGGTGGAGCGGTCAACCAGGACGATCCTCCGTCGCTGGGAGACCACGGTGGCATCGACGCGCATCGTGCGGCGGCCGCCCGAGAGCTGACCGAGGAGGCGGGCATCGTGCTCACCGATCCCGCCGCGCTCATGGAATTCTCACGCTGGATAACTCCCGAAGAGGTGTCGATCCGCTTCGATACCCGCTTCTTCCTGGCGGAGCTACCGTCCGGGCAGGAGCCGCACGTCGACGGCGAGGAGTGCGTCGATCAGGGCTGGTTCACTCCCCACGGCGCCTTGGACGCTTACGCCCGCGAGGAGATACTGCTCGTATTCCCCACGATCAAGCACCTGGAACAGCTTGGAGCTTTCTCGAGCGTCGCTCGAGCTACTGGAGTACGCACGCGATCGCGAGGTGCTGCCGGTGCAGCCAAAGGTGTGGTTCGACGGCGAGGTCGCACGTGTGGCACTGCCCGGCGAGCCGGGCTATGCGTGACCCGCGGGGGCGCCACGCGGCGGCGGGTCAGGAGCGCTGGATCGCGTCCATCACATGCGTGACGGCGTTGATTAGCGCCAGATGGGTGAACGCCTGCGGGTAGTTGCCGAGATGCCGTCCACTGGAGGCCTCGAGCTCCTCCGCATAGAGACCCAGCTCAGATGAGTAACCGAGCAGCCGCTCGCACAGGCGCCGTGCATGCAGGTGCTCGCCGATCTCACACATTGCCGAGACGAGCCAGAACGAGCAGATCAAGAACGTGCCCTCCTCGCCGCTCTGGCCGTCGTCGGTCTCCTCGGTGCGGTAGCGCAGCGCCAAGCCGTTCTCGGTCAGCTCGTCGCGGATCGCCATGACCGTCGCCCGCACACGCTCATCGTCGGCAGGCAGGAAGCGCATCAAGATGATCAGCAGATTGGAGGCGTCGAGCGCGTCTGTGTCGTAGTGCTGGCGAAAGACGCCGCGCTCGTCCACACCGCGCTCGAGGATGTCGGCCTTGATTTCGTCGGCAACGCCTTGCCACTGCTCGCTCAACTGTTCATCGCCATGTCGTTCTGCCAGGCGCGCGCCACGATCCATCGCAACCCAACACATCAGCTTCGAGGAGACGTAATGGCGGGGCTCGCCGCGCGCCTCCCAAATGCCCTGGTCTGGTTCGCGCCACACCTTCGCCGCACATTCCGCTTGATCGACGAGCACTGGCCACAGACGCTCGGGTATGTGGTCGCGGCGCTTGGAATGCAGGTAGACCGAGTCGAGCACGGCACCGTAGACGTCGTTCTGGCGTTGGTTGTAGGCGCCGTTTCCGACGCGTACCGGACGCGCTCCCTCGTAGCCCTTGAGGTGATCGAGCGTGGACTCGCTGAGGTCCTTCTGGCCCTTAATCCCGTACATGATCTGTAGCGATCCGTCCTCGTTGCGCTCCATGTCGGCGACGTACTGGATGAAATCGTCGGCCTCCCAGTCCAGGCCGAGCGCGTGCAGAGCCCACAGCGTGAAGGAGGCGTCGCGCATCCAGCAGTAGCGGTAGTCCCAGTTGCGCGAGCCGCGCGGCGTCTCGGGCAGCGAGGTGGTGGGCGCTGCCACGAGCGCGCCGGTGGGCATGAAGGTGAGGCCCTTCAGCGTGAGCGCCGAGCGCTGCAGGTGCGCGCGCCACGGGTGGTCCGGATAGTTGCCTTCTGCCAGCCATGTACGCCAGAAGTGGCTCGTGCGGTCGATCCGCGCCTCGGCTTCTTCGACCGTGCGCGGGCCGCGCAGATCTCTGGTCCAGGAGATCGCGCAGAAGCGCTTCTCGCCCTCGCCCATCGTGTGGCGCGAGTGCGCGCGATTGCCCTCGATACCCATGCGCGTGTCGCTGAACAGGCGAAACGCCGTGCGCTCATTGGTTGCGTCCAGGCCGTGGCCATACTCGTCTTCTACGTGGCTCCACTGTGCCGCGGTGGTGCCAAAGTCGAGCATCGGCTCGCACACCATCTCCACCTGCACCTGGCCCTGGATGCATTCGACGATTCTCACGAGCAGATGATCGGCGTCGAAGTCGGTGGGCGGGCGCGTGTGGCTGGTACCGCGGTCCACGTCGTGCCAGTCGCTGATCGTGAGCGCATCGACCACGCGCAGCCAGCCCTGGGGCGTCATCCAGGTCGTCTCGAGCACATTGGTACCCGGTAGGTAGCGTCGGCCGACAGGCACGTACATGCCGTACGGCCCGACCCGAAAGCTCCCCGCACCGCGGTCGAGCATTGCGGCAAACACCGAGGCGGAATCGAAATGCGGCAGGCACATCCACTCGATCGCGCCGTCGGAGGCCACCAGAGCGCCGGTGTGGCAATCGGAGAGGAAGCCGTAGTCGGCGATCGGTGGAAACGGCGAATCTTGCGCTGGAACCGGAATGGTCGACCCTCCCGGCCGCACTACCTGACCGTCAACTGCGGCTTCGCTGCTCGACGAAGGACTGCTCATCGAATGCACACTGGCTTCATCCGACCTGCGCCCACGGCACCGGCGGACTTCGAGGCGGGAGCGCTCATCGCGCAAACGGTAGCGGGAGGCGCCCCTCTTCGGCGAGCTTGTCGAGATGCGCGGCGAGTGTGATAGCCGCGAGCGGGCGCAACTGCTCGGGCACATCCGACCATGCGGCGTCCAGCAGTGCCTGCTCTCCGCGGCGACCTTCGGCGATCGCCGCGAGCAGACGACGCTCGCGATCGAGGCGGTGCTCGATGTATTCGTGGATGCGCTCCCCCGGCGTCCAGATCGGCGGGCCATGGCCTGGGCAAAGAACTTCGAGCTGGCGCTCTCCCAGTCGCTGCAGGCCATTCAAGTAGCCGGCGAGCGCTCCTGGGTCGGGGGCTACGAACACGCTGCCCTCTCCGAGGATCGCGTCGCCGGCAAAGCACGCTCTGCCTGCAATCAGGGCGAAATGATCGGGTGCATGGCCGGGCGTGTAAAGCGCCTCGAAGGGCCCGAAGCGCACCCCGTCGGTCAACTCCACGTCGGCGCCGCCACGGCCGGCAGCAAGCGGCGCGGGGAAGCGCTCGCGCAGTGCCGCCACCGCCTCGGAGTGATCGATGTGGTCGTGGGTGAGCACGATCCCTCCCAGCCCGCCACGCTCTTTAAGCGCAGTAGTTAGGCGCTCGAGATGAGCCGCCAGCCCGGGACCCGGATCGACGACCCAAGCCGGATCGCGTCCCACCACCCAGCTGTTGGTGCCCGACATCGTGAGCGGACCGGGATTCTCGGCACGTAGGCGCAGGATGCCGAGATTCTCCAGTCGCTCGTCCTCTGGTGTGTAGGTACTCATCGACGCGACGTTAGCCGAGCTGGGTTCACCCGGCAATAGTTGCAACCGCTACTTGGGCATGCGAAGCCTGTTAAGGGAGTAGGCAGCACCACCCCAAAGAGAGATGGGACATGGCCAGATCCGAGCACACCAACCCGAGCGCAACCCATAGCCGCACCGGCGACCCACAAGCGCACACACGGCACGCGCGGAAGCCTCGATTCGCCCGTCGCGGCGAGCGCCGTCACGCGCTCAGCCTCCTCGTGGGCTTGGCCTGCCTGGCGATCACCGCCGTAAGTTTGCCGGCAGCCGCATTCGCGGCTCCGAAAGTAACGGTCAAGGCGAAGATCCTGCCGGTCCTCAAGAATCCTGCTTCACCCAAAGGCGGGTCCTATCCCAAAACAGGCAACATCCTTGGCGCTGGGGCATCCGTGGAAGCGCAGATGACGATCAGCGGCACCGAATATGGTGGCTTTCCTTCACCGCTGACAGGGGTTGTGGTGTACCTGCCGGCCGGCACCAAGCTGCACCCCCAGGGCTTTACGACCTGCTCGAATGCGATCCTCGAAAGCCACGAAGTACAGAACTGCCCGAAGAAGTCGATTGCGAGCCCGAAGGGCGAAGTGCTCGGAGTGGTCAGCTTCGGCTCCTCGCGCGTGCAGGAGAAAGCGACCGTCCAAGCATTCTTCACGCCGGGCGGCAACATCGCGTTCTTCACCGAAGGCAGGGAACCGACGGTGATCGAAATTCTCTCGACCGGCAGGTTCTCAGGAGCGTCCAACCCGTTCTCGCAGAAGCTGACAGCGGTCGTGCCGCTCGTCTCGACAGTGCCCGGAGCTCCCTATGCCTCGGTGCTGTCGATCAAGATCAGGGTCGGCGCCGCCTTCATGCAGGGCAAAAAACTGATCTCCTACGGCACTGTCGCGAAGAAGTGCCCGAAGGGTGGCTTCCCGACGAAGACCGAACTCAAATACCTCAGCGGGGAAACCTCGACGGTCAGCATCAAGGTTCCCTGTCCGAAGAAATAGCGAACCGCCACCTGACGTCGTAATCCTACTCGGGATGCATTCCCGTCGGATGGTGCGTCAACAAGTTTCCTGTCTGCTGGGGACAGACAGGAAAGGGGAGGACGGGAGAGGACGAGCGCGTAGAAGCCTCCCGGGCACTGATTGCCCGGGAGGCTATCTACAGGGGGAGGCGCTCCCCAGTAGTCGTGTCGCGCAATACCCCCTTCTCTAGGGGAGGCGTTGGAGGTAGAGCCTCCTGAGCAATGTCGGGATAGCGCTATGTACGGCAGGAATATTCCCCTAAGCGAGCACCTTCAACCGTAAATCTTGCCGCGCCGCAACCTATGCGAACATATGTTCGTGCGCTGGAGCAATCTGACCGAGGAGGCCGACAAGCAGCGTCGCCTGCCCGGCTACCGTGACGAGGCCGTGGTGCGCCATTTCGACGCACCCGAGGCACTCGATACGCGCTTCTACGAGGTCCGCGCCCGCTCGGTGCTCAACCGTGTCCCGGCTCGTTCGCGCATGCCGTTCAGCTGGACGATCAATCCGTATCGGGGATGCAGTCATGCGTGCATTTTTTGCTTTGCTCGGCCCACGCACCGCTATCTGGGCTTCGACGCCGGCCGCGACTTCGAGCGCGAGATCGTCGTCAAGGTCAATGCGCCCGAGGTACTGCATCGGGAGCTTGCGCGTCCATCATGGAAGCGCGAGCACGTAGCACTGGGTACGAACACCGACCCCTACCAGTGGGTCGAGGGCCGCTATCGGCTTATGGTGGGCATCTGGGAAGCGCTGCGCGACGCCGCCGGCGGGACTGGCAATCCCTGCTCTGTCCTCACAAAGTCGCCCCTCCTGCTGCGCGACCTGCCGCTGATGTTGCAGATCGCCGAGCGCACCGCGATCAGCGCGAGCTTGTCGATCCCGACACTCGACGAGCGTGCTTGGCGCGCCACCGAGCCTCATACCCCCAATCCCCGCGCTCGCCTGGAGGCGGTCACGGAGCTCAACCGGGCCGGCATCCCGACAGGCGTATTGATCGCGCCACTGATGCCCGGTATCAACGACAGTCCCCAACAGCTCGAGCCGCTGCTGCAGGGTGCGATCGAGGCCGGCGCGAGAAGCATCGGGGGAGTTGCCCTGCACTTGCGCGGCGAGGTCAAGGACGTGTTCATGGACTGGCTGCGTACCCAGCGCCCGGAGTTGGTGAGACGCTACGAAGGCCTTTATGCACGCAGCGCCTATGCGCCGGCGGATGAACGCAAGCGCCTGGCCGCCATCGTGCGTCGGCCAGGAACTGAGAGCGGATTCAGAAGATTTCCCGACCCACGCGTCAACTCGCTACACCCACCAAGCGACTCCCAAGGGGACTCCCAACAGAGCTTGTTCTGAGTTCCTTCAGTGCGGCATCCGCGCTACTCCAGGAAAAGTCGCGTCATATGCTTTCGCGACAACGACCAGGAGGGCGAGGATGAGCGAGCCGACCACATACGTGCTTGACGGACCGATCGCGACGATCACGATGGACGACGGGAAGGTCAACGCGCTCTCGATCGAGATGTTGCGCTCGCTTCACGATGCCTTCGAGCAGGCAGAGCGCGATGAAGCCGCGGTCTTGCTGAGTGGTCGGGAGGAATGCCTCTCCGCAGGGTTCGACATCAACGTGTTTGCCGGCGGGGGCGAGCAACTGCTTGAGATGCTCACGCTCGGCGCCACGCTGTATGAGCGCATGCTTGCCTTTCCCAGGCCCGTGGTCGTCGCCTGCAATGGTCATGCGATCGCCGCAGGAGCCTTTCTACTGCTCTCAGCAGACGCGCGGATCGCCACCGATGGACCCTTCCGCATCGGTCTCAACGAGGTCAAGATCGGCTTGACCGTTCCGTGGTTTGCGATCGAGCTGGCGCGCCATCGCCTCACGCCCGCCCACTTCGATCGCGCCGTCGTCAACGCGACGATGTACTCGCCTCACGAGGCAGTCGCCGCCGGGTTTGTCGACCGGGTGCTGCCGGCCGAGGAGCTGCGAGCCACAAGCTTGGAGGCCGCTACCGAGCTCGCGGGGCTCAATCCGGCCGCTCACGCCGCAACCAAGTTGCGTGCCCGCGCGGCGGCACTTGGTGCTTTGCGCTCGGCGATCGAGACCGAGCTCACGACCCAGAATCTTGGGGCCGCACAGGCGCCCTCTTAAGACACGGGGCTCGCCCGCATTTTTGCGCCCCCGCTGATCTGGCGACACCGTCTCAGAAATTTTTCCTCCTCCGCGTAATTCTCCGCGCGGATCGCAGTTTCGTCTCGCACAAACCACTTGTGCCTGCTCTGGCGGGCCAATTACAGGAGGCATCGCGAGATGACACGTAACCGGATCTTCAAACCCCTGCTCAGACTGGTCGTGGCAGCGGTGACGCTCGCAGCGGCGGCTCCCGCTCAAGCGACACCACAGTGGCTCAGCCCACAGACGCTCTCAGAACCCGGGAAGGATGCAAGCCAGCAGCAGGTCGCCTTCGACCAAGACGGCGATACGATCGCCGTCTGGGAGAGCAGCGGCGGGCCGGAGCCGGTCATCATGGCCGCCGCGCGTCCTGCTGGCGGCGCCTTTAGCGCTGCGCAGACGCTCTCCGATCCTAGTGCCTTTTCGATGTCGCCCGACGTCGCCAGCGACGCGCAGGGCGACGCGGTAGCGGTCTGGCTGCAGTTCGATGGTGCCAATGCGCGAGTCCAGGCCGCCTACCGGCCCGCCGGGGGCTCCTTCGGCGCGCCACAAACGCTGTCGGCCGCAGGCTATGAAGCGAGGGAGCCGCGCGTAGCGATGAACGCCGCCGGCGAAGCCGTGATCGTGTGGAGCCTTGGCTCTGGTCTCAGCGAAGAGGCTCAAACCTCTTCGGCCGTCCCGGGTGGCATCTTCGGCGCGGCGCAGGACCTGACCGGCTTCACGGGGGCCGCGAGCCTACCCCAGGTCGCGCTCGACTCCCATGGCGACGCGATCGCCGTGTGGGAAGGCTGGGATGGGTCAAAGATCCGTATCCAGGAGGCATCGCGCCCCGCCGGTGGAAGCTTCGGCGCGCCCGAATTCCTCTCACCTGCCGGCGAGAACGCCGGTACGCCGCAGGTCGCGTTTGACTCCAGCGGTAACGCGCTAGCAGTGTGGCGCTTCGACGGGTCTCCCGCCAGCACGATTCAGGGTGACTATCGTCCCCTCGGCGACGCATTTTCTGCCCCCCAAACGGTTTCCACGCCAAGCTCCGCGCCGGCGCAAGCCCCGCAGGTGGCCTTCGACTCTCAGGGCGATGGCGTCCTTGCCTGGCAGCAGTCCGACGGCAGCGAACCGCGCATCTACGCGAGCGTGCGAGCGTCGGGAAGCTCGGGCTCCTTTGGCGCGCCAAGCACACTCGATCCGGGTGGCCAGGAAGCCTATGAACCGAGCGTCGCCGGCGACGGGTTGAGTGGCACGATCGTCAGCTGGAAGACGTTCAACGGCGCCACCAACTCGGTGCAGGCAGCCGTGCGTCCGGCCGGTGGTAGCTTCGGGCCGGCGAGTACCGTGTCCGCAACGGGCCCGCAGGAAAGCATGCCCCAGGTCGGTATCGACGCACAGGGCAACGGCATCGCCGTATGGTCGCGCTCGAGCGGACCCGATTACCTGTTGGAAGCCGCCGGCTACGATGCGGCCGGACCGCTGCCGCGCGGGTTGACGCTTCCCTCTCAAGGTCTCGTCGGCCAGCCGCTGCAGTTCTTCATCGCGCCACTGGACGTGTGGAGCCCAGTGCTGTCTGAGGGCTTCTCCTTTGGCGACGGCTCCTCTGCCACCGGCGTTAGCGCCGTGCACACCTACAGTGTGTCCGGCAGCTATCAGGTGACGGCGACCGCCACCGACGTGCTCGGCAACACGACGACTGTTACGCACACACTGACCATCAGCGCACCGAGCGCAGGCGCGGTACCAGCGCCAGGAACAACCAGTTGCACGTTGAGCGCGACGCAAACCCAGCGACTGCTGAGCAAAGGCACGATCCTCGCGAGCGTCGCCTGCGCGGCAAATCTCGAGGGACAGCTGAGCGGACACTTGACGGTTCGTGTAGCCAGCCACGGCGCCCACGGAAAGAAAGCCAAAGGCTCCAGCCTGCGTAGCTATACGCTGAAGATCGCACGCATGAACGTCCTGGGTGGGCGTCGGCTCGAAGTTCGCCTGAGCCTCTCCCGCTCCTCGCTGCACAGCGTGCTGAGCGCGCTGAGGCAACGTCGGCAGGTGGGACTCTACCTGACGCTCGCAAGCCTCAAAGGAGCTACACCCGCCGCGCATGCCCAGCTACACCGGGCGAGTATCGGGCTCGCCCGGCACGGCCGATAGATTCATCCGATGGAGCGCGAGGTTCAGATTCGCGATGAGACGATCAGGCTCGGCCAGCTGCTCAAGCTCGTCGGGATCATCGACAGTGGCAGCGAAGCAAAGGCGTTCCTCGCGCTTCAGTCGGTCTTGGTCAACGACCAGCGCGAGACGCGCCGCGGGCGCCAGTGTCGCCGCGGCGACACGATACGAGTGGGCGAGCAGCAATTGTTGGTGACCAATACCGGCTGAGCGCGAAAGCGCCACACCGACGACCCCCAAGTGAGATGCCACCCCAAGCCCTAGCCCTGGCGTTTGCCGCCTCGATCTATCCGCCGGCGGTGGTGGCGGTGATCGCCCTGGGCCGGGGCGAGCAGGTGCGCTCGCGCGTGCTCGCTTTCGTCGTGGCGGCACTACTCATCACCTACGCGATCGGCACCATTCTGCTGTTTCTGCTGGAAGATGTTGGCGCCACGGGATCCCATCACCTGACCCCGAGCGCGGCGCTCGATCTCGCTCTCGGCGTGCTGCTGCTTGCTCTGGCAGTCCGCCTACGCCGCAAGCAACTAGCGCAGCAGAGGGAGAAGGAGCTGGGCACATCTACCGGGGGCACGACCAAGAAGGGCACATCGAAGATCGAGCGTTACCTCGAGAGCCGCCGCCTAGCCTTTGTGCTTGGCATAACGCTGTATGTGCTGCCCTCACCGATCTATATCGCCGCGGTCAAGGAGATCTCCGACGCCAGCCTCTCGACCGGCGGCAAGCTGGTGGCGTTGCTCGTAACCGTCGCGGTGATGCTGTGGCTGATCGAGCTGCCGATGCTTGCACTGGTGTTGTTTCCCGCGCGCGCGTCGAGCTCGCTCGAGCAGATCAACGCCTGGTTCACGCGTAACGGACGCCTGCTCGCGGTGATCGCCTGCGCGGGAGCCGGCACCTACCTTAGCGTCAAGGGCCTGGTCAACTTGATCGGATAGTTCGCTCGGAGCTACGCGGACATGTTGGGAGCGCATGGCCGCCAGCGTCCCCGGGCTTAGCCGCCCAACGCATCGGGAAGGGTGCTACCGAGCGTCTCTTGCGAAGCTCCGGCGGTCGCCCGCCGGTCGTGCTCGCTCGCGGTACCCCGCTCCTCCTCCTCATCCTCCTGCAAGCCCGCACGCAGACCAACAAAGGCCACGATCGCCGCCGCCGCCATGATCGCCGCCATCACGTAGAGCACCGAGCGTGTGGCGTAGGCGAAGTCGAGCTGCACGAAGTGGGGAATCGACGCGATGTTCCCACCCCCACCGCGAGATTGGGCGATGCTCGACGCCTCGGCATGTGCCCGCGTGCTGGGCACACCCTTTGCGATCAGCGATGTGACGACACGTGAGCGCATCTGTGAGACCAGAATCGTGCCGAGAATCGCAAGGCCAAGGCTGGCGGCATAGTTCCTGACCGTCTGCGTTATGCCCGTCGCCTCGCCATAGGAGAGCCTGGAGGCGCGATTGACCGCATCGGTGCTGGCCGGGCCAAGCATCATCCCCATGCCAGCCCCGGCGAGGATGATGTACCACTGTTGGGCGCTGAAGCTCAGGTCGGTGATCTTCCCCGCCCACAGCCAGAAGCCGACGGCGCTCAGCGCACAGCCGAGCACCACAGGACGCTTGCCGCCCACCCTGTCGAGCATACGCCCGCCGATCTGTGCGGCGATGACGAAGCCGATGAAGAAGTACAGGATGTACAGCCCTGCCTCCGAAGGCGACTTGCCTAGCGCGATCTGGGCGTACTCGCTCGCGAAGAAGAACACCGGGACGAACACCAGCATCGAGATGGCGAGCACGAGGTTCTCCACCAGGAACGCCCGGATGCGAAAGATGCTCATCTCGATCAGCGGCGAGACGGTGCGAAGCTCGACGAAATAGAACACCACAAGCAGCGCGGCGCCGATCGCGATGCACGCCCCCGTGGCGGGATCGCTCCAGCCCCACGTGGAGGACTGTTGAAAGCCGAACACGCTCAGGGCGACGCCAGAGACGATCAACGCCATGCCCCGGTAGTCCATGCGCGCCGGTTGATGCTGAGTCCTTGGTTTTGAGAGAACGATCAATATCAGGGCGATGATGGCGACGGGAATGTTCACCCAGAAGATCGCCCGCCATGTCCACTGCGTGAGATAGCCACCGAGGATCGGCCCAACCGCTGTGAGGCCGCCCGCGATACCAAGAAGATCGCAAGCGCCTTGCCGCGTTCGCGCAACTCGAAGGTCTGCACGACGATCGCCAGCGCCGCCGGGAACATGATCGCGCCGCCTGCCCCCTGGATGACGCGGAACGTCACGATCCAGGCCTGCGCCAAGCTCCCCTTGGGAGTGAGACCACACATCGCCGAGGACGCCGCGAACACGATCACGCCGAGCGTCACCATCTTGCGGTGACCGACCGTGTCAGCCAGCCGGCCGCCAAAGGCAAACAGCGAAGCCAGCGACAGCAGATAGGCGTTAATCGCCCACTGCGTCCCGGTGCTCGTCAGGCTCAACTCCTTCTGGATTTCCGGCGCGGCGATCGACACGATCGTCTGGTCGATGAACGTCATCGCCACCGCGAAGATCATCGCCGCCAGGATCAGGTTCCGCGACTGTCCTGCTGTGGTGCTGCCGCTCGGCACAACCACGAGACTAGCTCGCCGCCTCGCCGGTCAGCTCCTCGAGCAAGTCTGCCATCTGCTCGAGCGTCGCGCGATGCTTGGACACGTCGTATGCGTCGCTCAGGTCGCGGGGATCGCTATAGGCGAGCAGCACATTCGCCTCGTCTCGCCAAACCAGGATCCGCAGGGGCAGCTCGACCCCTATCCGCCGGTCGCTCACCATTAGCGGCGTGCCGGCGCGCGGACTACCGAATAGCACAACCTCCTCCTCGGCAAGTTCCAACCCGGCCTCGCGCGCCGCCGCAGCGTGGTCGACGCGAGCGAACACGATCAGATCTCGCCGCTCGATCGCCGCGAGCAACGTCGCCACCGTCTCTGAGTAGCTGGTTGTGCTCCGCTTGACGACCAAGCCGGGCATATCTCACTGCACTATGTCAAGGCCAACAAGCCTTGGCAACCTGCCTACATCGGGCAGCCCAGCGTCCAGCGCGTAAGGTTCCCGGCCGATGAGGGCTTGCGGGCTGTGAACTTCAGCGTGAGCTTGTTGTAGACATTCAATCCTTTCTTGCAGCTGCGTGTGTCGTATGCCTTCACGCTCACTGGGAAGCGGACCACCTTCCCTTCGGCACAGTCGGGCGTGCACGTGTTCATCTCGAACGTGCCGGTCGCGCTGGCGCTAGCGCCGCCGAAGCTCGACCAGCGCAATCCGCTGAGGGCCGTGTTGCCGTCGCCACACGTGAGGGTCATCTGTTTGGGGCGACTGCTGGCCTTGTTGCAGTTGGTGATCTTTACGGTGCCTGCCCCGGATGCAGCCATCGCGCCTGCGGTGACCATCACCGCCACCAGGGTCGTAAGTACGAGGAATTGTCGGTTAAGACTGTGCATTCTGCGATCCTCCTTGCGTCGGTGGCTACGATCTGCTCGCGGTTATGGTCTCACGCGCTCGCACATATGGGGAGGGGACGGCGGCGCTGCCAGGCTCAGGCGGCTCGCCGCCGCGTGCGGCACGCACTGACCTCAGCGTGCTCCTGGTCGAGGACGACGACGGCGATGCCCTGCTCGTCGAGGATCTGCTCGAAGGTGCCCTTCCCGGAGCCCGACTCACACGCGCACGCACATTTGCACAGACCCTCGCCACGCTTGAGGACGACATCGACTGCTTGCTGCTGGATCTGAAGCTTCCCGATGCGGAGGGGCTTGACACGGTCGTGCGTCTGCGTGCACAAGCGCCGGGGGTTCCGCTGATCGTCCTCACTGGACTCAACGACGAGGCGGCCGGGGTCGGGGCGGTCGAGGCCGGTGCTCAGGACTATCTGGTCAAGGGCCATGTGGACGGCGACCAGCTGGCTCGAGCGATTCGCTATTCGATCAGCCGCCGCCAGGCAGACGAGGCCCGCCAACAGCTTCGTCTGGCCCAAGTTCAGTCTCGCGAGGCCACCCGACTAGAACGCGGACTTGCGCCTCGACCCTTGATCGGCGACGACTCTGTGTGGATCGCGACTTGTTACCACTCGGGACGTGACCGAGCACTGCTGGGCGGCGACTTCTTCGACGTAGCCGAGACGCCCGACGGTCATGTGCGCCTGGTGGTCGGTGACGTCTGTGGGCACGGACCCGACGAGGCCGCGATCGGCGTCTGCCTGCGCGCTGCCTGGAGGGCGCTTGCGATCTGCGGGGTTGAGCGCGAGAGAACCATGAGTGCTCTGCAGCGGGTGCTCGAACACGAACGCGAGATTCCCCTGCTCTTCACGACCCTGTGCACACTCGAGATCGAAGCCGGTGGCGCCGGCGCGGAGATGGTGCTCGCCGGGCATCCAGCGCCGATCCTGATCGACGACAGCTCGGTATCGGACTTCCCGCACGTCGCCGTCGGACCGCCGATCGGGCTTGGCGACGGGCACTGGCAGCCCACCCACCTCGACCTGCCTGCCGGTTGGGCAATGTTGCTTCACACCGATGGCATCACCGAGGGGCGCATCGGAGAGGGAACGGAGCGGCTGGGGACAGCCCGGCTGCAAGCCCTGATAGCCAAGTACATCGCCGCTCACAGCGATTGGCGCGAGCAGCCGGAGGAGCTGCTCACCAGCCTGATCGCACAGGCCGAAGCGCTCAACGGAGGTGCCCTCACCGACGACGTGGCGATGGTGCTTCTCGGCTCCCGCGCGCAGAGCCCGGCAGAAGCGTGAGCACCAGCACACCGCCAGAGGCAGGCGGTACTCCATCCCATACCTCGCTCAGAACTGACGGTGCTCCACCCCACACCTCGTCACGCGCGCTTCCGCGTCTACGCGTCGGCCAATGGCTCGGCCTCACGATCGGCGTCTTGCTCCTCTTTGCGGTGACTGGGATCGGTCTCGCCCTGATCGCCAACCACAGGCTGAGCGTGCAGCGCGGCATCGTGCTGAACCAGGTCGAGCCGGCCCTGCACGACGCCCTCGACCTCGAAGCCGCCCTGGTTAACGAGGAGACTGGGGTACGCGGATACATCATCACCGCCAAGCCCGAATTTCTGCAGCCCTATTACACGGGCCAGGCAGCCGAGACTCGCGCCTACGGCAAGCTCGACAAACCGGGCAGGATCACCGGCGTGACGCTGACCGGCGACATCCAGGCGGTGCGCGAGCGAGCTCGTGCGTGGCAGCTCGAATTCGCGCGGCCCACGTTGCGCAAAATCCACACCAGCCACATAGAATCGGTGGCCGCCAACGTCAAGGGCAAGGCGCTTTTCGATGCGCTGCGTGTCCCGCTCGAGCGGCTACAGGCAGCTCTGAACAGCCGACTCACGCTTGCGCGCCAACAACTCGAAAACGATGCGAGCTTCATGCAGGTAGTGCTGCTGGTCGCGGCGGCGCTCATCTTGGGCAGCCTGATCGGAGCGGGCTATCTGCTGCGACGGATCATTACCCGCCCGCTGGCTGAGCTGGGCCGCGAAGCGGAGCTGGTGGGCGCCGGGAATTTCGAGAAGCCCGTCGGGATCGCCGCCGGTCCGCGCGAGATCGTGCGGCTCGGCACCGAGATCGATGCGATGCGAAAGCGCATCGTGAGCGAGCTCACGATCGTCGAAGGCATCCGCGAACAACTCGAGGCACAGGCGCTCGACCTGCAGCGCTCCAACGCCGAGCTCGAGCAGTTCGCCTATGTCGCCTCGCACGATCTACAGGAGCCGCTGCGCAAGGTCGCAAGCTTCTGCCAGGCGCTGCAGCGCCGCTACGGTGGGCAGCTCGACGAGCGTGCCGACCAGTACATCGAGTTCGCTGTGGACGGCGCCAAACGAATGCAGACCTTGATCAACGACCTGCTCGCCTTCTCGCGCGTGGGGCGCAGCGGTAACGAGTTGCAGCTCGTGAACCTCAACCTGGCGCTCGCCGAGGCCAAAGCATCCCTGTCAAACACTCTGGAGGAGTCGGGGACAACGCTGCTGGCAGACGAGCTGCCGAACGTGCGCGGCGAGCGCACATTGCTGGTGTCGCTGTTTCAGAATCTGATCGGCAACGCCGTCAAGTTCCGTGGCGAGCCGGCACCGGTGGTGAGCTTGACCGTGACTC
Source organism: uncultured Solirubrobacterales bacterium (assembly GCA_963723175.1). GTDB lineage: Bacteria > Actinomycetota > Thermoleophilia > Solirubrobacterales > Solirubrobacteraceae > Palsa-744. The sequence goes on along the minus strand of CAVRPO010000008.1, from coordinate 652,225 downwards.
GCCAGGGCCAGGAGTGGCAGTTCAGCTGTGCGGACAACGGGATCGGTGTGGAAAGGGAGTACGCAGATCGTATCTTCGTCATCTTCCAGCGCCTGCACACCAAGGAGGCCTACCCCGGCACCGGCATCGGGCTGGCGATGTGCCGCAAGATCGTCGAATATCACGGCGGGCGCATGTGGCTCGACTTGGAGCACGCGCCCGGCGCCGAGTTTCGGTTCACCCTGCCAATCGCCAAGGAGGAAACGCCATGATCGCCGAGCTGATCTCGGTCCTGCTGGTCGAGGACGATCCCGGAGATGTGCTGCTCGTCAAGGAGGCATTCGAGGATCACAAGGTCGGCAACGTCCTGTCGGTCGTAAACGACGGCGTCGAGGCGATGCAGTACGTGCGCGGCGAAGGTGCCTACGCGGGCTCGCCGTGCCCGGACCTGATCCTGCTGGATCTGAACATGCCGCGCAAGAACGGCATTGAAGTGCTCGAGGAGATCAAGAACGATCCCAACCTCTCGTTGATCCCAATCGTCGTGCTGACGACATCCGAGGCCGAGGAGGACATTGTGCGTGCCTACAAACTGCACGCCAACGCCTACATCACAAAGCCGGTCGACTTCGAACAGTTCAGCCGCATCGTGCACCAGATCGACGACTTCTTCATCGGCCTGGTGAAGCTGCCCCCCTCCTCGCGCTAGCTTCGTCAGGCCAGCGAACCTGACCCTGCCTCACGCTAATCGACTCGGCGAAGTCCGCTTGGGCAGCGAACGTTAGGCGGGAGCGTCGGCCGGCAGGCCGACGAGCTGCGCGCTGCGTTCCCACAGTCCCTCGGCCAGCACCTCATCCTGCGCTTGGGCGCTTGGCTGGGCCACCTTCTCGTTTTCGATGTACTCGCCGGTGAGCGAAGCCGTCTCATCGGACAGCGACAGCCAGATCAGCGAGCGAGCGCCGCGTGCCGGCGAGCGAAAGAAGGGGCCGGCCAGGGTCGTCAAGACCTTCCAGATGCCATTCTCGTTCTTGCCAAAGCCCGTACGCACGACGCCCGGGTGAAAGCAGTTGGCACGCAGCTCTGGAGACCGCTTTGCCAGCTCGCGCGTGAAGAGGATGTTGCACAGCTTCGAGGTGCCGTACACACGCATCGCCGCGTATGACTTCTCTGACTGCAGGTCTTCGAGATCGAGCCGACCGGACTTGTGCGCGTCGGACGCGGTCGTCACCACGCGGCCCCCTGTCAAGCGATCGCGCAGCAAAACCGTGAGCAGGAAGGGCGCGAGATGGTTGAGTGCAAAGGTCCGCTCCAAGCCCTCGGATGTGAGCTTGCGCGAGGCGAACAGCGCGCCGGCGTTGTTCGCCAGCACATCTATGTGCTCGTAGCTTGAGCGCGCCTCCTCGGCCAGCTTGCGCACATCGCTCATCAGCGACAGGTCGGCAACGTGCTCGTGCACCGGCGCACCGCCACCGGCCGCTCTTGCTTCCTTTGCCACAGCCGTCACGCGCTCGGCCTCGCGACCCACGAGCGCAAGCTCGGCGCCTTGGCGAGCTAGCTCAATCGCAGCAGCTTGGCCGATGCCGCGCGTGGCACCTGTTAGGAGGACGAGCGTCATTTCCCAGCCCACTCTACTTGCTCCCATAAGCTTCGCCGCATGGCACTGCCGCCCTTTCCCATTCCGTATGCCGTCGTGCGTGCCGGGTTGAGGCTGCGCAGCAGCGTGCTGAGTCTGGCCGATCGCATGCTGCCCGCCGAGGCGGCGCTGTGGGATTTCACGGCCGGGCTGCAGCGCACCAAGCTGGCCGGCGCACTCGTCAGCTCTGGCCTTGCGGACGCGCTCGCCGACGGGCCGCGCGACACGTGCGCGCTGGCCAAAGAGCTTGGTCTCTCCGAGGATGTGACGCTGCGCGTGCTCGGCGCTGCGGCGGCTTCGCGACTGGTACGTCTGGACCGCAACGGCAGAGCCAGCCTGGCCCGCCTTGGCGCGCCGCTGTCGCGCAAGCATCCTCGCTCGATCGCCTCCTGGGTCGCCTACCAGGCGGCGCCGGCCAATGCAGCGGCACACGCGGAGCTCGGAAGCCAGCTTCGCGGCGGAGCCGAGCCCTCCGGTCACAGGCTTGCGTATGGCAACTCGGTTTGGGACTACTTCGCCGAACACCCCGAGGAGGGGGCACGCTTCGGCGAGGCAATGCGCGAGCTAACGGCGATCGACCTGCCGGCGCTCTCGCGCGCCTACCCCTGGCCGCAGGAAGGTGTCGTATGCGACGTGGCCGGTGGTATCGGCACGCTGCTCGCGGCGATTCTTGAGCGTCGCCCGCGTGCGCGCGGAATCCTGCTCGACGCGCCGGAGGTGCTTGCCGACGCCGAGCAGTTCCTGCGAGCGAGCGGCGTTGGCCAGCGTGTCGAGCGGCGCGCCGGAGACCTATTCGGCACGCTTGACGCGAACGCCGATGTTTACGTGCTCAAGTGGATATTGCACGACTGGAGCGACGAGGCCTGCCGTGACATTCTGCGTCGCATCCGCGCGACGATGCCCGACGGGTCGAGAGTCGTGGCAATCGACCAGCATCTGGAGCCTGGGCGGCCCAGTCCCTTCAGCTCGCTGGCCGACCTGCTGATGCTTGTCGAGTGTGAGGGTGGGCGCGAGCGCTCGCCCGAGCAGGTGCACGGCCTGATGGCGGACGCCGGGCTCAGCCCCGGGCGTGTACGTCACGCCGGCTTGCACATGGTCGTGGAGGGTATCGCCGCGGACTGAGAGAGTCCCAAAACACGCTGCCCCCCGCGCGCGCGGGGTATCCCATTTTGAAGGATCTTCTAAATGGGATATGCGTCTCGATACCCCCTCGCGTGGGGGCGGCAGATTTATTTAGGTACCAAACCTTTATCTAAGCCCCCGCAAAAGGGGGGTGTTAGGAGATCATCCAAAACGAGATACACACCAGCGCTTACATCCATGAACACCCGCCACACGGTTTATCTTGAAAAAGACGCTCTTAGGAACTATTAGCCAGCAATCCCGCGCGTCGGCGCGTGGCGCGCACCGCCTCGGTCAACGTGTCGATGTCATACGCGCCGTGGTGTCGGCGGCCGTTGATGAAAAACGTTGGGGTGCCCGATACGCCGCTGGCGTCGGCGCCCGCCACATCCTCTGCCACTCTTGCCGCGTAGTCGTGATGGCGTAGCTCCTCCCAGAAGCGCTCGACGTCGAGGCCCAGTTGCTCTGCGTAGCGGCGCAGGTCGAGCGGCATGAGCGTGTCCTGGTGGGCCAGCAGCGCGTCGTATAGCTCCCAGAACTTGCCCTGGACCGCAGCCGCCTCAGTCGCCTCGGCCGCCAGCTGTGCGCTTGTGTGAACGTCGTTGAGCGGCAGGTGGCGCCAGACGTAGCGCAGCTCGTCGTCGAAGGACGAGAGCAGCTCGCGCACTATCTGCTCGGCCTGGCCGCAGTAGGAGCACTCGAAGTCGCCGTACTCGACCAGTGTGACCAAAGCGTCGTCGCAGCCGCGGATGTGGTCGCGGGAGGAGTCCACGTCGTCGGCGAGGTCGAGGATGTCATCTGCCGTGCCAACGATCTGGCGAGCTCGCACCTGCGTGGGCAAGCGCCTCATGAGTTTGAAGACCGCCCAGGCGACGAGTGGCGCGAGGATCGCCGAGGCGAGCACGCCCAGCTTTGCCTCTTGCAGGCGCTCGCCGGAGAAGGCCAGGCTTGAGATCAGCAGCGAGACGGTGAAGCCGATGCCGGCTACCGCTCCGCCACCTGCCAGCGAGGGAAAGCTAAGCGTCGGGCGCACCCCGTGCAAGCGTGGACGTGATGCCACATATGACGCGGCCAGGATGCCAAGCGGCTTGCCTGCTACATAGCCGACAACGATGCCTAGCGTGATCGGCGAGGCGATCGCATCGCCCAGCAGGCCGCCGGTCACGTGAATGCCGGCGTTGGCCAGAGCGAACAGCGGCACCACCACGTAGCTCGTCCACGGGTGCAAGGCGTACTGCAGGCGCTCGTTTGGTGAGATCGCCGAGGCCACGCCGATCTGTGCCGAGCGCGCCAGCTCGGGCGTCGGCTGCTCGCGAAACGAGCGCGTCAATGCTGTAGCGCGCTCCAAGTCCTCGCGCGGGGGTGGGTAGGCGCTTGTGACCATGCCGATCGCCAAGCCGGAGATCACCGGGTCGATGCCCGATTCGAACATCGCCACCCACAGGGCCAGGCCCACGATCACTGTCAGCTGGCGCCGCCAAGCCGGCACGTAGCGCAGGCCGATGAGCAGCGCGAATAGGCCGATCGCGACGGCCAGCGCGAGCTTTGAGATGTGGCCGGTGTAGGCGATCGTGATCACCATCAGCGCGAACAGGTCGTCGACGACCGCGAGCGTCAGCAGGAAGACACGCAGGCGCGTCGCGCCGACCGGGGTGAGCAGCGCCAGCGCGCCCAGCGCAAAGGCAGTGTCGGTTGACATCGCGGCGCCCCAACCGTGCGCGCCTGGACCCCCGGCGTTGAAAGCGAGATAGATCGCAATTGGGACAGCCATCCCACCGAGTGCCGCCATCACTGGGATCGCCAGGCGCCGGCGCTCGCGCAGCTCGCCCACGTCTAGCTCGCGCTTTGCCTCCAGGCCGACGACGAGAAAGAAGAAGGTCATCAGGCCCTCGTTGACCCAGTGGCGCAGGTCGGCGGAGATCCCGCCGCCGCCGATCGATATCGACAGCTTCGTGCTCCACAGTGAATCGTAGGAGGACGACCAGGGCGAGTTGGCCCACAGCAGCGCTGCGATCGTGGCCCCGAGCAGCACGATCGCGCCCCCGGTCTCGGTGCTCAGGAAGTCGCGCACCGGGGCGGCCAGGTTGCGCGCCCAGGCCGTGCGACCGCTGTAGGAGTTGGCTTGCGCTTCCGCCATCGCCGACGATTATCGCTGGGCGTTCGTCTTTGCAGTTCCGGGCGCGCATGCGCGCCCGGCCGGACGGTGCATGCACCGTCCGGGACATCGCCGCATGCGGCGATGTCTTCCATGATTATCTTGGAGATTCGACCCCGGCTCGGAGTTTGTCCCCCGGCTCGGAGATTGGCCTCCCGCTCGGCGCGCGCTCCCTGTCAAATAACCCGGCGAGCCCAGGTGAAGTTTTCGGCAAGCCAACCGGAGGTAAGCGGCAACACATAGACGCCCTGTTCGGAGGAGTGGATCGCCCATTGGCCGCTGAGCGCAATCCCCTCGTGGATCACGTTCGACTCCGTCGCGGTCGCGTCGAAGCCCGCCGAGCCGAAGAACAGCAGGTCACCTGGTTGCACATCTTCCAGGTGGATCCTGCTGCTCTTGGGGATTTCACCGGCCTGTTCGGCGGCCGTGCGACCAAGGATGCTCTTGCCCCACGACAGACCCGAGACCTTGTAGACGCGCCAGGCAAAGCCCGAGCAGTCATAGCCGCCGTGTTCCAGCCCGTCTGCCGTGTTGTCGGTCGTCCCACCCCACACGTAGGGCATGCCGATCTTGGAGACAGCGATGCGCAACACCTCTCGCTGAGCGGAGCTGTACTGCGGCAGCGAGAAGCCGTCGAGCACTTCGCGCGCCGAGGAGAGAGCCCAGCTTTCAAGTCCCAGCACGACCGCGAAGGAGTGCGCGGCTTCAGCGCGCGTGATCGTGTTCCACGGGTACAGCTCCAGGGAGTCTTCCCCAGCCGGGTGGTTGTAGCGCAGGCCCAAGTAGCGGGCGACCACCTCGCTGCCGAAGTAGCTGGGCGGCGTGAGACCGGCAGCCACAGCCACCTGCTGGACGTGTTCGGCGACATCGCCGAGGCCCAGCTGGTTGACGAGCAGCCCGTCGAAGCGCACAAGCGTGATCGGGACGTTGGCCTGAAAAGCGATCGGCGCAACTTCCTCGCGTGTAGCGATCGCGGCCAGCGCCGTGCTCTCCGCCTGGGCGCTCAGTGAAGCGGCACCGGCAAAGCCAGCGCCGGGCACTTCGCTCATCACCCCATCGCCGAGGACAAGTTGCTGCTGGGCGCTGTCCCAATTGGCGGCCGTCAGCTTTTTGGTCGTCGCGGCCGCCACCGAGGAGCCCGTGCCCACGCCAGCCACACTCAAGCCGGCCAGCACGACTGTGCAGCCAAGTACGAGCGCAAACCTGCGCGACAGAAACGAACGAACTTGCGAGCCCAGCTCAAGCACACCCCCCTATCGACTGGGCATATCGCTGCTTGAGCGTGGCTACGACCCGCTGGCCATCGGTTTGGGTGCTATTCACTTGCCTTGGACCTCCTGCAACCGTCTGTGCAGAAAAGGCGATGCCCCGCACGCGCGCGCGGGCATCGCCCTTTTGAGCAAAGACCGTGACGCTAGAGCGAGGCCAACCGGCGTTGCAGAAATCGCCGCTCGGGCTCGGAGCGAACAAGCCCAAGCGCCCGCTCAAATGCCTCGTGGGCGTCGGCCGGTCGGTCGAGACGGCGCAGCAGCTCGGCGCGAGCGGCATGGAAGTAGTGGTAGTCGTCCAACCCGTCCAGCCTGTCAATGCTTGCCAATCCCTCAGCGGGCCCCTGAGCTTCGGCCAATGCGACGGCTCTATTCAGCTCGATCACCGGGGAGGGCGCCCGTCGCGCAAGCTCGCCGTAGAGCGCAACGATTTGTGGCCAGTCGCGAGTACTCTCTGTGTGCAGCGAGGCGATTGCCGCCTGCAAGGCATAGGCACCCAGGCCTGCCCGCCCGCCCAACGCCAGTGCGCGCTGCAGCGCCACGCGACCGGCCTCGATCTGCTTGCCGTCCCACAGACCCCTGTCCTGGTCGGCGAGCAACACCAGCTCGCCATCGTTGAAGCGCGCGGCCCGGCGCGAGTCATGCAGCAGCATCAGGGCCAGCAGGCCGCTCGCCTCGGGCTCGTCGGGCATCAGTTCGACGAGCCCCGCCCCGAGGCAGATCGCCTCGGCCGTCAGCTCGCCACGGCCGTCATAGCCCTCGTTGAAGATCAAATAGACGACCGCCAGCACCGCGTCCAGCCGGTCGGGAAGCAAATGTGCCGGCGGAATCCTGAAGGGGATGCCCGCGGCCTTGATCTTGCGCTTGGCGCGCACCAGCCGCTGCGCCATCGTCGCCTCTGGCACAAGGAACGCGCGCGCGATCTGCTCGGTCCTCAAGCCACCGAGCGTGCGCAGCGTCAGCGCAACCTGCGCGTCGGGCGCAAGCGCCGGGTGACAGCAGGTGAAGATCAGCTCCAAGCGCTCATCGGAGAACGTCATGTCTTGCATCTCCTCCTCCACCGTCTCCTGAAGGTCGAGTTGCTTGTACTTGCTTAGCAGCGTCCGATCACGACGAATCCGGTCGATCGCGCGGTTGCGGGCTGTCGTGATGAGCCAAGCGCCCGGGTTGGCCGGCATACCGTCGCGCAACCAGCGCTCTGTCGCCGTCGCAAACGCCTCCTGAACGACTTCCTCGGCGAGGTCGAAGTCGCCGAGGAAGCCGATCAGCGCGGCGAGCACCCGGCCCCACTGCTCACGAAAGACCTGCTCTACCAACGCTCCACTAGGGGGCGCACCTCGATCGCGCCGCCCATGCTCGCGGCCGGCACGCGCGCGGCCAGCTCGATCGCCGCATCTAGATCCTCGGCCTCGAAGAAGAGGTAGCCGCCGAGCGCCTCCTTCGTCTCCGCGAACGGGCCGTCGGTGCTCAACGTCTTGCCGTCCTTGACCTGCACGGTGGTCGCCGTCTCGGGATCACCCATCCGCACACCAGGGGTGACGCCTGGGGTCTCGTTGATCGCCTTGTAGGCACCGTACACAGCCCCTTGCTTCTCAGCGGAGAGGCTCTCCCACTCAGGCGTTCCCGGGAGCGGCGTGGTGCCTTGATGTATCAGCAACATGTATTTCATCGCTTCCTCCGTCTTAGAGTAGGTTGACACCCTTAGGACGAACGATCACCCGCGAAATCGACAGCTACTGACATTGAGCTCAGCGCGATGCTTGGAGCTCATTGGACGCGCGTAGCTCAGCCCACACAGCCTTGCCTTGCGCTGTGCCCTCAGCGCCCCAGCGAAGCGATAGAGCCTCCACAAGACCCAGCCCGTGCGTGGGCTGCGGGCTCAAGCCACCGCCCCGCACCGCCACGCTCAACGGCTTTATGTCATGAACGGCGATGCGCAGGAGCGACTCCTTGAGCGCCACCGAGATCGAGAAGGGCGAGCCCGCGTGCAGCACCGAATTGGTCGCCAGCTCGCTCGCGACGACTGCGGCGTCCCGCAGAAGGGCGGGATCGCAGCCCCACTCTGCCAGGGCGCTGAGCACGAGCCGGCGCGCACGCCGGGGCGAGTCGCGCTCGGCGGCGAACTCGGCCACGAGCTTCCTCGCCGAAGGTTCTACTGCCGTACGTGGATCGCTGTTCGTGGCAGCGCGCAACACCGACGAGTGCAGGTTGCAGACCTGATGTAGCGCCTCGCGGTGAGCATCTGCGGCGATCACGATCGCTACCCCGTCGGCTGCAATGCCTGCGGCGACATAGACCGCGACGGCGTCGACCAACTCGGAGTCGTGCTCGTAGAGATGGACGACGTGGTCGCCCCCGTCAAGCGATACGCCGTGTGTAGGGTAGCCATGACTCGCCCTCTACCCCGAAATGAGCATCTTGAACTGGGTCGGGCTCGAAGGACAGCGCGGGACGACTGATGCGCGAGTATGCCAGCCGCTCACCCAAAGAGAGTCCACCAACCGGCCAAGTGTGAAGTCAAGCCGCAAAAGCAAGCGCAGCGCTACCACATCCACCACTGAATTCGCTCCGTAGTTCTTACCACAAGGGCACCTTATCGACACGGCGGCGGGCTACTTCTCACCTGAATTCCGTAGAAAGACACACCTCACCTGCCTGAGCTCCCCGATGTTGCGGGTTCCGCCTTGGCTTAGCGTGCTCGTTACAAAACCTGCCCTGTCGAAAAGGAGCCTCGATGTCAACCAACGTTATGCGCACTCGTATCTCTCATAGTTTCTCTCGAACCACACCCCGAGACCGGACGGGCGCCGGGACGGCCGATGTCGTTGCCTACTGGCTCGCAAGCGCCGGCATCTATTTCACCTTCGGCCTGCTCTTCTACTACTCGGCCAAGGAGAAGCTATTCGATACCAGCGGCACGATGCCGGCCGGACTGGCCAAGGGCTTCCAGGGGACGTTCGTCGCTTCCTTCCCTGGCACCAACACCTCATGGGTGCTGGTCGGCATCCTCGAGGTGGTGGTGTTCCTCGCGATCGCGGCCAGTGTACTCACCGGGGAGTTTTTGCCGACGCGCCGTAAGCCGATCCTGCTGAGCGGTCTTGGAATGGCGATGTTCACCTTCGCGATGATCGCCTGGGGCGAGAACATCACCGCCCAGTTCGCGACGGTGTCCGAGCTGTTCCAGTACCTGATTGGGACCGCTGTCGTGATTGTGCTCATCCTGCTGATGCCGCCCTACCGCAAGGCCCACTGGCTCTCGGGTCTACGTGAGCCGGCCGAGCTGAAGGAGCTGCAATAGACGATCGAAATTCAAGCTGAGACAACAGAGATTGGAGATTCACCATGAAGGCCCTCGTTTACCACGGTCCCGGAGAGCGCGGATGGGACACCGTGGACGATCCTATGATCCTCGATCCCACGGACGCGATCGTGCAGATCGACATCTCGACGATCTGCGGTACCGACCTGCACATCCTCAAAGGGGACGTACCGGAGACGACCGCCGGCACGATTCTCGGCCATGAGGCTGTCGGCACCGTGATGGAGGTCGGCGCGAGCGTCACCACGGTCGCACCGGGCGACCGCGTGCTGATGAGCTGTGTCAGCTCCTGCGGGCGCTGCCGCTTTTGCAAGGAAGGCCGCTACGGGCAGTGCCTTGGCGGCGGTGGTTGGATCTTCGGGCACCTGATCGACGGTCTGCAGGCCGAATACGCGCGCGTGCCATTTGCCGACAATTCCGTTTACAAGGTGCCCGAGCAGCTGAGCGACGAGCAGGTGCTGTTCCTCGCCGACATCCTGCCGACATCCTACGAGGTTGGTGTGCTCAACGGCATGGTCTCACCGGGTGACACAGTCGCGATCGTCGGTGCAGGACCGATCGGGCTGGCGGCGATTCTTACCGCGCGCCTGTACACGCCTGGACGGATCGTCGCGATCGACCTCGCCGACTCCCGCTTGGAGAGCGCTCGACGCTTCGGCGCGGACACCACGATCAACAACAGCAGCGAGGATCCCATCGCACGCGTGATGGAGCTGACCGACGGGCTCGGCGCGGATGTCGCCTTCGAGGCTGTTGGCGTGCCGCAGACGTTCGAGCTGGCCGCCGATCTGATCAGACCTGGCGGGCGCGTGGCGAACATCGGCGTTCATGGCCAGTCCGCCACGCTGCATCTGGAGAAGCTGTGGACCCGTGACGTGACGATCACGACTGGGCTGGTCAACACCTTCAGCATCCCCCAGCTGATGCGACTGGTATCGAACGGTCGCCTGGACCCGTCGCTGTTTGCCACGCACCGCTATGCGCTCGGGGACACGATGAGCGCTTATGATATGTTCGCGGACGCAGCCAACACGGGTGCGCTGAAGGTCGTGCTGCAGGGCACCGAGAGCGTCGCCACACCCGTGCAACAGGCAAGCGTGCTGGTCGCTCACTAGAAGCTGTTAGGAACATGAGCCAATCCCTATCGCCCCATCGCAGTGCCGCTGAGCGCCGCGCCGGTGTCTGAGCAGGTCTGATGGCAAACCTGGGCGGCTCCGCCAGCAGTGAGATCGAGGCGCCGCTAGAGCAGGTTTGGGCGGCCGTCGAGGACGTGCTCGCGGCGCCTGAGTGGCAGGGCGGCCTGGACGCGATCAGCGCACTGGAGCACGACGCCGACGGTCGCGCGACGCTGGTGGAGACCGAGAGCGACATCAAGGTCAAGCGCGTTAAAGCGCGCGTGCGCTTCAGCTATGAGGGCCCACACCGTCTGACTTGGACCCAGGAGCATGGCGACATGAAATCGGTCGAGGGCTCTTGGGAGCTGGAGGACCTCGGCGAAGGACGCACGCGCGCCACGTATACCATCGACGCCGACCCCGGGCGCGTGCTTGGGATGCTGATCCGCGGACCCGTGGAGGCCGCGACACGCGCGATCTTCCTGAACGGCCGCTCCGAGGAGTTGAAGCGCTACGTCGAGGAGACCGGACCGCGCTGAAATAGGGCGTGGCCTGGGCGATCGAGTCGAGCGGCGAGCCGGGGACCTCTTTGGCGAACTCAACGCGCGCGCCAAAGCCGGCCTCACTCCCGGTCGCGTCCGGCATGCGGGGCTGCACATGGTGGTGGAGGGTCTGGCGCAGTAAGACGGACGCGGAGCTCGTATTCCCACCGCCCTCACCAGTCTGTGACAGAAGACCGCCCGACCGGACTGAGGTTAGACCTTGGTACGCACGAGGGTAGGCATAGGACTTAGAACGACCCAACATCGTATAGTTGCGTGCACAACCTCTTTAAGGAGCTGCTCATGAAACTCGGCCTCACGCTGTTGCGCCTCATCGTCGGAGGCCTGTTCGTCGGGCATGGCATGCAAAAGCTCACCGGAGCATTCGGCGGCCATGGCCTCGAGAAGACCGGTCAGGCCTTCGAATCACTGGGCCTTCGGCCCGGAAAGACGCACGCTGTTGCTGCCGGCGTCGCCGAGGCCGGCGGTGGTGCCCTCATCGCCGCGGGCGCCGCCACCCCGCTCGGTGCCACCGTGCTGAGCGCCACGATGGCGACCGCCATCAGGACCGTGCACGGCTCAAAGGGCCCGTGGGCCACCGATGGAGGCTATGAGTACAACATGGTGCTCATGGCGATCGTCTTCGCGCTCACCGATGTCGGCCCGGGAAACTGGTCGGTGGATGGCGCTCGCGGGCGTGAGCGATGGGGCGCCGTGTGGGCCCTGGCACAGCTCGGTGCCGGTTTGCTCGGATCGGCAGGCGCTATCGCTTATGGCAAAAACCAACCGGCGCCAGCGCGGGCACCCACGTAAGCCTAGCTGACCCATGCCGCCTTGCTCGCGCGCTCACGAGGCGGTGCCGGAGCTCGACGTTAGCCCGTAGAGTACGTGGGACTGTCTTCTCTAAGCGAACGAGCAACGCCTGGATCGACAACCTCGAGGCTTTTTGCGGGTACCGGGACACGCGAATAGTTCGCGATAAGGCCGGGTAATTTCGCTCCAATGGGTAGCCTGACCTCATCGCAATGGCGCACCGTTGCGATGATGGGGGCGGTGGTGGTCGGGCTGCACGCGGTCGGCTTCTTCCTCTTGATCGCACTCGTCGCGCCGCACCATTACCACCTCGGAGCATCGGGGGCGTTCGCGGTGGGAACAGGCCTGACCGCCTATACGCTCGGCTTGCGCCACGCCTTCGATGCCGACCACATCTCCGCGATCGACAACACCACGCGCAAGCTGATGAGCGAAGGCAAGCGACCGATGAGCGTCGGCTTCTTCTTCTCGCTGGGGCACTCGACGATCGTGTTCATGCTCGCGTTCCTGTTTGCGATCGGCATCAAGGCACTGGGCGGCCAGGTGGAGCACGGCAACTCCCAGCTGCACAACGTCACCGACTGGATCGGCACCGGCGTGTCAGGCGTCTTCCTATACGTCATCGCCGCGCTGAACCTGGCGATCCTGTGGGGCATAGTGAAGGTGTTTCGCGAGATGCGCAACGGCGACTACGACGAGGCGCAGCTCGAGCACCAGCTCGACACACGCGGTTTGATGAACCGCTTCTTCGGACGCTTCACCAAGACGATCTCAAGGCCCTGGCAGATGTACCCCGTCGGTGTGCTCTTCGGCCTCGGCTTCGACACCGCGAGCGAGGTCGCGCTGCTGTTCCTCGCCGCCGGGGCCGCCGGCGCAGGCCTGCCCTTCTACGCGATCCTGTGCCTGCCGGTGCTGTTCGCCGCCGGGATGTCGCTGCTCGACACAATCGACGGCTCGTTCATGAACTTCGCCTACGGGTGGGCGTTCTCAAAGCCGGTGCGCAAGGTCTTCTACAACCTCGCCATCACCGGCCTGTCGGTAATGGTCGCGCTCGTCATCGGCACGATCGAGCTAGGCGGCATCGTCGCACAGCACCTCGATGCTCAAGGCTCATTCTGGAGCTGGTTCGAGAACATCGACATCAATGAGCTCGGGTTCATCATTGTCGGCGTGTTCGTTGCCACCTGGATTGTGGCGCTCTCGATCTGGCGCTTTGGCCACATCGAGGAGCGCTGGGGCGCGCAGATCAGGACAGCCGCGCCGCTGCCACCGCAGCCTGGCCGTAGCTGATCCCGCCATCTCCTGGCGGCAGCCGCTCGGGGACCAGGACACGCAGGCCGGCCTGCTCGAGCTCAGCCATCGTCCGCTCGAGCAGAACGCTGTTCTGAAAGACGCCGCCCGACAGAACCACGGTATTGACGCCCCGATCGCCTGCGATCTGCTCGCACGCATGCGCTGTGGCGCGAGCAAAGCCGGTATGGAAGCGAGCGGCCACAGCTCCAATCGAAACGCCCGCTGCTCGCTCGCTCACGATCGCCGACATCGCCGTACGCGGATCGAGCTCGAGCGCACCGTCGCGACTCTCCAGAGCAATCGCATACTCCCCACGCTCGGCATGATCGACCTCACCCTCCAGCTCGATCGCCGCCTGCCCTTCGTAGGTGACGGTCGCATGCAAGCCGCACAGCGCAGCGACCGCGTCAAATAGGCGTCCCGCACTCGTAGCGATCGGAGCCAGCTCGCTGCACGCGAGCCGTGCGATCGTCTCCCAGCGCTCGGGCGTCACTCTATCTGCCAGCGTGCTCGGCAGCAGCGGGATCTCACCAGCGTCCTCGCATGTCTGCCCCAGCCACGCACACGCCACCCGCCACGGTTCGCGCACCGCCCTGTCACCACCCGGCAGGCGTATGGCACGCAGGTGGCCCACACGCTCGCAGTCACACAGGTCGCCGATGAGCAGCTCCCCGCCCCACACCGTCCCGTCAGCGCCATAGCCACTGCCGTCGAACACCGCACCCACCGCGGGTCCGAGCTCACCGTGCTCGGCCAAGCAGGAGGCCAGGTGGGCGTGGTGGTGTTGGACGCCAACCAGCACCAGGCCAGCGTGACCATGCTCTGACCGATCGCTAGCTACCTCGGTAGCGGTGGCGTGCTCGATCGCATAGCCGGTCGAGAGGTAGTCCGGGTGCAAGTCATACGCGATCACCTCCGGAGTCACAGCGAACAGCCTTTCGAAATGAGCGACGCCCTCGCCGAAGGAACGCAGCGTCTCATAGTTCTTCAGGTCCCCGATGTGGTGACTGACCCACGCCTGCTCGCCGCGCGCCAGGCAGAACGTGCTCTTCAACTCGGCCCCGCATGCCAATAGCGGGCGGGCTGTCACCGGCAGGCGCAAGCTGGCCGGCACGTAACCGCGCGAGCGTCGCAGGACCAGCGTCCGGCGACGCTCGCCGACCCCCACGGCACGGACCACCGAGTCGTCGGTGCGCATGTGGATCGGTCGATCGTGCAACAGGAACGCGTCGGCGATCGGGGCGAGCCGAACTAGAGCATCCGCGTCCTCATAGGCGATCGGCTCCTCAGAGACGTTGCCGCTCGTCATCACGAGCGCCTCCACCCCCAGCTCGCCCGCATCGGCTACCAGCAGGTGGTGAAGTGGCGTGTAGGGCAGCATCAGGCCAAGCTCAGATGACCCGGGGGCGACTCCCGGCGCCACCCGCGTGTCTCCTCGACGGGACACGAGAACGATCGGCCGTGCAAGCGCCCCAAGGAGCTCCGCCTCCTCATTCCCGATGAGGGCGAGTTGGTTCGCCGCATCGAAATCGGCCACCATCAGCGCGAACGGCCGGTCCTCGCGCCGCTTGCGTGCGCGCAGCCTCGCCACCGTCGCCCTGTCATCGGCGCGACAGGCAAAGTGAAAGCCACCGAGCCCCTTTATTGCGACGATCGCACCGTCGGCGATCAGCCGGGCGGTGGCTCTGACGGCGTCCGAGCTCGGGGGCAGCTCTACACCGACGAGGTCCATCCCACTGCCGCCCGCGACGCCGATCTCGCTCCCGACCGCAACGCCGCTCCCGACCTCGACGAGCCGCGCCCGCGGGCCGCACAGCGGACACGCGTTGGGCTGGGCGTGGAAGCGCCGGTCGCGCGGGTCCTCATACTCGGCGCGGCACGCGCAGCACATGACGAAGTCCGCCATCGTGGTCAACGGTCGATCGTATGGAACCCCGCGCACGATCGTGAAGCGCGGCCCGCAGTTCGTGCAGTTGATGAACGGATAGCGAAAGCGGCGATCGCCGGGGTCTGAAAGCTCAGCGAGGCACTCAGAGCAGGTCGCCGCGTCGGCGGCCACCGGGGTGTCCGCGTCGTGCTCGCACACGCTCCGTGCGATCAGGAAGGCCCGCGCGCCGCGCACCGACAGCTGCTCGGCGGTCACGTCCTCCACCCGCGCAAGTGGCGGCGCGTCCGCGGACAGGCGGGCCAGGAAGGCCGCGACCGCCTCGCGACCGCCCTCGATCTCGGCCTCAACGCCGCGCTCGTCGTTTCGCACCCAGCCGGCGAGCGCGAGCTCCTCGGCGAGGCGAAACACAAACGGGCGAAAGCCCACGCCCTGCACGGTCCCGCTGACGCGAACCCGCATCCTGCACATCGTGGCGGCGACTGCCATCGTCTACTCCCGTGGCTGCTGCCTGATCTCCGACAGCACCAGGCCATAGAGAAGATGGTCTGCGGCAAGTGCCGCACGCTCGGCCACGCGCAGCTTCTTGGCCTGGGTCAGACCGAGCGCCGGTGCGATCACCGCCTCGAATCCGGCCCACGTGACCAGCCCGTAGATCGGTCCCGCCCATGCATGCCTACGCACCACCTTGGGAAGGACCGTGAAAGCCGCGCCCCCGAGCGCGCCGTAGCCCCAATGAGCGAGCTCGACCGCCGCACGGCGGCGCTTTCGCGGAACCCTACGAATCAACATCTGTACCCGTTGTCTGAAAATCGCCTGCGGTGGCGACTCCTCCACGATCCCCAAGCTGATTGTGAAAGCTCGCATGCCAGACATCGCCATAGCCGCGATCGCTCCGCGCAGCGCCGCAAGCGCGATCCGCTTGGTCGCCCTACCGTCAACGGGCATGATCGGAGCGCCACCTTGGACGAGCGAGAGGTCGTTCACAGCTCACCTACGAGCTCGATCAGCTCGCGCAGCACGTGCCACGCGCTCGCCTGCGCCTCCTGAATGCGCGGGATGTGCTCTGAGCGGGTGACGATCACGTGGTCGGCCAGCCCCTCAGCGGCGATGCGCCCGCCGTCGTAGCCGACCAGCGCGATTGTAAGCAGTCCGCGCCGGCGCGCCTCGACGAGGGCCATCAGCACGTTGCGCGAGCCGCCGCTGGTGGAGAACGCAAGCAGCGTGTCCTCGACGCGCCCGTGGGCGATGACCTGCCGGGAGAAGATCGACTCCTCCCCCACATCGTTGGCGATCGCTGTGAGGATGCCCGGGTCCTCGGTCAGGTCGATCGCCGCCCGCGGGGACCATCCGACAGGCGGAACACGCAGATCGGCGACGGCGTCCATCGCGTCGGTGGCCGAACCGCCGTTCCCCAGCGCGAGCACGCGGCCGCCGCCGTCGAGCCGTGTCCGCAGCGCACGCGCGGCGCCGCGCAGCTCATCCTCACCGTCACGAAGCGTCTGCTCGCGTAGGTCGGCCGCCTCAGTGGCCTTGAGTAGTACGGAGGCTCGTACGTCGCCGATCACCGCCTCTAGGTCATCCTCCTGCTGCCCGAGGAAGGGGTAGAGGAAGCTCGAGGCCCCACTGTCGTGCAGCGTACGCTCGGCGCGACCGTCGAGCAGCCCTTGGTGCTCGAAGAACACATGCACCAGCTCCCACAGCACGTGATAAAGCGTCTCGACGAGCTCCTGCGCTACGAACGGGTCGTCCTCTGTGGGCGCCAGCTTCCACTCCGCGCCCACGTGGCCGACGGCAACCGTGAGGCAGCCGCGCTCGCGTGCGATGCCAAGCGCTGCCACCGTCTCAGGATGCTCGCCGAAGGCAAGCGCGATGTCCTCGGGCTCGACCAACAGGGCGACCTGGGCGCCCACTGAGCCGCCCTCGGCGGTGAGCGCCAGCGCGGGCAGCGCGCGCTTGCCCACGATTACCGGATGGACGAACTCCACCGCAACGTGGCGCGCATCCGAGCGCGCCACTGGACCGTCGCCGAAAGCGATCAGCCGGCCACCGCGTGCGAAGCGCTCGGCCATGCGGTGGCACAGCCGCGCGATGCGCTCGGCCTCGCTCCCGAAGAAAACGTCGCCGGCTGCCCGGCGACGGTCGGCCGCGGTGAGAGCGAGCGTCGCCATCACGCCACCGCGCGCGCCTCGGCCACCGGAGCAGCAGCTTCGGAGTCGCGGCGGACGCGACTCACCAGCCAATCGCGAAGCGCGTCCACCCCCTCCCCCGTGCGCGCGCTCGTCAGCAGGTGCTCCATCCCGGGATGCACCACTTGGAGGTTGTAGAGCAGCGTGTCGAGCTCGACGTCGACGTGCGGGAGCAGGTCGATCTTGTTGACCACGGCAAGCTCGCAGGCGCGGAACATGAGCGGGTACTTGAGCGGCTTATCTTCGCCCTCCGCCACCGAGCAGACCATCGCCCGCACGTCCTCCCCGACGCGGAACTCGGCCGGGCACACGAGGTTGCCCACGTTCTCGATTATCAGCAGGTCGATGTCCTGCAGAGGAAGTGAGGGCAGCGACGAGCGCACCATGTTTGCATCGAGATGGCACTCGCCACCGAAGCCGGCAGACGTGTTGAGCTGGACCACTGGAACATGCAAGGAGGCGAGCCGCTGCGCGTCGAGTGAGCCCTCGACGTCCCCCTCCAGCACCGCGACGCGAGCGTCGCTCATCCCGCCCAGCACACGCTCCAGCAGCGCGGTCTTGCCGGCGCCAGGGGCGCTCATCAGGTTGACGACGGTCACGCCGGCCCGGTCGAAATCTTCGCGATTGGCCCGCGCGATCGTGTTGTTGGCATCGAGCGCGTCCTCGACGACTCTGACTCTGACTTTGTGCATGACTACATCGACCTGATCTTCAGGTACCGCTGAATCTCGGGCAGCTGCTTGGCAGCGATAGCTCCGATCGCACCCAGGATGCCCAGCAGCAGCGCTGTCTGGGCCGGTCGGCTGATGGTGATGTCGCTCATGACGGCGATTCCTTCCTTTCCGGTGGTCTTGTCAGCTCTGTCAAAAGATCCTCGACGAGGACAACCGCTTCGTCGAGCGAAGCTCGCACCGGCTCGGTCAGCTCGGCGACGATCTGATCCTCCTCGACGCTCATGCGAGTCTGGGGCTCGCAGCCGACGACCAGCGTGCGGGGTAGCGACTCCGCGCCGAGCGTGCGCGCGAGCGCGAGCACCTTAACGGGGTCCATCCCGTGAGCATCGATCGTCATCTCGATGTCATCGAGATCCGGCTCGATCACGTACAGGGTCCCGGGCCGCTGGCCGCGGGGGGTGGCGTCGAGGAAGACGACCGCCTCGTAGTCGTCCTGCATCGCATAGGCGAGATCGATCCCCCGGATCCCGAAGTCCACGATGTCGACACCGCGCGGCAGCGCGCGTGTCGCCAAGCGTCCGGCAAGCGCAACGCCCCAGCCGTCATCACCCAAGAAGACGTTGCCGATTCCCGCCACGAGTACGCGTCGGCGTGGCGTCTCGCCTGAGGCGGTGACCGGGTCGAGCGGCTCGACCTCGTTCGGGTCGAAGAAGAAGCGATGTCCGGGGCGGCACAGGACGCCAAGGTCCTGCCCGGGATCCTCGGCCACCGTGACCGCGAGCTGGATGCGGCCCTCGTAGTCCTCCAGCACCTCGTGCACGACCGCGGCGCGACCCACCAGTGCGACCTCGAAGATGTCGCTGCCGCCCTGACGCGGAGCCAGCCGCACCAGGCTGCCGGCCCGCACGGACACACCGTCGACCTCCACGAAATCCGGGCCACGACGCTCGAGCTCCTCCCACGGTTGCCGGTCGTGGATCATCGTGAGCGCACCAGCCCGAACTCGCGCACGACGCCGTTCAGGCGCGTTATCTCCTCGTCGCTCAGCGCCTCGGTGCGCTCGAGAATCTCGCGCGCGCGAGGATCGGAGTCGCGCATGTCACGGCGCTCCTCGTCGGTCATCGCGAGGATGTTCAATACGAGCATCTGGTCGATCTCCCCGGAGTCGAACAGATCGCCGGGGCTCTCGGGCGCAATCTCCGGATGGTCGGAGAGGATGATCGGCGAGGCGAGCATGGTGCTCTTGTCTTCCTCCTCACCGACCAGTACTGGCCAGATCCCGACGTTCTGACACGCCTCGATCTCGGCCTTCAGATCAGCAGCTGGATCTGTCGAGGAGACCCACACACCGTGGGGCGCACGCAGGACCGCGTGGGTGGAGCAGAACGTCTGGCGCAGAGCATCTTCGCGAGCGCCACCGTCGGCAGGCATGTCCTCGCAGTGAGTTCTCGGGCGAGGCGTGTCCTCACTTTCACCTGCTTGGCGACACGCGTCCTGGCCCCCGGCCCACCGCGGTGGATCCTCTCGGGGACCTGGGATCCACGGAGTCGTATTCGCAACGCGCACGGTGATGCGCCACAGGCCCCTGCGTAGCGGCTCGCGCGTGAGAGATACCTCGCCCTCCAGTGCTCGCCACGAGCGGCGAATCACGCCACCGGGTATCGACTCCAGCTCCTCGCCCGCTTGGACGTGGATCGGACCGGGTACGATCTCCCGCTCCGTGGCTTCATCCCACGACACCCATCGCTGACCGTCTACTTCGAGCTCCTCCACCGGCTGGCGATGCATGGCTGGTGAGGACGAAGCGTCCTTCAGCACCTGGCGCTCGACTATCTGCAGAAAGCGCACCCGAACCTCGACCTCGGCGTCCTCGGCGTCCCGCAACAGCACCTGTGCCTGCATCAGGGAGCTGTCCTCCCAGGCCGGCGGATAAACGCCGCCAAAAGTGAAGCGCTGCTGATTCTTCAAGGCCGACTTACGGTAAGGCCACAGCAGGTACCCCTCATACAGCACCGCGTCGGCGATCCGACGGATTATGTCCACTGCCATCTACCCTTCCTCCAGGAGGCGCTCCACAGCATCCTCCAGCGTCCGCAGGCCATACTCTGCCTTGTAGGCACGCAGGCCGTCGAACGCCGGACGACCCAGCCGCAGCCACGCGGCCCCGGGGAAGTGGCGATCCATCGCCTCGCGCCACACGCTCACCGGCAGGCGATACTCGGCCTCGCGATCCCACGAGATCCGCGCGGTCTGCAGCATCCCGCCTGGACCGGAGTAGAACACTGAGCCCGAGAAGAGAAACTCAAGCGGCACATCACCGTCCCGCAACCCAGATAGGTAACTCGCGGAGCTGGCCTCGAGGTCATAAGAGCACGCCACCGGGAGATTGACCTCGGTTGAATCGGTGAAAGGCGGCACCACGAGCGTCGTGCGCGTCCACAGCAGAGTGCGCAGAGTCGCGCCCCAGCGCTCTGGTGTGCCGAACAGCTCGACCAAGGAGGTCTGCTCGGCCTCTTCATATCCTCGCCGTCGCGCGGCGATCTGGATCTGGGTGTCGAGCAGTATCGAGCGCACCGGTCCGCCACCGGTGCGCTCGACGCGCAGGGCGAAGTTCAGCGCGGGCGCGGCCGAGTAGCGCTCGGCGCGTGCATCCTCGACAACGAAGGACAGCTCTGGCGCCGCCTCGGGGGGCGTTCCGATGGATTGTGAGACGGTCGCCATATCGAGGTGCCCTACGCAGGGGAAATGTTGGGCATGCTCGGATCGATCGGTTCGGTCGCGGTGACACCCGTCGAACGCGCCGCTGTGGAAGTGCCATCGGCGTTGTGGCCCTGCATCTCGGCATATTTGCCGACGGCGTTTCCCCGCGCTATGCCTGGGACATGCGTGGGCTTGTCGATCCCCGTGTGCGGCGTACCGGTATTCACTTTGCTCATCGTTCTCTGCCTCCTGTCGCGCTCCGTGCGCGACTGTCGAGCTGCTCGAAGAAGCCATCGATCTCGCGCCAGACCTCGCTGCCGCCCGTCAGACCTCTCCACCAAGTGCGGATCAGTCCCACCAGTCCGTAGCACTCGTCCAAGGGCACGAGCCACTGTCCGCGCGCTCCGCGGGCGCGGTTGACCAGCAACGCCTCGACGTCGGGCTCTAGCTCCGCGAGGATCGGGTTTGCCTGCTCGAGCTCCTGCCACGAGCTCAACTCGAGTTGCGACTCGGTGGGGCCCATCGGTCCGGGGTAATAGGCGAGCACACGCTCGGCGACGCTCGAGTGAAAGAAGAAGGCCATGTCAACCGGGATGCGCAGTCTCTCCCAGGCCTCGTCGTTCATCGCGAAGTCCTCCAGGCGCAGACGGCGCTCGGGCACCAGCTTGTAGCGCCCGTTGCCGGAGCCGCCGCGGTCGAACAGCAGCGAGCAGGGCCGGCACGCACATACGAGCTCCCGTGAGGAGAGCTCGAGCAGATGGCGGTGGGCACTTGGGATCGGCGCAGTGCAGAGCTCGCAGTGCTCCTCAGACTGCTCGGAGCCGGCGCCGGCCGTGCGCTGGGCGAGCCGCGCCAGTCGCGAGTTCGCGAGGCTGCCGGCAGGCGCGGAGGGTGCCTCAGGCCGCGACACCAAGCGCCACCTTAACCAGGCCGGCATCGTCAACGAGCAGCGGCACCGGCTCAAGATGCAATTGCGGAGCGTCCAGACAGCGACCCGCTCGCAGCACGTCGAAGCGGCTGCCGCAGCCCGGGCAGGTGAGCTCGTTGGCTCGCAGACTCGCCTGCTCGAGCGAATCGTCGCACTGTGGACAGCCCGGACGATAGGCATAGACACGCTCGCTCGGGCGCAGGAACAGCACCGGCTCGCCAGACACCTGCTTGAGAAGCACTCCCCCCGCCGCGAGCTGAGGCATGCCACCCGCCATCGCCCACGCCCCGGGGGACACCGACGGAGCGACCGCCGGCTTGACCACCTCGAGCTTGAGCAGACCGGATGGCAGCGCAGGTGAGACCGCACCCTCGGCCCTCACCTCCTCTACGTCGGGAGCCGCCTTGAGGATCGCGTCCTCGATGGCCAGCTTGAGGGTCATCGACGAGGATGGGCAACCAGAACAGCTTCCCTCTAGGCGCAGGTGCACGATCCCCTCCTCCACGCCGAGCAGCTCCACGCTTCCACCATGGGACTGGAGGTAGGGGAGCACGCTCTCCAGGGCCCCCTGCACTCGCTGCTCGACAGGTACCGGGTGCAACCCGTGCAGCAGCAACAGGTGGGCGACCAGCTCATCCTCGCCGAGCGCCTCGGCCAGCGTACCGTCGTCGTGCTCGGCGAGCACCTCGACGATCCGATCGAGGCCCTCGCCGTAGAGCTCGAGCAGTGCCTGCACAACCTCCGTGGCGGTCCCGCGGGCCGCGGGGTCTGGGAGTGCCTCCAACTGCCCTAGGAGGTCCTCGACCTTCGCAACCTGCTCGCGTGCAGTGTCCTGCATGGCGGCCTCTCCTAATCGTGCTCAGCCGTGGTTTGCATAACCAGCTCCTCCTAACCGTGCTGCTCGCCGAACATCGGGGAGTGCACCTGGCGGATCGTCCTGCCTTTGCCCATGTACATGTGCACGCCGCACGGCAGGCACGGATCGAACGAGCGAACGGCTCGCATGATGTCGATCCCGCGGAAGTCCTCCTGGGAGCTCTCCTCGAAGATCGGCTGGCCCGCGACCGCGTCCTCATACGGTCCCGGCGTGCCGTAGGAGTCCGTCGGCGAACCGTTCCAGGGAGTGGGCGGATAGGGGTGGTAGTTGGCGATCTTGCCCTCGCGGATCACCATGTGGTGTGAAAGCACGCCGCGAACCGCCTCGTGAAATCCGCAGCCGATGGCCTCCTCGGGCACGTCAAAGTCCTCGAAGACCTTCGTGCGTCCCGAGCGCAGCTCAGTCATGGCCTCCTCGAGAAAGTGCATCGCCATCGCAGCCGAGTAGGCGACAAAGTAGATCCGCGCCCGGTCGCGCTCGATCGCGTTGGACCACTTCGGCACCTTCCACTCGAGCGTCTGCTCGGGCGTGTTGGGCGTCTTTGGCAGATTGATCAGAACACTGTTGCCCGTCGCCTTCACATAGGGCGTGTCCACCTTGCCGGCTAGCGCCGTGACCCACAGCCGTGCTAGCGCACCCCCGCCCGTGTCGAGTGCTAGGTGATCGCCGCTGCGCTTGTCAAACCAGCGCGGGCTCATCACCCAGGAATAGTTGCCGCCTTCGAGATCGCGTTTCTGTGGCTTGGGGATCGTCGTCTGGTTCCATGGGTGGCGTCTGTCCACCGGGTTGCCAAGTGGATCGTTTGGCACAAACATCTCCTCGTTGGCCCAGTCCTCGTAATAGGAGGAACCGAGCAGAATGCGGATCCCCAGGTTGATGTCGACAAGGTTCGTGGTGATGAGCTCGCCGTCGACCACCACGCCCGGAGTGACGAACATCTCGTTGCCCCAGTTGTCCATGTGGCGATAGTCGTAGTCGACGTAGTCGGGGTTGTTCCAAGCACCCCAGCAACCGAGCAGGATGCGCCGCCGTCCCACCTCCTCATAGCCAGGCAGGGCTTCATAGAAGAAATTGAACACGTCGTCGTTCATGGCGACGGCCGACTTGATGAAGTCAAAGCAGCGCAGCAGCCGCGACATGTAGTCGGTGAATAGCGTGGGCGTGGCAACGGTGCCCACGCCTCCGGGATAGATCGTCGAAGGGTGCACGTGGCGACCCTCCATCAGGCAGATCATCTCGCGCCCCACGCGACTCATGTGCAGCGCCTCCTTGTATGTGGCGCCCGTGAAAGGGTTGTACGACTCCATGATGTCGCCGATGGTGCGGTAGCCGTGGATGTTCGCCCCCGGAGCGGCGGTCTTTTCTGCCTTCTCCCACACCTTGGGATTCGTGTCGCGCACCATCTGCTCGCAGAAGTCCACGAACACGAGGTTGTCCTGGAAGATGATGTGGTCGAAGATGTACTCCGCCGCCTCGCCGAGATTGACGATCCACTCCCCCAGCGGGGGCGGCTTGACCCCATAGGCCATCTGCTGCGCGTAGCACGAGCAGACGGCGTGGTTGTCGCCGCAGATGCCGCAGATGCGGCTCGTGATGAAGTGCGCGTCGCGCGGGTCCTTGCCCTTCATGAACACGGAGTAGCCCCTGAACATCGACGAGGTGGACTTGCAGGTGGCGACCTGACGGTTCTCGAAGTCGATCTTCGTGTAGATCCCGAGGTTCCCGACGATGCGGGTGATCGGGTCCCACGACATGTCGACGAGCTTGCCCGCCTCCGGCTTTACTGGCTCGCGTGTGGTGGCCATCTCGGCCTCCTCTCTTTCCTAGTTGCCCCAGCGGGGTTGGTAGCCGGTGGTGAGCTCACGCTCGTTGTGGCGCCACTTGGTCTCCTTGTTCATGGTTTTGTTGGTGATGCCGCGCAGCTTGCGCATCACGGGCCCGTAGGCGACGGTGATCCCGGAGGAGATGCCTCCGCCCGGAGGCGCGTCCATGAACGGCATGAACTTGTCGGGAAAGCCCGGCATCGTGCAGCCGATGCAGATGCCGCCCACGTTCGGACAGCCGCCGATCCCCGCCATCCAGCCGCGCTTGGGCACGTTGCAGTTGACGACTGGCCCCCAGCAGCCGATCTTCACCTGGCACTTGGGCGAGTTGTAGTCCTTGGCGAAGTCACCCTGCTCGTAGTAGCCGGCGCGATCGCAGCCCTCGTGAACGGTCTTACCGAAGATCCACTGCGGGCGCAGCGCATCATCGAGCGGGATCGTGGGCGCAAGACCGGCCGCCTGGTAGAGCAGCCAGACGAGCGTCTCCATGAAGTTCTCCGGCTGCACAGGACAGCCGGGCACGTTGACGATTGGCAGACCGCCGGCCGAGCGGAAGTCCCATCCCAGGTAATCGGCGAGGCCCATGCAGCCGGTCGGATTGCCGGCCATCGCGTGGATTCCGCCGTAGGTGGCGCACGTGCCGATCGCGACCACACCCCATGCCTTCGGGGCGAGGCGATCGAGCCAGTAGTTGAGGTTCAGCGGTTCGCCTGTCACCTCGTCATTGCCGAACGAGGTCCAGTAACCATCACCGTTGATGTTCTCGTTGGGAATCGAACCCTCGATGACAAGCACGAACGGCGCGTCCAGCTCATCGCGCACGGCCTGGCGGAAGGGCAACAGGAACTCCTCGCCGCCGAGCGTGGGCGACAGGACCTTGTTGTGCAGATGGACCTTGGGCAGGCCCGGGATCGCGCCGAGGAGCACGTCCTCGATGCTCGGCTGACCGGCCGCGGTGATCGACACCGAGTCCCCGTCGCAGCTCATGCCCTCGGAAATCCACAGGATATGGACCTCCTCGACGCCGGACGGCTTTGCTTCAAACGTGGCTGCCATGACGACCGATCCTCTCGTTTGACACTTTTTCCTCTTCGAGCTCGAGCGCGTTGACCAGCAGCTCCTCGCCCGCGAGCACTTCGACATCCAATCCTCCGCAGCGCGCGCAGCACAGCGGGAAGCCCTCCATCACGCTCTCTGCTCCACAATCGCGACAGCGGCCGGCCGCCGGCACGTGCGTGATGACCAGCTCGGCGCCATCGAGCGCGGTGCCCTGCGCCACGAGCCCGAAGGCGAAGTCGAGCGAGTCGGGAACCACCTGGCGCAGATGTCCCACCTTCACCTCGACTACGAGCACACGGCGCCCCGCGGCATGGCGGGTGGCGACCTCCACAATGGCCTCGGCTATCGAGAGCTCGTGCATCAGCAGATCCGCGGGAGTGGGTCGCCCACGAGCTGATCCATCACGCGCCGCCCACCGAACGCGGTCTCCACGAGCACCATGCCGGGCGGCTCGGTCTTGACCTCGCCGATCTCCGCCGCGGCCTCGCCACCCGGAATCGCTCGCAGCGCGGCTAGGGCGCGCTCGGCGTAGTCGGGGTCGACGAAGGCGACGAACTTGCCCTCGTTGGCCACGTACATCGGGTCGATCCCAAGGATCTCCGCAGCGCCGGCCACCGCCGGCTGAACCGGTATGGCTGCCTCGCGCACGATCATGGCCACAGCAGAGGCGCGCGCGAGCTCGTTGAGCACAGACGCAACACCGCCGCGTGTGGCATCGCGCAGACAGCGCAGTCCATCGCCGGCTGCGTCGAGCAGATCGTCGACCGCAGGCCACAGCGAGCGAGTGTCCGACTCGATGTCGGCTTCAAGTCCAAGCTCGCCGCGGGCCAGCATGATCGCGGTCCCGTGCTCGCCGATCGAGCCGGAGACAAGGATCCGGTCGCCCGGTCTCAGGCGGTCTGGGGCGAGGCCAGCACGCGGATCGCGTCGCCCGAGCCCGGTCGTGCAGATATACATCCCGTCGGCGTGGCCACGCTCCACGACCTTCGTGTCTCCGGCGACGATATGGACTTCCGCGGCTCGGGCTGAGCGTGCGATCGCCTCGACCTCACAGCGGAGCGTATCCGCAGACAGGCCCTCCTCGAGCACGAGCGACAGCGTCAGCGCGAGCGGGCGCGCGCCGGCCATCGCGAGATCGTTGACCGTCCCGTTGACCGCCAGCTCACCAATCGAGCCGCCGGGGAAGCGCAGCGGCTTGACCACGAACGAATCGGTCGTGAGTGCCAGATCGAGCCCATCGACGCACACGTTGCCCGCGTCACCCAGGGCGTCGAGCGAGGGCGAGGCAAACGCGGGCACGAACAGCCCCTCGACAAGCGACGTCGTTGCCCTGCCGCCCGCTCCATGGGACATCGTTATGTGCGGGTCGCGGAACTTCGCGCGCTTGGCTCGCGCGGTCTCGATGATCGAGAGGATCTTGGACTCTCGCTCTGAGACCACGCTGCCCATCACGCGACCTCTCGCTCCCGCGCGAAGCGCCCGTAGTTGTAGTAGGCCGCGCACGCGCCCTCAGGGGAGACCATGCAAGTCCCAATTGGCCGCTCCGGGGTGCAGGCGGTGCCGAACACCTTGCACTCCCACGGCTTAATCACGCCCTTGAGGACCTCGCCGCACTGGCAAGCCTTCGGGTCGGCGACACGCACGCCGGGCACCGCGAAGCGCTGCTCGGCGTCCCACTCGGCGTAGGCGTCCGACAGCCGCAGCGCGCTTTGAGAGATGAAGCCAAGACCGCGCCACTCGAAGTGCGGACGCAGGGCGAAGACCTCGCTCATGATCTCAAGCGCTCGGAGGTTGCCTTCCCATGGCACGACCCGCGAATACTGGTTCTCAACCTCGGCGCGGCCATCTGCGAGCTGGCGCAGCACCATCAGCGTCGACTGCAGGAGATCGAGCGGCTCAAAGCCGGATATCGCCACCGGCTTGCCGTACTGGTCGGGCAGGAACTGGAAGGGCCGCGCGCCGACGATCGTGGCTACGTGGCCAGGCCCGATGAACCCGTCGAGGCGCAGGTCGGGTGACTCCAACAGTGCGCGCAGCGGCGGGACGATCGTCACGTGCGAGCACATGACCGAGAAGTTCTGGACGTTCTCTGCCTTGGCTCGGCGCAGGGTCAGCGCGGTGGATGGCGCGGTGGTCTCAAAGCCGATCGCGAAGAACACGACTTCGCGATCTGGGTTTTGCTTGGCGATCCGCAGAGCGTCCAGTGGCGAGTACACGATCCGCACATCCGCTCCCTCGGCCTTCGCGTCGAGCAAACTCTGGGTGGAGCCGGGTACCCGAACCATGTCGCCGAAGCAGGTGAAGATGACCCCCGGTTCGTGCGCCAGAGCGATACCGTCGTCGACCCGGCCCATCGGGATGACGCAAACAGGGCAGCCCGGACCGTGGACGAGCTCGACGTTGGGGGGCAGCAGGTCATCGATCCCGTACTTGTAGATCGAGTGCGTGTGGCCTCCGCACACCTCCATGATCTTGTAGTGCCAGTCGGGCTCGACCGCCGCCAGAATCTCTCCGGCGACCACTCGGCCGAGCTCCGCGTCGCGGAATTCGTCGACGAACTTCAAGTTGGCACCTCTCCCGCGGCGGCGCGTGTGAGAGCCGTGCCGGCGTGGACGAGCAGCACCTCGCCGGACCTCACCGGCTCCACGAGCGCGATCTCCACGCTCGCATGCTCGCCTTCCGGGTCGGAGCACAGCGCGAGGCTTCGCTGCGAGTCAACCCTGACCACCCGCATGGGGATGGCCTCGTCGCCGCAGGTACTACACCCGTGTGCGGCGACGCATTCGCTCATGCGAGGAGCCCGGTCACTCGATCACACTCGCCTTGATCTCCTCAAGCTCCTGCTCGTACTCGGCCCCCATTTCTTCCAAGAGCCGCAACGTCGCGTGCGCCTCGTCCTCGTCTATCTTCGAGAGCGCGAAGCCGACATGGATGAGCACCCAATCCCCCGCACCGGCGGCCGTCCCGTCCACATCGAGCAGACCGATGTTCACAGTCCGTCGCACGCCCGCCACCTCGACCGTGGCGAGTCGGTGCTCCTCGTCCACTACTTCAACAACCTGTCCTGGGATCGCTAGGCACATGCTCGGACGCTCTCCGACTTGAAGCTCAACCAAAACCCGCCAAAGTGCCTATACCCGCCATCGGCATCTTCTACGCTGCCTAGCCGACTAGGAACCGCTTTCCCTTCGAGGAGAATCGCTCGCGATATCGCCTAGAACCTGTCTCAACCATGCGGCTTGAGTTCGCGCTGATGCGATAGATCTCGCTGCTCTTCCAGTCACTGACGAGCAGCGACGCCGCGAGCGCCAGGATCAGAGGCAGCCCGCGGGCCGAAGCCGAGCTGGTTCCTAGGTCAATCCCCCAATTCCTCGGAGACAGATTGGAATAGAGCCATCTGCTGACCAAGCGCCTCGCCGGTGTAGGCGTCGATGACGCCGATGTCGTTGACGATCGAAGCCGCACGGACGACCAGTCTCCGGAACTCGTCGCTCGAGCGGACCTCATCTAGCGAGCCACGCGAGCCACGCAACAGGATGAAGCCCGCGAGGTCGCCTCCATGTGGGGCGATCAGCACAGGTTCGAAACTGTCGATCCGGCCCTCCTGTTGCAAGCTGCCGTAATAGGTAAGTGTTTCCTGGAAGACCTCCAACGCCTTTAGCTCACGGCCCCGAACTACGGGACCCCAGCCGAGGAACAACGCGTCGCCAGCCATGTCCAAATCCTCTCTGTTGAGGTTTTGACAGCAAGGCTACTCCCGCTCCTGTGGTCCGTCGAGATGACAATAGGCAGCCACGTTGCCCGAGGACTGGGACTTGTTTTAGCCGCCCAGCGGCGACGGCGGTATCCGTGTCTGCCCCTGCACCTCTGGGATGCTCAGCGCCACCTCGTCCACAAAGCACCACGACCATGTCTCGCCCGGCTCCAACGAGTGCATCAACGGGTGGCCGCTGGACTGACCGTGCGCTGTGGCGTGACGGTTGGGCGAGCTGTCGCAACAGCCGACGTGACCGCACTCCAGGCAGATGCGCAGGTGCAGCCAGGCGCCGCCCATTCGCAGGCAGTCCTCGCAGCCGTCGACCGACTCAGGCAGCTCGGTTATCTGGATCTGTTCCAGGTGTGTACAAGCGGGCATTGTTCCTCCGATCAGGTCTCGTGGGTGCAAGTTGACATCGAATCCTCCGATCAGGCTTTTTGGCTGAAGGGCAGCCGCACACGAAAGGCTGTGCGGCCGGGTTGGCTGTCGAGCGTAAGCGAGCCGTCGTGGCGCTCGACCACGATCCGTCGCGCGGTCGCCAACCCCAGGCCGGTACCGTGACCCACGTCCTTGGTCGTGAAGAACGGGTCGAAGATGCGCCCGGCCAGATCCTCTGGAATGCCAGGACCGTCATCGGCGATCTCGACAACCGCGCAGTCGCCGTCCGCGCGCGTTGTGATCGTGATCGTTCCCCGCTCGCCCAGGGCGTCGATCGCGTTGTCGAGCAGGTTCGTCCACACCTGGTTGAGCTCGATCCACGCACCGTGAGCTTCGGCAGCGCACGGTCATAGTCGCGCACGAGCGCGATCGTGGTGTGCTTGAGCTTGTAGCTGAGCACCGTGAGCGTGGTCTCTAGGCCCTCGTGCAAGTTGACTTCCACAAGCGCGCCACGGTCCATATAGGCGTAGGACTTCACCGCGCCCACCAGCGAGGACATGCGCTCGGTGGACTCGCACAGCTCGGCCGACAGGCGGCCCGCGGTGAGCGAAGCGGCAACCCAGCGCAGCGCGGCATCGGTCGCGGGGCCCGCGAGCTCGGCTAGCCGTCCGAGCCACTGCCGGTCCACTCCGGCCGAGGCCAGCGGCTCCGCGAGTCGCCAGGGCTCTGCCACCCCCATCGCCTGCATCTGCTCCAGTAGTTCGTCCTCCGCGTCGGCGGCGTCCAACGCATCGAGCGCCGTGGCTGACGCCGCTTGGGAGATCGCCTGCTGTTGCAGTCCCACCAGAAGCGCTGCGTCCTCTCGCTCCACTCCCGCCTCGACGAATGAGGCCAGCGCCGAGTCGATCGCCTCGAGCGCCTCGGTCATCTGCGCGGCGGCGCGACGAGCCGCCGCCGCCGGGTTGTTGAGCTCGTGCGCAAGGCCCGCGGCCATCGTGCCCAGCGAGGTGAGACGCTCGCTGTTCTGCTCGCGTTCGGTCACACGACTCATCACCGGCGCGACCTGGCGCATCACGCGTTGGTGAATCTCCGGCTGGGCGAACGCCAGGCGCTTGAAATCCTCTGGGGCGACCGTCGCCATGCGACAGTCCGTCTCGGCCTGCATGCGCACCCCGAGCGTGCCACCGGTCAGCACGGCGATCGCTCCCATCCAGGTCGGCGCCGTGTGATGACCGACCGGCTCGCTTCGACCCTGGGCGAGGATCAGCGCCTGCGCTCGGCCCTCGAGCAACAGCTGCAAACCCGGCGGCTCCTCACCCTGCTCGGCGATGATCCCGCCCGGGTTGACGTGGCGAGTATGCGCGAGCGTCACCCACTCGGCCAGCTCCGTGTCGTCGAGACTCTCGAACAGATCGACGCTACGCAGCTCCTCAAGCGTTACCGGCGCCTCGCTCATGCCTCGACCAGATACTCGTGGATCAGCGAGACCGCCATCGAACCCTCGCCCACCGCACTTGCCACACGCTTGATCGAGCGGGCACGCACGTCACCGGCGACGAACACACCCGGCACCGTGCTCTCCAGAACATAGGGCTCGCGCTTCAGCGGCCAGCCGTGCGCCTGCGCGTCGCGGCCGGCGAGAATGAAGCCGCGCTCATCGCGCGCGAGCACGCCATCCAGCCAATCGGTCCGCGGAGACGGCGCCGATGAACACGAAGCAGGCGTCTGCCTGGAGCGTCTCCTCGCCGTCTGGGACCTTGACCCGCAGGCACTTCAAGCGCCCGTCCTCGCTCTCGGCACCCAGCGCTGAGCTGCCCGTGCGAACCTCGATGTTTGGCTGGGCCGCGATCTGCTCGATCAAATAATGCGACATCGACTTCTCAAGCGACGGGCCGCGTACGAGCATCGTCACCTTGGCGGCATAGCCGCTGAAATAGACAGCGGCCTGACCGGCCGAGTTGGCGCCGCCGATGACGACTACGTGCTGGTCGGCACAGCCACGAGCCTCGGTCATCGCCGCCCCGTAGTAGATGCCGGCGCCGGTCAGCTCGGGGAAGCCTGGCGTATCCAGCTGGCGGTAGGAGACCCCGGAGGCGACGATCACGCAGCTTGCGCTCAGTGCGCCGCCGCCGCTCAGCTCCACCAGGCGGGCGGAGCCCTCCGCGCGCAGACTGACCGCCTCCTGCACGGTGAGAAGCTCTGCGCCGAGACGCCGCGCCTGGTCAGTCGCGCGTCGCGCCAGGTCGGAGCCGCTCAAGCCTGCCGGGAAGCCGAGGTAGTTCTCAATGCGACTCGACTGGCCCGCCTGCCCGCCCGGCGCCTCGCGCTCGACCATCACCGTCTTCAGGCCCTCGGAGGCACCGTAGACCGCGGCCGCCAGTCCCGCCGGGCCACCACCGACGACGACGAGGTCGTAGTGCTCCTGCGCCGGTGTGCCGCTGACGCCAAGGCGCTCGGCCAGCTCGAGGATCGTCGGGCGCTCGAGCACTGTGCCGTCCTCCAAAAGGGCCACCGGCAGACGCTCGCTGTCAACGCCGGCAACCCGCAACAGCTCGCGCGCCTCGCTGTCGCGCTCGACATCCAACCAGCGCGCCGGCACACGGTTGCGCACCAGGAAGTCGCGCAGGTCGTGCGACTCGCGTGAGAAGCGGTGGCCGACTACGCGCACGCCGCCAGCCTCCAGCGCCGCCCCCGCCTCCCATGTGGTGAGCAGGTCCTCGACGACTGGAAAGAGCTGCTCCTCCGGGGGGTCCCACGGCTTGAGCAGGTAATAGTCCAAAGCCACCTCGTTGATCGCCGCGATCGCCGCCTCGGTGTCGGCATATGCGGTCAGCAGCACTCGCTTGGCATCGGGGACAAGCTGTCGTGCTTGCACCAAATACTCCGTGCCCGGCATCCCCGGCATGCGCTGGTCGGCGATCAGCATCGCGACCTGATCGCCGCGCGTGCGCAGCTCGCGCAGGACCTCCAATGCCTCTAGCCCCGAGCCGGCACGCAATACCCGGAAGCGCTCGCCAAAGCCACGGCGCAGGTCGCGGCTGACCGCCGCCAGCACCACCGGCTCGTCATCGACCACGACGATCGCGGGCCGGCGTGACTTGGGCTCAGTGTCAGCGGCTTGGGCAGGACGCTCGGCTTGCTGTGACATCTTCCGCATGACAGTAGCTCTCAGTTCCGGTCGGTGCATGCACCGACCGGCCGGACCGTACATGTACGGTCCGGGACAGCGCCGCATGCGGCGCTGTCTTCCCCAAAATATGGATGAGTAGGTCAGTCGAGGAAGAGCGTTATGTCCTCTACCGGCGCGCGCTCGGGGGCGCGCTGCATTTGCACCGGGTGGCCGAGGTGAAGCAGACCGATGGGTTGCTCCGCGGCGGGCATCCCGAGCGCTGCGCGGACTGCAGGCTTGTCCAAAAGAGGCAGCGTGCGCCAGTAGCCGGCGAGTCCTCGCGCATGTGCCGCGAGCAGGACGATGTACGCGGCAACCGCTGCCGCCAGCAGATCGTCGTGCTGCTGGGACGGGTCACCTCGCAGCTCGACCCCGACGACGATCAGTGTCGGGGCGCGCTCGAGCTTTCGCGCCGATCCAGACTGCTCCAGCTCCGCCTCGCGGGCAAGCAGAGCGCGCGCTTGCGGGCCGAGCACGCGAAAGCGCCACGGATTGGTCAGATGATGGTTGGGCGCCCAACGCGCAAGCTCGAACAGCTCCAGCAACGTCTCCCGGTCGACCGGCTCAGGGCCGTAAGCCTTGTGGGTTCGGCGCGTTCGGATGAGGGTCTCAAGGCTCGCGTTGGTGCGCGTAAGGGCATCTGGGGAGCGATAATCCGCAAGCTTCTTCGCAGGCATCTGTGCATCTGGCATAGCCGACACCGTAGCGTCCTACCATCTACAGATGGTGACGAGATCCGCCCATCTGGATGCGGTGTCGGCAGGCTACGACCGCAAGCGCATGCTGCTTGGCATGGGGCTGGGCTTGGTCGTGGTGGTTGCCGCGCTCATCGTCGCGGCGCTGGCGCTCTCCGGCGTGAGCTTGGCGAGCGATCCGACCGCGCTCGCGCGCGTGTCCGTGCAGCCGTTGGGCGGCACGATCGAGCACGTCGAAGCGTTCGGGCCGGACGGTCAGAGGATCCCGCTGGCGGTGCAAGGCGGGCGCTTGACTCCGCTTAAGCGACTGACCCCCGGCGAGCAGGTATCTGTCGAGGTTCAGGTACACCGGCCGGGATGGCTCGGCTGGGCGTTGGGTCGCGAGCGCACCGAGCGGCTGACACTGCAAGCGCCCGTCGCACACGTCAGCGAGCAATGGATGACCGTTCCAGCGGGCTCAGCGGTGCACGTTAGCTTCGACCAACCGGTGAGCGCCATCGCCTATGGGAGCACCGGCCGTTTGACCCACCGCGCGACGCTCCACAAGCCCCGCAGCTCTGTCTCGCTCGGGTCCCAGGCGGCGACCGGCAGCACCGAAATCGCCGCGGCCGCACGTTCTTGGGAGACGGTTGGCAAGCCGGTGCAGGTGAGCTGGTTCCCGCAGTCGCACACGACCGTCATGGCCACGATCCCGGCCTCGGGTGCACCGATCTCTCCCTACACCCCGATACGTCTGACCTTCTCGAAGACTGTGAGCGAAGCGCTCGGGTCGAGGCGCCCGACGCTCTCGCCGAGCACACCGGGGCGCTGGCGCGAAACCGACAGCCACACGTTGGTGTTCACGCCGTCGGGGTTCGGGGCGCCGCTGGGCTCGCAGCTGCGCGTCCAACTGCCGCGTGAGGTTGCGGTGACAGCAGGCAGCGGCTCGGCACTGCGCACCACCAGCCAGGTCGAATGGACGGTGCCTGCTGGTTCGACGCTGCGTCTTCAGCAGCTGCTCGCAGAACAGGGCTACCTGCCCGTCGACTGGCGGCCCTCTGGCGCAGCGGTGGCTCGCACACCCAGCGCCGAGGCACAGGCGGCCGTCGAACCGCCGAGCGGGAGCTTCGACTGGCGCTATTCCGACACGCCGCACCAGCTGCAGGCGATGTGGGCTCCGGGCCAGGCGAACACGATCACGCGCGGGGCGATCA
Source organism: uncultured Solirubrobacterales bacterium (assembly GCA_963723175.1). GTDB lineage: Bacteria > Actinomycetota > Thermoleophilia > Solirubrobacterales > Solirubrobacteraceae > Palsa-744. Next base: position 617,659 of record CAVRPO010000008.1, on the reverse strand, counting down.
TGAAGTTCGAGAGCACCCACGAAATCACCGTCGACGGCCTTGCCGGGCCGGCCGTTTGGCGTGCGCTACTCAACGATGCGATCGCCGGCAAGCGCCAGAGCAGCGGCTACACCTATGTGTACGTGCACCGCGAAATTCCAGAGGTGCTCACGCTGTGGCACGCCGGGCACACAGTGCTCACTTCTGCCGCCAACACCGGCATCGCCGGAGCCGAAACAGAACTCGGGACGTTTCCCGGTGTTCGAGCACATTCCCGAAGGCACGATGAGCGGCACCAACCCCGACGGCTCCCACTACGAAGACCCTGGGATCAAGTGGATCAGCTATTTCAACGGTGGCGATGCGATCCACAACTTCGACCGCGCGTCCTTCGGCACGCCGCAGAGCCTCGGCTGCGTCGAGCTTCCGCTGCAGTCCGCGGCGGAAGTGTGGCCCTACACGCCGATCGGCACGCTCGTCACGATCGAAACGTAGGGGCCCAGTTGCTCGTGCTTTTGTCGCAGTCGCCTGTTACGACGCAGTAGATCGATTGCGCGGTGCTTAGCGGTAGTCATGAGCCAGGCGTCCGGGTTCTCCGGAACGCCTGACTCAGGGAGCGCCCTAGCCTGCTGCCGCTTGCACCTCAGCCGGGTGGTCCGTCATCTCATAGACCTGGCGAACCTCGATCACATCGCCTTCGGCCGCCGGGCAGCGCGAAGCCCACTCGACCGCCTCCTCCTTCGATTTCGCCTGGATCAGCCAGTAGCCGCCGATCAGCTCCTTGGCCTCGGTGAAAGGACCGTCGGTGACGTTCGCCTTGCCGCCGGAGAAGGACACGCGGGCACCCTTGCCCGCCGGGTGCAGGCCGTCGAGGCTGAGCAGGATTCCGGCTTTGGCCAGCTCCTCGTTGTAGCGACTCATCGCCGATACGGCCTCAGGAGTAGGACCCCAGTCGGCTTCGTCTGTGATGTTGGGGATCATGATCATCATGAAGCGCATCTGTGTTGCTCCTTCGTTGGTGGGTTTCGCTCTGGTGCGCTTAGTCCTGATTAGGTTCGCACCTCGACTCTATCTATACGTCGAACGAGCCAACGCGAAATCGACACGGCCCGTCGTTGGAGATCGAACTTGGCCATTACCGCGATAAGTTGCCGCGAATAAGCACCTGCGTGAGATAAGCCATATGGAAGAATCGCACTGATGCCTGCTCAGCTGAAGTACGTCGATCCCGACCGCCCCAGCAGCCTGTTCAGCCGCACCTTCGCCTCGTTTTCCGCCACCCGCTTGGGCAGGCTGTTCTCAACCAAGGTCGTTTGGAAGGTCGATCCGTATCTGTTGCGAGCAACCCGGGGACGTCTCGGCATGGGGCTTGTGCTCCCTACCGCTCTGCTCGAAACTCGGGGAGCGAAGAGCGGTGCCGTGCGACGCAATGCGGTCATCTACTTCCACGACAAAAGTCTGGTCACGATCATCGCTTCGAAGGCCGGCGCCGCCGAGCACCCCTCTTGGTTTCACAACCTCTGCGCGCACCCGGACGTCAGCTTCGGCGGGATCCCGATGCGAGCCACCGTGGTCAGCGACGAGGCAGAGCGGCAAAGGATCTGGAGGCTGGCCGACCGTGTCTTTGCACCCTATGCCGCCTACCGTCGCGAAGCCGCCGCAGCCAACCGGACCATCCCGATCGTCCAGCTCACCGCGCGCTAGCCACAGGTGCGCGCAGAAAGCGCTCCGTACTAACGCCCCGGAAGCCCTATCGGGCTTGCAAGGTCCTATGACAGCTTCACGCCCGAAATGTTGGCTGATCGGCGTTCCGCGGCGCACGCATCCCGCCCGCTACCCGCAAACATCCCCCCGGCGCTCTTCTACGTACGGTCTGCCGAGTTGTCCTTCGGCCTCCATCCAAACGGATTGGTCGTCTCGTGAAATCTGTCGGCGTTATTGGACACTGCATAGAAGACGGTGGAACGCCCCGGCACCGACTCGACCCGGAGACATGCATCGATCGCGTTCAGGAGATCCTCATGACTCAGCCAGGTTGCCGTCTGCCCTACTCCCGTCTTGACAGAATTGTCTCGCGTTACACCGCCAAACCGCACACCGATGAACTCGAAGCCGAACTGCTTTGAAAGGGTCTTGCCCACCTCCTCCTCGATGAGCTTGTACACGCCGTATGGCGTCGCGGGGCGATAACTGCCCGGGATGGTCAGCGGCCCAACCGCGGCGGGATCGCGGTGGTTGTCGGCATGCACCGAACTGGCCATGATGAGACGTTTCACCTCGGCTTTGACCACAGCCGTGAAAATGTTTACGTCTATCTGCACGTTCTCCGGATAGATGCGCATACGCCGCTCTATGGGGTCAGCCGGTGAAAATCTGCGGGCAAGGTGAATGACCGTGTCAACTCCAGCCATTTGCGCCCGCAGGACCTCGTAGTGGGATATGTCATCAGGCAGATCCACACCCCTAACCCGGTATTTCTCACCCAGCTTACGCCGAAGCACCGAGCCGATGATTCCTTTGGAACCGGTGATCAGGATCGTGCACATCCAGCCGAGCTATCCCGGAGCTTGCCTTTCGCTGCGCTCCTGCTCTCGCGCACGCCGGTACTCGTTGACGACGATCTCCGTGAGCTCCTCGACGGAGGTCTCGTTCGTTGGCTTGTCGAGTGTGATCACCCCGTCTTGGATCATGCTCACGCGATCGCACGCCTGCAGCACGTGGACATAGTTGTGGAGGATCATGATGATCGACACTCGGCCCTCCGCCTTCAGCCGCGCCACGAGGTCGAGGATCATCGAGCCCTCCTTGGCGCCCATAGCCGCGAGCGGCTCGTCGAGCAACAGGATGTCGGCATCGGAGTTGACCGTGCGTGCAACCGCGATCGCTTGTCTTTGCCCGCCGGACAGGCGCGCAACCGCGACGTCGATCCGCGGAATATTGATCCCGATCTCATCGAGCGCCGCGCGGGTCTCCTGCTTCATCCGCCGGTTGGCGAGCAATGGGATTGGGTGGTGCACGTGCTCGCGGCACAGAAACATGTTGTGGTAGACGGACAGTTCGTCGATCAGCGCGAGGTCTTGGAAGACGGTGTCGATCCCTTGGCTGCGCGCGTCGTTGACGCCGCGGGGCCGGTAGGGCTCTCCGTGCAGGAACATTTCGCCTGAATCCTGCTTTTGAAAGCCGCTGATGGTCTTGATCAGGGTGGACTTGCCCGAGCCGTTGTCGCCCAGCAGACCGAGCACCTCGCCCTTGCGCAGGTGCAGATTGACATCGCGCAGCGCGGTAACGGGGCCAAAACGCTTGGAGATGTGCTCGACTCTGAGCACATCGTCGGGCGCCGAGGTTGGCGGGACGACAGTCTCGATCGGTTGCGCATCAGCCACTGCGATGCCCCCTGCGCGCGCGTTGGACGTAGACGTTGACGGTCATCGCCACGATGATCGCCAAGCCGAGGTAGAACAGCTTGTAGTTGGCGTTCACCCCTTGCAGGACCAGACCGTCTTGGAGGATCCCGAGGAACAACGCACCGATCAGCGCGCCGATCACGGTGCCAGACCCCCCGGCCAGCAGAGTCCCGCCGATCACCGCCGAGGCGATCGCAAAGAAGAGGATTTCGTTTGCCCCGGAGGGGTCGGGCTGGACCGACCCTGCGCGGACGGCCTCGAGGATCCCGACGAGCCCGGCGGTGAGACTGCAGAGCACGAAGTTGCGGATCGTTATGAGCCTCACCGAGACGCCCGCCTCGCCCGCACCGAGCTTGTTGGAGCCGATCGCCACGGTATGCAGCCCCCAACGGGTGAACGTGAGCGTGGTTTGCAGCAGGAATACGATCACGAGCGCCCAGATGAACTCCGAATATGTGCCGGCGCCGAAGATTTTTGCAAACGTGCCGACATGATTGACCGTTTCGGTGAGGAAGATGTGGTGGCCGTTGACCACGTGCTCTACCTTCACTGTCGTTTGGTGGACCTGTGCTCCGGGCGTATTGACAGGCGCGCCGTGCGAGACGATCAGGCTGATTCCCTCGAAGGTGAACAGCATCCCGAGCGTCGCCACGAATGAGCTGATCCCGACGACCGCGGTGAAAAAGCCGTTGACGGCGCCCACCGCCATACAACACAACAGCGCGATCACGACGCTTGGCACGAGCGCGATCCCGGCGGTGGACAACTTGTAGAACAGGATCGGAGAGAACAGGTACATCGCGCCGATCGACAGGTCGATCTCCCCGAGGATCATCACGAAAACCTCGCCCGCCGCGAGGATCGTAAGCGGCGCGAAATACGGCAGCAGTGTCTTGAAGTTGGCGCCGGTCAGGAAGTTGCTGGTCTCAAGTGAGAAGTACACCGCCGTGACGATTGCCACGACGATGATGCTGCCCTCGCGCAGAGACAGCACGCGCGCCAGTGGACCGTGCGTGTCAATGGAGCGCGCCCGCGGTTTCGGACCCTCTCCGCTCGCCTGGCTCTCAGAGGCAGGCGGTCCCCCTGTCACGCTGGACACTTACGAGCTCCTCCCTTGGCACGCATAGCCGTCACGAGCTCCTCCACTGGGCGCGAGTGTCTGTTGCGAGCACTAGGCGGGTGTGCCGGCCTTGATCGCAACCACCTTGACTTCGGTTGACGTCCCCTCGTAGCGGGTCTTGGATTCGACGTAAGGCGCGACCGTTTCCTTGTTGAGGAACTTCAACCCCGTGTCTGTTTCGGCAGGGCCCGTGAGCGAGCCCGACACTTGCCACATGAACAACTGCAGGACCGGAAGGAAGCCCTGTAGGTAGGGCTGCTGGTCGATCGTGAATTCGATGTTGCCTTCCTGCAGCAGCTTCTGGGTGCCTTCGGTCAAATCGAAGCCGCCGGCCTTGATTCCCTTGGCGGGCAATCCATACTTCTGCATCACCCGCGCGAGGCTTTCGGTGCTGCCTCCGTCCACGGCGTACATGCCCTTTGTGTTCTGATGACCGATCCAATAGGCGTCGATCGTGGAGAGCTCACCCGGGACCGCTGCGCCAGTCGCGACCGTGTGCACCGTGATCGGCTTACCCGAGGCCTTGATCGCCTTTTCAGCGCCTTCGATGCGCGGTTGCAGATTGGCCGATCCGGGTGTGGCGATGAACAGTGCGACGTCGCCCGAGCCGACCGCTTCGACGATTCGTTCACCCATCTTTTCGCCGGCCAGTTTGAGGTCCTGTCCGATATAGGACAGACGCGCGTTGCCGGGCGCGTCGGCGTTGTACGCGACGACGGGGATGCCCGCTTTCAACGCCGATTCGACCGGCGCGTTGAAGGCGTGCAGGTCGATCAACGAGACCGCGATTCCATTGGCACCGCTTGTGATGGCGGTGTTGACCGCGTTGACCATCTGGTTGACGTTGCTGCTTTCCGAGCCCGTCCACTCATACGAACATCCCAATAGTTTGCACGCATCGGCCAATCCATATTGAGTCGGCACGAAGAACGGGTTGGTGGTGACATGGTTGACGGCCACGAATTTGTAGCTTGGATGGGAGCCGAACACGGCCTCGCTGCCGTTGCCGGCAGCGGCGCTCGAGCCACTGCTTTTGCCGCAGGCGGCAAGTATGCTGCTCGCCGAGCCGGCCGCTATGCCGGTGAGCGCAGTGCGGCGCAGGAACGCACGACGATCCAAGCCTCGCTGGCCGACCTCCACATGCCCGGGGCGCTCCAACTGCTCGACGAGCTCATCGACCTGATCTGTCTCTGACATCTGTATCTCCTCCTCGGGGGGAGGCCGCGTCGGGCGACGCAGCGCCCATCAATACATTTACCCCCTGGCCCCATTCGTATTCAGGAACTTCACGTCGAGGCCTCTATCGTCAAAGCATGGCTCCGGCATACGCCAGCCCACAGCCACCCTCCGGCCACTCGGATATAACCGAGCGCGCAGCACAGAGATCAGACGCCGTTCGCCTCGAAGGACGCGATCCACATGAGCGTGCGAAGGAGCGATGCGAGGACTACGGGCCCCTCGACATCGACCGGCATGTCAAGCAAGATGGTCGGGCGCTCATCCTCTACGCCCACCGACAGCCCCGGGACGAATGAGCCAGCAGCGCTTCAACGAGTTGCGCGGAGAGGAGGTCGTATACGCGATCCACCGCCAGGACCGTACCTTCCTTCCTTCCGAGGATCACTGCCCTCTGTGTCCCACGCCCGCCGACCCGATCTCTGAGGACGCCGTGCCAACAGAGATACCTATGCCGGCTTTTGAGATAGCCGTATTCGACAATCTGTACCCCGCCTTTCAAGCGCCACAAGGAGCGGCCGAGGTAATCGTGTACACCGACAGCCACCACGGCTCCTTCGGCACGCTGGCGCCCGAGCGTGCGGAGGCGCTGATGTGGGTTTGGCGCCACCGCTACCAGGAGCTTGGGGCCAGAGAGGACGTGCAATACGTGCTCATCTTCGAGAATCGGGGGGTCGAGGTCGGCGCGACCTTGCACCATCCACACGGTCAGGTCTATGGCTACCCGTTCCTGCCACCTGTGCCCAAGCTCGAGCTCACCGCGGACGCGCACCTGCGTGGCTGCGCGTCATGCGAGCTGCTGCGCCGCGAATTCGAGGACAGGCGTCGGATCGTGCACGAGAACGAGAGCGTCGCCGCGTACATCCCCTATGCGGCACGCTGGCCGTATGAGATCCATGCCGTCCTCCGCCGGCATCGACCGAGTCTGCTCGACTGCTACCCCGGCGAGCTGCGCCTGCTCGCCGAGTGCCTGCAGACCGTCGCGCGCGGCTATGACGCCCTCTTTGCCAGGCCCTTCCCTTACGTGATGGTCGTCCACCAAGCTCCCACCGACGGGCATTCAAGCGGGCACCTGCACGTCGAGTTCTACCCGCCGCTGCGCACGGCGACCAAGCTCAAGTATCCCGCAGGCTCAGAGCAGTTGGTGGGGGCACGTTCGTCGGCGATATGCTGCCTGAGGACTCTGCCGAGGCGCTGCGCGAGGCGATCGCCAGTGTCGTGTGAGAGCGTCCGCGCTTTCGCTCCTGGTCGCGTCAACCTGATCGGAGAGCACACCGACTACAACCAAGGGCTCGCGCTGCCGTTCGCGATCGCCGAGGGAGTCACGGTGCACGCGAGGGCAAGCGGCGAGGGTCGCATCCTCGCGCGGGCGCTCGGCTGTGGCGAGCAGGACGAGTTCGCGCTCACCGAGCCCACAGGCGCGACAGGCTGGCGCGCGTACGTGCGGGGCGTCGTCGCCGAGCTACGCCGAGCCGGGCACTCGCTGGTCGGGGCCGATCTGGAGATTGGCGGCAATCTCCAGCAAGGCGCTGGCCTATCCTCCTCCGCGGCGCTGGAGGTCGCTCTGTGCCTGGCCCTGCTCGCCCTGGCCGGCGAGACCGAGATCGACCGCGTTGGACTCGCCCGGCTGTGCTCGCGCGTAGAGAGCGAATGGGTGGGCGCACACACCGGAATGCTCGATCAGCTCGCCTCGCTATATGGCGCGCCCGGGATGGCCATGCTCATCGACTTCCAGACATTCGAGGTCGAGCCTGTACCCCTGCGGCTGGAGGATGGCTGGCGACTGGTGACGCTCGACTCCGGCGAGCGTCACCAGAACGCCAGCTCCGCCTACAACGAGCGCAGGGCCGAATGCTCTGAGGCATGCGAGCTCTTGGGCGTCGATTCACTGAGGCAAGCCAGCTGGGACGCGCTCAACGGGTTGCCGCAGCGACTGCGAGAACGTGCACGCCACGTGCTCAATGAGAACGTGCGAGTGAAGGACACGGTGGCGGCGTTGCGGGCAAACGACCTGCCTGCCGTGGGACGTCTGCTGAACGCTTCTCACGCTAGCTTGCGCGACCAATACGAAATATCTACGCCTGCCGTCGAGGCGACCGTCGAACGACTCCTCCACGCCGGCGCCCGCGGCGCGAGGATCGTTGGGGGCGGTTTCGGAGGGCATGTCCTCGGCCTGCTGGCACCTAGTGCTTACGCACCGGAGGGCACCCGCGAGGTGCATGCGGATGTAGGCGCCCACCTGTTGACGTCAACCGCGCCGGCCGGCGCGCCACCGTGAAGCTGCACGCGGGTCCCCGGCCACGGGGCGTCGCTATCAGGCCCTACGTGTCTTGATGGCGGACTCTCGGCCGTGCGCCCGGATCTCGAGATAAATCTCCGTTCGGTGTACCGAAACGTTCGAGGGTGCCTGGATACCGAGGCGCACCTTTGTGCCATCGCTAGACAGGACCATGACCTCGATGTCGTCGCCGATCATGATGCTCTGTTTGTCCTTCCGCGTCAGAACGAGCATGAGCCTCAGTTCCCCGACTTGATCCAGCTCAGTCGGACTTCAAAGTTTAAGGGCGTACGCATCGGTCAGACCCTCGGCACATCGACTTCCCTTTGCGATGCCATCTCTCGTACAAGCTTAGCGCCGGAATGACGATCTGGAGCCGAAAGCTCGTTATGGTTATAGAAGCGAACATGATCGAACTGGTCAAGAGTCCTTCGATGCGGGTTCTATCCAAAGGTTGCCTTGCTCTTTGGCTGGTTGTCTCGCTCGTGTTCGCGGCGCTACTCTTCGCCGTTGGTGCCCAAGCGCAGGGGACGAACGCCCCCGACGGCACCGCGGAAACGCCGATAGGCGAAGCGGCAACGAAAAGCGGTGCCCCTACGGAAGAAGCTCCTTCTGCGCCCGAACAAGCGCCACCCGTGACCGAAGAAGCACCCCCTGCGCCCGAACAAGCGCCACCCGTGGCCCAAGAAGCACCCCCTGCGCCCGAACAAGCACCACCCGTGACCGAAGAAGCACCCCCTGCGCCCGAACAAGCACCACCCGTGACCCAAGAAGCACCCCCTGCGCCCGAACAAGCACCACCCGTGACCCAAGAAGCACCCCCTGCGCCCGAACAAGCACCACCCGTGACCCAAGAAGCACCCCCTGCGCCCGAACAAGCACCACCCGTGACCCAAGAAGCACCCCCCGTGACCAAAGAAGCCCCTTCTGTGACCGAACAAGCGCCACCCGTGGCCCAAGAAGCACCCCCCGTGACCGAAAAAAAGACCGTCGAACAGACTGCCGGCGAGGTGGCCGCTGAAGCGGGCTCCGAAGCCACCCAAGGGCCTGGGGAAGACTCGCAGGTGCCCGTTGGCGCCTCAGGGCTGACTCACAAAGACGCGACGGGCGAAGTCGCGCCGGAAATCTCGATGGCCGTGACGACTTCTATCGTCCCCGCCACCGCGTCTGAAATCTCGATGTCGCCCGCGCAGCCCCAGTCATCTCTCACCTTGCGGCCGCAAACGATCTCGGCACGCAGCGCTGGGCAGATGAGCTGTGTCAGAGCATCGATCACAGCAGGCTACGCCGGTGGCTGGTTGGACATCTCGGTCGCTTCGTCGTTATCGAACGTCCCCTTCACCGCCGACGACGACTCGTCGACAGCGATCGCAGCAGGTGCACCTGCCGGCAGCCTAGGCGATGGTTCTACGGTTGAGAACCATCCCTCCGCCCCCGGATCTGGATTCGGCGGAGGAGGCGGCGGATCGGCTGCAGGGGGCGGTTCAGGCTCCGCCTCCTCGGCATCCTCCACACTCGTGGATGTCCTCCTCCAAGCAGCGCCGCGCGCGATGCGACGGTTGCGCCTTGCGCAGCCGTCATGGCGCACGTCGTTCTTCGTTCTGATCCCAGAGCGACCGGACTAGCTCCTTCCGGTCTCTCTACCTCGGTCCTGGATCACCCCTGATCCAGGCCAATTGGCTACCAGATCGAAGTTCTGTTGAAAGGAGCTGTATTGATATGACGCATCATTTGACATTGTCAACGGCAAGCCAGCATGCACGTAATCAGGGCGACGAGGTGGAAGCAGCCTCGGTTCGAACCCGCACCAGCGACGGTCAGGCTAACTTGTCAGTTGCTGCGCACTCCCGGCCGCACCTGACGCTCGCAAGCACGCTCGTCTGGAGGCATAGGCTGATCTTGACAGGCAAGTTGGACTATCGTTCGGCTTCTGAGCTTGAGGAGGAGATCGAGTGCCTATGCCAAGAAGGCGTCACGATCCTCACGCTCGACCTTCGCCAGCTCGACGCGATCGATCCAACTGGGGCCACGGTAATCGCATTCCGCGGCGCCGCTTGCAAGAGGCGAGGACATGACTTTGCGGTGATCCCCGGGTCGCGCGTCATCCATAGCGCGTTGGCTGAGGCGGGCGCCACGGACTTGCTGGCGCTCGATCCAAACGACAGCGTTGTTCGCCGTTGTTCGAGCCGTTCTTCGGACGGCTTTTTCTCAGATAGGTCGACCACAATGATCAAAAACTTGTGACTAAAGCGGCTCGTCGTCCGCTCCTGTCCAGGAGCGGAAGATGGCTCTCCCCTTAAGCGAAGGCTAGGCTGGTGCAGTGCACATCCAGCCCAAGTACGCGATGAGCTCGGATGATGCTCGACGAGTCGTCGCCGAGCATGGGTGGGCGCGCGTAGTTACCGGCGGAGTAGAGGGTCTGCGCGCAACCTATGGATTCTTCCTGCTCGAGGACGGACCTGGAGAGGAGGTTGTCGTAGTCGGGCACTTTGCCCGCGCGGATCCGCAATGCGCCGATATCGAGGCGCACATCCCAACCCTATTGATCTTCGAGGGACCGCACGGATTCGTCTCGGCGTCCTGGTATCGCCCGGAGCTGACCGACGTCCCGAGCACGATGAACCATCTCTCCGTCCACCTCCACGGAACGCCTCAACCGCTCGATGGGGACGAGCAGTTCGACGTACTACGTCGAACGCTTGAGCACCACGAGACGGTGCTTGGCGAGAGTCGATGGCAGTTCGAGGGCGGCGGCCTCGAGCTATCACGCAGAATCGCTCCGCAGACCGTCGCCTTCAGACTGCGCGCCGATCGCTTGGAAGCCAAGGCAAAGCTCTCCCAGGCAATGCCGCGCCCGGTACGCGAGCGGATCGTTGAGCGACTCGAACAGCCAGGAGCCCACCAGCACCGCGAGCTTGCCGCACTTATGCGCAGACTGTCGTTGGACGATCGACCGTAGTCCCGCCTACGACCTTGGCGCCACCGACGCCTATTGACCAATCAGGCGGCTGGCGCCGGTTGCATCACCGTGAAGGAGGCTCCCTGGGGATCGATCAAGCCGGCGAAGCGTCCGATCGGCATGTCCATCGGCTCGTTCGTGACGGTCGCGCCGAGCTCGCGGGCCTTGGCGACGATAGCGTCGCAGTCGGCGACCGCGAAGACCACGCCCCAGTGCGGTGGGATCTCGGCCGGGAAGTACTCGTCGGTCATCTGCATCATGCCCCCGAGCTGTTTCCCGTCCAGTTCCCAGACCGTGTAGGTCTGTGGCGCGCCCTCGAACGCGGGGGGACGCCCCTGCCAACCGAAGACGGCCGAGTAGAACGCCTTGCCTGTGTCGGCGTCACGGGTGAGCACCTCGTTCCAGCAGAGCGAGCCCGGCTCGTTAACCAGGTCGGCGCCGGTGAAGCTCTTTGGCTGCCAGACGCCGAACACGGCACCGGTGGGATCGGCGAAGAGCGCCATCCGCCCGATGTCCATTACATCCATCGGCTCGAGCACGACGGTGCCGCCGGCAGCCTTGACCTTGGCAGCCGTCTCCTCGGCATCGGAGACGCTTATATAAGTGGCCCACGCGGTGGGCTGACCCTCCTGCATGTGACCCATCAGGCCCGCGATGTTCTTGTCCTGCAACTGGAACATGCGGTACCCGCCGGTCTCCTCACCGCCCGGCTCGGTTGTGCTCCAACCCATCAGCTCGCCGTAGAACTGCGCGGCTACGTCGGTGTCTGGCGAAGATAGTTCCACCCACGACGGGGTGCCTGGTGCGTACTCGGGCATGGTTTTCCTTTCGTGGACGGGCGCAAACACGATCGTCGCAGATTGACGCGTTGAATTGATGTATTCCCGGTTGGCGCATGCGCCAACCGGCGACGGCGCACATGTGCGCCGTCGTTCGGGGCGCGCATGCGCGCCCCGCGCAGGGCCGCATGCGGCCCTGCGTTCCGACCCGTACATGTACGGGTCGGCCCCCCGGCACGTGTGCCGGGGGGATCCGATTAACGAGATCAGTGACGATCGACCCCTGGGAGCACCTGGGTACCTTCGATCTGGACCGCTTCGAGCGCGTCCGGATCCAAGCCGAGTAGGTCGAGGATCGTGGGCGCGATCTGGGTCGTCTCAACCCACGGGCGGTACGTGCCAGGCTGTACCGCTCCGGGCGCGTAGACGACGATCGGCACGTCACGGTCGGCCGGGTTGGCGCCGCCGTGCTCGGCGATCTTGGTGCCGCCGGTGTACACCACGCCGACTTGCACCACACCCCACACGTCAGGATGGCGCGGATCGCTAAGCGGCACGCCGAAGTATTTCGCCGCTTCCTTGCCGGCGAAGATTTCGGACAACCCCGAGTGCGCCAAGGTGCGCGTGCTGCCATCGTAGGCGACACCCGTCGCCGTGTGATTCCACAGGTATTCCTTGACGAAATTGGCAGCTTCCTGGGAGGTGTTGGACAGGTAGCTCTGCCACGCGTCGTCGTCGGTCCCGGCCACGATCAAAGCACCGGACCCGGGGTGAGCTGCTTCCCAGCCGGCATTGATCGCTTCGATGATCGGGCCGTCCTTGATTTTGACCAGCGAGTCCGGGTCTTGGGGCGACTGGCCGTGCTTGGCCGAGACGATGATCGCCGTCGAGTCTGCGAGGCCCTGCGCCTGGATCTCTTCGTCCATCGCTTGTAGTTGCGCGTTGATGTAGTCAAGCGCCCGCTGGAGCAACGGTCCCGGCGTGTTGGTGCCGGGTAGGTAACCGCCAGTGAGGCCATCTGAGGTATGCAGCTTCTCCGCGGTCGAGACGGTCTGGAAGTTCATCCCGAAGATCCCCGGCACGCCGACCTTTGTTTTGCGGCTGTGGTCGTAGCCGTCGATCTCGTTGAGCACCGCTTGGACCTTGTAGGAGTCGTACTGCATCGTCGCGGCGTTGTCTTCGGTCCAGCTGATTTCACCGGGATACGGTTTGCCATTCGGTTCGAGCGCGATCGAAGTCGATCTCGGGCGTAAACAGGTCGTCGATGCTGTTGCCCGCCGGACCCTCGAGGGCTTCGTAGGCAGGGTGCTTGTCAGACCATGCGGTCCGCAAGCCGTGATCGTGGGCCACTTCGAAGATCGTGTTGACCTCGAGATATTCGTGGGGGTAGATCGGCTTGCAGGTCTGCGGGTTGACCGGCAGCGCGGCCGGGTTGAGCAGCGACTGCGGCTGAGCGGTCATTTCGAGAATGCTCCCCGGCAGGCCGGTGAGACCCTGACCGGCGTCGAGCGCGTTCGCGTTGATGTCGTCCGGCGAGTCATAGATGACTTCCCCGCCGGTCGGCTGACCGTGGCATGAGGTGGTCCCAGCGGGCAGGACGGCGTGGCTGTACTCGTCGTCGTAGTAGATGCCGGTCGTGCGCGGATTGCCGCCGGTGACCTGGGCGGTCATGCCGGGGAACGAGTCGGACGGGATCGGCGTCTGCGCCTGTGTGTACTCGGCGCCGCCACTGACGAGCTTCGCCAGCTCTGAGCCGGGATGATTGCTGACGTACCATTCGAGGTCCGACTGGTGTAGGCCGTCGACCGAGATCAGAAGTACGTGGGAGATGGCGTTCTCGTGATGGCGTCCGTGATCTCCAGGTCCTCGTCCGTGATCCCCGGCCCCTCGTCCATGGTCCCCAAACCGTCCTTGATGGTTTCCAAACTGTCCTCCATGACCTCCCGACGGGTCCGCGAAGACCACCGCCGCGGGAGCTCCGATGGCGATGACCCCGACGGCAAGCGCAACGCCTGCGCCACGATGTATTCGACTGAGCATGAACCTCTCCTTGGTTTGCAAGTGAGCAGTTGCATGAAGTCCTACCCCGCCGTTTGCGCTCCGAAGTTGCCGAGCTGTGGAGATCCTGTGGCCATGTTGTAAATGGCCCTATCGTCAATATGTCGAGAGCAATCGCATATCTTCAAGGTTGACGTAATATGCCGACCTTGACGGCGCACAGTGGGCTGTCAATCGGGTTCGCGGACGACTAGCAACGCTCCGGCGCCTGTTGGCGCCAGTGCCTCGCTGACGAGCTCCTCGGCCTGGACCAGTTCGCGGAATTCGCGAACCTCCTCCGCGTGTGAGATCACGTTGTTGACGACCAGCAGACCGCCCGGCTTGAGTACGCGTACTAGATCGGGCCAATAGCTGGTGTAGGCCGGACGTTCGGCGTCCAAGAAAATCATGTCCCATGTCGCGTCAGACGCTTCGCGCAGCGTCACCGCGGCATCCTGAACGCGCAGCTCAACCAGATCGCGCAACTCGGCACGATCGAGGTTTATCGCTGCCTGTGCGCTTCGCTCCGGATCGATGTCTGTACTCACAAGATGCCCATTGGTGGCGCGCACGGCGTCGGCCAGCCACAGCGTCGAATAGCCATTCGAGGTGCCGAGCTCAAGCACCACGCGCGGCCGGATAGCGCGTATGAGCACAGCCAATAGTTGCGCCGTGTCCGGCTCGACGTTGCGCAACCGCTCCAAACGGTCGGCCTTGCCCGCGTCATGCGCAACGCCGTAGCGGTGCATCTCATCGAGCAGAGCGATCAGCTTATCGTCCATCGAAACCCTTCCGCGTCACTGGCTGGGGGTGATGATGACGCGGCCGAACGCTTTGCGGCTCTCGGCGTATTCGTGCGCCGCGGCGGCATCCGCGAGCGGGAACGAGCGATCGATCTCCACCTGTAGCTCGCCGCTCGCTACCCGCTCCAGCATGTCACTGATCATGGGATGGACGCGGGCATACTCCGACAGGATCGCGCCGCCGAGAAACACGCCGTGCAGCGAGTTGTTGCGCATCCAGAGTGATCGCGCCTCGATCTGCGAGCCCGCACGGGCGGACACCCCGACGCTGACGAGCCTGCCCCGGTAAGCGAGCACGCCGATGCTGTCGATGAGGTTTTGGCCTCCGATCGAGTCGAGGACGACCTCCACGCCGCGCGAGTCGGTCAGCTGGTTGGTGCGCTCGACGAAGCTCTCAGTCGCGTAGTTGATCGGATGGTCGAGCCCGAGCGCCTTCAGCCGCTCCAGCTTCTCCTCGCGGGATGCAGTCGCGATCACGGTTGCGCCTGCGCGCTTGGCGAGCTGGATCGCGGCCATGCCGACGCCGCCGGCGCCGGCGTGGATCAGAACTGTCTGACCCGCGGCGAGGTTGCCGGCGGTGAACAGACACTCATACGCTGTTCCGAACGCAACCGGCACGCACGCGCGCGCGTTCAGCGTCCAGCCCGGCGGGGATCGGCCAAGTCATCGCCGCGGGGACAGCTCGCCTGGCGGCGTGCGACCCTGCTGCATTCAAGGCAACCACCCGGTCGCCGACCGTGCGTCCCTCGACCCCGGCGGCGACCTCGCTGATGATGCCAGCGCTCAGATAACCGACGATATGTGGGGTCGCGAGCAGATCCCCCGCTGCGCGGGCGAGCAGATCACCGCCCTCGATGCTGATCGCCTCAGCGTCAACGACCACGCAACCGTCTGGGCATTCCGGGTCGGGCACATCTTCGTAGCGAAGCACCTCCGGTGCACCGTTCTCGTAGATAACCGCTGCCTTCATTTGCGCCATCCTCTCGCTTTCGACACCGCTCGGCCCGACCTCATGCCCGGGTCTCCAGCCACGCACGGTAGCGGCCGAGCGCGCGTCGTTGCACACGCTGGTCGCATACGAGCGCGTAGAGCGGGTGCGTCTTGCTCGTGGGATCCTTGCGGCGCGTGATGCGGCGCATCTGGTGACGGGCGAGCGCCATGCCTGCGGCAGAGGCGAGCGTCTTGTCAGACCATGTGACGGGCGCAAGCTGCTCGGTAGCCTCACGGCCCTCCTGCCAGCGGCTGCAAAGATCGGGGGTGATCGCCATCGCGCTCGCCATGCCAACCAGCGCGACGCCGCTTGCGAGCACCTGCTCGGCGGTCTCTCGGCGAGTGATACCGCCGGTCAGCATCAGCGGCAACGGGCTGGTCTTGGCGAGCTGCGCGGCGAGCTCGAGAAAATACGCCTCGCGCGCCGCGGTGCGACCGTCCGCCGGGCGGCCCGACATCGCCGGGCTCTCATAGCTGCCGCCTGAGAGCTCGACCAAATCGACGGCAAGCGGCTCAAGCATCGCGATCACCCGCGCCGCGTCCTCAGCATCGAATCCGCCGCGCTGGAAGTCTGCGGCATTCAGCTTCACGGCGACCGCGAACGACGAGGACACGGCCTCGCGGATCGCGCGCACGACATCGAGCAGTAGCCGTGCACGGTTCTCCAAACACCCGCCCCACTCATCGCTGCGCTGGTTCACGAGCGGCGAGAGGAACTGCGAGATCAGGTAGCCATGGGCGGCATGGACCTCGACACCATCGAACCCAGCGCGCTCGGCGAGGCTTGCGGTCGTGGCGAAGCGCTCCACGGTCACGCCGATCTGCCCCTTGGTCATCGCCACCGGCCGACCGAAGCGCTTGCTGTGCTTTCCAAGCTCGATCGCAACTGGCGAAGGCGCCCACACCACCCCCGGCATCTTGGCCTGGACCTGCCGACCGGGATGACTGACCTGCATCCACATCGCGGCGCCACCGGCCTTCCCAGCCTCCGCCCAGCGGGCAAACGGGTCAACCGCGGCGCGATCATCGAGCACGATTCCCCCCGGCCCAGTCAACGCCTCAGCGTGAACCATCACGTTCCCGGTAACCAGAAGGCCAGCGCCGCCGGCACCCCAGCGGCGATACAGCGACACCAGGCGCTCGTCCGGGAGCTGCGCATCGCCAGCCATCCCCTCCTCCATCGCCGCCTTCGCGACCCGATTGCGCAGCGTGCTTCCCGACCGCAGCACCAACGCAGAGAACAGCCCGCTCGACATCAAACACCGTCCTCCTTAGAATGTTTACGGTGCTCACATTAGCCCAATTGAGTAAACACTGTCAACATCAATGGTCGATGTCCCCGTCTAAGGCGACGTATCACCACGGCGACCTGCGCGCGGCCTGTGTCAGCGCAGCCATGGAATTGCTCGAAGAAAGCGGCGAGACAGCGCTATCGCTGCGCGCAGTCGCACGTCGCGCCGGGGTGTCGCCAGCCGCCCCCTACCGGCATTACGCCGATCGCGAAGCGCTCGTATCGGCGGTCGCGGCGCTCGGCTATCGCGAGCTTGCCGAACGACTGGCCGCCGCACACCCCTCCCCGACAACCCCAGAGCAGTTGACGAGCGTCGCTATCGCCTACGTACAGTTCGCGCTAGAACGCCCTGCTTTGTTCCGGATCATGTTCGGAGAACCCTGCAACCGGGACAACGACGAGCGCATAGCTGCGACCGCCGCGGTAACGCTGTACCTCCGTGAGATCGTCGCACGAGTCTTTCCCGAAGCCGACGCCGAGGCGATGGCAACCGCAACCTGGGCGCTCGTCCACGGACTCGCATCCCTGCACCTGGACGGCAAGCTCGATGCTTCCACGCCATCGGTAGTAGCCGATCGCGTCACTGCCGCGATCCATGCGCTGCTGAGCGCAACCATCCGCGACGCGCATTTGACGCACCCGCGATAGACGTCTTCCCGGTCGGTACATGTACCGACCGGCGATGGCGCGCATGCGCGCCCCGTGCAGGGCCGCATGCGGCCCTGCACTCCGGACCGTACATGCACGGTCCGGCCCTCCGGCACATGTGCCGGAGGGCGAGAAACAACCGCCACCGTCAGTTATTTCACGATGTGGATGATGCGCTCCATGCCGAGCTGGGTGTGGCTGCGACCGTCCTGGGTGTCCATGAAGCACGCCTGCACGTAGATGCCGGGCTTGGCGGTGATCGTCTCCTGCTGGAACGCTTCGTGTGACAGCGGGCCTGCGAATGTGACGGGCGCTCCGGATACGAGCTTTTCAAGACCCTTTTCCTTGCCCGCGAGCAGCAGCTTGACGACCCGCTTGGCGATCGTCATGTTCTTGACCGGGAACGCGATGTCCATGTGCACGACGAACCCTTCGTTTTCGAAGCGCACCAGTTCCCCGTCGTGCAGGGTGCTCGGCCCGCGGAAGGCGAACTCGATCGAGCGGATCGTCGCCTGCGGTGCCGGCAGCGCGACGGGTGACTTGGCGGCAGTGACGGTGAAGCTCGTGCGTAGCTGCGCTTCGCCTTCCCCGGCGGCAACCAGCACGATGTACTGCCCTGGCTGCAGGTCGGTCTGCGCTTCGCTGTTCTGACCTGGGTTGGCTTCGGTGTCGAACACGATCGAGCCGAGCTTGCTCGTGCTGTTTGGATCCTTCGCCTTCTTTTCCTTCGTAAATGCTTCGGCTTCAGCCACGCTCACGCCCGGCTTCAGGAGGAACACGATAACGGCGGCTTCCTTGACCCCAGTGTCGCTGGATACGACGTTGACAGCGCCCGATTCGCGTGCCCCGCTGATGGTCGCCGAGGAGGGGGTGATCGCGATCGACAGCGCCGGCAGCGTCGCGGACGCCTGCGCGGAGCCTATGGCGAGCGTGCCGCCGACTGTGAGGAGGGCGCTTACGGTCACGGCGATGAACAAGGTGAATCGCTTCATTGCATGATCTCCAGGGGTTCGTGTGAGGGAGGGAAAAGGAGAGAAGAGGAGTCTTCGTCAGGCGGCGGTTCCCGAGGGATCCACGCTCCTTTCGAGGGCAGCCGCAGACACAGCATGCGCGTTGGCTACGCGACCGCCAAGGCCCAGCCTAGACCCCATGCGCGCCGTGCGCATGGGCTGTTTTGCCTATCTTTTATGAGAGATGCCCGGGGTTCGCTCAGACGAGGACCTGCTTGCCCGCACCGCCCTGGGGCTATGGGAGCTCGAGGACCTGCCCAGCTTCCGCGCCGGTGTGCTGACGCTGCTGCGCGAGCTGGTCGGTTGTGAGCTGGCCTCCTATAACGAGATCGGCACGGACACCGGAGAGGTGTTCGTGCTCGCCGACCCCGCCGAGTCGCTGAACGTCGGCGGCGAGATGTTCGAGGCGTTCGCCGAGTTCGCGCTGCAGAACCCACTGGCCGCCCATTTCGCGCGCGCGGGTGAGACTCGGACGCCGCGTCGGACGCTGCGGCTCTCGGACTTCATCAGCCGCCGCAAACTTCATGCCCTGGATCTGTATAACCACGTCTACCGGCACATCGACACCGAGTACCAGCTCGCCTTCACGGTGCCGACCCGGGGACAGATGATCGGGATCACGCTCAACCGAGCGAGACGCGACTTCGACGAGCGCGAGCTGGCGCTGCTGCAAAGGGCCCGCGCGCTCGTGATCCCGGCCTACCGCAATCTCCACGATCGCGCGCGACTGCACGCACTCCTGCAAGCCTCAGACGGCGAGGAGCCGGGGCCGTTCGCCGTCTTCCTGTTCGAGCAGAGCGGCCTGCTCCAGCCCGCCCACGATCGCGCCGAGCGCCTCATGCGCCGGCTCTTAGCCGAACCCTCGACGATCGATGCGCTGCGCGGCTGGAGCTGTCTGCAACGGTGCGGACGGTCGGGCGGAGCCGCCGCGCTGCGGCTTGACACTTCCGAGGGTGAACTGGAGGCGCGCTACCTGTACGGCACGCAAGGAAACCTCGATGCGATCGCGATTCGCCCGCTCCTCGGCAGCCAGCCACAATCGCTCCGCGCACTCGGACTCACCCGCCGCCAGGCCGAGGTGCTTCACCTCCTTTGGCAGGGCAACACCAACGCCGAGATCGCCGTCGCTCTCAACATCAGCGAGCACACCGCCCGCCACCACCTGGAGAGTATCTACCGCCAGCTCGGCGTCAATTCGCGCGTGGCCGCCGCCCACATCGCGACCCGAACGCTCTCAGGCTAGTCGCCAGCCGACGGTACCGAAACCGCGCCGCGCGGACGATCCGTCCTCCAAACCCTGTGTGCGGGCAGCGCGATGGTCGCATGGCCCGCAAGCGCGTTCGCGGCCCCGATCGGGCAAGAGGCTAAGCAGTCTGCGGATCGTTGCCCTTATAGATTTCTGGCGCTCGCGCCGTCGCGTAGCGCCGCGACCAAGCGGGCGGGCGCTTCGAGAGCGGGCCAGTGCCCGACGTCCGGCAGCGAGGTGAACGGCGCCGCGGGTAGCCGTGCGCGGATGCGCTCGGCCATGTGGGCGCCGGAAATCGGGTCGAGCATTCCCCACACGAAGGCAAGCGGCACGTCGGTCTGCTCTAGCGCGGCCACCCAGCGGTCGGCGTGGAGGGCGCGGTCGTTCATGTAGCGGATCACGCGGTGGATGACCAGCTGACCGTCTTCCCGAGCCGTCGCCCGCCAGATGTCAGCCCCGGCTGCGGCCACGTCGAAGCCCTCGGCGAAGGTGGGCTTCAGCCCCTCGATCCACAGCTCCTCGGTGATCTGCGCGCCAATCTGCGGCCCGAGCTCCGGGTCCAGCAGCGCCAGCTGACCGGGCTGGGGACGGTAAACGTCTGGGTAGAGCCCGCCGTTAAGCAGGTCTACCTCGATCAACTCGACACCCAGCGCGCCTTCGGCGCGCCTTGCGAGCAACTCCTGCGCGACCGACACGGCGTAGTCATGGGCCACGACGACCGTCGCGGTGACCCGCTCGCGCGCCCACACCGCTTCGACGAGGTCGGCCTGCTCATGGATGGAGTAGTCGTGGTCAGCCGGCTTCTGCGAGGCACCGAACCCGAGAAAGTCGAACAGCACCAGCGAATTGCACTCGGCCAGCGCCGGAAGCACCGCGGCCCAATCGTGCGAGGAGCTTGGGAACCCGTGCAGCAGAGTCATCGTCGGGCCGGTGCCGGCCCGACGCAGAAAGATCTGCCGGGCTATCCCGTCGAGGTCTATGTCCACGCGTTTCCCCGCCGACCACCAAGCGTCGATCCCTTCCACTCGCCGGATTATCACAGCCCACGCCGCCGGAGGCTGCCAGCGGACCCGATCGACCCCATGACCTTGTCTCTGGTGGCACGCAGGCATGCAGGGGCACACGAGCCAAGGGCCACGCTCTCAGCCAGAGGCACTCGTATGCATCGCGATAGCTCCGAGGTGTCGCCATTTTGGGTCCGCTGCAACGGATCTGCAACGGACAAACCGACGAGCCCGCACGAACTCATACGATCAGGCTCCCCACAAAGCCCGCACATACACAGGTGCGATGTGTGCGGTTTAAGGCGCCACTATGGAATCAATTCCAACAACGGAGGTCAGCATGAGCACCATCGACCACGAGATGGTCTTTGGCCCATTTCATCGTTTCAGATGATGTCGAGCGTTCCCGCCACTTCTACACCGACGTACTTGGCGGCAAGACCGTCATCTCAGGCGAGGGGGATGACGAGGTGACGTACGTAGCGCTAGCCAACAGCTGGATCATCATTAACGTCGGAGGAGGTCCGACCGACGACAAGCCGACCGTCACGCTCGAAACGCCGCCCTACCCAGATCGGGTGAACAGCTTCCTCAACATCCGGGTTGCGGACATCCAAGCGGTGTACGCCGAGTGGAGCGAGCGGGGCGCCCAATTCCTAACGCCGCCGAAGAAGCACGCGACCGAGATGCGCTGCTACATCCGCGATCCCGACGGCTACCTGATCGAGGTGGGCCAAACGACCCAGGCCAGAGGTTGGCGTCCACCGTCTTGATCACATCACATGTGTGGGCGCGCTCATGAGGGGCGACCCTCCGAAGTCGGCAATGCCTCGCACCCCTCGCAGCCAGCGTTGCGCGGTTGTGGAGTCCAGGTTCTGATGGCGGCATACACGGCTGCGGGGGATTTGCGGGGGCCGCGACCACCGAAGTCCGCAAACACGGACGAAACCGCCGCCGCCGACCCCCAACGTTCTTCGCGACCTTTCGCCTGCGTTCGCGGCACTTCGTGTCGTTGCGCAGACAACTCGCTATATCGGGGCGAACGGATTCGAACCGGGGACCTCGCCGACCCGAATCGCAAGGTCAGGTAGCCTGGTTTCAACAAAACGCCTGCAAAGACTGGGATTCTGGCTACTCATGTTGACTCCAGCTGGTTCGATATTGCCTTCGATATGAACGGATTTGGGCAGTGCGGAGACCGTCACTGCCCAAACTCCGTGGACCGCCTGCCTGGGCGTCGCGCCGGGGCCCCCGGACCTCGCGGGGCGACAGCTTTGCAGCCGTTTTGCAGCCGGTGCACGCCGAGCGCACGCACAAGAGTCCACGATGCGCGCTCGATACACATCCTACCGCGCGGACCAGGCGTAGCCCCAATGCTGTTACCTAAGGCTGGAGCCGGCTTCCGCTCTTCTGGTAGAAAGGAGCGGCCAACCACGGGCCGACCCGTGGCTTGCGCGGCTCGCCCGAAGCAAGCGTCTGCTGTGGGGGCGGGAGATACTCCATCGTGTCCCAAAGTAGAAGTCTGCTCGCCCTCCGGCCAGCCATGCCGTTGCCACTCTTGCCCAGGCTAGCGGCGCATCTGTTTAATGCGCCTGCGCGTGAACCCAGGCCACGTTCGGGGACGTCGAACCACGGCCAGCACAAGTGGCAAAGAATCGAAGTAGGTGAACCGCTCGGTGGCGAGTCCGTCCTCGTTGAGGACGAAGCGGTTGACCGACTGCCAGGAGATGGGGGCTCCGCTTGCGGTACCGCGAACCGTGAACTCGATCAGAACGCCATCGGAGGTGGCGCCCCAGCGGTGGACTTCGGCGGTCATGTCGGGGATCAGCTCGAAGAGGTCGGCGAAGGTGCGCTTGCCCGCCTCCAGCCCGTAGGTGGTCGAGACCATCGGTGCGGAGAGGCGGGCGTCGGGTGCCAGCACCGTGTCGAGATGCTCGACCACGGGTGCCTGCCAGAACCCCGCGAAGCGCCTGACGAAGTCCGCCGCCCGATCCTGATCCATTCCCCTTACCTTACCCGGAGGTCAGCTCCGCGGGCCTCCGATCGCAAGGGGGGCAGCCCCTCGCCCATAATCTCTCACTGAAGACGCAGACCTGCTCCGCAATGCGGAGGCGCTCGTCTCGTCGCTCGCGAAGCCCGATTCTCGTCCGAAGCGTAACTCTCGTCGGTGGCCAGCGAGACGCCCGCTCTCTTCACCCAGGAGCAGCGCGAACTTGTCCGAACGCTTGCGTCAGGCGCGGAGAGCCGCCGGCGGCTCGCAGCCGCTGGCATCGGAGCCCTATCTCCTACCTCGCGATGATGTAAGTCAGCCGGCCGGATGAGGCGGTCTGCGTAGAAGTTGGTCCTCTGGGCTGATTGATATCCAGCGCGCCCCAGTTATCGTGAAAGCAGTGATCGAGTCGGAGGATCTGAGCAAGCGCGATGCCGAGCTTCCGCTGATCGGTCGTTTCCTTCCCGCGCCGGTCGCGGCGAAGGTACCGGAGGTCATCCTCCTCTTCTGGGTGGTGAAGATCCTGACGACCGCCGGCGGGGAGGCTACGTCGGATTACCTGAAGACGTACGGCAACTTCGGGGGCGGCGGCATTGAGGTGCTCGTGATCGTCGTAGGGCTGGTGCTGCAGTTCGCCACCCGTCGCTACCGCGCGTTTGCTTATTGGTCCCTGGCCTTTGCGATCGCGATCACGGGTACAGGCGTCTCAGATTTCCTGCATCTCGACGCCCATATCCCCTACGCGGGGACGACCCTGCTATGGGCGGTTGTCCTGGCCGCGATCTTCTCGCTTTGGCAACGCAACGAGGGCACGCTGTCGATCCACAGCATCACCACCCAACGACGTGAGGCGTATTACTGGGCGACGGTGTTCGCGACCTTTGCCCTCGGGACCGCGCTCGGAGACTTCACCGCGACCTCGCTAAACCTCGGCTACCTGGACTCAGGCATCCTGTTCACGGTCGTCATCCTGATCCCCGCTCTGGCGCACTGGCAATTCGGACTGAACGGCATTGCCGCATTCTGGATGTCCTACGTCGTCACGCGTCCGCTGGGTGCGTCCTTCGCCGATTACATCAGCAAGCCCAAGAACCTCAGTGGCATCAACTTCGGCGACGGCCCCACGGCGATCGTGTTCGCCGTTGCCGTTTTCGTCATGGTTTCCTACCTGGCGCTCACCCGTCCGGACATCCAGAAGCCACTCGAACCCGCGACCGCACAAACACAATCGACGCCCCCGCTGCCCAATCTCGCCCATGGGGGCGAACCCGAGCTCGAGATGGACTAGCAAAGCCCCACGGCACACGCGCAATCGGGCCTGGCAGTTCTGTGCGTTGGTGGACAATCATGGAATGAGCGCCACCGAGATCGGGCTAGCGCTGTCGGTGTTCCTTGCCTGCACGGTGGAGGCCGTGGAGGCGTTGACCATCGTGCTCGCGGTTGGCACGACGCGTAGCTGGTCCTCAGCGCTGAGTGGCGCCGGTGCCGCGAGCTCGCGCTCGCGGTGATCGTGGCTGTACTTGGGCCGGCCATCACGTCGCTGCCAATCGATCTGCTGAGGGTTGTGGTCGGCGGCCTGTTGTTGATCTTCGGCTTGCAGTGGCTGCGCAAGGCGATCCTGCGTTCCGCGGGACTGAAGGCCAAGCACGATGAGAGCAAGATCTACGAAGCGCAGGCCGCTGCCGTGCGAGCGGCTGGGACCATGACGTCGAGCTTTGACGGCTATGCCTTCACAATCGCGTTCAAGGGGGTGCTCTTGGAGGGCCTGGAGGTCACGTTCATCGTGCTCACCTTCGGAGCCAACCAACACCGTGTCCCCCCTGGCGGCTGCGGCTGCAGGACTCGCGATCGTCGTGGTCGTTGCAGCCGGCGCCGCAGCAAGAGCACCGTTGGCGAAGGTGCCCGAGAACACGATGAAGTTCGCGGTGGGTGTAATGCTCAGCTCGTTCGGCACGTTCTGGGGCGCCGAGGGAGCCGGCGCGAACTGGCCCGGCGGCGACGCCGCGCTGTTGGCGATCATCCCCGGAGTGTTCATTTCAGCGATCGTGCTGTCCGAGTGGCTGGCGGGTAGCTGGACCCAGGCGTCCACCGAGTCCGTCGAATCCGTCGAATCCTCGCAGGCCGATGCCGCCGACCACGCGGCCGTGAGCCGATGACTCGGGCATCGGCGCTGCTCGCCGGCGTGTGGGAGTTCGTCGTTGGCGATGACTGGCGCACCGCCCTCGGCGTCGTACTCGCGCTCGCGCTCACCGCACTGCTCGCTGACGCTGCTGTCTCTGCGTGGTGGGTGATGCCGCTCGCCGTACTTGGGCTACTCGCGCTCTCGATCCGCCGCGCAGCGCGCGCGGGACCTCACGCGGAGGATGAGCACAACCGTAGTTCGGCACCCACGCCGGGGTCCGGCGCTGGTGGGTCAACTGCGTGAGGGCGTGATCAGTCCTGTCTCGTAGGCGAAGACGACGATCTGTACACGGTCGCGCAATTCGAGCTTTGCGAGGATGCGACCGACGTGGGACTTGACTGTGGCCTCGGAGAGGACGAGCCGCTGCGCGATCTCAGCGTTTGAGAGGCTGGCCGCGACCAGCAGCAAGACCTCACGCTCCCTGCTGGTCAATAGCGCCAGACGCCCATCCTCCTCGCCATCGGATCGACCGGCGATGGGAAGGCGGTGGGCATAGTTTGCGAGTAGGCGGCGCGTGACGCTGGGTGCAACGACCGCGTCACCGCTTGCGACGGCGCGGATGCCGGAAAGCAGGTTGGCCGGGGGAGTGTCCTTCAGCAGGAAGCCGCTTGCTCCGGCGCGCAGCGCCGCATAAACGTACTCGTCCAAGTCGAACGTGGTGAGGATGATGATCCGCGCGCTGCTGCCTGCTTCGACGATCAATCGGGTCGCTTGGACGCCGTCCATCTCGGGCATCCGCACGTCCATCAGCACGACGTCCGGGTTCAGTCTGCGCGTGGCATCGACGGCCTCCAAGCCGTTTGCGACCTCCCCGACGATCGTAAGGTCCTCCTGGGTGTCCATAACCATGCGAAACCCCATCCGCATCAGCTCTTGGTCGTCGACCAAAAGCAAGCTTGTGGTCATCTTCCGACCGTCTCGGCGTCTGGCCGCAGGGATAGGCGAACCCGCCAGCCTCCATCCGGGCCAGGGCCGGCATCGAGCCTGCCGCCGTAGGCCGCGGCCCGCTCTCGCATACCGTTGAGTCCTCGCCCGCTCCCCGCGAGCGAGGGTCGTGGGCCGATCCGGGCGGCGTCCTGTCCGGTGTCGGTGACCTCCAGCTCGACGCTTCGTGCCTGACAGCGCAGAGCAAGATGTGCGCTCGTGGGGCGAGCCGCGTGCTTGAGCGTGTTGGTCAGCGCCTCCTGCGCGACGCGGAACACGGTGAGCTGCACACCCTCAGGCAAGTTACGCGGGTCGCCGTCGAGATCCATCGTCACCGGGATCCCGGCCGCATGGACTTGCGCCAACAGGTCATCGAGGCGGTCCAGGCCCGGCTGAGGCGCTAGCGGCTGCTCGAGCGCGTCCTCACGCAGAACGCCGAGCAGCCTGCGCATTTCCAGAAGCGCCTGGCGGCCGGTCGCCGAGACCCTGTCGATCGCCTCGCTCGCGCGCTGCGGCGAGGACGCCATCGCATAGCCGGCACCGTCAGCCAGCGAGATGATCACGCTGAGGTTATGCGCAACGATGTCATGCATCTCGCGGGCGATACGGGCACGCTCGGCAGCGGCGGCGAGCCGCCCCTCGTGATCGCGCTCGACTTCCAAACGCGCTGCCCGTTCGTGGAGTGAGATCAGCAGCGCGCGTCGTTGGCGGATCGTGACGCCGAGGACTCCGGCGGCTGTCCCCAAGCCGGTCAGCCCAACCCAAATCTTCAGCGGCTCAGACGGCGACCAGCGCAACGCGGCCATGATCGCGCCCGTCTCGACTACCACGGCTGCAACCGCGACCTCGGCGAGCTCACTTTCGAGCGCAACCCAGTAGAGAGCGATCAACACCGAGGCGTCGGCGAGCTGGGGCGCCGAGAGTATCCACTGGGCGAACGCCACGAGCGCTACGAGCGCGAAACAGACGCGGGGATCGCGCCTATGTAGGAGTAGAGGTGTACAGAGCAGCACGCAGAAGGCCGCGGTGACAACGTCAAGCCGATGCTGAGTTGACAAGGCGAAGGCGCTGAGCATCGCCACACCCGCCGCGGTGGCCAGGTCCACGGCGAAGGGATGAGCCGCGACACGACGAGCGCCGAGATTCACGCGGTCCAGCAACCTCGACGGCGGTTGATCTGCCTCGCGCTTCATATGTCCATGTTGACGACTCACAACGTGGTTCCGGGAGCCGGCTGCGGGCTGTGTTGCCGGGCTGGCGGGTTGCTGTCATGCGTCGCGGCGTACAAGCATGTACGCGGCGACTGCCAGCAGCAGGATTGTGTATCCGCAGTACAAGGCGAACCCACCCCACGGGGAGAGTGTGTGCGGGTCTGGGATCGCCTTGGCTATTGCTCCTCCTGCGCTGGAGGGCAGATAGGGGTTGATCGAGTTCCCGATTTCGCTCGGGAGGATGTCGATGATGCCCGGCAGTACGAACAGCAGGCCGGCAAACGTCGCGATCGCGCCCGCGGTGCTGCGGATGATCGCCCCGAGCGCGGTGCAGAGTACGCCGGTCACCGTCATGAACAGCACCGTCCCAACGAGGGTGCGCAGCGCGTGCGGATGGCCAAGCGTGACGTTGACATGATGCTCGGTGAGGATCGCCTGGGAGGCGAAGAACGCGATCAGCGCGCTCGCGAGCATCAACACAAACGTCACCGAGGCCAACACCGCGATCTTCGCCCACAACACGGGCAGCCGTCGCGGGACCGCCATCAAGCTCGACCGGATCATTCCCGTCGAGTACTCGCCGCTGATCACCAGTACCCCGAGCACCCCGATCGCGAGCTGGGCGAGGTGATAGCCGCCGAGACTGCGGTCGATCGAGTCGAACGTCGCTTGCTCGTGCGGGCTGAGGTGCGACCAGCGACCCATCGAGACCGCCGCAATCAGCACACCGAGACCGGCCATCGCGATCACGGCGAGGAGCAGCGACCATCGGGTCGAGCGCAGCGACCACAGCTTCGTCCACTCCGAGCGCAGCACATTTGCCTGGGTCACGCGCCCCGTGAAAACGCGCCGGTTGGGCGCTGCGGCGGCGGGCAGAGTCTCAGTGGCACTCACGCTGCGGCCCTCACATTCTCACTTGTCTCAGTCTCATCGCCAGTGCTTGCGTGGTACTCGACAGAGTCGCCGGTGAGACTCATGAACGCTTCCTCAAGCGACGCCTGAAGCGGCGTCAGCTCAGAGATCACGATCCGCGCCTCAAGTGCTATCTCGCCGATCTGCTCGCCGGTGAGGCCGGTGACTTCCAGCACGCCCTCTTCGATCTTGTGCGCCTCCGCCCCGCGCCCGGCCAATGCGTCGCGCAGCTCGGTTGCACGAGGCGAGCGGACACGCACGTTGGCATCGGAGGAGGCGCGGCGCACGAAGTCCGCGACGGACGTGTCGGCGATCAGGCGCCCCCGGCCGATCACGATCAGATGGTCGGCGGTCTGGGCCATCTCGCTCATCAGATGCGAGGAGAGGAACACGGTGCGACCTTCGGCGGCGAGCCCCTTGAGCAGATTGCGGATCCAGTGAATGCCCTCCGGGTCTAGGCCGTTGGCGGGCTCGTCGAGGATCACCGTGGCGGGGTCGCCCAGCAGCGCGGCGGCCACACCCAGTCGCTGGCCCATGCCGAGCGAGAAGCTTCCGACCCGTTTGCGCGCGACCTCACGCAGCCCAACGAGCTCGATCACCTCATCCACGCGGCTGCGGGGAATCCCGTGAGTCTGGGCGAGCGCGAGTAGATGGTTGTATGCGGAACGCCCAGTGTGAATCGCGTGGGCCTCGAGCATCGCCCCGATCTCATGCAGCGGCGCCGACAGCTCCCGGTAAGCACAGCCGTTGACCCTCACCGTCCCACTCGTCGGCGCATCCAGCCCCAGGATCAACCGCATGGTGGTCGACTTGCCGGCTCCGTTGGGCCCCAGGAAGCCGGTCACGACCCCTGGGGAGACAGAAAAGCTGAGATCGTCCACGGCAACCTTCTCGCCGTACCGCTTGGTTACGCCTTGAACGTCGATCACGCCGAGCACACTACGGTGCCAAGCACGCCCGCACAATGACCCGAAGGACCATCTTTCACCTCAGTCGCGTACGACTAAAGTCGCATGCGACTGCTACCAAGGCCGCATGCGAACCGATCGCAGAGCCCTCCTAGAGGGAGCCGCAGCGGCGACCCGCCCGTATGACTCAGGCGCTCAGCACCGCGCGCATGCTAGACGGCGCGGTCGAGGGTCACCCGTAGCGTCGCTCTGCGATAGATGCTAGCTCTGTGCCGTGCCGGTCTGCGCGTAAGTCATCGCGGCGGCCCGGTCAGCACAGCCCTTCAGCTCGATCACGAGCCCGTCGCGCATCGTTACGACGACATAGGCGATGCCGTTATCGAGCTGCCGTTCGTCGTCGCGTGGCTGATCGGGACGGAACGCCACCACGATCCGGCCGCCAACCTCGACCGTCTCTTCGATCCGCCCGGCATACCCGCTCGGCAGATGGCGCCCGAGGACCTTGAGGATCATCTTGCGGTTCTCGCATAGCTGCCCGGCCTGGACGCCGTACCACTTCGCGTCCGGGTCCAGGGCACCTTCCAAGACGCTCAGGTCTCCCGCGTCACTCATCGCCTCCCAGGCCCGGTGCAGCAACTGTATGTCGGCGGTGCTCCCGCTCATAAGGTCGATCCTCTCTGATGTGGTTGACGAGCAGCGCGTAATGCGCCGTCAAGGAGGCGGACGAGGATAGACCGCATACGGGAGTGGTCAACGTCAACCAGGCACGCACCGAAGGCTACTCCCCGCCCAGCGAGCGCTCAACTGGAGACCGGGAGGGACTGCGCTACGGCGCGCGTAGGCGTCCTGCGCTGGTGCGTGGAGGGATACGTGGGTAATAAGAAGCCATGACGGGCGCACGGGTCCCTGCTGCTGTGCTGGCGGTGCTTTGTATTGCTGCTGCAGCGGCCTTGGCTGTCGGCGCGGGGGCAGGTGCGCCAGCGCACGCCGCGTTCAAGCGCCAGCCGCGCGTCTACGTCGCCAACAAGGACTGCCGCGGACACGCGTTCCGCCCGGCCCGGATCACGCTCGCCTGCGGCGACGGGAACCTCTACGTGAGCGAAGTCCACTACTTCAACGGCCCCCCAGAAGGGTACGGATCAGAACATGCGGGCGCGTCGGTCACGATCCACGAGAACGACTGCAAGCCGGACTGCGCCGCGGGGAAGTTCATAGTCGAAAAGGGAGCACTCACGCTCGAAACGCATCGTTCGTTGTGCCGACGGGCTGCGGTATTACTCGCGCGCGTTGTACGCGTTCCCCGGCGGCGATAACGAAGTCGACATCCAACCGTTCGAGCGCTGCTCGCCGGTACACCATGCACACGCCGCCACCGTGGGAAGCGCTCCCGATCTGCCTGCCGAACCACCACCGGCATCGCCGGGCGCACGCGAACTGATCGCAGCTCGCTCCGTACAGAGCGCCCTAAACACGGCGCGGCTGCCCAAGGGTGCCACCCGCCTCGGGAGAGTGCCGGCAGGGCAGGCGAAGCTGCTCGACTCGATCCGCACACCCGCCGCGTCGCTTGGCACCGAAGAACGCGCCAAACTCGTGGCGCGCAGCTCCGTCTGGGCGAGCGCCGCGCAGCCCAACAAGGTCTTTGCGTATGTCGCCGCGCATCTACCCGCCGGGACGCGCGAGGTGTCCTCCACGAGCGGCGACTCGTCGTTCACGCCGCCTCACGGCCACGAATCGCTGCCTGAGATCGAGAAGCGCGAATCGGTGAACTTCTGGGGCGAGGAATTCCGTCTTCCGAGCGGGAGCCCCGTGCTGCGGCTGCGCGCGCTCGGCGTCTACATCGCGCGGCGCGGCGCGAGTGCCGACAGGTTCATCGTGCGGGTCACCGCCGCCGCCTCGTGGGAGCGTGCGCGTCCCAGCTACTCGCTACTTGGCGCAAACGTCGGCACGGTCACGATCACGCTCACCGACCGGCCCTCCCGCAAGAGTGAACCGCCGCCGGTGACGATCCGCAAGCCAACGCTCGTGAGCACGACTCGTGCAGGACGTCAACGAGCTGCCCGTCGAAGAATCAGCAGGTCGCGCCGTAAGCTGCCCCGAGGAGGGAATCGATGCACCCTCGCAAGTGCTGTCGCTGAGCTTCAGCGAAGGAGAACATGGCCCGCTGCTTGCCACCTTCACCGACAACCCCAAGGCGTGCGTCCCTGAACCGTCGATCGCGCTGCCCGGAGAGCCTCCCGGTCGCGCTCTCCGAAGCAGAACTGCTCGTACACGAGATCGAACGGCTCAGCGCCATCCGCCTACGCTGACCCCTTCAGACCAGCAACAGCCCCGAATGCTAGACATATTTATGTCGCGCCCACTATCCTTGGGGATATGAGGACCACGGTGCGACTCAATGACGACCTACTGGCAGCGGCCAAGCAGCGGGCCGCCGCCGAGCACACGACCCTTACCGCGTTGATCGAAGACTCGCTGAAGCGCACGCTGGCATCGCGCCCAGCGAAGGGCGCCAAGCGGTTCACAATCCGTCGTACCGGCGACGCCCGGCTGCAGCCCGGAGTCGACCTTGATGACTCGGCTGGCCTGCGGGACCTGATGGACGGTTTGCGCTGATCCTGCTCGATGTCAACGTGCTGGTGCACGCGCAGCGCGGCGGCACACCCGAACACGACGAGATCGGCTCCTGGTTGCAGGACGTCGCCAACGCCAGCGCCCCGTTCGGCCTTTCGACGCTCGTGCTCAGCGGTGCGCTGCGCATCCTCACCCACCCGCGGGTGTTCGCCAATCCTACGCCCCTGACAGACGCGCTCGCGTTTGTCGAGGCGCTGCGGGAGCGGCCCAACTGCGTCGAGGTCACGCCTGGGCCGCGCCACTGGCAGATATTCAGCGGCCTCTGCCAAGCAACCGGAGCCACAGGAAACAAGGTCCCCGACGCCTATCTCGCCGCGCTCGCGATCGAGTCGGGCAGCGACTGGATCACCACCGATACCGGCTTCTCACGCTATGAAGGACTGCGCGCCAGCCACCCGCTCGTCTACTCACAAGGCCGACGGTAGGCCCGGTAGCTAGGTAAGCCTGCCGGCGAACGCCACAGCTAGCGCGGCGATGAACGGCTCGCGGACCTGTGGGTCGCAATGCTCTGCCTCTGGCGTCCGCTTGTCGGCGTCGGGGTCGCGATGGTCCGCGCCGTGCTTCTGCTGGGCACACGCTACATGCCTCGCGACCTCTGCCTGCGCTCGCAGCTCCCGGCTGATGTGGAGGGGAATGTGATTTCGATGGTCAGTCCGCCGTCTGGTCGTGCTTGCGCTTGGAGCTCTGCGTGGTGAGCGGCGGTGATCGCTTGGACGATGGAGAGTCCCAATCCGTTGCCGTTGTTGTGGGTGGTGCGGGTTCCGTGGAGGCGTTGGAAGGGTTGCAGGAGGCGAGGTATCTCCTCGGAGGGGACAGCTGGGCCGCTGTTGGTGATCGTTAGGAATGCCTCCTGGTGACGGATGCCGGTTGTGATCTCGACGTGTCCCTGGTGGATGTTGTGACGGATAGCGTTGTCGAGGAGGTTGGTGATTAGGCGCTCGATGAGTCGTGGATCACCTGCGGTTGGTGCTGTGGTGAGTGTTGTGTGGACGTCGAGGCCGAGGCCTGCGGCTTCTGACTTGCGGGCGAGTAGGGCCTTGGAGGTAATGGTGGCAAGGTCGAGGTGCTCGCGATGCTGCAGGCCGGCTTGACCGCGGGTGAGTGTTAGTAGTCCATCGATCATTTGCTCTAGCTGTTGCTCGGAGGCGAGCACTCGCTCGTGGGCTGTGCGCAGCGAGACGAAGTTCGCGTCCGGGTCGGCTAGCGCGACCTGGATCAGCGCTCGCTGACGGGTCAGCGGCGCGCGCAGCTCGTGCGAGGCGTTGGCGACGAACTGACGCTGCGCCTCGAACGCAGCGTCGAGTCGCCCAAACAGGTCATCGAGGGTGTCCCCGAGTTCCTTGAGCTCGTCCTGCGGCCCGTCGAGGGCCAGGCGCTCGTGCAGGCTGGTAGAGGAGATCCTTCGCGCCGTGCGGGTGATGGTCCGGATGGGTTGCAGCATCCTGCCAGCAACGAGCCAGGCGGCGAGGAGGGCGAGTACAGCCACGATCGCCAGGGCGATTCCCGAGTTGACCAGAAGCTGGTGCGAGTCAGCAGCGCGCTGAGCGGCTTGGGCGGGCCCTACCTGTGCCAGTTGGTGCACGGCGCCTGCGAGCTGACGCTGGCCCTGTGTCAGCTGATGCTGGGCCTGTGTCAGCTGCTGCTGTACCCGTTCCAGTAGATTCGGTACACCGACGATCAGCCGAGGCCGAGCCTGTGTCAGCTCGTACCGAGCCTGTCCTAGCTCCCGCTGAGCCTGTGTCAGCTGATGCGGATGCTCGATAACGACGGATTGGCCCTTGGGCAGACCCAGTTCAGGCGGAACCGGAAGGTGGAGATGCTGGATGGCGGCGGTGTGGGGGACCTTCGGTAGGTGTGGCGTTCTGTATTCGGTCGCCTGCTGAAAAAGGAGGTAGATGATGGCGACCAACGCGACGCCGGAGAGGAGGAAGAGCCCGCCGTAGAGAGTGGCGAGACGCAACCGGGCTGTGCGGCGCGGCAATCGCAGCCACGAGGATGACGCAAGTCGGGCGGCGCCCATCAATGGTCTCCGATTCGGTAGCCGGCCTTCGCGACGGTTTGGATTATGGGGGGATCACCGAGCTTGGCGCGCAGCCGGCTCATGGTGATCCTCACGGCGCCTGTAAACGGGTCGGCGTTCTCATCCCATACGCGTTCGAGTAGCTCCTCGGCCGAGACAACCCGGTCCTGGGCGGCGAGCAGCAGCTCCAGCGCTCCGAACTCCTTGGGTGTCAGCCCGAGATCACGCCCAGACCGCTGCGCGCAGCGCTTGGCTGTATCGAGCACGACGTCACCGTGCTCTAGCACTGGCGGGACGCTCGGCTGGGCGCGACGGGCAAGAGCGCCGATGCGCGCCACCAGCACAGGGAAGTCAAACGGCTTTCCCAGGTAATCGTCCGCGCCGAGTGAAAGCCCATCGACCAAATCCTCACTCTCTGCCGCGCCAGTCAGCATCAACACCCGGCTGCGCCCACCGGCGGCGACCAGCTTGGCGCACACCTCATCGCCGTGGAGCGCGGGAAGGTCGCGGTCGAGCACGATCACGTCGTAATCGTTGACCAGCGCTCGCGTCAAACCAGCTTGACCGTCGAGCGCGACATCGACAGCCATCCGCGCGTGGCGCAGGCCAGCAGCGACCGTGCCGGCCAGCTCCTCGTCGTCCTCGATCACAAGCACCCGCATCTATAGCTCCTCCTCGTGAAGGTAGCGCCGCGGTGTTTCAACGCTGTTTCGCCCGGCTCCAGCAAACAAAACCGCTTTCTGTCTCGGAGAGCGAAACACGGACGAAACAGCCCACCCCGTAGAACCGATCCGGGACGAGGACGAAATCCCGAAGGAAACCCGAAGGAGACCAGATGCCGCTCAGCATCCATACCAACAGGCTCACCCCGCCGCGAGCCCGTCTGCTCACCGCCGCGGCACTCCTGAGCGGGGTGCTGGCGGCAGGGTGCGGGGGAAGCTCAACGAGCCCGACGAGCACCTCGGCGTCCGCGGCGGGCGCCGTCGAATCGGGGGTCGCGTTCTCCAGGTGCATCCGCTCGCACGGAGTGCCGAACTTCCCCGACCCGAAAGTCAGTGGCCAAACAATCCGGATGGGCTCGCCGAGAACCATACCGTCGCCCGCGTTCCAGTCCGCCGCACACTCCTGTCAGCGCCTGCTACCGAAGGGTGCGCCAGGCCCTGAAGCCTCGTCCCCGCAGGCGCAGGCGCGGATGCTGGGCGTGTCCGCATGTATGCGCAAGCACGGGATCTCGGGGTTCCCCGATCCGAGCACCTCCCCTCCGTCGAACCCGGCCGGCAACAGCGCGGTCATCGGCAGCGGCGGGTACTACCTCGCGATCCCGAAGTCGATCGACACGAACTCGCCGGCGTTTGAGCAGGCGGCAGCCGCGTGCAACTTCGGGCCAGGGCGATGAGCCGCCAGAACACCCCACCGCGAGCGCGCCTGCTCACGGCCGTCACAGCAATCCTGAGCGTCGCGGTGGCACTCGCCGGCTGCGGCGGCTCGTCCTCCAGCCCCGGCGTCGCCCACCTCTCCACAGGCAAGGGTGCCGCGTCGGCGAACTCCGGAGGCGGCGGCGCCTCGACTGAAAGCAAGGCGAGCCCCGAACAGGTGGGGCTCGCCTTGCTCAAGTGCATGCGCTCAAGCGGTGTGCCCAACTTCCCAGATCCGAGCGCCGGCGGAGGCTTCCAGTTCCCCGCCCGCGCTGGAATCATCAATTCGCCCTTGTTCAAGGCGGCGCAGGCGAAGTGCCACAAGCTCCTGCCCGAAGATGGTCCCGGCTCGGGGGCCCCGCCCTCCCCACAGACGCTGGCCAGGTTCCTGAACATCGCGAGGTGCATGCGCCAGCACGGCGTTCCGAGGACTTCCCCGACCCTCGAACCACGGCCCCGCCCAACCCGTTCGCCTCCGGCGTCCGTGAGCTGAGCGACATCGAAGGGGTAATCCTCCTGTTCCCCAGCACGATCAACCAGCAATCGCCGGCATTCACGCACGCGGCCGCCACGTGCGCGTTCCCGCTGCACAACCACTGACGAGAAGAGGACACGACGCTACCGTCACCGCACGAGCCCGAACCAGCGGCAGCCTCGGAAAAGGCGTGGCTTCCCCCGCTCTTGGAAAGGAAGGAACCAAACATCATGCGTTGCCGCCCACTCATCCCCACTTTCGTCGTCGCGCTGACGGTGCTCTCGCTGCTCGCGGCCGGCTGCGGCGGCGGCTCATCGAGCTCGGGGGTGGCGCAGCTCTCGACCAGCACGTCCGGCGGCTCGCCGACGAGCGGCGGCGGCTCATCCTCCCCGGAAAGCAGCGCGAGCACCCAGCAGAAGATGGTCGCCTATGCGCAGTGCATGCGCACCCACGGCGTGCCGAACTTCGCTGACCCCACTAGCAGCGAAGGGAACTCGAAGGAAGCCGCTATCAGGGCGTTCAAAGAGGTCAGCAACTCCCAGGTCCTCGCGGCTCAGACGGCTTGTCAGCACCTGCAGCCGAATGGCGGCCGGCCGACCCAGGCCCAGCTTGGGCAGCGCCTCGGCGACCTGCTCGCGTTCGCGCGCTGTATGCGCACGCACGGCATCGCGAACTTCCCCGACCCGACGAGCAGCGGTCAGGTGACCCACGAAATGCTCGCCAAGACGGGGGTTGATGTGCATCAGCCGGCGGTGCTGCAGGCCGCCGACTCGTGCGTCAGCGTCACCCACGGGGCCCTCACCAAGGCCGCCGTGGCCCGCTTTGTCGCAGGACATTAGACGGTTGATCCGAGACGCATCGCCTCCGAAACAAGGACGAAACAACCCACCGCGTAGAACCGATCTGGGAGATGACGCAAACCCGGAGCAAACCCTGAACGAGACCGATGCCATACAGCACTCACACACACCGAAACCGTCGATTTCGCACAAGCGCCAGGACACCGACCGTGCTGGCCGCCGCCGGGCTTTCAGCGTCGTCCTGTTCGCCGCCGGCTGCGGGGGCTCCTCCAGCCCTAGCGTCGCCCACCTCTCCTCCGGAAAGGCGCCCGAGCCGGCGAGCTCAGAAGGCGGTGGCTCGTCGCCTGATGGCACTGCGAGCACCGAGCAGAAGATGGTCGCCTTCGCCAAGTGCATGCGCTCAAGCGGCGTGCCCAGCTTCCAAGAACCGCACGCGGGAGGCACCGGCCAGGTACCTATCGGAGCCAATCCGGCAGCGCGCTCGTTCAAGGCCGCGGAAGCCAAGTGCCAGAAGTTCATGGGTGGGGGCGGACTCCCCGGCTCCGGCTCGGAACCGCCCTCCGTAAAGACGCTAGCGCGCTGGCTGAAGATCTCGCAGTGCATGCGCAAGCACGGCGTCTCGGGCTTCCCTGACCCAACGACCTCGATGCCGTCCAAACCCCCCGCCGGTGTAGGCGAGATAGCTGATCGCGAAGGGGCGATCCTCCTGATCCCGCGGACGGTCCAGCAGTCGCCGGTGCTCACGCGGGCGGCGGCCGCGTGCGGGTTCGCTCTCACCAACCACTGATGGAAAGGTCAAGCAGGGACCGGGAAGCTCACCTCGACCTTTAGGCCTCCGCCAGCTTGAGCCCGGAGGGCTAGGGTAGCGCCGTGGGCGGTGGCGATGGCGTGGACGATCGAGAGCCCGAGGCCGTGCCCGTCGCCGTGGCTGGTGCGCGCGGGTCCGAGTCGCTGGAATGGTTGCTGGAGGCGGTCCAACTCCTCGGGTACGATTACGGGGCCATCGTTGACTACCGACAGGGCAGCCTGTCCTGTCTCGGTTGCCGTCGTGACGTCCATGCGACCGCCGGCCAGGTTGTGCGCGATCGCGTTGTCGACGAGGTTAGCCACGAGACGCTCGACGAGCTGCGGGTTGCCCTCCACCCAGGCGGGGTGGAGCGTGGCGTTCAGACTCAGACCGCGGCGCTCGATCTCGGAACGGCGAGCGGCGAGCGCCTGCTCGGTCACCGCCGTCAGGTCGACCGGCTCGCGCCGGTCGAGGGCCCGCTCGCCGCTGGCCAGGCTGAGCAGCGCCTCGATCAGTCCCTCCAGTTGCTGCTCGGAGGCGAGCACTCGTTCGTGGGCCGCGCGCAGCGACTCGGGCGTGGCATTGGGATCCGCCAGCGCGATCTGCGCCAGGGTCTTGAGCCGGGCGAGCGGGGTGCGCAGCTCATGCGAGGCGTTTGAGACGAACTGGCGCTGTGCCTGGAAGGACGCATCGAGTCGTCCCAGCAGCCCGTCGAAGGTGTCCCCGAGCTCCTTGAACTCGTCGTTGGGGCCAGTGAGCGCGAGCCGCCGGTGAAGGTCGGTCGCCGAGATCTCTCGTGCTGCGCTCGTGATCGTGCTCAGCGGGCGCAGCACGCGTCCTGCCACCAGCCATCCAAGCCCCATCGACACGGCCGCCATCACCGCCAGCGCGATCAGCGACACGACCGCGAGCACGCGCAGGTCGGCCCCGTGCTGGCCGGGATCGAACACCCGCACCGAGGCTCCGCTAGGTGAGGCGTGCAGTGTTTGCTGCACGCCCTGTTCGCCATGCCCGGCGAGCCCCTGGGCAGGAGTGCCGGGAGGCGCAGCGCGCGACTGGGATTGTTCGAACGGAACTGCGACGGACTGCGAGTAGACGCCATGGGTGCGCGCGACGACGGTATAGGTGATCCCTAGCAAGACGGCACCCGAGATGAAAAACAGACCGCCGTAGAGCAACGCCAGGCGGAGGCGGATCGTGCGCCGCGGCAGAGGCAGACGCCGCGCAAGCAGCGTCAGTTGGTGGCCAAGGCGCACAGCGGTCACTCAGATCCTGTAGCCGGACCTTGGCGACCGTCTCGATCAGCGACGGCTCCCCGAGCTTGGAGCGCAGACGGCTGACCGTGATCTTGACGGCATTTGTGAACGGGTCGGCCTCGTCGTCCCACACCCGCGCCAAGAGCTCCTCGGCTGACACGCAGCGCCCCTGTGAGGCCAGCAGCAGCTCCAGCACCCCGAACTCCTTCGGCGCCAGCTCTATCTCCATGCCTCCCCGCGACACACGATGCTGCGCCGAATCGAGCACCAGGTCCTCGCGGCGCAGCAGCGGCGGGATCGCGGGCTGGGCGCGCCGCGCCAAGGCGCCGATGCGCGCCACCAGCACCGGGAAGTCAAACGGCTTTCCCAGGTAATCGTCGGCACCCAGAGCGAGCCCGTCGACCAAGTCCTTCACCATTCCTGCGGCGGTGAGCATCAGCACGCGACTGCGACATTCCTCTCCCACCAGCTTCGCGCACAGCTCATCGCCATGCATACCCGGTAGGTCGCGGTCGAGCACGATCACGTCGTAGTCGTTGATCGTGGCCCGCGCGAAACCGTTCGGGCCGTCGAGCGCGACGTCCACCGCCATGCCCGCTTGGCGCAGGCCGAACGCGATCGCCTCGGCCATCTCCTCGTCGTCCTCGATCACCAGCACCCGCATGGTCACTCCTCTTTCACGGCCGGACTTCGTTGCAGATCCGGCGTGTGCTCCAGGCTACTTACCGGCGGTTTCAGCACGGTTTCGCCGGTCGAAAAGTCCACCGCCTGGGCGGCGATACCTTCCCGAAACCGTCAATGTCGTACAAGCCGCTCAGCGCACGATCTTTTCGAGCTGTGAAGGAGACGGAATGCAAGATGACGTCAAACACACTGATGATCGCGACGGGGCTGCGGTCAGCCTGCGAGTAGCGGCCTGCCTGGCGACAGCTCTGATCGCAGTGGGCGTGCTCGTAGCGGGCTGCGGCGGCAACTCGCCGAGCGGGGGCGTGGCAAGCCTCGGGACGCACACCTCGACGACATCCACGAGCTCGACAGCGGCCGGCTCGACGGGCGGTGGCGAATCCTCGCCCGGCAGCCATGCCGTCGCGTACTCGGCGTGCATGCGCTCGCACGGCGTGGCCAACTTCCCCGACCCGCAGGTCTCCAACAACGGGAACGAACACAAGGTCGCGATGAGGGTCACGCCGGGTATCACTGGCAATCCCCATTTCAAGTCGGCGCAGCAAGCCTGCAACAAGCTGCTGCCGGGCGGCGGTCCCGGATCAGGCTCGAGCCACCAGATCACCCCGAAGGAACAGTCGCAGTATCTGAAGGCGGCAGCTTGCATCCGCTCCCACGGCGTGCCGAGCTTCCCGGACCCGACGTTTTCCGGCGGCGGGGTACACATAGAACATCAGGGGCTGAACGAGAGCTCGCCGGCGTTCAAGGCGGCGGTGCAGGCCTGCGAATCGCTGATCCCCGGCGGGGTGCACGGCGGCTCCGGCTCGTCAGCCCAAGCAGCGCCATAAACGCGAGCCGTCCTCAGCTTTCTTTCAGGTTCGCCTGTCAGCATCGGCTGATGCGTCTGTTGGTCGTCGACGACGATCCCTCCGTTCGCGAGGCGGTCGGGCTCGTACTGGACCTCAATGGATTTGGCGTGGCGACGGCCGCGGACGGCAGCGAGGCGATTCGCATGCTCGCGGTGGACCGGCCCGATGCGGTGATCCTCGACGTGCTGATGCCGGGGCTGGATGGCCTGGAGGTCTGCCAGCGGATGCGCGCGATCGGCGATCGCACGCCCGTGCTGATGCTGACCGCGCGTGCCGAGGTCTCAGAGCGGGTGGCTGGGTTGGAGGCCGGCGCTGACGATTATCTGGTCAAGCCGTTCGCGAGCGAGGAGCTCATCGCCAGGCTGCGCGCATTGCTGCGCCGCACGGGGTGGGAGGGCAACGAGGAGAGGATGCGCTTCGAGGACCTGGAGCTCGATCCGCTCGCGCACGAGGCGCGCCGCAACGGTCGTCCGCTCGAGCTCACGCGCACTGAGTTTTTGCTGCTGGAGCTGCTCATGCGTCATCCCAGCCAGGTGCTTCCGCGCACGAGGATCTTCGAGTGCGTATGGGGCTATGACTTCGGACCGGCATCGAACTCGCTGGAGGTGTACATCGGCTATCTGCGGCGCAAGACCGAGGCCGCCGGCGAGCCGCGGCTGGTGCACACCGTGCGCGGAGTCGGCTACGTGCTGCGCTCGGCGGAGCGTGCGGGGACGCGATGAGCTTTCGCCGCCGCATGATCCTGCTCGCCGCCGGGGCGGTAGCGGCCGCCGATGGTGATCGCGTCGGTCGTCGTCTATGTCGTGACGCGCAACGAGCTCTCAGGGCCAGCTCGATTCCAGCCTGCGCGCCGAAGATCACGCCGGGGCAGCAGGCCGCCGTCCATATTCAGATCAGCGGCACGCGCAGCCCAGCTCGTCAGAGCTCGCCAAGTGAGAGGGAAGCTGCCGACTCCCCGTCGCGCGGCGTTGTTCGGCTTCGCCGCCGGCGGGGGCGCGTCTGGGGGACAGGCCAGCGGTGCCGTGGTCACCCCCCGCGAACGGGCCAAAGCGCCTCGCGATCCCCATCCGAGGAGGGTCCTCCAAGGAATCGGGCAAAGTGAACGTCGAATCGAGCGTAGTTCACGCAGAACCGAGCGCAGCCCACGCCGAACCGGGCGCGACTCACGCAGCCAACGAAACCGAGACGTTCGGACACCAGACCATAGCCCCGAACGGATCCGTCGCCGTCGCTAAGGAAACGCTCATTCACGCTGTACCGGGTAGTCCCTCGCTCGTGCTGCCGCCCACCGAACTCGGGGGACCCACCGGCTACGTGCAGCTGTTCCTCTCCAACGGGGAAATCATCCACACCCCGAGCAAGGGATCGGCGCTCGCGGTCACGGCCGCAACGCGGGCGGTCGCCGCGGGCCGGCGCGACGCGTTCTTCAGCGACGCGAACATCTCCGGCGCGCCCGTGCGGGTGCTGACCGAGCGCGCCGGCGAAGGCGGGGTGTGGCAGGTGGCGCTGCCGCTGAGCGACATCGACAGCACGCTCACCCACCTCCAGCTCGTGCTGGCGCTTGTGTGCTTGGGTGGGGTCGCGCTCGCGGCCGCGCTCGGGCTGCTCGTCTCACGCGCGGCGCTCGTGCCCGTACGGCGCTTGACGGGCGCGGCCGAGCGCGTGGCGCGCACGCAGGATCTCGGCCACCGCATCCAGGCCGGCGAGGAGGATGAGCTCGGGCGGCTGGCCGGGAGCTTCAATACGATGCTGGCCGCGCTGGAGCGCTCGCGCCTCGCGCAGCGCCAACTCGTCTCCGACGCATCGCACGAGCTGCGCACGCCGCTGACGAGCGCGCAGGCGAACCTCGATGCGCTCGCGATGGGCGAGGAGCTGCCCGCGCGCGAACGCGCTCGTATCCTGGCCGTCGCGCAGGCGCAGCTGCGGGAGCTGACCGCGCTGGTCGGCGATCTGGTCGATCTGTCGAAGACCGAGGTCGAGGAGGTGGAGGTCGAGGACATGCGCTTGGATCTGGCAGCTGCCGGGGCGATCGAGCGTGCCCGCCTGCATGCGCCGGAGTGCCGCTTTCTCCTGCATGCTGAGCCCTGTCTGGTGCGCGCCGCGCCAGCGCGCCTGGAGCGGGCGATCGCCAACCTGCTCGACAACGCGTGCAAATGGAACCCACCCACCGGCTCGGTGGAAGTGCGTGTCCGCAGTGGTGTTCTGGAGGTCCGCGACCACGGACCGGGGATCGCCGCGGCGGATCTACCGCGCGTGTTCGACCGCTTCTACCGCGCACCCGGCGCCCGCGCGCGACCCGGGTCGGGACTAGGACTGGCGATCGTCAGGCAGATGGCCGAGACTCACGGTGGAGCCGTGCACGCAGCCAACGATCCCGGTGGCGGCGCCCGCCTGACGCTCGAGCTGCCGGCGCTGCAGATGAGCGACGCCGAGCTCGCCGCGTCCCAGCGGGATGCCTCAACGGCTTCCGGCGTCGTTTAGGAAGTTCCTCGCGTTCTCTCAGCCAATTCTCAGGTTGTTTCCCGCATGATGTCGGCATGTCGCCGACGCCTCGCGCGCACGGCCGTATGACTGCCATCTCCCCGGGACAGCCAACACCCACCACCCGAAGTCGAAGGAGACCAAGACGAGATGAAAATGAACCTCGGCGTGGTCGTGCTTGCGAGCGCCGCCCTGCTGCTCGCCGGCTGCGGTGGCGACTCGTCGAGCCCGGGTGTCGCACACCTCTCGTCCAGCACGTCCGGTGGCTCGCCCTCAAGCGGCGGCGGCTCATCCTCCCCGGAAAGCAGCGCGAGCGTCCAGCAGAAGATGGTCAAGTTCTCGCAGTGCATGCGCACCCACGGGGAACCCGAATTCCCCGAACCGAGCGAAGGCGGCATACGCATCCACAGCCAGAACGGCCACGGCCCGAATCCAGAATCGTCCCGGTTCCAGGCGGCCGAAAAGGCGTGCAGCAAGTACGCGCCCTCGAAGATGGCCCCGAGTCCGGCGCAACAAGCCAAGTTGCAGGAAAGCGCCCTGAACTTCTCCAAGTGCATGCGCAGCCACGGAGTCCCCAGCTTCCCCGATCCGGAATTCCACCAGAGCGGCGGCGCTGTCGGTATACGAATCGGCAGCAAGAAGGGCGGCCCGAGCGGGATCGATCCCAACTCGCCGCAGTTCAAAGCCGCGCAGAAAGCGTGTCAGTCCGACCTGCCTGCGCCGAAGGGCGCCGGGCCGGGGGGCGGCGGGGAATCCGGCGGTCAGGCCGTGTTGGCCCCGTGAGCGCGCGGTCGTTCGTGAGGTCGGCGAAACATTCCCGAAACCGTTGATGTCGTACAAACAGCATCGATGAGCAATCCTGTGTCTGGTGAGGCGGCGGCGTCTGCGCCCGGGGCGACCCCGACGGTCGAGCGCGATGGCGAGCCATCAAACCTCGGCCCGGTGTCCGGCGCCGAGCGCCGGCGGCTGCTCGCGATCGTCGGGTTGGCGTTGGTCGTGGCTGTTGTGGTGGCGATCGTCACGGACCCGTTTGGCGGCCCAGGGAAATCCACTGGCGGTGTCGTCGATAACGCGACTGCGACCTCACTTGCGACGGTGAGGAGCCAGTCGCTCTCGCAGCAGACGCAGGTGAGCGGCACGCTCGGCTACGCTGGCTCCTCGAGCATCCGCGTGCCGTCTGGGACCGCGCCCTCCGCCGTCCAGCAGGCCGACCAGCAGGTCACGAGCGCTGAGACGATGCTGGCAACGGCTAAGGCGACGCTGGCCTCCGACACGCAGGCGCTCTCGGACCATCAGGCGACGCTGACGGCGGCACGCGCCAAGGAGCAGGTCGACTGCGCGGGCGAGGGCGCCGCGGAAGCCGCCTCCGCCAACTCCTCGCCTTCAAGCGAAAACAACTCGCCGAGCGGAGGGATCTCGTGCTCGAGCGACGTTCAGGCCGTCTCCGCCGCCCAGCAGAACGCAACAAGCACCGCCGCCAAGGTCACCGCCGACAGCTCCCAGGTCTCCTCGGCCGAAAAACAACTCGCGAGCGCGCAGTCCAACTTGTCCACGGCGCGCTCCTCCGCCGCACTCTACGGTCAGAGCTCCACGTTCACGGCGCTGCCGTCGGTCGGCCAGATCGTCAGCCGCGGGCAGAGCGTGTATGAGATCTCAGGCCAGCCGGTGCTGCTTCTATACGGCTCGGTGGCGCCGACGCGGGCATTCATCGCGGGGATGTCCGCGGGATCGGACGTCGCGGAGCTGAACGCGAATC
Source organism: uncultured Solirubrobacterales bacterium (assembly GCA_963723175.1). Lineage (GTDB taxonomy): Bacteria > Actinomycetota > Thermoleophilia > Solirubrobacterales > Solirubrobacteraceae > Palsa-744. Next base: position 573,595 of record CAVRPO010000008.1, on the reverse strand, counting down.
TGCGGGCGCTCGGCTACGGGCAGGGGCTAGCCGGCGATGAATTCACCACCGCGACAGCTGCCGCCATTCGCGCGCTGCAGTCAGCGCACGGCGCGTCGGTCACCGGCGAGCTGCCGCTCGGGTCGGTCGTGTTCCACCCCGGGGCGGTTCGTGTCACGAGCGTCACCCCTACAGTCGGCCAGACGGTCATGCCCGGACCGGTGCTCGCGATCACCTCGATCGCCCGGCAGGTCAAGGTCGCGCTCGACGCCTCCCAGCAGGGGAGCGTCAAGGTCGGCGATCAGGTCACGATCACGCTGCCCGACAACCAGAGCACGCCGGGGACGATCACCTACGTCTCAAGCGTCGCCACCACGCCGTCCGGCTCTGGCTCTGGCCACGGCAGCGAAGAAGAAAGCGCCCCCACCGTCGAAGTGCAGGCCACCCCCACGAACCCGTCGGCGACGGGCCACCTCGACCAGGCGCCCGTGAACGTCGAGATCACCACCGAACGCGTCGAAAACGTGCTGGCGGTGCCCGTCGACGCGCTGCTCGCGCTCGCCGGCGGCGGGTACGCGGTGGAGGTCGCCGAAGGCCGCGTGCACCGTCTGGAGGCTGTCACCGTCGGCCTGTTCGACGACGCCGAAGGTGTCGTGCAGGTGAGCGGCCAGGGCCTGTCCGCGGGTCAGCGCGTGGTGGTGCCGGCGACATCATGAGCGAGCAGCCGGCAAGCGTCTGGAATGCGGGCGGCGGCCAGGCGCCGGCGGTGCTGGAGCTGCGCGGTGTCAGCAAGGTCTACGGCGCCGAGCCGCCGGTATACGCGCTGCGGGAGGTCAGCTTCGCGGTGGCAGAGGGTGAGCTCGTGGCGATCGTGGGCCCCTCGGGTTCCGGTAAGACAACGTTGCTGCACGTGATGGGCACGCTCGAGCGCCCGAGCGCAGGCGTGGTGTCGATCACGGGCCTGGACGCCGCACAGCTGTCCGACCGCGAGCTCGCCACGCTGCGCGCAACTCGCATCGGGTTCGTCTTTCAGCAGTTCTTCCTCGCGGAGCACTCCACTGCTATCGAGAATGTCGCCGAAGGGCTGCTCTACGCCGGCGTCGCCGTGGCGGAGCGCCGTGAGCGGGCGGCGCAGACGCTCGCGCGGGTGGGGCTCGCCGAGCGTGCGAGCTTCCGTCCGAGCAAGCTCTCCGGTGGCGAGCGCCAAAGGGTCGCGATCGCCAGGGCCCTCGTGGGCGCTCCGGCGATCGTGCTCGCCGATGAGCCCACGGGGAACCTCGACAGCGCCTCCGGCACGGGCGTGCTCGAGCTGCTGGAAGAGCTCAACACGCAGGGCGCCACGATCCTCGTGATCACCCACGACCACGACCTCGCCGCCCGCCTACCGCGACAGGTGCAGGTGCTCGACGGGCAGATCGTCGCCGACACCGCCGCACGCGGAGCGCTCAGCCGATGAGCGCGCAAGGCGCCGGCCGACCGACCGGCCGCCTCGCGGCGACGGCCCGCACCACGCAGGCGCGGCTGCGCTGCGGCAGCCGCCGCACGGCGCTCGCGCTCCTCCTAGCCGTCGGCCTGGGCGCCTGGGCGGGCGCGACCGCAGGCGCTCCGGCGTTCGCCGCGGGGGAAACCGGCGGACCGCCCGGCGAAACCGGAACGTCACCCACCGGCACTTCGGGGTGTCCGTCGTCCAATCCGCCAAACCAGATGACGCTGATCGCGGGCACGCCACAGACGGCGATCCTGCAGAGCGCGTTCGCGACCGGGCTGCAGGTCGCGCTCGGCAACAGCGATGGCTGCCCCGTCACGAGCGCCGCGGCCGGCGTGCCGGTCACGTTCAGCGCACCCGCCGGTGGTGCGAGCGGCGTGTTCTCCACAAGCGCCTCCAACACCGTCACCGTCGGTGCCGATGCCTCGGGCAGCGTGGCCGCGCCGATGTTCACCGCCAACACCGTTGCGGGCAGCTATACCGTCACCGCCAGCTCGCGGTACGGCTCGGTCTCGTTCTCATTGACGAACACCGCCGCGGGCGTACCGGCGAGGATCGTCGCGATCCCCCTGAGGCGCAGATCGGGCCGGGTCGGCGGTCGCTTCCCGGAGCCGCTGCGGGTCAGGGTCCTCGACGCCGGCGGCAACCCGGTCGCGGGCACCGCGGTCACGTTCACGCTCGGCTCCGCCACCGCCGGCACCTGCGGCACCAGCGCCGCCGCCGGCGCGAGCTTCACCGGCGGTGGCGCCCAGGCCACGGCCACCACTGACGCGGGCGGCCAGGCCACCTCCCCTGCGTTCACCGCGAACACCGCCGCCGGATCGTTCACCGCCACCGCCTCGGTCTCGAGCGGCGGCGGCGGCGGGGGCGGGAGTGAAAGCGCCGGCAAAGCCGCGGCAACCACCGTCACGCCGGTCAGCTTCTCGCTCTCAAGCCTCGCCGGCAAGCCCACCAAGATCGTCCCCGGCGTTGGCTCCACGCAGTCCACTCCGGCGGGGAGTGCGTTCCCGATCGGGCTCGCGGTCACCGTCACCGACGCCGAGAAGAACCCGGTCGCGGGCGCACAGGTCATGTTCTCAGCGCCTGTCGTCGGTGCGAGCGGGCGCTTCACGGTCCATTCTCACGGTTCCCACCATGATCGCTCCCGGGTGTCTCATCCCCACAAGGTCAAGGTCAAGACCAACGCTTGCGGGATCGCGATTGCGCCGGCCTTCACCGCCAACGACACGCAGGGCGGCTACATCGTCAAGGCCAGCGCCAAGCCGGCAAGGTCGGCTGCGTTCGCGCTCGTAAACGAAGCACCCGGCCAGTCTCAGTGAGGGCACGGTGAGCGTCGTCGCCGGCCGGACCCGAGACCATGCCGGCGGCGCGGACCTCGCCCCGCGCCGGCTGCGGGCCTCCGATCTCGCGCGCGTGGCGAGTGTGGGGTTGCGTACCAGGCGTATGCGTGCGGCGCTGTCGGCGTTGGGGATCGCGATCGGCGTCGCGGCGATCGTGGCGGTGCTCGGCCTGTCCTCCTCGAGCCAGGCGGGGCTGCTGGAAGAGATCGACAGGCTCGGCACGAATCTGCTGACGGTCACCAACGGTCAGAGCTTCGCTGGTAAAACGGCGGAGCTGCCGCTGGTGGCACCGGCGATGATCGCGCGTATCGACCCGGTCGAAACCGTCGCGGAGACCGGGAAGGTCGAAGGCAAGGTGTACCGCTCACCGCTGATCCCAACCGTCGAAACCAATGCGCTGGAAATCCAGGCGGCGAGCCTCGGCCTGCTGCACACGCTCGGCGTCCAGGTCGTGCAGGGCCGCTACCTGAACGCCGCGACCGCCACCGAGCCGGTGGCGGTGCTCGGCTCCGCGGCCGCTGAGCGACTCGGGATCGATCACATCTACCCCGGCGAGCGGATCTGGGTCGCGAACCAGTGGGTGTACATCGCCGGGATCCTCGGACCATCGGTGCTCGTACCCGGAATCGAAAGCGCGGTGCTCGTCGGCTTCAAGGCCGCCGAACGCTACCTGCACTTCAACGGGCACCCCAACACGGTCTACCTGCGCGCACAGAACAGCCAGGTGCCGGCCGTCCAATCGGTGCTCGCCGCGACGGCGAACCCCGAAGCGCCCAACGAAGTCAACGTCAGCCAACCATCGGCCACGCTCACCGCGCGCGCCGACGCGCAAGGCGCGTTCAACGGTCTGTTCCTCGGGCTCGGCGCCGTCGCGCTGCTGGTCGGCGCCGTCGGCGTGGCGAACATCATGGTCATCAGCGTGCTGGAACGCCGCTCGGAGATCGGGCTCAGGCGGGCGCTCGGTGCGACCCGTGGGCAGATCCGCACGCAGTTCTTGTCCGAGGCGATCCTGCTCGGGCTCGGTGGCGGCGCTGTCGGTGTCGCCATGGGCATTCTCGCGACCGCGATCTACGCCTCCACCAAGGGCTGGACGATCGTCATCCCCACCCTCGCCTGGGCGGGCGGGTTCGGCGCGGCCATGCTGATCGGCGCAATCGCCGGACTAGTACCCGCGCTGCGCGCCGCGCGGCTCTCACCCACCGAAGCACTACGGACCGTGTGAGATCGACCGCGCTAGCCGCCGCAGCCCTCCTGAGCGTAGCCCTGGCGGTCGCCAGCTGCGGCGGCTCGTCAGGCTCTGGCGTTCGCTCATCTCTCCTCCGGGACGGGCACCTCAACGGCGAACCCCGATAGCAGCGGCTCGTCGGCGAGCAGCAAGGAGGAGACTGAGACGACCGCCCGAGCAGGAGGTCGAGGGCGGCCGTCTCGGACCCAAGCGAAACCGTACGCACTCTTCCCGTCCCTTCTCGACGAGCCGCTCCAGCCAGATGTCTACCCGCCGGGATAGACACCAAATGGCGGTCTTCCCACTCGTTCATCTCGGGACGCTCATCGGCATGATCCACAGACCCACGCCGGGTCTTTGATCGGTCACAGTTAGGGTTTGCCTGGCTCAACGTCATCTCAATCCGAGCGGCTACTGGCCCTGCTGCGAGGGCACATTCGTGATGAGCGGGTGCTCGCCGCGATCGTCGCGGTGCCGCGCGAGCTATTTGTAACGGCAGAGCTGCGCGACCGGGCGTGGCAGAACCGGCCATTGCCGATCGGCCACGGGCAGACGATCTCCCAGCCGCTGATCGTCGCTGGCATGTGTGAGGCGCTCCAGCTCACAGGCGAGGAGCGGATCCTCGACGTTGGCAGCGGCTCTGGCTATCACGCCGCGATCCTCGCCTCTCTGGGGCGGTCCGTGGTGAGCATCGAGCGTGATCCCGCGCTGTCTGAGATGGCAAGGCAAAATCTCGCCGCGGCGCATATCGAGAACGTGACGGTCGTGACCGGCGACGGCTCAAAGGGCCACCCTGAGCGGGCGCCGTTTGACGCGATCAATGTCGCGGCCGCCGCGTCTGGGGGACTGCCGCGTGCGTTGCTCGAGCAGCTCGCTCGCGGTGGCCGATTGATCGCGCCAATCGACCGTGGTACACAGCGGCTGATCCTCGCCCGAGTCACCGAAACGGGCTTGCGCTACAGCGACCTGGGGCCGGTGCGGTTCGTGCCCCTCGACAGCGCCTAGATCGGGGCTTCGGCGTTTTTGGCGCGCGGCTGCGCGGGTGGGTGATCATTATGTGAGAAAGGGTGATGAGAATGCTCACAAGACCCGGCGCCGCACCGAAGAAGACAGGCGATGTGCATTGCGGTGACTACTACCACTCAGCCATCATCTCTACCGCGTCGAGCACGCTCACGGCGACCGAGTCCTGGTCGAAGACTGCGCGAGCGAGGAATTGTTTGAGCTCCCCGCGAGCGACCTGCGCCGGCTGATCCCGACCCGCCCGCAAGAGAGTACGACTAGCTGAGATTCCCCGCCTGGGCGTCCTTCGGTGTGCTTGATCAGTCGCCAGGCTCGCGTGAATCGTTGAGTCCGGCTGGCTGCATCACCCGCCGACGATCGGTGCGACGACCCCGCACGAGGGTGTGCGCGCGTGCGCCGGGTCGAGCGCATTGAGCACGTCGCGCAGCGCGATGTGGTCGAACGGCGTCGCGAGATGCTCGCTGTAGTCGAGCGGGCACTGTTGCTGCAGTTCGATGTTCGTCACGTCCGGCCCTGAGAGGAACGCCGAGGTGTACGGCGTGACGACCTCGTCATAGCGCGTCTCGATCACCGTGTAGCTCACGCCGGGGACGGTGTCGCCCCCGGCGTTCAGGTTCGCCAGAAACGCCGAGCCCACGAACTGTTCTTCACACGACGGTCCGCATGCGAGTTCGAGCCCGCCCGTCTGCGGGCCGCCGGGTATGAGCGCCAGCAGGCTGGTCAGGCCGTCGACGGTTGTGCCGTGGTTTGACGGCGAGAGGCCGATCAGCGTGTGCACCCGCTGCGCGCCGCCGAGGAACTCCAGGTAGTAGCGCGGCATCATCCCGCCCTGGCTGTGCCCGACGATGTCCACCTTCGCGGCGCCCGTCGCCGAGAGGACCCGTTCGACAAACCCGGCGAGTTCGCCGGCTGACGCGGCGATGTTGCCCGTCCCGCCCGGCGGCAGCGCGCCGGGGAAGCCGGCCACGCGCCCCGCTTCCTGGCCGTAGTTGAGCGCGAACACGCAATAGCCTTCGTTGCGCAGCAGCGAAGACAGCGTGTACCAGTTGCCGGCCATGTTCTTCAGCGTCCCCGGCACGAGCACGACCGGGTACGGATGCTGCGCCGTCGGGCGGCACGACCAGTCGTTGGCCCCTGGCGGCGGGCCGTTGACGTGCGCCGATGCGTACGCATCGGCCACCACGCTCGAATAGACGACCGGCAGTGCACCCTGCGCGGCAACCGGCGTCGCCATAATCCCAACCGCTGCCGAGAGGGCGACCACCGTCAGTCCGGCCATACCGATGAGCCTCAAGAACCGTCGCATCTTCCTCCCCATGCTCCTCTGCGTCGCGATGGTGATACCCACGATCGTAGGCGGATAATCACGCCGTCGTCGAAGCTGATTCTCGGTACTGGCTCGATATTCAGGCTGCCTGGGCCGTCTGAACAATCTGGGCAACCCACTCGCCGCTGATCTGCCTGGTCGCCACGTTCACGCGGTTGTACACGTTGATCGTCGCGATCGCGATCACGAGTGCAGCAAGCTGCGGCTCGCTGTAGTGGCGCGCCGCCTCATCCCACACCTCGTCCGGCACGGGGTCCGGATAGTCGGCGAGACGAGTGGCGGCCTCCGTGAGCGCCAGCGCGGCAGGCTCGGCGCCGCTGAAGTATGGAGCCTCACGCCAGGCGCCAACCATGAAGATGCGCTCGTCGGGCTCGCCCGCGGCCTTCAGCTCGCGCGAGTGTATGTCCACGCACACGCTGCAACCATTGATCTGGCTCGCGCGCAGGTGCACCATGTAGAGCGTGGTCTCGGGGATCCCGGCGGTGGTCGCCGAGGCTCCAAGGTTCTGAGCCGCCTCGAGTGCGCCCGGAACGAGCAGCGCCGGGTTCTTGATCCTTGCCTGCATGATCCTCAGTCCTCCTCGGTTGTGGTGTGTCGTGCCGCCCGCCAGCAACACCGGGGGTCGCGCGTCTCTCTAGGACATTCCCGCGATCCGCCGGGTCTACTCCAACGATGCGCCGAGGCGAGAATGTGACCGGGACCAGCAATGGCCAACCAAGCGCTTTCAGGAGCTATTCCTCTCCCCAGTTCGTGCAGTACGCGACGGTCGGTCAGCTCGAAGATGATGATTACAGCTGTGATCGGTGCGCGAGCGGCGGAGGCGAACACTGCGCCCATCCCGACGAGCCCGTAGGCTCCAGCGGCGAGAGCGAGGTGCGGTGCGATGTGGTGGAAGATGGCGCCGTGGGCAGAGCCGAGCATCTAGCCGATGTCGGGCAGCGCCCTGCTTCGCGCGGGTTTCGCTACGACCTGCCGGCACATAGAGTGGGTTGGCCTGGCCGCGCTTGCCATGTGCACGAGGAAGCCTTCGTTTTCAAAGCGCACCAGCTCGCCGTCGTGCAGCCTGCTCGGCCCGCGGAAGCCGAACTCGATCGAGCGGATCGTGGCTTCGGGAGCCGGCAGCGCGACAGGGGACGCGGCGGCGGTCACCGTAAACAGCGCGTGCGCCTTGGACCCCTTGCCTTCTTCTCCTGGGACCACGGCAACGTACTGACCGGGTTGCAGGGTACGTCTGGGCTTCGCTTGAGTGACCGGGAGTCACTTCGGGGTCGAACACGAGCGAGCCGTACTTACTCGTCACGTTGATTTCGCCATGGGCCTTCTGTATGGCAGTTTCGACCTCTTCGAAGGTGGCGCCGGGCTTCAACAGGAACAGGATCGCGCCTGCTTCCTTGACACCCGTGGCGGTCGAGACGACGTTGACCGCACCGGACTGCGCGGCGCCCATGACCGTGATCGAGGAATTGGTGATCGTGAGCGAAAGGGTGGGAAGGGTCGAGGTCGCCGCCGCGGCGGAACCCACGGCGATCGTGCCGGCCGCGAGCAGAGCGCTTGCGGTCACAGTGAGGAGCAGGGTCAGTCGCTTCATTGCATGATCTCCCGGTGGTCGTGTTGGATGGGAGGGAGGGAGGGAGGGAGACGGATGACAGCGGTCAGGCTCAGGTTGAATGACGCGAGGCGCGCTGTCGGAGACCAGCCTCTATCGACCGGTGCTCCGGCTCGCTCGAAGCTTAGCCGCGGCGTGCGCTTGCGTGCATGGGTCCTTCTCTAAGCGCCAGGGAGTGGCGATCCGGCGAAGAAAAGGAACCAGACCTCGAACGAGACGATGGCGATGACGGCGCTCGCGACCACGATCATCTCCACAGCGGTGTTTCCCCGTTCAGCGCGGAGGAGATCGGTGTCCTCTGCTCTCATACTGCGCAGCCACGGCACAGGGGTGGGTTTGCCGGTCGGCCGGCCGACGAGCTTGTCATAGCGGGCGCTGAGCCGGATGAGAGCGAACGTCATCGCGCTGACGAGCACCGCGAGCGTGACGATGACAGCGAACACGGCCGTCATGCTCAACAGTTGCTGGCCGACCACTCGTGAGCCGACCCACAACGCCGCGAGCGGAGCGCCGGTCCAGATATTGATTGCGAGGAGGGTCGTCGCGCTCAACAACACTGTCCGCTGGGCTCCCGCGAAGCGGACAGGTCTCGCGTCGCTGTCTGCGCGGGCCAACGATCCGCCCCCGTCGGCGCTCTCTGCGGCTAATGTCTTATCGGCGCTCATCGGGAGATTTCGGTGTTGTTGAATAGAGGTTCAAGTGTAGGGCACGCCCCTTTCCGCTCTAACGAGCGAAAGGGTTCGGGGCCGATCCGGCTTGATCGGCAGACCGGGCGCGGAACTACACGGCCACTCGTCTTGCTTCGATCCGCGCCGGATCGCTTGAAATAGAGGACGGGGGCGCCCTCTATTTCACGCGCACTGTGACGAGGGTTGTTGCGTGGTCGCTAGTGCAGTTGACGAAGACTCTCGCTGTGAGATGGTAGGTGCCCGCTGTGTGGTAACGGTGGGAGAAGTGCCACGTCCGGTTTGCCGGCGGCGGGGTGCCCGCGATACAGAACTGCGGTACGGCCGTCGGCGGGCTAGCGGTCCCGTCTCCATAGGAGACCCGGTCGCCAAACGCTCCCCGTGCGCTGCGCTCACGGGCGGTGAGCCGCAGCCGTACCGTCGAACCGCGCGTGACGCGGGCCGGCGCAGCCGTCAGGGTGATCGTCAGGCCACCGGAGCGCGCCTTGGTGCTCGAAGACGTTGACGTGGCGGCCGTGGCAACGCACGCCAAGGCCAGCAGCACTCCAAGCGTGACGATCAACAGCAGTGCCTTTGATCGGCTCAAGGCTCGGTGTCTCCTACGCGAGTTGTTGTCTCGGTCGTCGTAGAGCCAACATAGCGAGGCGCTGTCATCGTCCGCGGGACGCCGCGCGACAGTGCATGTCAGGCGAACAGTGCACCAAGCCCGCGCATCGTGAGACATTCGTCAATCTCAGGCCCGGAGGACAGACAAGCCCGGCCCAATGGAAGCTGGTAACGGACGCAGTCCGGTCGTACCCTGCGCGGTCTCCATATCCGATGGTCACGAACCTCGCCACGAACACATACCTCCTCAACCTCGCCATCAACTGCCGGTGGGGATCTTTGATGTTGGAGCCCGCGGGGAGGCGGGTTAGCAGCGGGGGTACGGAGCGTGATGTCACAGGGCGAGTAGCAGGGGTACTTATAGGCGAGCACGTCGGGCGGAAGATGGATGCCTTGACAACCGATAGTTGTTCGATATATACTGTCTCTATGGGCATACGTGCTATGCAAGAGGCGACGTTCCTGATCCTGACGGCTCTGGCCGGAGGCAGCCAGCATGGTTACGGGATCATCACTGATGTCGAGCAGATCTCGGACGGACGTGTCCGACTGCGCGCCGGAACCTTGTACACGGCCCTGGACCGGCTTCGCGCGGACAGACTGATCGACGTAGACCACGAGGAGATCGTTGATAACCGGCTGCGCCGCTACTACCGGCTCACGTCTCCGGGCGAGAAGCGACTCGCTGAGGAGGCGGCCCGCCTGCAAGCGAACGCGGTCGTCGCGATGTCGCGGCTGCGCCCAGCGGGAGCGATGCGATGACCGGCTCGGCTGATCTGGAGCGTCGTTACCGGCGTCTACTGAAGTGCTTCCCAGCGCGGTACCGACGCGAGCACGAGCAGGAGATTCTGTCGGTGCTCATGGCTGGGGCCACAGACGGTCAGCGACGACCTGGACTGGCAGACTCCGCCGACCTCGTGATGAGCGCGATATTCATGCGCTGGCGCGAAACGACACGTCAACCTCGATGGAGATGGGAACGCAGACACCCACGTCTCATCATCCGCGTGCGCATTACCGTCGGCATCTGGCTACTCGTGGTTACCGGCATACTGCTGAGCGAGGGCTACTGGTGGGGAGCGCTGATTTTCCTGCCTGCGGCTCTGCACTTCTACCTCGCCTACCGTATCCGGCAAGCCATCCAGAGCTAGCACCTAGAGCGCTTTCGGCCTCGAAGCAGCAGTCGTGCGGTACTTGAGGTGCGTAACGCCGGGCGCCTCGACCATCCGGACCTGCTCGAGCTGCACCTCCGCGTCCCCGAGATTGTCGAAGAGGCGAGCACCGTCTCCGAGCACCACTGGAACGACGTGAAGCTCAAGTTCATCCAGCAGTCCCGCCGCCAGGTATTGGTTAGCGACCTGCGCGCCGCCCCAAAGCATGACGTCTTTGCCGCCGGCGGCCCGCGTTGCCTGGTCGAGCGCGGACTCGATTCCGTCGGTGACGAAGTGGAACGTGGTCCCTCCCTCCATCTCCACGGGGTCACGCGGGTAATGAGTGAGGATGAACACGGGATAGTTGTAGGGAGGGTCCTCGCCCCACCAGCCCCTCCACTGCCCCTCGCCCCAGGCACCGCCACCGATCGGGCCGAACATGTTTCGGCCCATCACGCCGGCCCCGATGTTCTCGCGAGATTCCTCGACTATCCGTGCGCTCTCGTTCACCTCACCGCCTTGCTTGCCGTGGGCCTGGCGCCATGCGGCCAGCGGAAAGATCCACTCGTGGAGTCGCTCGCCGCCCTCGCCAAGCGGGTTCTCCTCACTCTGGTTCGGGCCGGCGACGCAACCGTCCAGCGAGATCGAGATATGACACCTAAGCTTGCTCATCGTGCCTCCTCAGTAGGCGGCCCCGCTGTGGCCGCAGGTTCTTTCTCAAAGCCTATTTACCCGTCCTCACCGGAAGACTCATTGCGGCTGCCCACCAGCGGGTGGGCGAGCGCTCGATCCCTGGGATCGAGAACGCTCGCCAGACAGTTCATCCGCGTCGATGCTGTCGGAGCTTGTCAGTTGCGCGAGAAGGAGGCGTCTCGAGTGACCCGAGCGGACACTCGTCATCGGCTCACGCTAGCTCCTGCCGGGCGTTTGCGGAAGCCCTTGCGTGGTCGGCGCCTCTTCGGCCCACCCGAGATTCAGCACCGACAAAGAGTGCGATGAGCTCGACGGCCACGAGTGAGTTGTTCGAGCAACGCCTTCGGCAGTCCCGAAGACGCGGCCGCCGCAATGTTGATCGCGTCATAGGGCGCCCGCGCCGCGTAGCCCTTTACGCCGTCACCGACGACGAGCGTCACGTTCTCTATATGCGCGGCGGCAAGGTTGCGCCGTGCCAGTTCCGACAGCGCGGGATTGTGCTCGATGCTCACCACGGACCGTCCCAGGCGGGCGAGGATCGCGGCGTGATAGCCCGAGCCGCTCCCGATGTCGAGGATCCGCTCATCGCCGGTGAGCTGGAGCGCCTCGCACATGCGTGCCACTATCAGCGGCTGGGAGATCGCTGCCTGTGCCCGATTGGCAAAGGCCGGTTCTCCCACACGCACCCACGCAGTGCTGCCGCTACGAACATCTCACGCGGCACCGCGGCGAGCACCCGCTCATCGCTGACGTACCGTCGCAGCAGAGCCAACAGCCCCTCGGATCCAGATGGCGCGAGCGTGATCGTTGCTCCCGCTTGGCCGTTTCGTCGGCCGCTTATGTCGTTCTGTGGTCGAGCTGTTCGAGGACGACAGGCCAAGCGCTAGCGTGCGCATCACATGATGCCGCGGTAGGAAAGCCGGCGTGAGAAAGCCGCAGGTCCGTCCCGCTCTCGCTCGGCTTGAGCTCGACCGTGACGACGCTCTCTGCGCCTTGGGTTCCACCCGCGCCCGTGACCCACGTCAGTTCGACCAGCGAATCGGGCTCCACTCGAAGGAACCGGCCGTAGTGTTGGTGGCGGGTCGTAGGTCCGCCAGGCTCGGCAGCGAACTCCGTCTCGAAGAAGAACGGCGTATTGACCTCGCCCTTCATCAATACAGATCCCGGCGCCGCGAACCAACGGTCAAACTCGGTGGTCCAAGCTCGAAAGAGCACATCGGCCGGCGCTGACATTTCACGCTCGACACTCAGCTGATGTGGTCGCTGAGACAGGTCGGGTATGCGGATCGGCCTCGCAGACATACATCCTCTCCTCGGTCATGGTTGCCACGCCAACTATTCAATCGTCAGCATGCCGAAATCACAGTGAAGCGTGCCCTCAGACAGTCGTGGATGTCGAGCCAATAGTCACGGACTTGCCCTGCGCAAGCTCAGAGGCCGGCCTTTAGTCGGCTTGGGAGGTTGTTGCACCGGCGTGCGCGACGTCGTGTCGTCCCTCTGCGAACTCCTCGATGATCTTTGCGCAGAACGCTGGCAGGTCGTCCGGCTTGGGGCTTGAGACGATGCCCTGATCGACGACGACTTCCTCATCGACCCATTCGCCGCCGGCGTTGCGGATGTCGGTTTTCAGAGAGGGCCAGGAGGTGAGCTTGCGGCCACGAACGAGGTCTGCCTCGATAAGTGTCCAGGGACCGTGCCATTTGCGATGTGTGGGTCTGTCGCGCTCTCAGACATAAGTAACTAGCTGCTCTTTTTGCCGCCCTTGCGTCCGGCGGCGGCCTTTTGTGCCTTGGTGCCGCCCTGGGACGCGGCGTTTCGTTTGGTGCCCGACCCCGAGCTCTTGCCTCCTCGCTTGGAGGACCCCGGGCTATTGGCGATCCTCGCGGCGCGTTCCTTGCTCATACCCTTTTCGCGCAGCCCTTCGTACTGTTTATCGTTCTTGACACTGGGCCCGTGGTCTTTGGCCATTGTCAATCCTCCTGTTGTTGTGCGAACGTCTTGAACGTCGCGGTCATCTGCTCGTCGACATCGAGTTCCCCGCCTGCGTCATCGCCTTCGGCATCGTCTTCTGGCGCCTCAGGCTGAGTATCTGAATTGGCCTGCAGGACAACGCTCTCAAGAAAGTGGCGCAACTCTGGCTCACCGCCTTGCTGCACGCCGGCGACCTTGACGGTGCTTTTGTGGAGGCGCACCTCACCCCACGTGGTGTGTTGAGTGTCGAGTAGAGCGAGCACATTTTCGAACCGCGCCTTCCAAGCCTTCGAGCCCTTGCCTATGAGCTCGACGGTGAGCGTCCCATCTTCTATCCGTGCAGAGGCCCAGTCGATATGTCGCGGCTCGGGATCGGCCATGGACTACACCTACCCACTCGTGGCGGGGCCCAACACTCCAATAGCTACTTCCTGCGGAAAAACTCTCTGAGATGACGAACGGCCGCGCTGGTTGAGGGCGCGGCCGTTCGATCAATGAGTGGTTGCTCTGGTTAGGAGCGTTTGTAGTGTTTCACCGCGCTCGGATGGCGAGCGTGTCGGCGTTATAGGTGAGTATTCCCCACTCGGTCCAGATCTGCTGGCCCTCGGTGCCCTTCAGGCGGCTGCGGCCCATCCCGTAGCCACGCTTGAGGTGGCTGATCCGGCCCTCCGCGCCAGTCCGGTAGCGCTGGGACCGGCGATTGGTGCGTCTGGAGCCGTGTTCCTGGCGGCCAGAGATGAACACGCGGTCTGGTGTGAGATCTTCGAGTGCCTCGTTCGTCGGGCCCGGCTGAAAGCCGCCGTCGAGCGCTACCTCGCGCGGAGAGATCTCCAGGCGTTTGAGCTCGGCGACCGTGTTCGGGAGCAGCGTGTTCTCGGTCGGGTTGCCCGGCGCGGTTGACGCTGGCAGGATCAGCCCCCTCGCGCCGCGCTGGGTGTTCTCGGTCACCTCCGCGAGCTGGGTCACATACCCAAACTCGTTCGGCTTGCCCAGCTTGCCCTTGCGGATCGGGCGGGCATCCGGGTCCGCGAGCGACACGATCCGATCGCTGATCGCGTCGCCCTTCACCCGCTTCGTGATCTGGGATGCAACCTTCTCGCAACGATCCGCGAGCTGCTCGAGCTTGGCTGCCGCTTTGAGCTTGCCCTTCGCGCCCCGGCCACGCGCCTTGGCCCGCGCGAGCTTCGCCAGCCGCCTGGCCTCCCTGACCGAGCGCTCCAACAACTCGCCAGTCTGCGCTGTGAGCTCGAGCACCTGCGCCTTCGCTTCCCCTGAGCGAGCCCGGATCGTGCGCGTGATCCCTCGCAACCGGCGGCCCATCGCCCGCGAGCGATCCCGCACCCGCCGCTTCCTCTCGCCGATGAGCCTGGCGAGCTTGCGTCCCTCTCTGGCTAGCGCCCTGACCCCATGCGACGCCAGCCCCGAATCGGTCGGATACTTCACATCCGCCTCGATGACCGTCGAGTCGATCCGCACCGCACGCGCACGAAAGCGCTTCTCCCGTGTCGCGCTTGCGATCAACTCGCGTGTTACCTCGCTCACCGTCTCTGAGCCCAACCGGCGGGTCAGCTTGCGGACCGTCAACTCGTCCGGCACCCGTTCGCAAAGCGAGATCCGGCAGAACCGTCGCAAGTGAATCGAGTCCGAGACCTCCGCCACCAACGACCGGTACCCCCACCGATAGCGCGTCTTCAGCACCATCAAACGAATGAACGTCTCCATCGCGATCGTCGGACGACCATCCGTCAACACCGCCCGAGAAGACTCCAACACCTCCCGCCGAAAACGCTCCACGATCGGCCGAAGCAACCCAGGATCTGAAAGCAACAAATCCAGCACCGCCAGATCCCCCGGCAACTCCCTGACATCGACCGGCAACGCCTCATCCCACAAACACTCCGCCTGCCCCGCAAACAACGTCAACATACCGACCCCTCTCAACCAGAAACCCACTCATATACAGGACATTCTGGCAACCAGACCGGACAGACCAAGCCCCCCAACACCATCACTTTTTCCGCAGGAAGTAGCTAACGAGCGCCAGAGGGCGTAGCGGGCGCCCGAGAACGCGCCGAGCGCAATACTGGCGCGATGGCCTTCGCTCCCCCCGCCCGCCAGCTGTTGCGCGCAAGGGACCTCGCGGACGCTCGCTATGCCGAGCCGTTGGGGGTCGAGGAGATGGCCGCCGCGGCAGGGCTCTCAAAGGCGCACTTCAGCCGCGAGTTCCGGCGGGAGTTCGGGGAATCGCCCTACGCCTACCTGCTGACCCGGCGCCTGGAGCGAGCCGCCGCGCTACTACGGAGCACGGACCGCTCGATCTCCGATATCTGCCTGTCCGTCGGCCTGACGAGTCTCGGCTCGTTCACGACCAGCTTCAGGCGCACGTTTGGGCTGTCCCCGGCGGCCTACCGCCAGCGCTACCCAGCGGCCGCCGATATGGCGCTGGTTCCAGGCTGCATCGTGCGGGCCTACGGCCGTCCGCAGAAGCGCACTTTTCGAGAAGACAGAAGGAAGCAGCCGGTCTAGCCTGACCGCATCGTCCACTGTTGAAAAGGAGAACCCGATGTTCAAAATCACAAACGCCCAACTGTGGGTCCAGGACCAGGAGGAGGCGTTGGCCTTCTACACAGAGAAGGTCGGCATGGAGATAGCCGCCGACGTCACGCTGCCCGAGCTGGGGAACTTCCGCTGGCTGACGGTCTCACCCCCTGGCCAGCCGGATGTGTCGATCGTGCTAATGGCGGTCCCCGGTCCGCCGATCATGGACCAGGAGACCACCGAGCAAGTCGAGAGCCTGATGGCCAAGGGCTTCGCGGGAACGGTGTTCCTCACGACCGACGACTGCCAGAAGACCTACGAAGAACTGAAGGCCCGCGGCGTCGAGTTCCACGAACCTCCAGAGGAGCGTCCGTACGGGATCGACTCCGGCTTCCGCGACCCCTCCGGCAACAGCATCCGGCTGGGCCAGATCCGCGACCTCGCCGAGTTGGAAACGGTCGCCTCGAGCGGCTGAGATGGGCATCGCTGAGATGGGCGGGCGTATGAGGCCGGGCCGTAGGAAGTCGGCGACGGCCTCTACGCCTATCTCCAGCCAGCGTCCTGGGATCAGGTGGGTGTGACGACGACGACGGGGATCGCCCGGGTCGTTTGCTTCTGGTAGGCGCTGTAGCGATCCCGGTTGTTTTCGTTTACCAGGCTCCACAGGTGGTCGTAGTCGGGATCCGTCTGCTCGATGACCTTGGCGGTGCCTTTCCGGCGTTCGCGGGCGATCTGAATCTCGACGTCCGGGTTCGCGCGGAGGTTATGGAGCCATGCTGGAGGACGATCGGCGCCGCCGTTGGACGGGACAACGAGGTACTCGCCGCCGTCGCTGGCGTAGACGAGGCTGTTCGTCCGGATCGCGCCCGAGCGACGACCTGTGGTTCTGAGCAGTAGGGTCGGGACGCCGATCATGCGATGCCCAATGCGCCCGTCGGTTCGCTTATAGAGTTGCTCGTGGATCTTGAGGACCTGGCCCGTTATGCCCATGCAGCACAGCCTATTGGGAGACCGGCCCACAGTGCAACGCGCCGTGACGTGCGACCTTCCTACTTCGTTGCGCCTTGGGCGATCGGCGGGCGTGCCGAGACACGCGATCTTGTGATTCAGCGGACTGTTAGCGTTGCTTTGCGTGAACCGTGACGAGCTTGGCGACTGGCTAGTGGTATACGAGCGAGCGTGGCGCACGCCCGGCACAGAAGCGCTGGCCGAGCTTTTCGCGCCCGACGCGACCTACAAGACCGCTCCGTATGATCGGCCGTGCGACGGCTTGACACAAATCTCGGGCCTCTGGGAGACAGAGCGCGAGGGCCACGATGAGGTCTTCACGATGGCGAGCGAGATCGTTGCCGTCGAGGGCGACACAGGCGTTGTCCAGGTGCAAGTGAGGTATGGCGATCCGGTCGAGGACGAATACCGCAACTTGTGGATCGTCCGATTCGATAAAGCGGGGCGTTGTGCCGCGTTCGAAGAGTGGCCGTTCCGCGCGGGTCGCGCAGGAGCCCTACTGCGCTTCCTCGATCACCTGGCATTCGATGTCGCTGACCTCGCGGCCAGCCGGCGCTTCTACACGGCAGTGCTTGCTCCCTGGGGCATGCACGAGGTCACGGTCGGCGGCGCCTTCGGCTACGGGCCCGAGGGCAACGAGGATCTGTGGATCGCGCAGGGCGAGCCCGGGCCGCCGCTACATATCGCGCTTGCGGCCCCAAACCGATCGACAGTCAACGCGTTCCATGCCGCCGCGCTAATAGCGCGTGGACGCGACAATGGCGCTCCGGGCCTTCGCCCGCGATACCACCCCGCCTACTACGCCGCGTACGCACTCGACCCCGACGGCAACAACATCGAGACCGTTTTCCACGGGGGGCATCCGCAGGGATTCTGATTGTCGCTCTGGCGGGAACTCATCACGGAGCGGCGGAGTGCCGCTCCGAGCCAAAAGCAAACGTACGCACCGGACAAGCACAGACGCCCGCAACGGTGGGTGTCGCGTAAAGGTGCGAGGGTGCCTGGGTGGCGGACATGATCGGGGCTCGCGTATGGCTCGCTGGCAGGATTGATCTTCCGTCTGGGCCTTCTCAGCCCTCCGCGGCAGCTATTTGGTGCTTGTGGAGCTTCATGAGGTTATGGGTGGCGGTGATCAGCCGCCATTCCGAGCGTGCGGCGGATCTGCCTCGCCTGTGGAACTGGTTGATGCGCCGGTTGTGCTTGGTTTGAGCGAATACAGGCTCGACCATCGCCTTGCGTTTTCGGTAAAGGCCCCCGCCGTAGTCACCGGCGAGCACGGTGCGCATGAATGAGTAGCGCCCGCCATCCCAGCCGGGGCGAGGAGTGCCGCGCTTGCCCGCGTCGGGTGGGATCAGCACCTGGATGCCGTCGCTCACGACGTTATCGATCTGTTCCTCGTTCCAATAGCCGCTGTCAGCGACCGTCACCCCGGGTGTGTCAGTAACACCGACCTTCTCCAGTTCCTGCCTGGTGGCTTCGACCATCGGCTGTAGGTGCCCGAAGTCCGGCGAGCTGGCGCTCACCTCGGCGGCGAGCACGATCTGATGCTCATTCACCGCGGCTTGGGTGTTATAGCCCTGGGTGTAGCTGCGCGGGGTCTTCACGTTCCGCGAATCGAGATCGGTCGTGTTGATCTTTCCCGCCGGGATCTCGGGTGGCTCGTATGGTTTCGGTGGGCAACCGAGCCGTCGGCCTTGGCTATCACGCCCGTGCGCCCTGTAGTACTCATACGCCTCGTTCGCATAGCGCTCGGGCAAGTGTGTATTCAGAGCACGTATGACGATACGAACATACGTTCGGCTATGTGCCGCGCGTTCCTTGACAACTGAATATCGAGGCGTCAGAGACGCGGGTTGCCCCTGTGCTCATGATGCGCGTAGTCTGCGCGCATGGATACGCACCGCACACATGTCGAGCGGTGGTGGGCAGAGCATTGGCGCCACGGCCCATGCCCCGTTTGCCACGTTGCCCCTCCGGCTTGGGCGATTTCAGACAGGATCGGCCAAATATCTAACCTTGAGTACGCAGGCAAGGTGGTCCCTGTGCTCTTGGTCACTTGCCAGAACTGCGGATATAGCCTCGCAATCAATGCACTTATTGCAGGACTCATCACGGCGGATGCCGAGGGCAATTTGGTTGAGCGGCCAGCCGCAGAAGGGGAGCAATCCCCATGAGTTCCGTCTCTGGTCAGAGCGAGCAGGGAGCGAGCGTTCCGTATCAGCGCTACGGCGAAATGGAGCTTCCGCCGGAGAAATCGATGCCTCTTGAGTTGACCAGAGAGGAACGTCTGGAGGACAAGATTAGGGAGCAGGGCGACTGTCCTGGATCACACCCCCTGAACTTGGCGATAGTTAGCTTCGGTGTTGCTGCGACGGTCGGGATTGGGCTTCTACTCGCCCCGCACGTCACGAAAAAAAACGGTGGCCTCGAAACTACTGCCTACAACTGGTCGATAGTCATTTTGGCGATTGCCGGGACGGCCTTTGTCCTTGGGCTCATTGGGCACGTCGTGACTGCCAAACGTAGGCGACGCTTGGCCGACGACATTATTGATGACCTGCGGGTCGCGCTGAGGCTCCCGAGGCATCCCCGCCCTAGGCCATTGCGACGGAGGCTTATGAAGGTTCCAAGAGGCGCAACGAAAGATGCCGATGTTACTTGACACACGTACTTGTGTCTGGTACCATGCTAGGCATGGCTGCCAGATCACGCGATTCGGTCCTTCCGTCGGCGTCGAGCGAAAGCACGATGACCTACAGCCGGTTCCTAGAGCTATTCCCGGACAACGAGGCGTGCTTGGAGTATCTGAAGGCTCGTTTCTTTGGGGATGGGACGGAGTGCCCGAAGTGCGGCAAGGCGTCCAAGTTCCATCGGATCAAGGGCCGTTCGGCCTATTCCTGCCAGTACTGCGGCCATCATGTCTATCCGACGGCTGGGACGATCTTCCACAAGACGACGGTGAGCTTGCAGCTTTGGTTCTTCGCCGTATATCTAATGTCCTCGACGCGGTGCGGGATCAGCGCGAAGCAGTTGGAGCGCGAGATCGGCGTGACGTACAAGACTGCTCACAGGATGTTCAAGCAGATTCGGACGTTGCTCTCGGACGAGGCCGAAGGGCCGCTCTCGGGGGATGTGGAGGTAGACGAGTCGGCCTATGGCGGCAAGCCTCGCGCTTACGAGACGCGGAACAATCTCGGCCGTCTGCGCAAGACGTATCGGCCGACGATCTTTGCTGCGGTCGAGCGTGGCGGCAGGGTCCGTCCGGCTGTGATCTCCGACCGTGGGACGCGTGCGCTCCACAAAGCGGTCTTGACGCATGTCCTACCGTCCTCGATGCTCTTTACGGACGAGTGGAGCGCCTATCGGACGGTCGCTCCGCACTACATAGGCCATCGGCGGATCAAGCATCTAGCGAGGGTCTACGTGGACGGCGACACCCACACCCAGACCGTCGAGGGGTTTTTCGGCCTGTTCAAGAACGGCGTTCGCGGCGTCTACCACTCGATCAGCGTCCAGTATTTGCAGAACTATCTCGACGAGTACGCCTTCCGCTACAACCGGCGCTTCTCGTCAAAGCCTATGTTTTGGGCGATGCTGGATCGGGTCCAGAAGGATCGGCCTCTAGTCGCTGCTTCGAGCGGTTCGTAGTAGCTCGCTCAAGATCACGCAGGAAATCAGCCTCAGAATGTTTGCTGTCCTGCAATACAACAACATCTTTCTCAGGAGATGTTGGTTTAGTCTTTTCTGGACGTAGTCTTTTAGGCATCTATAATAAAGCTGTAGGGTAGTATTCTAGTTTCCGTAGGAAAGTAGGGTTATAAGATCAAACATAACTGCGGAAGGCGGCGGACGCGAACCGCAACCAGCGTTGAGACTGGTCCCACGGGGTCTAAAGCCGGGACGCCACCTTGACGCTTCAACCCTCCGCGATTATGTATGTGTATGGGTGCCCCCGGGAGACGAGACGCGACCTCGTCCCCGGGGACTTTGCCGAGGTTTGGACCCCCGACGCGGGATATTCTATCGCGCGTCCGAGAACGTAACCGCTCATGGGCGCGACCTCATGACCGCAGCGCTTCAAATGCGAGCCTGATCGTTCCAAGAATCAAGCAGAAGCCGATCATCAGGACGATGGGGCGCTTCGCTGCTAGCCCGATAGCGACTCCCTCGCCGACCGAGAACGCCATGTAGGCGATCCGCCACTGCCAGCTATTCAAGGGCTTCACGCTGCGATCTGGTCGAAGTGCAGGGCGGCCCGCGTGGGGAAGATCAGATCGTCTGCTGTTCGGTGGATCAATCCGGCTCCCTTGAGCCGGATAAGCGCGTCGGTCGTGTCCCCAGGGCTCGTGTTGCTGTCCGTCCGGTCACGGACAAGCTCATCGACCGACCACGGCCGCTGGTCGTCTGGGTCAAGAAGCCGGAACATCACGCCCCAATCGTTCATGTTGTCCGCCTCTACGGCTGGGTTAGGCTCTACTGCGGGCATGGGAGTTATGCCTCCTGTGCTCAGGCTCCGGCGCGGACTGATCCTCTGCGTCGGAGCCGAATGGAATGGACGGCCCAGACGCTACCCGTCGATCCGCCGAAAAGGTACGTGTCGTGAAGACATACTTGCCAGCGCTCGACCGCGAGGTTCTGCTGCAACCGACGCTCTGCCTCCAACAGCCGCCCGGCACGCGAGCGCCCGATCGGCATGGCCTCACGCCGGCGGTGCTCATCGAGCTGACGGCGAGCCTCAAGCAACCATCCATCGCGGCCCTGAACCCGAGGGACGATGACCGCGGCATCGAGTTCGATCTTTACTGCGGGAGCCTCGGCCTCGCCAGCCACCTCGCTCTGCGCGCCCCCGTTCCGCTCGCGCTCGAGTTTGAGCTTCGCATCCGCCAGAGCAGCACGACGCCCCTCGCTGGTCTGAAGGTGCTCGGGCAACTCATCGCCACGAGCATCCCCGTAGAGCCCGTCCTCGGCCGCGTCGAGTGCCTCGGCCTCCTTGAGGATCTCCCGTGCGAGCTGCTCGTAGTCGAGGTTTGAGTGATGCGAGGCGTTCGCGTGCACCTTCGTTCCGTCGATCGCGATCACCCCGACCTTCACGAGCCCCGCCTGTTTGCACAATCCAAGCACACTGCCGAACAGCTCGGCCAGCGCGTCCTCGTGGCGGGCACGGAACCTTGCGATCGTCGCGTGATCTGGCTTCTGCTGCGCCGCGATCACCCGGTAGGCGACATCCTCCACGCACTTGCGCTCGATTCCCCGCGACGAGCGTTCGCCCCTCGCGTACGCGTACAACAGAAAGCGAGACCATCATCGACGGCTCGAACGCCGCCCGACCCCAACCGTCCACGCGGTATGAGCTATAGAACGCCGACAAATCCATCTGCTCCACCGATGCCAACACGAACCACGCCAAGTGCTCTTCCGGCAGCCAATCACGCGGGTCTGGAGGCATCAAGAACGGCTGCTCACGATCACACGCCAAAAAGTTCATAGCCATGCCCAGAAGTGTCTTAAACTGCTCGGACGGACCGGAAGTTTGTGCGACACCCACCGTCCAGAGCGAGCGTCAGCGCGGTCCTCGCCGGGACGCTGCGCTCCTTCTCCACGACAAGCAGCAGTCTGTCGGCGGTGGTTCCGCTCTTAAGTCAACGGTATTGGGCGTAGCCCGAGACGGCGCGCGTTTGGGGGCGGGGGCCGACTGTACGATGCAACGCGTGGGTTCTCTCGGTTTCTCCGTCAGAGTGTCGCCGACAGGGCTGCGTAGTAAGGACTCGAAGGTCCGCGTCCGTTCGACCTTGGAGCGCTTTGGCCTGCCGGGCATGGAGCTCGCGGCCTCCAGCGAGCCCGGCCGCGCTCCGCACGTGGACCCAAGCCGACTGCCCGAAGGTCTCAGTTGGTCGATCGATGACCGGCTGCGACATGCTGGCGCTCGCAAGGGTCGAGTCCTCGCCGTCTGGCAGGGCAAGACCCTTCTCGCGCATGTGCGTGGCATCTGCACGAGACACGCTGGCGTTTGCATAAGTTGCATAGGTTGCGCAACCGTGCTACTGTGTGGTCATGTCATCCACGGTTACCCCAGAGGCTGAGCGCTTGGCGGACGAGCTTGTCAAGCGCTTGGGTGAGCGTCCGCTGTCGCCCAGGAAGCTCGCCGTCGAGCTCGCCGGGCAGGACGCGTCGCCGGCGCTGATCGGGGCGTTCGACGCCGCTCTGTCGCGGACCGCCGCCGCGGGTGAGACAGACAGCCTCGACGAGGCTCTGTGGGGACGGGCGCCTACCGACGAGGAGCTCGCGCACGCTCGGCATGTCACCTATCCAGCGCTCCAGGACGCGATGCGCGAAGCGCTCTCCGCTGCTCTGACGCGCGAGCAGGCGGCGCAGAGACTTGGCATCACACCGCAGGCAGTGTCCAAGCGCATCGCTTCCGGCGGCTTGGTTGCGCTGCGGCGTGGACGCGTCAACCGCCTGCCGGCCTGGCAGTTCTACGAAGATCGGGAGCTGCCCGGCCTGAAGCAGCTGATCGCCGCCTACCCCGGCGGCGCGCTGTCGCTGACTGTGTGGGCCACCTCGCCCTCGCCGGACCTTGACGGCGCCACGCCAGCACAGGTCTTGGCCCGCCGCGGCGGCGTCGCACGGGTGCTCGAGGCCGCCGAAGCGCTCACGCCGGTCGCGTGGTAGCCAAGCTCGGCGATCCGTAGGCCACACTGCCAGCGGAACCCCCGACGTGGTCATGGACGGCATCGAAGCCGATAGTGCGCGTCTATCACGAGCAGCCCGGACACGACGGCATAGCGTCGCGCACGTTCGGTCCTCTGGCGCGCTTTGACCCGCACGTGCGCGACGCTCATCAGCGCCCGCGCGAGGATCCGCAGGGGCGCGGCGTGCGGTATCTCGCCGCCGGCCTTGCCACCGCGCTTGCCGAGTCCTATCCAGGGCAGTGGCCCGAGGTCTCGATCTGCCCGCACACGCGCGCCGCCTGGGTATGCCCGCCAGCGCCAGTGGCACTGCTCGATCTCTCCAGCGAGGGCGCGCTTGCGATCGGAGCGACGGGCACCCTGCAATGGGGCGATGAGCCACGCAGACGTACCCAACAATGGGGACGACGCATCTACGAGCAATACAGCGATCTCGAAGGCATCCGCTACCAGGCCGCCCACCAAGGCGGGCAGTGCGCAGTGCTGTGGGAGCGAGCACCCACACTCCAGCGCCTATCTGGCGGCGACCGCAGACTGTGGGCGGTGTGGGACCGGGTCGTAACCGCACTGGCCGGTCAGCGTCGCACCCCACAGCGGATCGAGGCTGCAGAGTGCAGACGATGCCGCGAAACCGGACTCAACACGAAGAAACTCGGAAGGCAAAAAGGCACGCCAGTCCAATAGAAGAGCATGACCAAACACCCCAGCCCACAGTAACCGGAAAACCCTCGCAAACCGCGAGGGTTGACGGCTCTCCACGAAGTCTAAATTATCGGGGCGGACGGATTTGAACCGTTGACCTCGCCGACCCGAATCGGGGGAGATATGCCCTGTTTTCCCGAAGAAATGCCTGCAAATTGGCGGTTTTGGCGATGATCGATTTGGCTG
The DNA here is from genome assembly GCA_963723175.1 of uncultured Solirubrobacterales bacterium. Taxonomy (GTDB): domain Bacteria; phylum Actinomycetota; class Thermoleophilia; order Solirubrobacterales; family Solirubrobacteraceae; genus Palsa-744. Next base: position 549,382 of record CAVRPO010000008.1, on the reverse strand, counting down.
CTGGAATCTCAGATTTTGGGGGCGATTTGGGAGTGTTTAGGCACTGGAATCGAGTTACTGCCCAAACGTGACTAGCACCCGGAGCGCCTCCTCATGCGCCCAAAGGAGGGCGAGACCCAAGCGATCTTCTCTAGCGAGCGATTGGTCTGCTCAGTGCTGCATTGTCTGTTCCTTCTCGTCTATCAATCTGGGAATGTGCAAGCCGTGACCACGCTCGATCATGCGTTCCGGCTAGACGGCCCGCTATCTCAGTCGAGGGGCGCAACGCGCGGGTAGCGGCATGTGTCCACGAGGTGGCTAGGGCGAGTAGAGGACGCCACCATGGGTAGGGCAGCCGCCCGTACCGTCGTGACGCCCGGCGAGCTAGCGGACGACAACGAGCTCTTAGGTCGGCTCGCCGACCTGCTGGCCGATCGGGTCGTCGAGCGCTTGATGCCGTGGCTTGCCCCAGGACAGGGGCGACCAGAGAGGCTTATCAGTGCGCGCGAGGTCGCGCGCATGACCGGCATGACACGCCGGTGGGTCTACGACCACGCGGGCGACCTCTGCGCCGTGCCGCTGGGCACAGGACCAACGCCCCGGCTTGGCTTCCATCCCACTCGAGTGCGCGAGTACCTCGACCAGAGCGTCGCCGATGCCCACCGCTGCCGATGCCCATGCCGTACTACGCCAAGCCGCGCCGCAGTAGACAACCAGAGAAGACAGATGCCGTGAGAAGGCTCCTCGGCGAGCTCCCGGACGATCTCTGAGCGACAGCAAGAGTTGAGCCAGGACCGCGTTTTGTGTCGCCAGGACCGCCTACACTTGGTGTTGGAGGTCACCTGATGCCAGAGCCAGCCGCAACCAACGATCACATCGAGCGGGCGAACGCCCGGTTCTGGACTCCTCCTTCGCTGGAGGAGCTGATGGCCGATGTCGCGCCGCTTGAGGCGGACGAGCACTTCGACATCCCTGACGTGACCGACGAGGAGTGGGATGTGTTCGTGGCGGCGCTCGACGAGTGATCGCAACCGTTCTCGTCGACACGAACGTCTTCACCGCCCGCCTGCGTGAGCGCTCACCGCTTGCCACAAGCTATGCGAAGCACCTGTTCGGGCAGCGCATCGCGGTCGCTCCCCAGACGGTCGCCGAGGCTCGTTATGGTGCGCTCAGCGCCGGCTGGGGCTCCACCCGAGTTGAGCGCCTCTCTCGCCTGATCGCACGTGCACGTGTCCTGCCGGTTGACATCGACACGATCGAGGCCGTCGCCCAGCTGCGAAACGAATGCCGGCAGATCGGACACGGCCTGCACCAGCGAGGCCACAACGCCGACCTGTGGATCGCGGCAACAGCGATCCGCTGGGGCATCCCGCTGGTAGCTCACGACGCGGTCTTCGACGGATGCCCTGGCCTCGAGCTCCGGACAGAGCTCGACACACGTCCCGCCAACTGAGCCGACACCAAACAATCAGCGTGGACGCCCGATTCGCGTTTGCGTGGTCGATTAGAAGGCAACCGGTCATCGCCTCCCAACATCTGATCATGCGCGGAACGTCTGACATCCCCGGGTACAGCAACCGCCACACCAAATCCGAGAAGAGCTCGCAGCCTGGGCAGAGCAACCGGCCTGGCCTGATCGACCAGCAGTTGCTCGACGAATTGGCCCAACGACTCGCCTACAAGCTCGCCCCGCTGCTGGTCGAGCGGATCGCCGACCGGCTCGAAGTGACCAGCGAGCAGCTCTATGCACGACTCGGCGATCCGCATATCGAGCAGCCCGAGGCGCTGGTAGACGCAAGGGAGATCGCGCGGCGGACAGGCCGCTCGCGCTGGTGGGTCTACGAACACACCGGCGAGCTCGGCGCGGTCAGGCTCGGGTCAGGGTCAAGACCCCGCCTCGCATTTTGGTCATCGCGCGTGGACGAATACCTACAGGCCGCCACACAGCTGAACCGGCCCATACCTGCGCCTGCGCGGGCCCGGCCGCAGCGACGCCAGCGCACAAGGCACACTTTAACCGGCGTAGAGCTACTGCCGATCCGGGGTCGAAATGCGTAGAGCAGCCACCCTTCTCGCGAGCTCATCACGGCGAGCACGAGGCGCTACATACTGACCACCATGCCTGCTCGAGTTGCCAAGACTCCACCTGGCGGCCGCCATATTCGACGGCCGGGAAGACCAGCGACCGGACAGGTACTGAAGCCCGGCGAGACGCAGCGCAGCTTCGCGCTGCGGGTGTGGGCCTACGGCAAACGCGAGTACATCACCCTCGGACGCCCCGAGGACGGATGGACCCTACGACAAGCTGAACGCGAACTGCAGATCATGCTGCGCGACATCGACCTCGGCGTATGGAAATCCAACCGGCCAGAGCCCGCGAAGACAGAGAACGATCCCCTGTTTCACGAGTTCGCCTCCGAGTGGTTCGCCGCCAAGCAGCCCGAACTCGCGGCGAACACAGCCCGCAGCTACCGCAACGATCTCACCAAACACCTGCTGCCGTTCTTCGCCGAGCACACGCTCTCCCAGATCACGATCAGCGAGGTCGACCGCTACCGCCAGGAGAAGGTCCACGAGGCAGCACGCCTGACAGCAGCCGCCGAGGAAGGCAAGACACCGACCGTCATGGTCACCGACCGGCGCGGCCGCGGCTACAAGCGCAATGAGCGGCCGCTGTCGAACCGCTCGATCAACATGCACCTCTTCCTGCTCGCCCAGATCCTCGATGTCGCCGCCGACCACCAGCTTATCCCGAGCAACCCCGCGAAGGGCAAGCGCAGGCGGCTGAAGGTCACAAAACCCCGTCCCGTCTACCTGGACAACGCCGAGCACATCGCAGTGATGCTCGAGGCCGCCGGCGAGCTCGACCGCGACCCAAAGTCCAGAACCACAGGACGCCGCGCCGCGATCGCGCTATTGATGCTCGGCGGTCCCCGAGCGTCGGCCGCCGGATCCCTCCTCGGCCGTGACCAGGATCTCGCGAACGGCCGGATCGAAGTCGGCCGCGACAAGACAGAAGCCGGCGTCCGCGAGATCGACATGCTCCCCTTGCTGCGCGAGATCCTGACCGAGCACAAGACCACCAACGCCACCGGCCCCAACGACCCGATCCTCACCACCCGCCACGGCAGTGCCCGCGACCGCCACAATCTCCGCCAACGCGTCGTCGCCCCAGTCGTCGCCAAGGCAGAAGAACTCCTCGCCCAGCGCGGCGGCCAGCCACTCCCAAACGGCATCACCCCGCACAAGCTCAGACACACGTTCGCCTCGGTGCTGTTCGCCATCGGCAAGGACCCCACCTACGTCATGCACCAGCTCGGACACACCGACCCCGCATTCACGCTCCGCGTCTACGCGCACATGATGCGCCGCAGGCCCGAGGAGCGCGAAGCGCTCAAAGCACTTGTCGAAGGGCACGACTGGGCACTGGGCGAAGAGCAAGCCGAGGAATCGACCGAGCAGCGGTAGGCCCTATCCTGCGTCTCAACGCGTTTCTCGGAACACTCGCTTGATAGCAGTAGCCCTCTCGCCGTAAGCCAACGGTTTCTGGCCGCGTCGATGTCGTCGCGACTTCCTGGTGAGGGTCTGTCCGGAACTTTGTGTATTTGGCGTGATCTATAGGTCTGCCGTGGGCGGGCCGTGAAGGAGGATCGTGCCGATGAGTAATGCAACGAGTGCCGCGTCTGTTGAGGAGAGTGTTGACGGGACGGAGACGGCGGCAGCACTGTCGTCGCTGCTGGTGCCGGTTGAGACTGACGGGATGCGGGCGTGGGCGGAGGCTCTCGTTAACCAGGCGCGCAGCGAGGGTGTGGCGCTGACTGGCGAGGACGGCTTGTTGACCTCGATGGTCCGAGAGGTGCTGCAGACCGGGCTGGATGTGGAGATGGCCGATCATCTCGGCTACGAGCCTTACGAGTCGATCGGCCGGGGTTCGGGGAACAGTCGCAATGGCGCCTATCCCAAGACGGTCAGGACCGATGTCGGACCGGTGGAGCTGCGGATGCCGCGTGACCGTCAAGGCACGTTTGAGCCGGTCACGGTGCCTAAGCATGTGCGTCGCCTCGACGGGTTGGGTGCGAACGTGATCAGCCTCTATGCGAAGGGACTGACCACGGGAGAGATCCAAGCTCATTTGGCTGAGATCTACGACACTGAGGTTTCACGGGAGACGATCTCGAAGATCACCGACCAGGTCCTCCCGGACATGGTGGCGTGGCAGAGCCGACCGCTCGACCGCGTCTATCCGGTCATGTTGATCGATGCGATCGTGGTGAAGGTCCGTGACAGCCAGGTCGCTAACCGGCCGGTTTATGTCGCGATCGGCGTGAACCTTGACGGTGAGCGCGACGTCCTTGGCCTATGGCTTGGACCTTCCGGTGGCGAGGGAGCAAAGCAATGGATGAGCATGCTTACCGAGCTCAGGAATCGTGGGGTCGCGGACGCCCTGATCGTTTGTTGTGACGGCCTGAAGGGCCTCCCGGACGCGATCCGCGTGACCTGGCCGCACGCGACGGTCCAGACGTGTGTGGTGCATTTGGTGCGCAACAGTTTGCGCTACGCCTCAAAGAAGTATTGGGCGCAGATCGCAAAGAGCTTGCGAGGGATCTATACCGCGCCGACCGTCGAGGCCGCTGAAGCACGCTTCGCCGAGTTCGCCGATGAGTGGAGGCCGCTCTACCCAGCAATGATCCAGTCCTGGGAGAATGCTTGGGAGGAGTTCGTGCCGTTCCTCGAGTTCCCCGTCGAGCTACGAAGGATCGTATATACGACAAACGCGATCGAGTCGCTGAACGCCAGATTCCGCAGGGCCGTCCGCCATAGGGGCCATTTCCCCAACGAGCAAGCCGCGATGAAGGTGCTCTACCTCGTCGCGACAGCCCGCCGCAAGAACCGTGAGAACCTGACCGGCAAAATCAGCAACTGGAAGCATGCGCTAAACATCCTGACCATCCACTACGGCGACAGACTCGCCACCACGCAATAGCCCGAAAGAGGACGAACACCAACAAGGCCATTTACACAAACTTTCTGACAGACCCCCTGGTGATCGCTGTTTTCTCCTGTGATGCGGCTTCGCAACAGTGTTCCCATGCAGTAGCCAAGACCAGCGTCCGAAGGTGGCTGCATGATCTAAGCAGGATGGCTGCCTCCAGCTTTGATCGAATCGCTGACTTTCATTTTGTGCGCTTGCTTGGCAGCGGCAGCTTCGCTCATACCTACGAGGCGGTACGTGGTGGCGAGCAGTTCGCAGTGAAGGTGTTTTATGACTTGCCGGCAACTGGCGAGACCCAAGAGCGATTTCGTCGAGAGGTCAGCACGCTGCGCATCGAACATCCAAGTCTCGCCGAGTACGTGGAAAGCGGCGTGGCGCTCTGTGGGGGACGTCCAGCGGCCTACATCGCGATGCGCTATATACCCGGCAGCTCTCTGCGTCAGTGTCTCGCCGATTGCGGCGGAAAGCTGCCTTTGATGCGCACCCTAAGCATCGCGCAGGGGATCGCTTCCGGGCTGCAGTGCTTGCACGAACATGGCATCGTGCATCGTGATCTCAAGCCAGCCAACGTTTACCTACCTACGATTGGCGGGGTGGTGATTCTCGACTTCGGCCTCGCCGGAGTGCAAGACCTAACGACGATCACCGCGCGCGGCGCGTTCGTTGGCACACTGGCGTACTGCGCACCTGAGCAGATCCGTGGCGAAGGTGACATTCATAGCGACCTGTACGCGCTCGGAGCGGTTCTGTTCCAGATGCTCACAGGTCAGCTTGTATTCCAGGCGAGCAATGAGCTTGAGCTATTCGATCGCATCAGACATGAGGATCCCGAGCCGCCATCTGCACTTGAGCCCTCTGTCCCAGCATGGCTCGATCGTCTCATCCTTGAGTTGCTTGCTAAGGAGCCCTTGCAGCGTCCTCGCGCCGCGCGGACTGTGCTCGACGCGTTGAAAGAACCCGCACAACGGGCCGCCGCGGCGGTACGCGCGCCTTACGACCGCAACAACGCGCCGCTATTCATTGCTCGTGTGACCAGGAGATCGGCATCACGCGCCGTGCTTGATCTCGGCCTACAGGGACGCATGCCGGATGCAGCTATTGGCGCGATCACGCGGGCAGCCCAGCTCGATGAACTGCACCGGGCACGCGGGATGACGAGCGCGGTGATTGCCGTTGACACCCGCATCTTGGATACGGCGACCAGCGGTTTTCGCTCGATCGCCGCTCTTAGGAGCCGCGAGTTCCTTCCTGCGGGAGCCGAACCACATACGCCGGCATCGCTTCGTGCACCCGGTGAGACAGAGCGTGTGGCGCGTGGCGACATCAAGGAACAGATCAAAGAGGGCGCCGACCTCTTGCGTGCACCTGCCTTCACGATTGAAACGCGGGACAGCGGCTGGCTGCGACGCAATCCGAGGCTGCTCGAGTCCGCACTCGCCGCCCGTGACGCGCTCGCGCCTACTCTGCCGCTGTTCGCACAGGTTCCATGCACGATCGATGCGCTCACGCGAAGAGACGACCGACTATCCATCGTCAATCGTTTCGCTCGTGGAAACCCGGACGGCTACTGGGTCGGCATCGCCGGAGCGGAAGTATGCGACGCGGAGCAGCTTGCTGCTGCGCTTGATTTTTTGCTGATGCTCGAGCAGCTCGGTGCGCCGTGCGTATGGACCGTCCCCGGCACACTCGCGGAGCTGGCGTGGTCGATCGGCATTGCAGGGGTAGAGATCCCGCTCGGCCGCACCGGGGGATTTCGGATCCCCACATCGACTCGGCAAATCCGCCGGGTTGACCAGGCTTCACGTTTCGAGTTTCCATCGATCATGACTTCGCTGAGCGCCGATCTAGCGGCACAGATACTCGAAAGTAACGCGCTACCGGAGTCTGTTTGCAAGTGCCCGGCCTGTCAGAACGCCTGTGACGTTGCCGGGCGTCTTGCACACACAGACAAGCACAACCTATGGGCTTGGATCCAGCTTCGCGACGAGCTAGGCCAACTCGACGCAGGCCAGCGTGTCGAGCGCTATCGATTCCGCCTCAAGGCCGCCGCCAAGGAACTCGCGGCCGCTCGTAAAGCAGCCTCTCAGCTGCGCTCCCTGCGACACATTCAGCTCGCCGAGCAAACGCTAGCCATCGTGCTCGAAGAGGGCATCCTCGATACGCCGCGTCGACTGCGCCGCGCGAGCTAGCCGCGCGTCACCGTACACACGGCCAGTCCCGCCTGCAACACAAAAGCCTCAAGCGTCTGTCCGGCTCCACAGGCCGCTAGCTCGCACACCCGCGCCAACGCCCAATCCCCCCCATAGTCGAGCGTGGCCGCAACATCGATCGCCCCGCCACAGCGAACGAGCAGCCGCTGCGGTACGACAACCTCAGGCAGCTCGTCGCACCCAGGGCCTAAGCGCCGGGAGAACGAGGATTGCCATGCCCGCCACTCTGGGAGTCTCGCGACCTCGATCGGCCACACCTCAGCCTTCCTAGCGAGTTCGACGCGCGCGACGTCAAGGGATCCCAGCGGCCCGCGTAGTGCGGACAGAGAGATGGAGAACTCGACCATCACTGCAAGCCAAACATCCAGCGCGATGCTGGCGTCCGCGGCTGCTTCTCGGAGCGCCTCGGCTTGAACAGGCGACAGCTCAAGACGCACCCACTCAGCTACATCCCCCGGCCGACAGCGACAGATCGGGGGAGACAAGCGCCGCAGCGGGTGGGCGGAGCCGCGCCCACGAACTGCAACCAGCGCTGCTCGCCTTCCCTCAGCGGTCATAAACGGTCACCATATGCTTTAGCTGACTTTCCGTACGTAAACTATATGAAACCCCAGACGCAACAACTGGTCGCGCTGCTCGCTGACGATGTGACAGGACGGCTGATCACTGCTCTCCGTCGCAGGCCAAGCACGGCACCCCAGCTAGAGAAGGAGACCGGGGCGTCTCAAAAGACAGTCGCCCAAGTCCTCGAGCTGCTCCAAGCACACGGGATCGTTGAGCCACAACAAGCACAGACTGGGACGCCCGGCCGGCCATCCCGGATCTGGCGGCTAGTAGCCGATGAGGACCTCACAGCCTTCGAACGCGCCTGTGACGAGTTCAAGATCATCCTGCTGCGCAGGCAACTCAATGTCTACGAGAAACCCACCGACGAGCAATAGCTAGACGAGATGGCTTGCCAATCCGATCCGGCGGTTTGCCGGCTTTCTTCGCCCTTTGTCGCACTCCAGTTTGAAGCAGACCTGGCGGTGGATTTCGACACGGCTGAGTTGGACGATGACCAAGCCTGGCAAGCGAACCGCATGGGCGATTCGGCACGGTCTAGTAGGAGCGAGCGTGAGCCGATCACCAGTCGGTTGCACTCGCAGTCGCCTGCTTCGGCAGGCTCGACTTCGACGACCCGACAGTCCGCCTCGAAACAAGGGACCGCACCGAATTCTCGGAATGCGCACCAGCCAAAAGCCCTGCGAGCATGCCACTTTCAGCCACAACGAGACACACCAAAACGCCCCTACTGCCTAATCACTGCCCAATCGCGGAGCCCACCACGCACTGCCAGCCCAACAAAAAACCCCGCATTTGCGGGGCTTTTTATAATCGGGGCGAACGATTCAACTTAGCTGCAACGGCCAATGTTTCTGGGCGCTCCCGAGTCGGATGATCCCGAGTTGATCCCGAGACTACCTAGACGCGACGGCTGCGAGGGGAGCGATGTCGTCGCCCCAAGCCGCCAACAGGCGAGCGCGGGCTGCATCCTCACTGGGGTGGCCATACAAGGTCTGCACGAGGCGACCACCATCGGTGTGGCCAAGCTGGGTTGCGGTATCCCATGGCGTGACTCCCCGCTCAAGCAGCATCGTGGCCGCACAGTGCCGCAACTCGTAGAGGTCGAATCCGGGCCGGTCAGCAAGGAGCCTGAGCTTGGTCCAATACCTGTGATGGAGGCTCGCGGTCCACTGCTTGCCACCAGGAGTCACGAACAGCAAGCCAGAGGGGTGCTCAGGCACGTCTGAGAGCGCGTCCTGAGCAACAGGTGGGATCGTGACCGTCCGCGTCTTCCCGTTCTTCGGAGGTGTTGTTTCGTGGCTGTGGCTGGAGTAGGCCCGCTCGATGGTACATAGCTGACCGCTGATGTCATCGCGGCGCAGCGCGTATAGCTCGCCGGGGCGAACGCCAACGTAACCGGCGAACAGGATCATCGCTCGATACTCGCGACCGAACTCGCCAAGCTCCATCCGACGATCTACCGCCAAGTCCGCAAGCTCCATCAACTCACTCTCAGTCAGCGCCACGATGTCCTTGCGGCCACGGCCACGGGCGATGCGGAGTTCGGCGAACGGGTTGTAGGGGACCAGTCCATCCCGCAGGGCGTCTCCGAACATGGCCCGGACAGTCGTCAGGTCGTGCCGGTGCTTGAGCGCCCACGCTCTCGCGGTAGGTCGATCAACGTCGCCGAGCTTGATGCCCTTGAAATCCCTGGCAAACGCCTTCGTGTGCTCTTCATTCGTCATCGTCGTGGACTTGCGTGGGCGCGGGAAATCCCGCATCCACCGCTCAGCGAACTGATCGCATGTCTCGGCTCCAGTCGGCTTGCCCTTCAGCCGATGATCTGCCTCCGCCGCTAGAGCCTCTCGCTTCGTCGCGTAGGTTCCCAGATGCACCTTACGCTTGAGCGCTTTGTCGTAACCGCTTGCCGTCCAGCGCTTACCCCGCTTCCGTGCCATGCCCATACCTTTCGTCCAGCCATGCTTCAATCTCGGTCGGGTTGAAGCGTAGTCGGGAGCCCCACTTGTGGCGAGGCATCCCCTCCTTATTCGGTAGCGCCACCATCGCTCCGAGTACCCGAAACGCTCCTGTAGCTTCACAAGTGGCACCAACCGATGGGGCTGCCTCCGCTCGACGGGGAACCGGATCACGTTCTCTGTTTGTTGCGTTTGCGCCTGCACCTTCAAGATTAGAGCAGACGATTTAGCTTCTTCCAAGGGCAAGCTAGGTTGCTAGAAGCACATCTCGCCAGCCTGGAACCTTTCGATCCGCACTGCGACATCTCTTTGGTTTGGGACAGCAAGCTGGGTTGCTACTTTCTCCCATCCGGGACCACATTTTTTTGTTGACATCTACGACAATAATTGACGAGAGAGAAGAACAACAAAAAGATTCAATGGATTACACCACCACAGACACCGTGTCGTGCAGGCTCTTGCCGTCGCAGATTGCGGACCTAAGAGAGTTGGCCACGACCGAGAAAGTCTCGCTCTCTCGGTTTGTGAGCGGGCTCTGCCTGACGGCGATTCAAGACTACGCGAAGTCCGATCTACGAAAACAGGCACCGGACTCTCACGGATCGCCGGTGACCGCGTGAGGACGAATTCGGGCGGTGACGGTTGCTACACTGATTAGCTCATGCAGTAACGTCTCGCACCAAGGACGGTAAACAGAACATAGGTGGACCGAGTGTCGCCAGCTATGCGACTGCGCTACCCCCAGGATGAAACACCGCCGCTACATCGGTATGAGCAGCGGGCTGAACCTCCAGGGAGCAGAAGCGAAACAGGCCACTTGATGATCGCTAAGGGCCTACATGCCCTCGTGAGCGAAGAAGTTCCTCGCGCCCTACGTGGCCTCTACGGGATCAGAGATTCAAGGCTGGAACGGTAAGGTCGATGTGATCCCCAACCCCTTGTTTGGCGTGGGGGGATGATAGGGGGGTGCGCCTTTTAGGCGCGAGATGGAACCGAGTTCCGACTCCTCTCCCGGACTCCTTGTCGGCCTGTCGGAAATTGTCTGTTGGGTGTGTTAGCACGCACCCGAGGGGTTCCTTGCACTGAACTGGGACGGGATCGAATCCCGTACTGAGACTCTTGCTTAGCCTCGGCTTCACTCAACTGCGTTCTCTGACCGTCCTGCCTCTACCCAGGAGAGAGAAGGAACCGAAGGGAGGGGTCTAAGGGGACTGCAATCAAACCGGCCCAGACACGCTCTCGCATGCCCGCACTATTTGACAACTGCGGCGCATCCTGGTAACCTATGCGGTCATGGTGAAGCTCAAGCTAAGGATCATGAGCTTCACTTCCTCGCTTGGTCGTTCAAATCGCACTGGCCAAGCATCGCGGCATCGGGGTCAGTCGGAGCTTCCGTGAGAGCCCTGGGATATGTTCGCTGCTCCACGACGGAGCAAGCTATCGACGGTCTGAGTCTCGCGGCGCAGAGAGGTCGTATCGCCTCCTGGTGTGAGGCGACGGGAGCCGAGCTTGTCGAAATAATCGAAGACGCCGGGGTAAGCGGAACACGACCGCTCGCAGACAGATCGGGTGGCGCTCGCATCGTCTTCCTGCTTGCGTCGAGGAACCCACATGTCGATGCCGTTGTGGTCTCCCGTCTGGATCGGCTTGGAAGGGATGCCGCCGAGACGTTGAGCTATTTCAAGGCGTTTGCAAAGGGCTCTGTCGGCTTGGTCTCGATTGCCAACAGACTGGACCTCTCAACACCCCAGGGGCGGGCAATGGCTGGAGTTTCGGCGGTCTTTTCGGAGCTTGAGCGAGCGCTGATCGCACAAAGGACTGCGGACGCTCTCGGCGAGCTTCGTTCACGAGGGCAAGCGTACGGAGCGGTAGCTTACGGATGGAATCGAGAGGGGAATCGTCTGATCCCTAACGACATCGAGCAGCGTGTGCTCGCCCGGATTCGGCGGCTGCGTGGTCGTGGGCTCAGCTATGCGCGGATTGCGGACATCCTGAATAGCGCTGGCATTGCACCGAAGCACGCAAATAAGTGGTACGCGGCGAGCATCAGGTCGGTCGTCATGACATCTCCTAACGTGGGCCGTAACGCGGAGGCCGCAGCGTGATCCCCGAGGGTCCAGAGCAAACGCATCTGTGCTCTTGTGGGGCTGAGCTTCGATTCGAGACTCGACAGCGAATCCGAGGGACGACATCGTTGGCTACGTGTACAAACACGACGTGCGGAATTATTACCACCGATGAGCGTCCGGAAAACGGTTTGCAAACGTGCCTGCTCGGTGATGCGCCCGTCGTGCGCTACCTGAAGCCCTGGAACCGCCTCTTCTTCAAAGCAGTGACATGGGGCTACAAGTGGACATCTCATTTCGAGGGCTGTCGCTATTGCTCCCACGAGTTGACGGTCGAGCTTCGGCTTCCGCCTCGGTCTGATCGGCGTGGCGATCCCAGTGAGATCGTTTGTTGCCTGAACTGCGGTTCAACGACAACGCGATTCTGGCTAGACGGCGAAAGCGTCTTGCACACGATGGAGGGCAGCGCCTGGAACGAGCCTGCTGCTGCGATTCAGGCTCTCAAGCACGCTCTCGCGGCGCGGGCGAGCCAGCCACAGGAGCCGTACACATGGGACTTCGAGTGAGGCCGATGGACCTCGACGTAACCGTCTCGACCGGAGCGCAGAATCGAGTGTGCGTGGTTTGCGCGAACTCGCTCGCGCATCACCGCAAAGATGCCCGCTGCTGCTCCGCCGCGTGCCGAGCGGAGAAGAGCCGCATCCTGGCGATTTTGAGCGGAAATTGCTCTGGACCATACGATTCCCTTGCTGCGCGCATCTCTGCCCGGCAGAAGCGCACAAAACGGCCGATAAGGACAAGTACGGCGGCCTGATTCGACAACAAGTGCCCCCGCACCGTTGGAGCGGCCGGGGGCGTGGCACCAGGAGCGATAACTCCCGGCGCGTCAGACACCCTACCGAGACGGTTTGGGGCGTCTCCTCATCAGAAGCCTCTCCCGGAGCCTCCAACTACAGGAGGAACCGACCATGACCAGCATCACCATCCCCGGCGCGATCACGAACAACCTTCGGCAGGGGCTCATGCTCAGAATGGGTAGCGCCATCGAGGCGCTTGACACCGCGAGTCTGATCGACCGTCGCGAGCGCTCATATGAGACGTTCTCGGAGCACTTCGAGCAAATCGACGCCATCCGGGATTTGTTCGGTGTGCTCGGGTGGGAGCATGTCAACCTCGACCCTGCCGAGATTGAGGGCGTGGAGATTGACCTCGGCGAGCATCGCGAAGCGCTCGAAGCTGGGCTGGATCAGGCGACGATGATGTTGCGTTGGGAGACAAAGGAGGGATCGCGCGAGGGTCGGGCACAAGCGACGACAGACCTCGCGGAAGTGGAGCGCTTCGCGGCGTCCTTGGCGGCGCTCAGATGAGCGACACAATCACCATCCCGGTTGCCGCGCTCCCGTTCGTGAGGACCGGGCGCACGACCTGATCGGGGATGCCGCCGACGCCATAGCGACCGTGAATGATGCCGTAGACCGCGAGGACCATCCCGAGCGTTATCAGGAACCGTTTGTGTGGCTCGCTCGCGTTCGTGCGCTGCTCGACGTGATCGGATGGCGCGCCTCCGAAACGGCCGAGGTGACAGTCCGCCTCGCCGACCACGGCACTGCGCTCTGCGAAGCGGTGGACAACATGCTCGGGATCGCGGTCGATGCGCTGGAGCAGGCCGACTACGCGACACGCAAGAAGGCGGCTCGGCGCGTACGCGTGCTGCTCGATTTCAGCAAAGTCCTCGACGGCGCGTTCATCTTGCGCTCCCGGAACGATCCGCGCGTGCGGGCTTTCCACAAGAGCGCTAACGCGCTGCTGGCCGAACTAGACGCGGAAGGGGCTGACTACTCGTGAGCGACGCGGCGCTGGCGATCCGGCTGCGACGAAGGCGCAAACAGCCCGCGCGGCCCGCGTTCCTCGCGATTGACTACGCGCTCTGCGCGGCGTTGGTCACGTTCTGGCTCGCGGCGGCGATCACGGTCGAGGAATGGCGACTTGTAGGCAGCGTGCTCGCGGTGGTGTGGACGACGTTCGCCGTGTGGACATCCCGAGACTTCGCACACACGCTCGCAGCGTGGAGGCGCGGAATCGTGCCGCCCCGTCTCGCGCATCGAGTGGGCGGTGCTGACGTGGCAGCTACTCGGGGTGATCGTCATCGTCTTGGGCTTGGTGTCATGAGCGGCCCGAGGCCATCGAGCGCCGCTATGCCTTTCTAGGAAGAACTGGCTCGGATGAGCACCACCGACTGGGACAAAGCGGACGATGCCATCGAGATGATCCTGACTGCGGGCATCCTGCTGTCGGTGATGCCCTTCCTCATCGGCTACTTCTTTGCCCTGGCCGTCCTTAACGGCCTAATCAATATCGGAAGACTTCTAACAACAGGTCACCTTCACCAGAGGTTGCGGCCGACACCACGCCGGGACACCGAGGCGTCGCCGAGATACTACGCTCACGGCCCTGACGGCAGCATTATTGGCGAATACGACACCGTGGAAGAGTGCGAGATCGCTGGCCTCGTGGCATGCGGCGTGAAAGCCGTTGATCTCCCGCTCGCGCTGCACGAACGCCGCAGACTTGGCACATACGGCGGCATATATGGGGAGGAGCATAAGCCACAGCCTCAGTCACGACCGTCGCGGTATCCAATCGGATACCAGTGCGCTACCTGTGGTTGGCGCAGTCTCGGTGGCGGCACTTGCGGTCGTTGCAACGAAAGCAATGCCTTCCCGATCTATTGAGCGTGGACTGCAAGAGGTGCGGCTTGTACACGCCGGGGCACAGGACCCACCTCATCCAGGCAAAGCTAACCCGCGATGCCCACCCCTCCGAGTATCGCCACGGGACGGTCATGTCGGTACAGGACGACGGCTGGATCACGATCAATACTGGCGGCGAGGCCCTTCGCTTCTGGAACCATGATCCCGCATGGGTGCGCCGCTGCTTCCGGGAGTCGGGCGGACAAGTTGGACTGCCCGGATGGCACCTTCTTCATGCTCCGCACGGAGACGGGCGTAGAGCTTGCATCTGCGTGGCGGATGACGGGCCTACGCCGTGCGCTCCAACATCGACTGTGGGGTCCAGTCCCGAGGGCCTGTTCGAGCAGGTGCTGACATATGGAGGCTTTCTCGTCTCAGGCGCTGAGGCCGTGCGTCACCTGGGCGACACTGCTGCCGACAGCGACGACAAGTCATGACTGCGCAGCCCGTGTCCGAACGAAGAGGTGTCAACTTGACCGTCAGGTTGACACCTGTCAGAGCGTAGGTAACTTGACACCCCTTTCAGCATAAGTCCCGCTGTACATAGTGCCCACGAGGCGCAACCTGCCGCAAGATGACGGTCAGGATAGGGGATATCATATTGTGCGATCCGAGCACTGCGTCCCCTTTGCCCAGAATCCCCAGGAGGACGCCCTAAAGGAAACCGACTCCTCGCGCGAGGGATAGCATAAACAATGTTGCTATCAGACCCCCAGCCCCAAGCCGTCCGTCGTTGCGTTGTATGGGAACCCGCTGGAGCAAAATAGTGGTGGCCGACGAATCAGAAAATACGCATCCGAAGGCGAATTAGCATAAAGAGCTCCAACCATCGCTTTGGGCGGGTGCGTGGCGAGACTTACTGTATGTAGTGGTCCCCAGGCCCTCGGCAGCGTTCATGACAGGTATGGAGGGCTGGAGCAGACTCGACGGCAGCGGCTTCACACAGCCACGTTGCAACGTGGCCGGGAGTTTTCAGTTGACTGCCATTCGGCCCCAACGAAAACAAAGGTTGAGTAGTTTCCCGCATTCCGAACCGTCATTGCCGCTAACGAACAGTTCCATGAGGTATCTCTGAGGGGTATCTGCCACCTCTTCGGTGTACGCTTCCGGGCAGTACGTAGATTCGCTGTCGCACGGCACCGAGCGCCAGCGTGCTTCGAGATACGTGATGTGTACTTCGGCTTCCTCTTCACAGTGAATAAACCCCGCACCGTATTCGGTTCCTGTCTTGCATTTGGGTCCGGTTAGGGTCCAGTTTCTCTGTTCGCCGGGCTTGGGTGCTCTTTCGTTGTTGCTGCTAGCAACAAAGCTTGCGACTTCCCTTGAGAGTACTTCGCTCGTGTGTGCGACAGAGGTACGAGCAAGCAGCGATTCAAGACTTCCAGCCGGTGCTTCTTTGGGGGCGGCGGGTTTCGAGACATGATGGATACACCAGACCTGCCGCACTCGGCGGCCCCTGATTCTCACAGTTCTGGTGTCGCGGACATAGTTGCGCCGACAGTGTTCGCGCGTTGGGTGTCGAAGAAGGTACTGGCTCGATGCATCCCCCACTCCAGTCGCAAGGGAAAAGATCGCAAAGAACGTGACCATGGGGATTGCTCGTCTCATAAACAAAGCTTTGCTAAGTTGGCGTTTCATGTGTGCCTTTCAAGCGTCGGTCGTGGCCGATATCAACGTTTGCACGGCACGCGATGACCATCCGATTGTTCTTCGTATCCTTCGTTGAGGCCACACCGGGCCTCGGCTTTGCTCGCCTTTTGGCGACCGTCGCGGGTTTCTTCCGCCTTCGCCAGTTCGTTGCTGCACGAGGGCGTGGTTTCGACACTGTTTTACTTCTTCGGCGCATGCGCCCGATCCCGCTTCGGCACCCTTGCACGCGGACCCCCATTCATGCGGCTGTTCTTGCTGGCGGCGTTCTTCCTCTTCTCTGTTGCCTTTTTCCCGTCGCAGCCTTTCCGCCCCTTCCTTCATCTCTTGGTCCGCGGTCCGCGTTTCTCTCGCGACTTGGTTTAGGGCTTCCTGCCTGGAAGGCGCTTCGCTCGTTCTCGTCGCGCCGCCCATCGTGGACGTGGTGTGCTTCGAGGAGCCACACCCGGCCATGCCCCCGAGCAGGACAAGCGCTACGCATATCGTCGTGAGCTTCTTCATCGACTGTTTCCTCCCCCGCTTATCGGCTCATCTGAAAGTCTACTTGAGTTCGACTCTATGGCTATAGAGGGCTCCGCCCGCGACGGTTGCGGGCATGGCACCACGCACAGATCCCCAGATTGCCCTCGGGCAAGCAATCCGGCAGGCAAGACTCGCTCGCGGCCTCTCGCAGGAGGAGGTCGCCCACGGAGCCGACCTGCATCCCACTTGGCTCAGCCACATCGAGGGCGGGCGCAACCCGGCCTGGGGCACTGTCCGACGCATCGCCTCAGCACTCGGCGTCGAGGTTTCCGAGCTTGCGAGGCTTGCCGAGAAGATCGAGAGCGATTAGCTGGTTGGAGGTCTGCTATCGCCGAGAGCACGGCGTCGCGCAATTGTACGAATTGCTACTACAAAGGGGGAGTCCTCTTCCTTCGTCTTAGCTGGCAGCATTGCAAATGGAACCATCGACTCATGAGACTCCCCTCTGTCCAGCATCCACGCGACCCACGCGTTATGAACGTCTTCGCGCGTGACCTCCTCGCCCCTGGCCAGCAGCAGCACCGCATAGGTGCGGAAGAGGCTCGACGTATCCTCGTCCGGCAGCGCGTCCGCCGCCACAGCGCTTCGGATTTCGTCTGCAAGCACGTCGAGATAATTCATTCGACCAGCACCCGCACGGCGAGCGCCAAGTAGATCATTACGAACACGAGCGGCACGACCTGCTCGATGACCGTCGCCTCACGGTGCTTGGTCCGTCGCCTCCAACGCTCCCAGCGCTCAATGAGCTTCCACCACTCCAGCTTCGTGTCTCGCTCGATGGGCTCACCGGGATGGAGTATCGCCCACTCGTCCGCGTAGGGCTGAGCGGGTAGCCGCTCCTCCAGCTTGTTGATGACATCGAACTTGGCAGCGTTGAGCCGCCGGTAGTAGGCTAGGAGTGCCCGCCAGACGAGGGCGAGGACTATGCCTGCGACTGCTGTGGCCACCAGCCCGAAGGCGTCGAACGACGGGGTGCTGCCGTGAGGCGGCGGCTTACGCGCCGAGCTGACGATGCCGACGACAGCGGCCAACGCCGTGTTGAGCGTCAGGAAGAAGGTGTTGGCCCCCGCTCGGCGTGACGACACCCGGTCGGCCATCTCGACGGCGTTCTTATACAACTCCAGCAACGTGTTGGTGTCATCGTCGGCCACGTCAATCGTGCTCCGAGACCGTTCGCCGTTCGAAGGAGGTACTCACCATATCTTCTGCCACCATGGACGCATGTCCGTCAGTTTTCGAAGGTTGTCCCACGTCCAGTCATACATCTCGTCAAAGAACCACGACGTTCCGTCAGGACGCTCCACCTTGCCGTCCTTGTAGCCCCGCAACAGGACATACTGCACCCCAACTTCTCGGGCGATCTGAATCTCAGCCACGACACCAGCAGCCTTGTTCGTGTGTCGTCCACAAATAACGATTACGACCTTCGACCGTTGAATCCGCTTCTTGGCGTCAGCCTTCCAGCGCTTGGTCTCTTTTTGGAGGGACCAATCCTGGATAAAGAACGGCGAGTTGTCGTTTTTCGCTTGGCCAACAAGGAACTCCTTGAGGGCGGCGTCATGGTCGTAGTCGAAGCTGATGAACACCGGCGTCTTGGTCGGCAGCGCCACGTCTGCAATCTCCTCTAGTACCTACCGTCCGCCCGCGATCAATGTCTTCAGGTTGTCCCACGTCCAGTTGTAGATTTTGTCCGCAGATAGTGCCGCCGTAGGCTTCTTGTTTTTGCCCGAGGCTCGGCCCGCCAGCAGGAAATACGGCTTCTCCTCGTCACGGGCAATCTCGATCTCGGCGTTGATGCCTGTGGCCGTGTTGGTGTATTCGCCACAGAGCACGATCACTTGCTCGACGCGCTTGATGCGTTCACGCGCCTTGTCCTTCCAGTCGCTCGATGGCTCCTTGATCGACCAGTCCGCGATGCTGAAGGGCGAGTCCTCGTTGGCCGCCTGTCCGACGAGCAACGTCTTGAGGTCGCTGTCGTGGTCGTAGTCGAAGCTGATGTACACCGGCACCTTGTCCGTCGCCATTGCTGGCCTCCAATACGGTCGTTTTGTGAGCAGGGAGGCATCCCGCCAGATTGCGCACGCATCCTACTGCCCGGAATCTCGGCTAGGCCCTTCTGGTGCTACCAGAGCCTGACGAGCCGTATTTGCCGTAAAGAACCGGTGGGTCGTTTACGGTTTAGCGTCGCCGCGTCGCTCGTGCCAGGTGTCGAGCAGAAACTCCGACGCTGCCGACGCCGCCGTAAAGGTGAGACGTGCGTGTCGCGTGACGGCCGCACTGGCGCGGTTGTGACCGTGGCCTAGTCCAGCTCGTTGCGCAGCTCGGCGAGGCGCTGAACCATGGTGGCGAGGGCACGCAGCGCTCCCTGTGCCGCCTGGCTACCCTTTACGCTGTTCGGCACCGACTCGGCGTTGAGCTTCAGCGCCCTCGCCGTCGCCTTGTAGAGATCGAGGAGATCCTCCTTGCGGTCGTACTTGATGTCGTAGTCGTCAAGGATGACCTTGCAGACCGACTCGACCAGCTCCTTCGAAGACGCAATGGCCGCAGCGGGATCGCTGGAAAGGCCAGCGTCTATGCGGCGCAGGTGATCCTCGAACACCCGTGGATCAACAAGGCGCTGATACTCACGGAGCCGCAATGCGGTGGCAGGAGTCTTGACGCCCTTCCTGCGCCGACCTTCAAAGATCGGCCTGCCTGAGACGTGCTCGGTCGCAACGAGCGCCCAACCGTCGCCCGCCAGGTTCTCATTGAAGAGGTCCACAAGTCGTCGTACTTCGTCCACGTCAGGGCGAACCACCGGATGGACCATCTCGCAGAGGAACCGGAGAAAGGTCTCGTCGTCTCCGTGCATGAGATCGAAGCGGCTGTCCGTGAAGACCCAATCGTCGGGCCAGTCTTCGGGATTATTGACGCGGTGCTGCCAGATGTCCCCTGCGGCATCGCTGAAGCGTCGGTCTGTTGATGGCATGGCACCGAGGTCCCAGAGCCGCTCCAGGAACGAGGGCTCCTCAAGGCGTCCACTCCAGTCGATCTTCTCGATGGCGATTGTGTCAAGGATGTCCCGACGTGTGATATCGGAGATGGTCGTTGGTGTAGTACGCGGCACTCGTGGCATCCACCCATTGTGGCGAGGGACGTTGCAGCCCGACATTGACGTGCGCGGCGAGGATGAGGCCCGTCGGCATCAGAGAGGTGGCGCAGGACGCGACGTGTGCCAACGTTCGCGCGTCGGACGAACAGCACTTGCCACGCCCCTGCCCGCGACCGCGAGACCGCAATTCACGTCGATGTCCGCTGCGGTTGGAATCCTTGACCTTGTGCCCGACTTCAGCGATCTTGCACGACCGATCCTTGTCGCAATCTCGAACGCGAGCGGCGAAACCTATAGGCACATCGAAGAAGACGAGTTCATCGCCGAGCTAAAGCGGCTCGGACATGCACCAGACGACATCACACTCCGCAACCTGATGGGTGCCCTGCGGGACGCTAACTACCTCGAAGTCTCTATTGGCGCAACCCACCTCGCCCACATTCGCCTTGCTGAGGCCGGACGTCAAGAGGTGGAGGGATGGCCCAAGACCGCAGGCATCTCGGCAACCGACGTTGAAGCGCTGCTTGGCATTCTCCAAGCTCGTAGCGAGGACCCCGCATTGCCCTTGCCGGAGCGGGGCAAGGCCAGTGCGGCGCTTACGGCGCTGCGCGAACTTGGGACGCAGGTCACGAGCGAGGTGGTCGCAACTTGGCTGAGGTCTCAAGGGATTCCCGGATAGCGCCCAGCGTGGTAGATGACCTGCCCGCAGAGACCGGCCCTGTCCTCGCCCCTGATCGCCTCTCCATATGGCCCGTCGAGGGCGGACGCTACGGCCTGGACGCCACCTACCACGGCAGGACAGGCTTCGAGCGAGCCGAAGCACAACGACAGCACCTTCAGGCCGCGAACCTCACAGCATCCGTCCGTCAGGAGTTGGGCGACGACTGGACGCTGCGACTCGGGCCTCTGACCCACAACGCTGCGTGGACCGCCATCGAAGCCTTCATCGGCCCGCCCGGTCCTCGTACGGGGTAGCCAGCGCCCCTCTCGGAGCCCGTCTCAGCCTCTCAGCGACTAACCCGACGGCGGCCTCCTCTGGGTGTGCCAGTTGTGTCCTACGGACCATCCCCTGTTTCGGGAGCAGGTTGCTCCCGAAATGCTCCCGAAAGCTACGAGACAGGGCGATTCAGACCGAGTACGGCGTGCACCCCGTTGCACCCAGAATTAGCATAATTTGCAGGCTATTTTGCGCACTCATGCACTTCGCTGCATCTTGCGTATTGCAATCGGGGCGCCCGGATTCGAACCGGGGACCTCGCCGACCCGAACGGCGCGCGCTACCAGGCTGCGCCACGCCCCGACGCAGACCGAAGTATCCCACACAGCGAGTCGAGGCTCCGGCAAGAGGCTCTCGACCCCACTGATAGAGCCCGAGCGGCTACGCTCGCCCCATGCCCTGCGAGCTACAAGACACCATCGCCGAGCTGGACAAACTCCTCCAGCCGAGCCGCTTCAAGGACTACTGCCCCAACGGCCTCCAGTTCCCCGGCAAGAGCGAGATCAGAAAACTAGCCACCGGCGTCACCGCAAGCGCGGAGCTGTTCGAGCGAGCCATCGCCGCCCAAGCCGACCTGCTCATAGTCCACCACGGGCTCTTCTGGGGCTCGACCGCCACGCCGATCGACTCCCGCATAAAGCGTCGCCTGAAGCTGCTCTTTGACTCGGATATGAGCCTCGCCGCCTACCACCTCCCGCTCGACGCCCACCCCCAAGTCGGCAACAACGCACTCATCGCCCGCGCCCTCGGCGCCGACACGCTCGAGCCATTCGCCCTGCACGACGGCGAGCCGATCGGCTTCATCGCGCGCTTCCCTGGCGAAGGCATAGACGCGAAAGAACTGTTTGCGCGAGTAACGGACCTCACCCAAAGGACTCCGCTCGTCTTCGAGGCCGGCCCCGAGCAGATCGGCAGCCTGGCGATCGTGTCCGGCGGCGGCAACGACTACCTCCAGGACGCCGTCGCCGCCGGCGCGGACGCCTTCCTCACCGGCGAGCCAGCCGAGCGCGTGATGAGCGAAGCCCAGGAGGGCGCGATCCACTTCATCGCCGCCGGCCACTACGCCACCGAGACATTCGGCGTGAAGCGCCTTGGCGAGCACTTGAGCGAGCGCTTCGAGCTGGAGCACACGTTCATCGACGTGCCCAACCCGATCTAGCGCCCGCGGCGCTTCAAAACCACGGTGCCCGCTCGCCGCGCTCCCAAAACCCACGATGACCCGGACGCGGGCCTTCCAAAACCGCGATGCCCCGCGTGGGCAAGCGGGGCATCGCCCATTTCGCAAACACCGCCAGCTTGCGGTAATCCCACGTTGCATATGTCCGGGCGCAGGGGTATACGTACGCGTAGAAACCACCTCGATAGGAGGATCTACCGATGGCGAATCACCTGACGCCCAGCGAGCTCGCCCGCGAAGCCGGTCTGGAGCGCAAGGAAGTACTTCTGAAGTGCCTTGAGAACGGTGTCCCGATCTTCAGAGGACGCATCGACAAGAGCCTGTTCATGGCGAGCATCCGGCAGGGTAGATCGCAGCAGCGCGCAGCCCACGCCAGCGGCTGATCGAAAGCGACTGGCTCGGCGGCCAGCTGTCCGTGGCCTCGAGCACCCAAAGTCCCTAACATCCCAAGGGTTCATCAGGGGTTTATCGAGGAGGAGTCGCAACATGGAGGCCAGCGCCACAGAGCCGAGCACCGCATCGCACACCATCGCCGACCTGATCTCGCGCACGGCGCTTGAGCACGGCGAGCACCCTGCTGTGCGCTACAAGCACGACGGCGCGTGGCAGGACGTTACCTACAAGCAACTCGCCGACATCGTCGAGGAGGTCGCCCTCGGGCTGATCGATCTCGGGATCGAACCGAGGCGAGCGCGTTTGCATCCTTGCCAACACGCGTCCCGAGTGGTCCTACGCCGACATGGCGATCACCTCGGTCGGCGCCGTGGTCGTGCCGATCTACCAGACCAACTCACCCGAGGAGTGCTTGTGGGTGATCTCCGACTCCGGGGCCAGCGCGATCTTCTGCGAGGACGACGCGCAGCTCGCGAAGATCGCCGAGATCCGCGACCATGTCCCTAACCTGCGCACCGTGATCGTGATGGATCCCCCCGCCGGCGACCCTGCGGTCCCTGCGATCACGCTCGACGAAGTTCGCGAGCGCGGACGCACCCACGAGGCCTCCGAGCTACAGACACGGCGCGAAAGCGTCAAGCCGGAGGATCCCTTCACGTTCATCTACACCTCTGGCACCACCGGCCCACCCAAGGGCTGCGTGCTCAGCCACGGCAACTACGCCTCGATGATGGAGATGCTGCGCAGCGTTGGGCAGATCGAGGACGACGAGGTCATCTACCTCTACCTGCCGCTCGCCCACGCCTTCGCGCTTGCTGATCCAGCTCGGCGCCTTCGACCTTGGCGCGACGATCGCCTACTTCGGCGGCGACACCAAGCAGATCGTGGGCGAGCTGATGGAGGTCAAACCGACCTACCTTCCCTCTGTGCCGCGCATTTTCGAGAAGATCTACACGCTCGCCAACGCGGCGCTTCAGTCTAAGCCCGAGGAGGAGCAGGAGCAGGCGCGCAAGGCAATCGTGCTGGGCGGCAAGGTACGCGAGCTACAAGCGCGCGGCGAAGAGGTGCCGCCAGAGCTGATGGCGCCCTTTGAAGAGGCAGACGAGAAGTTGTTCAAGAACGTCCGCGCGATCTTCGGCGGCAGCGTACGCCACGCGGTCACCGGCGCGGCCCCCATCGCCAAGGAGATCC
Organism: uncultured Solirubrobacterales bacterium; assembly: GCA_963723175.1. Classification (GTDB taxonomy): domain Bacteria; phylum Actinomycetota; class Thermoleophilia; order Solirubrobacterales; family Solirubrobacteraceae; genus Palsa-744. The sequence goes on along the minus strand of CAVRPO010000008.1, from coordinate 525,844 downwards.
TCGAATTCTTCTGGGCCGCCGGCGTGCCCGTGCTCGAGGGCTACGGCATGACCGAGACCGCTACAGCCGCAACCGTCTGCACCGTCGAGGATCACAAGTTCGGCACCGTCGGCAGGCCGTTCCCCGGCGTGGAGGTCAAGATCGCCGAGGACGGCGAGGTTCTGATCAAGGGGCCGAACATCTTCCAGGGCTACCACAACAACGCCGACGCCAGCTTCGGCTCGATCGAGGCCGGCTGGCTTCATACCGGCGATCTCGGCTCACTCGACGAGGACGGCTTCCTCTCGATCACCGGCCGCAAGAAGGACATCATCATCACCGCCGGTGGCAAGAACATCACGCCCGCGAACCTCGAGAACGACCTCAAGCAGTGCCGCTGGATCTCACAGGCGGTGATGCACGGCGACCAGCGCCCCTATCCGGTCGTGCTGATCACTCTCGACGAGGAAGAGATCGCCACCTATGCGCGCGAACACAACCTGCCCGAGGACACCGCCCGGCTTTGCGAGGAGTCCTCGGTGAGGGAGATGATCGGCGAGCAGGTGGATCGTGCCAACCTCCGCTACGCGCCCGTCGAGCAGGTCAAGCGCTTTGCGATCCTGCCGCACGACCTGACCCAGGAGACCGGTGAGCTCACGCCGACGCTGAAGGTGAAGCGCAACATTGTGGCCGAGAAGTACGCCGACGTCCTCGACGCACTTTACGCGGGCTAACTCCTCAGATCTTTAGAAAGGAGGAGTAGCCGCCCATGGCCAGCTCCGCCAGCGTGGCGCCGAGCAGCTCCGAAGTCCAATCCTCCGGCGCGGCCAGCATCATGCGCACACCCGCCTCGCCGATCGCTATGAGCGTTTGCGCGACGAACTGAGCAACCGTGTCGAGTCGCTCTGCGGGGACGCGTCCCCGCAGCCACTCACGAGCCGCGTCGGCCGTGACGGAGACCTGCCGATCGCGGCCATGGCGTACTCGCGCCTCAATGATCGCGTCGGCGTCGCCCTCACCAAGCAGCGCGATCCGGTAGGCCCGGGGCGTGTCCTTCACCGCGCGCAACATGGACGTGAACCCCGTGGTCAACATCGCGCGCACATCTCCAGATCGCGTACCCGAGGCAAGAGCCGTGCTGAATTGGCCAAGCATGCGCTGCTCTTCGCGATCCAGCAGCGCCCCGAACAGCTCTGCCTTGCTCTCGAAGCATGCATAGACCACCGGCTTGCTCACGCCCGCGGCGCTTGCCACCGCCTCCATCGAAGTCCCCTTGTAGCCGTGCTGGAGAAACAGCTCCAACGCGATGTCGAGGATCAAAGGCCTCCGTCGCTCGGGACCAAGGTGCGCCGCGCGCACGCGCTGAGGCTTGGAAGCCGGTAACGAACTTGCAGACATCTTCCTACTACGGTAGCTTCTCGATCAGCGATGCGGAGTGACCTAAGTAGACCCACGAACACCCGTCTTGCCCCGACCGGGGCAGAGGTCGATCTCAACGCGTTGCACTAAGGCCGTCGCTTAGCTGCGAACATAGACCATATGCGTACCGATCCCAGTGAGACCGGCGGCCTATTTGTTGGCCGCAGACCCGGCACCGCGCCGACGCGCTTTCGCGCGCTGCCCGAGCGCGGAAGCAGCTCCAGGCAGCGCATCGACAATACGCTGGCCAAGTTCCTGTTCGCCGCGATGGTCGTTGGCAGCCTGCTGTGCTGGGGGCCGATACCGGTTGCCTGCCTTTGGTTCAGCGCACAGGCCAACTACCTCACCGGCAGTGTGTCCTTCGGGGTACTGATCGCGCTGGTGGCTCTGTTTGGGCTTCTGTTCGGCATGCTGATGCTGCTCAGGCGCCTTGATAACGCTTGGATTCTTGTGCGCCGCGCCGCCGGACATGACCAGCGGGCCGGTGCTCTGGGAAGGATATTCGGCGTCACAGCTGCCATCTGCGCCGCAGCCTTCTCGTTCTGGTTCGTCGTGATCCACGGCCCGGGGTCAAGCACCACACCTGGCAATGCGCCGTGAGTGAGCGCCGACGCTTGCAGCGACCGACTAGTACGCGGAGCTGGCGGAGAGGCAGTTAGCAAAATGGGCCTGCTCGACTACTACAAGCAGTTCGAGGGGATGTCCGAGGAGGAGGTCAACAGCCATCTGCGCGAGGAGGCGGACGAGCGCAAACGCAAGGCGCTGACGCGCGTTGAGACGCTCGACCTCTCGCAGACGACCTGGCCCGATCTGCCCCATCCCGAGGTCGTAAACGCGATCACGTTCGTGGCACGGCGAGGGATGCAGCGCTACCCGCACATGCGTGGGTCGCAGTTGCGCACGCGACTTGCAGAACGTCACTCCGTCGACCAGGCCCGGCTGATCGTGGGCAACGGCTCTGCCGAGCTGCTTAGCGCCGCCACGCGCGCGCTGATCGAGCCGGGGCAGGAGCTGATCACCTCCTGGCCGTCATACCCCCTCTTTCCGATCATGGCGCGCCGCGCCCACGGACGCGCGGTGCCGGTGAGCGGCGGCGTCGACGCCCTGGTGGAAGCGGTTGGCGAGAGCACGCGCGTGGTCGCGCTCGCCAGCCCCAACGACCCCACCGGCGAGCTGCTGCCGACTGACGAGCTGCAGCGATTGCTTGCGGCCCTACCCGACCATGTTGCCGTCTTGCTCGACGAGTCGCTTGTCGAGTTCTCCGATGCGCAGCCAATCGACTCCTCACTCCAGCTGCTGGAGAGCAACCCTCGCCTGCTCGTCTTCCGCAGCTTCTCCAAGGCCTGGGGTCTGGCGGGACTGCGTTGCGGCTACGCGCTCGGTGCGCCGGGCGCGGAGAAGTTGCTCGCCGAGCTCGAACCGGACCTCGGCGTCAGTGAGATCTCTCAAGCCGGGGCGCTCGAGTCGCTGCGCAGTTTCTCAGAGCCACTGGTCAAGCGTGTGCGGCGCGTCTCCCAGGAGCGCACACGTCTCACAACAGCACTGCGTCAGCGCGAGTTCGATGTGACCGACAGTCAGGCCAACTTCCTGTGGGTGGCGCACCCGACGCTCGACGGCGGCGAGCTCGCGACACGCCTGGCGCGCTCGGGCATCTTAGTGGCGGCCGGCGACGCGCTCGGCGAGCCGCATCATGTACGTATCGCAGTCCGCGACGAGGCTTCCTCGACGCGTCTGCTGCACGCGATCGACCGCGCGTTGGCCTGAGCGATCTGGACTGTTTGGATTTGTTCGTTCCCGCAGCATTCGGGCGGCCCTCTCAAATCACACAGCACAGGTGATCCGACGGGGCGTGCCTAGCCCGCGACTGCGCCACAACCGTTAACCAGCCGAGCCCGACTGACGCAGCAAGGCGCCGGTCGTGCCTTCGAGGATTTTGCGCCAGGCGCCGACCTCCTCTTCTTCGGCCTCGAAATGCCGGACCACCTTGCGTACACGGCGCTCGGAGATATCGATGCCATGGCGCGCCCAGATCTCTCTGTAGCGCTCGTATTCGTCAAGCAGGTGGTAGGTCACCGACTGGAAGCCGTGGCGCGCTATCGCGATGCGCGAGGAGAAGCTCATGATCGAGGTCTCGAACATCAGCTCGTCGGTCGGCTCGGGCTCGATCAACACAATGTCCACGCCCGGATAGCGCTCCTCCCACATGCCGGCCAACTCGTGCAAACGTCGGTGTGCTAGCAGCTTGAAAGCCTGATAGCCGATCTTTGAGAAGCCCATGTCGGAGATCCTGCGCGCCGGAGGGCCGTCGCCCCCGTCCTCACGCTGGTTCACGAATGGGACGATTGGGTTGATCACGATCACCAAGGACGCCCCCGCTTCCACTGCGATGTCGAGGTTCGTGGTCGAGACGATGCCCCCGTCGATCAGTTCGCGGTCGCCGACCTTGACCGGGGCGTAGACCATCGGCAAGGCGCCCGATGCGCGCACCGCCTTGGAGATCGGCACGTCGTCGAAGCCGTCAGCACCGAACACAATCCGCTCGCACGAGTCGAGATCCGTCGCCACCAGATACAGCTCGTGCTCGAGTGCGCGGAAATCGTCGTGGCGACCGTCCTCTTCCAACACGCGGCGCAGGTAGCGCTCGATACCCTCGCCCGTGTAGGCGCCGCTCGGCAAGGTCTCGGCGATGCCGAGCAGAATGTCGATCAGCGACACCTGCCCCAGCTGGGGCAGCAGCTGACGCGCCAGTAACGCCATCCTCAAGGGGAGCCGCACGCCTGTGCGCGCCAGCTCAGGCAAGTTCAGACGCAGGAGATCGCCGAGATCGATGTCCCTGAAAGCCTGCGGGCCCTGGTGGGTGACGACCCGCATCATCTCCTCCGGAGTGACCCCGTTGGCGCACAGCGACGCGACGAACGCACCGGCAGAGGTGCCTACGTAGACGTCGAACTGGTTGATCGTGCGATTGGCTGCCAGCAAGTCGAGCGCGCGCAACGCTCCAACCTCGTACACGCCGCCAGTGAAGCCGCCACCGCCCAGCACCAGAGCCGTCTTGTCCCGTCGCGGCCCGCTGCGCTTTGAGGTTCGCGCGGGAGCGCTCCTCTTGGAGGGCGAGCGTGTTCTAGTGCCCGAGCCACGCTTGGCGGCTGCTTTCAAGTTGACAACCTCGCCCATAAATACTGATTCTACGTAGTGTTACTCGATCCTATGAGACTCGCCGCCCTGCTAGCAGTCGCAACGTGCGCCCTCCTTGCCGCGAGCACCGCCCCCACGGCCTTGGCCCAGAGCTCGCTCGAGGCGCCGCTTGCCCGTGAGATGAGGCTCGCCGGCCCCGGATCGGGCGCCTACGTGTATGACCTGACGAAGTCCACGACGCTATTCAGCGAGCGCGCTGAAGTCCCTCACCCGCCCGCCTCGGTCGAGAAGCTATATACCGCCACGACCGCCCTGGAGCTGATGGGGCCCGAAGGGACGCTGACCACCAGCGTGCTCGGCACTGGGCATCCGGGCGCCAACGGGCGCTGGGAAGGCAGCCTCTACTTGAAGGGTGGCGGCGACCCCACATTCGGTAGCACCTCTTTCGTGACGGCCCGCTACGGCGGCCAGGGCGCGACCGTGACGGAGCTTGCCGCGCTCGTGAAGGCGGCCGGGATCAGGGAAGTCACGGGCAGCGTGGACGGGGACGATTCCTGGTTCGACTCTCTGCGCGGGGACCCATACAGCGACTACGCGCCCGACCCCGAACTGGAAGGCGAGCTCAGCGGGCTTTCGTTCAATCGCGGCGAGACGGGCTCGGAGGGCGGCTCGCACGGACCTGCGGCCTATGCGGCGCTCCAGCTGCGCGGGGCGCTTCGCGCCGAGGGGATCAAGGTCCACGGGGGCGCCGCCGCCGTGACTCCCGCCGGCGCGACGATGGTGGCAAGCGAGGCCTCGCCCAATCTCGCGACCCTTCTCGGATTGACCTTGCCACCGTCTGACAACTATTTCGCGGAGACGCTGATCAAGGACATCGGCGCGCGCTTCGGAGGAGCCGGCACTACCGCCGCCGGCGCCTCCGTGGTGCGTACGACGATCGCCAAGGACTTTGGCCTGCATCCCTATCTGATCGACGGCTCTGGCCTGTCGCACTCCGACCACACCACTCCCAAGCAGGTAGTGGAGCTGCTCACCGCGCTTGCCCATAGCCCCTTGGGTACGACCTTGCGCAACGACCTCGCCGTCGCGGGCCACACGGGCACGCTTTCAGAAAGGATGCGAGGAACGCCCGCCTCGGGGCGCTGTCAGGCCAAGACGGGAACCCTGAACGGGGTGTCAAACCTGGCCGGCTACTGCGAAAGCGAGGGCGGGGACATCCTCGCGTTTGCGTTCTTCAACGACGGCATCGAAACGTACGAGGCGCACACGATCCAGGACAACATGGCGATCACGCTCGCGCGCTACTGAGCGGAGCTAGAAACGACTCGACCCGCCGAAAAGCGGGCCCGAATGCGCTACAGCCACATGACACGTGTTGCAGCAACGTTACCGCAGCCGACTGACACTCGTTGTGGCGATATTACCGCAGCCACCTCCATCTACGTACCCAACAGGTCGAGCAAGCCGCGTTCGTCCAGCACCGCCACCTCCAGCCGTTCGGCCTTCTCGAGCTTGGACCCCGGGGACTCGCCGGCGACCAGATAGTCGGTCTTCTTCGACACGCCGCTGGTCACGCGCCCACCGGCCGCTTGGACGCGCTCGGTTGCCTGCTCGCGCGAAAGCGTCGGCAGCGTTCCCGTGAGCACGAACGTCTTGTTCACCAAAGGGCCGCTGGTCGGCGCGGGGCCCTCCTCGGCGAAGCGCAGACCCTGCGCGCGCAGGTCTTCGACCAGTGCGCGCATACGCTCGTCGTGCAGCTGTGAATGGATCAGGAGGCTCATCTTCTCGCCGATCCCGGGGGTCTCCTCGATCTCGGCGGCGCTTGCCGCAAGCAACGCGTCGATGTTGCGAAAGCGCAGGGCCAGATTGCGCCCGGTGACGTCGCCGACCTCCTCGATGCCGAGCGCGAACAGGACGCGCCCGAACGGGCGCTGCTTGGAAGTCTCGATCGCCGCGAGTAGGTGATTGACCGACAGCTCACCAAAACCCTCCAGCTCGAGCAACCGCTCGCGGTGTTCATGCAAACGGTAATAGTCGGCAGCCGTGTGAACCAAGTCCTGCTGCTGCAGTAGGGCCACCTGCTTCTCGCCGAGCCCGTCGATGTCCATCGCCCCGCGCGAGACGAAGTGCTTGAGCAGCTGCCAGGCGCGCTCAGGACAATCACGGTTGGGACAGCTCGTGAAGACCGACCCCTCCGACTTGACGGTTGGGGTGTCGCAGAACGGGCAGCGCTCAGGCGGGTGTGTAGGGGGCGGGCGATCCTTGTGCTCAACGACGTGCGGCGCCGGTGAGACGACCTGCGGGATCACATCACCGGCGCGCAGCACGATTACGTCCTCGCCGGCACGGATGTCCTTGCGGACGATGTCCTCCTCGTTGTGCAGCGTCGCCAGCTTGATCACGACGCCGCCGGCCGCGACCGGCTCAAGCATCGCGTAGGGGCGCAGGTCGCCGAACTTGCCGACATTCCACATCACCTTGTGTAGACGCGTCACTGCTGTGGTCGGCGGGAACTTCCAGGCCACCGCCCAGCGTGGATCGCGACCGACCGAGCCAAGTCGGCGCTGCAGCTCGAGGTCTGAGACCTTGATCACGACCCCGTCGATCTCGAAGTCCAACTCGCCACGACGCTCCTGCCAGCGCAGGCATTGCGCGATCACCTGCTCCTCGCTGTCGAGCAGCTTGATATCGCGGTTGACGCGGAAACCGTGCTCGCGCAACCACTCGAGCGCCTCCCAGTGCGTTTCGAATTTGACCTCAGGCGCCACCCCAACTTGGTAGGCCCACATCGAAAGTGGACGTTCAGCCATCAGAGAAGGGTCGAGCTGACGCACGGCACCGGCGGCCGAGTTGCGGGGATTCATGAATGTGGACAGACCGGCTTCGGCGCGGCGCTCGTTGACGGCGGCGAAGTCCTTCAGCGACATATAGATCTCGCCACGTACCTCCAGCAAAGGCGGTGCATCGTCGATGCGCAGAGGCACCGAGCCGATTGTGCGCAGGTTGTGCGTCACGTCCTCTCCGACCTCGCCGTTGCCGCGCGTGGCTCCGCGCACGAGGACACCGTCCTGGTAGAGCAAGCTGATCGCCAACCCGTCTACCTTCGGCTCCACCACATACTCAAAGCTCGTGCGCTCAATCCCTTCGCGGGCGAGATGGGTTCTCATGCGCGTCACCCAAACCCCTAGCTCCTCTTCGTTGCGAACGTTATCCAGCGAGAGCATCGGCTCCAAGTGCTGCACCTTTTCGAGCTTGCCGACCGGCTCGCCACCGACGCGCTGGGTCGGCGAGTCGGCTCCTCGCAGCTCCGGGTAGTCGCTCTCCAGCCGGCGCAGCTCGTCGAGCAGCGCGTCATACACGTCGTCGCCTATCTCGGGATCGTCGAGTACGTAGTAGCGGTGAGCGTGATGCTCAAGTTGCGCGCGCAGCTCATCCGCGCGGGCTAGCTGCTGCTTGGATGGCTGAGCCCCGGAGGCCGTCTGTGCGGCTGGCTCCACTCCAGCCGCCGACCCCGAGCGCTGCCCAGAGGGTGTCGGGGCGGACTCTTGCTCACGGGAGACTCTCCTCGACGGTCTGCTCACGCGCTCCCGCCATCGAGAGCCGGCGCGAGCAGCGCTTGCAGATCGAACCCGCGCAATACCTCCAGCCCGCCACGGTGAGTCAGGTCGAAATGAATCGGTGTCACAGCGATGCGCCCTTCAGCCACCGCCGCCAGGTCGGTGCCGGGCTCGTCGTGGAAGCCAGGGTCCGACCCGTATATCCAATAGCGCTGACGCTTGGTGGAGTCCTCCGCGTGCGGCGCGACCTTCAGCTCGTCGCGGTAGATGCGCTTGCCGAGGCTTGTCACCTCGACTCCGTCGGGCTCGCCGGCGGGCACGTTCACATTGAGCAGGGTTCCGCTCGGCACGGGCAGCTCCTCGATGCGCTCCACCAGGCGCGCCACGAACGTGGCGGCAACCTCGAAGTCGAAGCCACCGTCGTAGCGAAAGTCAAGCGCCCGTGCGCGCGACTGCTGGGAGACAGCAATCGCCGGCAAACCGAGCACGACGCCCTCCAGTGCTGCCGCCACGGTGCCCGAGTAGGTGATGTCATCGCCCAGATTGGCGCCATGGTTGATGCCGGCGACGACCAGCTGCGCATCGAAGTCCTCGACCAGGCCGAGGCGCGCGAGGCGCACGCAATCCACAGGCGTGCCGTCGGTCGCGTAGCCGACGGTCCCGTCCGAGAATGACACCTCCTCCACCCACAGAGGACGTCTCGTGGTGATCGAGCGAGCCATAGCCGAGCGGTTGCCGTCCGGGGCGATCGTCACGAGGCGAACGCCATGCACCTCTAGCAGCGAGCAGCGCAGCGCCTGTAGGCCGTCGGCCTCGATCCCGTCGTCGTTGGTGAGCAGCACGTTGAGCATCGTCGTCTTCCAGCATAGGGTTCGCTGCGGCCCGACCGGCTTGATGGTGTTTCAAGGTCCGAGGTCGTTGGCAGCAGCGAAGAGACGTGCGGAATACAGAGGAGGAGGGATGGAGTCTATACACTCTTTTTGAGATTACCACTATAGATACATTTGCATAGCCTATAGTAATTCCGCAAAAATAGACACTCAACCCCCACGCACTTACAAACACCCCAGTGCGCCGGACTCTCCTCGCAAGCTCGATCTAATACCGCACCGACATCAGCGCCAAGCCGTGCGCCGGCGCGGTGGGACCGGCGTGCGAACGCGGCCTGCCCTGCAGCAGCTCGGCGAAATCGTCAAGCGCGCTTCGCCCGGTGGCCACCTCGAGCATCGTGCCGACCAGCACCCGGTTCATGTGGCGCAAGAACGAGTCCGCCTCGATCCACAGCTCCAGTACGTCGCCGCGCTCGCGCCACTCGGCGCTCAGCACATTGCGCTCGAAGCGCGTGTGTTCCGTCTCTGTAGGTGTGAAGGCGCTGAAGTCGTGCTCCCCGGGCAGCAGCATGGCGCACCGCTCCAGTAGCGAACGATCGAGTGCTCGCGGCCACCACAGCGCGCGCCCGCGCTCGAACACGTCGCGCGTGCGTCGCGCCAGAAGGCGATAGCAGTAAGTTCGGCTAGTAGCGTCGCGCCTGGCGTCGAAAGCCTCGCCGGCAGGCTCGCAGGAGAGCACAGCCATGTCGGGTGGCAACAACGAGTTCAGGCGCAGGGGATCGAGCGCCTCGTGGCGATAGCTGACCACCTGCCCCCAGGCGTGCACCCCCCGATCGGTGCGACCGGCAACGGTGACCGTCAACGGCTCTCCGTCCTCGCCCTGCTCGCCGAGGATCGTACGCAACGCTCGCTCCAGCTCGCCCTGCGCGGTTCGCAGCTGTGGCTGCAACGCCCAGCCGGCGAACTCGCTCCCGTCGTATTGCAACGTCAGCTTGGAGACCACTTGTGCCCTGTGGGGTATCGCCCTATCGCGGCCTCACCGAACGCGCCGGACTTGCGGCCGGCGTGCTGGCCGCAAAAACTCGAACCGCCGTCTCCGGCGGATCTACACCAGCTCTAGGTAAACCATCTCGGTCGCGTCGCTCCGACGCGGGCCGAGCTTGAGGATGCGCGTGTATCCGCCGGGCCTGTCAGCGTAGCGAGGAGCGACCTCCTCGAACAGCTTGTACACGGCGAACTTGTCTTGCGAAAGCGCCGACAGCGCCTGACGACGAGCGTGCAGGTCGCCACGCTTGGCGAGCGTGATCAGCTTCTCGATCTCAGGCTTTACCGCCTTGGCCTTCGCTTCGCTCGTCTTGATCCGCTCGTGCTCCAAGACCTCCTTGGTGAGGTTCATGAGCAGCGACTTGCGGTGCGCCGAGTCGCGGCTGAGCTTGTTGCGTGTCTTCTGATGTCTCATGGCTTTCGTGCGGTCGCTTGATGCTCGCGCAAGCTGTCAGTCTAGAGAGCTGACCGCCCGAGCGGGCTCCGCTCAGTCTTGGCGCAGTTGCAGGCCCCGCGCTTCGAGGGTTTCGATGACCTCGTCGATCGACTTCTTGCCGAAGTTGGGGATTGCATTGAGCTCGGCCTCGGACTTGGAGATGAGATCGCCGACCGTCTGGATGCCGGCGCGCTTGAGGCAATTGTACGAGCGCACTCCAAGCTCTAGCTCCTCGATCAGGATGCTCCACTCCTCGCCTTGCAGCGCCGCGGGAGCGCCACCGCCACCGACTGCCAGGCCATGGCCGTCGAGCTGACCGCCGGGCACAGCGCGCAGCTCCTGGATGCGGTCTGCGTCGGTGAAGATCGCAAGCTGCGAGATGAGCAGCTCGGCCGCCTCGCGCAGCGCAGCCTGCGGCTCGATCGAGCCGTCGGTCTCGATGTCGAGGGTGAGCTTGTCGAAGTCGGTCTTCTGTCCGACGCGAGCCTGCTCGACCGCATAGGCGACACGCCGCACGGGCGAGAAGATCGAATCGATCGGGATCACGCCGATCGGCTGGTCGGCCGACTTGTTCTCCTCGGCGGGGCGGTATCCGCGCCCGCGACCTATCGTCATGTACAGCTCGAGCTTGGTCTTCTTCTCGAGCGTCGCCACATGCACGTTCGGATTGAGGATCTCAACACCGGCGGGCAGGTCGATGTCCTTGGCCGTGATCTCCCCTGGCCCGGTCACGACGAGCGGCGCCTCGACCTCGCTCGCATCGGAGTGCATGCGACACACGATGCCCTTGAGGTTGAGCACGATGTCGGTCACGTCCTCCTTGACGCCCTCTACTGTCGAGAACTCGTGCGCCACGCCCTCGATACGCACGCTAGTGACGGCGGCGCCGGCGAGCGAGGAGAGCAAGACACGCCTGAGTGAGTTACCGAACGTGTAGCCGAAGCCGCGGTCGAGCGGCTCGATTGTGAACGTGCCACGGTTCTGCTCCACGGACTCGCTGGTGATCCGGGGGATTTGGAAGTCGAGCATCGGGGTCCTAACGTCGTGTTGGTGTGAAACCGGCGCCTTGGAAACGCCGGCTCTTGCGCGCCGTCGCCGCCTTCAGGCGCCGGCGCGGGGAAAGCCTCTACTTCGAGTACAGCTCGACGATGAGCTGCTCCTGCACCGGCGCGGCCACCTCTCGGCGCTCCGGCTTGCGCAGCACCTTGGCCGTGAGCGACTCATGGTCTGCCTGGAGCCACGCGGGGATCTGGCCGGTCAGCTCGGTGGCGTCCCTTACCACCTGCATAGCCGGGGTATCCACTTTGATGGCGATCACATCGCCAGGCCGCACCTGATAGCTGGGGATGTCTACCCGGCGACCGTTGACTGTCCAATGGCCGTGACGGATCAGCTGACGCGCCTGCCTGCGAGATGCCGCGAATCCGAGGCGCACCATCACGTTGTCAAGGCGGCACTCGAGCAGCGCGAGCAGGTTCTCCCCCGTGATCCCAGGCTGGCGCGAAGCCTTCTCGTAGTAGCCGTGGAACTGCTTCTCGAGCACCCCGTAATAGCGACGTGCCTTCTGCTTCTCGCGCAACTGCAGGCGGTACTCACTCTGCTTCTGGCGACCGCGGCCATGCTCTCCGGGCGGGTAGGAGCGCCGCTCGACGCCGCACTTGTCGGTCAGGCAGCGCTCACCCTTGAGGAACAGCTTCTGCCCCTCGCGACGGCACTGCTTGCACTGTGGGCCTGTGTCTCTTGCCATGGACCTAGCTCTCTGCGATCAAGTTGTTTTAGACGCGCCGGCGCTTGCGCGGACGGCATCCGTTGTGAGCCTGTGGGGTTACGTCCTTAACTCCGGTCACCTCAAGGCCGGCAGCCTGCAGCGAGCGGATCGCGGTCTCGCGTCCCGAGCCGGGGCCCTTGACGTAGACCTCAACCTTCTGCAGCCCCTGCTCCATGCCCTTGCGAGCCGCCGCGTCGGCCGTGACCTGCGCGGCGAATGGAGTGGACTTGCGCGAGCCCTTGAAGCCTGCCCCGCCGGCCGACTCCCATGCAAGCACGTTGCCCTGGATGTCAGTGAGCGAGACGATCGTGTTGTTGAAAGACGTCTTGATGTGGGCTTGCCCAACCGGCACGTTCTTCTTTTGCCTGCGCCGACCGCGGGCAGGACGCTTAGGGGTGGCCATCAGCGAACCTTCTTCTTGCCGGCGACCTGCAGGCGCTTGGGACCCTTGCGCGTACGAGCGTTGGTCTTCGTCTTCTGTCCGCGTACAGGCAACCCGCGGCGATGACGCAGGCCGCGGTAGCAAGCAATCTCCTGCAAGCGCTTGATGTCCTGTGAGCGCTCGCGGCGCAGATCGCCCTCGACCGTAAGCGAGCGGTCAATCGCGTCGCGCAGACGCGAGACCTCGTCCTCGGTGAGATCGCGGATGTAGGTGTCGGGACTGACCTTGACCTCCTCCAAAATCTTGTTGGAGGTCGAGCGACCGATGCCGTAGATGTATGTCAGCCCGATCTCCGAGCGCTTGTTCAAGGGCAGGTTGACCCCAGCGATACGTGCCATCCGCGGGTTAGCCCTGCCGCTGCTTATGACGCTTGTTCTGGCAGATGACGAGAACCGCTTTGTGGCGGCGGATGATCCTGCACTTCTCGCACATCGGCTTGACCGACGGTCTTACCTTCATGATCCCTTTCGGCTGGTCCCTGCGACCGGCTCTGGCTGCCGGGACGGCCGCCGCTACCGCGTCGTGGTGTTGCCCTCAGGCGCCAAGCTTCGGCGCATTCGAGCAGGACAGCGGATGGTAGCAACTATCTCGCGGTTGCAGCTGCTCGCTTGTCGACGCCCTTGGCGACACGCTGCTCTGGCGCGAGATGCCAAGGGGTGAGAATGCGCGGGCCCTCGCTGGTGACGGCTACGGTGAACTCGAAGTGCGCGGCGAGCGAGTCGTCCTGGGAGAAGATCGCCCAACCATCGCCGGCCACTCGCACAGCCGCGCGCCCAGCCGTGGTCATCGGCTCGATCGCCAGCACCATGCCCTCCTCCAGCAACGGGCCCTTGCCCGGCTTGCCGTAGTTGGGCACCTGAGGATCCTCGTGCATGTTTTTGCCGACGCCGTGGCCGACCAGCGAGCGCACGACCGACAGGCCCGCCTTCTCGGCAGTCCACTGGATCGCGTTCGAAACGTCACCCATACGGTTGCCCGGCCGGCATTGCTCGACGCCCGCGTATAGCGACTGCTCGGTGGCGCTCAACAAGCTCTCGGCCAGCGGCGTGATCTCGCCCACCGCAAACGTGCGTGCAGCGTCGGCCACCCAGCCGTCGAAGGTCACGCCGATGTCGACCGAGAGGATGTCCCCGCGCTCGAGGCGATAGCGGCCGGGGATGCCGTGCACCACCATCGTGTTGGGCGAGGCACAGATCGACCCGGGGAAGCCTCGGTAGCCCTTGAACGTGGGGGTTGCACCCTGAGAGCGGATGAAGCGCTCAGCGGCGGCGTCGAGCTCCTCGGTGCTCACGCCGGGGCGAATCTTGCCGGCGATCAGGTCGAGCGTCGCCGCTTGGATGAGGCCGGCGGCGGCCATCTTCTCGATCTCCTCGGGCGACTTCTTGATGATCACCATAGGAGCTTATCTTTCCCGCCCTTCCATCCTACCCACCGCGAGCGCTCGGCCGGGCGAACGAGGGACGGTGCTACAGCTCGTCCTCCAGCCGCAGTGTCGCGATAGTAGCCCTGATGTGATCGTGCACCTCGTTTGGATCGCGCTGCCCGTCGAAGCTGCGCAACAGACCTGCCTGCTCGTAATAGTCGATCAGGGGAGCGGTTTGGCGCGCATACACCTCCAGGCGCCGGCGAATCGTCTCCTCCTTGTCGTCATCACGCTGGATCAGGCGCGAGCCGTCCTGATCGCATACGCCCTCGCGCTTGGGTGGGTCGAGCTCGACGTGATAGACGTGGCCCCCCTTCGCGCACACGCGCCGGCCGGCGAGCCGGTGCACCACCTCCTCGTCGGGCACGTCGATCAACAGGACCGCCGTCAGTCGACGCCCGGAGTCGGCGAGCGTCTTGCCGAGCGCGTCGGCCTGAGCCGTATTGCGGGGAAAGCCGTCGAGCAGGAATCCTTCGCGAGCGTCCTGCTCGCCGATGCGCCGGCCGATCATCCCGAGGATCACCTCGTCGGGTACCAGCTCCCCCGCCTTCATGTACTTCTGCGCCTCGAGGCCGAGCTCGGTGCCCTGTGCTAGCTCGGCTCGCAACATGTCGCCCGTGGAGATGTGCGCCAAAGCGAAGTCGGCTTGCAGGCGCTCGGCCTGAGTGCCCTTGCCGGCACCCGGTGCTCCCAACAGGATGAGGTTCGTCTCAACCACGACAAAGAGCCTACCCGCTGCTTCAAGCGTGCGCCTGCCATAGGCACGCCCACAGCGCTGTTACTTCAAGAAGCCCTCGTAGCTGCGCATCATCAACTGAGCCTCGAGCTGCTTCATCGTTTCCAGCGCCACGCCGATGACGATCAGGATCGAGGTGCCGCCGAAGTAGAAGTTCTGGTGTGTGCGGGCGATCAGGATCGCCGGTATCGCTGCGACGGCAGCGAGGAACAGAGCACCCGGGAACGTCAGCCTCGCGAGGATCCGGTCGAGGAATTCAGCGGTCGGCCGCCCTGGGCGCACACCGGGGATGAACCCACCGTACTTCTTCAAGTTGTCGGCCTGGTCGACCGGGTTGAAGGTGACCGCCGTGTAGAAGTAGGCGAAGATCACGATGAAGATCGACTCGCCGACCACGTAGTGCCAGCCGTTGGGCGTAAAGAAGTTCGACACGTCTTTGGCCCAGGGCGTTTTGATCAGCTGGCCGACGGTGGGCGGGAATGCCATGATGCTCGCGGCGAAGATCACCGGGATCACGCCGGCCATGTTCACGCGCAGCGGCAGGTAGGTTTGGCCCCCTTCTGTCATGCGCCTGCCGATCACGCGCTTGGCGTATTGGACTGGGATGCGCCGCTGACCCTCCTGTACGAACACGATCCCGGCGACGACCGCCAGCACCATGAAAGGCATCATCACCTTGAAGACCTGATCTTGGGTCGTCCACCACGCTTCGATGCCTTGCGGCATGCGCGAGACGATCGAGGCGAAGATCAGCAGTGAGATGCCGTTGCCGATCCCGCGCTGGGTGATGAGCTCGCCGATCCACATCAAGAAGACGCAGCCGGCGGTCAGGCAGATCACGATCAGGAAGATGTGCGGAGCGTCGAACTTGGACACGACCGCTTCGTTGGCCGAGGCCGAGAGCGAATGGAACAGGAAGACGTAGCCGATCGACTGGGCAAAGGCCAAGCCGACAGTCAGGTAGCGCGTGTACTGCGTGATGCGCGCCTGCCCAACTTCGCCTTCCTTGGAGAGCTTCTCAAGCGAAGGTATTACGACCTGCAGCAGCTGCAGGATGATCGAGGAGGTGATGTAGGGCATGATGCCCAGCGCAAACAGCGCGATTCGCGACAGGCTGCCCCCGGAGAAGAGGTTGAGGTAGCTGAGGATGCCCGAGCCGCCGAACTGCTTCTGCAGGTTGTTGACGGCCGCGAGGTTGACGCCCGGAACAGGGATGTGCGAGCCCAGCCTGTAGATGAGAAGCATGCCCGCCGTGAACAGGAGCTTCTTGCGGATGTCCGCAACCTGAAAGGCGCTGAGAATCGTCGAGAGCATTGGTTTAGCCGATCAAGCGGGATATGCCCGCACGTGTCGGTCGTGCGATTCTAGCTCTCGATGACGGTGCAAGTGCCGCCAGCCGCCTCGATGCGCTCGCGTGCGGTCTTGCTGAAGCCGTGAGCATGCACCGTGAGCGCCTTGCTCAACTCGCCCTTAGCCAGCACCTTGACCGCTACGCCCTTGCGCGTGGCCAATCCCTTGGCCTGCATCGACTCGATCGTGACCTCGGCGCCGGCGTCGAAGCGGTCCTCCAGGTCGGAGACATTCACGGGCTGGGTATGCGTGCGGAACATCTCAAAGGGCATCGACTTCTTCATGTGCGGCCCGCGCAGCTTACGCATGCGCATGTGGATCGGCATCTGCCCACCCTCGAAGCGAGCGCGGCTCTTGGAGCCCGAGCGCGAGCCCGCGCCCTTCTGGCCTCTGCCGGAGGTCTTGCCGGTGCCTGAGCCTTCGCCGCGGCCGACGCGCTTGCGCGGGCGACGGCTACCGGGGGCGGGTTTCAGCGAGTGCAGGCCGATCGGCTGCTCATCCTTCTCCTGCGGTGTCACGAGCTCTGCTCCTGCTTGCCTGCTTGCGCCCCAGAGGGTGTGCCCTTGACGGTATGCCCTTCAGGGTGCACCTCGACAAGATGGCGCACCGCGTGCACCATGCCACGCGCTTGCTCGCAGTCCTTGACCTCAACCGTATGACCGATCCGTCGCAGGCCAAGCGAGCGCAACGTATCGAGCTGGCGCTTGTTGGAGCCGACGCTGGAGCGCCTCTGAGTCACTTGCAAAGTCGCCATCAGGCTGGTGCCTCAGTCGTGTCCGATGCTGCCTCGGCGGGCGCGGTCGTCTCGGTGGGCGCGGTGACCGTCTCTGGCACCGTTGCGTCCGTCGCGCTTGCTTCGGCCGCCTCAGCTGGAGTATCGCCGCCTGTCGTGGTCGCCGACTCGGCGTCCGCGATGGTCTCGCCCGCGCCGTTCGTCGGCTGCTCAGTCAAGCCCAGCACCTTTGCGATCGAAAGGCCGCGCAGCTCGGCTACCTCGGCTGGGGTGCGCAGGCCGCGCAGGCCGGCGACGGTCGCCTTGACGAGGTTGATCGGGTTCTGCGTACCCAGGCTCTTGGAGAGGATGTCGTGGATGCCGGCGAGCTCGAGCACAGCGCGCACGCCACCACCGGCGATCACGCCGGTACCGGGAGCTGCAGGCTTCAAGAAGACGCGGCCCGCACCGAACACCCCTGTGGTCTGATGGGTGATCGTGCTGCCGTGCTTGGGCACCCTGAAGAGGTCCTTCTTTGCACGCTCCACGCCCTTCTGGATCGCGAGCGGAACCTCGTTGGCCTTGCCGTAGCCGATGCCGACCACTTCGCGTTCGTCGCCGACGACGACGAGCGCGGTGAAGGAGAAGCGCCGGCCGCCCTTGACAACCTTAGCGACGCGGTTGATCTCCACGACACGCTCTTGGAGGTCGAGGCTGCCTGCGTTGACTGATCGATCTGAGTTCATAGAAGAGTTAGAGAGGGTAGCGGGGTGCCGAGGTCAGACGGTTACGCCGGCCTCGCGGATCGCCTCGGCGAAGGCGCGAACATTGCCGTGATAGCGGTAGCCGCCGCGGTCGAACACGACCTCCGACACACCGGCCGCCTTTGCGCGCTCGGCCAACAGCTCGCCTGAGCGCCTGACGCGATCGGAACTGGCCAGCTTACGCAGCTCGGGCTCATACCAGTGGACGGCAGCCAGCGTGCGAGCGTCCTGGTCGTCGATCAGCTGAGCCGAGAGACCGCGATTGGAGCGGAACACCGAGACGCGCGGGCGCACAGCAGTACCGGAGATCTTCGCGCGCACACGGCGACGACGTTTGAGGCGACGAGCCTCCTTGGTGATCGTGCTCATGCGCGCTTACCCACCTTGCGGGCCACGTACTCGCCCTCGTAGCGGATGCCCTTGCCCTTGTAGGGCTCCGGCGGGCGCTGCTTGCGGATGATCGCGGCGATCTCGCCGACCTGCTGCTTGGAGATGCCCTTGATGACGACTCTGGTCGGTTGGGGGACTTCAAATTCGATGCCCTGTGGCGCCTCGATCGGAACGGGATGCGAGTAGCCGACAGCGAGCTCGAGGTTCTTGCCCTTCATCTGGGCGCGATAGCCGACGCCCTGGATCTCCAGACGCTTCTCGTAGCCGGCGGTGACACCCTGGACCATGTTCGCTACGAGCGAGCGGGTCAGACCGTGCAACGCACGGTGCTCGCCGCGGTCGGTCGGACGCGAGACGAGCAGCTGCTCGCCCTCCTGGACGACTTCGATGTCGCGTGGGACGCGCTCGGAGAGCTCGCCCTTGGGGCCCTTGACGCTGACCGACTCGGGCTCGATCGCGACGGTTACGCCGGAGGGCACCGTGATTGGCTGTCTACCGATTCTCGACATAACCCCGCCTACCAGACCTGTGCGAGTACCTCGCCGCCGACACCGGCGGCGCGCGCGTCGTGACCTGTCATCACGCCGCGCGAGGTGGATACGATCGAAGTTCCCATTCCGCCGAGCACCTTGGGGATGCGCGTCGCCTCGACATATGTGCGCCTACCGGGGCGCGATACACGTCGCAGGCCCGAGATCGCCGAACGACGATCGTCGGTGTACTTGAGACGAATCTCGATCAGCTGACCCGCGCCGCCCTCGCGTGCGGGGACGACAGCCCATGAGTCGATATAGCCCTGCTCGGTAAGGATGCGAGCGATCTCCGCCTTCACTTTCGAGGCTGGGATGTCAACCGTCTCATGCGCAGCGTGAATCGCGTTGCGTATACGCGTGAGGAAGTCGGCTATTGGATCGGTCATTGACATAAGAGGGCTCTGTGTTGGAGTGTTCGAGAAAAGAAGTTGGTTTACGAGCGAAATAGTTCTAAAAAAGCGGAAGGAATCGAAAAAGAAAGGTCATACACCCAGTTGCCTACCAGGAGGACTTCGTCATCCCCGGTATCAAGCCGTTGTGAGCCAGCTCGCGCAGGCAGATGCGACAAATCCCAAACTTGCGATACACCGAGTGCGGGCGCCCGCAGCGGTTGCAGCGAGTATATGCACGTGTCTTGTACTTCGGCGTGCGCGCCTGCTTGACGCGTAGCGAGGTCTTTGCCATCAGTCGTTACTCCCGTTCTCTGAGCTGTCGGCGCCTGACTCCTCAGCGCCTGAATCCTGATCGAAGCCGGCAGGCCGTCCCTGGGTGGCGAAGGGCAACCCCAGGGCCTGAAGCAGAGCAAACGCTTCGACATCGCTCTTTGCCGTGGTGGTGATGGTGATATCGATACCCCTCACCTGGTCGATCGCGTCATAGTCGATCTCGGGGAAAATGATCTGCTCGCGCACGCCCATCGTGTAGTTGCCGTGGCCGTCGAAGGAACGTGGGTTCAAGCCACGGAAGTCGCGGATGCGCGGGATCGCGATCGAGGTCAGACGATCCAGGAACTCGTAGCCGCGCTCTGCCCGGAGCGTCACGGCAACACCGACCGGCATGCCCTCGCGCAGCTTGAACGCGGCGATCGACTTGCGCGCACGCCGCACGTTGGGCTGCTGTCCGGCGATCGTCGCCAACTGTTCGGTGGCGGCCTTGAGCACTTTGGAGTCCTGCTTGGCGTCGCCCACGCCCATGTTGAGCGTGATCTTCACGAGCTTTGGCGCCTGCATGACCGAGGAGTAGCCAAAGCGCTCGATCAGCGCCGGGCGGATCTCCTCGAGATAGCGGGTCTTCAAGCGTGCTGTTGTTGCGGTGCTCATCGTCTTCTCGTCAGTCGAGCCTTGTTCCGGAGCGCTTGGCCACGCGATAGCGCTTGCCGTCCTCGCGCTCGATGCCAACCCTCGTGGGCTTGTGGTCCTTGGGATCCAGCAACATCACGTTGGAGACGTGGATCGGGCCCTCGCGCTCGATCACGCCGCCGACCGTCTGCCCACGCTGGGTATCGGCCACCTGCTGTGGGCGCATGTGGCGCTTGACCATGTTCAGTCCCTCGACATATACACGCTCGTTGGCAGGCTCGACGCGCAGGATGCGGCCACTCTTGCCGCGGTCCTTGCCCGCCATGACCTGAACTTCGTCGCCGGAGCGAACCTTGAGCACCGGGCGCTTGGCCGATCTGGTGGTAGCGAGCCATCGCTACAGGACCTCCGGCGCGAGCGAGACGATCTTCATGAAGTTGCGGTCGCGAAGTTCGCGTGCGACGGGCCCGAACACGCGCGTTCCGCGCGGGTTGTTCTGGTCGTCGATGATCACCGCGGCGTTGTCGTCGAAGGAGATGTAGGTACCGTCGTCGCGACCGAAGGGCTTCTTGGTGCGCACCACCACGGCGGTGACGACATCGCCCTTTTTGACGGCCCCGTGCGGGTTGGCCTGCTTGACGGTCGCAGTGATCACGTCGCCGACGAAGGCGTAGCGCCGACGCGAGCCGCCCTTGACGCGAATGCAGAGAATCTCGCGCGCGCCGGTGTTGTCGGCCACGCGCAGCCTGGTCTCGTTCTGGATCATCGCGCCCGCTCCAGCACGTCGACAAGCTTCCAGCGCTTCAAGCGCGACAGCGGACGGCTCTCGATGACACGCACGACATCGCCCTCATGAGCCTCGTTGTTCTCGTCGTGGGCGTGCAGAGTGTTCGAGCTGCGCACGATCTTCTCGTAGCGACGGTGGCGGCGAGCGACATCGATGCGCACCGTGATCGTCTTGTCGGCCTTGTCTGAGACAACCACACCCTGGCGCACCTTGCGCGCGCCCTCTACGGGTGCGTGCACCGGCGGCAGCGGCTCGGGCGCGGGCTTGGCGGCTCGATGCTCGCTCGCCTTGGCGCGTTCCTGCAAACGCCGCGCGCGGCGCTGGACAGCCTTTGTGCGGCGCTCGGCCACACGCTCGGCGTGGCGCTCCTCGGCGGTACGCGACGGACGTACCTTACCCGTGTGGTTCGAGCGGGCGCGACGACGACGCTCCTTGGGCGCAAGCTGCTCGGCCGGCGACTCTGTGGTCGTCGCGGCTGGCGTAGCAGGCGCCTCAGCAGCAGCCTGCTGTGACTCGGCCTGCTCGCCTGCCTGAGCCTCTGGCTCGGCGTTCTCGGGCGTCTCGTTCTCTGTGTCCTCAGCCATGTCTATCCGTTTCGGTCTCTTCTAGCTCAGCTTGTCAGTTGGTTGGTGTTGCTTGGCGACGCGCGTCGCGCTCACCAGCGACGGTCAGCGCTCGCGCAAGCTCGCGTCGCGCGCGACGAACGCTTGCGGTGTCCTCGAGCTCACCCGTAGCGTTGGCAAAGCGCTTGCCGAACAGATCCTTGCGCACGGTCGTTATGTGCTCGGCGAGTTCTTCCTCGTGCATGTCCCTCATATCCTTGGCCTTCATCGCTCGCTCTAGTCCTCTCGCAACACGAACTTGGATCTGACGGGAAGCTTGTGCGCGGCCAAACGGATCGCTTCGCGCGCCAGTGGCTCTGGGACCCCAGCGAGCTCGAACATGACACGTCCAGGCTTAACCACGGCGACCCAGCCTTCGGGGTTGCCCTTGCCCGAGCCCATGCGCGTCTCGGCCGGCTTCTTGGTGACCGGCTTGTCGGGGAAGACATTGATCCAGACCTTCCCGCCACGCTTGATCTTGCGCGTCATCGCGATACGGGCAGCCTCAATTTGGCGGTTTGTGAGCCACCCTTGCTCGAGCGACTTCAGGCCGTACTCGCCGAACTGGACCTTGACCTGGCCACGCGATAGCCCGCGGCGACGGCCACGGTGCTGCTTGCGATGCTTTACGCGCTTGGGGGACAGCATCAGCGCATCCCACCTCGATCGCCGCCCCCAGGACCACGACCACCGCCGGAGCCACCACGGCCACCACCGCCGGAGCCACCACGGCCACCGCCGCCGGGACCACCCGGACCGCGTCCGCCGCTCGGCCCGCCACGGCCACCGCCGCCCTGACCGCCGGGACCACGACCGGATCCGGACCCACCCGCCCCGCCGCGACCACCGCCGCCCTGACCGCCACGGCCCCTACCGCGACCGTCACGACCGTCACGACCACCGCGTCCGTCGCGATCGCCGCTCGGCGGCGCCGGTGCGCTCATGTCGGTCAAGTCTGCGCCGGTGTAGCCCTCGGGCATGATCTCGCCCTTGTTCACCCAGCACTTCACGCCGATGCGTCCGAAGGTTGTGCGCGCCTCGTAGAAGCCGTAGTCGATGTCAGCGCGCATCGTGTGCAGCGGCACGCGTCCGTCGGAATAGCTCTCGGTGCGTGCCATCTCCGCGCCACCCAACCGCCCGGACACCTGGACCTTGACGCCCTTGGCGCCGGAGCGCATCGCGCTCGTGAGCGCGCGCTTCATCGCGCGGCGGAAGGCCACACGGTTTTGGAGCTGCTCGGCGATCGACTGAGCCACCAGCTTGGCGTCCAGCTCGGGGCGCTTGATCTCAAGGATGTTGACCTTGATCTGCTTGGAGGTCATGCGATGCAGATCGCGCCTGAGAGCGTCCACTTCGGCGCCCGACTTGCCGATCACGATGCCCGGCCGGGCCGTGTGGATGTTGACCTCTAGGTCGTTGGAGTCCTTGCGGATCGTGATGTCCGAAAGACCGGCATGCGCGAGCTTATCCACGATGTGCTCGCGGATCTTGATGTCCTCGGCTAGGTACTCGGCGAAGTTGCGCTCGTTGAACCAGTTGGACTTCCAGTCGTGGATATAACCCACGCGCATTGCCTCTGGATGAACCTTTTGACCCATGTCTGTTTTGAAGTCCTGTCTCCGCGCCTACGGCTTGGGTGTCAGCGTGATCGTTAGGTGGCTGGTGCGCTTGCGAATCGGGGTCGCCCGTCCCTGAGCTCTCGGCCGGAAGCGCTTGATTGTGGGCCCCTCGTCGGCATACGCCTCGCGAACGAGGAGGTCGTCCTCGATCAGCTCGTGGTTGTTCTCGGCGTTGGCCACAGCCGACTCCAGCAGCTTGCTCCAGTCGCGGGCCACCTCACGAGGGGTAAAGGCGAGGATAGCGCGTGCCTCGTCTACAGACTTGCCCCGCAGGTGTCCGCACACCATGCGCGCCTTGCGCGCCGAAGTGCGTACGTAGCGAGCTTGCGCGCGCACCACCTTGCGAGTAGAGCCCGAAGCAGCGCCCGCGGACTCGCGACGAGCGGCCGTGGCAGGCTTCTGTGCCTCTGCTGCAGCCGGCTTCTCGGTCTTCGCTGCTGCCGACTCCTCGGCCTTGGCGGCCGCAGGCTTCTTCTCAGCCTTCTCGGCGGACGGCTTGCTCTCAGCAGCTGTCTCGGCGGCAGGCTGCTTCTCTGCCTCCTTGGCGGCCGGCTTCTTTGTGGTCGGCTTCTTTGTGGTCGGCTTCTTCGTCGCAGCGGACTCCTCGCCCTCGGGCGCCTCGGCCGACGCCTTCTTGGCAGTGGTCTTAGCGGCGCGCGCGGGCTTCTCGGCAGCGTCCTGCGACTCGTCCTCAGTAGCCGTCTTGGCGGCGGGCTTCTTGGCGGTCGGCGACTTCTCCGCAGCTGCCGACTTCTCGACAGACGCCTTCTTCGGGGCGGGCTTCTTGGCGGTGGGCGGCTTCTTCTCCGCGGCCGACTTGGCCTGCGCCTCGCCCTCCGGTGGCTGCTCGTCCGTGGGCTTCTCGGCGCTCATCGCACCTTCCCGGAACCGGCATGACCGCGGAACATGCGCGTGGGCGCGAACTCTCCCAGCTTGTGGCCGACCATTGACTCGCTGATGAATACCGGCACGTGCTTCTTGCCGTCGTGTACCGCCAGCGTGTGACCCACCATCTCGGGGAAGATCGTCGAGGTGCGCGACCAAGTCCTGAGCATCTTCTTCGTGTTGGCCGCGTTCATGGCCTCGATACGAGCCATCAGGCGCTCTTCCACCCAAGGCCCCTTCTTGCTGGAGCGACTCATCGCTGCTTACCCTTCCCGCGCCTGCGTCCGCGCACGATGTACTTGTCTGAAGCCTTGTTCTTCTTGCGCGTGCGATAGCCGAGCGTTGGCACGCCCCAAGGCGTGACCGGATGACGACCGGCGGTCGTCGAACCCTCGCCACCGCCGTGCGGATGGTCTACGGGGTTCATCGCCACGCCACGCGTCTGCGGACGCACGCCCATATGGCGCTTGCGTCCCGCCTTGCCGACCTTGACGTTCTGGTGCTCGGCATTGCCGATCGTACCTACGGTGGCTCGACACTCGGCACGCACCATGCGCATCTCCCCAGAAGGTAGACGCACGGTGGCCATGTCGCCGTCCTTGGCCATCAGCTGGATCGAAGCTCCGGCGGAGCGCGCCATCTGGCCGCCACGACCCGGCTGCAGCTCGACATTGTGTACCACGGTGCCCACAGGCATACGAGCGAGCTCCATCGCGTTGCCGACTGCGATCTCGGCCTCCTCACCGGAGGCGACCGTCATTCCCACTGTGAGTCGTTGCGGAGCAAGGATGTAGCGCTTCTCGCCGTCTGCATAGTGAAGCAGCGCGATATAGGAGGAGCGGTTGGGGTCGTACTCGATCGCCGCAACCTTCGCGGGAACGCCGTCCTTGCGACGCTTGAAGTCGATCCGCCTGTACAGGCGCTTGGCGCCGCCACCACGGTGACGCGCGGTCTTGCGCCCGTGAGCGTTGCGCCCGCCACTCTTCTTCAAGCCTTCGACGAGCGTGCGCTCGGGCTCGGTCTTGGTGACCTCGGCGAAATCAGAATAGGACGCGAAGCGTCGTCCGGGACTGGTGGGCTTGGGCTTGCGGATCGGCATGACTGGTTCCTACTCGTTCAGGCCCTCTAGGCCCTGGAAGATCGGGATGTTCTCGCCGGCGCGAACCGCGACGATTGCCTTCTTCCAAGCACGCGAGCGACCACGGGTGGTGCCGCGACGCTTTGGCTTGGACTTGACGCTGAGCGTGCGCACCTCGACTACGTGAACCTCGAACAGCGCTTCCACTGCTTGGCGGATCTGGGTGCGGTGAGCGTCGGGATGTACACGGAAGGTGTACTTGCCTGCGGCGGAGAGCACATAGCTCTTCTCGGAAAGCACCGGCTTGATGATCACCTGAGAAGCCTCCATCAGACCTTCTCCCTCTTGGGCGCGGCCGCACGAGCCGTGATCTCCTTTAGCGCAGCCTCGGAGACGAGCAGCGAGGCGGCGCCGAGCAGGTCGGCTACGCCGACGCTCTCGGGCTGAAGCACCGCCACCCGGGCGAGGTTTCGGAATGACAGCGCGGCAGCCGACTCCTCTGCGACCAGCACCACCAGAGTCGGCTGTGGCTGATTCCAGTCCTCGAGCAGATCAAACGCATCGCTGGTCTTGGGGGCCTTGAACGCCGCCGCGTCGAGGATCGCCAACGATCCACGATCGGCGTGCAGCGAGAGGCCACTGCGCAGAGCTGCGCGCTGCTCCTTGCGGTTGACCTTGAAGGTGTAGGAGCGCGGTTGTGGGCCGAACACGACGCCACCGCCCGTCCACAGCGGCGAGCGACTGGAGCCGGCGCGGGCACGGCCCGTCCCCTTCTGGCGCCACGGCTTGGCGCCACCGCCGGAGACCATTGCTCGCGTCTTGGTGGCAGCGGTTCCGCGCCGTCGTGCGGCCTGCTCGGCGCGCACGCTCTGGTGCACGAGCGGACCGTGGAAGCCTGCGCCGAAGGCCGACTCCTCGAGCTTTACCTTCTTGGACGCGTCCGCCGTAGCAGCTGGGCTCAGCACGGGTGCATCAGGCATCGCCGCGCACCTCCACGAGCCCGCCGCGGGGGCCTGGGACCGAGCCCCGAATCAGCATCAGGTTCTGCTCAGGATCCACGGCGACGATCTCAAGGCCTGGTTGGGTTGACGCGCTTGTTGCCCATTTGGCCTGGCCCACGGATGCCCTTGAAGACGCGTGCGGGATCGGCGGAGGCGCCGATCGAGCCTGGCGCGCGCACGTTGTGGGAGCCGTGTGACTTCGGGCCGCTTTTGAAGTTGTGTCGTTTGATCGTGCCCTGAAAGCCCTTGCCCTTGGAGATGCCGGCGATCTTCACGCGTCCCCCGACCTCGAAGGAGTCGACGGTTACGGACTGGCCCAGCTGTAGGTCTGCGCCCACGTCGCGGAACTCGACGAGATGACGCATCGGCGCGGCATCGGCCTTCTTCAAATGGCCGAGCTCGGGCTTCGAGAGATGCTTCTCCTTTGTCTGCCCGAAGGCGAGCTGCACGGCGTCGTAGCCGTCGCGCTCCGCGGTGCGCACCGCGGTCACCGGGCACGGACCGGCCTCGAGCACGGTTACACGCGCGACGCTGCCGTCGTCCTGAAATACCTGGGTCATCCCCAGCTTCTTGGCGAGAATCGCTGGCATGTCGGACTCAGGTAGCGAGACGAATCTCGATGTCAACGCCCGCCGGAAGGTTGTCCAAGCGCTGCAGCGAGTCGACCGTCTTCGGACTCGGCTGGTGGATGTCGATCAGCCGCTTGTGTGTGCGAATCTCGAAGTGCTCGCGTGAATCCTTGTCCTTGAACGGCGAGCGGATCACGCAGTAGACGTTCTTCTCTGTCGGCAGAGGCACGGGGCCGGACACCGTGGCGCCGGTACGCGCGGCGGTCTCCACGATCTCCTTGGCAGCCGACTCTATGGCGGAGGTGTCGTACGCCTTCAGTCGGATGCGGATCTTGTTTTGGGTTACGGCTGCCATCTGGATTCTCAGCGGTTCTTTCTTAGCTTGTTTGCACTTCTTACATTTGGGCGATGTCCGCCCAACTCACTCCTCCGCAACTAGAGCGAGAGAGAAACGGACTTTCCTACGGGGGAAATCCGCCCTTCACCGCTCCCTGCAGCGGAGCTCGATTCGTCGTATCTGACTGCCAATGAAAAGGCGCCCCGCGAGTGCGAGGCGCCTTCTGTACTACTCGATGACCTCGGTGACCACGCCCGAGCCGACCGTGCGCCCACCCTCTCGGATGGCGAAGCGCAGGCCCTGATCCATGGCGATCGGCTGAATCAACTCGATCTCCATCTGGACGTTGTCGCCGGGCATTACCATCTCTACACCCTCCGGCAGCTTTGCAACGCCGGTGACATCGGTGGTGCGGAAGTAGAACTGCGGCCGGTAACCCGTGAAGAATGGGGTGTGACGACCACCCTCCTCCTTCTTGAGGATGTAGACCTCAGCTTTGAACTTGGTGTGCGGCGTAATCGAGCCCGGCTTGCAAAGCACCTGACCGCGCTCGATCTCCTCGCGCTTGGTGCCGCGCAGAAGACAGCCCACGTTGTCGCCCGCCTGACCCTGGTCGAGAATCTTGCGGAACATCTCGACACCCGTTACGACCGTGGTCGTGGTGTCGTGGACACCCACGATCTCGACCGTGTCGCCGGTGTTGACGATGCCCTGCTCCACGCGACCGGTGGCGACTGTGCCGCGACCCGTGATCGTGAAGACGTCCTCGACGGGCATCAGGAATGGCTTGTCGAGCTCGCGTACCGGCTGGGGGATGTAGCTATCGAGCGCCGCGGCAAGCTCGACGATCTTGTCCTTGTATGCCTCGTCGCCTTCGAGCGCCTTCAAGGCAGAGCCGATGATGAACGGGATGTCATCGCCTGGGAAGTCGTACTCGGAGAGCAGCTCGCGCACCTCGACCTCGACCAGTTCCATCAGCTCCTCGTCGTCGACCATGTCGGCCTTGTTGAGGAACACGACGATGTAGGGGACGCCAACCTGGCGGGCGAGCAGAATGTGCTCGCGCGTCTGGGGCATTGGGCCGTCGGCCGCGGAGACCACCAGGATCGCGCCGTCCATCTGAGCGGCGCCGGTGATCATGTTCTTCACGTAGTCGGCGTGCCCGGGGCAATCGACATGCGCGTAATGACGGTTCTCGGTCTGGTACTCGACGTGCGATGTGGCGATGGTAATCCCGCGCTCCTTCTCCTCCGGAGCGTTGTCGATCTCCTCGAAGCTACGTGCTTCGCCGCCCATCTTCTCTGCCAAGACGGTCGTGATGGCAGCGGTCAGCGTCGTCTTGCCATGGTCGATGTGACCGATGGTCCCGACGTTGACGTGCGGCTTGTCGCGCTCGAACTTCTCCTTCGCCACTTGTGTTCGCTCCTAAATCGACTTGGATGTTCGCCGCTAGAAGGGCGAACCTGGGAAATCTATCTAAATGGGGATTTTCTTGACTTGTGCCTACGCGGGCACCGGCTCGCCGGTGCGTTGCTCGATGATCTTCTCAGCGATGTTCGGGGGTACCTCCTCGTAACCCTCGAACTGCATCGTGTAATTGGCCCTGCCCTGCGTGTTGGAACGCAGGTCAGTGGCATACCCGAACATCTCACTCAAAGGGACCTTGGCGTGGATCGCAAGCGCGTTGCCGCGCTGCTCGGAGCCCTGCAAGTGTCCACGGCGACGGGACAGATCGCCCATCACGTCGCCCATGAAGTCCTCTGGCGTCACGACCTCGACCGCGAACACGGGCTCCAGGAGCACCGGCTTGGCGCGCTTGGCGGCCTCCTTGAAGGCGAGCGATCCGGCCACCTTGAAGGCAATCTCCGAGGAGTCTACGTCGTGGTACTTGCCGTCGATCAGCGTGACGCGCACGTCAACCATCGGATAGCCAGCCCTGACACCGTTCTCAAGTGCCTCTTCGACGCCCTTGCCGACCGCAGGAATGTACTCGGAGGGAATCGCACCGCCCTTGATCTTGTTGATGAACTCAAAGCCTTCGCCGGGAGCCGGCTCAAGGTTGATATAGACCACACCGAACTGGCCCGAGCCGCCGGTCTGGCGCACGAACTTGCCTTCGATCTTCTCGGCCGTGCCGCGTACGGTCTCGCGATAGGAGACCTGGGGGCGACCGACGTTGGCCTCGACGCCGAACTCGCGCTTCATGCGATCGACGAGCACTTCGAGGTGCAGCTCGCCCATGCCCGAGATCTCGGTCTGGCCGGTTTCTTCGTTTGTGCGTACCTGGAAGGTCGGATCCTCTTCGGCCAGACGACCGAGCGCCACGGACATCTTCTCCTGGTCGATCTTCGTCTTGGGCTCGACCGCCACCTTGATGACGGGCTCGGGGAAGGTGATGTTCTCCAGCTTGATGGGAGCCTCGGGTGCGGCCAGCGTGTCGCCGGTTATGACCTGCTTGATGCCTACCGCTGCCGCGATGTCGCCGGCGTAGACCTCGGAGACCTCCTCGCGCTCGTTGGCGTGCATCATCAGGATGCGCCCGACCCGCTCTGCGCGGCCGCTGTTGACGTTGAGCACGCGCGAGCCCGCCTCGAGTTTCCCGGAGTAGACGCGGAAGTAGGTCAGCTTGCCGACGTAGGGATCGGCCATGATCTTGAACGCAAGCGCCGTAAACGGCTCGGAGTCGTCGGCGTGGCGCTCGATCTGTGGCTCCTCGCCGTCACCCTTGACCGGTTCTACACCGACGACCGCCGGCACGTCGAGCGGCGAGGGCAGGTAGTCGACGACCGCATCCAGCAGCGGCTGCACGCCCTTGTTCTTGAACGAGGAGCCGCACAGGACTGGGGTCAGCTTCGTCGAGAGCGTGGCCTTGCGGATCGCCGGCTTGAGGACGTCCTCGGGAACTTCGGCCTCCTCGAGGATCAGCTCTAGCAAGGCGTCGTCGTAATGGGAGACCTCCTCAAGGAGGTGTTCGCGAGCAGCCTCGGCCGCTTCCAGCAACGCCTCGGGGATCTCCACGATTTCCTGCTCGGTGCCGAGCTCGTCTTTGTAGACGATCGCCTTCATCCTGATGAGATCGACGACGCCCGCGAAATCGCCCTCGGCGCCGATCGGAAGCTGGATCGGGACTGGGTGGGCGCCCAGCCGGTCGATCATCGTCTGCACACCCTGCTCGAAGTCGGCGCCGGTGCGGTCCATCTTGTTGATATAGGCGATGCGCGGCACGTGATACTTGTCGGCCTGGCGCCAGACCGTCTCGGACTGCGGCTCCACGCCGGCGACCGAGTCGAACAGCGCGATGGCCCCGTCGAGCACGCGCAAAGAGCGCTCAACCTCGACGGTGAAGTCGACGTGGCCCGGGGTGTCGATGATGTTGATGCGGTGATCGTCCCACTCGGCTGTGGTGGCTGCCGAGGTGATCGTGATGCCGCGCTCCTGCTCCTGTTCCATCCAGTCCATCACGGCGGCGCCCTCGTGGACCTCGCCGATCTTGTACGTGCGGCCCGTGTAGTAGAGGATGCGCTCGGTCGTCGTCGTCTTGCCCGCGTCGATGTGGGCCATGATCCCGATGTTGCGGGTTCTCTCTAGAGGAAACTTGCGGGGCATTTTGTCTGGTGTCTGATGGGCGCTTGGTGTCGGGAGGTCGGTCGGTGTGCAGGTGTGCTGGCTGTGACGGGCTCGATGCCCCTGATGCCGCTGGCTCAGGGCAAAAAAATGGGCCCCTCGGGCCCACGCGCTGCCGGTGCTCGGGCGGGTCACTTCTCTATTTGCTCAAGGTCTCCATGCTTGTTTGCTGCGCGGCTGGGAACGTGCTCAAGTAACAGCGCCCGTCTCGCCCGCAGACGGCGACTATAGCAGAGGGAATAGGGCATTAGTAAGCGATAGTCGGGGCTAGGAGACGACTACCGCGGGTCCACGCATTTCTCCTCAGCCGGCGTGTCCTCGAAGACCGTTCCCAGGCGCTCAAGGACTCGTGTAGCAACCCGCAATTCCTCGGCGTCCACATCGGCTAGTGCCTGCTCCCAGCGCGCTTGCCAGGTGGCGCGCTTGCTTTGCACCTTGCCCTCTCCTTGGGGGGTGAGACATGTGACGACGACACGGCGGTCGTCGGCCGCGCGGGTGCGCAGCACGTGGCCGCACTCGGCAAGGTGGTCGAGCATTTGCGTGACTGTGCCAGGCGTCAGCTGCGCCGCGATGGCCAGCTCACTGGCGCTCAGCGGACCCCGCTCACTCAGCTCGATCAATAGTTCCATTTGAGCGTGACTGACCTCTGAGCCGATCAGGTGCGTGTCGCGTCCGCGCAGGCGGCGCAGCGCCCGAAAGACATGTCGGAAGGCCTTGCCGAGCCCGACCAGCTCGGTCTCGCGGTCCGCCTCGGCAATCCCCCTGCCCGCGCCGGCGTTCGGTGCTGGGGAAGCCTGTGTGGCAGAGGAGAGCTTGGTTGTGCGGGACATGGCGTTAGCTCGCTCAGACCGCGACAGCGTCCGCGAGCGCCTCTTGATGGTCCATGACCGGCTCGACCTCGCCCTGGGGGCGCTCGGCGCGCAGCAGCATTAGGCACGGGATCAGCGACAGGGCCGCGATCCCCAGCGCCCACCAGTAAGCGGTGTCGAACGCGCTTGCAAGCTCGGCCGGGGTGTGCGCGCCCACTCCCGCGCGCTGCAGGACGACAGCGAGCACCGCCGTGCCGATCGCGCCGCCGGTGCGCTGCAACGCGTTGATCTGTGGGGTGGCGTCTGAGATCTGATCGGGCCGCATCGCCGAGAAGGCGGCGCTCATCGCCGGCATGAAGCACAGGCCGATGCTCAGGCCCCGCACGACGAGCACGAGCGAGATGGCCACGATCGACGTGTTGGCGCCGATGAATGTGAACGGCACTGTGCTGATGCAAAGCAGCGATACACCGCACATCGCCACGCGTCCACCGCTGAAGCGCTGGGTGAGACGGCTGGCCAGTGGCATCGCGACCAGTGCGCCGATTCCCTGGGGGCCGGTTAGCAGGCCCGTGTTGATGACGCTCTGCCCGCGTACTTCCTGGTAGTAGAGCGGCACCAGGATCATGGCGCCGAACAGTGCGGCGCCGAGGCCGAAGTTGGTGAACGCGGCACCCGCGAAGACGCGGTTTGCGTACATGCGGATGTCCAGGAGAGGGCGCTCGACGCGCAGAGCATGAAAACAGAACGCCACGATCAACACGACTCCGGCGATGCACGGCACGATGACTTTGCCCGAACCCAACGCGGAACCCGAGCCGAGCTCGCTGATCCCGTAGATAAAGGCCGCGAAGCCGGCTGGGAGGAGTGCGAGACCCATGATGTCTAGGCTGCCGGCCTCACCGGAATCGGTGTGGGGCAGCATCCGCCAGCCGAGCACGAAGGCGATCAGGCCGATCGGGACGTTGACGAAGAAGATCCAGGACCAGTGCAGGTTCTCCAGGATCAAACCTCCAACAACTGGGCCGAGGATCGGGGCGATCATCGCGGGCATCGAGACATAGCCCATGACGCGGCCCATGCGCTGCGGCCCTGCCACCTGGGCCATGATCATCATCGCGACGGGCATGATCATGCCGCCGCCCGCACCCTGCAGGACGCGGAAAACGACCAAGGATGTCGTCGAGTTGGCAAGGCCACACAGTGCGGAACCGGCGGTGAAGAGGACCAGAGAGGTCATGTAGACCTGCTTGGCGCCGAAGCGCCGTGCGGCCCAGCCCGTGACGGGGATCACGGCGGCAAGCGAGAGCAGGTAGCCGGTTATCACCCACTGGACCTGCGAGAGCGGGCTGTGCAGGTCGTGCGAGAGCGTGTGCAGCGCAACGTTGACGATCGTCGTGTCGAGGATCGACATGATCATGCCGAGGATCACGACGCCGCACACAACCCATACATGGCGCTCGATCTTTGTCGATGCGGAAGGGTCGCCCTGCTCGACTGTTTGACGCGAAGACATTTGGTACCGAAAGTTTAGGTACCAAACCTTCTTCCTTCAACCCATTTTTCCTTAAGTTTTTGGGAACCTAGTTTTGAAACGACTCCCCACAGCCCGCCGCTAGACAACAAGCCCCATCTGAAGAGGCCCGTAGCTCACCCACCAACGAGCCTACCTATCCCTTGTCTCGTCGTGAAACCAGCGTCCGACGCGAGGGGATATCCGCGACGCGCGCTCGTCCATCCAGCGGCCGAAACGCGGCGAGACGCTTGCGATTTGCTGCAATCCCGCAAACAGAAGTACCGGCAGGACGACAGCTGCGACAACGATTGCGAGGATGAGTTCGATGACCACCCGGCCACCCCAACGAAAGCGTGTCTACCAGCGATAGTGGGCGAAGGCCTTGTTAGCCTGGGCCATGCGGTAGATGTCGTCCTTGCGCTTGTAGGCGCCGCCCTGCTGAGACTGGGCGTCGAGTAGCTCGTTGGCCAAGCGCTGGGCCATCGTCTTCTCGCGCCGCGCACGGGCGAACTCGACAAGCCAGCGCACCGCCAGCGTGCGGGCACGGGCGCTTGGGACCTCTACAGGTACCTGGTAAGTGGCGCCACCGACGCGGCGTGAGCGGACCTCAAGTGCTGGCGTGAGCGCCTTGATGGAAGCATCGAGCTGCTCGATCGGATCCTTGTCCGAGCGCTCGCCGAGGATGGCAAGCGCGTCGTAGACGATCCGCTCGGCTGTGGACTTCTTGCCGTCGAGCATCACCTTGTTGATGATCTGCTGAACAAGCTTTGAGCGGTGGATGGAGTCCGCTTCAAGCGGACGCACCTGGGCGGCTGCGCGACGTGGCATGGTCTGAAGACTCCGCTACTTCTTCTTCACGCCGTACTGCGAACGTGCCTTCTTGCGATCGCTGACGCCTGCGGCATCTAGCGTGCCGCGCACGACCTTGTAGCGCACACCCGGCAAGTCCTTGACGCGGCCGCCTCGCACCAGCACTACGGAGTGCTCCTGCAGGTTGTGGCCCTCGCCTGGGATGTATGCCGTGACCTCGATCGAGCCGGCGATGCGCACGCGGGCGACCTTGCGCAAGGCCGAGTTAGGCTTCTTCGGGGTTGTCGTATACACGCGCGTGCACACGCCGCGTCGCTGCGGAGCGGCGACCTTCTTCTTGCGTCCCTTGCCTGACTTTAGGCCTGGGGTCGCAAGCTTTTTCTTTGGGGCAACGCGGCCCTTGCGCACTAGTTGCGAGGTGGTTGGCATTCGGGGCGGAATCCTAGCAGCGTCGAAGCCGCGACGGCTTTTGCGGGGACGAACGGGGCGCATCGGAGACCTCGGCCCGCTTCGCGTAGGGACCGGCCAAGGCTCATTCTCTCATCGAAGAGGCTGCCTGGAGCCCAGCTCACGTGCTGGGGGCGATGCCCGCCGCGCGCACGGGGGCCGGCATCAAAGCCGCCGCGACGAGCACGAGTATGAAGGCGAGCGACTGCAAGACGATGCCAACCGGGCTGCCTGGCATGGGATCGCCGAACACGAGGATTCCACCGGCGATGCCGGCGATGTTGGCGGCCGTGCCGGTGACCGCGATCACCGGAACTGCCTCTCCCTCTTGCAGGCCCTTTGCCGAGGCATAGAACGCGACGATCGAGGCCAGCACCGCCACCGCCAACCATGGGCTCAGCAATACGGCAAGCGGGCCGTGCGCGCCGATGATGCCGGTCAGCGCCTTGATCGAGGTGTCAGAGACGCCGAACAGGATTCCGGAGGCGGCGCCTAGCATCATGCCGTGGTGCTCGACTGGGCCGCCCATGCGCGGGCCCATGATCAGCAGCCCGCCCAAGCCGAACAGGCCGGCCTCGAAGGAAATCATCGCCGGAGCCGAGAACTGCGAGTGGGCGCCGTGCATCGCCGGGAAGGTCAAGCCGAGCATCACCAGGCCGGCGGCCATTAGCCACAAGCCGAGCCACTGGCGCGGGCCGACCTCGAAACCGAACATGCGGTCGGCCATCACGGCAATCAAAACCACCCCGGCGGCGAGCGCGACTTGGACGACAGACATCGGCGCGAGCGCCAATGCTGCCACGTGCAAAGCCCAGGAGGCCGTAGCGACGATCATGCCGATAGCGAACCAACCGGAGGAGAAGAGCGTGCGGATCGAGCGCAGCGGATGGCGCACATCGACGCTGGCCACCGAGTTGGCGCCTCGGTACTTGTAAAAGAAGCCGAGGTTGGCCACGAAAGCGCAGGCCAGCGAGAGGAGTATGCCTAGATCGAGAGTCATTGGTTAGAGGTGCGACGGACTGATCCATCGGCAGCGGACGATGGATGCTTTACTGGCCTGTCGCGTCCCAGGCAGATTACCGGTGCTCACCTCAGTGCAAGCTAAAGACAAAGCACATCCCTCCCGCGCGCGCAGGGGGGATCCCGATTTGGAGGACCGTCCCCTGGAGGACCGTCCCCTCCTGCTCGTGGACATCGATGGAGTGATCTCGCTGTTCTCCTTCGACCCCGGGGCGCGACCCGAGGGGGCGTTCCATTCGATCGACGGCATACCCCACTTTCTTTCGTCTAGCGCAGCCGAGCACCTGCTCGCGCTTGCTCGGAACTTCGAGCTTGTTTGGGCTAGCGGCTGGGAGGAGAAGGCCAACGAATATCTCCCCCACCTGCTGGGCCTGCCGAAGCTGCCCCACCTCAGCTTCGAGCACTCGGTGGGGCGTACGAACGCCCACTGGAAGCTCGACGCGATTGACGCCTACGCGAGCGCGATAAGGCCGCTGGCATGGATCGACGACGCTTTCAACGATGCTTGCCATGGGTGGGCGGACATGCGGGGGGCGCCCACGCTGCTCGTGCAGACGATACCGGCGAGTGGGCTCACGGGGCGCGAGGCGGAGATGCTTGAGCGCTGGGCAATCTCGCTGCGAGATCTAACCATCTCTTAACTGGAACGGGGACGCACATGTGCGTCCCCGCCTGGGGGCGCATGCGCCCCCAGGGACAGTGGCGCATGCGCCACTGTCTTAAAATGATGAGAGAGACTTACTCTCCCTAAGAGAGACCTACTCTCCCGACTCCTCGGGCACCTCGAGCTCGCCGAGGCCCTCGACAAAACCGGGGTCTGAACTGCCGGCGCCGATCTTCTCTAGCGACGCCAGATCGGCGTCGAACTCGCTGCCGTAGCCGGCGCTGAGCGCCTCGCCGTCGGCGAGACCCAGCTCGGCGGCGATCTCCTCTTGGTCGAGCAGACCGACATCGTCGATTGCGCGCGGCAGCGGCTCGGACGGTTCGATCTCGATCCGCCTGTAGCGCTTGAGTCCTGTCGCCGCGGGAATCAGCTTGCCGATGATCACGTTCTCCTTGAGGCCATTCAAGCGGTCGATCTTGCCCTCGAGCGAGGCGTCGGTGAGCACCTTGGTGGTCTCCTGGAAGGAGGCCGCCGAGAGGAACGAGTCGGTGTTCAGCGAGGCCTTGGTGATGCCGAGGATGATGTCCTCGAACTGGGCGCTCTCGCCGCCCTTGGCGATCACGGCGTCGTTGGCGATCGCGAATTCGTAGCGGTCCACGAACTGCCCGGGCAGATAGTCGGTGTCACCCTTCTGGTCGACCCTCACCTTCTTGAGCATCTGACGCACGATCAGCTCGATGTGCTTGTCGTTGATGTCCACGCCCTGGGACTTGTAGACCTCTTGCACCTCCTTGACCAGATACTGCTCGGTCTCGGTGCGTCCGCGAATCGCCAGCAGCTCGTGCGGGTAGAGCGAACCCTCGTTGAGCTGCTTTCCGGCCACGATCTTCTCGCCGCTTGCCACATATAGACGCGTACGCCGTGGGAAAGCGTGGCGATGCTCCTCGCCGGCCTCGTCGGTGATGACGACCGTGAGCGCCTTCTCGGTCTCTTCAATCGAGACGACGCCATCCTGCTCGGCGATCTTCGCCAAGCCCTTGGGCTTGCGCGCCTCGAAGAGCTCGACGACGCGCGGCAGTCCGTGCGTGATGTCCGCGCCGGCGACACCGCCGGTGTGGAACGTACGCATCGTCAACTGCGTGCCTGGCTCGCCGATCGACTGAGCCGCCACAATGCCCACGGCATCGCCGATCTGAGCGGTCTGGCCAGTTGCCATCGCACGGGCGTAGCAAGCCTGGCAGACCCCGCTGGGAGCCTTGCACTTGAGCACCGAGCGCACGGGAACGGTCACGCGCACGCCCTTCTCGTGTTCATCGACGAATGCCTCCACGATGTCGGCAAGCTGCTGGCGTCCCATTTCCTCACCGCCCTCGGCGAGCATGCGCCCGCGCTTGGTGGTGATCGGCTGCGCCGCAGTGCGACCAACGAGGTTTTCGTTGGGCTCGCCGCCCTCGTTCCAGACGGCCATCTCGATGTATTCGTCGGTGCCGCAGTCGACCTCGCGAATGATCACGTCCTGGGCAACGTCCACCAGACGGCGGGTCAAATAGCCCGAGTCGGCGGTACGCAGGGCGGTATCGGCCAGACCCTTTCGCGCGCCGTGCGTGGAGATAAAGTACTCGAGCACCGACAACCCCTCCATGAAGTTGGACTTGATCGGTCGCTCGATAATCTCGCCCTTAGGATTGGCCATCAGGCCACGCATACCCGCCAGCTGACGAATCTGCTTGAAGGAACCACGGGCACCCGAGTTGGCCATCATGAAGATCGGGTTGAGCGTGTCGAGGTTCTGGATCATCGCCTCGGCCACCTCGTCGGTCGCGGCGTTCCACTTCTCCACGACCGCCTCGTGGCGCTCCTCCTGGGTGATCAGGCCCATGTCGTACTGGTCGGTGATGTCACCGACCAGCTTGTCGTACTTGTCGAGGATCGACTGCTTCTCGGGCGGGATGACAACGTCGTTCTTGGAGATCGTGATGCCCGCCTGGGTGGCGTACTTGAAGCCGAGGTCCTTGAACGCGTCGAGTACCAGCGAGATGGTTGTCGCGCCGTATGTCTGCACGAGCGCATCTATCAGGCGGGTCGTATCGCGCTTCTTCATCGACTGGTTGACGTACACGTACTTGGACGCGTCGAACTGATCGCCCAGCGCCTCGGCCAGGGCCCGCTCGATGCGGTCGTTGTAGATGATCCGCCCAACCGTCGTGAGCAGGTGCCCGCCCTCGCGCCCCATGGGACGAAACTCGGCGATGTCGTGCAACGTCACCACACTGGCCTCGTAGGAAAGCTCGGCCTCCTGCGCGGTACGGAACACGTGCGGGCGAGGCTCGTGGGTGGTCCGATCGATCTTCGACAGCTCGTCGGCTTCCAGCCCGTAGGTGAGGTAGTACGCGCCCAGGATCATGTCCTGCGTGGGGGTCGCAAGGGGCGCCCCGTGCGCCGGCGAGAGGATGTTGTTGGAGGAGAGCATCAGGATGCGCGCCTCCGCCTGGGCCTCGGCCGACAGGGGTAGGTGGACCGCCATCTGATCGCCGTCGAAGTCGGCGTTGAAGGCATGACAGACGAGCGGGTGCACCTGGATCGCCTTGCCCTCGACGAATAGCGGTTCGAAGGCCTGGATGCCCAAGCGGTGCAGGGTCGGTGCGCGGTTGAGCAGCACCGGATGCTCGTGGATTACCTCCTCGAGCACGTCCCAGACCTCGCCGATCATCGAGTCCACCATCTTCTTGGCGGCCTTGATGTTCTGCGCCGACTTGCGCTCCACGAGGCGGGCCATGATGAACGGCTTGAACAGCTCAAGCGCCATAATCTTCGGCAGACCGCACTGGTGGAGTTTTAGATATGGGCCGGCCACGATCACCGAGCGTCCCGAGTAGTCGACGCGCTTGCCGAGCAGGTTCTGACGGAAGCGACCCTGCTTGCCCTTGAGCATGTCCGAGAGGCTCTTCAGCGGACGGTTGCCAGGGCCGGTAACGGGACGCCCACGACGGCCGTTGTCAAACAGCGCGTCGACCGCCTCCTGCAGCATGCGCTTCTCGTTGTTGACGATGATCTCGGGCGCGCCGAGATCGAGCAGCCGCTTGAGGCGGTTGTTGCGGTTGATCACGCGGCGGTAGAGGTCGTTTAGGTCCGAGGTCGCAAAGCGCCCACCATCGAGCTGCACCATCGGACGCAG
Source organism: uncultured Solirubrobacterales bacterium (assembly GCA_963723175.1). GTDB lineage: Bacteria > Actinomycetota > Thermoleophilia > Solirubrobacterales > Solirubrobacteraceae > Palsa-744. The sequence continues at coordinate 487,145 of CAVRPO010000008.1, read as the reverse complement.
CTCCGGCGGGATCACCGGCACGGCGTCGAGCACCATCATCTCGGGCTTGTTGCCCGACTGGATGAAGGCGGAGACGACCTTCAGGCGCTTTACGGCACGCGCCTGCTTCTGCCCCTTGCCGGTCTTGACCTGCTCCTCGAGTTCTGTGCGTTCCGCCTCGAGATCCACCTGCTGCAGCAGGTCGCGGATCGCCTCGGCGCCCATGCCGCCACGGAAGTATTCGCCGAAGCCATAGGAGGAGCCGAAGCGCTCCTTGAGCTCGCGGAAGGTGGTCTCGTCGTGCTCGATCTGCTTGGAGTCCATCGTCTTGAACAGCTCCCAAACGTTGCGCATGCGCTCGGCCCCGTCCTCGACGTAGGCTTCGGTGTCGGCGATGTCGGCCTCGAAGGTCTTGTTGAGCTCCTTGACGAGCTTGTCGCGCTCCTCCTCAGAGATCTTCGCGAGGTTGAGGTCGAGCGAATCGGCCCACAGGTGATCTTCGTCGTTGAAGGAGGTCTGCTTGCCGCTCTGTAGGTACTTCTCGCGACGGGCCAGAGACTCGCGCAGTTCGAGCACGCGCTCCTGCAGCTCGGCGGCGTAGGAGTCAAGAACCTTGTTGACCTCCTTCTCGAGCGAGTCGAGATCCTTGGCGCGAGCCTCGTCGTCAACCCATGTGACGATCGAAGCAGCGAAGTAGAGAACCTTCTCGAGCTCCTTGGGCGCCATGTCGAGCAGGTAGCCGATACGGCTGGGCACGCCCTTGAAGAACCAGATGTGGCTGACGGGAGCGGCCAGGTCGACGTGGCCCATGCGCTCGCGGCGCACCTTCGAGCGCGTAACCTCGACGCCACAGCGCTCACACACGATGCCCTTGTAGCGCACACGCTTGTACTTGCCGCAGTAGCACTCCCAGTCCTTGGTGGGACCGAAGATGCGCTCGCAGAACAGGCCATCCTTCTCGGGCTTGAGCGTGCGGTAGTTGATCGTCTCGGGCTTGGTTACCTCGCCGGAGCTCCAGCCCCGAATCTGCTTGGAGGAGGCGAGGGAGATCTCTATGGCGTCGAAGTTGTTTATGTCGATCATCGGTCACTCCCCTCAGCCGGCTCGCCAACAGGCTCACCAGGGTTGTCCAGCTCCTCGATTCCGATTCCGTCCTCGATGAGCCCCTCTATGTCTAGCGCCACCTCGGGCTCGCCATCATCGGCCTGGCCCTCCTGGCCGTCTGACTCGGCGACCGCACCCTCCTCCGGAGGCTCGGTCTCGGTGACCTCGCCCGTGGGTGCCCTGACGCCGGAGAGGTCGATACCGAGCTCCTCCGCGGCGCGCAGCAGGTCGTCGTCTTCGTCGCGCAGCTCTGTGTGCTGGCCTTCCTCGGAGACGACGCCCACGTCGAGCGCCAAGGACTGCATCTCCTTGAGCAACACCTTGAAGGACTCAGGGATCGACGGCTCGGCGATGTTCTCACCCTTGACGATCGCCTCGTATGCCTTGACGCGTCCGACCGTGTCGTCGGACTTGATCGTGAGCATCTCCTGCAGCGTGTAGGCGGCGCCGAATGCCTCCAGCGCCCAAACCTCCATCTCGCCGAAGCGCTGACCGCCGAACTGCGCCTTGCCTCCCAGCGGCTGCTGGGTTACGAGCGAGTAGGGACCGGTCGAGCGAGCGTGGATCTTATCGTCAACAAGGTGCAGCAGCTTGAGGATGTACATGTAACCGACGGTGACCTGTTCCTCAAACGGCTCGCCGCTGCGACCGTTGAAGAGCGTCATCTTGCCCGAGGCCTGCTCGCCAACGCGACGGGACTTGTCGACATCCATGCGGATGCGACCCTCGTGCGCGTCCTGCCACTTCACGAGCGCCGTATCGACATCTTCGACGGTCGCGCCATCGAATACGGGTGTGGCCACATACACGCGCTTGTTGCCGCCGTTGGCATGCGCGTCCTTGTAGGCCTCGGTGCCGTCGTCGTACCAGCCCTGCGCCGCGGCCCAGCCGAGGTGGGTCTCGAGGATCTGCCCGACGTTCATGCGGCTTGGCACGCCCAGCGGGTTGAGGATCACGTCGACCGGAGTGCCGTCCTCCAGGAATGGCATGTCCTGCTGGTCGACGATCTTGGAGATGACACCCTTGTTACCGTGACGGCCCGCGAGCTTGTCGCCCTCGGAGATCTTGCGCTTCTTGGCCACGAACACGCGCACCAGGTCGTTGACGCCTGGCGGCAGGTCGTCGCCCTCGTCGCGGCTGAAAGTCATCACGTCGATGACTACGCCACCCTCACCGTGAGGCACCTTCAACGAGGTGTCGCGCACCTCGCGCGCCTTCTCCTTGAAGATCGCGCGGATCAGCTTCTCCTCAGCCGTCAGCTCGGTCTCACCCTTGGGCGTGACCTTGCCGACGAGCAGGTCGCCCGAGGCCACCTCGGCTCCAACGCGGACGATGCCGCGATCGTCGAGGTTCCGCAGCGACTCCTCCGAGCGGTTGGGAATGTCGCGGGTGATCTCCTCGTCGCCGAGCTTGGTCGTGCGGGCGTCGATCTCGTACTCCTCGATGTGGATCGAGGTGAGCTCGTCGTCCTGCACGAGACGCTTGGAGAGGATGATGGCGTCCTCGAAGTTGTAGCCCTCCCAGGACATGAAGGCCACCATCAGGTTCTTGCCGAGCGCCATCTCGCCCTTGTCGGTCGAGGAGCCGTCGGCCAAGACGTCGCCGGCCTTGACCTTCTGGCCCGAGCTGACACGCGGCTTGTGGTGAATCAGGGTGCCCTGGTTGGAGCGCATGAACTTCTGTAGCTCGTACTCGTCCTTGCCGTCAGGTGTCTCGATCACAATCCGGTTGGCGTCGACGAAGTCGATCGTGCCGCTGTTACGAGTCAGCAATACGTCACCCGTGTCGAGCGCGGCACGCCGCTCCATGCCGGTGCCCACGAGCGGGGCGTCGGTCTTCAAAAGCGGCACGGCCTGGCGCTGCATGTTCGAGCCCATCAGCGCGCGGTTGGCGTCGTCGTGCTCGAGGAACGGGATCATCGCCGTAGCCACCGACCAGATCTGTTCGGGAGACACGTCGACCAAGTCCACGTCCTTGGGCCCGACCGTCACATACTGACCGGCCTGGGTGCGGCACAGGATCTCCTTGCCCAGCAGCTTGCCGGTCTTCTCGTCGATCGGAGTGTTCGCCTGAGCGATCAGCTGCTCCTCCTCCTGGGTGGCGTCCAGACGGACGACCTCCTCGGTGGCGACGCCGTCCTTGACGACCCGGTAAGGGGTCGTGACAAAACCGTACTCGGACACCTCGGCGAACGAGGAGAGCGAGCCGATCAGGCCGATGTTCGGACCCTCAGGCGTCTCGATAGGGCACATGCGCCCGTAGTGGGTGGGGTGAACGTCGCGCACCTCGATCGGCGCGCGCTCGCGGGTAAGACCACCGGCACCGAGCGCCGACAGACGCCGGCGGTGCGTGAGCCCGGCGAGAGAATTCGTCTGGTCCATGAACTGCGACAGCTGCGAGGAACCAAAGAACTCCTTTAGCGCAGCCACGACCGGCCGAATGTTGATGATCGTCTGCGGTGTGATCGTGTCGGCGTCCTCGGTCGTCAGACGCTCGCGCACGACGCGCTCCATGCGGTAGAGACCGATGCGGAAAGCCTCCTGGATCAGCTCGCCGACGGTACGCAGACGGCGGTTGCCGAAGTGCTCGTACTCATCGAGGTGCTCCTCGACGGGCTCGCGCGGCATGCTCGTTGCCTCGGCCGCGTAGTCCTTGATCTCGATCTCTGGCTCCTCGGGCATGCCGAGTCGCTTGGGCAGCGACACCAGCTCCTTGACGAGCGCGAGGATGTCGTCGTGGGTGAGCGTGCGCGTGTCGATGTCGATGTCGAGACCGAGACGCGAGTTAAGCTTGTAGCGACCGACGCGCGTTAGGTCGTAGCGCTTGGGGTCGAAGAACAGCTGGTTGAGCAGCGCCTTGGCATTCTCGACGCTCGGCGGCTCACCGGGGCGCTGCTTCTTGAACAGCTCGATCAGGGCGCCCTCTTCGGTGCGCGTCTGCTCGGTGTCGGCTTCGATCGTGTTGCGGATGTAGTGCGAACTCTCGAACAACCGCAGGATCTCCTCATCGGTCGCGTAGCCCATCGCGCGCAAAAGCACCGTGACGGGCAGCTTGCGCTTGCGGTCGATGCGAACGAAGACCTTGCCCTTCTTGTCGATCTCGAGCTCGAGCCACGAGCCGCGAGCGGGCATCAGGTTGGCGATGAAGACCTGCTTCTCGCGGTCCTTTGGCTCCATCAGGTAGGCGCCTGGTGAACGCACGAGCTGCGTGACGACGACGCGCTCGGTGCCGTTGATGACGAACGTGCCGCGCTCCGTCATCCACGGGAAGTCGCCCATGAAGACCGACTGCTCGCGGATCTCCCCGGTCTCGCGATTGATGAACGCGACTGTGACCGTGAGCGGACGGGCGTAGGTCAGATCCTTCTCGCGGCACTGCTCGAGCGAGGCAACAGGCTCGTCGAAGACGAACTCGCCGAACTGGACGGCAAGGTTGCCGGTGTAGTCCTCGATTGGGGAGATGTCGTCGATCGTCTCGCGCAGACCACCCTTTTGGGGATCGGTCAGCCACAGAAACGAGCGGCGCTGGATATCGATGAGGTTCGGTACGTTGACAGACTTGGACAGACGCGCGAAGGACCGGCGCGTCCGGAGAGCATCAACAGCAGCCAAGAAATGACTCCTTCGGAGGGCGAGAGACGGGCAAAGGCGGGCGCAAACGCGCGACCAGCAAAGATAGCACAGACTATCGGCGCCCTCAAGTGGGGCAGCCAGCGCTCACGGACCCCACCCCTGATCACCGCGTATGTGGCGCGGTGTCTGTCGCTTCGGGTGGCTTCGACTATCGGCCAGCGCGCCGGATTCTACCGGAGATTTGCCGATTTTGGGAAAACCGGCGATCGGGGGCTGGGAAGGCTCGAAAAACGCCAATGCCCCCGCGGGGGCATCCAATTTTGAAGCCACCACACTCGAAGCGCAGGCGCGACGCGCGACGCTCCGTTTCGAGAGCACCGCGCTCAACCGGCGCGGTGCCCACCGCAGCGAAGCCCCGGCGCGAACGACCCCAACGCCAGGGCAACGCTCCGAACTACTTCAACTCGACCGCGCCTCCGGCCTCCTCGAGTTCGGCCTTGAGCTTGTCGGCCTCCTCGCGCTCGATGCCCTCCTTGACAGGCTTGGGGGCCTCGTCGACGAGCGCCTTGGCCTCCTTCAGGCCGAGGCCCGTCGCCGCGCGCACGACCTTGATCACCTGGATCTTCTTGTCGCCCGCCGCAGTCAGGATCACATCGACAGTGGTGGGGCCTTCGTCCTCGGCCGCCTCACTACCACCGCCACCGCCTGCTGCCGCCACCGGCGCGGCCACTGCCGCCGCCGAGACGCCGAACTCCTCCTCCAGCGCCTTGATGCGCTCGGCGAGCTCCAGCACCGAGATGCCCTTGAGCTCCTCAATCCAATCTTGTGTACTTGTTGCCATCGGTCAATCCTCCTTGGTCGCTTCGGCGCTCTCGGGCTCTTGCCCCGAAGCGTCCGTCTGGTTGTCGTCTTGTGCCGGCTCAGTTGCCGGCTCAGCTTGGTCTGTGGTCGAGGCCTCGGCAGCCGGGGCAGCGTCTGCCTCGGACTGTTCCTCCATTGCGCCCTCCTCAGCCGAAGCCTCGACAGCGGGGGTCTCCTCGGCAGCAGGCGCCTCAGCAGTGGGAGCCTCAGCATCAGATGCCTCCTCGACAGGAGCAGCTTCAGCCGCAGGCGCCTCGCCTGCCGGGATCTCGCCCGACTCCTTCTTCTCGCGCACCTGGCCTAGCGCAACCGCAAGCCCACCGACGAGGCCGCCGAGCGTGCGCACGAGCCCCGTGATGGGCGAGGCGACGATCCCGACAAGCTGGCCGTAGAGCACTTCGCGCGAAGGCAGGCGCGAGATGGCACGGATCTGATCTGCGTCGACCACCTCGCCGTCCATCAAGCCGCCCTTGAACGGCAGCAGCTGTGTAGCGCGGGCCTGGTCGGCAACAGCCTTGGCCGCCAGAGCGGCGTCGCCGCGGACGAAGGTGAGTGCAGTTGGTCCCGAGAGAAGCGCCTTCAGCGACTCGGCACCGACCTGGTCGGCGGCGCGTTCGGTCAAGGAGTTCTTGACGACCTGGAAAGTGGCGTCGGCCTCGCGCAACCTGGAGCGTAGCTCGGCCGCCTGGGCCACCGAGATGCCGCGGTAGTCAACGGCGAAGACGGCCTGTGACTCGTCTATCTCCGTTGCGAGCGCCTCTATCGTCGCTGCCTTCTGCTCTCGGTTCATCTCATCCCTTGCTCTCTTTGAAGAACTCAGACGCCCGAGTGCGGCGGGGCGTCGAGAGCGGGGGTGAACCGCCTTCGCTCGCTCCACCTGCCCCGGTCTTCTCTGCCGATGCCGATCGCGGATCGCGGATCGGCCGGCGACGCCGGGGGTCTCGGGCGGTGAGCCATTGATTAAATCAGGCCGCGGCCGCCTCTTCGACGATGTCGCGGGTGCGCGCCGGGTCGACTTTGACCCCGGGGCCCATGGTGGAAGTCATCGTGATCGTGCGCAGGTAGCGACCCTTCGCCGCTGAGGGCTTGGCGCGGACGAGCTCTTCGACGACGGCCGCGTAGTTCTCGAGCAGTTGACGCTCGTCGAAGGAGGCCTTGCCGATCACCATATGCACGATCGCGGTGCGATCGGTGCGGTACTCGACCTTGCCGGACTTGGAGTCCTCGACGGCTTTGGCGACGTCCATCGTGACGGTGCCGACCTTCGGGTTTGGCATCTTGCCCGACGGGCCAAGGATGCGGCCGAGTCGTCCGACCACGGACATCAGGTCGGGGGTGGCGATCGCAACGTCGAAGTCATCGAAGCCGTCCTCCTCGATGTGCTTGGCCAAATCCTGGGCGCCGACGACATCGGCGCCGGCAGCCTCGGCTTCGCGGGCCTTCTCGCCCTGGGCGAAGACGATGACCTTGACGTTCTTGCCCAAGCCGTTGGGCAGCGCGATCGTGCCGCGCAGCTGCTCGTCGGCATGGCGCACGTTCAACCCGGTGCGCACGTGGATCTCAACCGACTCGTCGAACTTGGCGCTGGCGAGGCTCTTGACCAGCGCGACCGCCTCAGCGGGGGCGTGCTCGCGATCGCGATCGATCTTCTGAAGACCCTCTCTGTGGCGACGGCCGTGAGCGCTCATGACGCCACCTCGACACCCATCGAGCGGGCTGTTCCGGCGATGATCTTGACCGCCTGGTCGACGTCGTGGGCATTGAGGTCAGCGAGCTTGCGCTCGGCGATCTCGCGCAACTGGGCGTCGGTGATCTTGCCGACCTTGTTTCGGTTGGGCTCACCCGAGCCCTTCTCCAGTTTGAGCGCCTGACGGATCAACACGGCCGCTGGCGGCGTCTTCGTCACGAACGTGAACGAGCGGTCCTCGTAGACGGTGATGACGACCGGGATGATCGTGCCGGTATCGCTCAGCGTCTGCGCGTTGAAGGCCTTGCAGAACTCCATGATGTTAATGCCGTGCTGGCCCAGGGCAGGACCAACCGGCGGAGCCGGGCTCGCCTGTCCGCCGCGCGCTTGCAGCTTGATTGTTGTCAATACCTTCTTAGCCATATCTATCCCGCGCCTAGAGCTTCTTCACTTGGTCGAAACCCACCTCAACGGGAGTCTCGCGACCAAAGATTGATACCAGGACCTTGAGCTTGGCGGCGTCGTCGTTGATCTCGGAGATCTCTCCGGAGAAGTCAGACAGCGGCCCGGAGACCACCTTGACGGTCTCGCCGATCGTGAACTGGGCGCGTGTGCGCGGGGCGGTCGCGACCTCCTTGTGTAGCAAGCGATCGACCTCTACCTGGGTGAGCGGCACAGGCTCCTGCGAGGAGCCGACGAAGCCGGTCACGCCCGGTGTGCCCTTAACGACACCCCAGGAATCCTCGTTGAGCTCCATGTTGACGAGCACGTAGCCTGGCATGGTTCGCTTCTCGACCGTGATCTTCTGGTTGTCCTTCATCTCCGAGACTGACTCGGTGGGAACGACGACCGTGCGCACGGCACGCTGCTGGCCCAGCGATATGACGCGGTGCTCGAGATTGTGCTTGACCTTGTTCTCGTGACCGGAGTAGGTGTTGACTACATACCAACGAAACATTCAGCTTCCTGACAGCTTGAATTGGTGGATAAGACAGAGCAAAACGAGAGATGCTACGGGCGCTACTTGAAGGAAAGCGCTGGCCTAGAGAATGAAATTGACGATCTTCTGGGCTACCCAGTCGGCGGCGCCGAGATACAGCCCAGCAACTGCGACGAAACCGAGGACGACAGCGGTCGCTTGCGTGACCTGACGACGGTCGGGCCACTGGACTCGCTGCAGCTCGGCCCAGCTGGCACGCAGAAAGGCGATTGCGCGGCGCGGGAGCGGCTGCGATGGCTTGGTAGCCGGAGTCGCTCCATCTGGAGGCGCAGGCTCTGGCAGCTCGTCGAGGACCGACTCGTCGCCTCTGCCATTACGCCCGCCGCGTCCCCCGCCCGCGGGCACCAGGTCGGCTGAGGATCCATCGCGAAGACCCTCGCCATTGCGCTCGGCCTCGACGGGCTGCTCGACCGGCACGCCACTGGCGCCGGCGATGAGCGCCGCATCGAACTCGTCGGCGTCGCCCGCGTGCGAGAGTGCAGCCGGGACGTCGGCGCGGACTGGGCGATTCTGGGATGGGGTCGACGCGCCCTCGCGGATGGGCCTTGAGCGACGTTGCCTTGCACGCTTGCGGTCACGAGCCACGGCAGCGCTCCCGCGCTAGCGAGTCTCCCGATGGCTGGTGTGCCGGCGGCACCAGCGACAGTACTTGCGCAAGCTCACCCGGTCGGGGTTGTTGCGCTTGGACTTATTTGTTTGGTAGTTGCGATGCTTGCACTCCTCGCAGGCGAGGGTGATAGCGATTCGAACGTCTCCGCGAGCCATGGCTAAAAAAGATCCCTGGGTGGTTGTCGACGAGCGCGCCCGGACGAAAGAAAAACCCCGCCCAGGCGCGAGGTTGAGCAAAGTCTAGCGCGCCCGTGCCCTCGGCGTAGCTAACGTCCGGCGGACCACTGCCGATAATCGTGTTGCAGGCGACACGTGGACTCGTCGCCTAGGCAATCCGCGAGAAGGAGACATAAGCCATGCACTTGCCGGAGCCGATCGAGGCGGTCGTCCAAGACGAAACTTTTGCGGGCGTGACCTACCACATTCGCGGGGGGCTGGTGCCCGAGCTGCAGGTCGAGGTTGGACAGGCGAGCGTCATGTTCGAGCACCACGTGCTGCTTTGGAAGCAGACGCAGGTCAACGTCGAGCTGAAGAAGCTTCCGGGCGGTGTCAAGCGCAAGATCGCGGGCATGGAATTCTTCGTGACGCGTACGGCCGGCGCCGGGCGCATCGCGTTCTCGCGCGACTCGCCCGGGCAAGTCGTGCCACTGCACCTGCGCCAGGGCGAAGGGCTCGACGTGCGCGAGCACCAGTTCGTCGCAGCTACCGACAACCTCGACTACAGCTTCGAGCGGATTCAGGGCGTGCAGAGCATGCTGTTGGGCGGCTCTGGCTTCTTCATGGACAAGTTCCGCGCGACCAACGGCGACGCGCTGGTTTGGCTGCATGGACACGGCAACGTGTTTGTCGTCGCGCTCGACGCCGGGGAGCAGCTCGACGTCGAGCCTGGCGCTTGGCTGTACAAGGACCCTACGGTGAAGCTTGAGGCGATCACGATGGGGCTGAAGTCGGGCATGTTCGGCGGCGGCGGCAAGCTCACCTGGAACCGCTTTACCGGGCCTGGGCGCCTTGCGATCCAGACGATGTTCATCTCACCGCAGGAGGGCGTGGAGAACAACAATGCCGGCGCAGCGGCCGCCACCGGCGGCGTCGCCGGGGCGCTTGTGGGTGGGCTGTTGAAAGGCTGAGGCTTTACGTGTCTAAAGCTGAGCCTCACTCGTACAACGTCAGTGTCGCCAGGATCACGTACAGCGCGACGAGAGCCCAGCCCTCGAACGCCGCCGCTTCGCCGTCGCCGGTGATCTGCCACATAGCCAGCGCCATCACCAGCAGCGCACCTATGTAAACCGGCGCGAGCGCGAATGTCAGCGTCGTGGCGAGCAGGAACGAGACCAGCACGAGCAGCGGGAACAGGAACGCTGCGATCTGCGCCACCGAGTTCTTGACGACCGAGATCGCCAAGTCCGAGCGACCCTTCCAGGCGAGCACGAGCCCAGCCGTGTGCTCGACCGCGTTGCCGGCTATCGCCACGATCACCAGGCCCGCAAACGCCTGGGAGATTTTCAGCTGGATGATCGCCGGCTCCAGCCCGTTTACGAACCAGTCGGAGACGAACGCCGAGGCCACGCCGACTGTGAACAGTAGCCCCAGCGTCAGGCGCAGGGACAGCCGCGGGCCGGCGCGCTCGGGCTCGGCAGTGTCCTCCTCTGCCCCGGGCAACTTGTCGGCGCGCAGGTAGGGCACGACCCAGGCGAGGTATACCACGAGCAGGCTCACTGCCCCGACCGCCGAGATCGTGTCCACGTGATGGCTGGCTGGATCGTGCGAGGCGAGCGATAGGCCTAGCAGCACGATGATGAACACCGTCACCAGCAGCAGCGTCGTCGTGTCGCGTGGCAGCCGATGGGAGAAGCGCATCACGCCGTCGGGGGCGCGCAGTGCACCGACCACGATCACCAGGCCAAGCACGAGCATCGCGTTGGCGAAGATCGAGCCGATGATCGCCGTCTGCGCGACGATCAGCTCGCCCTTCTGCAGGGCGAAGATGACCACGAACAGCTCCGGCAGGTTGCCGAGCGTGGACTGCATCATTCCCGTGACCGCCGGCCCGAAGCGCTCGCCGAGCTGCTCGGTGGCGAACGACATGACCCACGCCAGGCCCGCGAGCGCCAGCGTCGCTACAGCAAAGCGCGGCACTGTCGCCCACTGTCCATAGTTGGCCGCGCCCGCGATCGCCGTCAAGATCGCGATCGCAGGGAGCGCGACGCGCTCTGTGGAAGTGAGACGGCTCATCTCGCCTGCCGACAATAGTGTGGGAGGAGGCTGAGTCCCGCTTCGATAAAGTGGCGCTCACTCCCGCTAGGCTTCCCAGCCGATGCGTCTCGCCACCTTCCTTGCACCCGGCAACTCTCATGCACGCGCGGGCGAGGTGCGCGGTGCGCAGGTCGTGGCCTACGCCGACGAGCGTTTCACGCTGCTCGACCGCCTCCGCGACCCCGGTGCGCCCGCAGCCGACGGGCCGTCCTTCGCGCTCAGCGACGTGACGCTGCTTGCCCCTGTCCCCGAGCCGCGTGCGATCTTCGGCATCGGCCTCAACTACGCCGACCACATCGCCGAGACCGGCGGCGCCGCTCCCGAGGCGCCACTGGTGTTCACGAAGCTGCCGGCCTCCGTCGTGGCGCCCGGCGCATCGGTGCGCTGCCCAGCCGTCGTCAAACGCCTCGACTACGAGGGCGAGCTCGCGGTTGTGATAGGCACGGACGGACAGGTGGGCGGCTACGCCGTCGCCGACGACCTCACTGCCCGCGACCTGCAGGGGCGCGAGGTGCAGTGGACGCGCGCCAAGGGGGCTGACGGCTTCTGTCCCTACGGTCCCTGGATCACGACCGCCGACGAGATTCCCGACCCGCACGAACTCTGGCTACGCACATGGATCAACGAGGAGCTACGCCAGGACTCCTCCACCTCGAACCTGATCTTCAAGATTCCCGAGCTCGTCGAGTTCATCTCAGAGACCTGCACGCTCTCGCCCGGCGACCTGATCCTCACCGGCACGCCGAGCGGCGTCGGCATGGGCCTCGACCCGCCGCGCTTCCTTGGCTCCGGCGACATCGTGCGTATCGAGATCGAGCATCTCGGCTCGATCGAGCACTCGATCGCCTGAGGCGACCCCGCAAAAGCCAACACGGGACGCACGACTCAGAATCGCTCCGCGCGCGCCGCACGGTTAGGCGACGTTCAGTGCGGCTCGAGCACGCGGTCGATCAGGCCGTACTCCAAAGCCTGCTCGGCCGTGAAGAAGCGGTCGCGCTCCATGTCTTCACGCACCTGCTCCTTGGATAGGCCCGTGTTTTCGGCGTAGATGTCATCGAGTCGCTCACGCACATTGAGAATCTCGCGGGCATGAATCTCGATGTCGGTCGACTGGCCTTCAAAGCCAGCCGAAGGCTGGTGGATGAGGATACGCGAGTTGGGCAGCGCTGCTCGCTTGCCCTTGGTGCCGCCTGCCAGCAGCAGCGAGCCCATCGACATCGCCACACCAACGCACATCGTGTGGATGTCTGGCTTGACGAAGCGCATCGTGTCGTAGATCGCCAGGCCCGAATAGACGCTGCCGCCTGGGGAGTTGATGTAGATCGAGATGTCCTTGTCGGGGTCCTGGGACTCCAGGTGCAGGAGCTGGGCCACGACCAGGTTGGCTACCTGATCTTCGATCGGCGTGCCGAGGAAGATGATGCGCTCATTCAGCAAGCGCGAGAAGATGTCGAACTCGCGCTCGCCTCGCGCGGTGCGCTCTATGACCATCGGGATCAAGGGCATGGGCACACCCTAGCGGGCCGGTCGGCTCCCGGACACATAAGCGTGCCCGGGCTTGGACGCCATAATAGCCAGCCATGATGCCCTTGAACCTCCCCAATCTGTTGACGGTGCTGCGCATCATGCTGGTGCCGGTGCTGGTCGTCGCACTACTTGGCAACACGCCGTCCGGCGACGTGCTAGCCGCCATCGTGTTCGCTCTGGCCTCGCTGACCGACTTCATCGACGGCTACCTTGCCCGTTCGCGCGACTCGATCACGACGTTCGGCAAGCTGATGGATCCCCTTGCCGACAAGCTTTTGATCGTTGGGGCGTTGCTGTCGCTTGTATCGCTCGACCGCCTGGAAGGGTGGGTGGCGATGGTGATCATCGCTCGTGAGCTGGCCGTGACGATGTGGCGCATGAACGCCACCTCCTCAGGGGTCGTGATCGAAGCCTCGATGTTCGGGAAGCTCAAGACCTGCGTGCAGATCGCGGCGATCCTTGCTGTGATCGCCGTGCCCGGACCCCCTCTTTGGGTCTCGCTGCTCGTCTATCTGATGGTGGCGATCACGGTGCTCTCAGGGCCTCGACTACTTCCGCCGAGCCACTCGTCCAGCGTCGTCTGATACGCCGCAGGGCGCTGCGTCTGAATCTCCCCCCGCAACTCGGCCATAAGCCCATACCGCTCCGCGATCACATTGTGCTGGTGAATAGTCTCCAGGTTCTCCTGACGCGCTGAGACGAAAGCGCCATCCGGCAAACCTGGGAAGCGCTCGACCGTGGCGGCGATCATCTCGCGCACGCAGTCCTCGACGAAGCGGGGGCGGCGGTGGGCCTTTTCCACGACCTCGACCTCGTCTGTGCGCTTCATCAACTCGTAGATCTCCGAGGACATCGAGCCCTCGACGATTTCCAGCAGGGTTGCCGCTTCGATCTCAGCCTCGCACTCCTCGGGGCAGCCGATGTGCAGCGTGCCTAGCCCGCGCTGGTTGTGGGTCGCAACCGGCACACTCTCGAACACCTTCTCGATCTGCTCCTCGCTGAAATCCTCAGCCCGCAAGCGCTCGCGCGCTCGGGCGGCCACCAGCTCCTGTGCGCAGGGGCACGCGGTCATGCCCGTGGCGGCTACCCCCACCAGCCGGCGCGTGCCCGTCGGCAAAGCTACGGCGCGGCCGAACAGCGTGTAGATCTCCTGTGTCGGCACGCCCGAGACCGGGGCCGGCTTGTGCTCCGGGTAGCGTGCGGCGATCGTGACCTCCGCTTGTTCGGCGCCCTGGCGTTCGCGCACCAGCTCGGCTATGTGCTGCGCCAGCGTCTCTGCCCGAAACGGCGCCTCTTTCAGCACGACCTCGCCGATCGCCTCGTTGACGACCTCGTCAAAGCGCGACATGTGCGCGCCCTTCTGCGCCGAGCCCAAGTCCACGTAGCACTCCAGGCGTGCATAGAACAGCTCCTCGCGGATGCGGATGACCTTCTCGACTCCGGTTACTCCTACGCGCGAGAGGGCGACCGGGATCGACGGGGCGCGGGCTTGGACGTCCTCAGTGATGGCCTGCGGCAAGCGTGAGGCTGGGTGCATGTCTGTCGTTGCGGGCATGCTCCCGGCAAGCGTAGTACACGCGCTCAACCCCCCGCCCCTTGAAGATCGCCAGCGCCGGGCGCGCCAGACATGTCCAGCACGGCACGCGACGACGGCCGCCTCGCCCGCACCCGCCTCCGGCGCGGACAAATAGAAGCTGGCCATCGCCGTCACGATCAGCTCGTGCCGGTGCGCCGGCCCCAAGCCTTGCGCGCAGGCGAGCGCTCGCTCGGCGAGCATCGTCTGCGCTCGGCCGCCTCTCCCGGCAAGGCGTACAGGTCGGTCAAGTATGGGACGATTTACGGCAGCGACCGCGCTGCCTTGTACTCCTCGGCAGATACGCAAGCTTCGGCGGCTCGCTGTCGATGAGTCACAGCATACGAAGACATCGACGGCAGGATCGTCAACTTCCGTCCTCGCGGCATCCTGCACCCAAGAGCTGCCCGCGCGGCGGCTTCCCCTTCGCGGTACACCTCAGCTTCAACGATGGCGCGGGCGTAACGGTGCCGTGTCCACGCAGCTCCGCTGGCACCCGCCACCGCTAGGTTCCTGGTTTGAACAACATGCAACCACGTGGTTGCATGTTGTTGATTGCTTGGCTTTGCTCGTTGCCTAACTTGCCTGTACTTGTCGTGTCAACCGGCGCCCGCCGACCCCCATATCTGGTATCAATCCGGTCGTAATTTCGAATCGATAGGGAGATTTGATCGGGTTGTGGTTCGGGCGAGCGCATGAGGCGCAAACGCCAACACCGCAGAGTGCATTCGCAAGGAGGCAGGTAGTCAAAGACGGGGAGGTCGGAGCGGAGAAGCTCCGACGGGGAGCCACATGGATCCTGGGGGGTCCGGCTATGAGCCAGAACACTGAGGGGTTGCTGATGGCCGCGGAGACTTCCGTGGCCGAGTCCGAAGAGGTGAGGACCGAGCTCGACGAGGGCGACGAACGGGGGTTCGTCGCCTCGCGCTTGGATGAGCTGCGCGAGACCGAGATCGATCTGACAGTCGATCCGAGCCTTGATTCTTTGCGCTTGTATCTGCACGCGATCGGGCGCGTACCGCTGCTGAGCGCCGAGGAGGAGGTGTGTCTTGCCAAGCGCATCGAGCGCGGCGAGGTGGCGGCCAAGCAGCAGATGATCGAGGCCAATCTGCGACTTGTGGTGTCGATCGCCAAGGGCTATGTCGGACGAGGCATGACCTTCCTCGACTTGATCCAGGAGGGCTCGCTCGGCCTGATCCGGGCCGTGGAGAAGTTCGATTACCGACGCGGCTACAAGTTCTCGACCTACGCCACTTGGTGGATCCGCCAGTCGGTCACGCGCTCGATCGCCGACAAGGGTCGCACGATCCGTATTCCCGTGCACATGACCGAACGGCTGAACAACGTCATCTACGCCGAGCGCGCGCTGATCCAGCGACTCGGCCGCGATCCGTCCCCGGCGGAGATAGCAGCCGAGCTCGAGTGCTCCACAGGCGAGGTGCGCGAGGTGCTGCGCATGGCTCAACAACCCGTGTCCCTGGAGAAGCCGATCGGCGACGAGGAAGACTCGGCGCTGGCGGACTTCGTCGAGGACGCGACGGCGGCCTCGCCGTTCGATCTCGCCGCGGAGGAGCTGCGCCGCCAGAGCGTGGGGCGCGTGCTTGCCTCCCTACCCCGCCGCGAGCGCGAGGTGCTGGAAATGCGCTATGGCATCGCCGGCGACCGCGTACGCACACTCGACGAGGTCGGCAGAGCCTTCAACATCACACGCGAGCGAGTCCGCCAGATAGAGAGCCGCACGCTGAAGAAGCTGCAGGCCTTACCTGAGGCCCAGGAACTGCGCGAGGCTAGTTGAGGGAGCCGATTGTCGCGGCGGGGCGTGACGCTCCGATCGACCTCGCCGCGCGGTCAGCCACTACAATCAGCTCCTCGCCCGCGGCTCATCGCCGGGGACACCTGGTGGGGTGTCCGAGTGGTTAAAGGAGATCGGCTGTAAACCGATTGGCTCTGCCTACGCAGGTTCGAATCCTGCCCCCACCACTTGCGTCTGCGCCACCCATCTCTGTGCCCAACGATCTCTCGCAGTCATGCTCCCAGACGCCGGGCAAGCTCGCGCGCCTCAGGTGTGCTGACCGTGACGCGCTCCAAGGCGCCTTGGTTGTGCACGGCGAACGAGAGCGCAGGGACGCCGCGACGCACCGCCCAGGCCTGGTCGAGGCGGATCGAGCGGCAGACGTAGTACAGCCACGGCAAGCGCAGGCCGATCTTCAGGCCTGAGCGCATGACCTCGCGTAGCGGGTCATCGAGAACTTGCACGTCGCTGAGGTCCGAGCGGGCGACCTTGATGTTGCGCAGCAGCCCGAGCGCCTTCTCGGCCGTCGTCAGCCGGACTTCGATCTCATCCTCGGATAGGTGCACGCGCATCGCGGGAAGGGTAACTAAATGTTAGGAGACCCAATCAGTCTCGCCACCTCAAAGCGCAGCCATCGGAAGGGAGTTCCAGCCATGGAGTCCTCCAGCCAAGCCACTCAACCAAGAGTGCTCGTCGTCGAGCACAAGACGTCCGTCACCCAGCCATTGCTCGATGCCGTCTCCGAGCGTGCCCGACGCGGCCCCTGCTCGTTCGCGCTGCTTGTGCCCAACACAACCCATGGGCTGCACAAGGTGGTGGACCCGAGCGACCAGGGCGCAGGCGAGGCGCGTGGCATGCTCGACCGAAACCTTCCCGCGCTGAGCGCTGCAGCTGGGGTGCAAGTGGAAGGCCTGATCGGCGACCCCGACCCTGTTGCAGCCATCGAAGACGCGATCAACCTGCATGGCTTCGACGAGATCATCATCTCCACCCCCAGCCCGCGATTGGCGCGTTGGCTGAGGCTCGATCTGGCAAGCAAGGTGTCCGGCATGGGTATTCCGGTGACGACGGTGGGCTCCTCCCATGAGGCGCATGCCGTCGCGACCGCATGACGGCCGCGCCAGTGCAAACCTGGCCAGGAAGCTCCAGACCGAACCCATCACTCAGACCCGCAGTGCGAGGTTAGAGGCCACGCGCCGACTTTCGTCTGTAGACCTTCCGTCTGCGGCCAGCGACAGTGTGGTCTATGGAGTCCGTCCGCGAGCAGTTCGCCGCCAACCTGCGCCGCCATCGCAGGCGCGTCGGGCTCTCCCAGGAGGCGCTTGCCGATGTGTGCGACCTGCATCGAACCGAGATCAGCCTGCTGGAGCGTTGCAAGCGCTCGCCGCGACTCGAGACGATCGTGATCCTCGCTCGCGGCCTAGAGCTCTCCTCCCCCGCCGAGCTGCTCGAGGGAATCAGCTGAAAAGCTTTCTTCCACATGGCTTCAAAGCTCGAGCTGGTCGAAAGTGGAGGCCGCTCGCGTCGCGAAGACGTAATCGCCGATCCGGTGGATCAAGCCGGCCGCGTGAAGGCTCGCCAGCCCGTCGATCACCTCCAGGCGCGAGGTGCTCAGCTGGCGGTTGAGCTCCTCCACAGACCACAGACTGCCCGCTTCGAAGTTCAACAGCAAAGCGAGGATCGCGCCCTCCGCCTGCCGCTCCTGCTCTGCCATGACGCAGCTACCGCGTCCGCTCATTCGTACGGCCCTCCTTTACGCCGAGGTCCCGACCGCCGTCACCTACCGACCGCCGAGCCCGCCCTTTCGTAGACGCCAACAAAGCTACTCAGCAACCCGGACGGTATTTGCGAACGCACGTTCGCAAAGCCGGCTCAGAGCAAGGTCACCGACGCGGTAGGATCTTGGCTCGCGCCGACGTAGCTCAGCTGGTAGAGCACCTCCATGGTAAGGAGGGGGTCCGGGGTTCGAGTCCCCGCGTCGGCTTGCGCCTCGGCCTTCTCAGCTGTTGACATCCACCGGCTCGCCGCCGGCAGCCGACCGGCTGCTGCTCGGCGCCGCCTCGAGCGGAGGGCGTCTGGTTACGCCGACACGGGCACGCAGCCGCGTAGCCCGGCGAGCTTCGAGCGCCATCGCCTCGGCAACCTGCGCACGCAAGATTTTCAGCTCGCGTTGGCGGTAGAGCAGGCGCAGTCCCAGCAGCACCACGATCACGAGGCTGAGTAGGGCGATCGCGGCTTCGATCTTGGCTTTGCTGCTCGTGCCGGCGGCACTCGGCGGAGGCAGGGCCACGGCCAGCCGGTGTGGGGCCGCGCTCACCGCCGGCACCGTCGCGCTCGAGCTACCGACGGGCCGCGTGGTGCGGGCGATCGCCACCATCGTTTCGGGCGAGAGACTGTAGGTCAAGGTGTTTTCGATCCAGTAGATGCCGCGACCTTCGCGCCAAGCGACCGTCTTGATGTGTTCGCCGTCGTAGAAGAGGCTGTAAGTGCGCGAGCCGATGCGAACGCTCTGGCTCGGATCGCTCAATAGCGGCAAGCCGGTCCAGGTGCTGCCCTGGATGTCGTAGTACTGGCCCAGTTCGCCGTCGTCGACGACGATCACATACGAGGGGTAGCGGTGGCGACCGTTGGGACTCTGGATGCCGTAGAGCAGCAGTTCATCCGGGGCGGATTCGGCAGTAGTCTTCTGATACTGGGGCGCCTCCAACGGGAACGGCAGGCGCGGAGCCGCGACCAAGGCTTGGTCCACCGTCGAGCTCGGCGTGGGCGTGAAGCGACAGCGCGGAGGCGGCGGAATGATGCGAGCCCTTGACGGAACGCACGGCGCTGTTGAGCTTGTGCTTGGGGATCGCGGACGTGCCGGCCAGGAAGGAGTGCGCCGCTTCTTGCAACTGCTGCGGCGTGGCGGTGTCGTACGTGGGAAGCAGGTTGACGTGGAAGGGCACCTGGCGCACCGGCTTGCCGGCCGATTCGGCCAATAGCTCTAGTAGGTCGAGCACCTGTTCTTCGCCGTGTAGATCGGTTTGCACCGCCTTGCCGAGAACCTTCTCGAACTTTTCGCGGTTTTCAAAGAGTGTGGAGCCGTACTGCGCCTTGGCGTCCAGCAGGAAGCGCTGGTCGCGAGCGTCGCGAATCAGCGAAGTGCTTTCGTGGCGGTTGGCGACGAATTCGAGCGCCTGCTGGCCGCACAGGCGCTGATAGCCCGGCTCCAGGTTGATTTCGAAGTACTGTTCGGCGCCGGGTTCGCTGTTGCTGTGGTAGTAGCGCTTGTCCACCGTCATGTACACGCAACCCATTTCGTCCACCGCGTGTTCGAAGCGTTTGAAGTCGGTGACGAACACATGGTTGACGGTGATGCCGAGCAGGCTCTTGATCGTTTCGAGCATCAGCTTGACGCCGCCCGAGGTACCACCGCCGTCCTCGTAGCCGTAGGTGTAGGCGGAGTTGATGCGGTTGGTGATCACTTCGCCGGTGGGAGCGGTAAAGGTGACGCGCAGCTCGCGCGGGATCGAGAGCATCGAGATCGTCGGCTTGCTCGGGTCGATGCGCACCAGCAGCATCTCGTTGGAGTGCGGCAGCACCGCTCCCGACGGGTTGTCCTTGGGAGCCTTGCGTTCGTCGTTGCCGACCAGCAGCAGCGTCTCGGGTGCGCCTGTGCTCGTGGGAATCAGCACTTTCGGCGTTACCTTCACCGGCTTGTTCTGCCCGAGCGCGCTGACGACCTTGTTGACCTCGTTGCGAATCACCATGTAGGTCGCCCGCACCCGCGAACGCACGATGCAGAGCGTGCGCCAGCAGAAAACGTCGTGCCAACCACCAGCCACGGCGCGGTGGCTCAGGCGGAGGCGACCCCGGAGGAGCACCATCGGGCGCAGGAAGTGGCATGGGCGAGGTCGTGACGGTGCTCAACGCTGGCCTGAATGATCGCGGATTGCCCGGCGGTTGGTGTCAGCAGGCAGTCTGTGGGTCTACACCCTAAGCTGGGCGCCAAGCGTGATACCCGACCGCTCAACCGATACACGCGCGAGCCAAAGCGTGGCCGAGCGTCTCGCCGCCTGGATCGTGCCGGAGCGCAATCCTGCCGGCGCCGTCTACGGACTGATCACGCTCGGCGCGCTGCTTGCCGCCGAGAGCGGGCTGCGCGACACCTACCCAGAGACGATCGGCTCGGCGGCGCATCGCCGTGGTGCTCTACTGGTTCGCCCACTCCTACTCCGACGTGCTTGGGCTGCGCCTGGACGAGCACGAGAGCTTCAGCTGGGCGGAGCTGTGGCAGACGTTCAGCCGCGACTGGGCGATCGCCAAGGGCGCGAGCCTGCCACTGCTGGCGCTATTGGTCGCCTGGGCCACGGGCGCCAGCCAGACCACCGGCTGTAACGGCTGCTGTTTGGACCACTGTGGCGAGCCTGATCGCATTCGAGCTGGCGGCGGGCATTCGCTCGCACGCCCGACCGCTGGAGCTGGTGTTCGAGGTGCTCGTCGGGGCAACGCATGGGCATCGGGATCTTGGTGCTGAGGGCGCTGCTGCACTAGCGATGACGGACGTGCTGTACGGCTCCAAGTGCTTGAGATCCCGCTGTGAGCCAGGCGCGGCATGTGGTAGACAATAAATCTCTGACATGGAATGATATTGTTTCCAAGACTCCTTGATAGTCGAGGGGCTATAAGCATTCGAGGAGATAGAACACGTTGACGGAGGGCGGGAAGAACCCTGGCGGCGCGTTGGCGCCTCGACAGCCTCCGCGCGGGCACGCCCGAATTCCAAACGCGGTGAGGCCACTCAGGCCAATGGCGCCGGTAAACGAGGAAGTGGCGTCGGACAGAGGACGAGTGGACCACTCGGTCGCGGTGCGACCGGCGGGCATGGCGGCCGCTGTATGAGCGCTTCCGAGGGCCCCATCAGATGAAGCCGCCGGAGGTCGCCAAGAATCAGCGCAGCGCATGTACGGCGCGATGATCGAGGCGGTGGCGGCCAGCGGCTATGGGCGCACGAGCGTCAAGCAAGTGGTCATGCTCGCAGGGGTCTCCAGACGTGCCTTCTACGAGCAGTTCGCCAACAAGGAAGAGTGCTTCCTGGCAACGCTCGACTCTGATCGCAAGTCAAGCCATTGGTGCACATCGCCGCCGGCTATCGCTCCACCGAAGGCACGCTCGAGCAGCGCATGGGCGCGGCGCTGCGCAGGTTCGCCGAGGTTGTCAGCGAGCAATCCCAAGGGCGCGCGCCTAATGCTCGTGGACGCTCCCTCGGCCGGCCCGGCCGGTTGGGAGCGGCTGACCGAGACGATGCGCATCTTCGAGCAGCGCCTCGCTGCCAGCTTCGCGCACGCACCGGATGCGGCGCCACTGCCCGAGCCCGTCGCGCGGGCGATCGTGGGCGGCCTGCGCCGCGCGACTTTCGTGCGCCTGCTCGAGCAGCGCACCGAGGAGATGCCTGAGCTCGTGGAAGACATGCTGAGCTGGACGCTCGTGTTCAGAACCGCCGAGCCGAGCCCGCTTGGGGTGCGCCTGCGCGCGGTACCGAACGAGGCCTACATCGAGGTCGAGCACGAGGACGAACGTGCGACGCGTGCTGCGCAGCGCACTTGGAGCTGGCGGCACTCGAAGGCTATGGAAACCTGACGCCGATGCGGATCGCCGACGAGGCGGGTGTCTCGATCGACATCTTCTTCGACCTGTTCGACGACATGGAGGCATGCTTCCTTGCGGCGATCGAGCAGCTCAGCGAGGAGGTGCGCAAGACCGTTTCCGACCCTGGCCTCACCTCACTCGGAATGGCCCACCGCGGTGCGCCGCTCGCTGGAGCGCATGATGCGCTATTTCGCCGCGCGGCCCGCCTACACCCAGACGATCGCCACAGGCGTGTTTGCGATGGGACAGCGTGCCGTCGACCTGGTCGCGCAGCTCGCGTGCGAGGTCGCCGCCAGGCTCACCGCAGGCGCCCCGGGCCCGCCGCTCACGGGCCTTGCCCAGGAGGGGATCGAAGGCGCCATATGGCACACGATCTACTGCTCAAACCGCCGACGGTGGGACCGGCGCGCTTCCCGAGCTATCGGACTATCTGGCCTATGTGGTGCTGGCGCCGTTCCTCGGCGCCGAGCAGGCTGCGCAGATCGTGACCGAGCAGCGCGCCGCCGAGAAGGTGGCCTGAGGACCGAACAGCAGTAGCAAGCTCACTTGCGGACGCGCAGGTCAGCAGACCGAGGTGAGGGCTCAGCGCCTGCGCCGGTAGCGCAGCTCGGCGAAATGTGTGAGCAATATTCCCACCAGCAGCGAGACCACGATCACGATGATCAGCGGCGTCGAGCTCTTGCCGAAGATCCAGTTGACCTCGACCTGTTTGACGTTGAGCACGGCAAACAGCGTCATCAGCACGGCGAGCAGGACCAACGCTCCCGTGCGCGCCGTCTCGCGGCGGCTGCGCTTTTGGACCTGTGCCTGTGTGGAATCGGACATCGCCACAGTCGATGCTACCCGCTCGAGCCGGCCCGCCAGCTCGGCCTGACCCACGAGCAGCCGGCAGATAGCTCGGCGACGCCCATCGCGGCGGCCACGTTCAGGGCCATCCCGTGGCGAAAGAAGTCGTCCAGGCGCTCGGGCTCGGCTCGGAGAGCTCGCCCGCGAGCGCCACCAGCTCGGCATAGCGACGGCGCACGCGCGCACGCACCAGTTCGTCGTCGCAGGCCGCGTAGGCCTGATGCTGGAGCATCAGATAGTCGCGGTCGGTCGAGAGCAGCTGCTTGTAGGCGCGTCCCATCGCCATCAGCACGTCCTCGCAATCCCCGGCGCCGCCCGGCACGATATTCGGCGGCAGCCTGCGTGAATGTCTCGGCGAAGCGGTCGAAGCACTGTTCGACAGCTGCCAGGAACAGCTCTCGCTTGCCTGCGAACAGGCTGAAGACGTACGGCTGGGCCACTCCCACGCGCCGCGCTATGCGGTCCACCGGCGTGCCGTGCAAGCCGCTGAGCGCGAACTCGTGCACGGCGGCGGCGATCAGCGCCTCGCGCCGCTCGGCGGCCGGAACCCGCCGACGAGTGCCCCGCGTCGCGGGGGCACGCCGACCACGGCATCTGCCGGCGCTCAAGCGATCTGCCCCGTAGCGCGCGCGCTCACGAGAGACGTCCCCGCCTGCGCATCCCGGGCAACCGATGCCCCGCCGCGCGGCGGGCTCGCCGTTTGCTGAAGACCCACGCTCATGCCGCGCCTCCGGCAAGCACCGCATCGGCGGCTCGACCGCACCGCGGCTCCTGCTCGCGGCAAGCGCTGCCGCCTCGGCCGCGCGCGGCGTGCGAAACGGCAACAGCAAAGCCACCAGTGCTCCGGTGCCGAGCACGGCCACGCCGACCCACATGGCGGGGATCAGGCCGTTGACGAACTCCTGCGGTGAGCCGTAGCCGCCCGAGCCCGTGAACACTGAGGCGAGCACCGCCACACCAAGGACGCCTCCGACCTCGCGGATCGCGTTGTTGGCGCCCGAGGCTTGGCCCGCTTGATCGACTCGCACGGAAGAGAGCACCGCGTTGGCTGACGGGGCGAAGACGAGCGACATGCCTGCACCGGCCATGATGAACGGAATGACCATGTGTGTGTAGGGCACATGGGTGGCGGTGATCGCCGCGAGCCAGCCGAGCCCCAGCGCCTGCAAGGTTAGCCCGGCCACCATGAAGGCCGTGAGCCGAAGCGCTCGGAGAAGATGCCGGCCAGCGGGGCCACGACCATCGAGGCGCCGGTCCACACCAGCAGCTTCAAGCCCGCCTGCAGAGGCGTGTTGCCGAGCACGTTTTGCATGTACTGAGAGAGGAAGAAGATCGAGCCGAACATGCCGAAGTACATGCTCAGCGAGACGACATTGGTGACGGCGAAGGAACGCTTGGCGAAGAAGCTCATCGGCAGCATCGGGTAGCGGGCGCGCCGCTCCCATACGACGAACGCGGCAAGCAGTAGAGCGCCGCCGATCAGCGAAGCCAGGATCGACGGGGCACGTCCAGCCGAGCGACTGCGAGCGCACGAGGCCGAAGACGATCCCGAAGGCACCCGTGCCAGCCAGCAGCAGGCCCGGCAGGTCCAGCGTGCCGTAGGGGCCGCGGCTCTCCGACAGGCGACGCACAGCAGTGGGCACAAGCACGATGCCGATCGGCACGTTCAGCCAGAAGATCCAGTGCCAGGAGATGCCCTGCACGACGGCGCCTCCCACCAGCGGACCGATCGCCACCGCGGTACCCGAGATGCCCGACCACACGCCGAGCGCGAGTCCGCGGCGCTCAGCGGGGAAGGCGTCGGCCAGTAGCGTGAGTGTAAGCGGCGTGACGATCGCGGCGCCAGCGCCCTGGACGGCGCGCGCGGCAATCAGCAGATTGCTCGTCGGCGCCAGCGCGGCGGCGGCCGAGGCCGCCGTGAACACAGACGAGCCCGATCAGGAACATGCGCTTGCGCCCGAAGCGGTCGCCCAATGCTGCTCCCGTCAGCAGCAGCACGGCGTAGGAGAGCACGTAGGCGTTGACGGTCCACTCGAGCTCCTGAATCGAGGAGCCGAGGTCGCGGTGGATGCTGGGCAGCGCGACCGAGACTACGAGGTTGTCGAGCACGGTCATGAACAGCGCAACCGACACGATCCCGAGCGTCCAGTTGCGGCTTGTCGGTTTGATTTGGGCTGTCATAGCTGGTCTCCCATGCTCGCGGATCGGCTCGTGAGATGCATACTTAGCAGTCGCTAATAATGTTTGGGAGAGTTTTCCCGCGAGACGGACACTCTCACGCAAGGTCGAGGACGGTGAGTCTCGCGCGAGCCCTGCCGCGCGATTGAGCCGGCGCGCAACGGGCAGACCGATGCGAGGATGGGAGGAGCGCAACGACGAAATAGGGGGAGACGATGGGCGCGAGAATTGACCATCTACCGCTGCTGCTCGCCACGGCCGCGGCCGTGTTGGCGGCCGGCGGTTGTGGATCTTCAGGCACGAAGACCGTGTCCGTTTCCAGCACCCTGCCCTCCGAAAGTGCGACACAGCGTACGAGCACGACCGGCACGACCAAATCCTCCCCCACCACCACTACGCCTCCTAGCACCACCACCAGCACGAACGGGACCGGCGGCGTGGAAACGACGCGTACCAGCAGCGCCCCCGCCTTCACCAAAGAATCGACCGGCAGCGAAGGACTTGGGGCGGCTGTGGCCGCTCGTCAAAGCGCACGGGTACACCGCCGGCGAAACCTCTGACCTATCGCCCTGAACAAACTCTGCGCGTGCTCGTCGGCACCCGTACCGGATCGAGCGACGGCTATGGCCAGCAGGCCTTCTTCTTCGTGGACGGGCGCTACATCGGCACCGACACGAGCGAACCGAGCTCCAGCGTCAAAGTGGTCGGCCAGAGCGACACCGAAGTGACGCTCGCCTACCCCGTCTACAAAACCGGCGATCCGCTCAGCAAACCCAGCGGCGAAAAGACAGTGCGCTTCCAGCTGAACAACGGCCGCCTCGTTGCGCTCGGTCCGATCCCCGCCGCCTCTGTGCGCAACGGCGGATAAGCGCTCGCGCGGGCGGGTAGATTCTTCCGCGTGGGCTCATACGGAGCCCCTGACCACTCCGACCCGGAAGGGGATCCGATGAGCCAAGCGATCGAAGGTCGCGCCGAGGAGCTGCTCAAAGACAAGAACTTCGTGCTCGTGTCCACCATTCGCCCGGACGGCTCTGTGCACGCTGCACCGGCCTGGGTGGACGTGCAGGACGGACGTCCGGTGCTTAACACCGCCGAGGGACGCGCATGGCCTCGCAACCTGGAGCGCGACCCGCGCGTGACGCTGACCGTACAGAATATGGAGAACCCGTACGAGTACGTGACGATCCGCGGGCGCGTGGCAGAGCGCACAACCGACGGGGCCGACGAGCACATCGACTCGCTGGCGATGAAGTACATGGGCAAGGAGTCCTACCCCTTCCGCCAGCCTGGCGAACAGCGCGTGATCGTGCGCGTTCGACCCGGAATACGTGCACGTCAACGGCTGACGTCTCTCGCCTACACCTCGACTACTCACTACCCACCTCTCGACCAAGACAGCGGCACCGCTACTCCCCTTTGACGCGTCCCAGCAGCCGCCGCCACAGCGATGGCGGTCGCGGCTGGGTGCGCAGCCAGTCTTCGCGTAGCAGCAGCTCCCCACGCTGACGCGCCGCCAGCACGCACTTCGTGTGGGCGTGGCGACGCCGGCTTTTGTCGTCTTCGGGGAACATCAGCGCGTGCTCGCTGAGCGCCGGCAGGTGCCGCCCGCAGATAGGACAGCGATAGGTCGCGGGCTTGTTGCTGTGGGTGCTGCGCACCGTCCACCAACGCGCCGCGGGCAATTTCGACATAAGAGCATTCTCGCGGCGATCGCCTCGTTGTGGGGAGCGCCTTGCCAAGGGCCGTAAACCTCCACATTGGCGGTCGCACACAATCGCTATAGCCTCCAAGTTGGCGGAGGTGCACTTTGGCTATTGGAAGCAACCCAATTGAGGACGATGGGGCGGGCTCGCATCCGGCGGACCCCGCCGAGCTGGTGCACGAGGCGCGCAAGGCGATCAAGCGCATGCGCGCGCTCGCACGACTGTTGCGCGACGAGCTCGGCGAGCCGGAGTTCGCCCACGTCGATGCGTCGCTGCGCAGCGCCGGCCGGCGCCTGGCAGGGGCGCGCGACGCCGATGTGCGACTTGCGACGCTTCGAGACTCTGGTCGAGCGCCACCCGCGCGCGCTCGCTCCCTCACGGGGACCCTCCACGGGGAACGGGCAAAGGCGCGAGGGGATCCGGCGCCTGGAGGAGCGACTACAGCGCGAGTGTCTGCGCAACAGCCAGCCGTCGGACATCGACGAGGTGCTTGCGGACATTGCCGCGATGCGCGATCAGCTGGCGCGCTGGAGCCTGGTCGATATCGATTTCGTCACGCTTTCCCCAGGCCTGCGGCGTGTCTACCGCGAAGGTCGCCACCGCTACGCGCGTTGCGCACGCGAGCACGGGCGCGACGAGCAGAACGTGCACGATTGGCGCAAGCGTGTCAAGAGCCTTTACTACGCGCTTGACATGCTCGGCGCCAAGAAGGCCAAGGGCGCGCGTCGCGCTACGCGCCGCGCCGACCGCCTTGGCGATCTGCTCGGCAGCGAGCACGATCTGTGGATGCTGTGTGCCTACGTCGAAGGACACCCTGAGGCCTTCGGCACAGACACGGCGGCAAAGGCCGAGCTGCTGAAGCGGATCGAGCAACGCCGCCGGCGTCTGCGCAAGCGCGCTCTCACGCTTGGGGCCCGCCTGTACAAGCGCAAGCCGGGCAAGTTCACGCTGCGCATCGGCCGCGCGCTGGCCGATTGACCACGCCGGATACCCCTGTTAACGACTGGTGATCTGAGCCACACGCTCCTCTGCCGCACGGCGGCTGCTTCCAGACGATGTGCAACCCGTGCCAAAACCCCTGATCCGCTCAGGGTTTTCCCCGGAATAGCCGATGTAAGTGGCAACCCGCATACCCGATGCGCGCACTACCTCGACTCCATCCCTCGACGCTCGTCCTGGCCTCCCTGATCGGAGGTTTGGGTGTGTATGCCCTGCACACGACCGTCGGCTTCGGCGGGCCCGGGGGCGAGGGTCTCTTTCAGAACTGGATCTACAACATCCTGATGCTCGGCTCGGCGGTGGTCGTGCTGGCGCGCGGCGCGTCGGTGCGCGAGGACCGCGCGGCCTGGCTGACGATGGGGGCAGGCCTCTTCTCTTGGAGCCTTGGCGAACTGTATTACTCGCTCTACATCGAAGGCACGAGCGCCGAAGCCGGCGGCAGCGTCTCCTTCGCCGACGTGCTCTTCCTGGCGATGTACCCGTGCTTCTACGTCGCCCTCGGGTTGCTCGCCAGGCGCCACCTACGCGAGCTACGCATTGGCATGTGGCTCGACGGGCTGATCGCCGGGCTCAGCGCCGCAAGCGTCGCCGCGGCCCTGATCTTGCCACCGATCCTGAACGGCGCCACTGGCACGCACAGCTCGATCGTCGTCTCGCTGGCCTACCCGATCGGCGACATGCTGCTGATGATGTTCGCCGTCGGCGCGCTCTCGATCACCGGTTGGCGCGCCGGCAACATGTGGCTGCTGATCGCGCTCAGCATGCTCGTCAGCGGCATCGCGGACTCGACGTACGTCTACCAGACGGCGACCGACTCCTACCATTCGGGCACGTGGCTCGAATGCCTGTGGCCGCTGGCCGCGATCCTACTGGCGACCGCCGCCTGGATGCCGACGACGCGTGTGCAGCCGCGGCACATGAAGAGCTGGCAGATGATGTCGGTGCCGGCGCTTGCCCTGCTCAGCGCACTCGGGGTACTCGTGTACGGCAACCTCGGGCCACGCCTCACTCTGCCCGCGCTGATCCTTGCCGGAGCGACGGTGCTGGCCGTCGGCGTGCACCTGATCTTCACGCTACGCGAGAACCTCGTGCTGCTCGCCCACTCGCGACGCTTGTCGCTCACCGACCCGCTCACTGGGCTTGGCAATCGGCGCCTGCTGATGGGCGATCTGCGCCTGGCCTGCAAGTCGGCCAACCGGCACGAGCCGTGGGAGCTGGTGCTTTACGACCTCGACGGCTTCAAGCTCTACAACGACACCTTCGGCCACCCGGCCGGCGACACCTTGCTAGTGCGCTTGAGCGCACGCTTGAAGGGCACCGTCGAGCCGCACGGTAGCGCCTACCGGATGGGCGGCGACGAGTTCTGTGTGCTGTTCGACCGCTCGCAGCGCCACGAGGAGAACCTCGTGGTGCTGAGCGTCGCAGCGCTTTGCGAGCACGCCCCCAACTTTTCGATAACCGCCTCACACGGTTCGGTGATGATCCCGGCCGAGGTGGCCGACCCGGCTTCGATCCTGCAGCTGGCGGACCAGCGCCTGTACCGGCGCAAGGAGGAAGCCGCGGCACGACGTGCAACTGCGCGGCCACATATCGACCCGTCCTTGGGCATGGGTACCGCGAACCTCGACCACCTGGACGCCAACCCGGCGAGCGAGCTGTTCGCCCCGCTGGCCTCAGGCGACGCTGACGACAGTGAGGACGCTCTCACCCTTGGGGAGGACGACGGCGGCCCGCTCGCCGGCACGACGTCCGAGCAGCGCGCGGGCAACCGGCGAGTCCGCCGACAGCCGCCCGTCTGACGGCGAGGCGTCGTGCGAGCTGACGATCTGCCAGCTGCGCTCCTTGCCCGCCTCGTCGCGGACCACGACGGTCGAGCCGAACGCGACGGCGCCGTCGCTGACCTGCGTAGCCTCCACCACCTCGGCGGCTGAGATCCGCTCGCGAAGTTTCGCGATCTTCGTCTCCAGATGCGCCTGATCGTTCTTGGCGTCGTGATACTCGCTGTTCTCCTTGAGATCGCCCCACTCGCGCGCGGTTTTGATGCGCTCGGCGATCTCACGACGACCCTCGCCCTCGAGCGCAGCCAGTTCGGCTTCGAGCTCTTGTAGGCCCTCGGCGGTGACCATGTTGGCGGCGTCGGCAGTCATCTGCTGCCTAGCCTACTCGGCCTTGCCTCGCCGCGCTCAGGGGTGTGTCAAGTCCTCCAAAATCGCGATGCTCCCCCTGCGCGTGCTGGGCATGCTCGGTTCGCGCCTCGCCACGGACGGCTATTCCAAACCCAAAAGCCCGATGCCCCCGCGCGCGCAGGGGGCATGCCGCTCAGAAGTACGTGCTGGCCGGCGTGGACAGCAGCGCATAGATCTGCACGACTGCGGCTTGATCGAGCAACTGCGTTGACGGCGGCGAGCCGAATGCGAACAGGTTGTCGCTCAGGCGCTGGTGGACCCAGACGCTGTTGACGTATTCTTGGGCGAGCTTCGAGCCCGGCGGATCGTGCGTGACCGAGTCGAGGTACATCAGGTTGCGGAAGTAGACCGACGGGAAGAACGGGTTTTCCGAGAGCAAGCGCGGAATCGTGAAGTAGGCGAGTGCTGCCTTGGCGGTTTGGCGCGCCTCGTATAGGTAGGCGCCGTTGCCGGTCACCTGGTAGAGCAGCACGCCGGCGCCAATTATCGTGCCCTGGTTGTAGCTCCACAGCGTCGGGTCAATCGCGCCGTGCAGGCGGATGTGGTCGTAATACATTTCGCTCGGCGAGCGCAGGCAGGCACGCACCCATTCGTAGGCTTGCTCTGCGAACTGCAGGTACGTCGCGTCGCCGGTGAGGCGGTAGAGCTGCACGCCAAGCTCGGCGGCCGGGCCGTCGGTGACCGTGTTGCGTTCGGTGTTGCTGGGAGAGTCTGAGAAAGGGATGCCACCGGGGCAGGCGAGCTTAGGGTTGGTCTGCCAGCCGGCCATCACGAACGCCATGGTCTGCTCGGCTTTTTCTAGCATCGCCGCTTCGTGGTGCAGTTTGTATAGGCGCGCCAGCTCGATTCCGACCCACTCGTTGTCGTCGTAATAGCTTGCGCCGCCTGGGGGCACCACCTCACCGTTGAACGAGGGCAGCGCCGGCGGCGCGATCCCCGCCGCTTCGGTCGGTTCCGAGCCTTCACCGTGTTCTTCGCTTTCGGGCTGTTCGCCGGTGCCCTGGCCCGCGACGGGGACCGGTTCGCCCCAATACTTTTGCAGGCCTACGATGCGCGCTTTCAGTTCGTGCGAGTCCGCGCTGGCCGCGCTGGCCGCCTGACCTGGGATGTTGGCGACGCTGACGGTAGCCGCCAACGCTTGCGAGAATGGCCACAGGTAGGAGTACGGTTCGCCCTCGTAAAGGCCCGTGCCAGGGATGTAGAAGTTCTGCTGCATCGCTTGGAAGGCCAGCAGCGCGCGTGCCGGGTTGCCGCGCAGGCCGGGCTTGGGCTTCTTTTTGGCCGGCACTTTGGTTGTCTTGCCAGTCTTGTTGCCGGCCTTGCTCGGCGTTTTGGCGCTTGGTGTGCTCGCGGGAGAGACGCCCCCTGCGCCGTTGGTGGAGCTGTGCGCGTATTCGCTGGGGCGTGCGAGCCTGCGCGGGTACTGGGCGCCGGTCGGGTAGGGCGAGCCGCTCGCCGAGCCTCGGCTTGCGGGCGCCGCCTGCGCTTGTGAGACCCCCCACGAACAGCCCCACGCGCATGCAAGCGCGCAGCCGAGGATTGCCGGCAGCCGTAGCGCACCGACCCATGAGTTATGTCTACTGCGACTGACCAAGATCTACTCCCGCAACAGACCACCATCGCAAACGATTCGCTGAAGGTATTGTCCCCAAGCTAAGAACCTCCTTCACAAGAGGCGACACATCCCACCGTGGAGGTAACGGTGAGGGGCATCGATCGAGCGAGGAGAGATACGTGAAGAAGACAGTTAGAGAGGCGACGTTCGAGCTGCTTCGCGAACGCGGCATGACTACCTTGTTCGGCAACCCCGGCTCCACCGAGCTGCCGATGCTGACCGAGTTTCCCGTGGATTTCCGTTACGTGCTCGGCCTGCAGGAGGCGACCGTCGTCGGACTGGCCGACGGCTATGCGCAGGCGAGCGGACGGCCGACGCTTGTCAACCTGCATACTGCACCCGGGGTCGGCAACGCGATGGGTGCGATCTTCAACGCGCAGGCGAACAAGTCGCCGCTCGTGATTACCGCCGGCCAGCAGTACCGCTCGTTGATGACGCTGCAGGCGAACTTGACCAACCGCGACGCCGCGCGCGTGCCCGCGCCACTGGTGAAGTGGAGCTATGAGCCGCCGCGTGCCGAGGACGTGCCGCATGCGCTGGCACGGGCGATCCACATGGCGACACTGCCTCCCCGCGGGCCTTCGTTCCTGTCGATCCCGATGGACGATTGGGGTGCCGAGGTTGACGAGGACGCCGTCCGCCACCAAGCCGGCCGCCTGGTCGCCGGCGCCGCGCAACCCGGCCCCGAGGCGATCGCACGGCTTGCCGAGCAACTGCGCCGCGCTGAGCGTCCCGCGCTGATCGCCGGTCCGGAGATCGACGCGAGCGGCGGCTGGGAGGCCGCGATCGGGCTCGCCGAACTACAGCGCCTGGCCGTGTATGCGACGCCCGCCACCGGCGGCGGGCGGCTCGGCTTTCCCGAGGATCATCCGCTGTTCCAGGGCATCCTTCCCCCCGCCGTGTTGCCCGTTGGCGAAATGCTTGCCGCACATGACTTCGTGCTTGCCGTCGGCACCTCCGTCTTCCCCTACTATCCCAACGTGCCAGGGCCGCTGCTGGCGGAGGGGACCGTACTCGTCGCGATCACAAGCGATCCCGACGAGGCGGCGCGCGCGCCGATGGGCGACGCGATCCTGGCCGATCCCGGGCTCACGCTTGCGGCGCTTGCCGATGCCGTCGGCGAGTCCAACCGGCCTGCGCCCCCGGCCCGGCCCGTGCCCGAGGCGGCGCCGATCACCGATCCGATCAGTCCCTCGACCGCGGTGCGCGCGCTTGCCGAAGTCTTTCCCGAGGACGGGGTCGTGGTGCTCGAGTCTCCCTCCGCCACGCTTGCGCTACGCAACCAGCTGCGCCTGTCCAAGCCCGGCAGCTACCTCTTCTCCTCTGGCGGCGGCCTAGGCTTCGGCATGCCGGCTGCGATCGGGGCACAGATGGCGCAACCCAGTCGGCCCGTCGTGTGCGTGATCGGCGAGGGCTCCGCCCAGTATGCGATCCAGAGCCTGTGGACCGCCGCGGCCTACGACGTGCCCGTCACGTTTTTGGTGTTGCGCAACGACGAGTACGCGATCCTCAAGTGGTTTGGCATGCTCGAGGACATCGTGGACGCGCCCGGCCTGGATCTGCCGGCGCTGGACTGTGCCGCTGTCGCCAGCGGCTATGGCGTCAACTCGCGCGTGGTGGACGGAGGTGACGAGCTGAGCGACGCTCTGAGCAAGGCGCTGGCTTCGGAGAAGCCTGAGCTGGTCGAAGTCAAGGTCGCTCCTGGGATGGCACTGCTATGAAAAGCGACCATTCGGTTTTACTGGGTTTTTTGGCATTTGGCCACAATGATTTGGTACCTAACTATCGCAACCAGATACAAAAAGGGGGGTGCAACTTGAACATGCCCCTCGGAGACAACACACCCATGACCGAAAACACGCCCGACGTGATCGTCGTCGGGGCTGGGCTCGCCGGGATTGTCAGCACACTCGAGCTGTTGCGCAGCGGGCATACGGTGCTGCTGCTCGACCGCTGCGAGCCGCAGGAGATCGGCGGGCTTGCCCGCGAGGCGTTCGGTGGCATGTTCATGGTCGACTCGCCCGAGCAGCGCCGCTCGCGCATTCCCGACAACGAGGCGCTGGCGCTCGAGGATTGGCTGCGGATCGCCGAGTTCGACCCTGAGGACACCTGGCCTCGACGCTGGGCCGAGCAGTACGTGACGCGGGCGCGCGACGATGTTGGCGGCTGGTTGCGCCAGCTTGGGGTTAAGTTCTTTCCCGTCGTCAACTGGGCCGAGCGCGGCAACTTCGGCGACGGCAATTCGGTGCCTCGCTTCCACCTCACCTGGGGAACCGGCAAGGCCCTCGTGCAAGCTGTTTGGGGCGCGATCGAGTCCCATCCGCGTCGCTCCGCGCTCGATCTGCGCTTGCGCTCGCGGGTCACTGGGCTGATCGTCGAGGACGGACGAGTGGTCGGCTGCCGGGTGAGCGCAGAACACGACGCCCCCCGCGCGCGCGGGGGGCAGCCCAAACGGAGGGCACGACACCCTCCGCTGAGCACAATCCCCGGGACGAGGGGCGTAGCGCGGCTGGCCAGACCGAGCCCGTGGCCGTGCCCTCGCCCTCGCCCTCGCCCGACGACTACGAGGTACGAGCCGCCAAGGCCGTTGTGATCGCCGCCGGCGGGATCGGCGGCAACCTCGAGCTGGTCCGCCGCGAATGGCCTATCTCGAGGCTTGGTCCGGCGCCCGAGAAACTGTTGATGGGCTCGCACTACTACGCCGACGGCGCGCTGCACGAAGAGGTGCGCCGGCTTGGCGGGAACGTCACCCACCTGTCTCGCATGTGGAACTACGCCGACGCGGTGCGCCACCCCAAACCCCAGCGCGAGCACCACGGGCTGAAGCTGATCCCACCGCGCTCGGGGATCATGCTCAACACCGACGGGCGTCGCTACGGGCCCGTGCCGGTGATGCCGACGTTCGACGCTTACAGCGCGCTGGAGCGCATGTGTGAGGACGAGCGCAAGTATTCGTGGCTTATCTGCAACTTCAAGATCGCCAAGCGCGAGCTGGACGTCTCGGGCTCCCAGCACAATCCTCAACCTGCGCGAGAAGCGCCTTCTGCCGTTTCTGCTCAGCGTGCTGCTCGGCAAGCCAGGGCTCGTCAAGCATTTCCTAGATGGCTCGCCCGACTTCGTCTCGGCCTCCACGCTCGGCGAACTGGCGGTCAAGATGAACGAGGTGACCGGCGACGGCGCGATCGACAGCGCTGTGCTGGAACGCGAGATCGGCCGCTACGACGAAACGATCGCGCGCGGCAAGGGGCTGTTCAACGACGACCAGTTGCGTCGCATCGGCCAGCTGCGCAACTGGCGCGGCGACCGG
Source organism: uncultured Solirubrobacterales bacterium (assembly GCA_963723175.1). Taxonomy (GTDB): domain Bacteria; phylum Actinomycetota; class Thermoleophilia; order Solirubrobacterales; family Solirubrobacteraceae; genus Palsa-744. The sequence goes on along the minus strand of CAVRPO010000008.1, from coordinate 452,726 downwards.
CTGCGCACCTCGCGCTTTCAGCGCATCGTCGATCCCAAAGCGATGCCCCTGCTTGCGATCCGTCTGCAGCCGATGGCGCGCAAGAGCCTTGGCGGCATCCAAACCGACCTCGGCTGCCGCGTCTTGCGTGCGCCCGAGGACCTATCCAGTGCTGCGGGAGACGCCGGGCCGCTCGAGGGCCAGGGACATGACATCGGACAGACGAGCGAGCGGATCCCCGGCCTGTACGCGGTCGGCGAGGCCGCCGGTTTCGGCGGTGGCGGCGTGCACGGCAAGCGCTCACTGGAGGGCACCTTTCTCGGCGGATGCGTCTTCACCGGGCGCCTAGCGGCCGCGACGATCGCGGGGGCCGAACTGCCGGTACGCATTCCCCCGCGCGTCGACTAAAGAAGCTTGCGCGGGTACTCCCGGCTCTCATGGGCAGCTCGCCAGACAACCGCTACGACTACATCGCCGTAGGTCACGTCACGCGCGACGTGATCGAGGACCGTGCCGGCGGGACGGTGTCCCAGCCCGGCGGCGGCGCCTTCTACAGCGGGCTGCAAGCGGCACGCCTGGGCCTGCGCACCTTGATCCTCACCCAAGGCATCCCCCTGGAGATAAGGGCGCTGCTCGAGCCCTTCAGCGGCGAGCTCGAGCTGCGCGTCATCCCTACCAAGCACACCACCACGCTGAGCACGCGCGGCTCGGGCGCTCAGCGCTCGCAACGACTGCTCGCCTGGGCCGGGCCGATGGTGGAGCCACTCACGCTCGACACCCGGATCCTGCACCTGGCGCCCGTCGCGCGGGAGACGCCGACCACCTGGCATGGGCATGCCCGCTTCGTCGGGCTCACGCCGCAAGGGCTCGTGCGCCGCTGGGAGCTCGGCGAAGGCGTACCGCTGGTGCAGTTGGACACCGGCTCGCTGTTGGGCGATGTGCCGCTCTCCGGCGGTGGCAGCGCGGCGCTGGTCGGCGACGTCTCGCCCGTCGATTTGGACCCGCAACTGCTCCCTGAGCGCTTCAGTGCTGCTGTGATTTCCGAGGACGAGTGTAAGGGCTGCCACGCGCTGTTCGCCGTCGCTCGCCGCGGTGGAGCGTATGTCGCGGTGACCGCCGGATCGCGGCCGGCGACCATTCATCTGCCTGCGCCCGCCGCTGGATCGGTCGTGCAGACTGGGGTGCCGCGCGTTATCGAGATGCGTGACGATCTCGGCGCCGGAGACGTGTTTGCCGCCGCCTTCTTTGTTGCGCTGAGCGAAGGGAGCGGTCCGCTCGAGGCTGCCACGTTCGGCAACGCGGCGGCCGCTCTGCGCATCGCTGGTGTCGGTCCCGGCACGATCGGCGAGCGCGCACAGATCGAGGCAGAGACGAACGCCGATGGTCCCGAAACGACCCGAGCGCCAAGTCAACCCGGGCAAGCCTAGGCGCCGATAGCGACCGGAGCTCACTCCCTGAAGACACCCTCTTGCGCCAGTGCGGCATCGAGAAGCGGCTTCAGCTCGGCTGCATCGACCGACCCGCGCCGGCCCGCGGCCAGAGCGGCCAGCAGCACGCAGCCGCCGACGGGCGCCGTCTCCACTACCGCCACCTGAGCTTGTGGCGCGAACTCGTGGATCGCGGCGGCCAACGGGGCCACAAACAGCTCGCCAGCCTTGAACGCGCTTCCGATCAGGCCAATTGGGAACTCGTCCCTAAGGCCGGTCTGCTCGACGACCGCGGCGATCTGCCTGGCCAGCTCCTCAGCGGCGCGCACATATAGACCACGCGCCACCTCATCCCCAGCGTATGCGACGCGCGCTGTCTCTATCGCGAAAGCGGCGAGATCGCCCTTTGACAGCGGCTTGGCGTAAACGAGCGTGGCGAGTGCCTCGACGCTCCGCACGTCGAAAAACTCGATCGCCGCCGCGCTCAGCGCCGTCTGCGGACCTGAGGCCTCGCGATCGGCGAGCGCTGCCTTGATCGACTGCACCGCCAGCCAATAACCGCTGCCCTCGTCGCCGAGCACGTGGCCCCAACCGCCTGCTCGCCATGCTCGCCCGTCCTGGCCGATACCGAGCACGTTGCTGCCGGTGCCCGAGATCACGCCCACGCCTGGGCGGGCATCGGTGGCTGCCGCCCAGGCGCCGACCACGTCGTTGACCACCAGCCACGAGGCCGGACAGCGCTCGCGCACGTGTACGGCGACCGCGTCGGTGTCGGTGCCCGCGATCGCCAGCACCGCGGCGTCGAGTTGCTCGCGCTCGACGCCGGCACGGCCGATCGCCTCGTCGGTCGCCTTCACCAGGGAACCTGTCGCCGCATGCGCACCGACGGCGTCTGGGTTGCTCGAGCCACCGTGGCCGAGGTGCAGCGTCTGCTTTCGCAGGTCCAGTACCGCCGCCAGCGTCTTCGTGGCGCCCCCATCGACGCCCATCACAAAGCGCGCCCCGTGCGAATCTTGCGAGGAGCCAGGATCACCGTCACCGTCTCTCACCGAGGTGGCCAGCGATCGCCCAAACGCGTCTGGCCCGAGCTCGAACCCGATCAGGCCCCGCGGCAGTGTGACCAGTGATTCACTCCTCATGGCGTGATCCTTCCAGAGACTGTTCCCCCAGGAGTTACGATCGCGCGAATGGATGTGCACCCGCAATTCCCTTCTGTCTCCCTGGACAGCGGGATGTACGAGTCCTTCTACCTGCGCGCGGTGTCGCCGGACGAGCCCGTGGGGGCGTGGATCCGCTATACCGTCGAGAAGGCTCCCGGGCTGGCTGCGCGCGGCTCGCTGTGGGTGAACGTCTTCGACGCGAATGCCGGCGCGCCGTTCATGCACAGGCAGAGCAGCGAGGAGCTGACCGTGCCCGGCGACGGCTGGATCGCCGTCGGGGATGACTCACACTTTGGATCCACGCTTGCCCAGGGGTGCATGGAGCTGGGCCCGATTCGCTGGAAGCTGCACATCCGATCCGACGCGCCCGAACTCAGGCATTTCAAGCAAGCCCTGCTCTACAGAAGCCCGCTGCCGCGCACCAAGCTGACCAGTCCGATGCCTGCAGCCCGCTTCGACGGCACGATCGAGTTGCCCGGGCGCACTCTGCAGCTGGACGGCTGGCGCGGCATGGTTGGGCACAACTGGGGTGGCGAGCATGCGGCGCGCTGGATCTGGCTGCACGGAATCGACTTCCGCGAGGACGCACAAGCCTGGCTTGACGTGGCGCTTGGACGCGTGCTCATAGCCGGCCGCCTGACACCCTGGATCGCGAACGGTGCGATCTGCATCGACGGCCGGCGCTCGCGCCTCGGCGGGCTGGGCGCGCGTGGGCTGAAGGTCGCCGAGAGTGCCGGTCGCTGCTCGCTGACGTTGCCCGGCGAGCGCGGGTTGCTCGTCGAAGCACACGTCGATATGCCGCCAGGTAGCTCTGCTGAGTGGCGCTACAGCGACCCGGGCGCCCACAGCCCGGATGGCGAGCACGACGTAGTCAACTGCTCCGTGGCTGCCCTCGCGCTCAATGTGCGGCCACCCGGCGAAGCCGCGACCACCCTGCATACAGCTCACGGCGCCGCCTATGAGTTGGGTATTCATGCATGACACCGCTCTCGGTGCCGTCGATGTTTGGAGGCCGGTGTTGAAGTGACCGTCGTGGCCACGCGAGACTTCGAGCGGCAGCTACCGACAGCTCAGCGCAACTGCTGGTAGATCAGGAAAGCGTTCAGCAGTGTGATCGTCGCGGCGATCGCAAACGCCGCGACAGTGGTCAGGCGACGGTTGACGTGCACGCCCATCACGCTGCGGTTGCTCGTGAGCATCACCAGCGGCACCAGCGCGAAGGGGATTCCGAAGGAGAGCACCACCTGGCTGAGCACGAGCGCGGCTGTCGGGTTCATACCGACCGCGAGGATCGCGATCGCCGGCAGCATCGTGACCGCGCGACGCGCCAGCAGGGGGATCTTCACCTTGATGAATCCCTGCATCACCACCTGACCGGCGTATGTGCCCACGCTCGAGGAGGAGGCTCCTGAGGCGAACAGGGCGACCGCGAAAGCCAGCGCGGCGCCACCGCCAACCAGATGTCCGAGCTGTGCGTGGGCCAGCCGATCGAGTCGAGCCCTGACAGCGCTGGTGTGTGAAACAGCTTGGCGAAGACCGCGAGCATCGCCATGTTGATGAGTCCCGCACAGCCCAGCGCGACGATGACGTCCACCTTCTCGAAGCGCAGGACACGCCGGCGCTCGGAGTCGTTGCGACACGCCATGCGTCCGTTTGTGAGTGCGGAGTGCAGGTAGATGACGTGGGGCATGACGGTCGCGCCGATGATGCCGACCGCCAGGTAGAGCGAGCTCGTGCCGTGCAGATCCGGGAGCAGGCCGTGCAGCGAGCCGCTTCGCCGACGGGCCGATACGCAGGGCCTCATAGAGGAAGCCGAGGAAGACGATGCCCAGCAGCGCGCTGACCGCCAGCTCGAAGCGGCGGTAGCCGCGCGTCTGCAGCTCGAGGATCGCGAAGGCGATTGCGCCGGTCATCAGACCCGCCGGCAGCAGTGGCACGCCGAACAGCAGGTTCAAACCGAGTGCGGCACCGAGGAACTCGGCGATGTCGGTCGACATCGCCATGATCTCCGCCTGCGCCCACAGGCCCCACGTGACGGCACGGGGGAAGCGCTCGCGGCACAGCTCGGGCAGGTCGCGGTCGGTGGCGATGCCGAGCTTGGCCGACAGGTACTGGATCAGCATCGCCATCAGGTTGGCGACGAGCACCACCCACAGGAGCAGGTAGCCGAACTGCGCGCCGCCCTGTAGGTTGGTGGCGAAGTTGCCCGGGTCGACGTAGGCGATCGCCGCGACGAAGGCGGGGCCGAGCATCGCGAGCGTCGCGCGCAGCCTGCCGCGTTCCAGCAGTTGTTCGAGTGCGCTCGGGGCGACGCCGTCGGGCAGCGCGACCGAGGCGCCCTCCAGGGCGGCGGCCGGTCGCAGCGCGGTGACGGCGTCGCTCATGCAGGTTCCGCGTCTCGAGCCTGTCGATCGGTCGACGCTGATGCGCATCGCTCGCGGCAGCGCGCCGCCGAGCGTGTGCTCGCGTCCGTCGACGCTGACGAGCAGCGGACCGCCGAACGGCTGGCGCTCGAGCACCCGCAGGTGTCCGCCTGGCAGCACTCCCTGCCGGGCCAGGTAGCGCAGCATCTCCGGGTCTGCGTCCGAGACTCGCACGAAGGTGCCCTCGTCGCCCGGCACGAGGCTCTCCAAGGTGCGCGTCGGGCTCTCCTCCAGCTCCAGGTCGGCGCTTGGGATCGGGTCGCCGTGCGGGTCGATCGTGGGATTGCCGAGCTTCGCCGCGATCAGCGCCTCGAGCTCGTCGGAGAGGACGTGCTCGAGCACCTCCGCCTCGTCGTGCACGCGATCCCACGGCATCTGCAGGGCTCTCGGCCAGGTACAGCTCCAGCAACCGGTGGTGGCGGATCACCTCGAGTGCGACGCGACGACCCTCGGGGGTGAGTCGCACGCCGCGATAGGGCACGTGTGAGATCAGGCCCAGCTCGTCGAGCTTCTTGAGCATGCCCGAGACCGAGCCGCTGGTCAGCTCCAGACGCTCGGCCAGCGCGTTCGTGGAGACCGGCTCGTCCGCACGGGTTTCAAGCGTGTAGACCGCCTTGCAATAGTCCTCGATTGCCGGCGAGCGAACGCCTTCCTTGGTGGCCATACAGAAATGATAAGGCATGCCAAGACATTCTTCAAGTCATACCGCGAGACATACCTGGGCATATGCAAAAGGGCCATGCCCCCAGCGCGCGCGGGGGGCATCGTCGAATCGAGACCTCCATCCACCTCGATCGAGCGTTTGCGGATTTTCTCAACGTCGACTGGCTGTCTAGCCAAATCGTTTCTCGGAGCATGTACCATCGGGAGTCGCACCCCCTGCTGGCGACTGGAGGCTCCGATGGCAGCGACCGACACAAAGCTCGAGGACCGGCTCGTGCTCGAGCGGAGATATGGGCCGAGGGGCCTCCCCACGCTCTCTTCAAAGAGCTGCGCCAGGGCTGTCCCGTGCACTGGACCAGGGAAATCGACGAATTCCCCGAGGAGGGCGGCTTCTGGTCGGTGACGAGCGCCGAGGACGTGCATGCCGTCAGCCGTGACTGGCAGACCTATTCCTCGGAAGCCGGTGGCGTTACGGTCATCTCCGCGATCTTTCCGCTGGAGCTGACGCGAGCGATGTTCATCGGCATGGATCCCCCCAAGCACGATCGCGTCAAGGCGCTCTTTCAAGCCGGGTTCACCCCGAAGCGAATCGCCGCACACGAGCAGGCGATTCGCGAGATCGTCCGCAAGACGCTCGACAGCCTCGATGGGCGCGAGACCTGCGACCTTGTGAACGACGTCGCGCAACCCGTCGTCTCGCGCGTGATCGGCAGTTTCATGGGCATTCCCGAGGAGGACGACGCGACTTGGGCGCGGCTGATGAACTCGACCCTCGGCGCGGGCGATCCCGACCTCAATCCCGCCGGCATCGATGCCGTCATGGAAAAAGAGGTGCCCGAGATATTCGAGCGCTGCGGGCGCATGATCGCCGCACGCCGCGAGCATCCCACAGACGATTTGACGAGCGTACTCGTGCACGCCGAGATCGACGGGCAGAAGCTCGAGGAACACGAGATCGTGATGGGCTTCTTCCTGCTCGTGGCCGCCGGCAACGACAGCACCAAGGCCACCTACTGCAGCGGCATGCGCGCGCTGATGGAAGACCCCGAGCAGCGAGCGCTCGTGCTTGAGGACCCCGAGCTCGTCCCCGGCGTCGTGGAGGAGTCGCTGCGCATGTTTCCCGCGTTCGCGCACTTCAGGCGCACCGCGACCAAGGACACCGAGCTCGGCGGTAAGCAGATCAAAGCCGGCGAGCGGGTTGTCATGTGGTACGCCTCCTCCAACCGCGACGAGTCGCGCTACGAGGATCCCGACCGCTTCGACGCGCGCCGCACGACTGAGCACCAAGCCTTCGGCGCCGGCGGACGCCACTTCTGCCTCGGCACCGCGCTTGCACGGTTGGAGCTGCGCATCCTCTTCGAGGAGACGCTTAGGCGCTTTCCCAAGATGGAGATCGTGGGCAAGCCGCTGACGGTCGAGTCGGCCTTCATCAACCAGCTCAAGACGCTCCCCGTCCGGTTGAACGCATAACGACGATCGCGGAGATAGCGGTCGCGGACGAGTCCGAGCGCTGGGAGGCGCTCGGCTTCACCGTGTCGGATGCGACGGTGCGACTGGGCTCCGTGAGAATTGCCCTCGCCGGAAAAGACGCGGGACGGGGAATACTCGGTTGGTCCTTGCGCGATCTCGCAAACGCCGAGCTCGACGGCTTGCCTACAAGTGTCGCGATGGAGCCAGCGCCAACCGCGACTACCGAGCACTTCAACGGAATCGTGGCAATCGACCACATCGTGGCGATGACGCCGAGGCTGGACCACAGCGTGGAGACACTCCAAGCGGCAGGGCTCGACCTGCGTCGCATCCGCGAGCAGCCCACCCCCGCAGGCGCCCCGCGTCAAGCATTCTTCCGCCTCGGCGAGGTCATTCTGGAGGTCGTGCAGGAGCCTGAGGAGGTGCTCGCGGCACGCCCCGATGCCACGGACGGACTAGCGCGCTTCTGGGGTCTCGCGCTGCTCAGCGAGGACCTCGAGCTGACGGTCGAGCGGCTCGGGGAACATGTGAGCGAGATCCGCGCGGCGGTCCAGCCGGGTCGTCGCATCGCAACGCTGCGGCGCTCAGCCGGACTGACAATGCCGGTCGCGCTGATGAGCCGCGCCGACCGATAGGCGACAATCCAGGCGGTGATGGCGTCCTTCGAGGACAGGGAGGCGGGGTTCAGGTACGGCGTCGTATTCCTGCTGACACTGACACTGCTCGTGTTCGTAATCGTCGCTCCCGCGGCGGACTGGGCTCGGGCCGTCGCTTGCGCTCTGCAGTGGCTTGCGCTGCTTACGGTCGTCGCCACCTCGCGCGCGAGCAGCAAGGTGCGCCGGCCCGTGGCAATCGTGCTCTTGGGGCTTACGAGCTTCACGGTTGTCGGCGAGGCCGCCGGGGCGCTCTCGGATGCGGTGTTGTTCGCTATCGGCGGCCTGCTGTCGGCCGCGATCCCGCTGGCCCTGGTAGGCGGGTTGATACGGCTGGTGCGTCTGCACGGCGTGACTCTGCAAGCGGTCTCCGGAGCGCTCACCCTGTACCTGCTGATCGGGCTTGTGTTCGCTTGGGTGATCGGCTTCGTCGACAAGGTCGAGGACGTCTCCTACTTCGCCCAGACGGCCCATGCCTCGACCAGCCAGATCGTCTATTTCAGCTTCGCGGTACTGACCACCACCGGCTTCGGCGACCTCACGGCCGCCACGAACGTAGGGCGTTCACTTGCGGTCGTGGAGATGCTGCTCGGCCAGCTCTATCTGGTCACGATCATTGGGGTGCTGGTCGGCAACTTCGCCGGGCGCTCTCGACAGTCCGCGGAAAGTCCCCCACAAGTGTCTCCCCCGCCTGGACAACCCGACGGCAGCAGCCCCTGAGCCATAGCTACGCTGCGGTCTTTGCGAGTAGCCTGCTTTTTCTGCCTATAATGCAGGCATGAATAGCATTCAATATACAGTTCGTGGGGTGTCCTCCAAGCTCGATGCAGAGCTGCGCAGGGAGGCCCGCACATCCGGCAAGACCCTCAATTCACTTGTGGTCGAGACACTGGAGCAGGCAAAGCTGCCTTCCCCAGATGTGCTCCATGACGACTTGGACTGGTTCATCGGCAGCGCTCCGGACGACGGAGGCGATTTCGATGCCGCACAAGCGTGGTTGAATGATCTGCCGGCCGGGCCTGCGTGAAGCTGGCGCTGGACACCAATGCTTACAAGTTGCTCGGTGAAGGCGATTCGGACCTCATCGAGGACTTGCGTCTAGCGAAGAAGATCGGTCTGCCAATCACTGTCCTTGGCGAGCTCTGGTTTGGATTTGTGAATGGATCCAAGCTGCGCCAGAACACGGAGAGACTCGAACGGTTCCTCGCTACCTCGCGGGTAGAAGTGCTGCAACAGGACCAGCAGACAGCACGCCTTTTTGGCGAAATTGCGACGCTCCTGCGAAAAGGCGGTATCACGATCCAGCAGAACGACATCTGGATCGCTGCTCTCTGCAAGCAATACGGCTTTGCCCTTGCCACCGGCGACCGCGGCTTCCAGCATGTGCTTGGACTCGAGGTTCTCGAGACCGGCCCAAGGTGACGTAAGGTGACGAACATGCCCGCGCTCAGACCGAATGCCCCCTCCCCCCGCACACGCGTGCAGCGGATGCCGGCTCGCGCCGACTACGAGCGCGAGACGATCGAGGCGATTCTCGACGAGGGGCTTGTGGCGCACCTTGGCTTTTCCGTGGACGGACAGCCTTATGTTGTTCCGACGCTGCATGCACGCGTCGGCGAGCAGGTCTATTTCCATGGCTCCAGCGCGAGTCGCACCGTGCGCGCGCTGGCCACCGGCGCGCAGATGTGTTTGACGGTGACGCTAATAGACGGGCTCGTACTTGCTCGCTCGGCGGTGCACCACTCGGTCAACTACCGCTCTGTCGTCGTGTTCGGCCAAGCCCGGGCGATCGTCGAGCCCGCGGAGAAGATGGCCGCGATCGAGGCGTTCACCGAGCGCTTGATACCGGGCCGCTGGGATGAGGTACGCGGACCGACGGCCAAAGAGTTGAAGGCGATCCAGGTGCTCGCGCTGCCGCTCGACGAGGCTTCGGCCAAGCTTCGGGTGGGGCCACCCGTGGACGACGAGGAGGACTATGCCCTCGACGTGTGGGCAGGCGTCATCCCGCTGAGCACCGTAGCGGGTGAGCCGACTCCAGACGAGCGCCTATCGGAGGAGATCGCTCCGTCACCCGCGACACGCGCATGGGTCGCGCGCCGCGGGCGCAATTGAGAGCGCCCGGAGGCGACGAGGACCGCGAGCCAGCGGGTCTTCGTCGCTCACCGACGCCACCAGTTCTCCTCTCCCGCTTGACTCGACCGTCGTCTCGGGATACACATGGGACTCGATGCGGCTCAATCAACTGGCGACAAACAAGCCTCTATTTGGAGCGGGCGAAGTAGTACAGCGTCATCCCTCCCGCGCTCGAGCTTCCGCCCGACACGTGTACAACCGTGCCGTGCTTTTCGATCCACGTATCGCGTTCACTGATCGCTACGCGCGTCGCCGTCGACGTGCTGCCGCCGGGGCCGCCCGCGCCGGGCTGGCCGATGCCGGAGTGTCCGTCGGAAGCATCGGATGTCCCGTTGCCAAACACCCCCACTCCGCCGTCTGAGCCGTTGCTGCTCAGCAGTACGTAGTGCAGCTGCCCGGAGTCGATAAAGCTCTTTAGCTTGGCGAGGCTCGGCGCGGGATCGGAGCCCATGAAGCCACCCATGTCGATCACGTTGCGCCCGCTCTGAAGCGCTATAGGGCCGGCGGTGCTGGAGCCGACCGCGGCAACGAGGTACGTGGCTTTGCCCTGGTGGGCCTTCAGGTAGGAAATGAGGGTTTTACTCACATTGGCGCCAGGACCAGCGCCAATGCCCGCACCGGCGCCCAGGCGCGCTGCGCTGCTGCTGCCCTTACTCGCGCCCGCGAGCGCCCTAGCGGGTAAAGCCCCGGCGGACCCCGCTGCATTGGCACCACCGCTCGTACCGGCCCCGGCACGCACGCCGTTGCCGAGCAGGTTCGGTGGGCTGCCGGCGCCCGCTTCCCCAGCGGCCGGGGGTGCACCGCTCGGCACGCCCCCGCTCGGTGCACCCGCACCGGGGGCCATGCCAACAGCGCCGGGAAGATTGCCGGCACGCAAACCAATCCCTCCCCCAAACCCACGTCCTGGAGCACCGCCACCGGGACCACTGACGCCCAATTCAGCGCTGACCGGACCGGCAAGCGGATCGCCGCCACTCAGCGTCTTGCCGACCGTGGCGAGCGAATATGCGGTTGGCCCGCCCAGCACTGCCATCAGGCCGGCGAGCGCCGCGACGAAGGCGACCTTGCTGCGTATAGATGTCGAGCCGAGCAAAGATGTCACCCGTGCGAGCATCAGCACGCAGGACGCAAGCACGGCAATCGCCATTACCGCGGGAGCCAGGAACGGCACGAAGCCGGTGGCACGATCGAGCAACACTGCGCCAAGCGCTGCGGTACCGATCAGGCTGGCAACGAGCGCGACGCTCCACGCAATCGAGTCGCGCGAGCGATCCCACAATGCCACCAGCGCGCCGGCCGCAAGCACAGCCACGGCGGGCGCGAGCGCCGTCGTGTAATAGGGGTGAAAGATGCCTTTGGAGAAGCTGAACACCGCCCAGGACACGAAGGCCCAGCCGCCCCACAACATATAGGCAGAGCGGCGCGGATCGGTGCGCAGCGAACGGCGATGAGTCCAGAGTCCGAGCACCAACCCGACCACCGCAAGCGGCAACAACCATGCGATCTGGCCGCCGACGATCGAGTTGAACAGCCGCAATGGCCCCGCGGCGCCACCGAAGTTGGCGCCGCCTCCCGGCCCGCCGCCTTCACCTGAGACGCGGCTCAGTCCGTTGGCACCGAAGATCAGCGAGAACCAGGAGTTGTCGGTCGTGTCGCCGACCCAGGGACGATCGGACGCCGGAATCAACATCATCGTTCCGTACCAGAGGAAGCTCACGAAGAACATCGCTGCGCCGCCGGCCAACAACTGCGCGAGTCGTCGCCGGATCGTGCCTCCTCCTGCGATCAGCAGGGTGAGCGCCAAGCCGGGGACGATCAGGTAGGCCTGCAGCATCTTTACGTTGAAGGCAAGCCCAATGAACAGGCCGCACAGCAACACGTCTCGTGTGCGCCCAGACTGCAGTGCACGCACGAGCGCCCAAGCAGCCGCCACCTCCAACAGCACAAGCAGCGCGTCGGGATTGTCGAAGCGGCTCATCGCCACGAAGATCGGCGTCAGCGCCAGTATCAGCGCGGCGAGCAGCGCCGACCGGTGGCCGAGTGTGCGCTTGACCGTGTTGTGCAGAAGCAGCACAGCGCCAACGCCACAAAGAGCCTCGGGCGCGAGCATCGTGAAGGTCGAGAAGCCGAACAGGCGCCCAGAGAGTCCCATCAGCATGTTCGACAGCGGCCCCTTGTCGAGGCTGTCCGAGCCGCTCGTGTCGACCGCGTTTGTCAGCCAAGCCTTCCAGCTGTGCGAGGCCGCCTGAGCCGCCTCGGCGTAGTAGGTATTCGCATAGCCGTTGCGAGTCAGCCCCCAGAAGGTGAGCGCGCCCGCAAGCACCGCGACGAGCCAGAGAAGGGTTGTAGACGACGTGCGGTCTGTATCCACGCGCACAGCTTCGGGGAGCCGCACTAGCGCAAGCTATGAGCCGTGTAAGGCGAATGTAGGAGTTCTCCCGCAAGCGTGCCGGGCACGTCAGAATCGAGACCATGAGGATCTTGGTGGTAGAGGACGACCGGGCGGTGCGCGAAGCGTTGCGCCGCGCACTGACGCTCGGCGGCTATGAAGTGCAAACCGCCGAGGATGGCAAGCAGGCGATCGAGACGGTCGTGCAAAACGTGCCCGACGTCGTCGTGCTCGATATCGGCCTGCCGGGCATCGACGGCCTGGAGGTGTGTCGCCGCCTGCGCCTGCTCGGCAACCGCGTGGCGATCCTGATCCTCACAGCACGCGAACAGGTCAGCGACCGCATCGACGGCCTCGACGCGGGCGCCGACGACTACCTTGTCAAGCCGTTCGACGTCGAGGAGGTCAAGGCACGCTTGCGCGCTCTGCTGCGACGCACCGGCTCGGCCGGAGACCCCGACGCCCTCTCCTTTGCAGAGCTGCGCTTGGACAGCGCCCGTCATGGCGCCGAGGTCGGCGAGAGCTTCACCGAGCTGACGCGTACCGAGTACCAACTGCTTGAGCTGTTGATGCTCAACCCAAAGCGCGTGCTCCCGCACAGCCTGATCTATGACCGCGTATGGGGCTATGACTTCGGCCCAGCGTCGAACGCTTTGCGCGTATATGTGGGCTATCTGCGCCGCAAGCTGGAAGAGGCGGGAGCTCGCCCACTGATCCACACGGTTAGAGGCGTCGGCTACGTCTTGCGCGAGCCGTGAGGCGACGGACGGATATCCGCGAAAGCGTGTGCCCCCCGCGCGCGCGGGGGGCATCGGCGGTTTGGCGCACCCGATGACCCCAAGCGTCGTGACCCTGCGCGCGCGCATCGCGGCCGTAGCGGGACTGGCCGTCGCGCTAGCTGTGCTCGTCGCCGCGACCAGCCTGTATGTCGCGGTGCGCTCGGACCTGCGCAGCGAAGTTGACAAGTCGCTAAGCCAGCGCGCGGCGGCGTTCATGCCTCGGGGTTCGACGAACGGCGGCGGCAGCGGGCCGGAATCGCCCGAAAGCCGCCCCCAGCAGGGTGGCTTGCCCTCGCCCAACGGTGGCGGCCCGTTTCCAGGCGATCGTGATGGCGGCGGCTTTCCTAGCAGCGTCGCGCCGGCGCCGCTCGGCGGACCATCTGGCTACGTGCAGTTCGTCTCGCCGAATGGCACTGTCCACGTGCCCGCCGGCCAGGGATCCTCGACGACGATCCCGCTGAACGCGACGGACAAGGCGATCGCACGTAGCGGCAAGGGCCAGGCCCTGAGCGATCGCACTGTCAAAGGCGTTCAGCTGCGCGTGCTCACGCAAGGCAACGGTGCCGGCGGCGCGGTAGTCGTCGCCCGACCCCTCACAGAGGTCAACAACGAGCTGAGCCGGCTGTTGCTGATCCTCGCGATCGTCGGCCTCGTGGGCATCGCGTTGGCAGCCGGGCTGGGCGCACTGGTCGCGCGGGCAGCGCTTGCCCCGATCGCGCGTTTCACACGCCGCACCGAGACGCTCGCCGGCGGACTCGACCTCTCGCAACGTCTGCCCGACAGCGGCCGCGACGAGCTGGCGCGACTTGCCGCCAGCTTCAACGCCACGCTTGACGCGCTGGAGCGCTCCGTCGAGTCCCAGCGCAACCTTGTGGCCGACGCCAGCCACGAGCTGCGCACTCCGATCGCCAGCTTGCGCGCCAATATCCAGGTATTGGCCGACGCCGAGCGCTTGCCACCGGAGGACCAAGCGAGCCTGCGCGCAGACATCGTCGGCGAGCTCGACGAGCTCACGCGGCTCGTGGGCGACGTGGTCGAACTGGCGCGCGGCGCCGAGCCCAAGGGCGAGCTGCACGACGTGTACCTGGATGAGATCGTGCGCGGCGCGGTGCAGCGTGCACAGCGCCGCTCGGACATGCCTTTTCAAGTGAACCTGGAGCCGACTCTCCTCAGAGGCGAAGCCGAGCGCATCGATCGCGCTGTGTCGAACCTGCTGGACAACGCGCGCAAGTGGAGCCCGCCCGGGGAGCCGATCGAGGTCGATCTGCATGACGGTCTGCTCAGCATCCGCGACCACGGCCCCGGCTTCGAGCAGGCCGACCTGCCGCACGTCTTTGAGCGTTTCTACCGTGCCGACCGTGCCCGCAAGCTACCGGGCTCGGGGCTCGGCCTGGCGATCGTGCGTCAGGCAGCTGAGGCACACGGTGGCCACGTTGCAGCGGCGAATGCGCCCGGAGGGGGCGCGCGCGTGCAGATCGACTTCGGGAAGATCGTCGATACCGCCAACGCTTGACTGCTCGCCAAAGCAGCGCTGAGGAGCATGCCTTCCTCGCGCATGTACCCGAGCCCACCTAACTGCCAAAGCTGGTATTCGGGGAATCTATGCCTGCGCCGTAGGGCCCTGCTGCTCGTCGCTGCTCGCGCGACGGGTACTCCACCAACTCCAGCCGCCCACGGCCACCACGGGTACCACGAACATCGCCGAGGCATACCAATGCATCATGCAAGCGAGCACGGTCATCTCTACGTAAATTACCACGCTCGCCTGCCGTCCATGCATCCGATCGAGCTCAAGCAGCGCTCCGGGCCCGCCGCGCGGCCAGCAGACCACCGACCCCCGCGATCAGGCCGAGCGCACCAAGCACGAGCGCTGTGATCGCAAGGCCCCTGCTCGCCCCCCCGGGGTGCTCGCAGCTGCGCTTGAGCTTGTATTCGTCGGCGCGACCGCCGCGCCCTGGCCCGTGGGCGTCTCCCCCGGCGTCGGCCCGGCCTCGCCACCTGCAACATCCTCGATCACACCACCCTTGGCAGTGATGTTGACCGTGGGAGCCGGGTATTCGGCGCTCGGCGGGCCGATCCAGTGGATGACCTTGCCATTGCTGTAGTACTGGATCGTCTTGAACGCAAGCGACTGGCCGGCGATGTCGCTGGGCATCGCAATCGACAACGGGAACTGGATGAAACTGCCGTTTTCAAGGCGCCCGAGCTTCGAGCGATCGCCGGTCCAGACGATCTGAGAGACCTCTTCGTAGACGGGCCCTTCTGGCGTTTGGATCGGGGTGGCGGGTTTGACGACTATCTCCTTGATGCTCCAGCCCGGCACGTTCTGCGTATCGATCTCTGTGAAACCCGGCGGAATGAGCATGTCGACCTTGTAGGCGTAGGCGCCTTCCTGCTCGCCTGGAACGCGCACGTCGAGCGTGACAAATGCCCCCGCGGGGATCGTGTTGGGATGCAGGCTGATGTGGGCTTGTGCCGCCGCCGGAAGCACCAGCGCTCCGATCGCGAGAGCTCCTATGGCAATTCGCTTCATGTGTGCCTCCTGTTCGTGGATATGGGGACCCCGGCCGGACCTACGCCGCGGCGGGCGTCATGCGTCATCGCTCTCACGCGGAAATGGCCGATCCCGCTCATCGGATTGGGACCGACACAGTCTTTTCGTACTCTTCGAATTCCGAAACGCGGTCGAGGACCCGGATCTGCCATGTGCCTCCCGGACTCAGCTCGGCCGAGTTGAGCGCGTAGTGGCCTGGGCCTGCAAGGTTCGCTTGTAGCGGCAGCGGCCCGATACCCTTGGCGGGAAGCTTTGCGGTCACCGTGAGTTCCTTGGTCGCGGTGAACTGCGCTCCGCTCTTCGCGTCGATCAGGTAAAGGTGGACCGTGTTCA
This sequence comes from uncultured Solirubrobacterales bacterium, assembly GCA_963723175.1. Lineage (GTDB taxonomy): Bacteria > Actinomycetota > Thermoleophilia > Solirubrobacterales > Solirubrobacteraceae > Palsa-744. Next base: position 436,763 of record CAVRPO010000008.1, on the reverse strand, counting down.
GACCGACTCTCGCCGGTTCGACGGTCATCTCGAGCTCCGCCGGGCCGAGTGAGGTGTAATCGAGAAGGGTCCGCTTGCCGCGTCGATCGGCGGCGCGTAGCTGACGAGCGCGGCAGTCACGCCAAATACAACCAGCATCAACGCGAGCTCGCCGCGCATCGTACGCCGCGCCAGCACGCCGGCCGCCCCGGGTGAGCCCCCGGCGGCAGCGATCCTACGCAAGGCGGGCAGGATCCGTTCGCGGTTGATCCAGCCGAGCCCGATCAGCGCCGTGAGCAGCACGACCTTCGCGATCACGAGCGCTCCATAGGTCGTGTGAAACAGACCTTCGAAGCTGCGTACGTCGATATACGCCTGCACGACGCCGGTCGCGGCGATCGCGATCACGCACGCGAGCGCCAGCGGCGAGAAGCGCGCGAGCGTGGCCATCAGCAGACGACTGCGCTGAGGAGCCTCAAGCTGCCGGGTCGCCGCAGGCAGGACAAGCAACAGACATGCGATGCCACCGACCCAAACGCTCGCGGCGAGAACGTGGATCACATCGATAGGAAAGAACACCCCGGTGGGCTCTGAACGCTCGCGTGGCCGCTCAAGGCTGGTGTCATCGCAAGAAAGGCGACACCGACCCCGACCACGATGAGCAGCGCGCGCGGCGGTCGCTGACCGAGCGCCATTCCCCGTCGGCGCCCAGCGTGACCGCGCCCCCGGAAGCGACCGGGATCGCTTCGTCGCCGAGCCCAGGCGCGCCGCGATCAGCAGCGACCCGAGTGCGCCCCACACGATCCCGCGCAGACCCCATATCTCACCGAAGCGACTTTTCAGGGTGTCGTTCGACGATCGGGTCTTTCAGCGACGCCCATAGCGACACCCCGGCGGCGCTCGCGCCCTGCAACAGGATGCCAAGCACGCTCGCCACGATGCCCAGTGCCACCGCCACGATCAAGCAGCAACCACAGACGTCGGCAAACGCCCGTGAGGCGACCCTCCCAGCCGCTCTCCGTGCCGGCCGCGATGGCAGGGCCGGCAGCCATGCCCACAGCAGGAACGCGAGACCGCCGAGCCCGAGCGCGAGCGATAGGTAATCCAGCCCACGCACGACCCCGAACGCGACCTCGGTTGCCTGGCCGCTCTTGTTGCGATCGATCAGCCCTGCCACGGTGAACTTCGGCATCGGCGCCGGCATGGCCGATGTTGAACACGAGCCCCCCGTAGACGATGTGCGTGTCGGCCGAGATGACGCGATAGGTGCCGGTATAAGTGCCATCAGGCAGGTTCGGCTTCAGCCCGACACCCATCCAGTGCTGTTTGCCTTCGGGATGGGCCACGTCGAGGTTGTCCACCTCTTCGCCCTGGGCGTTGTATACGCGCACCGCCCCGAGCGTCCCGCCGATCGCCTGATTGAACTTGAAGATGACCTCGGCGGGCTGCTTGGGAACGGTCGAGCCCGACAGCGGTGAAGTGCCGAGCAGTTGCGCGTGAGCCAGCGCGGACGGTGCGCTAACCGCATCAGAGCCCAGACGAGCGCAAGCGGGAGGGCAACGCGAGTAATCGCCTTAGAACGTGTCTCAAAACTTCGGCACACCCGCAGTGCATCCCTGGGCACCCTGAGCGCGTGCGCCGCTCGGACCTCTGCGCAACTCAACATGCTTCACCCCTCGCCGAGGGCCTGCCGGAGGCGTCATCGCCGGCACCGGGAGCGCGAACGGCCGCTCGGACGTCTGAGCAACTCACCATGCTTCACTACTAGCCGAGGGCTTGCCGGAGGCGTCATCGCCGGCACCCGGAGCGCGAGCGCGCCGCCGTCGCACGCACACCACAAATGCGGCCGCGAGCAGCACGATCGCGACGAGCGCGACGATCGCCGCGGCGGGAGCTTTCGAGCTCTCCGGCACCCAGAAGAGCTGTCCGTCGACGACCCCCTTTTGCGCTCCGATCGAGATCGGCACGCTCCAATGGAATATCAGCGTGCGCTTGCTCTTGTCCTTGACCTGCGGCGGCGTCACCGGACTCATCCAGTGGATGCGATGGTCGTGCCATTCGAAGCTGCCGCTGCGATCCACCACGACCCACTCGGGCGGATCGCTCGCGCTCGCCGAAGCCGGCACGGTCACGTTGCCGTAGAAGTTCGTGTTCAGGTACACCGCCGGCGAACGCACGTTTTGTTCGGTTGTGCCGTCCGCTTGCACGCGCGCGTAGGGCTCGCCCGAGTAGCCGTACACCGTCACCGTCTTGCCTGTGTGATTGGTGAGCACGAGCCGGTCGGCAAACTCGAGTACTTCGATGCTCAAGGCCCGTGGCCTTCGGTGTGATCGACGTTATTTCGGAGCGATAGTTGTAGTTGCTGCCCTGGTCGTTGATCGGGTTCTCGCTCTCGGAGGACGAGCCCGTTTGGGTCGTGTTGCTTGCGAGCGCGCTGCCGCACGGTGCAAGCACAAGGGCGCCGAGCAGGGCGAGAATCAGGCGGCGGGACATGGATGCTCCTAGGAGCTCGAAGGACAGATGGATAGCGAGAAGGCTCACGATCAGATGGACCGCGAAACAACACTTGCTAAGACAAGGAGCGCGTGCACGCAAAAGCGGGCCATGCACCGACACTCGCTCGCGGCGAGTTGCCGCGTCCTCCTCGGACGCGGTGCTCTAGCTCGCCGAACGAACGCGGGAGGCGGACGGACCGCGAGCGAGCGTGCGATCAACAAGCCCCCGTGCACAGCCACCGCGAACGTCCTTGCGGCATGCGGCACGCTCGCGCGTGGGCGGGCCCAACGTGCGCGGGGTGGAGCCGAGAGACGGGCCAACGTGCGCTCGCCCGGATAACGGCGTGCGAGCAGCACCAGAGCCAGGACAAGAGCTGGCAGGAGAAACAAGACTTCCCGTCAACACATCGGCCACTCTACTCCCTTGCTCACGTCCCCACCGCCGAGAGCAGCCACAGCCCGAAGCTCGTGAACGCCACCATCACCGCAAGCATCCAGTACTGCGAGCGAATCGCCTGCTCTTGGTTGGGATAGATGCTGAGCGCGCGGTCGTGCGCGAGCGCGAGCCCACCGACGTGGCCGCTGACGAGAGCCGCCACCTGCACGTACCAGATCGCCGCATAGGAGATGATCGTATAGTCGATCGTGGAGGCGCTCGTGCCGAAGAAGTTGGCGCCGTTGCCGAGCGGGTCGGAGGCCAGAGTAGCCGATCGCCTGACCCTGCCAGATGAGCAGCGAGAAGTAGTGGGCCAGCACGTAGGCGAAGCCGATCGGCACGAGCGTGTGGGCGAACGTGCGGCTGAGCTCGGGCATGTCAAAGCGCGCGCTCACGCTGTGCACGCCAACGATTCCCAAGCCGGTAGATGCCGGCAACAAGCAGCACGCACAGCACGAGCCCGACCGAATAGGTCAGCTCAAGCGCCGGCGTCTGGTTGAAGCCGAGGTCGGCGACCAGGCTCTGCAGGCTCGGCTCGTTGGTGCGCCAGATTCCCCCGTTTGCTGAAGCCGTCGAAGGTGGTGGTGCCGATCACGGCGCACACGAGCCCGATCGTGCCGGCGCGGATCGGCATGTCGGGCAGCCCGCTCAAGGGCCGGCGCGAGTAGACGACGCCGTGCTCGTCCTGGCAGAGCACCGACATGCGAGAGAGCAGGTTGAAGTAGGCGCCGAAACCGTCGGCCTGCTCGCTCCAGTCCTCCACGCCGAACAGCGCCATCCCGGCGAGCATTGCCAGGAAGTAAGCGAGCGACAGCGCCGCCAGCGTCGAGGGCTGATCGCGGTCGGGGAAGATGTAGACCAGCTCCATCCAGGCGAAGCCGACGATCACGGCAATCGCGGGCCACATGCCCAGACGCTCGGGATAGCGCAGCGGCGCCCTCGCGAACGTTCTCGGCGCGATCTTGCGGCCCAGCCAACGGACCATGCGCGCGAACGAGCGCCACGGGGCTGAACGCTCGGAAGATGTCGCCGAAGATGACGCTCGCCAGCGGGAAGCCGACCCAGAAGATCACGTAGATGAACGTCGGGTCGAAGTTGACCGACCACACCTGCGCGCCGTCGAAGCCGCTGTAGAGCACCAGTGCGAACAGCGCCAGACCGACCAGACTCGCCAGGTGCGCAAGCACAGCCGGCATGACGAACAGCCGCTTGCGGTGCTCGCTCTGCAGCTGCGGACGCATCCACAGCGTCGAGAGCGCCACGAAGGAGACCACGAGCACGATCGCCGCGGTCCAGCTGAACAGCCATACGGGGATCGGCAGGTCGGCCCTGCCGACGATCCCATGCGCCGAGGCGACCGCGGGAAACAGCCAGCGCCGCGATGCCCAGGCCACCGAGGAGCGGGTGGCAGCAGACGGCGCGGAGTGACCATGCGCGCGCCAGTCTATGCCACGAATGTCGCCCTTAGGCGCGGTCACGACGCCCGCTCCCACGTCGTAGGCTCCATCCTGATGCCCACCGTCCTCGCCACATCGACCGCCTTCGCGGCGCTCACCCAGCTCGGGCCGCTCGCCCTCCTCGGCTTTGCCTACGCCAAGCGCGTGCACACGCTCGGGCGTGCAGGCCGGCCAGTCGAAGGCTGGCGCCAGGCCTGCTTCTACGGCGGCTTCGTCACGATCGGCGTCGCGCTCACCTCGCTTGGCGGCGCCAGCCAGGAACTGCTCAGCGCGCACATGGTCGAGCACCTGCTGCTGGGCGACATCGCCGCGCTGTTGATCGTGCTCGGCCTGACCGGGCCGCTGATCGCGCCGATCCTGCGCATCAAGCTGTTCGACCGGCTGCGTATCCTCGCCCATCCCCTGATCGCCTTCCCGCTGTGGGCGATCGACCTGTACGTGTGGCACCTACCCGTCTTCTATGAAGCGGCGCTGCGCCACGCCGGCGTGCACGCGCTCGAGCACGCGATGTTCCTCGGCTTCGGCATCAACATGTGGATGTGCCTGTTCGGGCCGCTGCCGATGCCGAGCTGGTTCGGCAACGCCGCGAAGCTCGGCTACATCGTCGCGGTGCGCCTCACCGGCACCGTGCTCGGCAACGTCTTCCTGTGGTCGGGCACGGTCTTCTACCCGTATCTACATCCACGGCGACGCGGTCTGGCACATCTCCCCGATCGCCGACCAGAACCTCGCCGGCGCGGTGATGATGATCGAGGAGAGCATCCTCACGCTGTGCCTGTTCTGCTGGCTGTTCCTGCGCACCGCAAAGCAGGGCGAGGAACGCCAGGATCTGCTCGACTTCGCCCAATCCCACGGCCTGGAGCTGAGCGAGGAGCGCGCCGCGCGCGCGGTCGGCGCCGGTCGCGGCCCGGAGCTGCGCCAGCCGCCTGGAACGTGCCGCAGACTTTGCTCAGCTCGACGCCAGCAGCGGCACGTCGTGGGCGATTTCCTGCGGGGTGAAGCTCGCCGCGTACAGCGTCGTGACCTTGCCCTGAGCACTGATCCCATACACGAGCCCGCTGTGGTTGACCAACTGCGGCTGCTGGGCATCCTGTTCGGCGCCCACGCCCCATGCCTTCCACACGCGGCCCAGTTCTTTGGCCGAGCCGACCAGGTACTGCATGCGACCCGTCATGTCGTGGCGCCGCCAGGAACGAGGCCACGGCCGTCGGGGTGTCCCCGCGGGGGTCCACCGACACGGCGATCACCTGCACCTTGGCGGCCTTGGCCGGCCCCAGCATGTTCAGCGCAACCGCCAGGTTGGAGGCGATGATCGGGCACACGTCGGGACAGTGGGTGTAGAGGAATGTCAACAGCACCGCCTTGCCCTTGTACTGGGCAATATTGACACGTTCGCCCTTGTAGTTGCGCAACGACAAGGGGAGCTCTGGCGCGGGCGGCGAGGCGAGCGAGCCTGCGTACTTGGCGGACGCGATTCCCTGGATACCAGCCACGCTCGGGCGTTTGCTCGGGCTCGCGGTGGTCAACAGCGCCACGCCACCGGCGATCACGACGATCACGACGAGCGCGAGCATGATGCGTAGGCTCAGCGCCCCACGCGACGGGGCTGCGGAGGCTCGACCGGTGATGCTGGCTCTACTGCCATGACGAAATTGAAGCTAGCACCAACCTCTGAGCGTCGCTTCGCAGGTAGCGAAGCGCCATTGCCCAAACGTCTTCTGAGCACCGCGACGGACCCTATCCTCACGTGGCTAGAGTCATTGGCTTGCGGCTTTTCCCTACACCAGCTCACCGCCAGAGCTCCTCGCAGGCCGACCGCTACAAGTGGATAGCGCTGTCGAACACGACGCTCGCGGTGCTGCTGGCGACGCTCGACGCATCGATCACGCTGATCGCGATGCCCGACATCTTCCGTGGCATCAAACTCAATCCTCTGGAACCCGCCAACAGCTTCTACCTGCTGTGGATGATCCTCGGCTACCTGGTCGTCTCGAGCGTGCTGATCGTGAGCCTCGGCCGCCTTGGCGACATGTTCGGGCGCGTGAAGATCTACAACCTCGGCTTCGTCATCTACACGATCGCCTCATTGCTGCTGGCGGTCGACTGGATGACCGGTCGAGCCGGCGCCGACTACCTGATCGTGTTCCGCATCGTGCAGGGGGTTGGCGGGGCGTGCCTGCTCGCCAACGCGGCCGCGATCATCACCGACGCCTTTCCCGTCCACCAGCGCGGGATGGCCCTGGGTATCAACAACATCGTCGGTGTCAGCGGCATGTTCGTTGGCTTGATCCTCGGCGGGCTGCTCGCACCGATCAACTGGCGACTGGTGTTCTTGATCTCGGTGCCGGTCGGCCTGTTCGCGACGGTTTGGGCCTATCTGAAGCTGGAGGAGCGCAGCCAGCCGAAACGCTCCTCGATCGACTGGTGGGGCAACGTGACTTTCGCGCTCGGGCTGGTGCTCGTGATGGTGGCTGTCACCTATGGGATCCGCCCCTATAACGGACACGCGACCGGCTGGGGCTCGCCGCGCGTGCTTGGACTCCTGGCAGCGGCAATCGTCTCGCTGACGGCGTTCGTGACGGTGGAGAAGCGGGTCGCCGAGCCGATGTTCCGCCTCGCCCTGTTTCGCATCCGCGCCTTTACGTTCGGCACGCTCTCGACGTTCCTCTCCGCGATCTCGCGGGGCGGGCTGATGTTCATGCTGATCATCTGGCTGCAAGGCATCTGGCTACCCCTGCACGGCTATTCCTTCACCGAGACGCCGCTGTGGGCCGGGATCTACATGCTGCCGCTGACGCTGGGGATGCTGGTTGCGGGACCCACCTCGGGCTACCTCTCAGACCGCTTTGGCGCGCGCTGGTTTGCCACCGGCGGCATGCTCGGCGCGGCGCTCAGCTTTGCTCTGATGATGCTGCTGCCGACCGACTTCAACTATTGGGTGTTCGCGCTGGTGCTGCTACTCACCGGCATTTCGATGGGGATGTTCGCCTCGCCCAACCGCGCGGCCGTGATGAACAGCCTGCCCGCGGCCGACCGCGGTGCTGGGGGCGGCATGAATCAGACCTTCCAGAACTCCGCGCAGGTGCTCTCGGTTGGGATCTTCTTTACTCTGTTGATCATCGGCCTTGCCTCCAGCCTGCCGGCAGCCGCACAGACCGGACTGCAGGCCCACGGGCTGTCCACTGAGGTCGCCGGACGAGTTGCGTATGCGCCGCCGATCTCCATCCTGTTCGCGGCCTTCCTCGGCTACAACCCGATCCAGCAGCTTGTGGGGCCCCACGCGCTGAGCGGGCTGAGCGCCCACGCCCAGGCGGTCCTCACCGGCCATGCCTTCTTTCCCCACCTGATCTCTGGGCCGTTCCGCGACGGCCTGCACGCGGCTTTCGTGTTTGCGATCGTCGCCTGTCTGATTGCGGCGGCGGCCTCTATGTTGCGCGGCGGGCGCTACCAACACGTCGAGGAACCAGCCCCCGAGAAGGCCGCGCCCGAAAAAATCCGACAACTGGAGGAACAGCATGCACGTTGAGTGGTTCGGTCAGTCCGCCTTCGCCCTGAAGGCACCCGACGCGAAGGTTTTTATCGACCCGTTCGCCGACCTTTCGCCGCTGGCCGAGCGCGGCATGCAATTCGACTATCCCCCGATCTCCGCCGACGGGGTGGACCTGTTGCTCGTCACCCATGAGCACCTCGACCATAACGGCGTCGAGGCGATCTCCGGCGAGCCGGCCACCTTGCGCTCGACCGCGGGCCGGCTGGAGTCGCCGATCGGCGAGGTCGTGGCTATCGCCTCAGAGCACGACGAAGCGGCCGGCACGCAGCGCGGGCCGAACACGATCTTCGTATTCACGCTCGACGGCGTGCGGGTGGCGCACTTCGGCGACTTCGGCCAGAGCGAGCTGCGCCCCGAGCAGGCGGAGGCGATCGGCGAGGTTGACCTGATCATCCTGCCGGTCGGCGGCGGGCCCACGATCGGGGCGAGCGGCGCGGCGGCGATCGGCGAGCGGCTTGGGCCGAAGTGGATCGTGCCGATGCACTACCGCACTCCGCGCATCGGTTTCCTGGATGACGCCGAGGAGTTCCTCGGACTGATGGACAAGGTGGAGCGCCTGGAGACGCCGAGCTTCGAGACCGGCGACCTCGCAGCCGCGGACGTGCCGGTCGTGGTGGTGCCAGCGGCACCGTAGACAGCCGGGCTGCTCACTGCGCCGAGCGCCAATCCGCCAGGATGCACGGATGCCCCCGGCGCGCAACCTGCTCAACCTCAAGAACGTCGACAAGGGCTACGGCAGTCGCTCCGTCCTACGCGACATCACACTTGGGGTCTCGGCCGGCGAGCGCATTGGCGTGGTTGGGCAGAACGGCGGCGGCAAGTCGACACTGCTGCGGCTGATCGCCGGCGTGGAGCAACCGGACGCGGGCGCGCTCACACGTGCTGGGGACGTTGGCGTGGCGCTACTCGGCCAACAAGACGAGCTCGATGTCCACACAACGCTCGGTGAGGCGCTCGTGGGCGAGCGCCTCGAGCACGAATGGGCGGCCGACCGGGCATTTCGCGGCGTGCTCGACGGGTTGATGGGCGGCGTGGGACTTGAGCGCTTTCCCGCCAGTATGGACACTACGATCGACGGACTCTCTGGAGGCGAGCGGCGACGCATCGCGCTGGCACGCCTGCTGCTCGATCCGCCCGAGCTGCTGCTGCTGGACGAGCCGACCAACCACTTGGATGTCGAAGGCGTGGACTGGCTTGCTCGCCACCTCGCCCGGCGGCGGGGCTCGATGCTGGTCGTGACACACGATCGCTGGTTCCTGGACGCCGTGTGTACCGCAACCTGGGAGGTGGACGACGGCGCGGTGCACCAGTACGAAGGCGGCTATGCCGCATATGTGCTCGCGCGGGCCGAGCGCGACCGCCAGGAGAGCGCGAAAGAGAGCAGGCGCCAGCAGCTGATCCGCAAGGAGCTTGCGTGGCTGCGACGCGGACCGCCGGCACGCACGACCAAGCCGAAGTTTCGCATCGAGGCCGCCAACACCCTGATCGCCGACGAGCCACCCGCCCGCGACCGCGCCGAGCTGCTGCGCTTTGCCGGCGCGCGCCTCGGCGAGAAGGTGCTGGATGCCGAGGAGGTGTCGCTCACGCTTGGAGAGCGCGAGGTGTTGCACGAGCTGACATGGCGACTTGGGCCGGGTGAGCGAGTCGCGCTTGTCGGCGTGAACGGGTCGGGCAAGACCTCGCTTGTCAGGATGCTCGCCAGCGAGCTGGAGCCGAGCTCAGGCCTCCTCGAGCGTGGCGCGACGGTACGGATCGCCCACCTCTCACAGAACACCGTCGAGATCCCTGGCCAGCTGCGAGTGCTCGAGTCGCTGCAAGAGGTGCGCAGCAACGCCGTACTGAGTGACGGGCGCGAGATAACGGCTTCGCTGCTTTGCGATCGTTTCGGCTTTCGCGGTGAGAAGTCGCGCACGCTGGTGCAGGACCTATCCGGTGGCGAGCGACGGCGCCTAGCGCTGATGCGGCTGTTGATGGGTGGACCGAATGTGCTGCTGTTGGACGAGCCCACGAACGACCTCGATATCGACACTCTGACTGCGCTCGAGGATCTGCTCGATGGCTGGCCTGGCACGCTCGTTGTGGTTAGCCACGACCGTTACTTCGTGGAGCGAGTATGCGACGACGTGTACGCAATCACCGCCGATGGCGGACTGCGCCACGTTCCCGGCGGGATCGACCAGTACCTGCAAGAGCGCCACGGCACCGAGAATCGCCAGCCGACGTCATTATCGCAGGAGCAGCAACTATCTCCAGGGGCTGCAGCCCGTGCCGCGCGCAAGGACACCCGTCGGGAGGAACTCGAGGTCAAGCGCTTGGAGCGCTCGATCGAGAAGCTGGCCGAGCGCGAGAGCGGCCTGACGGAGGAGATGCAGGCGAGCGCCACCGATCATGCCCGCCTCGCCGAGCTACAGACCGATCTGGAGAAGCTCCTCACCGAGCGCGAGCGGTTGGAGACGGCTTGGCTCGAGCTGTCTGAGTCACTCGAAGGGTAAGGTCAGCGCATGACCTACATCCCACCCAAAGAGATTCTCGAACGATACGCCTCGGTGTTGATCGACTTCGCCCTTGGTGGCGGGACTGGCGTGCAACCCGGCGAGGTGGTGCGCGTCGCTGCCCCGGAAAGCTCAAAGCCGCTGTATGCCGAGCTGCGCAAGGCCATTTGGCGCGCCGGCGGGCATGTGATCGGTGCTTACGAGCCCGACGACGACCGGCGCACCAACCTCTCCCGTGACTTCTACGAGGCCGCCAACGACACGCAACTCGACTATTTCCCGGCCAAGTACATGCGCGGGCTGATCGATGAAATGGATCATCAGGTCTCGGTCCTCGCCGACAGCGATCCGCATGCGCTGGAGTCGGTCAACCCCGGGCGCATCATGCGCCGCGGTGAGGCGATGCGTCCCCTGCTCGACTGGCGCTCGGAGAAGGAGAACGCCGGTCGCTTCAGTTGGACGCTCGGCCTGTATGGGACGCCGGCGATGGCCGCCGAGGCTCAGCTGACGATCGAGGAGTATTGGGAGCAGATCGTCCACGCTTGCTTCCTTGACATGGAGGACCCGATCGCGCGCTGGCGCGAGATCGGACAGCGGTTGGATGAGACCAGAGAGCGTCTGGACGCGCTTGACATTGAGCGCGTGCATGTACTGGGGGAGGACGTCGATCTTTGGGTGAGCGTCGGCGAGCAGCGGCGCTGGCTGGGCGGGCGCGGTCGCAACGTACCCAGCTTTGAGATCTTCACCAGTCCAGACTGGCGCGGGACCGAAGGCTGGATCCACTTCAACCAGCCGCTCTACCGGTATGGAAATCTCGTCAAGGGCATCCGCCTGGAGTTCGCCGACGGACGTGTGACACAGGCGAGCGCGGACGAGAACGAGCGCATCCTGACCGAGATGATCGCCACCGAGGGGGCAAACAAGGTCGGCGAGTTCTCGCTCACGGACAAACGTTTTTCACGGATCACCCGCTTTATGGCGCACACGCTCTACGACGAGAACGTCGGCGGACCGTTTGGCAACACTCACATCGCGCTTGGGCGCTCCTACCAGGACGCCTACGCAGATGACCCCTCAGAGGTCAAGAGCGAGGAGTGGGATCGACTCGGCTTTAACAACTCGAGCGTGCACACCGACATCGTTTCCACCAGCGACCGGGTCGTCACCGCCCAGTTGCACGGCGGCGAGGAGCGTGTGATCTACCGCGACGGGGAGTTTCAGCTCGACTGAGAGTCTCGATCGGATGCAGGCGCGGGTTGACTATGAGCGCCACGGGCGCACTTACACACAACATCGGCGTCCGGACCCGCGCATCGCCGCGCGTATTCACGCGGCGCTCGGCGATGCGCGCACGGTGCTTAACGTCGGCGCGGGCGCCGGCTCATACGAGCCGTACGATCGCTGGGTGCTTGCCGTCGAGCCGAGCGCAACCATGCGCGCTCAACGCCCTCCGGGCGCTGCCCCCGCACTCGCTGGACGCGCCGAGGCGCTGCCTTTCGACGACAACTCGTTTGACGCGGCGATGGCGTGCGTGACGATCCACCACTGGGAGCCGCCGGAGGCGGGCCTGGCAGAGCTGCGCAGGGTGGCGCGCGGACCGGTGGTCGTATTCACGTTCGAACTCGACGCGCTGCCGGCATGGCAGCAGGACTATCTACGTGAGGGAGTCATAAAGGAGCAACCGCGCTTCCCCGCGATCGACGACGTGACGGCTGCCCTGGGTGGGCGCACGCGCGTGGAGCGAATTCGAACGCCGGGAGACTGCGTGGACGGCTTCTTCGAGGCGTTCTGGAAGCGCCCTGAGGCACTGCTGGACCCCGAGGTCCGAAGCGCCCAGTCGGTTTGGGCGCTGCTCGAGTCGGACGTCGAGCGGCAGATCGTCGAGCGGCTCGCCGCCGCGTTGGACTCGGCGCATGGGATGCCGAGCACGGCCACCTGCGCGAACAACACAACTTCGACGGCGCGCTACGCCTAGTAGTTTCTGAGGCCTCCTGATTCCAGGACATCACGCCACCGCCCTGACACCGGGTGCTCGGAAAACCTGTGAGGAGTTAAGATGTCCAGGCAGCTCGATCACAAACCCCAAACTTCGGACTCGCGCACGGAACAGCACCCACCTGAGCTGCTTGACCGCGGCACGCGCGACGCGGCAATCGACGAGCGAAGCGCGCTCGCGCGCCTGACCCGCTTCGTACTTGTCCACCGCCGACTGGTGATCGCCGGCTGGCTTGTCGTGCTGCTCGTAGGGGCGCTCGGTGCCTCGCACGTCTCCAGTCGCCTGCAGCTCGACTTCTCGCTTCCCGGCCAACCGGGCTATGAGACGGCTCAGAAGATCGTCCGCACTTATGGAAACGGCGGCATCATCCCGCCGGCGATCGCGGTTGTGACGGTCCCCGCTGGACAGACTGTCCATGACGAGCGGGCCCGGATCGCGGCCGCCTTCCAGCGCGTCCGGACCAGCATGCCCTATGTCCGCGTAGTTGACTTCGCGAGCACGGGAGACAAGCGCCTGATCACAGGCGACGGACGTACCACCTACGCCTTCCTGTTCACGCCGCTGGAGCGCACGTTCACGGCGCCGAAGATACCCCAGCACGCCGAACGCGTGCTCGCGGCGACCCTCCCCCCGGGCACGCGGACAAGCATGACCGGGCTGCTGCAGCTTTCAAGCAGCGAAGAATCCAAAGGCGGGCCGGGAGTCTTCCTGGAGACGGTCATTGGCGCGCTCGGCGCGTTGGCCGTGCTGACGTTCGTGTTCGCATCGCTACTTGCCTTCGTGCCGCTGCTGATCGCGGCGGTCGCGATCCTGGCGACGCTGCTGGTGATACTCGGGCTTACCTATATCGCCAACGTTTCTTTCCTTGTGCAGTTCCTTGTCTCGCTTGTCGGGCTCGGCGTCGCGATCGACTATTCGCTGTTGATCGTCACCCGCTGGCGCGAGGAGCGCGCGCACGGTCGCGAGAATCACGAGGCGGTGATGGTGGCGATGGCAACCGCCGGGCGCGCCGTCGTGCTGTCGGGCCTGACGGTCGCTATCGGTCTAATTGCATTGGTCGTACTGCCCGTGCCTGGATTGCGCTCGGTCGGCTACGGGGGAATGCTGATCCCGTTGATCTCCACCGGTGTCGCGCTGACCCTGCTGCCCGCCCTACTTGGCGGCATTGGACCACGAGTGGACTGGCCGCGTGTCCGTCACGAGAACCAAGCCAGTCGCGCGTGGACCGCATGGTCGCAGGCGCTGGTGCGCCGCAAGTGGCTTGGGACTGGGGTCGCGATCGCGATCCTTGTGGTGCTCATCATTCCTTTCTTCAGCCTCACGACGGGCGAAACCAGTGCGAGCGCGCAAGCGCGCAGCGGACCGGCGCACAACGCCTATGAACAGATTCGCGCCGGAGGCGCGGCCGGCGGGGTGATCACGCCGCTGGAGGTACTGGTGCGCTCCCCGCGGGCAACCGTGGTGCGAGCGCAACTGGCAGGCCTGCCGGGGATCTCCGACGCGCTTTACTCCACGGCGCCCGACAGCAACCGTGCCGGCACGAGCATCGTCGTGGGCGTGCCGCGCGAAGAGACGGTCAACTCGACCACGCTTGGCGCTGTGCGTACCGCGCGCGCGGCCCTGGAAGGTCAGCCCGGTGTCATTGGGATCGCGGGCGAGGGACCCACTGAGCTCGACTACCAGCACGCCGTGTTCGGCAACTTCCCGCTTATGTTCGCGATCATCGCCCTGCTGACAATCGTGCTGTTGGCACGCGCGTTTCGCTCGGTCGTGCTCGCCGTCAAGGCGGTCGTGCTGAACCTCATCTCGATGGCGGCGGCGTTTGGCTTCATGACGTGGTTCTGGCAAGAGGGCCACGGCTCACAGTTGGTCTTTGGGATTCCCGCGACCGGCGCGATCACGTTCTGGGTGCCGATTCTCGTGTTCGCCTTCCTGTTCGGCCTGTCGATGGACTACGAGGTGTTCATCCTCGCGCGCGTGCGCGAGGAGTACGAGCGCACGGGCTCGACCGACGAAGCGGTGATCACCGGCCTGGGGCGCACCGGGCGCCTGGTGACGAGCGCCGCTTTGATCCTTTTCCTTGCCTTCGCCTCGCTGGCCTCGGCGCCCAACACGGACATCAAGGTACTGGCCACAGGGCTGGGCGTCGGCATCCTCTTGGATGCAACCGTCGTGCGTGCGCTGCTGCTCCCCTCACTCGTATCGCTGATGGGCAAGTGGAACTGGTGGTTTCCCGTCCCCGTCGCACGGCTGTTGCGTGTCCCGGCGAGACAGCCGGCACAGGTCGATCCCGCACAGGCCGCGCCTGACCAACCATCAAGGCCATTGCCGTCCGAGCCGGCACCTGAGCGGTCCACCTGACAGCCAGAGATCGTGCGTCAATCGCGATCGCAGTGGCGGACTTTTACGGATGGCGACCGACCGCCTGACTGCTTGACTCGCCTGGTGAGCGCCTCCCCGACCGCTGATGGTTGAGCCGCGCGCTCGACCCCGACCGCGAGCAGCGTGGACGCGCCGCTCGACAAGCCGAAAGAGAAAAGCGAGATGCGATGAGTGACAAGCCGGTTTTCATCTACGCAGCGACATATGCCGATCGGGCGGACGCGCTCGCCGACTACGACAGCCTGATCGAGCTGCACCAAGCCAAGCTCGTCGGTACCTACGACGTGGCCCTCGTCAACAAGGATTCAGAGGGCAAGGTGCACGTCGAGAAGCACGAGAAGCCTACCCAACACGGCGCTTGGGGCGGGATCGCGGTCGGCGCGCTCGTCGGCGTCTTGTTCCCACCGTCGATCATCGGCGCGGCCGCTGTCGGCGGTGTCGTCGGTGGCGTCGGTGGCCACTTGCGCAAGGGCATCTCGCGCGGCGATGCCAAAGAGCTTGGCGAGCTTCTGGAGAACAGTGAGGCAGCGCTGATCGTGATCGGCGAGTCTCGCCTGGAAGAGCAGCTCGACAAGGCGCTGCAGCGCGCCGAGAAGTCGATCGAGAAGGAGATCGACGCCAACGGCGAGGAACTCAAGCAGGAGCTGCGGCGCGAGCTCGACGAAGTCGAGACGCCCTCGGCCGGGTAGCGCAGGTCGAGCACGACCGGCGCCCCTAGCCGGTCGTGCGCCAGCGGTAGGCACGCAGCGTTGCCGGCACCACGACGGCGAGCAGCGCCAGGCACCAGAGCACCGAGGAGATGACCGGATGCTGCAGTGGCCATGCGGCGGCACTCGGGATCGCCGTCTGGCTGAGAGGTAGGTGCCATCAGCGGCTGGGGGCGACCTTAGGCGCCTGTTTTGGAGCTATGGATAGCTTCGACCCCCTCCACCGACGACACCTACCAATCCGAGAGCATCGACCTATAGGGTAGGCAAGAGCATCCTCATAAATCGGCTTGCTGCTACTCCGCACTTGTCGCCGTCGAATCGCCGCCGCCAAGCACGGACTGACGAACAACTTTGATTGGAGCCAGTGATCACCCGTGAATCACCGCCAGCTTTCCACCCTCGGCTTCCCTGCCAGCCCTTCGATCACTGAGGGTCCTGCAACGGTCGTCACCAGAGCACACCGCAGCGCCCGCCGACGGCTATGGATTGCTCTGACGATTGTGGCGTTAGCCATCGCGGCAGTCGGCGGCACGGTAGCGGCTACACGCGGACATATGAGCCGGACGATCAGCGCATCGCCGGGCCAAGCAATCCAACTGTCGGCGGGCGCGACGCTGGCCATCTCACGAGGGCTCGGTGGCGATCTCACCGGATACAGGGCCGTTCGCTCACGCGGCGGCTTTGTCGCACGCAATGCACGCCAAGGCCTGACCGCGAGCTTTGGCGGCAGTGGCGCCACGATCAGCATGCGCGACGGCGCGCGAGCCGGCATCGCACTACAGGCGATCGGGTTTGGCAGTGCGCTGCATTCGGTCGCTCTCGCCCAGCCGCTGGCACGAGCCAACCGCGTCGAATACCGGCGCGGCGCGACGACCGAATGGTTCGCGAACGGCCCTGCGGGAGTCGAGCAGGGCTTTACTGTCGCCAATGAGCCCGCGGGGACCAATAACGGTGCGCTGACGCTCGCGCTCGCGGTGTCTGGCACGCTCACAGCACGTCCGAGGGCAGCGGGTGGCGTGGTACTCGTGGGCGCAGACGGCAAGCCGGTGCTGCACTACGGCGATCTGAGCGTGACCGACGCGCGCGGACGAGCGCTGCCGGCACACATGGCCGTCCAGCATGGGCGTATATCGATCAGCATCGACGCTCGCGGAGCGCGCTACCCGCTGACGGTCGATCCGCTCCTCAATCAGATCGGCGAACTTTACGAGTCGGCCGGCGCGACCGAAGATATGTTCGGGGGGGCGATTGCGGCCTCGGGTAGCACGGTGGTGGTAGGTGAGACGCTGACCGAAGTCGGCGGACACTACCGGGCGGGCGCTGCGTACGTCTTTACCGAGGGCGCTGGCGGATGGGCAAGCGCGACTCAGGTCGGCAAGCTGGTTGCGTCCAACCCCGAAAGCGAAGAGAGCTTCGGCGGAGCGGTGGCGATTTCAGGCAGGACCATCGTCGTGGGCGCCCCCGGACGCAAAAGCGGCTCTGGCGTCGACGCCGGCGGCGCCTACGTTTACAACGAGCCTGCGAAAGGCTGGGGTGAAACACCCGAACAAACGCAGGCCGCGGAGCTCATCAATTCCGAAGACGTGACGGAGTACGAGTTCGGTCTGTCGGTGGCAATCACCGGCGAAACGATCGTGGTGGGCACACCCCGCTACCGTAATTATGAACATAGCGCGACGCCCGCCGCCGATGGCGCCGTGTTCCTCTTTCAGGAGCCCGCCGGGGGGTGGGCGGACGAGCCGAACGCCCTGGAAACCCAGTCCGCGACGCTCGTTCCGCACGAATCCGAAGTTGAAGAAGATGGCAACTTTGGTTACTCCGTGGCGATCGGCTCGAGCGGCGGCGAACAGATTATCGTCGTCGGGGCACCAGGTCAGCCAGTGGGAAGCGAACCGAGCAAGTACAGACGCGGCATCGTCTTCATCTTCACAGAGCCGGCTGGCGGATGGGTCCAGAGTGGCCCACGCTATCCCCAAGTGCAACTGACGGCCTCAGATGCCACCGAGTTCGCGAGCCTCGGCCAGTCGGTGTCGATGTCCGTAGGAGTCATTGCCGCCGCTGCGTCGCGGGCAACGGTTGGCGGCGTGGAAACCGGAGCCACCTATGTGTTCACGCCGCCCGTCGGCGGCTGGGCCGCAGAGACAAAACAGACCCAAGCGGCCAAGCTGACCGCCACTGGCGCCACAGAAGCCTTCGGTTATGAAGGATCGGTAGCGATCGAAGGGGATACCATCGTCTCTGGCGCTCAGGGCAAGAACGCCTACCTGTTTGCGATGCCCTCGTCGGGTTGGAGCGGCGAAATACATCAAAGCGCCGAATTCGCCGCGAAAATCTGGGCGGTTGGGCTCTCGGGCGGAGACGCGCTGATGGGAGCGCTCACGGCCAAGCCCCCCAGCGGCACAGGCGCCATCAATCAGGGCGCCGTTGATGTCGTCCCGTTCGCGCCGTTCGTCAATACCGGCGGGACATCGGGCGGCTCCGAAGCCACGGCGACCGTCGAAGGCACCGTCAACCCCGATCAGACCACCCTCTCGTCATGTCATTTTCAGTACGGGGCCAGTTCCTCATACGGGCAGGAAGCCTCGTGCTCGTCCTTCCCGACCACGGGCGCGACTTCTTCGCCCGTGAGCGCCACGCTGACAGGTTTGACGCCCGGCACCATCTATCACTATCGGGTGCTCGCAACCAACCAAGTCAACACGAGCTACGGCGAAGACAAGACGTTCACAACGCCGGCGGCCGCGAATCAAGGCGAAGGCCCAGAATCGACTACAACCACGACAACCCCTACTGCGACTACCCCAACGACCACGACAACCACAACCACGCCGACGACGCCTCCTAACGTCGTCGGTCCCACAGTCGTGGTACAGCCCTCACCCGCCCTGGCCTGCACCACAGCCCAGGTAGCCCTGATCAACGTGGTCCAGCAAGGCTCGCATGTGGAGATCACCGGTGCCGCACGCCTGGTGCTTGCCGGGAAGCGTGTGAGCATCAAGTTCCTGGCCACTCACAAGGTCGTTGCCACCGCGACGATCGCCGCCAACGGCACATTCAGCACGAGCGCGCCGCTGCCCCCGGCGAAAATGCGCGAAACCAACCTTGCGCGCTATGAAGCTACTGTAGGCGCGCTTCGCTCGCTCAACCTGAAGCTCGACAGGCGCATGTACATGACGAGCGCGACGCGCTCGGGCGCACACGTCCTGCTCTCCGGTTATGTCACCGGCAGCTTCAAGGCCGGCGCGGTCGTGAAGATTCTGCTGCGCGTGACCTGCTCCAGCGAAAAGGTGATCGCCAAGGTCAAGCTCAACGGTGCGGGCAAGTTCAACGCGACGGTGCCGGCGCCAACTGGAGCTGCCAGTCAGATTGCGGTGTACCGAGGTACGACCACAGTGCTGAAGGACGGCCACCTCGAGACGACTTTCACGCTACCCACGCCCCCGAGCAACTAATACGTGACCCATATGTTCCGGGTCGTGCATGCACGACCCGGCCGGACCGTACATGTACGGTCCGGGACAGCGCCGCATGCGGCGCTGTCTTCTTCAAGATATTTGTTCTGCTTCGAAAGCTATAATTTTACACCTTCGTAATATTCGAACTAATCGGGCCATCTGTTCAAAGATATATGATGCCCAACATGAACTGCCGTTGTGGACATCCGAAGCACGAGCACCAGCACTACCGGCACGGCACCGACTGCGCGCGCTGCTCCTGCATCAAGTTCCAGTGGCGCTGGCTGTCCTTCTTCTCCGATCCCGCCCGCTCCAAGCCGAAGACTACTCCTCGTCCTCAACCGGCCTCGCTAGTCAAAGCCGCCATCAGCTCACTCGCGAGACACCGACGCTGACGCCGGCGCGCCGAGCAAGACAGCTCAACGACACCGGCGCCAAAGCTGCGCTGGCGAACTCGGCCTCTCGGCTCACATCGGCAAGCCACCACCGCCGGTAGGCAGGGGAGGAGGTGTCGAGGTGGGTACCGGCCCCAACTTGGCCGATTCGGTGGTGGCACTCCCGTACACGTTGGTGGCGGTCACGACCACCTGGATCGTGTCGCCCCCGTCCAGCGCTGGGAACAGCGACAGCGTGTAGCTGGAGCTTGTCGCGCCCGCGAGATCCGTGCACGTCGAGAGTTTGCACAGCTGCCACTGGTACGTGTATGTAAGCGCCGGCGTTCCCTGCCATGCACCGGTCGATGCCGTCAGCGTCTGGGCGACTTCGAAGAGACCGGAGATCACCGGCGGCAGGCTGTTCACGGGCGCCATCGGCGTCACGTTCCCGCCGGGCAGCGCCTGCACGACCGCCGTCGTCTGGGAGCTCACGGGGCCACCCGTGCCGCCCGCGTTGGCGACGGTTTCTTCCACCCCAATCGTGTCTCCGACGTCGGCAGCACTCAGCAAGTAGGTCGAAGCAGTTGCGCCAGGGATCGGCACACAATCGGCGCCGCTGGAGTTGCAGTCCTGCCACTGATAGGTACGGCTTGTCGGGTCGTTCGACCACGACCCTGGAACCTCGGTAAGCGTCTGGCCCTGAGTCAGGTCACCCGCGATCGAGGGCTGCGAGCCGTTGACGGGCGGCAGCGGCAACACCACTTTTGTGGCAGCGGATACCGCAGCGGCACTTGTCCCGCCCGCGTTGCTGGCCCATACCTTCAGGCGGATCGTGCTGCCGGCGTCGGCAAGCGTCAGGGGATAGATTTCCGATCCGGAGTAAACGCTAGAGCTTGGGCTGCAACCCGTACCGGCTGCGTTGCAGTCTTCCCACTGATACTCGAAGCTCGTGGGACTGTTCGACCAAGAGCCGTGGGACCCGGCGAGCGTCTGGCCCTGAATCGTGCTGCCCGAGATCGAGGGCGGCGAGGTGTTCCCAGGCGGCGGCGGAAGCACCACGGAACTCGCCGTCGAACTCACCGGACCGCCGAGCCCATCAGCGTTGCGCGCCGACTCCTCCACCACCATCCGATGCCCGACATCCGTGGACGTCAACGTGTAGGACTGGTGCGTCGCGCCCCCAATTTCACTGCAGTGCAAGCCTTTGCCATCGCATCGCTCCCACTGATAGCTGTAGCTCGTCGTACCGTTCAACCACGACCCGTGCGCCTCGGTCAACTTGTCGCCCTGCTGCACTTTGCCCGAGATCTTCGGCGCAGACACGTTCGCTGGCGGGCCGCCGACCGCCAGCCACTGCGGCTGGTTGGCGCCGGTGATGAACTTCTGCTCGACGCTTTTGCCATCCAGCTCGGCCCGGCCGATCGAGCCTCCGTCGAAGTTGGCCCAGTAGATGTACTGGCTGTCGATCGCCACTCCACGCGGGCAGTGCGCCCCGCTGATGAACTTCTGGTGGACGCTTTTGCCGTCGAGCTTGGCCCGGCCGATCGTGTTCGTGTGTTCGTTGGCCCAGTAGATGTAGCCACCGCCGACCGCGATCCCGTAAGGAGTATGGGCGCCGCCGATGAAGTTGCCTTCGATGTGCGTGACGCCACCGGAGCCGTTCAGCTTGGCGCGCACGATCTTATTGGTCGCGTCATCGGCCCAGTAGATATAGCCGCCGCTCGCGGCCACGCCGCTGGCGTCCGCGTTGGCGCTGGTGACATTCCAGGGAGCCGGGCCGTCGATCTTCGTCGACCACATCGGTCCGGGGTTGCCGTAGCCGGTGTACAGGTATTTGCCGGAGGCGGCCAATCCGGTGGGGTAGTACGGGGGCGTGCCATCGCCGATGAACGTAAACGGTTCGTGGCCATCGCCTTCCAGGTTCGCCTGCCCGATCCCATCCCGGACAACCGGGCTGAACGCCGAGGAGTAGTGGGGGCTCTCCCAGGACCAGTAGAGGTTCTCACCGGAGATCGCCAAACCCTCGGCGATGGTCGTGTGGTGGACGCTCACGAAGCTCTCGTTGACTTCCGATCCGTTCTGGTTGGCGCGTGCGATCGTCGCCGTGTGACAGCTGGGACAGTCGGTCCAGAACACGTACGCGCTCGCGCGCGCCGCCCAGAGCCACGATCCCAGCAGTAGCAGCATCAGTGTCGCCCCCGCCAGCGGGAGCCACGCGCGAGCGGTCCCGCGCCTCAGGTGTTCGATGTAGGCCATGTCATCCTCCGCGTCTCGTCGTGGGCCCCTCCTGGTGGCGGGCTTCGATCGGTAAACTGAGGGGGCGCCAGAAAATTACGGCGGGACCTGGAACTTCTCTGGGGGCGCGCTATCGCGCCGGCGTATTCGGGTTCAGCGTCCCGGGAGCGTTGGGGTTCGTTTCCGTCGGCGGGGTGTTCGGGTTGGTCGTCGTCGGCGTGGTGGGTGTGGTCGTGGTCGGTGTGGTTGGTGTCGGTGCGGGCGTGCTCGTAGTCGGCGGAGTCGTCTGCGTAGGTGCGGTCGTCGTGGTGGTAGTCGTCGTGGTGGTAGTCGTCGTCGTGGCTGGTGTGGTCGTGGTCAGTGGCGGCACCGGAGTCGTGCTCGGGCTGCTGTGGACAGCTCGATGACGAGCTTTGCCGTGTGTCGTTTTCGTCGTCCCCGAACTGCTGGGAGCGGTTGCGGGGACGAGAATCGTGCTCGTCACGGGCACTTTCACACTGACGACGTGCCCGCCGGCGAGCACCCGCCGGACAGTCTCCTCACGGTGCACCACTACCCGCCTCTGAGCGCCCTTGCGCGCTGAACGCGAGAGCGTCGTGGCAGCGCCTGCGGACGCGGGAGTGAGCGTCCGCGTGCTCGATGTCTTGCCGTCGCGGGCGATCGACCCGACGAACAGCACGAGGGCGAGAAGGCATGCCGCGAGCAACACCAAGCCAGCCCGGCGGCGGCTGCTGTCGAGGCCAAAACGCTTGCCCAGCCCGACACCGCCCAGCGAGAACAGGGCAGAGTCCCGACTAGCAACGGCGCCACCACTCCCGCCAGCGCCGCTTCCGCTGCCGTCGCTCCCGCCACCGCCCTGCTCAGCTCCGTTCGAGGTCCGCTTGCCCCTGCCCGCGTGCGCATGGGCAAGCTCGCTCCAGTCCGCGCCCACAAGTTCGGCCGCACGAGCGATCGTGGCTTGACGCAGCCACACCAAAGGGACGATCGGTGCGAGCGAGCGATAGGAGACGCCGGCCTCCTGCATCGCAGACTCGCGCACGCGGCAAACCGCACAGTCGCGCAGGTGCATGAACAGCCAGTTGCCATCCTCCCCGGCAAGCACCTGGCTGTCCTGCCCACGAGCGAGCAGCGGCAGCGCCCTGTCGCAGTCAGGCGAAACACTCGCAACCGACTCCAATGCGTCGCCGCGCACAAACTCGGCGAGCTTGATGCGTGCCCGCGAGATCAGCTGCGCAACCGCGTTTGGCTTGAGCTCCAGGACCTCGCCGATCTCCTCGTAGGAGAGGCCCTCCAGCTCGCGCAACGCGAGCACCTCGCGCTGGCGCTCAGGCAGGCGAGCGTGGGCCTGCTCCGTCAGCTCGCGCGTAGCCGCAAGCATCGCCGCGCGCTCGGGATCCTCCTCGATCGCCCCAGGTTCCGGGCCGGACGCTTCGATCTCCTCGCCGGAGAGCTCGACGCGCTTGCGCGCTTGGATAATGTCGTAGCAGGCGTGGCGAGCGGTCGTGAACACGTACGCGACGAAGTTCAGGTCGCGGCCGTCGAGCGCCGGCAGACGCTTCAGCAGGCGCATGAACGTCTCCTGCGTGGCGTCGGCCGCGTCGGCGGGATTGCCGAGCAGCCGCAAACAGAACCCGTACACGCGCTGCTCGTGGCGGTCATACAGATCGGCGAACGCCTGCCCTTCCCCAGCGATCGCTGCGCGAGCGAGTTCGTCCTCGCCCCGCGTCCCTCGCGCCTTTGCGATCGCCGCCATCTGATTGATCCCATGCCGATTCTCGCATACCGAGCAGGGGCGAATGGTGGACGTCGCGCTATCCGATCGCGGCCGCTTGCAGCGACCGAGGCGAGAAACCGCTTCGGCGGTGCGCGAGAGCGCTCCGGCGCAGTTTGCGTTGGGGCCTGCCTGCCGGGAGCGCCAACATGAGCTTTGCCGACAAAGCGGGCCCATCGTCACCGCGCTCAGTCGCGACGGCAACCGTCAGCCGACGGTCGATGGCGTGCATGAGCTGCATACGTGCCGAGCGACTCAGGGCGATCCTGAGCGTCGTCGTCTTACCGGCGGCGATCGAGAAGTAAGCGCTGCCGACGCTGCGAGTGATCGTCTGCTCGCGCGGCCGCGTGCGCGTCTTGCCGTGCACGCGAAGCTCGACCTTCTTTACGACCCTTTCCCGCTCGGTCAGCAGCAGCATGCCGTGACAGCCGGAGCTTGACGCGGCGCAGGAGAGCTTCACTGGCGCAACGCCACCTGTGACCGTGACGGTCGGGCCGTACAACGAGAGGACGCCCGGTACCGGTACCGACGAAGGCGACCCAACCGTCGGTGAGGACCCAGCCGCCAGCGAGGCCTGCGGCTGCGACGTCGGGGGCGTGCCCGATACCGGTGGTTCCGCCACGGGCACCGGTGCGCTTGCCTGGAAAGCGCCGATGTCGGTCAGCCCCGCTGTCGTGCGCGGGTTGCCTTCCAGGTCTGTGCTGCCGTTGGCGGCTTCGGTGATGCCGGCGCCGATCGTTGGCGAGCCCGGCGCCTCATGAAAATTGTCGCTCGCGGCGTCCACGAACAGCGGTTCAGTCACATGGTTTGTAGCGCTACCGGGTGCGGCGATCGTCGTGCCCGCTTCGGCCAGCGTTGTGGCGTAGTTGGAGTGGTTGAGCGCGAAACTAACACCGGCGCCGCCGAAGCGATAGGCGTCGAGGTCCTTGAAAGTACCGTGGGCGATCGTATTGGTCGCTGTTACCTCGGCGCTGACGCCGCCGTTGGCGCTCACCGAGACACCGAACGAACTCGGTCCCGTTGCCTCGAAGGTGTCGTTGCGCAGTGCGACCGTCGCCGTACCACTCGGTGGGCCGTTGTTCTGCTCGAACAGTGCGTATCCCATACTGCCATCGGCGATGCACTCGCTGTCGATGATCGACACGCTCGCTCCGGCAAGCCCCGACAGGTTGCAGACGAAATCGCTGCTCGCGGTGGAGTGCACGAGCACGTGGTCGAGCGAGCCGTCGATCTCCAGCGCCGAACCACCGTTGACAACGTGCTCCAGGTCGATGTCGCTGATGGAGAAGCCTTCGCCGTCAAACCAGCCGAGCAGTTGCAACGCGATGCTCGCCGAGGAGTAGATAACCGGCCGCGGCTGACCCGTGGCGCCGTGGATGTCGAGCGTGTACACGCCGCTGGGCTGGGTCAGGGTCGTGGTGATCGGCGCGGCCTGGGTGCCGTACGTGCCCGCGTCGCCCGCGAGAACGAGTTCGTCGCCGCTGGCCGCTCCGGAGAGCGCTTTTTCCAGCGTGCAAGCGTCGGCAGGGCTCGAACAGTTGCCCGAGCCCTGAGCGCTCGGCGCGGCAAAGCGTTGCGCGGCATGGGCCATCGATGGAGCACAGCAGAGCAGCAGTACAGCGATCATCAGAGCCGGCGCAGCGAGCCGTGGAGCGACCGGGCGTGCGCGTACAACGTGGGTGTCATATGTGTTTGTCATGCCCGGGTAACTGGGCATGCGGGCAAAAATTACGCGAACGGGCGAACTTGCCCCAAACCCTTTCGGGCCCGACGGATCAAGGATTCCTCGGGTGGTACTCGAAGCTGGGACCAGCCACGCCGCCGACGGACGTCGGATCACTGTACTTGTCCAAAATGACAGGCGTGCGTTTGGCCATTTGATCGTATTAGTTGATCCATCAAAATTTATGTGGCGGAAACTGTCGATGCGCGCTAAGCTCCAGCGCATGACGCGGCTAGCGACGCTGGCGATGTAAAAAGTGACGAGCGCGGAGACAGCAACCAGGCTTCTCGCCGATCCAACAGGGGTGGCACTGGCAGGTCACATCCTGCGCTTTAACCCGGACGATCCCTCGACGTTTGCCTTCTCCGATCCCTCTGCTACCGAGCCTCGCAAGCACCTGGCTCCGATCCCCTGGCCGAGCGGCCTGGCGCCCACCGTCAACACCGCGCCCCTGCCCGCCCCAGAGGATCCACTGCCGCCTGCCGACGTGCTTGTCGTGACGTGGACCGTGGCCGAGTCACAGGCGCTCGCCGACGTGTTGACGCCTGGCCACGCCACTACGCAGTGGCAGACCTATCGTCACAACTTCGACTCGAGCTTCAAGGCGCAACTACGTGCCGGCGCCCCCGCGCTCCAGAGCAACTGCCTCGGCATTTACGCTCGCTGCACGATCGGCGATCGCAGCGTGCTCTGCATGAAGTCCGATCTGCACCTCAGCCAGGACGGGCCGAAGCTTCCGGTGCGTGCGCTGTGGAAGCAGATCATCGAGGAGTCGAAAGCCAAGCTGGTCGTCTCCACCGGTACGGCCGGAGGTATCGGGGCCTCGATCGTGCTCGGCGACGTCGTGGTCACCAAGCACGTGCGCTTTGACTGTCAACGCACATTTCGCGATGCGCCGTTTGCGAAAAGCTCCTTCAGCGACGCGAATCAGCTTGGCGCCACCAGCAGTCGCTTCGGGCTTGCCCAAGGAGCTTTGATGGCAGCCAACAGCTCGCGTCTGCCCGCCGGCACTCGGCATCCGGAGATCCTGACAGGCACGCTCGCGGCGCCTGTGGACGTGCTCACAACCGACTTCTTCGCTTTCGACGACGCCGAGAACAGCTTCGGCCTTCGTACGGACGATCCCCAGGCTCGCGCGGTCGAGATGGGCGACGCCGTGCTCGGCCTCGTCGCCGCCCAAGACCTCACCGATCCACCGCCCTGGGTGATCGTCCGCAATGCCTCCGATCCACAGATGCCAAAGCTCGCCACGAGCGAGGCGGAGGCGCGTGAAGCGGCCGCGATCTACGAGAAATTTGGCTACTGGACGACGGTCGGCAGCGCAATCACCACTTGGGCTGTCATCGCGGGCTGATTCATCGCGGGCCATGAATCACACATCGGCCTGCGCGGCACACCGATGGTCAGCTGACCAATCAACATCGCAACCGAGGAGCGATCGAAATGCCAGGACTCGTTGAACTCGAGGGTAGTGAGCGGAGCATTCCGCAAGGGGCCAAGGACCGCGGCAAGGTAGAGGACGATGCGCAGTGTCACGTGACGGTTTACCTGCGCTCCGATCCGTCCACCAAGCCGCCGTTTGACGTCGCACAGGAGGCAACCAAGCGGCCGAGCGAGCGACGTTACCTATCCGCACAGGAGACCGCGACGGCGTTCGGTGCGGCTAGCGAGGAGATCGACGCGGTCAAGGCATTCGCGGCGTCGCACGGGCTCACCGTCGTGCGCGTCAACCAAGCGGCGCGCAGCGTCAAGCTCAGCGGTAGCGCGGCGGCGCTGAGTAGTGCTTTCGGGGTGGAGCTGCACAGCTTCGCGCTTGACGGCGTGACTTATCACAGCCACGCCGACACCGTGCGCCTGCCGGAGCAGCTCGCCCCGATCGTCGAAGCGGTCATCGGGCTGGACAATAGACCGCTTGGACGCAAGTTCCTGCGGCCCGCTAAGGAGCAGGTGCAGGCAGCGATCCATGCGCATGACGCCGGCTCAAAGCTGCCCCCCAACACTTTCCTGCCACCTCAAGTCGCGGATCTATACGGCTTCCCATCTGGTGACGCGAGTGGACAGACGGTCGCCGTGTTCGCATTCAACGGTCCGATGGGCGACGGCGGTCCCTCCGCGCCAGGCGGCTACGAACCCGCGATCATCGAGCACTACTTCACCGAGGTGCTCGGACTACCGATGCCGCAGATCGCCAACGTCACGATCCAAGGGCCCGGCAACGATCCAGGTGACGGGACGAATCCCGCCGATGCCTCGCCCGAGGTCTACCTCGACCTCTCGATCGTCGGGGCGCTGGCGCCTGGGGCGAAGATCGTCGTGTACTTCACCGAGTTCAACGAGCAAGGGTGGGTCAACGCGCTGAGCGAGGCGAGCACCGACACGACCCACGATCCGTCGGTGATCTCCATCAGCTACGGCAACCCGGAGATCGGGCGGGGGAGTGCGTGGACCAATGCTGCCGTAAACCAGGTCAACCTGACACTCGAAGCGGCGGCCGCGCGTGGGCGGACGATCACCTGCGCTTCGGGGGACAGTGGCGCGAGCGATGGACTGGGGAACGAGGCGCATGTCGACTTCCCGGCGTCCAGCCCCTGGGTGCTCGGATGCGGTGGCACCCGACTCGAAGCCTCAGAAGGCTCCATCTCCAGAGAGGTTGTCTGGAACGATCAGAGCCCCAACCCCGAAGAAGACCATGGAGCCACCGGCGGTGGCGTCTCGGTCCTCGTCGGCCTGCCGAGCTGGCAGGCCGCCGCCGGCGTACCTCCGGCGGCGGGGAGCGCACATCACGGGCGAGGCGTGCCGGACGTCGCCTCGCTGGCCGACCCCGAGACGCCGTTTGTGGTCGCGCAACCGGGAGAACATGGACTGGGGGGAGTAGGCGGCACGAGTGCGGCGGCGCCGTTGTGGGCATCGCTTTTGGCGCGCTGCAACGCAGCGCTTGGCAAGCCCGTCGGGTTCCTCAACCCCGTGCTCTACAAACTTCCACCGCAAACCCTGCGCGACATCACCGTCGGCGACAACATGATGCCGCCCGACGGAGTGGGCTACAAGGCCGGGCACGGCTGGGATGCTTGCACCGGTCTCGGGTCACCGAACGGCACGGCCCTGCTCGCCGCGCTCTAGCCATACGCCAGCTCCTATAGGGACTACCGCAGCGCGCCCACGGTCGGCGAGGCGTCCGGCTCGGCGGCACGCAGTGCGCGCGTCAACAGCCGCCACAGCGTTGCTCGTTCGTCCGCGTCTAGCGCTTGGAGAACCTCGTCCTCGATCGTCTCCTGCGCGCGCTCGGCGCTTACCAGCGCGCGGCGTCCCTGCTCTGTCAGCTCGACGCGATGGCGACGGCGGTCATCGGGATCGCGCCGACGGGTGACGTGACCGAGATCCTCTAGCTCGTTGAGCAGCAGCACCACGTTGTTGGCGTCCATACAGAGCGCCTCGGCGAGCTCCTGCTGGGGTGCGCCGTCGTGGTCGCGCAAATAGCTGAGCGCCATCACGAGCCGCATGTGGATGCCCAAGAGCTCCTCGGTGCTGCGACGGTAGACCTGCTTGGCCAGGCGCGTAAGCAGGACCATCGAGCCCAGATCGGCTGCGTGATTGTGATCACCCATAACGAGCGGATTATACCACGATGTAGCAATCATCACTTATAACAAGATGGTACTTGTTAGATGGATTATCCCTGCTATGTTGTTCCCCTGACCCAGATCGGAAGGAGCAACATGAGCACCGCCACCGCCCCACCAGAAAGCATCCAGCGCACCAAAAGCGCCCAGCAGCCAGACAGTCATAGCGAGGCCGAGCACAAGCGCGAGCGCCGACGCTGGATCGCGCTTGCAGTGCTTTGCCTTGGGCAGCTGATGATGGTGCTCGACGCGACGATCGTGAACGTCGCGCTGCCCTCGATCCAGCGCGAACTCCACTTTTCCCAAGGGAACCTCACTTGGGTGATCAACGGCTACCTGGTCACCTTCGGCGGCTTTTTGTTGTTGGCCGGGCGGATGGGCGACCTTGTCGGACGCAAGAAGGTCTTCTTGACCGGACTCGTGATGTTCACCGCGGCATCTGTGCTTTGCGGGTTCGCCCAAGATCAGACGATGCTGATCGTCTCGCGCATCATCCAAGGGGTCGGCGGAGCTGTCGCTTCCAGCGTGATCCTGGCGATCATCGTCACCGAGTTTCCCAAGCGGGCCGAGCAGGCCAAGGCGATGGGCATGTACGCATTTGTCTCGGCCGGCGGCGGCTCTGTCGGACTGCTGGCCGGGGGCGCGCTCACGCAGTCACTTGACTGGCACTGGATCTTCTTCGTGAACGTGCCGATCGGCGTAGTTGCGTTTTTGTTCGGCTGGATGTTGATCGAGGAGAACGAGGGAATCGGCCTTGCCGGCGGCGTCGATGTGTTTGGCTCGTTTTTGATCACGCTCGCGACGATGCTTGGCGCGTTCGCGATCGTGAAGTCCAGTGAATATGGGCTGCTCTCGGCGCGCACGCTTGGCATCGGCGGCGCATCGCTGGCGCTGCTTGCCGGCTTTCTCTTGCTCGAGTCGCGGCTTGCCAACCCGATCATGCCCCTGCGCATCTTGCGCCAGCGCATGCTGATGGGATCGAGCCTCGTGCGCGGACTGCTCATCACCGGCATGTTCTCGGCCTTCTTCCTTGGAGCGCTTTATCTGGAGCGGGTGCTCGGCTACAACGCGATCGACACCGGCCTTGCGTTTCTCCCGCTGACGTTCTCGATCGCGGTGATGTCGATGGGACTCTCGGCTCGGGCTGTTCAGCGCTTTGGCGCTCTGCAGACGCTGATGGCCGGCCTGGTCGGGATCGTCATCGGCCTGTTTCTGCTCGCCATCCAAGGCCTGCACGCTAGCTACTTCCCAGGGCTGTTCTTTGCGTTCCTCACGCTCGGGCTCGGTGCCGGTGCTTCGTTCCTGCCGCTGCTGACGATGGGAATGTCCGATTCGGCTCCCCGCGACGCCGGCCTTGCCTCGGGCATCATCAACGTGTCGGTGCAGCTGTTCGGCGCGATCGGCCTGGCGACGCTTGGAACGATCGCGACCGATCACACCAACTCGTTGAGCGCCAGAGGAGACTCGCTGGCCAGTGCGTTGACCGGTGGCTATCACATGGCCTACCTGGTTGCGGCTGTGTGCGTCAGCCTGGGGGTCCTTGCGGCGTTCCTGGTGTTGCGCCCGCCCACCACGGCGCAGCCGGAGACCGTCTCCGCGGGCCAGGAGGTCGAGCCTAGAGCCGAGGTGGAGCTGGTCGCCGCGTAGACCGATCCCCAGCATGCACTTGTCGCTCCGGTCTCTCTGGTGGCCATGACTCCGTTCGACAATCGGCTCCGGCGAGCCGCCTATCCTCTGGAGTCATGGCCACCAAGATCGGCGATGTGCTTGCTCCCGCGTCGCTCTCCGAGAAAGAGCGCCGCACGGTCGAGCGCCTCGTCGAGCTGTTGCCCGAGGAGCTCGGCTGCGATGTGCATGCGATCTGGTTGTATGGCTCGCGCGCGCGGGGGGAGACGCCGCACCCGGAGTCAGACATCGATCTGATGGTGCTTGCCGACGGCGTCTCCTTTGACGAGAAGATGAGAGCCACCGAACTGGTCAACCGGCTGGCGCCCGCCGAGGGGGTCAGCCCCGTTTGGTTCTCGTTTTTCTTCAACACGCCGGAGTGGTTGCGCGGACGTCGCGAGATCCGCTCGTTCTTCATCGCCGAGGTCGATCGCGACAAGCTTGTGCTCTACGGGAGCGGGCTGGAATGAGCCCGCGCTCGGTCGAGTTCATGGACCAGGCGCGGGACCGGGCGGTGATCGCGCGCGTGCTCCTCGCGGCCGGGCATCCCGAGGGGGCCGTCAGCGCCGCCTACTACGCGATGCTCTACGCCGCCCGCGCCGCGCTGTCGGAGAGCGACGAATACGCACGCACCCACGGAGGGACCTGGCACCTGTTCTTTGAGCGCTACGTGACCACCGGCGCCTTCGACCAGCACCTCCACACGCTCGCGCAAAAAGCCCAGGAAGTCCGCGAGCAGGGCGACTACGAAGCGATCACGCCGGACCCCGCCGAAGCTGAGCGGCTCGTGGCCGGCGCGGCCGACTACATCGCAGTCATTGAGGAGATGCTCGATACGCAGGCGCGCGACGACTCCGGTCGGTAACGCTGCTCACACCAGGTATCGCGGATCGAGCATCGCCTGACGCTGACTTGCCGTGGAGGGTGAGTAAGGGGACCGTTCGAGACTGACTAGACGATTGGCCGGTCATGCTGTTCCATCCGGCGCATGCGCCGGATGGCAGGGCCGCGCATGCGCGGCCCTGTTCCGACTCGTGCATGCACGAGTCGGCCGGACGGTGCATGCACCGTCCGGCCCAGCGCCACATGTGGCGCTGGCTTCAGAGATTTGAGCGTCCCTTTCCGAGCCGACCGTCGGATCAGACAAAGAGCCAGCAACGAAAGGGAGCTCATGTCTGAACATTTCGTCCTCTTTTCTCTACTCACCCTCACCGCCAGCATCGCTGTGTTCGTGCTGCTCGGATCCGGCGAGAACCTGCGCTTCGAGTCGCCTTCAGACCCGCGTCGCATCGTAATGGCTGCCGTAGCGATCCTCGCCACCAAGCGCCACTGGCAAGTAATTACGCAAAGCGAGGACGGCGCCAGCTTTCGCTACCACCGCAGACCCAGAGCGCTTGTCGCGATCATTCTGTTGTTCTTCTTTTTGATTCCAGGGATCGTCTACATGGCGCTCGCCGGCAAGCGCGAATCGCTCGTCCTGAATATCTACAGCAACGAGGCCGGGATGACCGTCGCACAGCTTAGCTCCAATGGCTTCCGAGGCAAGTTTGCCGGCCGGGCGCTTGCACGGCAAGTATCCGTGCGTGCGGGGACGATGGCTATGAGGGAGACGCCGCTAAACAACGCCGCCCGTGGAGCAATGCAACGACCGCTCAGCAGCGGATGGAAGGGATAAGCGCTAACCATAATTTCCTCGTTGTGTGTTAAACCTCCCAGGGCCAGGCCAGTTTCATCTACACGTTCGTGTGCCTTTCGGTGCGTGCCGCCGACGGCCCCCACATGTCACATTCCACCCATGGCTTCAGGCCATCGCTGGCTCGGCCGCCATGCCGGTGGCCTCGTCGTGGCGCAGGTCGCTGTCGCGCACGAGCAGCAGGGCGAGCACGGCGCCGAGGAGCGCCATCGCGCTCCCGACGAGCAGGATCGTGGAAAAGCCGTGGGTAAAGCCCTCGCGCGCCGCGTGCACGATCGGCGCCGGGGTGCCCGGCGGCAGCGTGCCCGAGGAAACCGCTTCGGCGAGGCCGCGCGCCCGACTCGAACCCACGTGCGGCAGAAGGTCTTGGATACGCTGCCGCGAGAGTGCGAGAAACAGGGCGCCAAGCCCCGCCGTGCCGGAGGCGATCGCGACTTGGCGGAACGTGTCGTTGATACCTGAAGCGACACCGCTCATCCGCTCCGGCACGGTCGAGAGCGCGACGTTTGCGAGTACTGGATTGACGATGCCGACACCGAGGCCGCCGACGATGAAACCTGGGAGCAGGACTGTCCAGGAGTCATCGGGTTTGGCGCCGCTCATCAGCACGAGGCCGAGCGCGGTAATCGCAAGGCCGGCGGAGAGCAGCACACGCGCGGAGACCTTTCCCTCGAGCGAGGCGGTTCCGCCCGCTACGAAGAACGAGCCCACTGTGAACGGCAGGTAGCGCAGACCGGCTTCCAGTGGCGAGAGGTGCTCGATCTCCTGCATGTACAGCGTGATGTAGAGAAACAGCGCGAACATCGAGCCGCTAAGCGCGAACGCGGTTATCTGCGCGCCGGTGAAAGCGTGGCTGCGGAAGAGCCCCAGCGGCAGCATCGGCTGGACGACGCGCAACTCGATCACGACGAACGCCGCGAACAACACGATCGCCGCGGCCAGCAGGCCGAGGATTACGCCGGAGCTCCAGCCATCGTCGTTGCCGCGCAGCAACGCGAGCACCAGCAGCGCGTTTGCCGAGGAGAACGTGACCGTGCCGCCCCAGTCGATGCCGCGCGCCGTCTCATCGCGCGATTCGACGATCTTGAGCACCGTCACGGCGATCGCGGCTATCCCGATCGGGATGTTCAAGAAGAAGATCGACTGCCAGCCGATCGCCTGCGTCAGCGCGCCCCCGACGAGCGGACCCAGGGCCACCGCGACGCCGATCGTCGCACCGTAGATCGCAGTCGCCTTCGCCCGCTCGGCGCCACGCCACTCCTGCGCCAACAGCGCCAGGGACACCGCGAACATGATGGCCCCGCCAACTCCTTGAAGAGCCCGCGAGAGGTTTAGCACTGTCGGGGAGCCCGCCAAACCACACAGCAGCGAGGCAAAAGTGAAGATCGCGACGCCGATTACGAAAACGCGCTTGCGCCCGAGCCGGTCGGCGAGTGAGCCGGAGGTGAGCACGAACGCGGCGAGCGTCAGGGCATAAGCGTCGACGACCCACTGCAGGTCGGTGAAGGAAGAGTGGAGGTCCTTGCGGATGCTCGGCAGCGCGGTGTTTACGACCGTGATGTCGAGCAGCAGCATGAAGGTCGCCACACAGACCGCGATCAGCGTCCACCACTTGCGTTCCATCTTGAGTCCCTTCCCGAGCCGCTGGTAAAATCGTCAGGTATCCTTGTAGTCAGGCGACCTTACCAAACAATCACCGAGTCTGGAGAAAAATGTCTGTCGTTGCCACCGATCAGTACCTCCTCTCCCTGCTTGGTTCCGTCAGGGACGATCTGCTCGAGGAGATGTACCGCCGCGTCTCCGCCGCGGGCTACCCGGGCCTGCGGCCATCTCACGGTTGCGTATTTCGCTACCTGGACGTTGACGGTTCGAGGCTTTCCGCGCTTGCCGAGAAGTCTGGGATGACGAAGCAAGCCTTCGGCGAGCACGTCGCCAACGTCGAAGCGCTCGGCTACGTCACGCGAGTCGCCGATCCTGAGGACGGTCGTGCGAAGCTCGTCGTGCCGACCTCACGCGGCCGCGAAGCGTTGCTTCTAGGGCGTGCGATCTTTGCCGAGATCGAGCGCGAGTGGGCAGAGGCGCTCGGTGTGGAGCGAGTCGCAGGGTTGCGCGAGACCCTGCAGGAGATACACGCGCTGCAGGCAATTGGCTGAGCAGCAATCGGAGCGCTCAGAACGATCAGTCGGTGCCAGTCGGGGCCTTGGGTTCCCCCTGAGATCGTGGCTGAGCGGAAGATCGGCATCGTGGAGCACACGTGCGACCTTCAGCGCTTTCTCGACGGCTTGCTGCGCATGGAAGCCACGATGTTGTCGTCGATATTCGCGTCGTCGGCGAGAACCCGACAGGCTTGAAGATTACCCTTTGCTCGACGCAGCAGTAGCTCCGCGTATTCAACCTGCTCAGGACTTGGCGATAACGCGCCCCTCGCGGATAGCGCGATCGACCATCGTGCCCCGCACCTTCGCTCGGCGCCCCGCGAGAGCTGCGTCCATGACGATCAAATCGACCGGGGCGGCGAAGTCGCCGAGGGCCTTGCGGAGCTTGACGGCCTCGGCAAGGCGATCCGAAACCTCCTCCTCGATGACCAAGAAGTCGAAGTCGCTCCCCTCGTCGGCATCGCCTTGCGCCCGTGAGCCAAACAGGATCACCTTGGCGGGCGCCGATGCCGCCTCGATAAGAGCACATCCGGCGCGCTCGATCATCTCCGTTGCGGCGAGCGCGTCCAAATACCTAACTGTCCAAATAGCGGGGGCAGGATTCGAACCTGCGACCTTCGGGTTATGAGCCCGACGAGCTACCAGACTGCTCCACCCCGCGTCGCTCCTAATGTTCTAGCAAAAAGCTTGGCCTAGCCAAAGCCCTGGGCGCTCAATCGCACTGGCTCAAGCGTACAGCCCCCGCCCGCGCGCAGAGGGCTCGACCAAATGCGACCCAAACCCCATCCTCCCTCCTTGGCCTCTACGATCCTCCCGTGCGCACGGCCGTAGTAGACATAGGCACCAACTCCACGCGCCTGCTCGTGGCCGATGTGGACCCGCAGGCCGGCGCCGTCAAGGAGCTCCACCGCGAGTCGCAGGTGACTCGCCTCGGCGACAAAGTCGATGCCGGCGGGCGGCTCTCCGACGAGGCGATCGGGCGCGTACAAGCCACGCTCACCAACTACCGCTCAACGATCGACCGCTACTGGTGCGAGGCCAATCTGGCCGTGCTCACCTCAGCCGTGCGCGACGCGGCCAACGGAGCTGAGTTCACCGAGCTAGTACGCTCCCAGTTTGACCTCGACGCGCGCGTGCTCTCCGGCGACGAAGAGGCACAGCTGACATTCCTCGGCGCGATGAGCGACCGCGATGCGGCCACCGCGATTGAGCCGACGGTCGTGATCGACATCGGCGGCGGCTCGACCGAGTTCATCGTCGGTGCCGACCACACCGCTTCCTTCCACGTCTCCGTACAAGCAGGCGTGTTGCGCATGAGCGAGCGCCACATCCACAGCGATCCTCCCTCCCCCACCGAGCTGCAAGATCTGGCGGCCGACACGCGTCAGATCTTCCTCGCCGGCTTGCCGGCCGAGCAGCGCAAAGCCGTCAAGCGCGCTATCGCGGTTGCCGGTACCGCTACCTCGGCCGCCGCAATCGACCAGGAGCTCGATCCCTATGACCCCGAGCGCGTGCACGGCTACGAACTGCTGCTTGCCACCGTCGAGCTGCTGATAGCGCGCTTGGCCGATATGACCGAAGCTGGGCGCCGCGAAGTGGTCGGGTTGCACCCGGACCGAGCACCGACGATCGTGGCCGGGATGATCCTGTTGGAGGAGGCGATGAGGGCATTCGGCCTCGATCACGTCGAGGTGTCCGAGCACGACATCCTGCGCGGGGGCACACTGCGCCTGGCTGGCCTGGGCTGAAGCGCGAAGACGGCGCGGTATCTGACCTGCTCAGTTGACTCGGGAGTGGCCGGCTGGACAATCGTTGGAACGAACCTCAATCCAATTAATCCGTTTGTCCTCCCCAGCCGAAGAGCACTTACCGATAGTGGAGGCATGGGGCTGTGCCGCATACCCTCACGACCGGTCCATAGGCCCGAGCACTGCTGAGCGATCGGCTACCCCGCTGCGGGCCGTCCTACCCCGGCCTCCGAGACGCGCACCCCTGCCATTGTCTCGAGGTCAAGCCCCTGAGGAAGCCGCCCACCAGGGCGGCTTCCTTGTTCAGGCCAGGTTCGACTTGCGCGGGTAGGCGACGCTCGGATCGGTGAGCACGTTCACGAGCGCCGGTCTGCCCGCCCCAAAGGCACGCTCCAGTGCAGGGGCAACATCCTGCGCTCGCTCCACCAGCTCACCGTAACCCCCGAGCGCCTCTACCACCTGGTCATAGCGGGTAGCTGGGCGCAGGTCAGCCGCCACCGAATAGCCATACAAGAACTCCATCGGGTGCTTCTCCAGAGCCCAGATGCCGTTGTTGCCCATCAAACCCACGACGTTGACCCCATGACGAGCGAGCGTGTCGAACTCCATGCCAGAGAAGCCGAAGGCGCCGTCGCCCAGCAGCAGCACGACCTGGCGCTGCGGATGAGCCAGCTTCGCCGCCAACGCATAGCCTGGGCCTGTGCCCAGACAACCGAACGGGCCTGGGTCAAGCCAGCAGCCTGGGGCGTAGCTGTCGATCACACGCCCTGCATAAGAGACGAAGTCGCCCCCGTCGCCGATCACGATCGCGTTGCGGTCTAGCACCTTTGCCAGCTCCGCGTATAGCCGCATCGGGTGTAGTGGAGAGCGATCGTCAGACAGCTCGGCGAGCTCGCCGGCGCGTCGCTCGCTCTCGGCAGCGCGCAGGTCGTCAAGCCAAGCTGAGCTTGCAAGCGCCTTGCCGCCAGCCGCCGTGCGCAGATCATCGAGCGTCGATGCCAGCTCGCCGTACAGCTCCACACTCGGTTCGCGCGGATGGGCGCGCTGTGGCTCGGCGACGTCGATCGCGACGATCGCGGTGTCCTCGCCGAAGGAGCCTCCGAAGCCAAGCCTGAAGTCCATCGGCACGCCGATCACCAGGGCTACGTCGGCTCCTTTGAGTGCTTGCGAGCGGGTGCGCGAGAAGAACAACTCGTGGTCGGCCGGCACGCAGCCGCGCGCCAAGCCGTTGAGGAAGACCGGAATGCGCAGCGTCTCGGCCAGCTCGAGCAACTGTTGCTCACCGTGCCCCCAGTAAAGGTCGGTGCCTGCCATCACGACGGGCCGCTCGGCCTCGGCAAGTAACCGCGCGGCGCGCTCGATCGCCTGCGCGTCAGCTCTGTGCAGGCTATGCCCCGCGCGCGCGGGCGGGGCATAGGCTTCTGGAGCACTCATGAACACGTAGTCCAGCGGGAAATCCAAGAACGTCGGCCCACCGTGCGGGGCAAGCGCAACCGCAAGCGCTTCATCCACCAGGCCAGGAATCTCCGCGGTGCTCTGAGCTGTCGTGGCGAGCTTGCACAGCGGGCGCACGAACGGAACGTGGTCGATCTCCTGCAAGGAACCCTGGCCCCAGCGCATCGTGGGAGCGCGCCCGCCGAGCACGAGCATCGGCGAGTGGTTGGCCTGGGCGCTGGCCATCGCGCTCATCCCATTTGTCACGCCTGGCCCGGCCGTCAGCGCGCAGACGCCCGGCTCGCGCGTGACCTTCGCCCAACCCTCGGCCGCGAAGGCGGCGGTCTGCTCGTGGCGAACGTCCACGATCTCGATGCCCTCCTCGCGGCAACCGTCGTAGATCGAGAACAGGTGGCCACCGGAGAGCGTGAACAGCTTGCTGACGCCGTGCGCCTTCAGACGGCGCGCGATCAAACGCCCGCCATGCAGCTCTTGGGCCTGATCGGTGCTCTCCTCCTGCGTGCTTTGACTGGACATCGACCGCGACTTTACTTGAGGGAGTCATCTCGGGCACGCGGGGGGCATCGCTCCTTTGACACAACCAATGGTCGATGTTGATGGGATTGCTTCGTTCCATCGTCAAGTTGGACGGCTCTACCACGTCAGCTCGGGCTGGTCTGGTCTGCGCCTTGAGGGGCGTGCCGACGACTCACAGCGGGGCCCCTACCGCGACCGATGTGCCGCGCGGGGCATGCCCGGGGTGGGACTCGAACCCACACGCCCTTGCGGACTATCGATTTTAAGTCGACGGCGTCTTCCAATTCCGCCACCCGGGCGAGCATTGGCACTCTAGTCCAGTAGCTGTCGTGCATGTCTAGCATGGACCACAAATAGACACTCTGACTCGGTCCCCTCGTGCAGCAACTGCGTTTATCTGGCCTTGTGGGTGCGCAGCGATACTTCATAAAGACCGCAACTACTTCCGCGCTAGCGTGTATTTAGTTGCAGAACAGCGAAAGGACCGCCGTGGAGGTCTCAGCACTAAAAGCCCCAGCAGCGCCCGGCCTGAGAAGTCCTTCGGCCCTGCTGCGGCTGCAGTCCGACGAGCGCCTGATCGCGCTGATCCGGCGCGGACAGCATGCAGCCTTTGAGACCCTGTTCTCACGCTATCAATCGCGCCTGCTGGCCTTCTGCCGGCACATGCTCGGCTCCAAGGAGGACGCCGAAGATGTGCTGCAAGAGGTTTTCGCGGCCGCCTTCAACGCGATCTTGGCCGACGAGCGCGAGATCAACGTGCGTCCCTGGCTGTATCGGATCGCGCGTAACCGCTCGCTCAACCACCTGCGCAAGGCGAGCGCGATCGGCGTGGACTCGATGGACGTACATTTCGCCGAGAACGGCGTGTCCACCGCCGACAAGGTGATGCGTCGTGAGAGCTTCCGTCAGCTGATCGGCGACGTGCAAGAGCTTCCTGAGACCCAGCGCACTGCACTTTTGCTGCGTGAGATCGACGCACTCTCCTACGAGCAGATCTCAGACGCGATGGAAACTACTGTGCCGGCCGTCAAGTCGCTGCTGGTACGCGCGCGCATCTCACTTGCGGAGGCTGCCGAGGCGCGCAAGCTGACTTGCGATGAGGCCCGCCTGGAGCTTGGCGAAGTTGCCGAGGGCCTGCTCAAGTCGAGCCCGGCGGTACGCCGCCATGTGCGCGACTGCGAGCGCTGCCGTGCGTTTCGTAAGCAACTGAAGGACAACAACGTGGCGCTCGCGGCGATCCTGCCAGTCGGGCCGCTGCTGATGCTCAAGAAGCTGGTGCTCACAAAGCTGGGGTCAACCGCCGGCGCTGGGGGGGCCCATGCGGCTGGCGCCGGCGGAGCGGGCGCCGCTGCAGCCGGCGCGGGAGCGGCCGGAGGAGCCAGCACAACCGGTAGCTTCGTCACAGCGGGCGTTGGCGCCCTGGCGACCAAGGCCGCGGCTGGACTGGCTGTCGCGGCGATCGTAACGGCCGGGACGGTGGCGGCAGACCACGCCACGACCACTCCCCGACGCCACCATCACACACTTGCCGCTGCAGCCGCGCTTCCCGTTGTGCATGCGAGCGAACCGGTCATCACACGCTCGAGCGCTCAGCCGCTTACGGCCTCCTCGTCTGTCCTACCTGTGCACCATGCCGCCGCTCTGGCGCGGCGTCGTCCTCCCAAGAAGCCGAAGACCCCGAGCGATGCCAGCCCGACGACCGTTGCCGCAGTGGTTCCCGCCTCGACTGTCGCCGCCCCGACGACCGCACCGACAACCGTCCCCAAGTCGGCGCCGCCGGTGACCGAGGTGACGACCGACTCGACCCAGCTGCCGAGCGCACAAGCGCCCAGCACCCCGCCGGCTCCCGCGACGGTCACGCCGGCCGAAACGACTGCCACAACACCACCCACGAGCACCGAAGAAACCACGACCACACCGCCGCCCGTGGCGACCACACCTACGACGCCCACTTCCCCGCCGCCGAACGAAGAAGCCAGCAGTGGTGCGACGACTCCGAACGTCGTGGTCAGCGTTCCTCAGCCGATCACGCAGACCCCGGACGACACAGCTTCAACAGACAGCGCCGGGGAATAGCCGGTCTTTAGAACGTGTCTCAAAACCTGCGGCACCCCGAGATGGAAGCACCGCAGGCCTTGAGACACGTTCTAGCCGAATGCGAACGTCTTCAGTGGCGTTTCGAGCACTCCCGAGCTTGCCACCGGCTTTGAGACGCTTGCCGGTTCGCTGCTGAGCATCTCGACGACTACGCCCTCGCTTGCGCCATCGTGCGGTGGGATCAAGATCACGTCGCGTCCGTAGAGTCTTTGTCCGTCGACGAGCGCCGTGTAGAGCACCTGATAGCCGGCCAGCGTCGAGCTGATGCGAGTCTTGCCCTCGCCTTCCAGCCTGAAAGTGGGGAAGCGGGTTGCCAGCGTGCGTGTGTAGGCAACAGCTGCCAGCGGCAGCTCGCCGCTGACGCTACCGCGATACGGAGTAATAGCGAGTGGCGC
The DNA here is from genome assembly GCA_963723175.1 of uncultured Solirubrobacterales bacterium. Lineage (GTDB taxonomy): Bacteria > Actinomycetota > Thermoleophilia > Solirubrobacterales > Solirubrobacteraceae > Palsa-744. The sequence continues at coordinate 396,363 of CAVRPO010000008.1, read as the reverse complement.
TACAGCGTAGGAGTCCTCGATCTTTCCCCTGGAGCTGCGCGCAACCTTCACGTAGCCGCCCGGGTTTGGGGCTGTCTTGTAGAGGCTCCTGTATTCGAACCTGAAGGGCACGGCGCCACCCTGCGAGTAGGAGGCATTGAGCAAGCTCAGCACGAGCGCAATCATCAGCGCCAGCAGGCCGACCCCAACTGCGATCGCAAGCGCGCGCACGATCGGAGCCGCCGAGCGCCAGCGCGGCTCGAGCAGCTTTCCTAGCGTGGGGCCATATTGCGGCTTCAGCGGGATCGAGGTCATGGGTGGTGAGCTACTCGCCAAGGGTGGAGGTCATGGGTGGTGAGCTTCTGTGGTGGTGATGACCGTGGGTGGTGGGCTGCTCGCTGGCGACTACTCGCCGATCGAGAAGAGCGCCTCGAGGTCGTGCTTGGAGAATGCGGCGAAGGCGACCATCGTCTGTGTGCGGACCACACCCGAGAGCTGGCCGATCCTGTCGGTGACGACGTCGGCGAGCTGCTCGTGGTCGGGGACGCGCACGATCGCGACGAAGTCCCATTGGCCGGTGACCGAGTATGCCTCGGCGACTCCCTCGATGTCAGCCAGCTCGCCACCGAGCGTCGACAGCGCGTCGCGCTCGGCTTCGATCAGGACGACGGCGTGGGTCATGCTCATGGCGAATGGGTGTCGCCCGGCGCCAGCACGATCACCTCTGAGGAGCAGGCGGCCTCAACGTCCGCCTTGAACGCTTGCGCATCGGTCTCGATCGGCGGGAACGTGTCGTAGTGGCACGGGATCACCTGCTTGGCGCCGATCATCCTTGCTGCCTCAACCGCGTCGTGGCGATCCATCGTGTAGTGGCCGCCGATGCACATCAGAGCCACGTCGATCTCGCCTGCCTGCTTGGAAATCAGGGCCAGATCGGAGAACAACCCGGTGTCACCGAGGTGGTAGACCGTCTTACGCCCGAACTTTACGATCAGCCCGGCCGGGGTGTTGACCGTGCCCTTAGGGGTCGTCGAGGTGTGCCAGGCCGGAACCAGCTTGGCCGAGACCCATGGGAGCTCGACCGTGCCGCCGATGTTCGGGTCGTGCACGTTCTCGAGGCCTTCCTCGCCCAGCTCGTTCGCGATCTCCACGATCGCTACTACGTGCGCGTTCGTGCGTTTGGCGATCGCCACAGTGTCGCCGATGTGATCGCCGTGACCGTGCGTCAAGAGGATCGCATCGGGGCTCAGCTCCTCGGCCGCGACGGCTGCCTTGGGATTGCCCGTCAGGAACGGGTCGATCAGCACCGATGTGTCGCCGTCTGAGAGCTCGAAGGCCGCATGGCCGAGAAAGCGAATCTGCATGGTCAGTGCTCCTCTGTCGATGATTGGTTTTTTGGCGACTCCCATCCGCCGGGTACTCCATCACCCGTGGCTCCACCGCGTGACTCCCCGCCCACCGAATCCACGATGGGCGGCTCGCTCGTTGCGGCAAGCTCGTGTGCCAGCTCGAAGCCTACGGCGACGCCTACGAACATGCCAAGCCTGGTTTGCTCGGCAACCAGAGTGCTGAGGGCGCGGGCGCACTCCTGCTCGTCCTGCTCGCGCGCTATGCGGCTCACCTCGGCGTCGTGCGCCTCCCCGAACCAGCCGCCTTCGCTGAGCGCTTCGGCGAGTATTCGCTGGAGGGCCGGTGCCGCGTGCACGACGACGTCCTGTGCGTGCGCGAGACGTCCAGGTTCGACCAGCGCCTCGAGCGCCGTGTCAACTTCGGCTGCCGTGTAGGAACGGTCGGGCAAAGCCGTTCCATCATAAGCCGCTGGGAGCCGTCTGTCCTCCACCATCCGACCCGCAGGTCACATCCATTCAAACCGTTCTCGCGCGGCTCAAACCGAAGCCGAGCGTCAGGCCGAGCGCCGCGCCGGTGACTCCCGCCAGCCAACTGACCTCCGGGCGGGCGTATGGCATCGCCAGCAACACTGCTGCGATCGCGGCAGTGGCCAGCAGGTCTCCGTCGTAGTACTCGCCGGCTCGCGCGGAAACCAGCTTGGGCGCGGCCCACGCACCCAGCAGCGCGAGCGCGCCCGCGTTTGCGCCACTGACGATCGGAAACGTGTACACCGCCTCGGCGACTAGGCCGCCGGTGATGCCGGCCAAGAAGAACAACATGAGCACCACGAGCGGCCCGTGACGACGCTCGATCAGCGCGCCGAAGACAGCTACGCAGAGCAATGTGGCGAACATGCACATACCGGCTGAGAAGCCGCTGCCATAGACGAACTGGCTGCTCAGCAACCGCCACCAATCGCCGTTTAGCGGGCCCAGGATCACAAGCTTGCCCAGATTCACGTAAGCGCCCTGGGAGGCGATCCACACGCCACAGCTCGCGGCTAGGAGGGCGATCGTGGCGTACGGCGAGGCGTCGACGCGCACGCCGGCTATCTCACCGGTGCGCAAGCGGCCGAGCGAGGCCCGGCGCAGCGGGCTTTTGCCTGGCTCGCGTAGACGATCGCGCGGCAGCTTTGGCGCCCGACGTCGCAGCCTGTGTCCGCAGTAGGGACACTCCGTGACGTATGGGCTGACCTCCGAGCCACACTTCTTGCAGACCACGAACAGATCGGCGCCTGAGGGCATCGGTCCATTCTAAAGGCGTATCTCAGGCCCCCGGCAAGGGTCCCGGCGATAGAGTGCAATCGTCCCTCGCCAGTGACCTCCAAGTGTCCTTGCCAGCGAGGCGGTACAAGCGACAGCTAAAGGAAACCGATCGATGCAACTCGGCTACGAGAAGAAGCTCTACATCCTCGCGTTCGACCACCGAGGCTCCTTCCAGAAGAAGTTCTTCGGGATCGAGGGCGACCCCGACCCCGAACAGACCGCGATGATCGCCGACGCCAAGCACCTGATCTTCGAGGGGTTGCAGCGGGCCGTGGCCTCGGGAGCGGACGCCTCGGTCACAGGCGTGCTCGTGGACGAGCAGTTCGGGGGCTCAGTACCAGAGGAAGCACGTGCCCAAGGGCTGAAGCTCGCGATGCCTGCCGAGCGCTCGGGTCAGAACATGTTCGACTTCCAGTACGGAGACGAGTTCGGCGAGCACATCGAGCGCTTTGACCCGGATTTCACGAAGGTGCTCGTGCGCTACAACCCGGATGGCAGCGCCGAGGAGAACGCCGAGCAGCTTGGCAAGCTGAAGCGCCTCTCTGACTGGCTGCACTCGAAGCAGCGCAAGTTCCTGTTCGAGTTGCTGGTGCCGGCCGAGGAGGCCCAGTTGCAGGCCGTGGGGGGCAGCAGCGATCGCTATGACTCGGAGCTGCGACCAGAGCTGATGAGAGGCGCCATCGCTGCGATCCAGGATGCCGGCATCGAGGTCGACATCTGGAAGATCGAGGGCGTCGACGAGCGCTCGGACTGCGAGATGCTCGTCAAACAAGCTCGCAGCGGCGGGCGCGACGGCGTCGTGTGCGTCGTGCTTGGGCGCGGCGCCGACGACGCCAAGGTCGACCACTGGCTCGAGCAGGCCGCCCCCGTGGACGGCTTCATAGGGTTTGCGATCGGCCGCTCGATCTGGTGGAACCCACTGAAGCAATATGTCGACGGCAAGATCGAACGCTCCGAGGGCGCCCGCCAGATCGCCGAGAACTATCTGCGCTTCGTGAAGGTCTACGAGCGCGCCGAGGGTAAGGCCCCCGTTGCCTAGAACGTGCCTCAAAACCTTTAGAGGGCATAGCCAGCCTTACTGGAGCTTCTCGCGATGAGGATGAGGCAATCGCTCACTGAGATCGAGCGGGCCTTTGCCCGCGAGATCTCGATGGAGCGCCACCGGCGGGCGTCGCTGCGACGCACCGCCGAGCAGCGTGCGATCAAGCGCGAGGTAGACCGGCGTCACAAGCGCGGCTCGGTCCGCTTCGTGCTGCTCGTGCTGACGCTGATGCTGACCGCGGCCGTGGTGACCGTGGTCATGTTCCGCACGCTGTACTTGCTGCTCGGCTAGCAGGCTCTCCGCATCCCAGCGCGTCTGGCGCCAAACTGCTTGCCTAGAAGGCCTAAACGCCTGAACAGCCCGCTGTTCGCCGGCCGAGAGCACAGCCCGCCTATCCTGCACGCTTACCGGCTAGGAAGACTCGCCCAGCTTGTCCAGCGCATCGTCCACCTCTGTGCGGACGGCCTCGCTTGAAGGGCTGGCCTGCTCGCCTCCTTCGCGCTGGATCTCGACGTAGATCTCGGTCCGAAATACTGGGATGTCATGCGGCGCGTGGATGCCGATCCGCACCTTCTCGCCGACCACGGAAAGCACCGAGACCTCGATGTCATCGCCGATCATGATGCTCTGGTTGGGCTTGCGCGTCAGAACCAGCATCGGTTGCACCCTTCTAGTTGGCCATGGACGAAGGGCGAGATCGCCCCCGGCCCCGCCCTATCGGCAAGCATAGTCATCCGTTCCACTGAACGCGAGCGAGAGGCTTAAATGTGCGATCCGCGCTTTAGAAGATCGTGCGAGCCTCTAGCGACTGCTCGCCCGCGAGCATATTTCAGACGTTCGACGCGAGCCGGCCGAGCATGCGCTAGTCTCCCGGGCCGTTCATGGCTCGTAGATCACTGCGCCCGCACCTAAACCAGATTCGAAGCTGGGTACGACAAGGTCGTACCGATGCTTGGGTGGCCCACCAGCTTGAGGTCACCGTTCAGGAGATCGAGCAGTTCAAGCGCCAGAACGAGCTGCTCGGCGACGACAGTCCATCCGATGGCGCCCAGACGGCCGTCGCGTACCCAGAGGAGATCGACCTGCGCGCCGAGGACGACGAGCTGATCGCAGCCGAACTGGAGGCCGCGATGGAGGCCGAGCGCGAGAAGGCCGAGGCCGAAGCGGCTAAAGCCGAGGCCGATAGCGATGGCGAGGACAGCGCTCCCGCGAGTCCCCGACGCAGGCGCAGCCGCCGTGGACGCAGATCCTCGCGCGACTCGGGACCGCTCGAGGGCACATTCGATCATGGCGAAGAGGGCTACGGGCTATGGCTAGATCCCGCGATCCAGGACAACCCGATCTACGCTGAGCACTGGGCCGGGCATCGCCCGGTCGAGGTCACGGTCGAAGAGGACCGAATAGTCATCCGCCGCACCGGCTCAGACGACTAGGACATCCGCTGAGCGACGCTGCGTCCTTGCCTCGCTTGCTCATCGAATGTCCTAGATGCCTGGGGTTCGACGACGCCTTTTGCACTAGCTCTCCGTCGGGATTAGGCGCCCGCCGGCGTAGTCGACCGCCTCGCGCAGGTAGCGCGCGAAGGCTGCGTCCACGACGGTCCGCGAATCCCACGCCCAGGGGTCCTCCGGGGCGATTTCCATCGCAAGCTGCAGGCACCATGAGGTGCCCTTGCCGTAGAGCTCGGCCAGTTCCTCGGCGGAGAAGCGCCCGCCAAGGCGTTTGCGCAGCTCCACCACGAGCGTGTCTGCGATGCGCTGCAGCAAGTGCGACTGCTCAGGGCTTGCTCGGGAGAGGCGCCGCTCGCCCTCTCTCCACTGGTTGATGGCGTTCTCGAAGCCAGACACGAGGGGCGAGGCTAGCAGCGACACTCCGAACCCCGCCACGGACGCCGCGACGCTGAGGAAGCCAGCAGTAGACTGCCAAAACTCGCATCCCGAAAGCGCACCCCCTTGCACGGACACGGATCGAGATAGTTAGGCACCTAAATACCTGGTGCCGGTACCCAAAAATGCCTAGGAGTTTCAGGACAACGCCATTTTCCAGTTCCCCGGCAAGCCGCTCACGATGTAAGCCTGCTCCCCCGGATGGATCATGCCTAGCCGCCGCGCCTCGGCCTGCACAGTGCCGGGACTTGCTAGCAGCGCATGCTGCTGCTGGAGAGCCTTGTGCTGGCGTTCGAGCACGCTGGCCTGGGCATCGTCGTCGCTTTGACTCGCCCCAGGCGGAGAACAGCCGCACGCCGGCGCTCAGGTAGAGATAGACGATCGCCACCATCACGCCCAGCATCGCGATACGTCCCAGCCGATCCCAGCGCACGCGTGACACAGCCTGGCCGAGGACGCCCGGCGAGCACGTGGCGCTCTCGAGGCGGAAGCCGAGGCAGTGGGCATAGGGTCGCATTCGCGCCCGCAGGCGTTCCTCCTGCATGTTTAGCCGCGGAACACCGAACGCCCGGGAAACTCGGCGTCGCCCCCAAGCTGCTCCTCGATACGCAACAGTTGGTTGTACTTGGCCACCCTGTCCGAGCGCGACGGCGCGCCTGTCTTGATCTGGCCGCAGCCGGTCGCCACCGCCAGATCGGCGATCGTGACGTCCTCGGTCTCACCGGAGCGGTGGCTCATGACCGCGGTGTAGCCTGCCTCGCGCGCCATCGCGATCGCCGCGAAGGTCTCGGTGAGCGTGCCGATCTGGTTGACCTTTATGAGGATCGAGTTGGCCACGCCAAGCTCGATCCCGCGCGCCAGCCGCTCGGTGTTGGTGACGAACAGGTCGTCGCCCACGAGCTGGACGCTCGCGCCGAGACGGTCTGTGAGCCCCTTCCAGCCATCCCAGTCCTGCTCGTCCATGCCGTCCTCGAGCGAGACGATCGGGTAGCGCGCCGCCAACTCGGCCCAATAGTCGGCCAGCTCTATCGCGCTGAGCGTACGACCCTCGTGCTCGAGCACGTAGGCGCCGTCCTCGAACAGCTCGCTGGTAGCAGGGTCCAGCGCGATCGCGACATCGGCGCCTGGCTCATATCCTGCGGCCTTGATACCGGCGACCAGCATCTCCAACGCCTCCTCGTTGGAGCCGAGGTCGGGAGCGAAGCCGCCCTCGTCACCGCCGGCGGTGGACATGCCGCGCTCGTGCAACGTGCGCTTGAGCGAGTGAAACACCTCCGAGCCGATGCGCAGGCATTCCGAGAAGCTGGAGGCACCGCAAGGGACGATCATGAACTCCTGGAAGTCCACCTTGTTGTCGGCGTGGGCGCCACCGTTGAGCACGTTCATCATCGGCACGGGCAACACGCGGGCGGTCTCGCCGCCGAGATAGCGCCATAGCGGCAGCCCCTCCTCGGCGGCCTGGGCGTGGGCGGCCGCGAGCGAGACGCCAAGGATCGCGTTGGCACCTAGGCGCGACTTGTTGGGAGTCCCGTCTAGCGCGATCAGCGCCTCGTCTAGGCCCTTCTGGTCGGCAGCGTCCATCCCGGCCACCGCGCCGGCGATCTCGCTGTCCACGCTTGCCACGGCGCGCGTGACGCCCTTGCCCTGCCAGCGCTCGCCGCCGTCGCGTAGCTCGGTGGCCTCGAACTCGCCGGTGGAGGCACCTGAGGGCACCGCGGCGCGACCGTGGACCCCCGAGCGCAACACGACTTCGGCCTCCACGGTCGGGTTGCCCCGGCTGTCGAGGATCTGACGGGCATGGACTCTCTCGATCTGGCTCATTGCTCTCCTTGGGGTCCCAACTCTTATCGTCCGATTTCTGCGGTCCCAATTGGTCTCACTTTGGAACCAACGTTGGTCCGATCATCTCGGTCCTACGCTTTTAAATCCGCTTTGCCGCCGCGACGCAGGGCCAGACTCGGGATCGATGTGCGCCAAGCGCGCCTCGTCGACGAGCGCGAACAAGCGCTCGCCGATCGCCTCGAAGGATTGCTGATCCGCGCCATCCGTGTCCGGCGCCCGGGTGTTGCCCGCAGATGCCGTCTGCGCTCGATCCTCGCCGGCCGGACCCCTGGCTGCGTGAGCGCCGCCAGCGACTCCAGCCCGATCCCCATCTGACGGCCGCGCGGAGGGGTGCAACCCCGCCGTGGCCGCCCTGCGCTGCAGCTTGCGTGCATACAGCAACGCCGGAAGGTTCTCCGGCACCTCGCCGAACACACCCCGCTCGCGACCTGGTTCGTCCGCCTTGATCGCGTCCCAGTTGCGCAGTACCTCGCCCGCGTCCGCCACCTGTGTGTCGCTGAAAACGTGGGGGTGGCGACGGATCAGCTTCTGGCGGCAGTGCTCGGCGACCTGCGCGAGATCGCCCGCACCGCGCTCCTCGAGCAGCAGCGAGAGAAACATCACCTGGAAGAGCACGTCCCCCAGCTCGTCGAGCAGCTTGGCGTCATCGCCGTGATGCGCGGCGTCAGCAAGCTCATAGGCCTCCTCGACCGTGTGTGGCACGATCGAGCGCTCGTCCTGCTCGCGATCCCAAGGGCACTCGCGACGCAGCAGGTGCGTCAGCTCATCGAGCGCCAGTAGCGACTGTGATGGATCTGGCGCTACGGCGTGGCCGTCGTGGTACCGGTGGACGTCTTCGGCGCTTTGTAGGACTTGCAATCCTGCACCGAGTATTCGTTGCGGCATTCGGTGCGCGCCGTCCACTTCTTGCGGAAGTTCTTGACGAATTCGCTGACCGCCTTCTGCTGCTTTTCGGCGGTGATCTGCTGCTTGATTGTGGACTGCACGCTCGAGAGTGCCTGCTGGTTGCCCGGGATCACCTTCGTGACTTCATAGATGTAGTAGCCAAACGGTGTCTTGATCGGACCGCCCAGCACTTTCACCTTTGCGCTGAAGACGGCTTCGTCAAGTGCCTTCTCCTCCTGGCCCTTGACCACGCCGGGGAGCGATCCGCCGGCGGCCTTGCTGACCGGGTCGATTGAGTCGGCCTTGGCGACGCTCGAGAAGCTCTTGCCCGATTCGATTTCTTTCTTGGCTTTTTCAGCCTGCGCCTGCGTCTTGGTGAGGATGATCAAGATGTTGCGCTTTTCGGGCTGTCCGTACTGAGATTTGTGCTGTTCGTAGTAGGACTGGATTTCTTTCTGGGTGGGCTTGGCGCCCGCTTCCTTGCTGATCTTCTGCTGGAGCTTGGTCGAGAGCAGATCGAGCTTCACACGCAGCAGCACATCAGAGACCGTGTAGCCGGTGCTGGTCAGGAACTTCTGGAAAGCCGCTTCGGTGGGGAACTGCTGACTCTTGATCTGGTTGAACTGCTTCTTTACTTCCTCGTCGGAGACCTTGACGCCACGTTCGGCGGCTTCGGAGATCACCCAGTTGGCGGAGATCAGATAACCCAGCACCGACTGCTTGAGCGAGGTGTACTGCTGTTCGCACTGCGTCTTCAGCTCCGCGGCCGTCGGCTTCGACTGGCCCTTGGCGGGCTTGGGCGCGGTGGCTTCGAGATGCGCGATGCAATTTGTGTAGGCTGGGTGGGTCGGGCACCGGGACTTTGGGGGTCGCCGCGCCGGTCGTCGTCGAGGCCGAGCTTGCGTTGGCGGCGACGGTCATCCAGTGGTTGAACGTGGAGACCGTGATCGGTGTGCCGTTGACGTTGGCAACAGCATTGCCGGGCACACCGCTGCTTCCGCACGCGGTGAGCACCACCCCTGTAACCAAAATGGCGCCGAGCGCCGCGATTTGACCCGTTAGCTTTGACACGACGCGGGCACTCTAGCGGAAACTTCCCATGCTGTGCTTAACGACTTCCTTAAAGGTGCCTAAGCAGCCTTTCGGGGATGTGGTGCGCCCCGCCACTACGCGGCCTCGCGCACGATCGCAAGCAGCACGTCGGCGGCGCGCACCACCGTGGGGAAGCGTTGCTCGCCCTCCTTGGGAACACGCACCGAGACCTGTGAGCGTCCGGACTCGTACAGCGCCTCGGGCAACTCCTCGCGCAGACGCTTGGCGCGCACCGAGTCAAGCTCGATCGGCGTCACCGCGAGCCTGTCGCCACGAAAGCTGACGGCCTGCGCGCCGGCTTGACCGAACTTGATGCGGGCGCGCTGCAGGGCGAGCAGGTTGGCGAGCGGCTCTGGCACCGGGCCGAAGCGGTCCTCGAGCTCCTCGCGCAGGCGTTCGACGTCGGCGACCTCGAGCGCCGAGGCAACGCGCCGGTGGACCTCGATCTTGGCCTGCTCGTAAGGGACATAGTCGGCCGGGACGTAAGCGTTGACGTTGACGTCCAGGCGCACGGGCTCGGGAAGCTCCTGTCCTTGCTCGCCTTCGGCTGGGCCGGCTTGGCGTACCGCTTCGTCGAGCATCTGCATGTACAGCTCGAAGCCGAGCGCGGCGACGTGACCGGACTGCTCGTCGCCGAGCAGGTTGCCGGCGCCACGGATCTCCAGGTCGCGCATCGCGACCTTGAAGCCGGCGCCAAGCTCGGTGTAGTCCGACAGCGCCGATAGTCGTTGGGCGGCCTCTGGTGTGAGCGCCGCGGCGGAGTCGTAGAGCAGGTAGGCGTAAGCGCGCTCACGGCTACGCCCCACGCGTCCGCGGATTTGGTAGAGCTGGGACAGGCCGAAGGCGTCGGCGTGCTCGACGATCAGCGTGTTGGCTTGAGGAATGTCGATGCCCGACTCGATGATCGAGGTGCACACGAGCACGTCAGCGCCGCCCTGCAGGTAGTCCATCATCACCATCTCGAGCTCCCCCTCGCCCATCTGGCCGTGGGCTACGGCGAAGCGCACACCAGGGCACAGCGCGCGTAGGCGCTCTGCCGTCTCGTCGATCGACTCGACCCGGTTGTGCATGAAGAAGGCCTGCCCTTTGCGCTCGTGCTCGCGCAGGATCGCGCGCTTGACTAGCTCCTCCTCGTACTCGCCCACGTATGTCTTGACCGGCCGGCGTCCCTCTGGCGGCGTCTCGATCACCGATATCTCGCGCAAGCCCGCGAGCGACATCTGTAGCGTGCGCGGGATCGGGGTGGCGGACATCGAGATCACGTCCACCTTCAGCTTGAGCTGGCGCAGCAGCTCCTTCTGCTTGACGCCGAAGCGCTGCTCCTCATCGACGATCAAGAGGCCGAGGTCCTTGGCGCGCACGTCGCGCGAGAGCACGCGATGGGTGCCGATCAGGATGTCCACGGCGCCGCTGGAGAACCCGGCGAGCGCGGCCTTCTGCTCGGCGGCGCTGCGAAAGCGCGAGACGTGCTCGACCGTGAACGGGTAGTCGGCGAGGCGCTCGGAGAAGGTGCCGTAATGCTGTTGGGCGAGGATCGTGGTGGGCACCAGCATCAGCACCTGCTTGCCGTCGCCGGCGGCCTTGAATGCGGCGCGCAAGGCCACCTCGGTCTTGCCGTAGCCGACGTCCCCGCACACGAGCCGGTCCATCGGGCGCGGCGCTTCCATGTCGGCCTTGACGAGTTCGATCGCTTCGAGCTGATCGGCGGTCTCGGTGTAGGGGAAGCGCTCCTCGAACTCGCGCTGCCAGTCGGTGTCGGGCTCAAAGGCGTGACCGGCACGACGGCGGCGCTCGGCATACAGGCTAAGCAGCTCGCCCGCCAGCTCTTGGGCGGCGCGGCGCGCGCGCGCCTTCATCGCCTCCCAGCGCGTGCCGCCCAACTTCGACAGCGGCGGCCCGCCTTCGCCGCTGGCGGGACCCGTATCCGACGTAGCGGGAGATCTTGGCGAGCTGGTCGGTGGGGACGAAGACCTTGTCGTCGCCCTGGTATTCGAGGTAGAGGTAGTCGCGCGTGACGTCGGCGACCGTGCGCGTCTCAAAGCCCGCGAAACGGGCGATGCCGTGGTCCTCGTGCACCACGATGTCGCCTGTGCGCAGCTCGGTGAAGGAGCGCAATGCGCCACGCCGCGTCGGGCCACCACCGAGCACCGTCGGCGCCAGAGCCGCCGGGCCGCTCAGCGCGACGGCGGCGCAGCAGCCGGTGCTCTGGGAAGACGGCAAGCTTCAGCGATGGCGCGACGAAGCCCTCGCGCAGGGACGCGGCGGCAAAGCGCAGCGAAGGCTCCAGTGGGGCACGCGTGACGTCGACGTCGGCGTCGAGCCAGTCGGCCTTCATGCGAGCGAGGTTGTAAGCGGCGCGCTCGCCTTCGCCACGCCTCGGGAAGGCGACGACGGTGCGATAGCCCGAGCGCACCAGCTTCTCGAGCTCCGGCTCGGCTTCGGCCAGCGAGCGCGCGGCGGTGTCCGCAGCGGATGCCCGCAGCTCGATCTCCTGACCGCTCGACATCGAGGACAGCCAGATCTTCGTGCGCGCCCCCAAGCCGGACTGCACCTCCTCTGGGCTCACGTACAGGTGATGGGCGTCCTCGTCGGCGAAGGCTGCGCACACGTCGTTCCAGTGGTCGCCTAGCGCCGGCGCAAGCTCCTCCTCGGCAGCCACCATCACCTGACAACCAGGTCCCGCCCCACCCCCGATCAGCTCGAGCAGCGCACCGAAGCGCTCGACGGGCAACAGCTCGGCGATGTCCGGCCGGCCCTCTGCCCCATCTCCCTCGCTCGAGCTGAACGCGCCTGTGGCGGCGGCGATCTCGGCCAGCTCGCGATGCTCGGGCGCGAGCTCGGCCGCCGGGGCGATCTCCACCTCTGCGATGTCGCCGAGCGAGCGTTGCGTGAACGTCGAGAACCAGCGCAGCGATTCGATCTCGATGTCGAACATGTCGACGCGCACGGCGTGCTCCTCGGTGGCGGGGAATACGTCGAGCAGCCCGCCACGCATGGCGAACTGGCCGCGCTCCTGCACCTGGTCGACACGCTCGTAGCCGGCGCCCACCAGCTCGGTGGCGCACTCGTCGAGGTCGAGCAGCTCGCCCACGCGCAGCGTGAACGAGTGCGGGCGCAGCTCTGGGTCGGGGACCTTCTCCGACAGGGCCACGGCGGAGACGACGACCACGGGCGCATCCGCATCGCTCGTGGGAGGCGACAGCAGTGCATCGAGCGCTGCGACTCGCAGGCCGACAAGGTGCGGGGGCGGGGTCAGGTGCGACTCGTAGGCCACGCCACGAGACGGATAGAAGCGCACGCGCCGCGGCGCGAGCCAGGCACGCAGGTCTCCCGCCAGGTCGCGGGCGGCACGATCGTCGCCAACCACCACGAGCGTCGGGCGCGCGGCGTCTCGGTCGGCGAGCGCGGCGATCGTGTATGGGCGCAACGAAGACGACACGAAAGCGTGCCCTCCCTCGCTTGCAAGTCGAGCGGCGCCTGCGTCCTGGTCGATGGCGCCGAGCAGCGCGCGCAGAGCCACGGCTTCAGCGCCCCTCTGCTCGCGCCGTGCGCCGCCGAGCGCCGGCTGTGTGGAAATGGGCGCTCATGGGCTATTGCTCTTCACTTGGCACGACACGCTCGACTGCCTGGCAGGCCTGGTCGATCAAGTCGCCGACTTCCTCGGGTGACTCGCGAAAGCGTCCGAGCACATAAGCGGAGACGATCTCTGGATCGGTCGATTTAGGCCGACCAACCCCGACCCGCACACGCATGAAGTCAGCGCTGCCGAGCTCCCGCTTGAGCGACTTGAGCCCGTTGTGACCGGCAAGTCCACCGCCGAGACGGGTACGCACCTCGCCGAACGGCAGGTCGATCTCGTCGTGGACGACCACGACACGCTCAAGCGGAACCTTCAACGAGCCGCGCGCTGGGCCGACTGAGCGTCCCACGTCGTTCATATAGGTCTGCGGCCAGAGCAAGGCCACACGCTGCCCGTGCGCCCGCCCCTCGGCGATGCGGCCACGAAAGCGGTCCTTCGGACGCGGGAAGCGCCCAGCGCGACGCCAGCTCGTCGGCCACCATGAAGCCGACGTTGTGGCGAGTTTCGGCGTGCTCGCGGCCGGGATTGCCCAGCCCGACGATCAGCCAGTCAACTGGCGCCCCACCGCCAAAGGGGCGCAGAGCTACTCCTCGGCGGAGGCGCCGCCGTCATCAGAGGCCGCCTCGTCACCGCCGGACTCGCCGACGAGCTCGGTCTCGGATTCGATCTCGGACTCCTCCTCGGTCTGTAGGCGAGGTGCCGAGACCGCGGCGACCGTTGTGGCCAGGTCGTCGAGCAATGTGACGCCCTCGGGGACGGAAATCGCCTCCAAGGCAAGTGTGTCGCCGATGTTCAGCTCGCCGAGCTCGTGCACGATCGACTCGGGGATCGCGGTCGGAAGCGCTTCGATGTTCAGCTCGCGCATGAGCTGCTCGAGGATGCCGCCTTCCTTGACGCCGGGGGTCTCCTCCACTCCGGTGAGCTCGAGCGGCACGACCGCGTGGATCGGCTTGTCCAGGCGTACGCGCAGCAAGTCGACATGGGTTGTTTCGCCGCGCACCGGGTCGCGCTGGGCCTCCTTGAGCACGACCGGCGTAGCCGTGGCGCCGTCGATGCTGAGGTCGACCACCGCGCCGGAGCCGGCCAGCGCGACTCGCAATTCGCGCGCGTCGACGCTGAAGCTGACGGGCTCGCCGTCGCCGCCGTAGAGCACGCCGGGGATGCGTCCGGTGCGGCGCAGGCGCCGTGCGGAGCGCGAGCCTTCGGGGTCGCGGCTTGCTACATCGAGCTTGGTGGTGGCTGGTAGCCATAGGAGGTCGAGGACTTTAGCAATCCCGTGCGATTCAGCAGTTCCCTTCGTTTGGTATCGGCTTGCTGAGCACCAGCAGCGAGACCGAAATACCCGCGAAGAAACTGCCGGTCCGCCTTACTGTTGCGCACTGGACGACCGGTAGATGCCCGAGCACGACCCATGCAACGCGTGTGTGGCCGGTCGCCCCGGACAGCGAATAGGCAGTGGCAGATGTCAGCGAGACGATCTTGATCGAGCCATGGCGTCGCAGATTCGTTGAGTTCCACTTGACGTCCGACACGCACCGGGGAATCGCGCGACAGCCTGACAGCTGCGAGAAGAGCGCCCGTTCGTTGCCCGAAGTCTCGGCTTCCAATGCTGCGAGCACATCGTCGCGTTCGACGTTCTCGGTCGAGAGAAAGCGGGCGAGCATCGCGCTGAGGATCGAGAAATACGACGAGCACTAGGAGGATTGGCACGATATGCCTGACGGCGCAGCCGACCGAAGAGGTCGCGCAACGGCGTCGGCCGTGAGACCGACGCGCCGATGCAGGAGCCGCGGCTCGGGCGAGCTCGCAGACCGGCATCGCGGGCAGCGCGCGATGCAGCCCACGAGGCGACGGGTCGATCGCGGCCGATCGCTCCGCGGCTCAGAACAGCTGGTTCTCGCCGCCGAACACTTCGCTGACGGAATCGTCGGTGAAGATGCGGCGGATCGAGTCGGTCAGCAACTCGGCGCACGGCAGCACGCGGATGTTGCTTGGGATCCCCGGGCGCGCTGGGATCGTGTCGGTCACGACGATCTCCTTGAAGTCCGAGGAAGCTAGGTTCTCGAACGCGTCGCCGGAGAAGACCGCATGGGTGGCGGCCGCGTAGACGCTCTTGGCGCCGGCGTCGAGCACGGTGCGAGCAGCCGCCTTGAGCGTTCCGGCGGTGTCGATCATGTCGTCGACGATCACGGCGGTCTTGTCCTTCACGTCACCGATCACGTAGCCGATCTCGGCTACCTGCTGGGCTGGTCGCTCCTTGTCGAGGATCGCCAGCTCCGCGCCGATCTTGGATGCAAAGCGCTTGTTGAGCTTGACGCGACCGGCATCGGGGGCCACGACGACAAGGTCGGAGAGGCCGAGGTCGGAGAAGTACTGGGTGAGCATGAACAGCGCGGTCATGTGATCGACTGGCTTCTGGAAGAAGCCCTGGATCTGCCCGGCGTGGAGGTCCATGGTGAGCACGCGGTCGGAGCCGGCGGCCTCGATCATGCGCGCCACCAAGCGGGCGGAGATCGGCTCGCGGGGGGCTGACTTCTTGTCCTGGCGGGAGTAGCCGAACCAAGGTGTGACTGCGATCACCCGGTGCGCGGAGGCGCCCACGGCGGCATCGATCATGAAAAGCAGCTCCATCAACGAGTCGTTCGCGGTCACCCCGGTGGTGGGGTTGCCGCACGTGGGCTGCACGATGAACACGTCGGCGCCGCGAATCGACTCCTCGTAGCGGCAGTAGACCTCGCCGTTGGAGAACGTTTTCAGCGTCACGGGACCCACGTCGACGCCGAGCTTCGCCGAGATGTCGACGGCAAGCTGTGGGTTGGCCCGCCCAGAGAAAAGCATCAGCCGCTTGTCGTAGTCGATCGGCAGGCTCGTCGGAGCGACCTGCGTGCGCGTATCGATCACGCTCATCTCCCCCGGGAGTGTAGAGACATCAGGCCTTGCCCTCGTGGCGAGGTCTTACCCCACTCCCCGCACTCGTGCTCGCGCTCCTCGATAGGGATCAGACCTCGCCCTTGCGGCGAGCGGACGAACCACAGGAGACACATCACGCACCGCCCTCGCGACGGCGTGCATAGCCCTCGCGGTTCTCTTGGCGCGCACGCGCCACCGCCAGCGCGCCTGGCAGGGACGTCCTCGGTGATGACCGAGCCGGCGGCCGTATAGGCGTCGTCGCCGACCGTGACCGGCGCGACGAACGAGGTGTCCACTCCGCCGTGCACGCCGCTGCCGATCGTCGTGCGGTGCTTGGCGCGACCGTCGTAGTTGGCTGTGATCGTGCCGGCCCCGAGGTTCGTGCGCTCGCCGACGTCGGCGTCTCCTATGTAGGAGAGGTGCGGCACCTTCGCCTGCTCGCCGATGTCGGAGTTCTTGATCTCCACGAACGTGCCCGCCTTAGCGCCGTCGCGCAGCACCGCGCCTGGGCGCAAGTAGGCGAACGGACCGACCGTGACGCCGGCGTGCAACACCGCCTCGGAGAGCCAGGACACGCGCACGCATGCCCCGTCGCCGATCTGCGAGTCGATCGCTGTCGTCGAGGGACCCACCACAGCGCCGGCTCCGACAACCGTGGAGCCCTTCAACGCCGTCCCCGGCTCGATCAGTGTGTCCTGGCCGATCTGCACGTCGACGTCGATGACGGTCGCGGCCGGATCGACGATCGTGACCCCAGCGAGCATGTGACGCTCGGCGATCGCTCGCTGGGCGAGGGCGCGCACCTGCGCGAGCGCGACGCGGTCGTTGACGCCGAGCATCAAGCCCTCGTCCTCGACGACGTGAGCCGCGATCGACTCGCCGTCGGAGCGCAGTAGGTCAAGCACCTGCGGCAGGTAGAACTCGCCCTGGGCGTTGTCGGAGGTCAGCCGCGGCAAGGCCGCGAGCAAGGCCGACCCGTCGAACACGTATATGCCGGAGTTGACCTCGCGAATCTGAAGCTCGTCCGCAGACGCATCTCCCGGCTTCTTGGTCTCCACCACACGCGCCACCGAGCCGCCTGCGTCGCGCACCACGCGGCCGTAGCCGCTGGGATCGTCCAGCAGCGCTGTGGCCATCGTGGCTGCCGCGCCGCTGCTCGTGTGCGCCTGAACAAGCTCCTCGATCGCCTGTGCGCTGACGAGCGGGACGTCCCCGCTTAGGATCACGACCGGCGCCTCGGGATCGATCAGCTCCGCCGCGGCTCTCGTGGCGCCGCCGGTGCCGTCGGATCTCGGTTGCACGACCAGCTCGACCCCATCCGGCAGCACCTTTTGCAGAGCGAGCGCCGGCGAATCGACCACCACCACACGTGCCGCGCCGGCTGCTTGCGCCGCTCGCACAGGCCACAGCAGCATCGGGATGCCGCACAGCTCGTGCAGCACCTTGGGCGTGCTCGAGCGCATGCGCGTGCCCTGGCCGGCGGCAAGGATCAGGACGGTGGGGGCGACGGCCATGGGCAGACTTTAGATGGCGGGCGCCAAGCGCCGGGCCACGGGCGCCACACACGAGCTAGTGCCGGCTTGCGGCAAGCGCCACATGTTCGACCGTGTGAGTTGCGACGCACGGTGAGCTGGGGAGCCTGGACTCGAACCAGGACTTGAAGAGTCAAAGTCTCCCGGGCTGCCATTACCCCACTCCCCACCGCCGACGGTCGTGTCCGCTGATGATGTCACGGGCACCCCCGACGCAGCCCAACGAGGCCCCCACAAGGCCTGATTACCGCGCCGGAGATGGACGACATAACACGACTGCTACATCTCGTCGCGCACTCCTGCAAGAATCATTGCCGTGTCGTGGGGTAGGGGCTCCGTGGTGAGGCGACGGACGCGCGCGGCGATTGCCGTGGTCCTGGCGTCGGCGACCGCGGCCATGTTGTTTGTACCAAGCGCGCTGGCTTGCAAGGGCACGAGCTTGCAGCCCACACGCGCAAACCTGACTCGCGTGACCGCCGCCACGCTGTGCCTGATCGAGCACGAGCGCCTGGCATATCGTCTCGAACCGCTGCGCTCCAACGGCTCGTTGCGGCGTATCGGCAGCGAAGCAGGCCGGCGAAATGGTGATCGGCGAATATTTCGGCGATGACAGCCTGTCGGGCTGGACTCCGATGCAACGCATCGAGGCCTCAGCCTACGCCGCCCGCGCACGCGGTCTCTCGGCAGGGCAGAACATCGGTTGGGGTAGCGGCGTGCTCGCCACGCCGGCCGCGATGGTGCGCGCCTGGATGCTCTCGCCGCCGCACCGAGAAATCATGCTGAGCGGCGGCTATCGCAACATCGGCATCGGTATCGCGCCCGCGGCGCCGCAGAGATCGACGGAAGGTCTGCCGGGAGCCACCTACGCAGTGGAGTTCGCTTCTCGCGGCTGATCAGGAGCGCCGCGGTACGCGGCCCCCGCGGGCGCCGTCCTCAGATGCCGGCCCGCGTGCGGAGGAGATGCCGAGCACGCGCATCGCCTTCAAACCGAGGCTCAGCTTCTCGCGACCGTCGCTGGAGCTGACGTCCAGGCCTGTCAGCTCGCGCACGCGCTCCAAGCGGTAGTAGACGGTGTGCCGGTGGGTGAACAGGCGCTGAGCGGTGCCGGCGACGTTGCCGTCGGCCTCCAGGAACGTCTCGAGCGTCTGCAGCAGGTCGGTCTCGTACTGCTCGTCGTAGGCCACCAAAGGCTCGACAGTCTCGGCGTAGAAGCGCTGCAGCTCGCTCGGGTTCTCGCTCATCGCGCTCAGCAGCAGGCGGTAGGCACCGGTCTGCTCGAAGGCAAGGACCCCCCCTTGCGAGCCGCCCTCGGCGACGTTGGCGGCGAGCAGCGCCTCGCCGGCGGCGCGGGAAAGCTCGCCTGGGTCCTCAGCGATACGGCTTCGCCCCAGCGCGAACGTGTAGCCCGACAGCGCGCTTTCCATCTCTCGCAACACGCCTTCGGCGGCACGGGCCGCGACCGGCTCCTCGCCGCCGGGCACAAGCAGCAAGATCTCGACGCCGACGGCGCCATCGCGCTCTGAGAGGGCGGCGATCGAGCGACCGACGACCGCGCGGGCGCCGCGCTCGGCCACCGCTCTGGCGCGCGCGCGCCAGCCCTCCTCGGTTGGCGCCTGAGGGTGGGCGCGGGCGACGATCACACTTGCCCCATCCTTCAGCTCCAGAGATAGCTCGGCTCCGCGTGCGATCAGCTCCTCGCGCGGGATCTGGTTGCGAGCGAGTGCGACGCGCAGGAAGTCGGCTGCCGCATTCTCGGAGGCCAGGTCAGGGGCGCGCACGCGCTCGACCTCGGAGGCGATCATCGTCACCAGCAGCCTTCGCACCAGCGGGCTCGGGTCGGTGCGCGCGCGCATGTGCAGAGTTCCCACGACCGCGTCGGCAACACGCAGCGCCACGCTCGTCACGTTATCGCCGCCCGCAAGTAGCGAGCGCTCGTCGGCGCTCGAGCGCGCGGCTACCGCGATCGTCGCGCCGGCCGCGTCGGTTACGGCAAGGCTTGCGTCGAGCGCGCGTGAGGCGGCGCGCACCACCTCCGGCAGACCGGCGCCCGACTCGACCGCCTCTGTGACGGCATCCAGCCCACCGAGCTCGGACATGCCTTTAACCCCAGAGGTAGACGGCGAGGAGCGCTGCGAGCACCCCAGCGCCGACGAGCACACCCAGCACATACAGCGACAGGACTGTGGCAGCCATGCGCTCCCACACACGCGAGTAAGAGCCCCACGCCGGCACCAGGATTAGCCCGACGTACAGAGCGAGACCGAACACGCCGGCGCATGCGGCCACGAGATAGGTGATGTCGTTGGTGCTCATGAAAATCGCATTGTTACGTACCCAGAGGCTGTACGCGCGCGAAATCACCGTCCACGGACACGGCGGCGAGCGCGGCCGGCTCGCGGCCTGCCAGGCCAGCTGCGGCGCGCTCGGCCCGGGCCAGGCCGTTTGCGCGTCCGAACAAGGCCACGACGGTGGGCCCGGAGCCGCTGACGAAGGCCGTCTCCGCGCCAGCTTCCCGGGCATCTAGGAGCGTCTTCTCGATCGCTGGACACAGCCTCACGGCCGAGGCCTGCAGATCGTTGTGCAACAGGAACGTCTCGGCGGGCAGCGCTGAGCCGAGCTCGAACGCTTTCACCAGCATCTCGCGATGTTCCTCAGATATCGCGCGCATCGCGGGCGATGCCGATCAGATCGGCGGTGGCATACACCTCGGCCGTGGAGAGCTCGGAGGCCTGGGCCAAAACCAGCACGCCCAGTGGCGAGACGGGATCGGGCAGCGCTTGCAGCTGCTCACCGGCGCCGGTTGCCAACCAGCGCCCTGGCGTCACCTGCGCTGGGACGTCGGCGCCCAGCTCGGCAGCAAGCACGAACAACAAATCCAAATCCCCTAGCCCCGAGGCGGCAGTGGCCAGGCGCAACGTCGCCGCAGCGTCCGCGGAACCCCCGCCTAGGCCAGCGGCTATGGGGATGCGCTTGTCGATTTGCAGCCGCAGCGGGGTGGCATCCCAGCCCGTGGCGGCGCGGAACAGCTCAAGCGCTTGCGCCGCCAGGTTCTCGCCGACCACTCCCGCGCACACAACTTCGTCGTGCTCGGCGCCGGGCGGCGCGGCTTGCAGTACGAGCTCGTCCGCGAGCGAGATCGACTGCATCACGCTTACCAGCTCGTGGCGCCCGTCGGGGCGGGTCGGTCCGACGAACAGGCCCAGGTTGATCTTCGCGGGAGCCAGCACGCGCAGCGGCAAGGCAAGCGGCGACCCGTTCACGGGCCCAGCACCTTCGCCAGCTCGACGAACTCCGCCGGCGCCAAGCGCTCGGCGCGCTCGTCGGCTGGGTGGCCCAGCTCGACCAGCGCCGCGCGGATGCCCTCGCGCGTGTGATGGGTCCCTGAGAGCACGAGCGATCTCGCCAGCGCCTTGCGCCGGTGCGCGAAGGCACCGCCGACGAGGCTGCGTACCGCGGGCGTCGGTGCGGTGGCCGTACGAATGATCTTCACCAACACCGAATCCACGTTCGGCACCGGGCGGAAGACGGTGCGCGGGATCGCCCTGACCACTTTCACCTCGCCTGCCAGCTGCGCCAGTACCGAGCTGACGCCGTACACGCCGCTACCGGGCGCCGCCGCCAGCCGTTCACCTACCTCGCGCTGCACCATCACCAACCACAAAGCCGCATTTTCGAGCTCCTCGATCGTGCGCAGGACAACGCCAGCGGCAATCCCGTAAGGCAGGTTCGCCACCATCTTGGTCGGCGCTGGCCGCATCGCGGAAAGGTCGATGCGCATCGCGTCGCCCCACCACAGCGAGACGTTGTCGAGCTCCGCCACACTGCCCTCGAGCGCACCGCGCAAGCGCTCGTCCAGCTCCACCACGTGCACCCTGCTCACGCGCGGCGCGAGATAAGCCGACAAGACTCCCTCTCCTCCTCCGACCTCCAGGACCACATCCTCCGCCGACAGCTCCGCCTCACGCCCGATTACCTCGAGGATGTTTGGGTCGCGCAGGAAATTCTGTCCCAGCTCTCTGCTGCGCCGACTGGCCCTGGCCCCCGTATGGGTGCTCACCATCCGAAGACACGCTCGGCGTTGCGCTCCACAGTCGCGTCAAGCTCGGCCACCGACACACCACGCAGCTCGGCGATGAATTCCGCCGTATGTGCCACGAAAGCGGGTTGGTTGCGCTGTTTGCGCACCACCTGCGGACTGAGATACGGCGCATCGGTCTCTACCAACAAATGCTCGGCCGGCACGCGCCGCGCCGCCTCGGCTAGATCCGCGGCGCTTTTATACGTCACGTTGCCGGCAAAGGAGATCATGTAACCGCGCTCGACGCACTCGTCGAGACGGTCGGGCATCGAGAAGCAGTGGATTACGACACTCAATCCCTGGGCCTCGGCAGCCAGCTGGGCGAGGGTGTCCTCGTCGGCGTTTCTTGTGTGGATTGTGAGGGGCGCGCCTTTAGTTTGGGCCAGCGCCATTTGAGCGGAGAAAGCGCGCTTTTGGTCCTCCCTCGGCGTGTCTTCTCGGTAATAGTCGAGTCCCGTCTCGCCGATCGCGATGCAGCGCGGGTGTGCGGCCAGCGCCTGCAGTTCGGCCATGTCGGCGTCGTCGAAGCCGCGCGCTTCGTTGGGATGGCGGCCGATGGCCGCGTACACCTGGGGAAAGGCCTCGGCGGCCGCAAGCGCGGCGCGGCAGGAGGTGCCGTTGGTGCCGACGGTAAGCATGCGCGTGACGCCGGCCGCGACGGCCAGCTCGACCAGTTCGACGTCGGGCTCCTCGCACAGGTACAGATGGGTATGACTGTCGATCATGCGCTCTTGGGGAACAGCGGCTCGAGCTTTTGCGCGTAACGGATTTCCCCCTCGCCAAAGCCGGCGCCACTGAAGGAGAGGTCGGGGGCGTCGAGTGCCGCGAGCAGCTTCTCGGTGGCGTCGGGCAGGTAAGGATGGAGAAGCACGGACACGACCCGCAGCCCCTCGGCGAGCGTGCGCAGCACGCGGTCGAGGTCCGCCGCGCGCTCAGGGTCCTTGGCCAGCTGCCATGGCGCCTGCTCCTCCACGTAGCGGTTCAAGCGGCGCACGCGCTGCCAGATCTCGTCGAGCGCGTTCGTCAGCTCGACGCGATCGAGCAGGCTCGCCACTTGCTCTGGCAAGCCGGCGAAGTCCTCTTGGAGCAGCTCGTCGGGATCGCCTTCGCTCACGACGCCGTCGCGGTAGCGTGCGATCATCGCGATGCTGCGGCTTGCGAGGTTGCCGTAGTCGTTGGCCAGCTCCGACTCGTAGCGCTGCTCGAAGGAAGCGGTCGAGACCGAGCCGTCCTGGCCGAACGGCACGTCGCGCAATAGGTAGAAGCGCAGCGCATCGGAGCCGAAGCGCTCGATTACCTCGAAGGGATCGAGCACGTTGCCGAGCGACTTGCTCATCTTCTCGCCGTCCATCAGCAGGTAGCCGTGTACGAACACGCGCTTTGGCAGCTCGATCTCTGCGGCTATCAACAGCGCTGGCCAGTAGACAGTGTGAAAGCGCAAGATGTCCTTGGCGATCAGGTGCACGTCGGCGGGCCAGTAAGTGTCTGTGAGGTTCTGTGAAACGGCATGTCCCCCACGCGCGCGGGGGACATCGCGGTTTTCGCCACCAACTGCCGCAGTGGTCTCTTGCGCCGGGGCGGGCGCGTAGGACAGCGCCGAGTAGTAGTTGAGCAGCGCGTCAAACCACACATAGAAGACGTGTTCTTCGTCCCACGGCACCGGCACGCCCCAGGTGAGTTTGTGGCGCGTGAGCGGCACGTCGCGCAGGCCGGACTTGATGAACGACAGCGCCTCGTTGTAGCGGCTGCGCGGCGCCACGAAGTCCTCGTGCTCGGCATACAGGCGTTCAAGCGGCTCTTGGAAGTGCGACAGCGCGAAGAAATAGTTGTCCTCCTGCTCGCGCGTCAGCTTGACGTGATGGATCGGGCACAGCTTACCCTCGTCGACTTCGTTCTCGGCCTTGAAGTCGGCGCACTTGGGGCAGTACCAGCCCTCGTAGGTGCCCATGTAGACGTGCCCGTTCTCGCGCACCCGCGAGAGCACGTCCTGCACCACTTGCATGTGCTCTGGATCGGTCGTGCGGATAAAGAAGTCATTGCTCGCCGCGATCTTGGGGGCCAGCGCCCGGAAGCGCTCGGAGTTACGGTCCGCCAGCTCCTGGGGCTCCACGCCAAGCGCATGCGCCGCGTCGGCCACGGGCTCGCCGTGCTCGTCCGTTCCCGTCAAAAAGAACACGTCCTCGCCGCGCTGGCGATGGTGGCGCGCCAGCACGTCGGCGGCAATCGTCGTGTACGCATGGCCCAGGTGGGGCGCCGCGTTGACATAGTAGATCGGGGTGGTTACGTAGAAGGAGGACATACCCCTCTCAGGCTACTGGCGTACCGCGACGGTACGCGGCGCAGCAGCCTCAAGACGATTCCGTGAGCGCCCTGTACAGCTCGTTCGCGCTGACCCCCGTGAGCTTGGCGATCACGCCTGCTGCCGGGCGTGCACGAGCGCCGGCATCTACCAGTCCGCGTAGCGCCGTCAGTGCCTGCTCGTGATCGGCGCTGCCCGGCGCGGCGGCGCCCACGACGAGCACGATCTCCCCGCGCGGAGGGTGCCCGGCGTAGAAGGCCGCCAGCTCAGCCGCACTGCCACGCCGGACTTCCTCGTGCAGCTTGGTCAGCTCCCGGCAGATAGCCAGCGGGCGGTCGGGATCATGCTCGGCGAGCGATGCCAAGCTCGCCGCAAGACGCTGGGGGGACTCGAACGCCACCAGCGTCTCCGATGCACCGACCAGCATTCGCTCCAGCTCGGCCCGCTTGCGCGGCAAGAAGCCGACAAAGGACCAATGCTCCGAGGGCAAGCCCGAGGCGACGATCGCCGTGAGCACGCTGCTCGCGCCCGGCAACACTTCAACCAACAGCTCGACCTCGATGCAGGCCTGCACGAGCTTGTAACCAGGGTCCGATACAAGCGGCATCCCGGCGTCGGACACGAGCGCGACCACCGCACCCTCGCCGATCCGCGCGACGAGCTCCTGCGCGCGCTCGCGCTCGTTGTGCTCGTGATAGCTCACGAGCTTGCCGACGATTTCGTAGCGGTCCAGTAGCACGCGCGTGCGGCGCGTGTCCTCGCACGCGATCACATCCGCATCGCGCAGGGCGTCGAGCACGCGCAGCGTCACGTCGCCCAGGTTGCCGATCGGAGTCGGACACACCACCAGCCGCCCTACTGCGCCATCCGGGGTGCTCATCCGAGGAATATAGGGTCCCGCCGCTCGCTGGCGAACTCTCAAGCAGACCGTGCCCCGCGACCCTGACGACAAACCGCAGTACAAGCGCTACCGCGCCGTTCCCCGCCTGCCTGGACAGCGCGAAGATGCGCTGGAACAAAGCGTCACGCCGAAGGGGCCACGCCGGCCGCGCAAGCCTGGCGAGCAACCTGCTGGACGCATTGCACCCCCGCGCGCGCGCGGGGCAAGCGCAAATGCGACAACCAAGCGCCCCTGGCGAGAGCGCATTACCGCCAAGCGCATAATCCTGGGGCTGGTCGCGCTCGTCTTCGCCTGGCTTGCGCTCTCGCTGGTCCTCTTCCTGATAAGCGCCCACTTCGAGCGCACCTCGCTCCCTTCCGATGTTTCAAGCGTGCTCGACCCTTCCGGCTTCCCGTTGACATCAGCCAACAACATCCTCGTGCTCGGCTCCGACCGCCGCCAGAAGGACAGCAAGGAACCGGGGGCGGAAACGACCGGGTTCGGACGTTCGGACACGATCATGCTGATCCGCACCGGCGGCGGGCACGCGGCACGCCTGTCGATCCCGCGCGACACGGTCGTCGAAATCCCCGGCCACGGCCTCGAGAAGATCAACGCGGCGCACGAGTACGGCGGGCCGGCCGAGTCGGCGTCAGTGATCAAGCACTGGCTCGACATCCCCATCAACCACGTGGTGGAAGTCAACTTCGAAAACTTCCCGCAGCTGATCGACGCGATGGGCGGCGTCACCTACAGCGGCGGCTGCATCATCTCCAACCTCGACGGCGGCTCCGCCGACGGCGGCTTCACCCTGCGCCTAAACGCCGGCACCCACCACATCGATGGCAAGCAGGCGCTCGCCATCGCCCGCACACGCGAGAACCTGTGCGCTCCTGAGGAGACCGACATCCAGCGCGAGGAACACCAGCAGGCGTTGTTCACCGACATGAAGGACCAGCTGCTCTCGCCTTCGAGCTTCTTGCGCCTGCCGCTGATCGCCTGGAACGCGCCACCGGCGATCATCTCCGACATGAGCGGGGCGGAACTGCTCGGCATGTTCGCGGCGCTGGCCGTGACCGGGACGCCGCCGACACAGGTGCTCAAGCCGACCGGTCAGACCACGCTGCCCAGCGGCGAAGAAGGGTTGACAATCTCCGAAGCGGCACGGCGCATCGAGGTGGCGCGCTTCATGGCGGGCTGAGTCGCGCACGATGCAGGGCAGGCGCACCGGCCGGCAGTCTGGCGCCTCGCCCGCGTCGCCCGCCTCGACCCGCGCAGCATCGGCCCGCCGACAAGTACACCAGTCTCCATGTCCAGAAAATGTAAGCGTTTTACGTGCAAGCTTGATTAGTTTGGTACCTAACTAATCACCCGCCCACAAAAACCTACCCCCTTTTGGGACCCACACTTTCGAGAACATCAGACCCCGCACGCAGGACCGCCCGATCAGCCCCATATTTCGCTTACTTCGCAGCTGCGACCGGCTTCGAGTCCGCTTTTTTCTCCGACGTGCCGGCGGACTCGCTCTTCTTGCCCTCACCCTTGCCGGCGGAGTCGCCTTTGGCAGACGAGTCGCCCGCGGAGGAGGAGTCCGAGGAAGAAGATCCCTCGCTCGAGGAGGACTCTCCCGAAGAGCCAGAGGAGGATGAGTCGCTCGAGGACGCGTTCTCGCGCTGGCGCTTTCGCGTGCCGTAGTCAGTGTTGTAGAAGCCTTTGCCCTTGAAATGGACTGCCGGCGCGTGTAGTACACGCTCGACCGGGACTCCGGTCTCGGGATCGACGGTGAGTGTGTCGTCGCTGAAAGACTGCTGCAGCTCGAACGTGGTGCCGTCTGGTCGTCTGTACTCATAGATGGGCATGAGGCCCGATTATAAGAGGGTGGGCGCGCTGTCAGTCGGCGACGAGTGAGCGGGCGCACTCGATGCCCGCCTGGATCGACGCGCTGAAGTCGCGGTCGGGCTCTGAGATCATGCGCAATGCAAAGCCGTCGCCGAGCGAGAACAGGATGTCCGCGACGGCGTCCGGCTCGGCGTGCAGGCGCAGCACGCCCTCCCGCTGTGCGGCGGCCAGCATCCCGGCCAGCCGTTCGCGCGTGCGCCGCAGCAGGCTCGCGTACTCGACCGCGATGTCGGCGTTGCGCCGCGAGAGCGTGAACAGCTCGAACACGAACGTCACGAAATCCTGGTCCTCTGAGATCGTCTCCTGCAGGTTCTGGGCCAGCAGCGCGACGAAATCGTCGGCCGTCTGTGCGCCCGCCAAGCGCTTCTCCAACGCCTCGATGCGCAGCTCGCAGTCACGCCGCGCCGCCTCCACGAGCAGCTGCTCCTTGGTCCCGAAGTAGTAGTGCAGCAGGCCGCGCGAGACGCCCGCCTCGCGCGAGACGTGGTCGAAGGTCGAGCCGGCGGCGCCGCGGCGCGCGACGCTATGGCGCATCGCCTCGACGATGCGCTGAGCCTTCTCGCCCGAGAGCGAGCGGGTCGACGAGCCCGTTGGCTCGCCGACCTCACGGCTCACAGCCGCGTCCTCGGCCGGAGCACTGTCGGTGTCAGCGGTTGCGGTGTGCGTCATATCTAGGAGAAGCGCTGGCGTCCGCGCTCACGCGGCGGGCACATCCGCCGGAGCTGGAGGGGCATCCTGCACCGGCATCGTGGTGGAGCTGTAGTCGAACTCCTCCTCGGCGCCGAACAGCAGATCGAGCACCTTCGAGCGTAGATCCTCGCTCAGGGCCAGCGCCAGGACCGTGCCGACGACGATCAGCAAAAGGGCGCGGCCGAGGCCACCTTTGCGTTTTGGCTTGGATGCCGGCTGCTTGATCGAATACGAAGCGTCGCGCAGCGCAGTTGCCGCTTCGGAGAGCTCCTTCTGCAGCTTTCGGTCCTCCAGCAGCGCCTTGCCAGCCGGCTTGCCGTTACTGACACGCCCGTAGGCGCTGCGTCCTGCCGCGTATGCGGCGAGCAGGTTGTCGCGCAGCTGCTCGTCTTCGATCAGACGTTTGAGGTAGTCGCTCGAGCGCACCGCCTCGCTTGCTTTGCCGATTCTGTCTTTCGCTGCCATTTAGCCACCGCCTCTGCTCATGAGCTTTGAAGATTCTGTCCAATATACCCCCGTTGAGCGGGGCCATACTCTTCCTGTTTGACGTACCCGACACATGAGAAGCTAAGCGCGTGCCCACCTTCCAGGCTACCGCCGCCTTCCTCGGCGGGCTGCTGATCGTTGGCGCGCTGGCCTCAGGACTGGCTCAGCGTTCATTTCTCTCGCTGGCCGCTCTGTTCGTGTTGGCCGGGTTCGTGGTCGGAGACGGCGGCCTGGAACTGGTCAGCTTTCGCGCCCAATCAGGGTTTGTGGAGGACCTGGCGTTCGTCGCCCTGATCGTGATCCTGTTCCGCGACGGGCTGGAGGTCGAGGGCGAGATGCTACAGCGAGCTTGGCATCTACCGTTGCGCAAGCTTGCGATCGCGATGCCGCTCACGGCCATCATCGTCGCCGTGGCGGCGCACCTGCTCGTCAAATTGTCGTGGACCGAGTCGCTGCTGCTTGGCGCGCTGCTCTCGCCGACCGACCCGGTGCTGACCTCGAGCATCGTCACCAACCCGCGCGTCCCTCGACTGGTGCGCCACTCACTGAACCTGGAGTCCGGCCTGAACGACGGCCTTGCGCTGCCCGCCGTGCTTGCCTTCCTTGCCGCGCTCTCAAGCGTCTCGCAGAACTTCGTGTGGTGGCGCTTTGTCTTGCAGGACATCGGCCTCGGACTGGTCTTCGGCGTCGTGCTCGGCTTTCTCGCCTCGCTGTTGATGCCGCGCGAGCACAAACGCCCGCTCGAGCACCCGATACCCGCCCATCAGAAGTCGCTTTATGCGCTTGGAGTGGCGTTTGCCACCTATGGCGTGACGGTGCTCTCCCCGAAGGGCAACGGCTTTATTGCCGTGTTTGTCGCGGCGATCGTGCTCGGCGTGCGCCGTCCCGACCTGCGCCGTCACTTCGAGCAGCGCGCCGACGACCTCGTCGAGATCGTCAAGCTAGGCATCTTCGTCGTGTTCGGCTCGCTGCTGACGCTGCACGCGCTGGCGAGTAGCGGCTGGATAGCACTTGTATTCGTAGCCGCCACGTTCCTGATCGCCCGCCCGCTTGCCGTTTGGATCGCTCTAATGGGGACGGATACCGACAAGCAGACACGCTTGTTCATGGGCTGGTTCGGCCCAAAGGGGGTGGCGACGATGACCTTCTCGCTACTAGTGCTCGACCAGCACATCTCAAGCGGCCAGCGCATCTTCGACCTAGCCGCGTTGGTCGTGTTCTGCTCGATCGTGTTGCACGGACTGACCGACACGCCCGGGGCGAACTGGATCGCTCGGCATGCAGAAAAATCCAATCCATGACTCAGGGAAGGGAGGGCCGCATGCGGCCCTCCCCCGGACGGTACATGTACCGTCCGGCCGGGTCGTGCATGCACGACCCGGAACGAGGCCGCACATGTGCGGCCTCGCCAGTCGGCGCATGCGCCGACTGGCACAGCAAAAAGATCAGGCGTGCAGCGCCGCCTGTTCCTGCGCAGAGGGGAACGCCCACGCAGCGCGCGAGCGGCGCTCTTGGCGAAAGACGAAACGCAGCTGTTGCGGAGGCGCGAGCTGCGCCTCGTTTGGCCGGAAGGTGGCGCAGGGCTCGACCAGCTCCAGCGCACACAGCATGTTGCACCGGAAATAGCACTCGTCGCATGTGACTTTGCGGGCTGCCCGCTTGCTCTGCGTCCTCGGCACTGACTCCCCTTTGATTCGCGGCTTGACTGGGTGGGCAGCGATCAAAGCACTAGCTGGGCGCCCGCTCAAGGGCAAACGAGACGCCTTCCCCGCAAACCGCGAGGAAAACCGTCAGCGCGTCATCATGCAAGGGTGCGCATCCTCCTGACCGGCATCAGCGGCTTCGCGGGCTCGGCCCTGCTACCTCGCCTGCTCGAACAGGAGCACGACGTGCGCGCCCTGGCACGCGATCGCACGCGCGTCGAGCTGACGCTTCAGTCGATGACGCTCGAATCGGATCTCGATGTGACGCTCGCGGATTTCGAGCTTGTGATCGGCGACACGCTCTCCGGGGCTGGGATGGTGCAGGCGATGCGCAACGTCGAGGTCGCCTATTACCTGATCCACTCGATGGAGCCCTCCAACAGCGCGGCTGGTGGAATCTCGTTTTCCGCGCGCGAGCGGGCCTCGGCGCAGACTTTCGCCGAGGCCGCGCGCGCTGCCGGGGTGGAGCGCGTCGTGTACCTCGGCGGCCCACTCCCGCCTGAGCGGACATCCACTCACCTCTCCAGCCGCTACGCGGTCGAGCGCATCCTGCTCGACGGGGTGCCAGGATCGGTAGCCCTGCGCGCGTCGATCGTGATCGGCTCGCGCTCGCGCTCCTTTCGCTTTCTCGTACGCCTGATCGAACGCCTCCCGATAATCGCGCTACCCGCCTGGCGGCATTTTCGTACGTGTCCGATCGACGAGCGCGACCTCGTCGAGATGCTCGCGGCCTGTGCCTCCAACGAGCATGTAGCCGGACGGGCGCTGGAGATCGCCGGTCCCGAGACGCTCACTTACGGGGAACTGGTGCAGCGCATCGCCGAGCTGATGATGCTCTCCCGCCCCAGCGTAGGGTTTGGGGTGAGTGTCACACCGATTGCCGCACGCCTGGCCGCACTGCTCACCGATGAGCAGCCCGAGCTGGTGCTGCCGCTGATGGAAGGGCTTACCGGCGACCTGCTGCCGGGCGGACAGGAGGCCGCTACGGCCCTGAATGTGGAATTGCACTCATTCGACTCAGCCGTCGAACACGCGCTATACGAGTGGGAAAAGCTCGAGCCGCTCGCTGCGCGCTGATTGCGCACGTGAGCCATCCGGCTTCAAACAGGCGCGCAAGCTACGGTTGGGCTTCGCGATGAGCACCGTCTGCGCCTCGATCGAGATCGCCGCCACCGCCACCTCGGTGTGGGAAACCGTCATGGACCCTGATCGCCTCGGCGACTGGGTCACGATTCATCGCAAGCTGCGCCACCACGACGACGGAATCCCACGAGTGGGCTATCGCATGGATCAGCAGATCCACCTGAGAGGAGTCAGCGTCGATGTTCACTGGATACTGGTGCAGTGCGAGCCGGGAGAGCGCGCCGTGTGGGAGGGTCGCGGGCCGGCCCGCTCGCGCGCCCGCACGGAGTACGCGCTGCATCCGCTTTCCAGTGGCTGCACCCGCTTCGACTACCGCAATGAGTTCAACCCGCCGCTCGGGCCGTTCGGTACGCTCGCGAGCCGCGCACTGGTCGGGGGAATGCCCGAACGCGAGGCTACTCGTACGCTGGACCGTTTGCGTGCACTACTCGAGCGCTGACACTCCTTAAATCGGCAACAAGCCGCTGGTAATTCGGTTGCATGTGCCTGACAGGTGCACGTGTAGTTGGGCAACTTGTGTAAAGTGAAGCTACATAGACCGTGCAACTCGACCTTCGGGTTGCATTCACACCCCAGTGAACAGGACACAATCGTGACTGACTTCCTTGACGAGAAGCGCCGAGAGATAAACGACCGACTGGCGGAGCTGAAGCCGCTGATCGACGAGTACACCCGCCTCCAGGACGCCGCGGCGGCCCTCGCAGGCGTTGGCGGAGCAGCTCCCCGCGCGGCCGCCAGCACTCCGGCCGCTTCGACCGCCACACCGGCCCGTCGCGGCCCGGGCCGGCCGCGCGGCTCCAAGAGCCGTACGACAGGCGCGCGACGTGGACGTCCGCCCAAGGCCGCCGAGGCAATGACCGCTGCTGCTCCCGCCGCTGCCACAACGTCCCGTCGCCGTGCGGGCCGTCGCAAGGGCAGCGGTACGCGTGCCGCCCAGGCCCTGCAGTTCGTCAGCGGGCAGCCGGGGATCACGATCCCAGAGCTTGCCGCCAAGATGGGTATCAAGCAGAACTACCTGTACCGTGTGCTGCCCGGCCTTGAGCAGGAAAAGAAGATCAAAAAGCAGGGTAGGGGCTGGCACCCAGCCGGCTGATCTAGCCCGATTCACGTCAACGGCCGGGGCGCGTTTACGCACCCCGGCCGTTTTTCGTTAAGGAGACGGTTTAGATCGAGCCCCTGGCTCGAAACCGTGTCGCGCTCGCCGGTTAGCTCCGCTACCGATGCGTCGATCTTCGTGCGGGAGAAGTCGTCGATGTCGAGACCCTGCACGATCGACCACTCCCCATTCGCACAGGTGCACGGGAAGCCGCTGATGAGGCCCTCGGGCACGCCGTAGGAGCCGTCGGAGGGGACGCCCATCGATACCCAGTCGCTGGTGCCACTCACCCAATCGCGCATGTGATCGATCGCGGCGTTGGCAGCCGATGCGGCGCTGGAGGCGCCGCGCGCCTCGATGATCGCCGCGCCACGCTTGCCGACGTTGGGCAGGAAGTCGTTTTCGATCCAAGCATGGTCGTCGAGCACCTTCGCCGCCTGCTCGCCCTTGATCTCGGCGTGAAACAGGTCGGGGTACATGGTCGGCGAATGGTTGCCCCACACACCCATCTTGCTCACGTCGCTGACCGACGCCGCCACCTTGTTGGCGAGCTGAGCCACCGCGCGATTGTGATCCAAGCGCAACATCGCGGTGAAGCGCTCGCGCGGGATGTCCTGCGCATTATTCATCGCGATCAAGCAGTTTGTGTTGGCGGGATTGCCCACGACGAGCACCTTCAGGTCGCTGGCAGCGTGCTCGTTCAGCGCTTTGCCCTGCCCGGTGAAGATCTTGCCGTTCTCGCTCAGCAGCTCGGCGCGCTCCATACCCTTCGTGCGCGGACGCGAGCCGACGAGCAGCGCGATGTTGACACCGTCAAACGCTTCCTGCGGATTGTCGTGCAAGTCGAGGTTTGCCAGAAGCGGGAAGGCACAGTCGATGATCTCCATCGCCACGCCCTCCAGCGCCCCCATCGCCGGGGGAATCTCCTGCAGCCGCAGGTCGACCGGCTGATCGGGGCCCAGTAGTTGCCCACTTGCGATGCGAAACACGAGGCTGTAGCCGATCTGGCCGGCCGCGCCTGTGACGGTGACTCGTACGGGATTGCTCACGGATTCTCAGCTCCTGATTGGGTGTCGATTTTCAAAATGGTCGTTGAGGAAAGCTCGCTTACGCGTGCAGGGCGTCGCGCCTATGTGGCGCCTATATCGTGCAAGGCGACGGCGCCTATCGATCATGCCATCGCGCGTTCAAGGTTCTCGTCGATCGATGCGAGAAACTCCTGCGTGGTCTGCCACTCCTGGTCGGGGCCGATCAAGAGGGCGAGATCCTTGGTCATGTTGCCTGCTTCGACCGTTTGCACGCAGACACGCTCAAGCGTGTCCGCGAACTCGCTCACCGCGGGCGTGTTGTCCATGCGCCCGCGCGCCGCAAGCCCGCGTGTCCACGCAAAGATAGAGGCGATCGGATTGGTAGAGGTGGGCTTGCCCTGCTGGTGCATGCGGTAATGGCGGGTGACCGTGCCGTGCGCGGCCTCCGCCTCGACAGTCTTGCCGTCAGCACTCATCAGCACGCTCGTCATCAAGCCAAGCGAGCCGAAGCCCTGGGCAACCGTGTCCGATTGCACGTCGCCGTCGTAGTTCTTGCAGGCCCACACGTAGCCGCCCTCCCACTTCAGCGAAGCGGCCACCATGTCGTCGATCAAGCGGTGTTCATAGGTTATGCCGGCCGCCTCGAAGTCGCTCTTGAACTCTTCCGCATACACCTCAGCGAAAATGTCCTTGAAGCGTCCGTCATAGCGCTTGAGGATCGTGTTCTTGGTCGATAGATAAACGGGATAGCCACGATCGAGCCCATAGCGCATCGAGGCGCGCGCGAAGTCGCGGATCGACTCGTCGAGGTTGTACATCGCCATCGCGATGCCCCCGCCTGGGAAGTCATACACGTCCAGCTCGATCGGCTCGCTGCCGTCGGTCGGTGTAAAGGTGAGCATCAGCTTGCCGGCGCCTGGCACCACCATGTCGGTGGCGCGGTACTGGTCACCGAAGGCGTGACGACCGATCACGATCGGCTTGGTCCAGCCTGGCACCAGGCGTGGGATGTTGGAGATCACGATCGGCTCGCGGAAGATGACCCCACCGAGAATGTTGCGCACGGTTCCGTTGGGCGAGCGGTACATCTCCTTGAGGCCGAACTCCTGCACGCGTGCCTCGTCGGGGGTGATCGTGGCGCACTTCACTCCGACGCCATACTGCTTGATCGCATTGGCCGCTTCGACGGTGATCGCGTCCTCGCTGGCATCACGGCTCTCGATCGAGAGGTCGTAGTACTTCAGGTCGATATCCAGGTAGGGCAGGATCAGCTGCTCCTTGATGAAGGACCAGATGATTCGCGTCATCTCATCGCCGTCGAGCTCGACGACGGGGTTTTGCACCTTGATCTTGGCCATGTCTAGGTCCTCGGTTTAGCTGACGGACGGGATCCCACTCGCCTCGGCGGGCGATGCTATCGCGGAGAGGTAACCTGTCGTGTTGATGGCCACCGTCTCACGACAAGACTCCTGGCAGACGCACACTGTCGCCAACCAGGTTCCTCCGCTGGAGGGGGTGGACGTCTTCTCTAGCAACCTCCCGCTTGTGGAGGCCACCAAGCGCGAGGGTGCCTCTTGGGCTCTAGGGCGCGCGGCTGAATTTGGCAAGTTCGTTGGCGGCGAGCCGCAGCAGCTTTGGGGACGTCTTGCCAACGAGAACAAGCCGGTGCTAAAGACCCATGACCGCTACGGGCATCGCATCGACGAGGTCGAGTTCCATCCTGCCTGGCACCAGCTGATGAAGATGGGCGTCGAGCACGAGCTGCACTCGCTGCCCTGGACCAGCACGGAGCCCTCGCCGCACGCCGCGCGTGCTGCGCTGTACATGACCGCGATGCAGGCCGAGGCTGGCTTTGCCTGCCCGATCACTATGACCTTTGCTGTCCTGCCGGCATTGCGAGCGCAGCCTGAGCTGCTGGCCGAGTGGGGGCCATTGGTGACCGCCAATACCTATGACCCACGCCTGATCCCGGCAAGCGAGAAGGGCGCGGCGATCGCGGGCATGGCGATGACCGAGAAGCAGGGCGGCTCGGATGTAAAAGCCAACACAACCGTCGCGCGGCCGCTCAACGGCGGCGGTGGCGGCGCAGAGTACGAGCTGACAGGTCACAAGTGGTTCTGCTCGGCGCCGATGTCCGACCTGTTCCTCGTCTTGGCTCAGACCGACGAGGGCCTTTCCTGTTTTCTGATGCCGCGCGTCCTGCCCGACGGCACACGCAACGCTTTTCACATCCAGCGCTTGAAGGACAAGCTCGGTAACCACTCCAACGCCTCCAGCGAGGTCGAATTCCATGGCACGTGGGCACGTATGGTGGGGGAGCCTGGGCGCGGCGTGCCGACGATCATCGAGATGGTCGGCCACACGCGACTCGATTGTGTGATCGGCGGCGCCGCCGGCATGCGCGCGGGGGTCGTGCACGCCACCCACCATGCCGCACATCGCTCGGCTTTCGGCAAGCTGCTGATCGACCAACCGCTGATGCGCAACGTGCTCGCCGACCTTTGCGTCGAGTCCGAGGCCGCGACAGCAATGGCGATGCGCCTAGCACGTGCCTACGACGAAGCTGGCGCCGAGAGCCCTGCTCAGGGCGAGAGCGAGTTGAACGACGCCCACCTGTTCAAGCGCCTGGCCACGGCCGTCGGCAAGTACTGGGTCTGCAAGCGCGCGCCCAACCACGCCTTCGAGTCCTTGGAGTGCCTCGGTGGCAACGGCTACGTCGAGGAGTCCGGCATGCCGCGCCTGTACCGCGAGGCACCGCTTGCCTCAATTTGGGAGGGCTCCGGCAACGTGATGAGCCTCGACGTGTTGCGCGCGCTCGTGCGCACGCCGCGCACTTTGGAGGTGTTCATGCACGAGGTCAAGCAGGCCGAGGCAGGCGACCCGCGTTTGGACAAGCACGTCAAGAAGCTGGAGCGCCAGTTCTCAGACCCGATGACGCTTGAGATGCGCGCGCGACGCGTGGTCGAGGGCATGGCGCTGGCACTGCAGGGCTCGCTGCTGGTGCGCCATGGCTCGCCGGCCGTGGCCGACGCCTTCTGCGCCTCGCGCCTTGGCGGCGACGGGGGTCTTGAGTACGGCACCCTCCCATCCGATAGCGACTTCGAGACGATAATCGAGCGTAGTCGCGTGCAGGTTGGTGTATAGATTTTTTGGAAATTCACGTTGGTATTCACGATTTGTATAGGCCATCGTAGTTTTCAAAAACAACACACATAACAACGCTCCTCCGGAGCCTGAGTCCCACACAGCCTAAGATCAATACATGGCCACACGAGCACCGCGGCGTATGCCCGGCAACATTCAGGTGGCGCGCATCTTTGGCATCCGGGTGGGCGTCAGCATCAGCTGGTTCTTTGTCCTTTTCTTCCTGATCCTGTACCTGTCCCAGTACTTCCATGACATACTGGGCGGATCGAGCAGCACGGCCTATTTGGTGGCCGTCGTCGGCGCGCTCGGCTACTTCGCTTCGCTGATCCTGCACGAGCTGGGGCACGCGCTCGTCTCGCGGCGCCTGGGGATCCCGATCCTCGGCATCGACCTGTGGTTCTTCGGCGGCATGGCGCGTCCCGCACGCGAACCGGAGACGCCGGGCGAGGAATTCAAGATCTCCGCCGCCGGCCCCGCCGGAACGCTGTTGGCGCTGCTCATCTGTGCGGCGGCGACACTCGCGCTCGCCCCTGGCGGGCACTTCTTCGGGGCCCTGCTGCTGGAAGAAGGCTTCACGATCACTCCGGCGGTGGCCCTCTTGGCCTGGCTTGTCTTCATCAACGCAGCACTCTTGCTGTTCAATCTCGTGCCGGCCTTTCCACTCGACGGTGGACGCATCGCGCGCGCCATCATCTGGTGGCGCACCGGCGACCGCC
The DNA here is from genome assembly GCA_963723175.1 of uncultured Solirubrobacterales bacterium. Lineage (GTDB taxonomy): Bacteria > Actinomycetota > Thermoleophilia > Solirubrobacterales > Solirubrobacteraceae > Palsa-744. The sequence continues at coordinate 359,796 of CAVRPO010000008.1, read as the reverse complement.
ATCGCGGCACGCGTATCACCGGCCGCGCCGGCCAGGGATTTGCCATGGTGCTCGGCCTCGTGGGTCTGCTCGCGCTGCTGGAGGGCAACAGCTTTGGCCTGTTCACGCTGGTCCTTGGCCTGATTCTCTACCAGGCATCTGGCGGCGCGGTGATGCAAGGAGCGATGGGCCAGCGCATCCAGAGCGTGCGCGTGAAGGACATCATGGATCGCGAGCCGACCACGATCCCGGCCGAGCTGAAGCTGCTGGACGCCCAAGAGCAGTTCTTTGCCCGCTACCGCAGCCCCTGGTTTGCGGTCGTGGACCATGCTCGCCACTTCCTCGGCGTGGTGCGCTCGGAGCGAGTCGACGCGGAGATCGCGGCCGGACGGCCGGCGCTTGAGATCGGCGACGTGCTCGAGCAGGACCTGCAGGTGCGTATCGACGAACACGAGCCACTGGAGTCGCTGCTGCGCAGCGAGGCCCTCGGCCGGCTCGGCGGGATGGTTGCCGTGGACGCAGACGGCATCCTGCGCGGCACTGTGACGGTCGCCCAGATCCGCCAGGCGCTCAGCGCCGTGGGCGGGTCCTAGCGTGCGGCGCCGGGGCGCTCCGTTATAGAGTCCAGACCGCAGACACCGCCCCTCTCCTTCGAGCCCTCAGGAATCCATGCCAGCACATGACGTATTGATCATCGGCGCAGGTCTCGCGGGCCAGCGTGCCGCGCTCGCCGCCGCAGAGGCCGGCTCGAGCGTCGCAATTCTCAGCAAGGTCCATCCGGTGCGCTCCCACTCGGTGGCTGCCGCCGGCGGCATCAACGCAGCGATCAATGTCGCTGACGATTGGCGCTCGCACGCGTATGACACCGTCAAGGGCTCCGATTTCCTTGGCGACCAGGACGCGATCGAAATCATGTGCTCGGAGGCTCCCCAAGAGGTGATGCACCTGGAGCACATCGGTGTGACCTTCCACCGCAACGACAACGGCGAACTTGACCTGCGAGCTTTCGGCGGCGCTTCGATGAAGCGCACCGCCTACGTCGCCGACATCACTGGGCAGGCGATATTGCACGTGCTCTACGAGCAGCTGATGAAGCACCACGAACAGGTGGAGCGCTACGAGGAGTGGTTCGTAACCTCGCTACTACAGGACGACAGCGGGCGCTGCTGCGGTGTTGTGGCGCGCGACGTGCGCTCGGGGCGCATGGAGACCTTGCAGGCCAAGAACGTGATCCTCGCCTGCGGTGGTGCAGGCCAGGTGTACTCGCCGACGACCAACGCCTTGATCGTGACCGGCGACGGAATCGCCCAGGCGTATCGCATCGGCGCGCCGCTGATGGACATGGAGATGGTCCAATACCACCCGACCACGCTTGTGGAGAACGGTCTGCTCATCACTGAGGGCGCGCGCGGCGAGGGTGCCGTGCTGTTGAACGCCGAGGGCGAGCGCTTCATGGAGAAGTACGCGCCCAACAAGATGGAGCTTGCCTCACGCGACGTTGTGTCTCGCGCCGAGCAGACCGAGATCCTCGAGGGTCGCGGCGTCGGCGCCAACAAAGACGGGATCTACCTGGACATCACGAAGGTGCCGCGCAAGCGCACCTTGGAGGCATTGCGCGAGATCGTCAACATCGGCAAGGACTTCGCCGGCGTCGACATAACCCGCGAGCCGATCATGATTCGTCCCGGCCAGCACTACATCATGGGCGGCGTCAAGACCGACGTAAACGGCGCCACCTCGGTCGAGGGCCTATACGCCGCTGGCGAGGTCGCCTGCGTGTCGGTACATGGCGGCAACCGCCTCGGCGCCAACTCGCTGCTTGACACTCTTATCTTCGGCCGCCGCGCTGGCGAACATGCGGCGGCACGGGCGGCAAGCATGGCTCTGCTCGACGCCACCGACGCTCAGCTGCGCGAGGACGTCGCCATGATCGATGCGATCATCGCGCGGCCGCGCACAGGCCGCAGGGTGTCTGAGATCAAGCGCGAGCTCGGCGAGACGATGAACCAGTACGTCGCCGTGTACCGCGACCAAGAGGGTCTCGACAAGGCGCATGAGATCGTCAAGCGTCTGCAAGCGGAGTCCAAAGACGCCTACATCGACGACAAAGGCACCGTCTTCAACCAGGACGTGTTGGGGGCGATCGAGCTTGGCTACATGCTCGACTGCGCCGAGGCGACCGTCGTTGCGGCGATCGAGCGCAAGGAGTCGCGCGGGGCGCAGTTCCGCACCGACTTCCCCGAGCGCAACGACGAGCAGTGGCTCAAGCACATCGACGTCAGCCTCAACGGGGATAGACCGGAGATCTCTTACTCGGCCGTGACCATGACCCAGTGGGAGCCGGAGGAGCGTAAATACTGATGTTCTCGACCGCCGTCGCCACGCCGTGCCGAGAGCAGCATCGTCCGGAAGAGGGAGTGCCCCGCACGATCCGCGATCATCGCCCGACCAAGAAGGAGCGTGCCTGATGGCCGAAACCCATAAGCCGCCGGAGCAGTTCACGCTGAGGATGCGCCGCTATGACCCCGAGTCGGGCGAGGCGCCCTACTGGGACGAGCACACGATCGAGCTGGAGCCCCACCGCTCGGTGCTCGAGGGCATTCTGCAGGCCAAGGCCAAGTTCGACGGCTCGATCGGCATCCGCTGCTCCTGTCGTGCTGCGATCTGCGGCTCCTGCGGCGTGCGCATCAACGGCGAACCCGGGCTTGCCTGCCACACCCATCTAGACCATGCACGCGCATCCAGCAAGGACGGCGTGATCGAGGTCGAGCCGATGGGCAATATGCCCGTGATCAAGGACATGATCGTCGACATGGACGCCGTGCACTGGAAGAAGGTGCAGCGCGTGACCCCGTGGCTGATCAACGAGGGGCCCCAGCCCGAGCGCGAGCACATCGTGCCACGCGAGTCGATGGTGGACATCACCCAGACGATGGCCTGCATCCAGTGCGGAGCCTGCGTCTCAGACTGCCTGGCGATGGAGGTCGACCCCGGCTTCATCGGACCTGCCGCGCTTGCCAAGGCCTACCGCTTCGTCGGCGATCCTCGCGACGAAGAACAGCGCGAGCGGTTGCTCGACCTGAGCGAAGACCCGCAAGGCATCTTTGACTGCACGCATTGCTTCAAGTGCGTCGAGGCCTGCCCCAAGGATGTCAATCCGATGGGGCAGATCATGCGGCTGCGGCGCATCGCCGGTGCCGACCAGCACATCAACGACCAGAACAACGGTCACCGCCACGAGGAAACCGTTGTGACGCTGATCAAGGACTACGGGCTATTGCACGAGGCGGAGATGATTCCTCGCTCCTACGGCGGCAACTCTTGGTTTGGCAAGTTCCATCCCGCTGCCGGCAAGGAGTTGCTCAGCTCGCTGCCGGTTGCGATCCGCGGCGTTATGAAACGCAAGATGAGCATCAAGATCGCGATCTTTGGCCACAAGATCCCCAAGCAGGACCTGAATGCGGTCAAGCGGATCTACGAGAAGGTCGAGAGCAAGCCCGAGCGCTACGAGCTGAACCTGTACATCTCCGGCGAGGACGAAGACACCGAGCAGACGCCGGTAGGCGTCGGCGCGGGCCGGGCGCCTCCGCACCCGAGGCAAGCGTATGACCATTCACCTCTGCACGGGCCTAGCATGCGAAGGGAGCACCACATGAAGGTCGCCTACTGGCCCGGCTGCGTGAGCAGGGGCTTCACTCCCGAGCTGCACGGCTCGATGGCAAAGGTTGCCCCGCTGCTGGACATCGAGCTGATCGAACTCGACCGCGCGAGCTGCTGCGGAGCCGGCGTGATCGCCGAGCACAACCAGGAGCTTGCCGACACGCTCAACGCGCGCACCTTCGCGCTGGCTCAGCAGGTTCAAGGCGCAGAGCTGATGATGAACATCTGCTCCACTTGCCAAGGCGCCCAAGGCGAGTGCCAGGAGCGCTTGGATGCCAACGCCGAGTACAGGGCGCAGGTCAACTCGACGCTCGCCGACGAGGGGCTCTCCTACGAGAAGGGCCTGACCAACAAGAACTTCCTCTGGCTGCTGGTCGAGGAGATCGGCCTGGACAAGCTGCGCGGGATGGTCAAGCATCCGCTGACCAACCTCAAAGTGGGGCCGTTCTACGGCTGCTACATCGTGCGACCGCGCGACCGCTTGGGCATCGACTCCGAGCATCCTCGCGACCACTACCTCGAGCAGTTGATCGAAGCGCTCGGCGGCACCGTGATCGAGTACGCCGGGATGCGCAAGTGCTGCGGCTTCCCGATCATCACGATGAACAAGGAGGCCTCGCTCAAGCAGGCCGGGCGCCACCTGGGCGACGCCGTTGACGCCGACGCCGACTGCCTTGTGACCCCCTGTCCGCTCTGCCATCTGAACCTGGACATGCAGCAGCCGCTCGCCGAGAAAGTGGTTGGGCGCGAGCTGAAGATGCCGGTCCTGCACCTTCCCCAGCTCGTCGGGCTTGCGCTCGGCCTGGAGCCGAAGGAGCTCGGGCTCTCCCGCCACGTGGTCAAGCCGACGTCGGTGATCGACTGGTCCACCTCGGTCGTCGGCGCAGCGGCCTGATACCGGCGCACTTGGCGAGCAGTAACCCGATAGGCGACATACGCACAGCGCGTCTGCTGGACGCGTAGGCTTGCACCCGTGCGCGTCCTCACAGTCGTAGGCAACCGGCCGCAGTTCATCAAGGCAGCCGCGGTCTCTGGGCCCTTGCGCGCCCAGCACGAGGAGATCCTCGTACACACCGGCCAGCATTACGACGACTCGCTCTCCAGCGTGTTCTTCTCAGAGCTCGGGCTACAGGCGCCCGAGCGCGAACTCGGCATCGGCGGCGGTTCGAACACTTCGCAGACCGCGCGCATGCTGGCGGCACTGGAGCACCTGCTGGCCGAGATCGAGCCCGACGCGGTGCTCGTCTACGGCGACACCAACTCGACGCTTGCGGGTGCGCTGGCGAGCGCCCAGCGCGGCGTGCCCGTGGTGCACGTCGAGGCCGGTATGCGCTCGTTCGACCGTGCGATGCCCGAGGAGCTCAACCGCGTGCTCACAGACCACATGAGCGAGCTGTTGCTGTGCGCTTCCGAGACGGCCGCCGAGAACCTCAGGAAAGAGTCGGCGCACGGGAAGATCGAGGTGGTTGGGGATGTGATGATCGATGTTGCGTTCAAGTGGCGCACCGCGGCTGGAGCGAACAACGAAGCTCTCGCCGGTTTTGACATCCAGGCCGGCGACTACCTGTTGCTGACCGCCCACCGTGCTGGAAATGTGGACGATCCACGGCGCCTTCAGATGTTCGTAGATGTCGTGGCCGCACTGCCCGGACGCGTGATCTTCCCGGTGCACCCGCGTACACGTGCGCGCCTACGCGAAACGGGACTGCTGGAGCGGCTGCAGGCGCTCGACAGCGTGACTCTCTACGAGCCGCTTGGCTATGTGCGCTTCAGCGCGCTGGTCCAAAATGCACGCGCGGTGCTGACCGACTCCGGTGGCATCCAGAAGGAGGCGTACCTTGCCGGGGTGCCCTGTATCACTCTGAGATCCACCACCGAGTGGGTGGAGACCGTCGAGAGTGGCTGGAACACGCTCGTCGATCTCGATATAGAGCGTGTTCTCTCGGCCATGGCACGACCCATTCCCCAAAACCATCCCCAGCTCTATGGCGACGGCAAAGCGGCCGAGCGTTGTGTGGCCGCGATTGGAGCATTTACGTCAGGCGCGGCTGGAGAGCGGCTCTCTGACGTGGGACCGCAGTCGTGAGCGGGATGGGCACGCCGATCCGCGTCGGCGTCGTCGGGCTCGGCTATTGGGGGCCCAACCTGGCGCGTAACTTCGCCGCGATCGACGGCTGCGAGCTGCCTGGCTTTGCGACGGCGCAGAGCAGACCCGCGCGAAGCTCCCGACGCCTTCCCCGGGGTGCGCACCAGCGGCGAGATCGACGAGCTGCTGGCCGACCCTGAGCTCCATGCGGTCGTGCTCGCCACGCCAGTGCCCACGCACGCAGAGCTCGCCGTACGGGTGCTGGAGGCCGGCAAGCACTGCTTTGTCGAGAAGCCGCTGGCCACGACCGTCGCCGACGCGCAGCGTGCTGTCGGCGCCGCCGAGAAGGCTGGGCGCATCTTGATGGTAGGGCACCTGCTCGAGTACCACCCTGCCGTCACACGTCTGAAAGAGCTGCTCGACGCGGGCGCGCTGGGCTCGCTCTATTACGTATACGGCAACCGTGTCAACTTGGGCAAGCTGCGCGCCGAGGAGAATGCGCTGTGGAGCCTGGGCGCGCACGATGTCTCGGTCGTCTTGCATCTGATCGGTGAAGAGCCAGTCGAGTGCTCCGCGCACGGTGAGTCATACGTGCGTGGCGGTGTCCAGGACGTCGTCTTCTGCTACCTGCGCTTTCCCTCTGGGCAGGTCGCTCACCTGCACCTCTCCTGGCTCGACCCCCACAAGGAGCGACGCATCACCGTCGTCGGCTCTAAGCGCATGGCGACGTTCGACGACATGCGAACAGAGGGCAAGCTGACCGTCTACGACAAGGGCTTTGACGAGGACGCAAGCTCTTGGGGCGAGTACATAACCCGCGCCGGCGAGTCCTTCTCCCCGCGCCTTGCCAACGCCGAGCCTCTGCGTTTGGAGTGTCAGCATTTCATCGATTGCATTCGCGAGGGCCACACGCCGCGCTCGGACGGGCATAGCGGACTTCGCGTAGTGCGAGTGTTGGAGGCACTTCAGCACTCGCTTGAAGGGTAACGTGGCACAGCTGCCTAGCGGTCATGCCCATAGAGCGGCTATGGGCAACGCCCAAAGACGATCCCCTAGCGGGATTGTCTGTTCGCGAGGGTGAATCACCGCCCCCCCGACGAACCTGGAACCGCAACGCTCGCGGAGCTTGAGCAGCCACCTGTAGTCGTGGCCGGTGATCGTCGCGCGCGCCTTCACCTCGATAGCGACGATCTGGCCGTCGGCTCGCTCGAGGATCAGGTCCACGTCTTCGCGGTCGCGTTGGTAGTGATAGAGGCGCACCCGGTTTGTGGACCATCCGAGGTACTTCACGACCTCCATCGCCACGAAGTTCTCGAGGATCTTGCCGGTCACTTGGTCGTCGATAGCAACGCGAGTCTCGTCGGCGCCGAGCAAACTGGCGAGCAGCCCCGAGTCCACGACATACACCTTGGGAGTGCTCGTCTCGCGCGCGCCAAGCCCGGGGCGCCATGCCTGAAGTCTCCTCACGAGAAACAGCTGCTCCAAGAGACCAACGTAGGCCTTCACGGTTACGGCGCTCAACTCAAGCCGTGAAGCGATGTTCCGATACGACAGGAGATTTGCGGCCTGAGTAGCGATCAGGCGCAGCAACCTCGGCATCTCCTCCACCTTGATCGCATCCGAGATGTCTCGCAGGTCGCTGTCGAGCGTGGTATCGACATAACTCTCAAACCAGCGCTCGCGCCGGCTCTCAGCACGCCGGAGAGCTTCCGGGTAGCCCCCGGCGGTGACTATCGGGACGAAAGCATCGCGACCGACCGTGCAGCCGCCAAGTTGAGGTGGAGCTCCAGCAAAAAGGGCGTTGACGAGGTTGACCTTGCCTGCGCGGATCTCGCTCTGCGCAAGCGGCCAGAGATTCAATGTCTCGATGCGACCTGTGAGCGCATCCTTGACCCTCGTAGAGGCGAGGATGTTGGCAGAGCCAGTCAGAAGAAACCGGCCTGGTCGAGTATCCGCGTTGACTGTGCGCTTGATCTCCAAAAGTAGATCCGGAGCGTGCTGAATCTCATCGATCAGCACAGGTCCCGAGAATGCCGCGAGAAAGCCGGCTGGGTCGCGCAGCGCGGCATCGCGGGTCGCCGCCTCGTCGAGGCTGAGGACCCCCATTGGATGCTCCCCAGCGGCTATCTGGCGCGTCAATGTCGTCTTGCCAACCTGACGCGCGCCCGCAACAAATACCACTCGCGTGTCGGCGAGCGCTTCGAGCAGCAAAGGGCGTATATGGCGCGGATGAATGGTCGTCATGGGCCAAGCGAGCATTGAAACGTCGAGACCGGACTGCGTAATCGCACAATCTAGCATGCGTAAACGCACAGTCCTGCCTGCGTAAACGCACAGTCCTGCCTGCGTAAACGCTCAATGGTCCGCGCACCGACAAGCGGCTCGACGCCGAGCACTAACCTGCCGGGCAATGCACCCCTACCGCGGCTGGCCGTTTCTCACATCGCCTCAGCACCCGACGCTCTCGGCCGTGGGCGCGTTCTTCATTCATGGCGCGATCAGCCTCTTCGTGGTGTTTCCGATCGTATGGCGTAGCGACAAACGTCTGCTCTTCGGCATCCTCGCCTTCCTCGGCGGCCCCGCGGTCGATCTCGATCACGTCGTGGCCGCCGGCAGCTTTCGCCCGCACGCGCTCGAGACCCTGGGCCACCGGCCCGATACCCACAGCCTGCTATTCGCGCTTGTGCTTACGCTGCTGGTCTACCTCATTAGTCGCAATAAGCAACTCAGTTGGTCGGTATTGGCGATCTTTGTCTCTCACCTGCTGTTCGACGCGGCCGGTGGAGACGAGTACTGGCTGTACCCGCTGAAGCACCCCAACTCGATCCCGTGGCTTGCCTGCCCGATTGGGATCGCGCTGCTGTTCTGGGTCAGCACAAAGGCGGCTTCCAGCGCATCGCCGCAACGCGGCGGCCGCGATCAACCAGCCTTTGCCAAGGACTGACATTCTACTAGCAGGAATCTATCTTTCAATCAGGTAAAACTTTGGACAAATGTCCAAATCGTTATCCGGCTCCCCTGAACCAGGATCTCACCCTTCCGAACGTTGTTTAAAATGTTAAAGACGCCTTCCAATATTCGTCCAGTCTGCTAGGGTGCGGCTCAAGCACGCCTGGTAGGCATGGTGGGGCCGACCAGCGGGTGGTGGCCAGCAAGCGAGCTTCTTAGGAGGTTTCTTTCAGCGAGGAGGGTCTGACTCCTCGCAACTCGTTTGGCTTTGCGAAAGAGAGCCAACGAGTCGCGCGTTTGTAAGACACACATATACGGGGTCGGGGGAGGGTTGCATGGAAGCGACTAAAGGATGTCAGGCGATGAGTGGTTTGGACGAGTCGCAGTTGGTAGGCAACGAGCTTGCCGCAAGGGCACAACACATAGGGCACATAGGCGAGCAGGAATCGATCGCGAGCGAAGCTCCTGAGCCTCAGCCGCGCGCGAGAACACCGATCGTCGACGCCAAGCGTCGCTCGGGCAAGGCCGGCGAGCCGCAGGCATGGCCACAGGTGAGCGTGATCATTCCCACGCTCAACGAGGCGCAGAACCTGCCGCACGTGTTTGCGAAGCTGCCGCGCGATCTGCACGAGGTGATCGTCGTCGACGGCTTCTCGACCGATGACACGCTCGACGTCGTGCGCCTGCTGCGCCCCGACGCCAAGATCGTGCTGCAACAGAACCGTGGCAAGGGAGACGCGCTGCGTTGCGGCTTCGAGGCCGCCACCGGCGACATCCTCGTGATGCTCGACGCGGATGGCTCAGCCGACCCGACTGAGATTCCCGCCTTCGTCGAGACGCTTGTGGCAGGGGCAGACTTCGCCAAGGGCTCGCGCTTTCGCGAGGGAGGCGGGAGCTCTGACATAACGCCACTGCGACGCACCGGCAATCGCGCATTGAACGGACTCGTGAACTTCCTCTTTCGTACCTCCTACTCCGACCTCTGTTACGGCTACAACGCCTTCTGGCGACACTGCCTCGGGGCGATGAAGGTCGACTGCACTGGCTTTGAGGTGGAGACGCTCATCAACATCCGCGTCGCGCGCGCTGGGCTCGACATCCGTGAGGTGCCGAGCTTCGAGAGCGACCGTATCTACGGACAGAGCAACCTGCGCACGTTCCGCGACGGCGGACGTGTACTGCGCACGATCGTGCGCGAGCGCATGCGTCGCGCCTCCGCGGACGTTCAGGCTTATCAGCACGCCGACGCGGACGTTCACCATCATGTGATGGATGCCATGGGTGAGAGCATGGAGGCGGCCCCCGTCGAGGTAAGTTGACGAGGGCGCAAGCCAGCCCACCCGCTCACGCCGCTTCAGTTGCTGCGATCGTTTGACGGCGATGAGCTCTCAGCAATCCCGGTACTGCTCTATCACGCAGTGCCCGACACTGCCACCGCCGACGATCCGTTGTCGGTCTCCTACGAGCAATTTGCCAGACACGTCGATGCGATCGTGAGCAGCGGACGCACATCGGTCAGCGTCGGTGAGATAGCCGCCGGGCTGCGCGGAGAGCGTCCGCTTGCACAGCACGCGGTGGCGATCACTTTTGACGACGCCTACGACGACACACCGCGAGCGGTCGAATTGCTGCGCGAGCGCAGGCTGCGCGCGAGCGTTTATGTAACAACCGGTCAAATCGACAGCGGCGCGATGATCCGCCATGAGCAGCTCGAGCAGCTCGCGCGGCAGCCGGAGACAGTCGAGCTGGGAGCGCACACCGTCAACCACCCGCCGCTGGACGAGCTTGGCATCGAGGAGATAGAGCGCGAAGTGTCAGACAGCAAGCAAGCCCTGGAGCAGATGATCGGCCGCAGCGTCGACACATTCGCCTACCCCTTTGGCGCATATAACGCGCGCGTCCGTACGGCAGTTATAGACGCCGGCTTCAGCTCTGCCGCAGCGGTCAAGAACGCTCTCTCTCACCCCGAGGACGACCCTTGGGCGATCGCGCGCTTCACCGTCGGCACTGCCACCAGCGCAGAGCAGATCGCCGAGATCCTCAACGGCCAAGGGGCCCCCTATGCGTGGCACGGCGAGCGGCTGCGCACACGCGGCTACCGGGCCGTGCGCAAGTTCAGGCGTCGTACGGGCCTGGGAGGTGGGGCATGGCAGTGAGCGCGCCCCCGATGCCTCTTTCGCAGACGTCGATCGAGTGCCTCGACGGGCAGACGCCTATCGCCGTGCGCACGATCGACCTCGAGCAATGCCCCAGTGAGCTGCAGTTGCCGCTCAGCAGCGGTGGGCATGCCTACCGCCAGCTGCTGGTGCTCGTGCGTCAGCACAGCTACCCACTTGGTTGGTGCTCCTTTCCGGTGAGCCCAGGCGGCGCAGTCTCACTTGACGGGCTGGCTGGCGAGTCCATACAGATTGGTCCAGCGGACAGTGCTCGAGCCCCCGAGCCGGAGACGCAGCCGCTGGTGAGCGTGGTCATTGCTACTTGCGCGGACGTCAAGACCGCGGTTCGTTGCGTGGAGACAATCCAATCAGCCGCGAGCGGCCCCTACGAGGTGATCGTCGTCGAGAACAGACCTACCCACTCGATGGTCAAGTGCGCCCTTGACGAGCGTTTCGGTGGGGATGAGCGAGTTCGCTACGTCGAGGAGCGTCGCCCGGGCCTGGCCTGCGCTCGTAACGCCGGCCTACGCGCAGCGCAGGGGGAGCTGGTGGCGTTCACCGACGACGACGTGGCCATCGACCCGGCCTGGCTGCCGGCGATCCGGGCCACCTTCGCGGCGAGCCCAGATGTCGATTGCGCGACTGGGCTGATCCTGCCACTCGAGCTGGAGACTCAGGCGCAGTTGCTCGTCGAGCGCTTCGCCGGCTACGCCAAGGGCTTCCTGCCACGCGTCTATGCGCTCGAGCAGCCGCCGCCCGACCAGCCGCTGTTCCCCTACACGGCCGGCTACTTCGGCTCGGGAGCCAACATGGCCTTCCGCACGGCAGCGCTGCGTCGGCTCGGCGGCTTCGACCCTGTTTTGGGCACCGGAACCCGCGCGCGCGGCTGCGAGGATCTCGACATCTGCATCCGCGTGCTGAACGCCGGCAGCCGGCTGGCCTACGAACCGCGAGCGGTAGTCTGGCACCGCCATCCCGACACCCATGCACATCTACGACGACGCGCCTTCGACTACGGCGCCGCCCTTGGCGCGATGTTGACCAAGCACCTGCTCGATTGGGCCCAATCGTTGGGGAATGATCTCGCGCATGCCGCAAGCCGCTCGTTACTACACGGCCCCCGGGTCGCGCAAGAACGCGACCCGGGGAGATGCGTTTCCCCCGAGCCTGACCCGTCTGGAGCGAGCAGGCCTGCTCTATGGGCCGCTCGCCTATCTGGCCAGTCGCTTGGAGGCGCTGCGGTGAGCGCGCACGCGGCAGCGGGGGGCGGTCACGGCGAACACGCTCCGACAGGCTCCCCTACTGACGGCGAGCGAGTCGCGCACAGGCTGGCTGGGCGACCCGCGCCGCCGCGCCACCGCCGACGGCCTGCTGCTGGTGCTCGCCGCCGCGACCGTGGCGGTGTGCCTGCTGCAGTCACATGGCGCCGCACGGCTGCTGCTGGTGCTGGCGGCCGCCTGTCTGATCCCTGGCGGCGCGCTGCTCACGCGCCTGCCTGTGGAAGATGCGCTCGAGGCATTCGGGCTAGCCGTGGCCTCGGTTTCACGATCGAGGCCTTCGGGGCACTGGTGATGGTATGGACCGGCTGGTGGCATCCGTTTGGTTGGGCGATTGCGCTCGGGGCGGTTGCGTGCGCGGTACTCGCTGTCGATCTGCGACGCAACATCTCGGTCTTTAGGAAATCGGTGTAGCGATGGACAACGGCTCATTTACCTCCTCACAAGCGGATACACGCGAGCTGGCTATATACAGCGGCCAGTTTGAGATGGCTCAATGAGTTGAGCCACCTCCGCTACCCGCCACCTCCTCCGGTAGGCCGTTATGACAAGGCGCGCCTGCTCGTGCGCATGCGGGGCGAGCCCTTGGCTTCGTCACGATAGGTCTTGATGGCGAGCCGCTGACTCGATCGGCCGTCTTGCAAGCAGTCGAGCGAGAGCTCGACACTGCTGTCAAGGCCGAGGTCGCACGCCAAGGACTTCCGGGATGGCAATCACTCGAAGACTTCGATCCGGCTGAGAACATACCGACCGAGCAAACCTCCAAGCAGGGCCGGTCAGACCTCCGTCTCGATCGTCGTTTGTACGAGGAATCGGGCACATATCTTGCCGGACTGCCTTGACTCGCTAAAGCGTCTCGATCACGACAAACTCGAGTTCGTCATCGTTAACAATGCACCCTCGGATAGCAGTACACACGATTGATCGAGTCGACCGCGGGCAGCGATCCGCGTTTCCACTATGTCTGCGAGATACTGCCCGGGCTCTCACATGCACGCAACCGGGGGCTTGCACACGCCACGGGCGAAATCATCGCCTATACCGACGACGACGTGCGCGTCGATCCCCTTTGGGTCAAGGGCCTTCTGCGAGGCTTCGGACGGCGCGCCGACGTCGGATGTGTTACGGGCATGGTCGCCAGCGCTTCGCTGGAGCTGCCCGTGGAGCAGTACTTCGACGGGCGGGTCGGCTGGTCCTCGAGCTGCGAGCCAGGAGTGTACGACGCACGTCACGGACCGATCGGCAAGGCACTCCACCCCTACGCCGCCGGCGCGTTTGGGACGGCGCTAACTTCGCGGCACGCGCCGGAGCTACTGCGCCAGATCGGCGATTCGACGAATTCTTGGCGCCGGAACGTCTTGCCAGGGCGGCGAGGACTTCGACATCTTTGTACGCTTCATCCTCGCCGGATACGCGCTCGCCTACGAGCCGGCGGCGCTGGTCTGGCACGAACATCGCTCCGGAGAGACGACCTACATCGCCAGATGTACGGCTACGGAAAGTCACTGTCGGCATATCTGTTCAAGTACATGTCCTCGCGCGCGACAGCGCTGGACGTACTGCGCCGGCTGCCACAGGGCGTGCGTCATCTTGGCGTTCTCGGTGCCCGCTCCAGTCGCATGGGGTCACAAACCGGTCTCGCCCATCGGGCCCGTCACGGCAGAGATTCGTGGACTGATCGTCGGACCGTTCGCCTATGCCCGCGCCCGCCACGCCCAGGATCCCCAGCGCAGACGGGCGGTAGCACCGTGAGCACCGTATTCGACGCTTGCTGGCTAGATCGGCGGCGACCGCGCACGGCGAGGACGGGGCCCTACCTTCGCTAGCGGTTTCGCCATGGCGTCTGCTTGCCCTTCCCTGCCCGCCATCCTCGGTCTGGTCCTCTGGCGAGTGTCGCTGCTCCACGTCAACGTGTCCAACTTGGGCGATTACGGGTTGCCACCTGCGCTCCCGATCACTTGGTATATCGCGCTCTTCGTATCCGTCCTCGGAGCGGTCATGGCCATCACGACCGGGCGCACCAGTGGACTGATCGCAGTCGGCTACATCGCGGTGATCACGGTCATCCTGTTCGGAACCGTGCCCATCCTCTCCGCGCAACCACACTACGCTTGGGTTTACAAGCACATCGGCGTCGTCCGCTATCTGGAGGCCCACGGCAAGGCCAACACAAAAATCGACATCTACAATCGCTGGCCAGGTTTCTTTGCGCTGGCGGCAGTCTTCTCGCATAGTCGGAGGTAGCTCCAATCCCGAGGTCATATGCGAGTTGGGCCGAGGTGTTCTTTAGCTTTCTGGACGCCGTTCTTTGATGGCCGCCGTCAAGGTGATCACACGTGACCTTCGTATCGCAGCCGGCGCCGGGCTCCTCTTTATCGTCACCAACTGGGTAGGCCAGGACTACTATTCACCCCAGGCGTTTGCGTTCGTGCTGGGCCTCGCGCTGATCGTGATCGTCACTGCGCCAGCTACGAGTCCAGGACGGCTACTCCGCTCGGCTCACACGTCTGATCGAGCGTCTTCGCACGCGTGCCCCAGTTGCCACCCGAGATGGACGACACGCAGCGAAGTGGCCTCGCTGGGCGGCTATCACGGCTGTCCTGGGCCTCGATGCAGTAATCGTCGGAGCCATCAGCTTGACGCCCTACATGCTGCTGGTCAGTCTGGCGCTTCTGATGTTGGCCGGGGTGATCCGCCCCTGGTGGATGCTGCTGGCGATGGCGATCATGACATTCGCCTATCTTGCTGCCAATTTCAACTTCATACAGCACCACTATGGCGTATTTACCAGCGTCGATCCGTTCAACAACGCGCGGGTCTCCGACGTACACTCAGACGCCGTCCGCCGGGCAAGCTCTTCGACACTCACAGCGAGCTGCTCCTGATCGCCACCCTACCTGGGAGCTTTATGCGCCACGATTCGCCTGGCTCAGGCAACGACTGCTTGGTACGCGCGCTGCCGTTTGTCGTGCTCGCCCTGTCCCGTTCTGTGTTATATTCGGGCAAAACTATGGCGGGGAGGCGTCCCTGCGCGTCATCCTTTTTTAGTCCGTGGTGCGTCGCGCTGATATCCTGGGGCCTTGCGACCGTCATTCGTCAACATCTCAAGATGGACCCTGATGATGTGCTGGGACTCTGGTATTCACAACTCTTTTTGTCCCCTCTTTTCTTGGCGACAGGAAGAGCTTCGACATAATCTCTCCCGCTGAAGTGCGTGCGAGTGAATGGTTCTACTATCACGCTCGAGCGTGGGTCCGTCCTGGTGCTTTCGGCACCTGGCTTTCCCTATAGATATGGAGGCACCTACCCTACTTCGACGGCCCTGAAGGTGACGCAAATCCCAAACCTTCTCACCGCTCGGCTTCCAGAGCACGTCAGCTCGGAGCCGCTCGAGGTGCCACGTGTCGTGGACAGAATCAAGAATATTCGCAATATGGATATATCACGTTTACTAAGGATGAGACCACCTATGCCGAAGACTCGGCATCACACCACCGGGCGCACTTGGACATCTTGGAGGCCGCGGTCGCGAAATCGCCACACTTCCGACTGTGGTACACCAACAGAGACGTGCAGATATACGAACTGGTAGGACCCCACCGCTGCAGCGCGCGTCGCGAAGCCGGCCGTGGAGAGCTCCTCGCTCCACGAGGAGTATAAAACCTGCCGACGCCCGAGGCCAGCGACGACGTCATCTGGCAGATCTGTTTATCTGGTCCGAGCGCAACTCCCGTAGGCAAGTGTCTTGGCCAGGCACAGCCCCCGCCTGAGGATCCCCAAGAGACCTCGCTAGTCCGCATGGATACCAGCCGCCCACACGCGGCTGAGCCCGCGCACGCCTCGCGTCATCTGCTGCGTAGCGCCTACAGCCTGCTCGCCAACACCGCTGTCACCTCGGCGCTTGGAATGGTGTTCTGGGTGGCCGCCGCACGGCTTTACACGACGGTCGAGGTCGGTCGGGACACGGTGCTCATCTCTGTGATGATCGAGCTCTCAACGGTCTGCCAACTGAACATGGGCAACGGCATCGCCCGTTTTCTACCCGACCTCGGGGGACGCAGCGCGCGGGCCCTGGGTAGCGTGTATGTACTGACGCGGCGCGGTCGCGCTTGTGGTGGGCACGGCCTTCGTCCTGGTCGCTCCCAGTGTGTCACACCAGTTGAGCTACCTGGGCAGACGAAACGACGCTCGCGTTGGGCTTCGTGGCCGCACTCATGCTGTGGGGGCTGTTCACTTTGCAGGATGCCGCGCTCACGGCGACACGCCAGGCGCCATCCATACCCGTCAAGAACGGCGTGTTCGGCGTGCTCAAGCTGATTGCGTTGCCTCTCTTGCTGGCGGCCGGCGCGATCCACGGAGTGTTCCTGGCGTGGGCGCTGCCGATGGCGCTGCTGCTGGTCCCGGTCAACCTGCTGGTGTTCCGACGGGCGATTCCCAGCTCACTTGGCAAACGGGATACGCGAATCCTCGATCGCGCGTATCGGTAGGCGACGGGTCGCGCGTTTCCTCGCACAGGATTACCTCGCCTCGATCTTCACTCAGGCTACTTTGACCGTGCTGCCGCTGCTGGTGATCGTGATACTAGGCGCCACACAGAGCGCCTATTTTGCGATGCCGTTCACGATCGTGTTGGCCTTCGACACCTTTGCCTATAGCGCCTGCTCGTCGTTGTCGTCGAGGGAACATTGCAGCATGAGAACCTAGGGACCCTCACCAGGGTCTTCATACGCCGCGTGCTGGCGCTGTTGATGCCGGCCGCGGCGCTGCTGGCGTTGGCAGCGCCACTGGTGATGCTGCCGTTCGGACATCTCTACGCCGAACACGGAACAGGTGCGCTGCGGCTACTGCTGTGCGGAAGCGTCTTTCGCGCTGTGACCGCGCTGTTCTCGGCAGTCTCGCGAGCCCAAGGACGCGGGACGCGCTTGGCGCTGGTCGAGCTTGCCCTGCTCGTGCTCGTGCTCGGCGCGGCTGTCCCGCTCGCACACACGGACGGGATCGAAGGTGTCGCAGCCGCCTGGCTCGGGGCCAATGCGATCATCTGCTTCGCGGTGGCGCCGATGCTTGTCAAGTTCCTGCGCGAGCCATGATCGCGACTCACACCGAGCAGACGGTCACTGCCAAACACGCACCCAGTCCATGACCATCTTGGCGGGGAATGGTGTGCTGGAGTGTCGGCGAGCCGGCCCATTCCCCGCCGACGGCGAGGTCCATCAGCAGGAAGTACGGGTGCTTGAACGGCCAGGCGGCCCCAGCGCGCAGATCCCATCGGAGTTATCGTCTGGTAAACGGAGCCGTCGAGGATGAATCTGATCCGTTCGGGATCCCATTCCATCCCATAGACATGGAAGCCTGCAGCAAGCGAGGCTGACTGTGCGTGCACTTGCGCTCACGCCGTGCGGAGCCCAGGACCACGGTCCGTGGACTGTGCCTTCGACCACATGCGGTCGGGATCCCCGCACCTCCATCGTGTCGATCTCGCCAGACCCCGGCCAGGCTGACGAGCTCTCGTACGCTTCGCTGCCAAGCGCCCAGAACTGAGAGATCAGAGCCTGCCCCGCTCGGCACCTTGATACGCGCCTCAACCAGCCCGTACTTGAACTGGAACTCGTTGAATGTCTGCAGGCGCGCGGATGTATAGCTGCGCGCCATCCGTCGCGCCCAGCGTGGTTTCTGCACGTGCGGTGATGACCAGATGCCCGTGCCCGTCGAGCTCCGCATTCGTAGGCCTCGACGTGTAGGACTCGAGCTCATGGTTGCCCCAACCGCTGCCGCCCGTGTCAAAGCTCCACTTCTTGGGGCTCGGACTGGCCCCAGCTGGTCCGTTCGAAGTTGTCTGACCAGATCAGACGAGGCCATTTCGATGAGCCGCCTCTGACGTGAATGCGCACGCGCCGAGCAGGGTCACGCCCCCACGGCTTGCGGCCTGGCAGGACCGCGAGCGCGCTGAAGACGCTGACGACGACGGACGAAAAGGCCGCTCAAGGCTATGGACTCGACCGCGAAATCTTACGATGATCGGCCGATCCTACCGGCGCACAGGACCCGATTGAGCCATGCGTCCATGTTCGCCAGGCCAGCTCAACAGTCGTGTGATCCTGATCGAAACAAGTAGCGAATGGCACGCTACCTGTCCGCTCACGCAGCGGTATGCGCCTATTTGATGATCGCCGTGTTCGTACTGGCTTCGCCCGATAGCGGGCTGGCTTTCGGACGCCGTGTCCCCGAGTCCTCCTCGGCACATCACCCTCGGCGCCACCGCAGCACCAACAGGCGACGCCGTACGCGTAACGCCAAGGATACCTCTGCGGCCCATACAACAAAGAAGGCCGCGGCGAAACACAGTCGGACGAGCGCCCTGGCGACAGCCACTCAGCCGTCCGCGACATCGAACTCGTCCGCAGCGACGTCTCCTACCTCGGGATCCTTTCC
This sequence comes from uncultured Solirubrobacterales bacterium, assembly GCA_963723175.1. GTDB lineage: Bacteria > Actinomycetota > Thermoleophilia > Solirubrobacterales > Solirubrobacteraceae > Palsa-744. The sequence goes on along the minus strand of CAVRPO010000008.1, from coordinate 341,260 downwards.
CCAAGAACTCTTTCCCGCACAAACCCCGACGCCCAAAGAATCGACGCCAGAAACGCCCCCCAAGCCTCCGGCACCTGAAGAGCCGACCAAAGACCCGGCGCCGAAAGAACCAAGCAAATCGCCCACACTCGAAGAACCGCGAAAACACCCGCGCCTAAAGAACCCGTAACGACCCCAGCCCCCGAAGAACCGACCACAAAAGAAACGCCGTCCGAACCCAGCACTATCAAGCAGAGGAAGCTGATCTGGTCCGATGAATTCAACGGAGCCGCCGGGGCCTCCCCGGGCTCTCAGTGGCAGTTCGACACGGGCGGCGATGGCTGGGGCAACGAAGAGCTCGAGTCCTATACCTCGCGCCCCGCGAACGCCGAGCTCGACGGTCAGGGCCACCTGGCGATCACTGCCCGCGCAGAAAAATACACGGGCAAAGACGGGATCACCCGCAACTACACCTCGGCAAGACTACAAACGCTCAAAACCTTCCAGTTCCAGTACGGACTGGTGGAAGCCCGCATCCAGGTGCCCGCGGGACAGGGACTCGTAGCGCAGTTCTGGGCACTCGGCAGCGAAGCCTATGAAGGATCCGAAGCGTGGCCGGCGTGCGGCGAGATCGACACGGCGGAGGTCCTGGGCTCGGAACCGAACATCGTCAACGGCACGCTGCATGCACCGTGGGCGTGGGCGCCAACGGGAGTCCAAGGCCAGGCAGAATCGGCCACGCCGCTATCTGCCGGCTTCCACACCTACAGCGTCGAATGGGAACCCGAACGGATCAGCTTCATGCTCGACGGCTCGGTCTACAAGACCGTCACCCCTGCCGATCTGCCTGCGGGCGCGGCCTGGCCGTTCAAGCATCCCTACTTCCTGCTGATGGATCTCGCGGTCGGCGGGGAATGGCCCGGCTCACCGAATGCCTCCACGCATTTCCCGGCGCAGATGCTGGTCGACTGGGTGCGTGTGTGGCAGTAGCACGGTGGCCACTAATCTGTGCTGACCTATCAGTCGTCCGGCCGGCCGTACCTACTAATCCCTTGCTTTCGCTCCCGGCGGAACGATCGGGTAGCCGTAGAGCTTAGCAACGGCAATGTGATCGCCGTCACCTTGGCGAGTTGCGCTCTCGGAAGCGCGTCTGCCACTCGCTGTCGAGGCGCAACGGAACCAGCCCATCGCCGTACGCATTGGGTTGCCCGAGAATATGTGGTGGTCGCTGAGCTTTGCTTCTGTGTCCGGTCAGCTGCGACTCGGCAGGGTAAGATCCTGGCCTGCGAAGGAGCTCAGCTTCTCCAACACCCTCGAGGATCGGCGATGAAACCCTCGTAGGTGAGCTTGAGGTAGGGGGGGCGCGCCAGCGAAAACGCGTGAAACGCGGTATTCCATGTGACCCAACTCCTCGCTGTGCGCGTGGGGCTGATCTGGTCCATGAATTCTTGCCCTGCGATTGGACTTGGCTCGCGCCGCTTTCGGGTCCACGAATATGCGACGGCACGACTATCGCGCACAAGGTGGAGGATACGCACGTCTGGACCCTGCATGCGTATCAGGAGGCTGGCAAAGGTCGGGTCCTTGCTGATCTCGACGATGGTCCTACCCCGGAAACCCTAGAGATGGCGCCATACAGGGAAGCGAGGCTCGCAACATATTCGTTAATCGCATCCCGCAGACGGGGTCGCACCAGGGGGCCAAATAGAACGGAAGCGCAGCCATCAGATTTGTGACGCGATCGATCTCGGTGAATCGCTTGGCGTTTATTTGATCCCATCCACCGAATGCCTCCTCCCCCACCGCACGCCAGAAAGGACATGAGCGAAACGGCTGCCCGCAACCACATGCGACGTTGTCAATCAGCCCCGACTCCACACGTAGCGAGTCTCGCCAACGCACACCGCGCGAGGCGACTCGCCAAGCACTCGGCCCAAGCAACGTACTGCCGCTACGGCCGTAACCACCTATATACAGAATCTTGACGGGACCGTTATCCATGTGGTGAGTCACTCCAGTCGCAGACCGGTTAGGCACATCGCGAAATGACATCCTCTCCCCAGATGGTTGTGCGATTCAGCTACGTTGTCGGTGACGCGGAAACGAATCCCGTCAAGATCGACGCATGGATCCCCAACTTGCGTACGACCAGCCAGTAGAGCGATCCGTTCCATAGTATAAATCCCATCGTTGTGCCCAGCGCCGCACCCACAAGACCAAATGCCAGCACCCCTATGACGGCTAGGATGATACATGCAAGTGCGCTGAGGCCAAGTGCACGTGTCGCCTCGCGGTGATGACCGGTAAGGGTCAGGAGGTAGCCGACCGATCCTGCCGCCGCGTTTACGACCTGGGCGACAAGTAGCACAAGAAGCGCAGGTCGAGCTTCCCGAAATCCGGGACCGAAGAGGCCCAACAGCGGTCCCGATAGGACAGCTATCCCGACGGAGATGGCGAGAGACGGCCAGAAATCACGCCCGCCAGCCTGGTCACGAGGCGTTGTAGGTCATCTACCCGTCCCAATGCCCAGAGAGAGGCGAATTGAGGGGCCGCGGCCGCATTGACCGCGAGAATCACAAATGAAACCAACGTGGCGGTCTTGCTCGCCGCCGCGTAGACCCCAGCATCACGGGCCCCGAGCAGCGCACCGACAATCACGATGTCGACCTGCATCAGCGTCACTGTGAAGGCGCCCGCCGCGAGGAGCGTTATCCCCACTCCGAACCACTCCCGCAGCTCGATAACGTCCCGACCCTCCATCTTGGGCCCATCGATCAAATGACGGGTGAGGACGTACTGAACGAGAAGCACCGCATAACATGCGACCAGCGACGCAGCGAGGGCGGCACTGGTCGAGAGTGCTCCTCGCGATACAAACAGAGCCGCCGCACCCACTCCAATCAGAGCCGGTCGCGCTATCAGTGGTGGGATGAATGCGGTACCTACACGGTGGCCTGCGCGCGCGACTTCGGTGTAGAGCATGGAACCCGCAAACGCGGGCACAAGCAATGCTCCCAATATAACTATCGTCGGATCGCCCAACCGGCCCAATCCGTGTAGGATCTCAGCGACTCCCAGTGCGCACAACATCATGATCGCCGCCGTCGCAAATGTAAGCTTCGATGTCACACGTACGAAGCCATAAAACCTAGACCAGTCTTCCTTCACCCGGTAGACTGGGAGAAAGCGAATACTGGCGGCTGGAAAGCCAAGGCCCGCGATCAGTGAAGCGAAGCCGACCCATACAATCACATAGGCATATATTCCATAATGCGACGCACCCAATATACGTGCTAGCAGCACTTGAACTGCGTAAGAGCACCCAGCGCCGATGACTTGAACAACGAGGACTACACCGGCGCGTCTCACCAGGTGCAAGAAGCCGGTTATCGATCCATCCTCTAGAAGAGAAGGAGCGCTCTCGATCTCGCCCTGCGCGTCTGACATAGCCGTTGGAAGCGGATCGACGGAGCCCGAGCTGACGATTCGAGAGGCGGACATGAGATAGGCAAGCTAGCAGCTAGTGTAGAGTCTGGCGCGAGATCTAGAGTGAGGGTGAGCGCTCCGATGGACGAAGACCAAATAAACGGGCTGACCAGCGGTTATCTTCCCCTTGCCGCGTTTCAGCACCTCGAGCCCACTGCCGTTGGGGTAGTCGATTTGGACCGATCGATTACGCCAAGCACGCCGGACGGGCGACCGTGGGACAACGGTCAGCGTGACGGCTTGTTGCTGGTCCGTGTGCACGACGAGCCGGTCGCGATCGTTTACGTCGACACCCTCGGCGGCATCGCCGATGAGGAGCTGGCGCACAAGATATGGCGATCGGCAGTCGCGGAGATCTGTAGACATCTAGAGCGCCGGCGATGTGCCCAGATTCCGTCTACCGCCGATGCCTTGGTCGATGGGCTTCATTTTCCCACGGATACATGTAGCGAGGGCACACCGACGAATCTGGAGATGTCAGTGGCGGTGATCCTCTCCACCGCCGGCCGAGAGGAGCAGCTCGGGCGCTGTCTACGCTCACTGCTCACGTTGCGACGTGTCAACTTCGAGGTAGTGGTCGTAGACAACCGGCCAGCCACTGGAGAGACTCGGCGCACTGTAAACGCGATCGCATCGGACGACCCGCGTGTGCGCTACGTCGCCGAGCCGCGCGTGGGACTCTCGGTAGCTCGTAACCGCGGAGTCAGCGAGACGCAGGCCGAGCTGGTGGCTTTCATCGATGACGACGCTGTTGTGGACAGGGGTTGGCTGGACTGGTTGGCAGCACCGTTCATCGAGCCGAAAGTAACTGCGACCTGTGGGATGGTGCTTCCACTTGAGCTCCAAACTCAGGCACAGAAGCGCTTCGAGCGATACGGGGGTACTCCAAGGGGATGGAGCGCCGCACATACGACCTGCGCACTGGTGGGACGGTACGCCCACTGCTATACCCCTTCTTGGGCGATGTCTTTGGATGCGGCAGCAGCATGGCCTTCCGACGAGCGGACCTCCTCGCCGCCGGAGGCTTCGACACGGCGCTCGGCGCCGGAACTCCCTCCGGCGGAGGCGAGGACATATATGCGTTGAGCACGGCGATCTTGCGCGGAGGTCAACTCATATATGAGCCTCGCTCGCTGTGTTGGCATGAACATCGCAGAGACGGCAATGACTTGCAGGGGCAACTGTTCAGCTACGGAGTGGGTCTCGGGGCGGTTTTGACCAAGGCCATGACCGGTAATCCGCGCTTCTATGCCGCGGCGGCAAGATCCGCGCCGATCGTGCTTGGATCACGGCGGCTTTCGCGTGCCTCAGCGGAGGAGCAAGTCACCACAGCCATTGATACATCGACCTCTCGCGACGAGCTCTTGCGCGCACACCGCCGGGGAATCTTGCGCGGGCCGTTGCGTTATGCCGAAGGCGTCGTGCGCGCCCGCAAGCTCGGTCTTGGGCAAGTAATCAGAGGCGGATAAAGCTCATGCGGGGCTGAAGCGCTCAGGCTCGACCATCTCCCTGGCCGGGGTCCCGAGCCGTCACGAGCGAGAGCCGAGCTCGTCGAGCTCCCCAAGCACGGCATCGGCGTTATCGGTCCAAGAGCTTGCGTCCTCAAAACGTCAACCGCGCAGAGCCATCGCCTCACGCAGATCCTTCGTACAGAGCTTCCGGATCGGCCCCGGGCACAAGCACCGCGCCGTCGTATCCATGAACGGCTTCAGTAAGACCGCCCACGTCGGTCACGACCACCGGAAGACCAGCGTCCATCGTCAGATGCAGCGGCCCGCTCGCGGAGGAGCGTCGATATGGCAGCGACACTATGTCGGCGCCCGCAAACCAACGACTGACCTCCGCGTCCGAGACGTAGTGGTTGACGAGCGTGATTCTGTCTCGATACTTCGACGCCTCGATCATCTCGATCGGCTGCGTCCAGTCTTCCCAGGTCTCGCCGACCACCGTGAGCCAGCAGTTCTCGTCCTCGCCTGCGAGCAACTCAAACGCCTGCACCAGATCCTCAAGCCCCTTGTAGGGCCTGATGGTGCCAAAGAAGAGGATGTTGCACATGTCCTCCGGCGCCTCGCGCAAGCGCGTGGACTCAGCGACCGCGTAATGCGAGAACGGCCCATGCCGCACAACCCTGACCGGGCGTTGCCCGATGTCGAAGCTCTTGCCGAGCGCCTCGCGGTCGAACTCGGAATGCACGATGTAAGCGTCGGCCATTCGCATCAGCCAACGTCCAAAGCGCTGGACGTAGAAGCGCACCGGCGCCAGCTTCGCCTCTCCGGTGTCCTGGATCTCGTGGATCTCGATGATGATCCGCGCTCCTTGCAGGCGTGCCGCCAACGCCAGCAGCACATAGGAGTGCAGCACGGAACCTGTCCACCACTGGAACAGACACCGCCTCAGGCCGGCGGCGGCGCAATAAGCGCAGCGCTCCCAGCATGCTGGGAAACCAGTACCAGTCGACCCCGTCGAAGACCTCCATCTCGGGCGGATAGTCCTCGTCTGTGAGCGTTTCGTCGCCGACCCGAGCTCGTCCGGGATAGAGCGCTCGCGGGATCAGCCTGCGCATCAGGATTACCGAGACAGGTGTGCGCTCGGCGAGCGCCAATGCAACGTAGCGGGTGTAGTGGCTCACGCCGCTGATGAAATGTGTCCCAGAGCCCACCACGAGCACACCCCCGCCACCGGCACCTGCATCGGTCGGCTCCTTGGCCTGATCCGCCGAATTGCCAGTAGGTGTGCTCTCCCGACGAAGCGCCACCTCTCCGACCAGGTAGCCCGCGACTGTCGCGGTCAGCCCGGCCACGATCGAGGCGCTGCGAGCGAGTCCGGTGACATCGCCTCTAAGGCCAGCGACCACACCTCGCACAAACCCTCTCGGAAGGATCCGAGCGGTGTAGAAGCGCTCGGCCGCCAAGCCGTCGCGCCCACCGACGAACTCCACGATCGACGCCTTGGCGATGCCCTCGTCGTAACAGCGCGAGACGAAATAGCTCAGCCGCGATCGACTCCCCGACACCCTATGTCTCACGGCAACGGCAGGATCGTGGAGCCAGATACTCTCCGGCCAGCGCTGGTTGGCCCTGATGCAGAGGTCGGTCTCCTCGGTGCCAGAGCGTGTCCCGGTCTTGCCAAAGCCGGCCCGAAAGCCACCGAGCTCGAAGAACGCCTCACGCCGCACGAACATGTTCGCGGCGATCAGGTTGCGGATCGGCGCCGGCTCGGTTGGCAGCCCGGGATAGGTGCAGCCCAAGGTCCAGTAGAACTCCTCGGCCATCCAACGCGGGCGGCCCTCCTCCCAGATCGGCTCGATCGTTCCGCCGACTCCGATGACTCGCGGATCCTCGAATGCGGTCGTTGCTCGCTCGATCCACTCAGGCGTCGCCACGGCATCGTCGTCGAGGAACGCGATGATCGAGCCACTGGCAAGACCTACGGCGCGGTTGCGCGCCTGCCCCGCTCCACGTCCACCGCTGTTTTCCTCGGCGATCACATCGGGCAACGCCTCGCGCACACGCGCCAGGAGCCGCCGGATTGTTGTCGATCACGACGATGATCTCCCTCGCAGCGACCGACTGCCCTTGGACCGATCTGACCGCAGCCAATAGCTCATCCCAGCGCTGCTCGGTATACGCGCATATCACAACCGAGACGTCGGGCGAGCGTGTCTGAAGTAGATTCTGATGGATCTAGAGACATAGGCTCAGTTCATCCCTGTACGATCCATCGGCGAGCATCCATGATCGAGAATAAGCGCGGGACCCGAATGCGTGGCGGCGTCCCGGGTAGTGGAGCCTACACAATGGCTGCACCCAAAGGGGGTTATCACGTGCGAGGCTATGTCGATCGCCAACAAAAGAACCGCCGACACCCGACTCTCCCGCGACACCGAGATCGAGGCGCCGAACGCCGCCCCTCCAGAGAATCCTCCACGGGACGGCCAAGAACATAGCCCCAACGTTCGCTGGCAGCGCACTGCGCTCACACGCAGTCAGCGTTGGGAGTCGCTTGGCCATGCCGGCGCCACGATCTGGTTCACCGGCCTGCCGGCCGCCGGCAAGTCGACGATCGCGGCCGCGCTCGAGGAGCGCCTTGTCACCTCGGGTCGCCCCGCTTTCATGCTCGATGGCGACAATCTGCGACATGGTCTAAACGGAGACCTCGGCTTCAACGAGGCCGCTCGCAGCGAGAACGTGCGTCGCACCGCACACGTCGCAAGGCTGCTCGCAGAGTCGGGCACGTTGGCGATCGTCAGTCTCGTCAGCCCATACGCCCAGGACCGCGAAGCGGCGGCCTCCCTGCATGCCGACGCTGACCTGCCTTTCCTGGAGATCTTCGTCGATGCCCCGCTACGGCTGTGCGAGGAGCGCGACCCAAAGGGGCTCTATGCGCGCGCGCGGGCGGGCAAGCTCGCGGGCCTGACGGGAGTGGATGCTCCGTATGAGACGCCTCTAAAGCCTGATCTCGTTCTGCGATCGGGCGAGGAGACCGTCGAGGCCGCGGTCGAACGTGTGATTGCCGCGCTCGACACACTCAAGCATTGACGCGATCATGGCGATGCGGAGGTGATGCTCCGTCGTCCACTCAGATCGATCTTGTGCGTTCTCGATATTTGCTGGATTGGTTGCCGCGGTGCCGGTAACGGCCCGTCCGACCAGTCAGTCGATTCGCTCAGCCCACATCGCCTCGAGGCGGACTATCACTCGAAGACATGGTCACTCTCGTCGTGTACGTGACGCCCGCCGAGGCGCGAGACACGACCGACACCTTGCATCGCCGCCGAAGAGCGCTGCCTCTCAGACAGACGACGCCACTCGACGAGCCGCGCAGTCAGCGACGGCTGCCGTTTCCGGAGCGCCTATGCGCCTGGTCTGGTCCGACGAATTCGAAGGTCCTGCGGGGGCAAGCCCAGATCAGAGTAAGTGGGACTTTGATACAGGCGGTTGGGGGAATGGCCAACTCCAGTCTTATACGGCCGGGCCCCAGAACGCGTCGCTCGACGGAAAGGGAGACTTGGTCATCACCGCCCGTGCCGAAAGCCATACGGGCCACGACGGGATCACGCGGCCATATACCTCAGCTCGAATACAGACCCTGAACACCTTTCAGTTCCAGTATGGGTTGGCCGAGGCGCGCATACAGGTGCCCGCTGGGAAGGGGCTGTGGCCAGCGTTCTGGCTGCTCGGTGACGAAGCCTACGACGGCGCGAAGATCTGGCCTGCTTATGGCGAGATCGACGCTATGGAGGTGCTGGGCTCAGAACCCAGCGTCGTACATGGCACTTTGCATGCTCCGTGGCCGTCGGCTCCGAAGGGTATGGGTGGCAGGAAGACCTCACCCACGCCCCTCTCTGCCGGCTTCCACGTCTACGGCGTCGAATGGGCGCCCGAACGGATCAGCTTCCTGCTCGACGGCGCCGTCTACAAGACGATCACGCCGGCCGACCTGCCGTCCGGCGCGGCCTGGCCCTTCGACCATCCCTTCTTCCTGCTGCTGAACCTGGCGGTGGGCGGCGAATGGCCCGGCGCCCCGAACACCTCGACCCAGTTCCCAGCGCACATGCTGGTCGACTGGGTGCGCGTTTGGCAGTGAGCCGACCGCTGCGCAATGCAGGATCCCTTCGACGTAAATGTCAACTCTTGGCTGCGTAAAATGCCCAGCCTGGACTAAGCTAGCTAACCGGTGCTAAGCTTTCTTCATGACACGCGTAGGCATGCACGAGGCCAAGACGAACTTCTCGCGACTGGTTGAAAGCGCCCGCCACGGCGAGGAGATCATCGTCGAGCGCTCCGGGCGCCCCGTGGCCAAGATCGTGGCCTATGACGAGAAGCCACGCGGACTGCTGGCGCTGAGGGGCGTGTGGAAGGGCAAGGGCCACATACCCGATGACTTCGACGAGCTACCCGAGGACCTACAGCGCGCCTTCGGCATGATCGACGATTGAAGCTTCTACTCGATACGCACGCGCTGCTCTCGCTGCTCTTCGCCGATGGGCGCCTCTCCAGGCAAGCGCATGAAGCGGTGGAAAACCCGGAGACACAACTGGTAGTCAGCGTCGTAAGCGTCTGGGAGATTGCGATCAAGCGCGCTATCGGCAAGCTGGAAGCTCCGGGCGATTTGCTCGCACGCATCGACGAAGTCGATACCGAGGTGCTCACGATCACCGCGCGTCACGCCAATGCGACCGGTGAGCTTCCCCTTCATCACGGCGACCCCTTCGACCGGCTTCTGATCGCTCAAGCAAAGCTCGAAAGCTGCGCGATCCTTACCCGCGACCGCGCTTTCGCCGCCTACGGCGTGCCGATCGTGTGGTAGGCCCGCTACACCTGATGCGTCATCGCAAACCCTCTCCCTGGATAAGCCGGCGCCTACCTCGCCAGGTAGAGCAAGGAACCGCTCAAAGCGCAAGCCGTAAGCAACAAGCGTCGTTTGTTCTCTAGATGCTCAGATCGATCACCCGCCGGTGGACGACGACGGCTGCTGCCGCAGTCTGCATAGCGCTCGCAGTCTTCCTCATCGTCTCCGCCCTCGGCATAGGCCGCCATCACGCGCGGCCAGCCGCAAGCGCGCCCTACACGCTGACGCCCTTCGCAACCTATGAGGCGCGCGCCCCACACGTACTGAGCTCAACCGTGATCAATTCCGCTCAGGGCGCGGTCGAAGGAGCCGCGGCGACCCCGCCATCCGCCCTACCTCCGCTGCCGGCATCCGTCTTCAACAAGCCCACCGCGCAATATCGCGCTTACGCCGTCGGCCAACTCGGCCTGATGGAAAGCCAGGTGAGGCGCTTGCAGAGCGCGCTCGCCGCCAACGACCGCACGGGCGCACAGGTTGCGTGGCGCGCGGCATACGCCCGCTATCTGCACCTCGGCGCGGTCTATCTGGTGGGACCTCTGGCAACCCTCGACCAAGCGATCGACGGCAATGCGAGTGGCCTGCCAGGAGGCACGGCAAGCCCACAATTCACCGGCCTGCACCGGATCGAATACGGGCTCTGGACTTCGACAGAACCGCGCACGCTGCTCAACCAGGCACGCCAGCTCAACCTCAACGTGCGCCGACTGCGCGGGACACTTGGCAAAACCTCGATCGAGCCACTTGAATACGCCACGCGCGCACACGAGATCCTCGAGGACGCAGCACGCGACCTGCTCAGTGGAGCCGATGTGCCATGGAGCAAGGAAGGGGTGCTGGCGACCAACGCCGGACTCCAAGCCACTGAAGAGGTGATCGCGACACTGCACCAATTGCTGGTGGGACGCGAGAACACGATCCCGATCGTCAAGACTGAACTCGCGGCACTGCGTTCGGTGATGGCCTCGCTTGCCGCTGCCCACGGCGGGCACCTACCGAGCAACGCTCAGCTGACCCAGGCTCAGACGGTGCTACTCGACGGCACGCTCGGCGGTACGCTCGAGGCGCTGTCTCAGGTGCCCGGAGCCCTGGAGACCGAACTCCCGCCACAGATTCCCCAGATCCCAAAGCGCGACGTGCGGATCGCACCATGAGCGAGCTCGACCGCCGCACATTTCTAACTCGCTCGGCTCTGCTGTTGGGCGCCGGCGGGGTCGGCGGAGCAGGCGCGATCGTGCATGCCGCCACAAAGACAGAAGCGGCCACGGCGGTCCCCACCGAGCCCTCCGCGGCACAGGAATGGAGCGTCTCCCAGGCACAGCTCGCCCAGCGTGAGCCCTTCGACGGCCCCCATCAGGCAGGTATCCTCACGCCCGCACCGGCGCAAGCGACTTTTGCGGCGCTCGACTCGCTCGCGCCTGACAGAAAGACGCTCGAGGAAGCTTTGAGGGCGCTCAGCGTGCGCGCACGCGAACTGACCGACGGTGGACCCATCCCACTGTTCGAGGTCGACGATCCGCCGGCTGACTCTGGAATCCTCGGGTCGATCAACGATCCCGACGTACTGACTGTGACGATCGCCTTCGGTACCTCGCTGTTCGACAAACGCTACGGACTCGGCCCGCAGCGCCCACGCGAGCTGATCGAGATGCCAACGTTCTCGGTCGACGACCTTGACCCAGCGCAAAGCCATGGCGACGTGCTGCTGCAGATCTGCGCCCATCAACGCGACACCGTCGTGCACACTTTGCGCGAGCTGCTGCGCACCGTGCGCGGAACGCTACAGCTGCGCTGGAACATCGACGGCTTCTCCGGTGCCGCACGCGGCCCCTCACCGCACAACAGCTCTCGCAACCTGTTCGCCTTCCGCGACGGCACCGCCAACCCTCCCACCAGCGACGCAGCACTCATGAACAAATTGGTGTGGGTGGCAGACGGCGAGCCGGCCTGGGCCGCCGGTGGCACCTACCAGGTCGCGCGCATCATCCGCCAGCACGTGGAGTTCTGGGACCGCGTCGGCCTGAACGAGCAGGAAAACATGATCGGGCGCGTGCGCACCAGCGGAGCACCGCTCGGCGGTACCAGCGAGTTCGAGGAACCTCGCTACGACCTCGACCCGCACGGCAAGCGCATCCCCCTCGACGCGCACATACGCCTTGCGAATCCGCGCACTCAAGCGACCGAAGACCAGCGCATCCTGCGCCGCGGCTTCAACTACACGCGCGGCTTCGACGCCGCCGGACAGCTCGACCAGGGCCTGATGTTCGTCGCCTTCAACCAGAGCCCTGAACGCCAATTCGCGACGATCCAACGGCGTTTGTCCGCTGAGCCGATGATCGACTACATCACCCCTGTCGGCGGCGGCTACTTCTTCGCACCGCCGGGCGCGCGCGGCGAAAGCGATTGGGTCGGCTCAGGCCTGTTCGGCGCCTGAGCAACCCAACGGAGCACCTTCACATCCGAGCCGCGACACCACACCTTGCCGTATGTTAGGCCGCTTGCCCAGCCCTGACGATCTACCGGTCTCTCTATCGGCACCGGCACGCACCGACCTAACAGTGGTCGGCGGGGGAATTGTGGGCCTGGCCGTAGCTCGCGAGTTGGCACGACGTTTTCCATCCTCATCTGTATGCGTACTGGAGCGTGAGGCCGAGCTGGGTCAGCACCAAACCGGCCACAACTCCGGCGTCATCCACGCGGGCGTCTACTACAAGCCCGGCTCGGCCAAGGCGCGCCTGTGCGTGCAGGGAGCGGCGGAGCTCTACAACTATTGCGAAGAGCATGAGATCCCGCACGAGCGCTGCGGCAAGCTGATCCTTGCCGCGAGCACCGAGGAGATCCCGCGGCTGGAGGAGCTCCAGCGACGGGGCACGCTCAACGGCGTGGACGGGCTGCGCCGTCTCGACGCTGAGGGCATACGCGAGTTCGAGCCACATGCCCAGGGCGTGGCGGGCCTTTACTGTCCGCCGACCGGCATCGTCAACTTCCACGCCGTCGCCCTCGCCTACGCCCACGACCTGCTGGAAGCCGGGGGAACGCTCGTGACCGCGTGCGAGGTTCGTGCTGTCGAGCCCAGGGGGCGAGGTCTGCGCCTGCTTCACGCACATGGGTTCACGGACACCGCGCACGCGATCTTCTGTGGCGGAGCATGGTCGGACCGACTCGCAACCGCGGCCGGCGCCGATCCAGACCCGCGCATCGTCCCCTTTCTTGGCAGCTATCTGCGTTTGGCCGCAGAGCGTCGTAGCCTCGTGAAATCGCTCATCTACCCCGTTCCCGACCCCTCGCTCCCCTTCCTAGGCGTCCATTTCACGCGACGCATCGACGGCGAGATCTTGATCGGGCCAACCGCCCTGCTCGCCGGGGCCCGCGATGCCAAACACCCCGCTCAACTGCGTCGCAGAGATCTCGGCGACACCCTCAGCTGGCCAGGATCGTGGCGCATGTTCGCCCACTGGTGGCGCACCGGTCTCACCGAGTGCCACCACGCGGCGTCGCGATCGGCGCTCGTCCGCGATGCGGCCCGCTACGTACCGGAGATCGTCGCAAAAGATGTGAAGCCATCGTTCACGGGCGTGCGCGCCCAAGCCGTCGCGCGCAACGGCGACCTGGTGGACGACTTCGTCTTCTCGACGACCCAGCGGGCCTTGCACGTCCGCAATGCGCCGTCGCCAGCGGCGACCGCATCGCTTGCCATCGCGCGTGAGATAGCAGACCGCGCCCAGCGCCTCTTTTGAGCGCTCAAAGCCGCCCCGCGACGGCACACCAGCCGTCCCCCGACTGTCCTATCCGATGATTTTGTAGGCGGCAGTCCGACGCTTCACACAAACATCTTTACTCGTCGGACACAGGCACGCAGCCTTACATGAACGCTCATCCCAAACACAAAACCCCTGCATTTGTGCGGTATTTGCGATTGACAACAAAGCCCGGCGATCATAGGAGACCACCCGTCACGTGGCGGAGAGAAGCGTTCATAGCCTGAACGGAGATAGCGACGAACGGGCCATTGTGGGAAGAGATTGCATTACCCATTATCGATGCACGCAAACCCCTGACGCATCGATTCGCAGGGGGAAAATATTCACCGCCAACCACGGGGAACACATATGCATCGCCGCCTCAATGTCAAGGATGGACACGTAGGCTTCCGTCGCCGTGCGACTCTGGACGATTCGCCCGAGACAGCACGCGAAACACGCCTAGCTATTGCGCGCACCAAGGAGGGAGACCGAGACGCACTGCGGTTTCTCTACACGCGCTACTCGGACAACGTCTACGGCTACATCTGCAGCATCGTGCGAGACGAGCAGGAGGCCGAGGATCTCACTCAGCACGTCTTCATGAAGCTGATCACCGTGATCGTGCAGTACCAGGATCACGGCATCCCCTTCACCGGTTGGCTGCTGCGCCTGTCGCGCAACGTCGCACTGGACCACCTGCGCCGGCGGCGCCCAACGCCGACTGAGGAGGTCTTCGGCGCAAACGAGCTCGTCGACGACGACGCCAGGGACCGCGCGCGGGACCTGCACAGCGCGCTTGCCTCCCTGCCCGACGAGCAGCGTGACGTGATGGTCATGCGCCACGTCGTCGGGCTCTCACCACCAGAGATTGCCGAGCAGATGGGTCGCACCGAGAGCTCCGTCCACGGCCTGCACCATCGCGGCCGCCGGGCGCTTCAGGAAGAGCTACGTCGACTTGGCTCCTCGCCGTCGGTCGCCTACGGTCAGTTGAGCGCGGCATGTTGAGCGCGGGGCAGACAGACACAACCGCCACGCGCCCGTCAGTCCCGTTTGCGCGCCTGGACAATGCCGACCCGCAGCTGCTCGAGGAGCTCATGGGAGCGGTGCGCGACATCGCCTCGCGAGGCGCCTTCACACTGGGCGAGCAGGTCGAGGGCTTCGAGCGCGAGTTCGCCGCCTACTGCGAGACCGACTTCGCAATCGGAGTCTCCTCCGGTACCGAGGCGCTTGCGCTTGCCTTGCGAGCGCTTGAGATCGGACCGGGCGACGAGGTGATCGTGCCAACCAATTCGTTCATCGCCACGGCTGAGGCGGTGAGCGCGGTCGGCGCCACCCCGATCCTGGTCGATATCGACCCCGACTCGCATCTGATCACCGCGGAGATCGTCGCGGCCAGCCTCACGCCGAAGGTGCGCTGTGTGATTCCCGTGCATCTGTTCGGCGCGACGGTCGACCTCGATCCGATCCTTGAGATCACACGCGAGGCCGGCATCCACGTGATCGAGGACGCCTGTCAAGCGCACGGCGCTCGCTACAACGGACGTAGGGCTGGAACGATCGGAGTGCTTGGTTGCTTCAGCTTCTATCCGACCAAGAACCTCGGTGCTTGGGGAGATGGCGGGGCGATCGTCACGGCCGTCCCCGAGCTTGACGAACGCATTCGACTGCTGCGCGCGCACGGCGAGCGTCCGCGCTACCACCACCGCGTCGTGGGCACTACGGCACGCTTGGACGCGCTACAGGCAGCAGTGCTGCGGCGCAAGCTCACGCGTCTGGAGGACTGGAACGATGCCCGACGCCGTCTGGGCTCAGAGCTGCGGGCCCGTCTGAGCGGTTTGAGCGACGCCGGAGCGGGTGAGGCAATTGAGCTTGTCGAGCTACCGTTTGCCGAGGCCGATCACGTCTACCACTTGTTCGTGGTGCGCAGCTCAAGCCGCGACGCGCTGCGTGCTCATCTGCAGCAGCAGGGAGTCGCCTCGGCGATTCACTACCCCACTCCGATTCACCGCACCGAAGCCTACGCGCACCTCGGCCTAGGACCGGGAAGCCTGCCGGTGAGCGAGCGACTGTCCGAGCAAATCTGCTCGCTGCCGCTGTTCCCGGCGATGAGCGACGAGGAGCTTGATCAGGTTTCTGGGGCAATGCTCAGCTTCGCAAAAGACGGCGCAGTCGCGCAACGTTAAACGAATATATGAGTTCGACCTCCACACCTCAGGGGCACTAAATATGTTCGATTCATGGAACACAACCGTCGATGGACTACGACGCAACCGTCGCATAGTGCCCCGCGAGATGCCGATCGGCACCGCGGTCGTAGGGTGCGGCTACTGGGGCCCGAACCTCGCGCGCAATCTGGCCGAGCGCTCGGAGTTCCAGCTGCAAGCGCTGTGCGACCGCGATCCAGCCCGCCTCGGCGCGCTGGCCAACCGTCATCCCGACGCGCTCGCGCTCGGAGACTTGGAGGAAGTGCTCTGCGACGACTCCATCGAGGCCGTCGTAGTCGCCACTCCGCCAAAGACTCACCACGCGATCGTCAAGCAGATCCTGGAAGCAGGCAAGCATGTACTCGTAGAGAAGCCGCTTGCCACGCGTCTGAGCGACGCCCAGGAGCTCGCCGATATTGCCGAGGACTCACAGCTCGTGCTGATGCCGGGTCATACTTTCATCTACAGCCCAGCGGTTAACGCGGTACGCGATTTGATTCAAGACGGCACGGTCGG
Source organism: uncultured Solirubrobacterales bacterium (assembly GCA_963723175.1). Lineage (GTDB taxonomy): Bacteria > Actinomycetota > Thermoleophilia > Solirubrobacterales > Solirubrobacteraceae > Palsa-744. Next base: position 324,984 of record CAVRPO010000008.1, on the reverse strand, counting down.
CGACATTCATTTTGTCACCTCCGCGCGCATGAATCTCGGCAAGTACCAGAGCGACGGCGTTGTCTGCGACCTGGCGCCTCACGACCTTTCGATCCTGCTCTACTGGCTCGACCAGCCGGTCGTCGGGATCGCCGCCTCGGGTAGCAGCGTCTTCAAGCAGGACGTGCCGGAGACCGCATTCTTGACACTTACCTTTGCGGGTGGCTCGAGCGCCAACGTGCAGATCTCCTGGCTGGCACCGTGCAAGGTGCGCCAGATGATCGTCGTTGGCAGCAAGCGCATGATCCAGTACGACGACACGGCATCTGACGAGCCGATCCGCGTGTATGACCGCGGCATCGACGAGGGACCGCCCCCGGCCAACTTCGGCGAGCACCAGCTCATCTACCGCACCGGTGACGTGGTCAGCCCGCGTGTGCAGCCTCAGGAGCCTCTAAGCCTGGAGCTGCAGGATTTCGCGCGCTCCATCCGCACAGGTTCTGAACCACGCTCGAACGTCGCACTGGGCTTGGACATCGTCGCCCTGGTGGAGCTTGCCAGCGAGTCGATGCGCGCGAACGGCATGCCGCTCGCGCTCGCCCCGCGCCTCGAGCGCGCTGCAGCCTGAGAGTCAGACCTTTCTCTTCTCTCCCCGCGCCAAGTAGCTTTCGGCGCTGCGGGATTGATCTGTTCCCCGTACGCACGTCACGCGAGTTCTCTCTGCGGGTGGCACTTCGGCGGGGTCCTTTAGAAAACCCCACGTACGAAGACACCCCCTGATCGTGACCAGAAGGAGATAGTTAGGTACCAAATCTTTATGTGTACCTCCACTTTTTCCTAGGCTTTTGCGGAAGGACGTTTTTCAAGATGACCGACACGCGCTGGGACGCAACCTCCGGGCACTGCGCCAGAGAGCCTTGGATCGCGCTGCGTGAGGTCCTGTGCCCAGCTACCAGCTCAGTCCGCGAGATCCGCGAGATCCGCGACACCTAGCTTGACCGAAGCTGGGACTAAGCGCTAGCTCGAGAAGCGCACACGCACTGCCGCAAGCCGCCGGCCGACCCGACTGAGGCCCTTGCTGGCCGGCACTATGCGCTCGAGGATCGAGCGCTGACTGCGCCAACTCTCCGGAAAGCCGAGGCGCAGCGTTAGCAAATACGGCGGTATCGCGACGAGCCCGACTGCGGCCAGCCACAGGATCGCCGGCGTGTCGATCGCGCTCAGCCCCACGCTCACGGGCAGGGCGACCACGACCAGGCCTACGCAGGAGAGCGTGGCCGGGGCTATGTCACTCAGAAGTCTTGGTATTGGACGTTCTTGTGATTTATTCAGCATCATCGCGTACGCCACGACTAGGAACAGTGTGTGCACCACCGCCGCGTCGATCGCGACCGCGACGATTCCGAAGCGCACAACCACCAGTACCGTCAGGCCATAGACGATGAAGTGCGCCGTGCCGAAGGCGAGCAGCGCGCGTGCGCGGCCGGTCGCCATGAACACCGTTCCAACCGCGTCTACGACGAGCGTGGAGGCCCCGCCCAAGGCGAGAATCTGGACCGGCACGACCGCCGACGCCCAGCGTGCGCCGAACAGGAATGGGACGAGCACGGGAGCTGTGATCGTCAGCAGCACGAGCAGCGGGAACAGCAGGATCGTCAGAGTGCGCACCATCTGGCGATACAGCTGACTGAGCTCCTCGGCACTCCGTGTGCGCGCCAGCACCGGGAAGCCGACCTGGCTCATTACGACGCTGATCTTGCTCTGGTATTCGACCGAGAGCGTGTAGGCGCGGAAGTAAAAGCCGGTCTGCAGCGCGCCAAGGCGCGCGCCGATGATCGCGTAGTTGACGTTGCTGAAGCCGATCCAGCTGACCGAGGCGAGCGAGACCGGCACGCCATAGCTCAACAGCTCGCGTGCTGCCTTGCGGTGCAGGCGCGGCGCCGGCGGTGGCGCGCTGACCCAAGCTATGACGCCCGTTGCCAGTGAGCCGGCCAGCACACCCAACACCAGCGCCTCCCCGCTCAGGCCCACAAGCGCCAGGCCGATGCAAACTACGACGCGTGCGACGGTGCTGAGCACTTCGATCTCGCTCAGCCGTCGAAAGGCCATCTTCCGACGCAGGGTGGCTGTGGGCACGGTGCTGAGCGCCGCGACCAGGCATAGCGGTGCCATCAGGCGCACGAAGAAGGCCGTGCGCTCGCCGAAGATCGGGGCCACGATCACGCTTGCTGCGATCAATGTGATCACAGCAAGCGCGAGGCCCGCGAGCAGACCAAGGGCCATCCCTGCCTGCTGGTGCTCGCGGTCGATCGTCTTGCGTTGGACGAGAGCGCTGCTCAACCCTCCGGCCACCATCAGGTAGGCCACTTCCTGGGCGATCAGGGCGATCGCGTAACGGCCGAATTCCGCCGGCACGATCAGCCGCGCAAGGATCACGATCGAGCCGAGCTGGAGGATCTCGACAATGGGACGGGCGATCGCCGACCAGCGCACGCCGTGCGCCGCAGCATCGCGAAGCTCGTCGGCCGCATGCTCGTCTGCCGCTCGCTGTTCGGCCACCTGCTGCTCGGCCGATACTTGCTGCTCGGCCGATGCTTGCGGCTCAGCCGACGTGGACTCCTCGGCGGTCACGAGCGCCTCGGTCGTCACGGATCACCGCGAGGCCGGCGAGACCAGAGTGCGCCTGATCGAAACCAGCTTGTCGGCAAGCGGGCGGCGGTAACGATCGGGCATCGAGAGGACTAGCACCCAGGCGAGTAGGCGCGGCGAGAGCCGCTGGCGAAGCGCGGCCACGAACGTCGCTCGCGCCTCCCGCGGGCAGCCTTCGTCGCTCAGCACTCGCGCTATGTTCGACAGATCACGCGCCTTTACCTTACGCACGAGTCGCGCGTCGTGGACAAGGTCAGCGTGCCAGCAATGCGCCGTGTACTCGGCTCCGTGCATACGCAACAAATTGCTCGATACCTGGGTGTCGTGAGTCCGAATCTTGACGAGCATGCTCGGGTCGTAGAAGAAGACGGCGCCGGCGGCGACCGCCCGCAACCAGAAGTCATAGTCCTCGCAGGCGAGTCCTTCCACGAACGGCCCGAGTCGCCGATGCAGACGACGCCTGAGGAGCGTCGCGCAGGAGGCCACGAAGTTTGCGCGATAGAGCCGGCGCGCAAGGTCTCGTTGGTCGAGAATGCCTGCGCGCGGATAGGGCGCGCGTACTCCTTCATCGCTTCCAAAGAAGCGTGAGCCGCTGATCGCGATGTCAATCTCAGGATGGGCCAAGACCGGCCCGATCTGGCGCTCGAGCTTGTCCGGCTCCCAAACGTCGTCGGCGTCGCACTTAGCGACGTACTCGCAACGAGCCTCCTCAAAGCAGCGGTTCATCGCTCCCGCGACGCCAAGATTTCCCTGCCTGACGACGCGGATCTCGCCGCGAAAGGCTGCGAGCTCGTTCAGGGTCCCATCGGTCGAGCCGTCGTCGACCACGATCACCTCATCGGGAGGATGGGTCTGGGAGAGGATTGCCGTAAGCGCCTCGGCCACGTAGCGCTCGGTGTTGTAGACGGGCACGACCGCGCTGATCGTCGGAGCTTTCATGGCAACACCGGATCGCGACCGCCGCGCAGGCTGTCGATGGCACGACTGATATCGGTCAGAGCCCGACCAGCTAGCTCGCGTGCACCCGACGGCAGCCCCAGGATCGCAACCCAGGCGAGTGCCCTGGCATTAGCCGGGGAAGCGCTGCCCCGCCCGTGCCGCAAGGATCCACGAAACGCCTGACGAGCCTCGCGTGGACGGCCTTCCTCCACAAGCCGGCGACCGGTCCTGAAGAGATCGTCGGCGATTGCACGGTCGCTCACATCCGCTTCGTACATGCGCCGGACCTGGTCGGCGCACTCCTCCATCCAGGGTGTCCGCCCGGTGAGGTTGTTCTCGTGCTGGCGCCAGCTCAGCAACGGGCGCCGGTCGTAGTAGAAGCGCGCTCCGTCGCGCAAGCAGCGAAACCAGTACTCGTAGTCGTCGGCTCCGAAGTCCTCGATGAACGGCCCAAGGCGCTCGAACAGCGAGCGCCGGATGACTACCGAGGGCGCGCAGATACAGCACTGCCGGTAGAGGGCGTCCTTCAGAGCACCATTGTCGAGTACGCCCACACCTGGCGGTCGAGAGTAATCGCCCTCCATGCGCCCGACCAGCAGCGCATGTCCGCAGAGCACATCCACCTCGGGGTGCGCCGCGATCGCCTCGGCCTGCCATTCGAGCTTGTGGGGCTCCCAGATGTCGTCGGCGCCGCACAGCGCCACGAAGTCGCCGCGCGCTTCCCGGAAGGCGGTGTTGAACGCGGCTGGACAGCCTCCGTTGGGCTGACGCACAATGCGAATGCTCTCGGCAAAGCGCTCGAGCTCAGCCGCGGTTCCGTCCGTCGAGCCGTCATCCACCACGATGAGCTCATCCGGTGGACGGGTTTGGCCAAGGATCGATTCGAGCGCCTCGGCGATGAAGCGCTCGGCTTGGTAAGCCGCCACGACGACCGAAATTGATGGTTTGCGAGTGTCGCTCATATCGCTGTATGAACGTGCAACGGCGGGCGATTCTCGCACCGGCCCGATGGGGATCTCATGAGCATCGGCTTCATGGGCCACCTTCGTGGATCCATCGCACTCTCACGCGGAAGGCCGCCACACACCGAGACGTTATTGAGCAGATGAGGACGAGCGGTTGGCACAGGCAGAGCTCGACGGAGCGCGGTAGGTCGCGATGAGGGGCGGGGGGCGTCTCAGCGATGCGATCCGTCGAGCTCGGATCTACAAGTACCGCGCGCTCTCCACGTGCGGGCGCGTGAGCGGCACTCCGGTGGCATTACAGCCCGTCCTGCTGCTTGGCGACGGCGCGATCGTCATTGGCCGCGATGTCGAGTTCGGATGGCCCACTTCGACGCAGTTCTATAGCGGCTATTGCCACATCGAGGCCTCGATGCCAGAGTCGCTCATTGAGTTCGGCGATGGCGCCCAGGTAAACAACAACGCCTTCGTCAAGAGCGAAGGGCCAGGCATCCGCATCGGCGCAAACGCGCTGATCGGCTCTTGCGTCGAGATCCTCGACAGCGACTTCCACGATCTCCACCCGGCCCGCCGTCGCGGTGGGCAACCGCGTATGGCGGCGGTCGAGCTCGGGGAGAACGTGTTCGTGGGCGACGGCGTCAAGATCCTCAAGGGCGTGAGCATCGGCGCTCACTCGGTGATTGGAGCGGGCAGTGTCGTCACCAAATCGATCCCTGCAGGAGTGATCGCGGCCGGCAACCCGGCACGCGTGATCGGCGACGTTCCGCTCGATTACGCTCAAGGCCAGGCCCCTCTACCGGGCACCGAGCGCTGGCAAATTCAGTCGCGCGTGGAAAATCCCGCCCCATTGACCGTTGAGTGATCATGAGGTGCTCACAAGATGCTCGGTGAACGCGCGCTGATCACTGGCGGCGGCGGAGCCGTCGGCTCCAACATCGCCGACCAGCTGGTGCAAGCCGGCGCGCAGGAGATCGTCGTGCTCGACAACTTCGTGCGCGGCCGTCGCGACAACCTCGCCTGGGCGATCGAGAACGGACCGGTGCGGCTGGTCGAAGGCGACATCCGTGACCGCGAGCTGGTTGCCGAGCTGACGCGCGGCATCGATGTCGTCTTCCATCAGGCCGCCCTGCGCATCACGCAGTGCGCGGCAGAACCGCGCCTTGCCCTCGAAGTGATGGTGGACGGAACCTACAACGTGATCGAGGCCGCGCTGGCCGAGAAAGTGCGCAAGATCGTTGCCGCCTCCTCGGCCTCGGTGTACGGCTTGGCCGAGCAGTTCCCGACTGAGGAGTCCCACAATCCCTATGCCAACGACACGCTCTACGGCGCTGCCAAGACTTTCAACGAGGGGCTGCTGCGCAGCTTCGCCGCGATGCAGGGACTCGATTACGTGGCGTTGCGCTATTTCAACGTGTACGGGCCGCGCATGGACATCCATGGCGTCTACACCGAGGTGCTCGTCCGCTGGATGGAGCGCATCGAAGCCGGCGAACCGCCGCTGATCCTCGGCGACGGCTCACAGACGATGGACTTCATCTATATCGCCGATGTGGCTCGCTCAAACGTGCTTGCCGCCTCGTCGGACGCAAGCGACGAAGTGTTCAACGTCGCCAGCGGCACAGAGACCAGCTTGCTCGAGCTTGCCCGTCTGCTGATCGAGGTGATGGGCGCCAACGTCGAGGTCGAACACGGACCCGAGCGCTCGGTCAACAAGGTTCCACGGCGTCTGGCCGATACGCGCGCGGCACGCGAGCGACTGGGGTTCGAGGCCGAGGTCGATCTCGAAGAAGGTTTGCGTCTGTTGGTGGATTGGTGGCGCGCCGAACGCGCTTCGGCCACCGCGCCCACGCTCAGCGCCACGCCGTGATGGAGATCCCGATCACGCGCCCGCACCTTGCGGGTGACGAGCAGGCTGCGGTCGCTGAGGTGATCGCATCGGGATGGATCTCTCAAGGTCCTCGGGTGCGAGCCTTCGAGGAGGCTTTCGCCGCCCGCGTCGGCGCCGCCGATGCAGTTGCCACCACAAGCTGCACGACCGCCCTTTCGCTGGCGCTCCATGTCTCCGGTGTGGGACCGGGCGACGAGGTGATCGTGCCCTCGCTGTCCTTCATCGCGACTGCCAACGCAGTCTGGCATTGCGGAGCGCAGCCGGTCTTCGCCGACATCGACCCGCGCACCTATAACCTCGACCCAGCTGCCGCCGAGCGAGCGATCACGTCCCGTACGAAGGCGATCATGCCCGTGCACCAAGTTGGCCTCCCGGCCGACATGGACGCGTTCCTCGAGCTCGGCCAACGCCACGGCGTGGCGATCGTTGAGGACGCCGCTTGCGCGATCGGCGCAAGCTACAAGGATCGGCCGATCGGCTCGCTCGGACCGCTTGCCTGCTTCTCGCTACATCCGCGCAAGGTGATCACCACCGGCGAGGGCGGCATGATCGCTGTCGGAGACCCTGAGGTCGCAGAGCGACTGCGGCGGCTACGCGCGCATGGGATGGACACCTCAGACCTTGCCCGTCACTCCGCACGCGACATCGTCGTCGAGGCCTACCCTGAGCGTGGCTGGAACAGTCGCATGACCGACATGCAGGCAGCGCTCGGTCTCTGCCAGTTGCGGGTGCTCGATGAGATCCTGGAGCGTCGCCGCCTACTTGCCGAGCGCTATACGGCAGCGCTGGAGCGGATACCGAACCTCGAAGCGCCCTATGAGCCACCTTACGCGACGCGCACCTGGCAGTCCTACTGCGTTCGTGTCGGGGCCGATGCCCCGCTGCAGCGCACCGAGCTGATGCGCAGCCTGCTGCAGGATGGCATCGCCACGCGCCGCGGCGTGATGGCGATCCACGAAGAGGCCTCCTACGCAGGTCGATCCGCGAACGACTCTCAGTTCGATCTTCCACACACTGAAGCCGCAACCCGAGAGACGCTGATGCTGCCAATTTTCCCCGACCTCACAGAGGATCAGCAGAACTACGTGCTGGAGCGGCTCGAGACCTGCATGCTTGCGCTGGCTGCGTAGCGCCACGCGCATGCCGGCGGCCACCGCAACGAGACCGCAAATTGGGGGTCGAAACGACGAAAGTTGGCGGCACTTGGCGCGTTTCTTTGTTGTGGCAAGCAGTGCAATCGATCAACACGCCGTTCCGCTCGGCTCAAGTGTAGTCCCGCGCAGCGCGCTGGACGCGGCCACGGACGGCCCGGCCAAAGGCCGCCTGTTGGACTTCAGCTGCAGGGCTCTGGACATCGTCGGCTCGGCGATCCTGCTGGTCCTGCTCTCTCCCCTGCTTGCTCTGATTGCGATTCTCGTGCGCCTGGACTCGCCCGGCTCGCCGATCTTTCGCCAGCGCCGCGTGGGGCGCGACACGGTGCCGTTCACCGTCAACAAGTTCCGCACGATGCACGACGGTGTCGCGCATGACCGCCATCGCGACTACGTGCTTGGGCTGATCGCCGGCGAGCACCGCGAGCACACCACGCCCGGTCCGCACTTCAAGATGACCGGCGATGCGCGCGTGACGCGCTTTGGCAGGGCATTGCGGCGCTCGAGCCTTGACGAGCTTCCACAGCTGTGGAACGTGCTGCGCGGCGACATGTCGCTTGTAGGACCGCGGCCGGCGATCCCCTATGAGGTCGAGCACTATCCGCCGCACTGGTTCGCGCGCTTTGCGGTAAAGCCCGGCGTGACCGGTCTGTGGCAGGTCAACGGCCGCTCCACGGTGACGCTCGAGGAGATGGTGCGCCTGGACGTCGAATATGCGCGCCGGCGCTCGGTGTGGCTGAATCTTGCGATTTTGGTGCGTACTGTGCCGGCAGTACTGAGCGGAAGAGGAGCATCATGAAGACAGGCCGACTATCTCTGACGGGGCTGCTGCTGGCTGCCACCGCCACCTTGATCGCTTGCCTTGGGATGCTCGCCACGAGCTCCCCGGCGCTGGCTGTAACCGACGAATGCGCCTCGGCGCCCAACCCGAATCGTCTGCGAGAACGCGCTGCCGGGCGATCCTCCAAGCGACTGGGAGGTGGAAGGCGTCGGCTCCAGCACGATCCAGGGCTACGGCACCTCGATGAGCGTGAACGTCGGCGAAACCGAGTCCTTCAAGATCAGCACGCCCTCGACCAAGTACCACATCGACATCCTGCGCCTCGGCTACTACGGCGGCGACGGGGCGCGCATGGTACAGGCCGGTATCAAACCGACCGCGGCGCTTCCCCAGAAACAGCCAGCCTGCCTTACGAACTCTGCCACCGGCCTGATCGACTGTGGTAACTGGGGCGTCTCGGCATCGTGGACGGTTCCGAGCAACGCCGTCTCGGGCGTCTATATAGCTCATCTTGTTCGCGAAGACGGCAGCGGCGAAAGCCAGATCCCGTTTGTCGTGCGCAACGATTCCAGCCACTCCGAAGTGCTGTTGCAGACCTCCGACGCCACCTGGGAGGCCTACAACGACTACGGCGGCAACAGCCTCTACACGTGTACGGTCGCTTGTCCGCCCGGCGAACCGGAAGCCTACAAGGCTGCCTACGCGGTCTCCTACAACCGGCCGTGGGAGGGATCCTTCGCGGTAGACGGCGGCGCTTCCTACCTTTGGTACGCCGAGTTCCAGATGATCTACTGGCTCGAGAAGAACGGCTACAACGTCAGCTACACCAGCGAGGCTAACGTCGACCAGAACGGCGCGCTGCTGAAGAACCACAAGCTGTTCATCTCAAGCGGCCATGACGAGTATTGGTCTGAAGGTCAGCGGGCGAACGTCGGAATCCGCGCTGTCGGCAGGTGTCAACCTTGCCTTCTTCAGCGGCAACGAGATGTTCTGGAAGACGCGCTGGGGGCCGAGCACGGAAGGCACCAACACGCCCTATCGCACGCTCACCTCCTACAAGGAGACGCACTTCAACGCGCCCGTGGACCCGCAGGACCCGCCGACCTGGACAGGTAGCTGGCGCGACCCGCGCTTCAGTCCGCCCGCCAACGGGGGCAAGCCCGAGAACGCTCTGACAGGCCAGTTCTTCCTGGTCAATGCCGGCACGTCCGACATCACGGTGCCTTCCCAATACGCCAAGGACAGGCTGTGGAAAAACACAGCTGCCTCGACGCTGAAATCCGGACAATCGCTGACGCTCGCGCCAGGTGCCGGCACGCTCGGTTACGAGTGGGACGAGGACGTCGACAACGGCTTCCGCCCTGCGGGCGAGTTCGACCTCTCCTCCACGACCGTGAGCGGACTGCAGACGTTCAACGACTACGGCAGCAGACTCTCCGAAGGCACGACTGCTACCCATCATCTGACGCTGTACAAGGCTCCCAGCGGCGCGCTCGTGTTCGGCGCCGGCACAGTGCAATGGTCGTGGGGGCTTGCCGATTTCAATGCTTGGGAAGCACCAACCACCGAGCCTGGCAAAACGCCAGCCGACCCCAACCTGGAGCAGGCGACCGTCAACCTGTTCGCCGAAATGGGTGTCCAGCCCGAGTCGCTGACCACCGGCCTCGTGTCGGGGACCAAGTCGACCGACACCACGCCGCCCGACCTCCACGATCACCTCGCCAACGCAGGGCGCGACGCTCCAGGACGGCAGCGCCGTGACGATCACAGGCAGCGCGACCGATACCGGCGGCGGCGTGGTCGCGGGCGTCGAAGTCTCGACCGACGGTGGCGCCACCTGGCATCCGGCAACGCTCACTACACCCGCAGAACAGACGGTCAAATGGTCATACGCGTGGGCCGCGCATGGCAATCCCACAACGACAATTCGCTCGCGCGCGGTCGATGACAGCGCCAACCTCGAGAAACCGTCCGCGGGCATCACGGTCAACGTGTCCTGCCCATGCTCGATCTGGGGCTCAGCTGTCACGCCGAGCACACCGGACTCAGGCGATGCGTCCTCGGTCGAGGTGGGGCTCAAGTTCACATCTGAAGTGTTCGGCAGCGTCACCGGCGTGCGCTTCTATAAGGCCGCCGCCAACACCGGCACGCACATCGGCAGCCTGTGGAGCGAAAACGGCACGTTGCTAGCATCCGCCACCTTCACCACTGAAACAGCCTCGGGCTGGCAGCAGGTCAACTTCTCCACGCCGGTCCAGATCTCACCGAACACCACATACGTGGTCGGCTACCTCGCCCCAAAGGGCCATTACTCCGCCGACTCCTACTACTTCTACTCGCCCTCGCCAACAGGGCCGAAAACGCTCAACAGCCCACCGCTGCACGCCGTGCCGGCCAGCGCCACTACCAGTAACGGGCTCTACTCCTATACGACGACTTCGAGCTTCCCGACAAGCACCTACAACGGCACCAACTACTGGGTGGACCCGGTCTTCTCACCGGCCGCTCCTCCCGGCCAGGTCACCGGCGTCAGCGCAACCGCTGGGGCGGGCTCGGCGCGCGTATCTTGGGTTGCGCCAACGAGCGGCGGCGTGGTCACCACCTACACGGTGACGCCCTACATCGGCAGCACAGCGCAGACGCCCACCGCGGTGAGCGGATCGACGCTGAGCACGAAAATCTCCGGTCTCACACCTGGCACGACATACACCTTCAAGGTGCAGGCGTCGAATCCCAACGGGTCCGGGCCGGTGTCAGCGGCCTCAAACCAGGTGACGCCACAAACATTTGTCGCACCCGAAGCGCCGTCCAACGTCTCGGCAAGCCCGGCGACCGCACAGGCGCTTGTGAGTTGGACCGCTCCAACCGAAGAAGGCGGTACGCCGCTGACCGGCTACACGGTGACGCCCTACATCGGCTCAGCCGCGCAGCCATCGACCAACGTCAGCGCGTCCACCACCTCGACCAAAATCACTGGGCTCTCCAACGGGACCACCTACACGTTCAAGGTCACGGCAAGCAACGCCGTGGGCGCTAGCGAATCCTCACAGGCCTCAAGCGCGGTCACGCCTCAAGACACGATCTTCGACTTTGCGACACCGAGCATGATCGACTCGGGCGACGGAAACTCGGTCGAGCTCGGAGTCAAGTTCACGGCCGAAAAGGGCGGATCGATAACGGGTGTCCGTTTCTACAAGGCCGCCGCTAACACTGGCACGCACATTGGCAGCCTCTGGAGCTCAACCGGCACACTGCTCGCATCCGCCACCTTCACCAACGAAACAGCCTCCGGCTGGCAACAGGTCACCTTCTCTAAAGCCGTGAGCATCACCGCCGGCACGACCTATGTGGCGGGTTATTTCGCTCCTAACGGGCACTATTCGGCGACTCCCGCCGCGTTCGCCTCCGCGGGTACAAGCAATCCGCCACTGAAGGCACTCGCCAACTCGACCAGCGCCGACGGCGTCTACATGTACGGATCGGCTAGCGCCTTCCCTTCCAACAGCTTCAATTCGACCAACTACTACGTCGACGTGACCTTTGCGCCCACGCCGCCTTCCGGTCCGCCCACCTCGCCCACCGGCGTGTCTGCCGCTGTCGCCTCGGGACAGGCCTCGGTGAGCTGGACCACGCCCGCCGAAGAAGGTGGCGGGCCGATCACCAAATACACCGTGACGCCGTACATCGGCTCGACCGCGCAAACGCCCGTCAGCGTGACGGCGCCCGCCAACTCGGTCACGGTGACCGGGTTGACGAACGGGACCGCCTACACCTTCAAGGTGAGCGCCACCAACTCGGTCGGCACCAGCGCGGCCTCGGCGGCGTCCGCGGCGGCCACCCCCGAGGACACGATCTTCGAACTCGGGGCGCCGGCGATCGTCGATTCCGGCGACCCGAGCTCGGTCGAGGTGGGTGTCAAGTTCACCGCCCAGGAAAAAGGGGTGGTCACCGGCATCCGCTTCTACAAGGCCACCGCCAACACCGGCACGCACATCGGCAGCCTCTGGAGCTCGACCGGAACACTGCTCGCTTCCGCCACCTTCACGAACGAAAGCGCCTCCGGCTGGCAGCAGGTGACGTTCGCAAGCCCGGTCACCATCAAGGCCGGCACCACCTACGTCGCCGGCTATCTCGCTCCGAACGGGCACTACTCGGCAACCTCAGCCGCGTTCTCACCGATTGGCGTCAGCAACCCGCCGCTGCAGGCACTCGCCAACGAAACGAGCGTCAACGGGGTGTACAGCTACAGCACCACGTCTACCTTCCCGAGTAGCAGCTTCAACGCGACCAACTATTACGTTGACGTGCTGTATGCGCCGTCGGCCGCGAGCGCGCCCGAAGCACCCGAAAGCGTGACGGCGAGCCCCGCCACCGGACAGGCGCTGGTGGGCTGGAGCACACCTAACAGCGACGGCAGCCCAATCACCGGGTATACGATCACGCCCTACATCGGCGCGAGCGCGCAGACCCCGGTGAGCGTAGGAGCCTCGGCCCAGAGCGCCGTCATCACAGGCCTAACGAACGGCACGAACTACACCTTCAAGGTCGCTGCCGTCAACGCGCTCGGCACCGGGCCGCAGTCGGAAGCCTCGAGCGTGGCGACTCCGCGTAACACAATCTTCGACTTCGCCACACCGGAAATCGCCGACGCGGGCGACGGGCACTCGATCGAGCTCGGTGTCAAGTTCAGCTCGGAAGTAAACGGCTCGGTGACGGGCATCCGCTTCTACAAGGCCGCCACCAACACAGGGACGCACGTCGGCAGCCTGTGGAGCGAAAACGGCACATTGCTCGCATCTGCCACCTTCACCAACGAAACAGCCTCCGGCTGGCAGCAAGTCACCTTCTCCGAACCGGTGCCGATCACCGCCGGGACGACCTACGTGGCGGGCTACTTCGCCCCCAACGGGCATTACCCGGCGACACCGGCCGCGTTCAGCGCGGCCGGGCTGAGCAACCCGCCACTGCAGGCGCTCGCCAACGGCACCAGCCCGAACGGGGTCTACGAATACAGCGCGGGTCCCACGTTCCCCACCAGTAGCTACAACGCCACCAGCTACTCGGTCGATGTGCTGTTCGCGCCGGGCTCGTGAATATGAGCCCAGGCGCTGAGCGTCCCGGAGAGTGTGCGGATACGCAGGGCCACCCGACTCAGCTTCATGCCGAAGCTGCGCGCATTGGGGCTCGTGGCAGCCACCTCGCCCCTGACAGCCGCCTTGCCCGGGCGGGAACAGGCGCGTTGTTTGCCACGGCGGCTGCGCTGCTGTTGAGCGCCTGCGGCGGCTCTTCGACCAACAGCTCCTCGAACACGACCGGCTCCGCTTCGGCGGATAACGGGCACGTGCCCGTGCAGACGGCGCGCGACGTCCATCCTGCGCCACGGGCGCTTGGTGCCGGCAAGATCATCCCCAGCCAGAGCAGTCCCTTCAAGGCGCGCCAACCTTCGGGCAGCGTCGACGACGAGGTCAACGCCTCTGGCGCAAAGACGCTTGATCCCTGCACGCTTGTCACGCGCGACGAAGCCGAGACGATCGTCGGCAAGCCTGTCGGCGAACCGGTGGACGCGCCCCAAGGGCCCACCTGCATCTACAGCGTCCAAGGCGCCAAGGCTCCGGTCACACTTGCAGTACAGGCCCTGCACTTCTCGACGGTCAAGCCGCAATCACAGCTGCATGACCGGATCACGCTGAGCATCGCCGGCCACAGCGCCTACTGTGGCGTGGCTGGTACACCGACGTTGATCGTTCCATTGAGCGCCGGGCGCTTCCTCAGCGTCGTTGCTCCCTGCCCGATCGCCGCCTCGTTTGCCGCCAAGGCACTCGGGCGCATTTCACCTTAGCTCGCGGGAGCAACGGCGCATCCACGCTGTAGCGCGGCACGTTTGAGATCCTCATCCCAGGTGACAAGCGTAGTTGCGGCGCCGAGCGCGAGCACGCTCGCGAGATGAACGGCATCATATCCACGCAATTTGAGCTCCTCGGCAAGCTTGCCCGCATGCCGCGCAAGTGGAGCGTCGATCCCCACGAGAAGCAACTCACTCTGCAACGACTCGAACTCATCGCAGGCTTGTGAGTATCCCGTGGCGCTGAGCCGCTTGGCGCGACGGGCCGCAGCGAGCGCCGCGCGACCCTCGGGATAGCAGAGGATGCTGGAAGCCGCTTGAAGTTGTGTACCCCACAACTCGGCTACGAGCTCAGATCCAGACTCAAGAACGACGAGCTTGACGAGCGCAGAGGTGTCGAAATACAGGATCAGCGGCGCTGCACCGCGACGAGGTCGGAAACCGAGCCGAGCGCCTTCACACGTGCCTGGCGCGAACTACGCGCATGTGCTGGTGGGGTGATGAGCCCTCGCCTGACGAGATCATCGAGTGGATCCTCGTCATCGACGCCAGATAGCCGCGCGATCGGCTGACCGCGACGCGTCACCATGATCTCAGCGCCCTGCTCCACACGCTCGAGATGCTCGCTCAACCGATCGTGAAGCTCACGCACGCCTACCTCGTATCCCTGAACATGTAGCGTCATGTCGATGACAGTAGCAGCTACATAAGCCGAGGTACACCGCGCGGCACGGTCAGTCGGCGCCCGTCCGCGCCTCTACCGACTCGGTAGAGGCCCAGCCCGGATCGCGAACCAGCAGCCAACCACTTACGAGTGGGATACGTCGAATACCCAATTTGTGCGGCTGCACGACGATTCCCCGCACGCGCTCGCGCAACGGTTGCACGTTGCCCTCCGGGCCCGCCGAGGCTATGACCGTCAACGCAGCAATGAAGAAGAACATGTATGGGGCCTGCGGGAACGAGAAAGCGTCGAACAGCGCACTGACGACCAGGTAGGCGATACAGCCTGCCGAGGTGGCCAGCGCAAGCGACGCTACGTTCGGATCTCGACCACGAATCGACTCTCCGCGCCGTAAACACAGGCGCCAGGATCATGAAGATATAGGCGAGCAGGCCGAAGATGCCGACCTCCCATATCTCGTCGATGTACTCGTCATCGTTGATGCGGAACTGGGTCTCCAAGTCGGAGTCCAGCGTGCCGAAGCCGCGCCCGAACAGCGGATGTGCGTATACGTCTGGCGCGACATCGGTGAAGTCTCCTAGGCGATGTTCTGTGGAGCTGCTTTGAAAGCCTGCCGTCGGCGTGAAGATCGTGCCCAGCGCGCCTGGGGATGCGAAGTGCACCAGACCGACGAGCACGACGAGACCAATCGGCGCAAGCTTCAGTACCTGGCGCGGGCGATAGCAGGCGATGTAGAGCACCAGCGCAACCGGCACCAACAAAGCTGTCTTGCGATCGGTGGCGGCCGCCGCGGCCAGCATCAGCGTGAACGCGATCCCGTTCAGCCACCACGACTTGCGCGAAGTGGCATCGAACATTCGCACTAGCGCGAACGGCATCACCAACACGAGCATTGTCGTCGCTGCAAGCCCGTGGATCGTCGGCCCGACGACAGTTACACGACCGTCGGTGCCATACGCCGGGTGGATGTCGGTCGGAGATGGAGCGACTTTGGCGATCGGATCGAGGACCTTGGCGCTCCAGTTGTAGAAGATGTTGTAGCCCGTGTGGCGCTCGACCAACATTCCCACCGCCATGAACGTGGCCAGCCCGATCAGATAAGTCGAGAAGCCACGCAAATCCTCGAAGCGCAATGCGGTGAGCGTGAACCACGACAGGACCAGGAACGAGCCGAGCAGGCCGAAGCGCTTCTCGGCCAAGCTGAGCTCGCCGACGTTGAGGACGCGACCGACGCCGAGCAGCACGCTGGCGACAGCCAACCCCAAGAAGACGCATACCGCGCCGACATACAGCTTTGAGCGCCGCGTGCGCAGGAAGGCACGCTGGTCGCCGCCAAAGATGATCCAGGCCATGACCATGCCCACGATCGCGAAGCGGTCGATGTCTGAGCCAACTGGGAGGCTGAGCTTCAGTTCGGTGGAGTCCACCGGGACGATGAACAGCATCGCCAGGAACGCTGCCAGCACCCACGGCAGCGGACGGCGTGTATGCGGGAAAGCGTCGCGCTGGTCGTCCTCGCCACTCATCGGCCCGTGGCCTCCCTACTCACTGTCTGTGTTGTGAGGGCGAGCGCAGCGCAGCCAGCGTTGCCTCCGCGGCCTGCTCGTCGCCGTGAGCCGCGCCATTTGTGCTCGGGCTCGAGCTCTCATCTTTGCCAGACGCGCGCCGAGCGTCATAAATGTTGGCTGTTGCGCGCCAGCTCTCCACGAAGCGCCCACCGATGAGCACCAGAACACACCACAGGAAGAAGACGACGACGAACGTCAGGAACGCAATCGACTTGCTGATACCGCCGTCGACCACGCCGCCGCTGGCACTACCCAGCTGACGGATCACGACTCGCTGTGCGGGCGGCGTATTGCCGGTTTTCGCGAGCACCGCCACGTATTGCGCGAGAGCCGCGGCCGACGCATTGGCAAGCGCGACCGCCTGGCGGGTGTTAGGCGCTTGCGCATAGATGCCGATCGTCGGAAGGTTGGGATCGTCGTTGAAGTTCAATCGGTAAGGAGTCGATTCTCCGGTTATCTCCACATTGCGCTGCACGGCCGTCGGCTCCTCGACCACGCGCGGTACGGACGGATCGACAGGGCCGGCAGCGTAGATCTGGCCGCCGGGGATACCGGACTTTTCACCGACCAGAGGCGAGGAATGTCGGGCTTGCCATGAAGTTCGCATACACCGTCGCGCGTGCTTGCAACGGTTCGAAGGATGGCTGCAGATCGCCAAGGACCGAGGAGGGGGTATCCACGAATACCTGGGTGCTGGCGCTCGAATATTGCAGCGAGCGGGCCTCAAGTCCCGTGGACGTCAGACGGTAGACGCTGAGAATCGCGGCGATCAAGGCTATGACGACGCCGATGCCGAGCGCCGCTCGGCGTCGGGACAGCTCTCGCAATATCAGCGCAAACTCCATCTGGCCTGTCCTTCCTGCTTGGTTACGTACCTCTACAGCCCACCGTGGGCAATTCAGAGGGCCATGGCAATGTGCCTTGTTTGACAGCCTCGGCGACCGTATAAAGCCGCATCACTAGGCCGGTCGCTTGTGGTCCTCACTGCAAGCAACGATCACACCCCGCTGTTTTTTGCGGCACGAGAACTTCCTCATCTGGGCGGGCGCTGGGGTGGAGCGAAGCTCGCGCTTCCCTGCTCCCACGCAGACCCGACAGATCGCCCGACGCGAGAAACGTCGGGCGGGTCCGTTGCTTTTGGTGAATGAGCCCGAGCGATACCACCAGATCGTCCCGACCTCAGCGTGATCGTGGTGACTCACAACCGGCCTGAGCTGGCGCTGATGACGCTGCGCTCCGCCTTGGCCGCGATTGGAGAGCTCACGGTCGAGTGGATCCTGATCGACAGCGGCTCCAGCGACGGCACTCCTCAGGCGATCGAAGACGTCTACCCAGACATATACGTGCAGCGTGAGCCCAATATCGGCTTTGCCGCGGCCAACAACCTTGGCCTCGCGCGCGCACATGGACGCTACGTGTTGCTGCTCAATCCTGACGTTGAGACGACCGCCGGCAGCTACGACGAGCTTGTGGCCACGCTAGACGCACAGCCGGAGATCGGCGTCGCGAGCGTCGTGCAGAACGCTCCCGACGGTTCGCTGCAATATTCGATCCGACGCTTTCCCTCAGCATGGCTGTCGCTCGGCGAGGCACTTGGTGCGGCACGTTTGAGCCCGCTGCGCGGCTGGCGCGAGGAGGAGTCCAACGCCGCGCGCTATCGCCACGAATCCTCGGCGGACTGGCTGGTCGGCGCATTCCTGATCGCTCGCGCGGAGGCAGCTGCTCAGGTTGGCGGGCTCGACGAGCGTTTCTTTCTCTACTCGGAGGAGACCGACTGGTGCTATCGCTTCCACCAGGCCGGCTGGAAGGTGGCCCACCTACCCACGATGAGCGTTACCCACCACACCGGGCACGCTCCTGGAGCCGACCTCTCGGCCCAGCTCAGCTACGCGAAGATCCTGTTCGCCCGCAAGCACTATGGCAGAGTCCACGCCAGCGCGATCAAGGCTGCGCTTGCCTTGCGCCATGGGCTGCGTGCGGGCTTTGCTGCCGCCGCTGGCAAGCTACGACCGCGATGGGCCCCACGGGCGGTCGTCGAGCGACGTGCGCTTGGGGTCGTGTTGGGCACCAGCGAGCCTCCGTTCGCGCGCAAAGCCTAGACACGACAGATTGTTATGCCCGGGGACCCAGATCCGGATTACAACCTCTAGGTTGTATGTCTGGGTAGGGATTTCCCTTCGCGAAGAGCGCACACCAGCGGCAGCCCCTTGCACAAAAACCGGCACGAACAGACGACCTTTCGCGCAAACCGCACGAACATGCGCTCTTTCGCGCTCAATCTGCGCGAGCGAGGCGCTGATAGACCTCGAGCAGAGCAAGCTCTGAGCGGTCCCACGTCAGCTCCATTGCTCGCTCGCGTGCGACGCGCCCGAGGCGCAGCCTGCGCTCGCCGTCACTTGCAAGCTCGCCGATCAGACTCTACGAACGCTCCGGGCTCGCCGCAAGGGGCGTACAGCGCCGCATCGCCTGCCGTGCGGCGCGTCTCGCGCAGGTCATAGGCCACTACCGGCCGTCCACAGCCCATGTACTCGGCCACCTTGATCATCGTCGAGCCGTGATTTAGCTCGGTGCCTGGGGCTGGGTCGATACCGATGTCGGCCTCGGCGATCAGCGCGGCCACCTGCTCGTGGGGCACGTGGCCTGTGAAGGTGACGCGGTCCTCCACTCCAGCTCGACGACAGCGCGCCTGCAACTCCTCCAAGGCGGCGCCTTTGCCGACGATCGTCAGATGTGCTGCCTGCAGCGCAGTCCGCACTCAGGATCTCAGGCAGCTCGAGCACGCCGTCCTGTACGTCCAGCGTCCCGACGTAGACGAGCTTCGGCGCCGTCAGCGAACCCGCAAGTCCCTTTGGCGGATCGGGGAACTCGCTGACGCGCGGGCCGTTGCGCACGACCGTTACATCCTCTGGGGAGCGTGCTCCGCGCGCTATCGCCAGCTGACGCTGGGTCTCGTTGGTGACGATCACCTGATCGGCGCAGCGGATCGCCGCCTTTTGCGCCAGACGCAGAACCCGCACCAGGTCGAGGAGCCAAACTTGGCGTCGAACAGCTCCGGCGCGGAGTCGTGCATGTCATAGACGACCTTGCGGCCCGCCAGCCGTGCGAGCAGGCCGGCGATCGCCAGCGTGTCCGGCGGCCCGTTGAAGTGCAGGACGTCCGCCCCACGCGCAAGCGCCAGCAGCGAGCGTGCCAGCAGTTGGGCGTGGGCGATCCCATACTCCAGGAGATATGACCACGGCGAGTCCTCAGCCCACACGATCCGATAACGCCGCACCTCAACGCCCTCGATCCGCTCACGGGCGCTTTGACCTGGGCCACGCGGGGCGAGCACGGTGACCTGGTGGCCGGCGGCCGCAAGCGACTCGGCCTCGTTGCGCACGCGCGTGTCCTGCGGATATGTGAAGTTCTCGAGCAGGATCACGACGCGCTGAGATACTGAGCGCCTACCGTTGCTTGCCGCGAATGATTGCTGACCGACCACGAGAGATAAACGAGGAGCCGCTTGACCGGCTTTCATAGCGACGAGGCGCTCGAGTTCGAGCAGCCGCGCAAGCGGGTGAGCGTGATCGCCGCGCGGAGGGCTGCGCGTCCGGCGCTGCTGGACTGGCTGGAGCGCGTCTATCCGGTGCGCTTCGAGCTGGAGGGAAGCGGCGATCCTCGCACAGTCGACGGCGTGCTCGTGCTGGAGGGCGCGCGCTTGGACGAGGCACCCGAGCATCTGCCGCGGCTGGTTTTGGCAACGGCTGAGCGACGCGGCGATCGGGCCATGCACCCGTCGTCCGCGACCGTGGACGACGCGCACTCAACCGCCCGGCACGACGCGCGTTCAAAGGTAAGGCACGATGGCTCGCGCTCCGCCGCGGTGCAGGACTGGCACGCCATCCCCCCCCACGACAGATTGCCCTCATCCACTGTGGCGCTGGCCGATGACGGGCGTTTGGCGAGGCCCTTGCGCAAACGCAAGATCGCCGAGCGCACCCGCGTCGGCGAGCTGACGCTTACTCCGCAAAGCGACCGGGACGTACTTGCTCGTGTCGAGGAACGGGCGGTCTGGTGGCAGTCGGGCGACAGCCGGCTGCACTGCAGCCTCTATTCGCTTGCCGACATGGGCGAAGGACAGACCTTGCGCGACCATCTGTGCGCCGGCTCCTTCATGGGACTACTGCCGTTGCTGCACTTCCTCGGACAGCTACTCGGGGATCAAGGGTGGAAGCTACCCGCGCCACGGGCGGCGTTCGTGATCGACGATCCCAACCTGCACTGGCCGTCCTATGGGTTCTTGAAGTATCCCCAGCTGGCAGAACACGCCTCGCGCCACGGCTATCACCTTGCCTTCGCGACCGTGCCGCTCGACGGCTGGCGGACGGATGCTCGCGCGGTGGCGACCATGCGCGAGCATCCCGAGGCGCTCTCGCTGTTGATCCACGGCAACGATCACGTTGCGCGCGAGCTCGCCGGGCTGAGCAGCGACCGCCAGGCCGAGGCGGCGATGGCACAGGCGCTGCGACGAATCGCTGCGCTTGAGCGTGACTCCGGGCTGAGCGTCGCTCGCGTGATGGCGCCGCCGCACGGCGTCTGCTCCGAGGCGGCGCTACGCGCGATGTTCAGGCTTGGCTTCGAGGCTGCCTGCATCAGTCGGCCCTATCCCTGGCGCGACGGGCTGCCGGCGCCCTCGCCGCTGGCCGGCTGGCATCCCGCCGAGCTGGTCGCCGGCGGGATCCCTGTGGCACCGCGCCAAGCGCTGACTGCGTCCCGCGAGGATTTGGCCTTCCGTGCGCTGCTTGGCCAGCCGCTGATCCTTCATGGCCACCACGGCGACTTCGCCGACGGGCTCGACCTGCTGGAGCAGGCCGCTGCCGATATAAACGACCTGGGCGATGTGCGCTGGGGGACGCTCGACGGTGTAGCCGGCGGCGCCTTTGCGACTCGCCGGCTTGGCGAGACACTGCTCGTGCGGATGTACGCCCGCCGCGTCGCCGTGGAGCTCCCGGACGGCATCGACACGGTGCGCGTGCTCGCCCAGGAGCCGCTCGGCGGAGCCGGCTGGCACGAGCTGCGCTACGCCAGCGGTGGCGCGCAGAGCGACGATGTCGTGCGAATGAGCTTCAAGGAAGGGACCGGCCTTTCCGGGCCGCCGAACGTTGGCCTATCCGGGCCGCTGAGCGTAAGCGCTGCCCAGACGCTCGACCTGGAGCTGATCGCCGAACGCCCGCTCGATCCCCTGCGGGTCGCCGCACCGCGCCGCAAAGCCTGGCCGCTGGCCAGACGATTGCTGGTCGAGGGACGCGACCGCCTGCAACCGTTGACTTCGCGAAGGTCGGAAGGTTCAGTTCAGCGGTGATCTCCAAACGGAGTTTGATTGGCTCCTCTGTCGTCGTGAAGCAGCGGCCGAATGGGTAGCGTGCTACTGCCAAGCACCCCGCCTAACGCCGGCTTCCTTTTACTCTTGCCCATTGACACCTTTGCTCACTTGCTCCGCCGACGACCTTGATCCCGTTCCTGCAATACAGCCCACCTAAATCCTGCCCCTATGCCTACAACGGCCACCACCAGCTGCACAATCTTCACTACATCTTGCGCGACTCCCGTCGGCGGAAGCGCGAACGCCCGCAGAGCATAACAAGCAGCTAGCATCAATAGCGCCGCCCTCGCAAACGAGACCCAGAAATCACCGTTACGGTACTTCAAGAACTTCATCATTCTGCAAATACCGACGGAGGAAGTTCCTGAAGTACTGGATCTACAAAGCTGTGTGCTCGCCGAGTTCTTATAACGACCCCAGTCGCCACGATGCCGCCGTCGGATATATAGCACTGCGTTTCCTTGAGCCAACACATACATAGTACACACGCCAGCGAGTGCCAGCCACTCACCGCCAACTTGCCAATCGGCATGCCATCAGACCGTAAACGTAACGACAACCGCTGCCGCCTAGAGGTCGTTACGCTCCTGCTTTTGCTTATCCCTTTCGCGCAAAATAGCCCATCGAAAGAAACTCGCTACAGCGACGATACCCAAGGCTAGCTCGACGCCAATAAGGATCGTAGCGCTTGGACCGTGGATGCTAGCGGCTTCACGGACAGCATGGACCACTACTGCTAGTAGAAACAGTACGACTCCAACACGGTACCATCCGGGCATTCTCTGCTCAGATGAAGTCATTCAAACACCGTCGGTAGAATTTCATGCAGAAGCGGGCGAACAAGCAGGGTACTCCCGTCGTACCCTACGCAGAACGTTCCGGCGGCTGCTACGGCGTCAGGCCCACCCCTGATCGCTCGCGTCACCATGTAGATACCCGTGCCGCCAAGACCACATGCCGCAGCGACTTGTTGGCCGACCGAAATGGACCCGCCGCTCTGGCCACCTGTGCCATACACTGCGACGGGAGACTTAGCAAGTCCTGGCATGCATAGTAAACATTTTGATTGCCGTAGAATGGGCTTTTCTTGCTGTGCCACGCCTTCCAAATACGGCACTTTGCAACTGCGGCTTTGACTTGGGGAGACCATGGTATCAGGCCAGTAGGGTCACCAATGATCAGCGGATCATCCTCGGCGTATCCATACAATAAGTTCGTTTTTTCGACTTCGGGATCAACTGTCATGAACTCTGCCGTCGTCGGGTCGTAAAACCTCGCGCGCAGATAGATCAGTCCCGTATCGCCGCTCGTGTATTGCCCGTCATACTCGAACGGGTCGTGGCTGTGCCCGTGTGTTCCTCGACCGCGCCATATGGGTTGTAGGCGTAGGCGGCTTCTGTCGTGCCGGTTTCGCTCGCCATGAACTGCGTGGAGCCGGCTTGATCATGGTGCAGGTACAGTGCTTTTTCGCTGGTGTTGATCTGCTCGATAGGGAGGTTTTCTGGGCCATAGATGTAGCCGTTGGTGCCGTCGCTAGGATGAGCGGTAGTGTTTTCGGCCATGTCCCATGCGATGTAGCTAGTCGTGCCCGCGATCGTTTGCGATGCTCGTAGCCCTTCGCCGTTGTAGGCGTAGGTGTCTTTGATTTCGCTGGTTGCGCCTTCTTTGGGTCTTTCGACGGCCGTCAGGTTCCCTGCCTGGTCGTAGCCATATGTCGTGCTGGGCCTGTTTCGGGTGTGGTTTTGGTGCGCTCACCCATTTCGTCGTATGTGTAGGTTGTGCCTGCTCCGCTTTCGAGCTCGTCGGCGTTGTCGTATTTGTATGTGCTCGCGCCAATCTTGGTTGGGTTGTTCGCCGCGTCGTATTCGTATGCGTCACACCAGATTTTGTCAGACGGTTGTTGGGGTCGTATGTGGCTTCCGTGATTTCGCTACCGAGCAGGCCCTTGCTGACCGTGTTGTCTATCTGACCGTCTGAGTCGCGTGCGTAAGCGAGCGAGGCAAGCGTTTCGGTGCCCCTTGTCATCTTGATTTCGCTCATCTGGTCGGAAAGATTGTAGGTGTAGGTGTCTTCCTCCGCCGTGCCTGCTGGGGTACACCGTTGCCGTCAGATCCGAGTCTGGATCATAAGAGAATTTGGTCGTGTGTTCCAGCCAGTCCGTGACCTTTTCCAAGCGTCCGTCTTTGTCGTATGCGCGAGTAACGCTCTTCCCATTGGGGTAAGTGATCTTTGTTTTCTCGTTCTCAAGATCGTATTCGTATTTGACGATTTCTTTGTGACCGTCTTCAGTTTCTGTCAGACGATCCAACTGGTCGTAGGCGTATTTCGTAGTGCCAATCCCGTCCGTCATCTTGATGCGGTTGCCATCTTCGTCGTATTCATATTTGACGGTCGGCGTTTTACCGTCGGAGTAGCGTAACTTCCGTAAGCCTGTTAGCCGGGATCGTATTTGTACGTCGTGGTGCGTTTGGCCGCATCGGTCACGCTCGTCAGGTTGCCCGGACGCGTCGTATTCCTTCGTCGTCTTACGCGACAACGGGTCTATGATTTCCGTAACCTCCTCCAAGCGCGTTGCGTACGTATTTTGTTGTGTGTTTGTCTACCGTCCGTCTGACTGATCATCTGTCCCGCACCGTCATACCCTGTTTCTGTCACCGTGCCGTTCGGTTCTTCGACCTTCGTGTTCTCGTTGTCCGCGTCATAGACTGTATTTCGTCTTGTCGCCGTTCGGGTCGGTCATCGATTCGACATTGCCATTCCCATCGTAAGCATATTTCGTCACTCTGGCGGTCAATCCTGTCCAGTTCTCGATTCGCTCGTTACCATCGTCGCTTACGTAAAGCGTTTCGCTCGCAGTCGCGACCACACCGGTAGGCGATTCCATCTCGACCGTTACTTTTGCCTTTTGAGCCGAAACTGCTCATAAACCCGACCCGATGCCGTGAAGATCTCAACACGGTTGTTTTCGCGGTCGGTCACGTACAAACTCGTCGGTAGTCGGACCCGCAGCTATCGCGTAAGGCACCTCGAACTGGCCCTCACCGTCTCCTTCTGAACCGAACTTCGAGACATACGCCCCTTCCGTGGAAAACTCTTGTACGCGATCATCCGCCGCTTCGGTCGTGTACAGGTGGCCATTATCGTAGGCAATCGCGACGGGCTCGGAGAGCTGACCATTACCCGTGCCTTTACTCCCATACTCGTTGATGTATTCCCCGCTTTCGCTGATCTCCTCCAACCGGTCGTTGACTTCGTCCACCACCCATAGGTTACCGCTGGCGTCGATCGTGATACCGTCAGGATAATAGAACTGGCCAACGCCGCTACCTATTAGCCCCGTACGACAGCTACTTGTACAGATCTCGTATTTTTCGGTACCGTCGCTCACACCATAACCGAACATACGGATAAATGTGCCGGTAGATGAGAACTCCTGAACACGATAGTTTTCACGGTCGTCTTACATAAATATCCCCTGTCGTTTTGTTGATCGCTATACCGAACGGGAATTTGAACTGGCCATCACCTGTACCTCGCAGAACCGAACTGAGCGAGATATTCCCCTTTTGTGTTGAACTCTTGCAAACGATCCAACGTGCTGTCAACCACCCACAAATCCCCTGATGATGTCAGTGCATCCAGCGTCGGGAATTGGAACTGGCCATTGCCCGAACCTGACGAGCCAAACGCAGAGTTATACGACGGTTCACGCGGCGGTTCAGTGATCTACACCGGACGACCCCACTGATCGCGTTCGATCGTCGTCGCGAAAGCCACCGGTGCCGTGCCGCTGACATTCCCGCGGGCTGACCGCGGAGACCTGCTGGGAGTCTTCGTTATAGTTCCAAGTTCGCTTGTCGCCTTCAGGGTCCGTTTCGCTCGTTCGGTCTCCCGCGTTGTCGTATTCATAGGTCCATTTGCGTCCCAGTGGGTCGGTCATGCTCGTCGGCTGCCCGTGCGAGTTGTATTCGTAGTGCGTTTCCTGTGTAGTACTGCCCGGCGCGGGTCTGGAGATCACCGTTGGATTGCCGTGTTCATCGCGGGTGATCGTTGTTTTCTCGCCGCCCGGCTTAGTTTCGGTGAGGACGTCGTGAGCACTGTCATACGTCCATTCGGTTTTGTTGCCTTCGGGGTCCACCTTGCTGGTCCGGTTGCCGTGGCCATCGTAGCTGTATTTCGTGGTGTGCTCGTTCCCGTCTGTAGAGGTCAGCATGTTCTCAGAGGCGTCGTACGTCATCGATTCAGTGGTCGCCTGAGACGTGCCATAGCCCTTCGTGACCGCACTGGCGAGCCCGGAGCTGGTGATGTAGTCAGCTGTCACGGCGCCCGTGGCTTCGTTCTTCGTGAGAGTCTCGAACGACTCGTATTCGAATTTCGTGACGCGCGACAGCGGGTCAGTCTCCTTGATGACCTGGTGAGACCCACTGTATTCGACCGTCGCTTTCCCACCGCGTCCGTCCACGAGTTCGGTGAGCTGGTGCGCACCGTCGTATTTGAACTGCCACCGCAGTGCCGATTCGGAGGGTTGCGTCACGCTTACCAGATTGCCGCTTTCATATACGTATTTGACCACGTGACCCATCGGATCTTCGACGCTCGTCACCAGACCTTCGATGTTGTAGGCGAGTTTGAGCGTGCGACCCGCGGATCGGTGATCGTTTCGGGCTTGCCACTTCCGTTATAAGCTATTGTCGTGGAGTTGCCCGACCGGTCCGTTACGCTTTCCAGCCGACCCGTGGTTCCCGAGAACTTGTAAGCCGTCTGGTCGGGGAGCGTGACCGTGTATCCGCTCGATTCGCTTCCCGCCAGTTCATCCTGTGACCACGCCGGCGGGGTGTACGTCCCGCCAGTACCTTCGGTGAACACGACAGTGCTGCCTTCGGCCTGGGTAAGCGTGGCGCGTTTTTCGGCTTTTTCGATCGTGAGATGGTCACTAAAGGAGCTCGACCAGCCAAAGCCGAACAGTCCTTGGACACCGTCGGCGGCGGCTTGCGAATTGTAGGTGCGTGTTAGAGCGAGTCCGACCCCGCGACCACCGATGGAAAAGTCTGTCTGGGACTTTGACAGGTTACCGGTCGCGCAGTTTACATCTTCGCCACAGATCGCGGGTTCGCGACCAGGAGCAGACGGATTATCTTCTTCGCCCCATTCTGCTTCGGTAGCCACCACATAACTATTATCGAAATAGAGCGTTGTTTCTTTGGCCTCAGTAACCTGCCCGAAATTATCGAACCCCGGACCGATTTCCGTCTTGCCGCTGCCTTCGGCCTTCTCAAAAAGGCCGTAATTATATATCATCGGTAGGGTTTTGTAAGGGTACGTAGTGGGGTACGTGATAGCAAGGCGTTCCGGACCATTCTCCTTGAGAATGCCGAAGTTTTCCAATTTGGCATATTCATACATCCAAAGCTGTCCCGCGCTTGAAGTCACCGTGCCTTCATTGACGAACGTGCGACTACCGGTCAAGAAATAGCTACCGGTATCGGCCCATTCGCCTATCGCGCTTTCCTCAAGGAGTGTCGTGCCGGTCCCAGCCATTTCACCGCCACTCCAGGTGAGGGTGTTTGCGATGGCAAGAGTGCCCGCACCGCTGACGATCCCTCCATTCAGCTTAAACGTACCAATTGTGGTCGTGTCCCCGCTAGACACGGTGAACGTCCTGCCGAGAGGCACCGTCACAGACGCCGCTTCGCCTTTGATGTTGGCCGTCGTGGTGGACCCGCCGAAATAGAGTTTGCCTTCGAGCTTGCCCGAAGACAGGGTGAGCGATTTGTTGAACCTCAATTCGCCCACTGAAGCATTTATGGTCCCACTGTTTTCGAAGCTCGGTTCGATTTCGGTCGTGCCCGCCCCACTCGCCTTTTCGAAGGTACCCGCGTTGACGATCGACGCTTCCCCCGAACGACGGGTATGCCGTATTCAGAGTTCGCGATGACCGTGCCGACATTGTCAAGGTCCGCCCCGGACGACATCCAGAACTGCCCTTCGGAAAGAGTCATCGTGCCGTCATTAGTGAGCGTGCGCGTAGCCAAGAACTTGTTTTCCCCGCTGCTCAGGATGGCTACCGCTCCCGCCTTCACTACCGTCTGCCCCGACCCCGCCATCGTTCCCCTGGTCCAAGAAAGGGAGCTCGAGACCTGAAGGGAACCGGCGCCCGTGAGCGTCCCGCCCGTCTGCGTAAACGAACTGATCACCGACGGTTCCAACGAGCTGGCGATTTCAAGCGAGGATGCCTGCACCTCCAGGGTCCCTGCTCCCTGGACCACTCCCGTGACCGCCCCAACCCCACCGGTGACCTTCACGGTCTTCCCTGCCCCGATGCAGGCGACGTCGGTGGAGGTCGGCACCCACCCCGCGGACCAACTGGCGGTTTCAGACCATTCGCCTTCGGCCGGCCCAACCCACGAATCCGTACAAAGCGATTCCGCCGAGGCCACGGGCGAGAACAGCGCCGCGCACCCGACGAGCAGAACCACGAGACCGAAGACCTTCCTAACGTAGACGAAGCCGGGCACCTGCCGTTGCCAGTTGTCATACGCCTCCGATCTAAATGCCGACAGGACGAACGCCACGGGAAGGCCTGCGGTGCCACATTGCTTGAAACCGCAACCGATCGGAGCGCGTACAGAACACGGCGGCACCTTTTCAGATGGTCCGGACAGATAGAACACAGTCCGTTTTGCGCACCCGTCTCAGGTTGCGCGATATCGAACTACGACCCAGCGAGAACACCGGGTCTGTCCACTAACGCAAGCGCTCGCCGGCCACCTATGGGCCTCTCCACAACACATGAGCGGCCTTGAGGGAACGTGCCTAGTAGAAGTTCAGTCAGGCGGCGCGCGTTTTTTACACATGAGCCGTCCCACGGTGCGCGAGCGCATGCTGCAGACACGCCGGCTGCTTCAGGCCGAAGGCTATGGCGGAGTGGCAACGCGGCTGCGTGCCCGCGCCGCCGATTGGCTATCTCCTGCCGGCAGCGTGCCCTTGCCGGTCGCCCGCGAAGACCTTGTGCGTGCCGCGGAGATCGCCGGCGCCGGTTGGACCCTGCCCACACCGCTACCGCTACGCGACAGAGAGCCGCTGGAGGTGGCGTGGGTCTGCGTACCCCAGAGTGCCGGAGCCGGGGGCTTCACCACGATCAGCCGACTCGCTTGCGCGCTCGAGAGTGCCGGACACCACTGCACTGTCTACCTGCAGGACCGTCATGGCTGGTCGATCGAGCAGCATCGAGGCACGATGCGCGCTTGGTGGCCTGCGCTGAAAGCCGAGATTCGCGACGTCGCCGACGGCATCGCCGACGCGCATGCGATCTTCGCCACTTCCTGGGAAACCGCCTATCCGGTGCTGACATCTCCCGCCAAGGGGGCTCGTATGTATCTGGTGCAGGACTATGAGCCGCTGTTCTACGCGGCCGGAAGCAACGCCCTGCTTGCCGAGGCCACCTACCGCTTCGGCTTCCATGGGCTGACCGCTGGGCGCTGGCTGGCCGGCATGCTCGAGCGCGAGTACGGGATGAGCACGGACTGGTTTGACTTCGGCTGCGACCTGGAGCGCTATCGACTAGACCCAGACGCTCAGCGCACCGGGGTCTGTCTGTATTCGCGGCCCTCCACTCCCCGCCGTGCGTTCGAGCTTGCCTCTGCCGCTTTGGACCTGTTCGCCGAGCGCCATCCCGAGGTTGACATCCACCTGTATGGCGAGCCCGCGCGCGGACTACCGTTTGCCGCGACCAACCACGGGCTGCTTGCTCCAAAGGATCTGAACGCTCTCTACAACCGCTGTGTCGCCGGTCTCGTTCTCTCCGCGACCAATGTCTCGCTCGCCCCCCACGAGATGCTTGCGGCAGGGTGCATCCCCGTAGTCAACGACGCCGAGCACAACCGGATGGTGCTCGACAACCCTGAGGTCGTGTATGCCCCCCCGACACCCTTTGACTTGGCCAACGCGCTCTCGGCCCTGGTTGAGCGGTCCGCCGAAGAGCGTGCCGCCGCCGCGCGTACGGCCGCCGATAGCGTCGTCGGAGCATCTTGGCAGGATGCTGGAGCGACGATCGAGCGTGTGATCCGTGAGGCGATACAAACGGCCTCTCAGGCCGGCTGCCCTCGCAAGCGCGTGGGCGTTTGAGCGTTGCTTTAGATGATGCCCGAGATTCTCGACACGCCTACCGAGGCGACCTTCGGCGCACCCGCCCAAATCCACTCCACCCCAGCAGAGACGAGCGCCACGCCGCCCGAGCCCCTTGCCACACCCGTCGAGACGCACGAGCCTCTGGCATACCGGGAGCACGACGATCAGCGTCTGCTGTTGGTCTCTCCTGTGCGCAACGAGGAGGCATACCTGGAGCTGGTCGCGAACGCGGTCGCGGCCCAGACGCGTCCTCCGGATCTGTGGATCGTCGTCGACGACGGCTCGACCGACCGTACCGCGGAGATTCTCAGCGAGTTGAGCGAGCGCATCGATTTCCTGCGCGTGTTGGACACCTCCAAGCTGCCCAAGATCGGGGTCGTGCCGGACCGCCTTGCCACTGCCGCCGAGGCGCGGGCGTTCAACCTTGGCTTGAACAGCGTCGCCTGGGAGGACTTCACGCACATAGCCAAGCTCGATGGCGACACCGAGTTGCCGAGCGACTACTTCGAGCGAGTGCTGGGCGAGTTCGAGCGCGACCCGAAACTGGGCCTTGCCGGAGGCGTGTACGCCGACCCCGATCCCAACCCGGAAGGGACCGGCTGGAAGGTCGTCGGCATCCCCTCCGAGCACCACGTGCCTGGCACGCTGAAGTGCTATTCGCGCAGCTGCCTGCAGGCGGTTGGCGGTATGCAGGAACGACTTGGTTGGGACACGATTGATGAGACCTATGCGCGCCTGCGCGGCTACCGAACCCGCGCATACCCTGAGCTGGTCGCCCACCACCACCGTCCCTGGGGCAGCGCCGACGGCACACTCAGAGGGCGTGCCCGCCATGGCGAGTGCGCCTACATCGTGCACTTCACGCTTCCATGGGTGACCTTGCGTGCTTTCAAGCTGGCGCTTTCGCGCCCGCGCGGGCTATCTGGCATCGCTTTTCTATACGGCTACTTGCGCTCGGCTGTAAGGCGCGTGCCGCGCGTGGAAGATGCTGAGTTTCGGCGCTTCGTGCAGGGCGAGCTGCGCGCGCGAATGCTGGGTGCACTCAACCGCCGGGCATAGGGACGGTCTTCAGCGTTTCGTCCCAAACGTTGCCCGACCAGCTGGTGACCGAGTTTTCAAGGTAGGAGGCGACCCCGTATGAGCCGCTTTCTGGGTAGTACTTGCGGCTGAAGCGATTGCCGGTGATGGTGACAGGGCCGACGACTTTGCCGCCGCTGCCGCTACCGCCGCCGTAGATCGTGTAGCCGCCACCCGCCATCAGGTTGTTTGTGATGGTGAGCGTCGTCTGATCGCCGAAATCGACGCTGGCGAACACGACTGCCGTCTGGCCCTCGGGGTTGAGCATCGTGTTGTGGTTGACGATCAGCGGGCCGGCACCGCCGCCGTAGTAGATGTCCTCGTAGTGTTCTTCGGGAATCATGGCGCCCGTCTCGTCGATGAACGATTCCGAGAGGTCCATCGCTCCGGCCAGACACTCGGTGCAGTAGTAGGCGTGCAGGTGTTCGATCGTGGTGTCGGAGTCGTTGCTCATGATGCAGTACTGCGTGACGTTTTCGCCCGTGGGAGCCGCACCGTGGCAGGTTACGTTCTTGATGACCGTGCCGGTGACGCCGGGCTTGATCCAGATTCCGCGCCCACCGCAGGATTTGCCGCACGTCTGGGTTCCTTCGACCGTGATTTCGGAGTCTTCGATCGTGGTGTTGTTGGCTTCAATACTGATTGCGCCGTTGAGGGCGATGTCCTTGATCGTGGTTCCGGCTTTATTCACCGAGATGTTCTGCGATTCGCTTTTCAACGAGGTGCCGGGCGGCACGCCGGTATTGGTGGCATCTGGATATCCACAGGCCGAGGGAACTTTGATGCAGTTGGTCTGCTGGCCGCCCACGCTTGCTTCTTTGGCGACGGCCGCGGTCTGGGCGCTTGTGGCCGAGGCTTTGCCGACGCTGTTGCTGGCGGTGACGACCACGTCGAGCGTATGGCCGACGTCGCTTGCCACCGGTTCATAGCTCGAGCTTGTCGCGCCTGCGATGTTCGTGGCGCCATCCTGCTGCCACTGGTAGCTGTAGCTGATCGGCGTGCTCCCTGCCCAGCTGCCGGTGGTCGCGCTCAGCGTTTGGCCAACTTCGGCGGTGCCGTTGATCTTCGGCGCCGTCGTGTTGCCAGGCGCGGTCGGTGGCGGTGGCGGCGGTGGTTCGGGGGCGACGGTGACATTGTGCTCAACCGTGGCCGACTGGCCTAGCACGTTGGTGACCAGCAAACGTATGTACTGAATGCCGGCGGTCGAGAAGGTCAACGAGATGCTCTTGCCGTTGCCCAGCGGCGTCTGTGGCGGGATCGGCTGGTTCGGACCGTCGTCGTTGGACCATTCATACGTACAGGGCCCGCCCGGGCATGTCGAGCTGGAGCCATTGAATGTGACCGGCTGGCCAACCGTGGGCGAGCTGGGGCTGTAGCTGAAGCTTGCCACCGGCTCTTCCGGTTCTTTGGGTTCTTTAGGTTCTTCTGGTGTTTTGGGTTCTTCCGGGGCTTTGGGTTCTTCCGGCGCTTTGCTCACGGCGGCTCCGGAGGCGTAGAACGAGGCGGGGGAGTTGAAATAAGAGGCTCCAGTGCCCCATGAGGAAGGCAGTTCTTCAAGCGAGTGGGATCTACTTTCCTGCGCTGGTTCCCCGCCGCGTTCCACGTCGGCGACCGCAAGCTCGCCACTTGGCGCCAAGGCCGCCAGCCAATATTCCGAGCCGGCGCTCACGATGGCCGGCGGAACTTCGACGCTGTTCCAGGCGTCCGCGGTCGGTTCTTCGATCGTGGCGCTGGTCAACAGCGTCGCCGGATGTCCTGAAGCATTGCTGTAGAGCCCGACAACGATCGAAGAGGCTGTACTCGCCTTGGGCACATAGAGGACGAGGCTGTTTACGGTTCCACCGGCCTCGGCTTCGTATTGAAAGGCTTCGGCGGAGCCGGCCGTATCGGTGTCGACGTGAGGTTGCACCGTCGTGCTGCCGACCAGAGTGCCGTCGGTTTCAACCGGCGGAGTCGTTTTTTTGCCCGGCGGTTCTTTGGTTGGTTCTTTAGCCGGTTCTTTGCTCGGCGGGACTTCTTTGCTCGGCGGGACTTCTTTACTGGGCGGGATTTCTTTGCTTGGCGGGACTTCTTTGCTTGGCGGAATCGGTTCTTCGCTTGGCGGAACCAGCTGAAGCACAGGCGGATTGGTCCCTGCCGCCGCAGGGCTTGATCCAGTGCCGAGCGTCACGGCAGCGCCACCGCGCACCTGGGGCGCCTTGGGGCGAAGATGAAAGACCGTGCAGACCACAGACTTGCCTCTAGCGGCCGAACGACGTCTAGAAGACTTGCCCGAGGCGTGCTTGGACTTGACCACGACACAGCGGGTGAGCTTCGTCTGCTTGTGGGACGCCTTCTTCTTTGCGTGCGCCTGCGTGGCCATTGTGCTTGCTGACGCGCCACCGGGCCGCGCGAGCAGCACGACGGTGGCGATTGCGACGACAAAGATCGTCATGATCGCCAACAGCACGCGCATCCTTACCGCCACGGCGGAAGGTGGGTGGCACTCAGGCACTGTTCCAGATGCTACTGCATGGGATGGACGTTTTTGGCGGATCTCAAATTCGCGTGCGAGCACTGGGCTATTGCGAACGTTTTGTATGGGTGCAAGTCAGGGGTGTCATCCTGATCCCTCCTACGGCCCGCTCTACGGGACCGTGGCTGGACGCTACCCGCACAACCTCGCTACAGCGGATCGCCAATCGGCCGATCGTCTGCCACGTGCTCGACGCTTTGACCGCGGCCGGCGTGGAGGAGGTCGCCGTTCTCGCGCCCGCGGAGTTGGTCGAGGAGATCTCGATCTGCATCGAGAGCGACAGCCAGCCGCGCCCGCCCGTGCGCTATCTGACCCATCAGGCGCAAACCGACCCGGCGGACTTGCTGCGCTCGATTGCGCAGTTCGCGGACGGCGCCGCGACGATCGTGCACCGCTCCGATGGACTCTTGGGTCAGCCGTTGCGGCCTTTTCTCGATGTGTTGAGCGAGGAGAGCTCGGACGTGGTGCTGCTCGTTGCGCAAGGTGCTCGCAACTCCGAACCGCTGGGACCCTCCACACAGCAGATACTTCGCGTCGCCGAGCTCGATCCGAGCAACTCAGCGCTTGGGATGGCAGGCGTTTGCATCCTTGGAGTGGGCGCGCTCGAGGGCCTGCATTACCCCTCGACAAGCTCTGGGGTCGAGCTGAGAACCCTTGCCGAGTGCTTGATCGCCCGTGAGAATGCGCGTATGCAGGTGCGCGTCGTGCGCGAGTGGCGGGCTTTTCTTGGCGACCCGATCGACCTGCTCGACATGAACCGCGCAGTCTTGGACGGGCTCGAGCCGCAGGCAGCGCCTCCTCAACGCGACGGCAACCGCTTTGAAGGACGCGTGTTCATCGATCCGACCGCGTCGGTGAGCTCGAGCGTGCTCTGTGGGCCGATCATCATTGGCGCCGGCGCCCGCGTGATCGACTCCTATATCGGGCCGCATACTTCGATCGGCGAGCGCGTGCATGTCGAGGGCGCCGAGATCGAGCGCTCGATCCTGTTTGCCGGGGCAAGCGTGATCCACGTGGGTGGGCGCCTGGTGGGAAGCATCGTCGGTCGCGAGGCCAGGGTCTTCCGAGACTTCTCGGTACCGCGAGCGATGCGTCTTCAGGTCGGCGACGGGGACAAGGTCGCGCTCTGCTGAGCTCCGTGCAACACCTCGTCGAGTAATCCGCGACCGGCGGCTTCGAGCGTCAGCGGGACTTTAGAGAGCGTCAAACGGAGGCGACTCGACTTCGAGCCGCCTCCGTTGCTTGCTGCCTTGCTATCTCGCCGGGATTAGCGTTCGACGCTCTTCAACGTTTCGTCCCATACGTTGCCCGACCAGCTGGTGACCGCTTCGTTCATGTAGGCGGCTACGCCATAGGAGCCGCCGTTTGGATAGAACTCACGACTGAAGCGGTTGCCCGTGATCGTGACTGGGCCGACGACTTTGCCGCCGCTGCCGCTACCGCCGCCGTAGATCGTGTAGCCGCCTCCCGCCATCAGGTTGTTTGTGATGGTGAGCGTCGTCTGGTTGCCGAAATCTACGCTGGCGAACACGACCGCCGTCTGGCCCTGCTGGTTGAGCATCGTGTTGTGGTTGACGATCAGCGGACCGCCGCCACCTCCGTAGTAGATATCCTCATAATGTTCTTGGGGAATCGTTGCACCGCTCTCGTTGATGAAGGAGTTCGAGAGGTTCATCGGCCCCGCAAGGCACTCGGTGCAGTTGTAGGCATACAGCTGTTTGATTGTGGTAGTTGAATTATTGCTCATGACGCAGTACTGGGTTACGTTGCTGCCTGACAGTGCCCCACCGTGACAGGCGACGTTCTGGATCAACGTGCCGGTGACACCGGGCTTTATCCAGATTCCCCGCCCACCACAGGATTCACCGCATGTCTGGGTCCCGTTTACCGTGACATCGGTGTCTTCGATCGTCGTATTGTTTGCTTCAACACTGATCGAGCCTTCCAGAGCGACGTCCTTGATCGTCGTTCCGGGAGTGGTCACCGTAATGTCGTTTGTTTGGGATTTCAAGGTCGTGCCAGCCGGTACTCCGGTGTTGGTCGAGTCGGGGTAGCCGCAGGCCGACGGCACTTTTATACAGTTGGTCTGACTGCCTGATTCTTCTTTCTTGACTTCTTTGGGTTCTTCTTTGACAACTTCTTTTGGCTGTTCTTTGGCTACTTCTTCTTTTGGTTCTTCTTTGACCGGTTCTTTGGTTTCTTCAGGGGTTTCTTTGACCGGTTCTTTTGTCGTTTCTTTGGTTTCCGTCGGGGGGGTTGAAGATTCCGCGGCGACCGCGACATTATGCTCGACCGTCGCGCTCTTACCTGCCGCATTTGTTATCACCAGGCGCACATACTTGGTTCCCACTTCCTGGAAGGTAAAGGACATCGTCTGTCCGCTGCCAAGCGGCCAGAGAACCGTCGTCGGCCGGGCGTTGGATCCATCATCGGACCATTCATAGGTACAGGGGCTATCCGCGCAGGTCGAGCTGGCCGCATTGAAATTGACCGCCTTACCTACGGTCGGCGCGCTTGGCGCGTATACGAATCCCGCGATCGGAGCCGGAGCGACTTTTTCGACTGGAGGAGTTTCTGCCGGATGACCTTTTTGTACCGGAGGGGTCGTTTCTACCGGTTCAATCGGCGGCGGCGGATCGGCGATCAAGCTCGCTCCGCTCAGATAGGCGGAGATCGGGCAGGTCGAGGATGTCTCACCTACGTTCCAGGACGAAGCCAGCGCCTTGAGGCCAGACTGAGCGTCAGTCTGACTCAGACACGGCCCAGCGCTACGGTCACGGATTCGGAGCGTCCCATTCCCTCCAAGCACTGCCAGCCAATAGGTTTCGCCGCCGAGCAGAGCAACTGGCCCTAGCGACACCGTGTTCCAGGCGCCGGCTTGAGCGTTCAAGATCGTCCCCGTACTCAACAACGAGCCTGGACTACCGGCGACGTTGCTATACAAACCGACAGTCAGAGTACGTGCCGCGCTGTGAGCGTCGACGTAGACGTGCGCCAGTTCGCCACTCCCAGATACAGACGCCTGGAAACTAAACGCCCTGGCATGGCCTGCCTTGAGAGAGTCAACACGCGTCTCCACCGCACTATCCCCGAGTAGCGTTGTCGTGGAGATAGTCGCCGCCGTGCGCGACGCAACGGTTGTGGCGATGCGTTTGTGGCGACGTTTGTGCTTTGCCCTGCGATGAACTCCGTGGGAGTGAACTGCATGAGATCTTGCATGATGTGAGGATTGAGTCGCCAACGCCGATGGTGCGGCGAAGGCGCCGAGTAGTAGAAATACAGAAAAATTGCGTATTAGAAGCTTGAGCATCATGGCCTCCTGCCGGGGATGGGCATGGGACGTGGGCATGTGCTCACTTGTGTCGGTCTACCCTGTGTAGCTCTTGACCCTTTTTGAGCCGACTGGACACACTCGCGTCGATACAGGCGGGCGTTTAAGTAGATAACCGCAAGCGGGCTTCCGTACAGCTACCCCTCGACTGCTCCTCAAAACCCAAAGCGAGCCCAGCACCGGACGCCCGATTCGACTATGTTCGGCGTGTGAACAGCGCGGGCAATGATCTACGTGTCGTCTTGGCGGACGACCATCACTTCTTTCGCGAAGGCCTGCGCGACATGCTGGAGAGCGCCGACGTGAGCGTGGTGGGCGAGGCGAAGGACGGAGCCGAAGCGGTAGCCCTGGCGGGCAAGCTCGAACCAGACTTGATCGTGCTCGATCTCGACATGTCCGACACGCCCGGCGCCGAGGCGCTGCGACGGATCGCGACAACGTGCCCTCAGGTCCGCATGATCGTTCTAACCGCCTCGCTCGAGGCGGCCGATGTGCTCGAGGTGCTGGACGCGGGCGCCTGCGGCTACATCCTCAAGAGCACACCAGCGGATCAACTCATCGACAGCATCCGTCAGACGGCCGGCAGCCACGTTGTGCTCTCTCGGGAGGTCGTGCACGCTCTTACGAGACATGCGAGCCCCAACAACCACGCCACCGGGCAAATGCAGCCCAGTGTCGATGGGCTGGAGCTGACCACGCGCGAGAAGGACGTGCTACGGCTACTGGTCGAGGGGGCCGACAACGCCGCCATCGGACTGGAGCTGTCCATCAGTCGGCACACCGTCAAGCAGCACGTAACGAACATCTTCGAGAAGCTTGGGGTCCACAGCCGCGTCGAGGCTGCCGTGTTTGCCGTGCGGGCAGAACTCGTCTGAGCCGGCCCCCGTAGACCTGCGCCTCAAGCGCAGGGGGCACGACCAAGTTGTCAAAACTCCTAGCCGGCTGCGGCGAGAGGCTCGATCGCACGTATCGCGGCGTCTCGGTCAGAGACACCGAGCTTGGTCACTCCGGCTGAGATGTGACGACGAACGGTGACCGGCGAGAGCGAGAGCATGTCGGCGACCTCGATCGTGGTCAAGCCCGAGCCGAGCATTCGCAGGATCTCCGACTCCCTCGGCGTCAGTTGCACATTGCCCACACGCACGGGGCTTGCACCCGTCGCTACCGTGAAAGCACGAAACTCCTGCAAAACGCGGCCTACAAGTGTGCGCGGCAGCGCAGCCTCGCCCTTGAGCACACCGCTGAGCGCCGCCGGAAGTCGGTCGGGGCTGGTGTCCTTGGGCAGGTAGCCGACAGCTCCAGCCCTTAGCGCCGCAAGCAAATCCTCGGTATTGGTGGAGACGGTCAGCATGACCACGGACGTCGCCGGCGCCGCCTCGGCAACGCGGCGTGCCGTCTCGATGCCGCCGCCGGGGATGGACACGTCGAGTAGGCACACGTCTGGGCGCTCGCGTATGACGGCGTTGACGGCGCCATCGCAGTCGGCCGCTTCGCCGACAACCTGGAAGCCTCCCCGCATCAGCGCCATGCGCACCCCAAGGCGGCTCACCTGCTGGTGGTCGGCAACCACGATCGTTGGTTCCACGCCACTCATGACAGGTGCTCCGCACAACAAGCACTGTTCACGGCGCGAAAAGCCGTCCATTCGATAGCCCACAGGGCGGGCTTTCCTACAGTTCGTGCGGCGCCTCGGCCAAACTCAGCACACGCTGGCGCAGCATGAACTCGTCCTTGGCTCCCGCTTGCGGCGATCATTCCGTGTATGTCCTTTTCCTTGGGCTCCGTCCCGATATGAGCGGCTCTAATTGGTGTCGGCCATTAGCCGACTATTCATTAGGCCCGAACTCCTGAGGCCAACTCTATTCGATATATTCGAATATCCTGTCCCGAATCGTCCGGAGTGAGCGAAATGATACAGATTTTTGTTTGAATGCGCATTTTGCGGGTAGTTTTGAGCAAAAATTGCGTAGTTTTCCGCGAAGATTTGGCTAATGCGAACCCACCGAAGCACTGCCACGCCTATGGTGGAA
Organism: uncultured Solirubrobacterales bacterium; assembly: GCA_963723175.1. Classification (GTDB taxonomy): domain Bacteria; phylum Actinomycetota; class Thermoleophilia; order Solirubrobacterales; family Solirubrobacteraceae; genus Palsa-744. Next base: position 286,098 of record CAVRPO010000008.1, on the reverse strand, counting down.
CGCGCTCGGGATGAGCGATGGGTGTATGGACCGTATCCGGAAAATCTGCCGATCGGCCCGCTCAGGCGCCGCGGAGAAAGCGCTCGGGTGCTCAAGCCAATGTGGGAGTCTTCACGCAACAGCCGTCGATGATTCCAGTGCCGCTACCCCTGTAGTAGCCGTCTGGCTGGACCTGCACGCGGTAGTGAGCGCGAGTGCCGGAGCGATACTCGATCGTGCAGACCCAAGGATTGCGCAGCGGCCCCGGGCCTCCTGGCTTGCAGCTCACTCGAGCGGGGCGCGTGCGCCTGTCCGTAGCCACCGGCTCGGGGGCCTGCGCCACAACGGCCTCAACGCGGGCCGCGCTCAACACCGTTGCGGTCCTCGAGCCAAGCGAGCGAGCTTGTTCGACCCGGAATAGATCCTCGCCCCCGCGATTGCGTAGGACGACGGCTGTCGCGGCGATCCCCACAAGGATCGCCAGCCACACGACAGCCGCCGCCGTACGCTTGCCCATCAGGCCGGCCTAACGGTGACCGCGACTGCCTTTGTCGCCGTAGCCCTGGTTGTCTTTGCCGCCGTAGCCACCGTCTTTACCACCTTGGTAGCCGCCGCCTTGGCCGCCTTTGTCGCCGCCCTGGCCACCGGGGAAGCCACCGCCTTGGCCGCCTTTACCGCCGCCCTGACCACCTTTACCGCCGCCGGGGAAGCCACCGCCTTGGCCGCCTTGGCCACCTTTGTTGCCGCCCTGGCCACCTTTGTCGCCGCCACCTTTACCGCCGCCCTGGCCACCGCCACCCTGGCCACTGATCGGATGGCAGCTGCCTTCTTCGAACAGGAAGCCATGCGGACAACGGGGGACTGGGATCGGAATGCAGTTGCGGCCCTTGAGTTCATAACCGGACGGACACGTCGGAGGTGGTGTAGGAACGCACTTGCCGGCGCTCACTTCATAACCACGTGGGCAGCGCGGGGGCGGGATCGGGATGCAATGGCGACCCTGCAGCACATAGCCGCTCGGGCATTCTGGACGGTACTGGCTGAAGCTGGCGCTGCCACCGCCGTCTTTGCCGTTGCCGCCGCCCGCCAGCGCCATCGTGCCGCCGGTTCCGAGCACTAGAAATCCAACCGTGAAAAGTGTCGTCAGGTGTCGCTTCATGAAAGATCCCTTGTGTCGTGAGGATGTAGATCGCCGGACCGCGCTCATCGCCCTGAGCTTCACTCGATCCAGTGCAAGCGGGTCGAGCGTCGGGCGCTCATTACGGAGCGCGTCTGCAACATGCCGGAGGTCGTCGGGGAGATGTTCGTCTTCGTGTGAGTGGCTCATGCGACCTCATACGAACGAGCGTCCGGATTCCTGGCTGAAGCTTGCTCGCCTGGACATAAGGACGATAGGAGAGCTGGTGCGAGGCATACGCGACGATGGATTCGAGCGGCTCTATGAGGAGCACGCTCAGGGCCTGTTTGCCTTCCTCAGATATCGGACAGGCGATACGGCGCTGGCCGAGGAACTTCTCGGCGATACGTGCGAGCGGGCGCTGCGCGCCCGCAGGCGCTTCGATCCTCGCAAGGGGAGCACCAAGACTTGGCTGTATGCGATCGCGCTCAACTGCCTCTCAGACCACGTCCGCAGAAAGGCCGGCGAGGGCAGAGCGCTCGAGCTCCTCGCCACCGGCCCGGGCTTCGTCTCCAGCGAGGACCTGGAGATCGACGAGTTGACCGATGACGAGCTCTACGACCTGGCAGATCGCGAGCGACTCGAGCACGCTCTTGCCAGGCTGAGCGGCGTCGAGCGCGAGGCGGTCTCGCTGCGCTTCGGCGCCGATCTCACTGTGCCCGAGATCGCAAAGCTCACCGGCGAGCAGCTCACTACCGTCGAGAGCCGCGTCTACCGCGCGCTCGAGAAGCTGCGCGACGCGATGAACTAGTAGGACGACGGGACGATCGAGAGATCGTTGCTCTTCAGCGCAGCCGCTCGCACGACGCCAGCATGCTTCACCCATCCCGTGGGGCTAGAGCCACCGAGCTGCTTGGCCGCCTCGCGGGTGAGCGGCTCCCGCGGATTCATGCGTAGGGCCTGTTCAATATTCGCGCGCGGGTCGATGCCGGCCGAAGCCTGGGCGATCGCAAGCGCATAGTAGGTCTCCCAGCTTCCGGGATCGTGGCTGCGAGCCTCGCGCATCGCTGTGATGGCTAGATGAAGCTGGCCACGCTGGATGTCGCAGAAGCCGACGATCTCATACGGTTCCGGGCGGACGTCAAGCCAACCGATCGACGACAGCGCGGCCGGTGTCGCGGCAGCACAATCGGACGCGTATAGCGCGTGCTCGGCCTGGCCCAGCCTTGTCTGCGAGCCGATGATCGACACCGGCAGGACGACCGTGGCAAGGCAAAGCAGAGCGAGCACCATGCGTGTGTTGTGGCTTGGTACCCAGCCGCTGCCCGCCCGCCCGCCCGCACTTAGCGCGAGGCCAGCGATGGCGAAAAAGCCGATCGCTACGACCGGCATCTCCCAGTCCCAGTCGACGCCAGCGTGCAATGCCCATACAACCGCCGCCGCCAACAAGGCCCCGTAGAGCGTGCGCCGTCGCCCGCGCGCTCGCAACGCCAGGCCGAGGATCGTCGCACCCACCAGCACCAGCAGCAGCAGCAGGCCGGGAACGCCAAGCTCGGCCATCGCCTGCAGGTAGAGGCTGTGTGCGTTGACCACATAGGCGAATTGGGAGCGCTCCCGATCCCAAAGCGTCTGGTACATGCCGGCGCCGGCGCCGTGGAATGGGGAGGCGCTGAAGCCACGCAGAGCAACCTGCCAAAGCGGCGTGCGCCCGTCGTTGGAGGGGTCGGTCAAGCGCTGGCGCAGATCGCCGCCCCTAGCGGTGGTGGAAGCGCCGCCGATGAAGCGATCCCAGTCGTGAGCGAGAACGTGGGACGCTCCAAGTGCGAAGAACGCGCACAACAGCCACCGCGACTGCGGCAAGCGTTGCGCCACGCTTGAGCGACGCGTCGAGTTGTGATCTGCGCGCCCAGCGCCTCAATCGTGGGTCGAGCACTGAAGCGAGCAGCAACCGTGCCGCCATACCCACAAACACGCACACGCCCGCCACCAGTGCCACCTGGTGACCCTGAGCGACAGCCCGGCGGGTCGTCGGATCGAGCGTATCCAGCAAGTTGGCGCGATAGGCGAAGAGGATCAACACCGCCGTCGTTGGAATGACCGCAAGCGCTGCGCTAGGCAGACCTCGGGGGCGCGCCACGAGCACGTATACCACTAGGCCCACCGTACCGGCAAGCATCGCTCCGCGCGAGAACGTAAAGAACAGGGTGACCGCCAGCAGCGGCAGCACGCCGGCGGCGAGCACGCGCACGACGCGCCGCTCGCTGAGGCTACAGCTGAGATGGAAGGCGAGCACGATCCCAAGTGCCGCCAGCAGACCCAGTGTGTTCCAGTAGGTCACCGGATAACTCAGGCGCTCGTTGGAAACGCCCGGAGCCGTATGCCACACGTTGGGGAGCACTCGTGTCACCAGGCCCGAGACGCACACGATCGACACACCAAACACTAGACCCCATACCAGCCAGCGCAGATTGTCCGTACTTGCTTGCACAGTCCCGAAAAGGACGAGCACGAGCAGGTACAGCCAGGCCCGGTCGAACTCGATCAGGGCTCGACTCATCGAGTGCGACCAGATCCCCGAAGCCAGCGTCAGCGCCGCGTAGCAGGCGAGTGCTCCTATCGCCACCAACGTTATCGGCGCGAGACCTTCGAAGGGATGGCGCGCCTGCACGATTCGCACGAGCAAGATCTGAGTCAGCACCAGCGCCGCTACCGCAGGGGTACCGGGAAAGTACCCACCGGCATTGAACCCGAGGAAGACGATCAGCGCGCCGGGCAACAGCATCAGGCCGATAAGCCCAAGCTCGCTTAGAGAAATGACGGACGCATCCTGGCCACCGCGCGTGTCAACTCCGATCGCTATGCCATTGGCCACCGGCGCATCGTAATCGCGACTCCTACGCTGCTGGACGAGTGTTCGAGAGATCGATCGGCCGTACAGCACCTCCGCATGCACAGCGAATGGCCCACCAACCGAGGATCGTTCAGCGCCGTGGGAAGGCTGTTTAGCGGTTCCCGTGGTCTTTGCTTGTGTTCGAACCGACCCTGCTCTCCCGATGAGCAGAGTCATTCCGCCAGACGAAAGAATCGAAATGTAGCCGCAGATGGGATCTAATGCGGTAGCCTTTGTTAGGGCGAGATGCAGGGGTTCAGGGGGCTCCACATCTTGCTAAAGCGAGTCTTGAATGGAAATGGGCATCCTCGCGAATCGAAGCCACGGGCCAGACCGGTCCGTTTTGCGACTATGCGAGCTCTCATGAGGAGGAGGGTCGATGAGACGTAGCATAGGGACGATTCCGGCTGTAGCTGACGATCTCGGTTTGCGCGCTGGCGCTTCTCGCGAGCATCGCCGGACTTACGACACGTGCCTCGGGCGCCATCAGAAGCCCCGTGGGCGTGCAGGCAAAGACGGTGGATCTCGTGGAGAACGCCAACCTCAAGCTCATCAGCGAAGACGGAGCGGCCCTTGTCGAGCATGGCCAGGCCGCCGGCACCTATAACGCGCCCGTGACCGCCACTTTTACGATCCATCCGAAAGCGGTGATGGCGACCGTTACGATCTACCCTCATGGGGGCTCGATCACCGGCGTTGCCCAGACCAACTACGTCGTGCAGAACAGCACCGGCTACTTCGGCGGAACACTCACCATCACACGCGGCACGGGCAGCTTCAAGGGTGCTTCCGGCAAATCCCTCGGGATCAGCGGAACCATCAACCGCTACAGCTTTGCCATAACCGTAAAAGCCCACGGCGAGGTCAACCTGTAGCTCAGGTAGGTGCAATGAGACTCATCAGAGCGTTTGCGCTCACGCTCGCTGTCTGTGCATGCATCGCCGGGTCTGCCGGGGCCGCACAGACCGCCAAACTGCAAGTCTCGCTCGACCCAGATGTGGCAGGTCAGCGCACGACGATCGAGATCTCGCTGGGTATAAAAGGCCCGGGCGGCTCTCCCCCCGCCCCGATGAGCAGCTTCGACCTTCGCCTGCCCGCCAACATGGGGATCGCAACCACGACGCTTGGACAAGCCAACTGCCAGCCCACACGTCTGCTCGACGCAGGACTTGACGGCTGCTCGGCCAATGCTCGCATCGGCTTTGGCAACGCCACCGCCGTGGTGCCGGTCGGCTCCCAGAGCATCCATGAGAGGGCGTCGCTCAATGCGCTCATGGGGCCAGCGGTCGAAGACCACCTTGAAGTGCTGTTCTACGTCGAAGCACTGGAACCCGTCTCGGCGCGCTTGGTACTTCCCGGCACAGTGCAGGAAGACGTGCATCCATACGGCGAACAACTCGACACCTCCGTCCCCTTGATTCAGACCTGGCCCGAAGGCCCCGACCTCGCCCTGGAAACGTTCTCTTCGACGATCGGGCCACTGCATCTCACCTATTTCCGCGAGCTAAGCGGCAAGACTGTCCCTTACTACCCACGCGGCATCAGGATCCCGCGCGTATGTCCGTCGGGCGGCTACCCGTTTCGCGGCGCTGCTCAACTTCCAGGACGGTACTCATACGAGCGTCGCGTACCGCGTCCCCTGCACTTCGACCCCATGAAGCGGAGGGCGCTGATCGCCCTAAGGGTCACGCTCGTGGGCGTAAGCCTAACGGGCATCTCGATCGCACCCGCGCGCGCTATCGGCGCGCAAGCCAAACCGTTTGCGATCTCCGGCTTCTCTATGCGGACCACCCGCACAACCCGGTGCCATATGGCCCTGGCCTACCCGGCTACGGGTTCGTCAACGAACCATATTCCTTTACTCAAGCTGGCGGCCATCCATATGCGTTGACAAGCACGGTCGAATTCGCCACCGAAGAAGTCGGCAGCGGTCAACTAACCCCGACGCGTGACCCGAAGGACTTGATAATCGACCTCCCGCCAGGATTCACAGCCGACCCGCTGGCGGTAGCGCGCTGTCGCACGCAGGCCCTCGACGGCGGGACCTGTCCCGTTGACTCGCAGGTCGGTATGTTCGTGTTGCACTACGCAGGCAACGAAGCCATACTCGGGCCGATCGTAAATTTGACCACGGGAGCCGATCAAACCGCCGAACTCGGCTTCGTGACGCCCTTCAAAGTCACGGTCCCGTTGGCGGGACACATTGTGCGTACATCGGCAGGGTATGGGTTCGCCCTCGTCGCCAACGACCTCCCCATGCTTGAAATCACGGGCGTGGAAACCACGCTGTGGGGTGTGCCTGCGGAAGCTGTCCACGATCCCATGCGCGGACTCAGCTGTAGAGCGGCGGAGGTACAGCAACAGTGGACCTGCGAAGGCGGCGGCGCTAAAAGCGGCGAAGAATCCGTGCCCTTTCTAACGATGCCGAGCGACTGCGCGGCGGGGCCCCAGAGCGGTGGCAGTATGGGCCGATTCCTGGGAAGAATCGGGCCGCTACGTACAGGCGAAATCGACCTTTCCGACAACCACAGGCTGCGACCGCCTGCCTTTTGCGCCTGAAATCGAAGTGAGGCCGGATACGTTGCTCGCAGATGCGCCTGTGGGCTTGACCGTGAACGTCGCAGCCCCTCAGAGCGAAAACCCCCAGGCGACCGCCGCACCACCGTTGCGCACCACGCGCATGACCTTTGCGCAAGGTTTGTCGATCAGCCCCGGTGTGGCCGACGGCCTGCAAGCGTGCGGACACGGCGGCGCCCAAGGAATCGACATCCCAACAGGCCTGAGCGTCGACGGCGAACCGCTCGCGCCAGGCGAAGTGGGCGAAGGCGAAGAGCCTGGCCCCAACGGCGAAGCGCGACTCGCGCCTGGTCATTGCCCGCAAGCGTCGATCGTGGGCAGCGCCGAAGCAGTCACGCCACTGCTGGCGAGCCCGATCAAGGGACGTGTCTATCTCGCCGCGCCCGGTTGCGGCGGGCCTGACCAAGCACCTTGCACCGAAGCAGACGCGATTGACGGAAACCTCTACCGCATGTATGTCGAACTCGGTGGCGAACCAGGCGAGGAAGGTCTTGACATCAAGGTCGAAGCAAAGGTGCAAGCCAACCCGGCAACCGGTCAACTCACGTTGACGCTAATTGAAAGTCCGCAGTTGCCTATCAGCAGGTTGAGCATCAAGCTGACCGGCGGGCCCCGCGCGCTACTTGACAATCCCGCGACCTGCGGACCGTCAAGAACCACATCCGATCTGCAAGCCTGGAGCGCACCGGGCACGACCCCGGCGCCGGAAAGCCTGCTCGTGGCGGGCACGCCGGATGCCGACCCGTCCTCCTTCTACGAAGTGACGGACTGCTTCGGCAACCCCTTCCACCCTGGGTTTCTCGCTGGGACCGTCACACCCCAGGCCGGAATGTTCAGCGCCTTTACGTTCGCGGTCACGCGCAGCGACCGCGAACCGTACCTATCCCAAATACAGGTGCAGGCTCCGGCTGGACTCTCGGCGATGCTGTCGAGCGTACCTCCCTGCGAGGAAGCTCTCGCCAACGCCGGGCGGTGCCCGGAAGCCTCGCTCATAGGCAGCACGCTGATCTCCTCCGGCGCCGGATCTCTTCCCTTTGAATTGCCAGGGCACATCTATCTCACGGCCGGATACGAGGGCGCGCCGTTTGGCCTGAGCATCGTCACCGAAGCGATCGCGGGACCACTGAACCTCGGCATGGTTGTGATCCGTGCACGAGTGGACGTCAATCCGCAAACCGCGGCTATCGAGATCACAAGCAATCCACTGCCACAGATCGTGCTCGGCGTACCGCTGCGTCTACAGAAGGTAGCGCTCGACATCGACAGGCCCGAATTCATGTTCAACCCCACGAACTGCAACCGTCTGCAGGTAACCGCTACGGTCACGGCAACGCAAGACGCGAGCGCTGAGATATCCAACCCGTTTGCCGCCGCCGACTGCAGAAGCCTTGCTTTCAAACCCAAACTCAGCCGCCTCTACTAGTGGACGCACGAGCTATACGGACGGCGCGAGCCTCGACGTCAAGCTTGCATTCCCCAATACAAAGCAGGGCGCCGAAGCAAATCTCGCGCAACTCAAGGTCGCGCTGCCCAAACAGCTGCCATCGAGACTCACCACCTTGCAGAGCGCATGTCCGGATACGATCTTTCGAGGCAAATCCTGCAGCGTGCCCAAAAGCCTCGGTTGTTGGCATCGCCAGAGCGAGCACTCCTGCGCTGGCGGGCGAGTTGACGGGTCCCGTCTACTTTGTCTCCCACGGTCGCAGACGCATTCCCCTCGCCGGTCGTCGTGCTGCAAGGCGACGGGGTGAGCATCGTCTTGCTCGGTTCCACCACCGTCGAGAAGTCGGGGCTTGCGCGCATCGACTTCGACACACTACCTGACATGCCCGTCGATAGCCTGGAGCTATACCTGCCCCAAGGACCGCACTCGGTTCTGAGCGCCAATACGAGCCTGTGCGCGCTTACCAGGACAGTGACGAGTTCAAGCGCAACGTAGATCGGGCAGGCGGGCGGCGGCTTTCGTCGGGTGGTCGAGGTGCGCAAGCAGGTTCGCGCCAGCCTGCTAATGCCCACAGAACTCGTCGCCCAGAATGGCGCCGTCATCCATCAGAGCACGAAGATCGAGGTGAGCGGATGTGCCCTAGCAAAGCAAAGAAAGCGAACAAGACACCGCTGCGTAAGACCTAGCCTACGGCTCAGCGCTGCGTGTGCAGTGACTGTGGCCGACCTCGATGTTGTGGCTCAGCCGATACGTATAGGCGCGCTGTAGGCAGAGACGTGTGAGCCGTCGAATACCTGAACGAGCGCCTGGTACACGCCGCGATGGCGGATGCGTACGACTGTGCTGAAGCGTGAGACAGTCGGTGTGGCGGACGTGACGATCGTCCCGCCCTGATTGACCGAGGGAGCGCCGTGACGCAGTAGTTGAAAGCCGACGTGAGCACCCAACTCGGCCGGCGTGATCGTGCCGTAGAAGCGCACGAACTCGCCACGACGTGGACGGTGCACGCGACGCACGTGCAAGGTGACCTGCACCGCGACGCCCTCAACCACAGCAGGACTTGTGACATAGGGGGCGCCGGTCGTCACGACGCGCAATTGCGTATTGGTAAGCAGGCCGACGACCGGGAAGGAGAAGCTGCCGGTCGAGCTCGTGACCTCGAAATTACCGAGTGTCTTGAAGCCCGCCACATATGGGAAAGGGTTGGTTTGCAAGGCCACCACGCGACCCGCGTTGCCGGTGCCCGTCAGTATGCCTTGCACGGCGAAGGGATCACCGAAAGGCACAGGATTGGGGGAGCCGGCGATCTGAAGCGATAGCGGAACCTTGGGCGTTTTGAAGGTGCGGTCTACGCCGGGGGTTGCGCCGCTCGCGCTGGTCGCGAGAATCCGGTAATGGTAGGTGGTGTTCGCTTGCAGACCGCCAATCGCCTGACTGACCTGGATCGTGGACGACGCCTGGCCTCCGGGGGCCAGAGGAGTTTGGCCACCGTAGAACTTGGTCGCTCCGTATTGGAAGACGTAATTCGTTGGATAGGCCTTCGCGTCAAGGGACCCATGTAGAACGCAGAAGAAGGGGTCACGCTGGACACACCGCCCGTAGAGGCGGCGGGCAACGGCTGAGTGGCTGCAAGAGTGGAAGCCGCAAACGCACTCGACGCGAGGGCCGCCAGCAGTCCGAGCGACTGCACGACGGCCCACGCGATGCTTTCCCACGCGATGCTTTGAATTCGCTGCCAGACTCCTGTGCATGCCCGCTGAGTTACCCCTCATGCCTCTTGGTAACCCCAAACTTGGGCCAGAGTCGCGCCCGAGCCTCCCTTTTTGAGCTCCTAGAGGATCAGGTCAAAGGGGAAAGCTGATGGCAACAAGCGCGAAAGCCCATAGCCCGTCCGGATCTCAAACGGCTGAGCGCGCAATCGAAGACCTTGACCGCCATTGGCGCACGTGCTCGCGCTCACGCGTGCGCTAGGCCCACCATCGGCATCAGCCCTTGGCCGTTGGCACCGGCGCCTCGGCCGAGACACCGTTGGGCGACAGGCGCATGCCAGACGATTGATCAGCAGGCTTGGCGGGAGCGTAGTCGTAGCCATAGCCGTAGGAGCCGATCCGACCTGCCTTGAAGCCGTTCGCGACGACCCCAAGCAGGGGAGCTTCAGCAGCGACCAGGGTCTCGTGCAGGCGCGCAGCGACATCGCGCCGGTTGCGCCCGACACGGCCGACGATTATCACGCCATCGACCTTACCCAGCAACGGAAACGCGTCAGACACGACTGTCAACGGGGGCGTGTCGATTACGACCAGGTCATACGTAGATCGTGCTCCTTCGAGAAGATTTTCCATAGCTCGACTCTCAATCAGCTCCCCTGGATTCGGCGGCAGCACAACTCCCGCGAGAAGTACGTCGAGTGTGCGCGTTCCGGAGGCGCCGTTGCCGGCCGATCCAGGGAGATCGATTGAATCGCGTCGTTCATAGCGACCGCACCGATCAAAACGTCCGAGAGACCTGCCCCAGCATGGATTTCAAACTGCTGTGCCATCGTCGGGCGACGCAGGTCGGCCTCGACGAGCAACGTACGCGCGCCCATCCTCGCCGCGGCGCTGGCCAGATGTCGAGCCACGGTCGTCTTTCCGTCCCCAGGGACGGCTGAGGCCACCAGCAGCGTCCGCAGTTCCTTGTCGACGTTGAAGTAGCGCAGGTGCGCGCGGATCAGATGGAACGCCTCCGCCTCGCTTGCCATCAAGGCGCCGCCCGACGTCTTCCCTCGTGGCAGAGCGCGACAGGGCACCGCTCTCTGGCACCACTCCAAGCAATGGCAAGCCGTAGACCGTCTCCAGATCCTTGGGCTCACGAATCCGCCGGTCGAAGCGCTCGAGCAGGAAGGCGATGCCCAGCCCAAGCAACAGGCCAAGCACTGCGCCAAGGGCCGTGTTTCTCGCGGTCTTGGGCGAGGAGGGAGACGTCGGGACCGATGCTGCCTGTGCGATCTGCACATTGCCATTGCGCAGTTCGGCGAGAACCCCGAGTGATTGTGCACGGCTCTCGAGCGCCAGACCTGAGGTACCGGCCCTTTCGGCTGGCGTTAGGGCCCCGAGTTGCTTGCTCACGAGCGCAAGAGCAGAGGCGTAATACTTGTGATTGCTTTCCTGCTGCTCGAAGACGAACCGCTTTGCGTAGGTATTGGCAATGGTTGCCGCCAGCGTGGGTGACGTAGCGGTAGCCGCCACATTCACGATGTTGGATTCACCTTGGGCGCTGATGCTCAGGGCTTCTTTGATCTTTTCCTTGGTCTGTCCTTGACCCAAACGGCTCGCCGTCTTTTCGGCCATGTCGCCGAGCTGTACAAGCTTGAGGTTTGTGTTCTCTTGCGCCTGTTGGTTATTGACGCTTACCGCTTGCAACCCGGCCGCCTGCTGGTTGGCCTGACTATCGTTGAAGACCAATGAAGCGGTGGCCGTGTACTTCTTCTGCTCACGCTTGGAGAACCCGTAAGCCGCGCCCGTGACAAGCACCAGGCAAAGCAAGATCCACAGCGCCCTCCGACGCAGGCCGCCCAGAGCGAGCTCCAGGCTTTGATTTGTCTGCTCAGCGTCCATCACAGCTCCTTTACAGTAGATCCGGCCCAATCTTCGGCCCCAGGGGCCTTCTCGCGAGCATCTTCGAGAGCCGCCAAGTAGGCCCTCGACACGTCAGCCCAGGCGTACCGTTCACCCACAACCGCACGACCGTGCTGGGCAAAACGGTTTTGAACCGTGGGATCACCCAAGGTAGTTACAAGTTTCGAGGCGAGTGTCGTCGCATCAGATGGGAATAGCTGCTCCTCACGCTCAACCACCTCCTGGTTGAATTCCGTGTCGAGGGCGAGAGTGGGCGCCCCTGCCCCAAGCGCTTGCAGCAACGCGGGGTTGGTTCCTCCAACCGAGTGTCCATGCACGTACACACCGCAGTTGGCCCACAGCTGCGTGAGCAACTCCTGATCGTGCACATGTCCGAGCCACTTGAGCTGCCCGCGGTCATCCAACTCGCGCAAGCGAGCCTCGAGCGGCGAGGGATAGTTGGCTGAGCCCACGATTACCGCCTGCGGTCGGCTGCCATCCAGAAGCTCCAAAGCGTCCAGGGTCAGCTCCACGTTGTTCTCCGGGATCAGCCGCGCGACGACCAGCGCATATGTACGCGGTTTGAGCCCGAGCGAGCGGACTCGATCGTCTTGCGTTTTGTCGAGCACGGGGGCGCCGTATGGAATGAATCTCGCCGACACGTCGAACAGTCGCTGCCAGATTCGCGCGATCGCTTGCGAGTCCGCGACCAGCACATCCGCATAGCGCGCCGTCAGCGCAGCGCCGCGATAGAACACTTTCTGCGCCACTTTGCTCCACTTGCCTCGCTCCCACTCGATCCCATCGGTATTCACCACCGTGGGGATGCCTCGTGCCTTCAGTAGCGGGAGATAGAAGCCATTTGCGACATTCAACACCAGTGCAACGTCGTACCCGCGTATGGCCGCGTCAACGTGAGAGCTGGCGCCAAAGCTCAAGGTTGACCAGCTCTTCGAGTCGAGCCCCGGCGTCCAAATGCAGCGCACGCCTTCGACATAGGTCGATCGACTGCGCTCAGGGCGCTGGCGACAGTAAACGGTCACCTCGTGACCTCGACCGACCCATTCCGGCGCGATGTGCCGTACCAGCGTCTCATACCCACCATAAGTACTCGGGAATCCGCGACTTCCGATGATCGCCAGCTTCATCGACTCACCGTCTCCCCCAACTCGCGCTGCGCGGAATCGTTTGCCACGCCAAGTCGATCGAGCAGAAACTCCGCCTTGGCTTGCCATGAGGTCTCCGCGGGCAGCGCAACCGGCTCGCGCGGGATCTCTCCGGCCCGACGTCCACCGATGAGGTCTGTGAGAGTCCGGGCAACCTCGTCCCTGGGCACGGCACGGACGCCCTCCAGCGCACGCTCCCACCCGATCACGCGCGTGGAGACCGTCGGCAGGCAGGCCGCGCGGTACTCGTACAGCTTGATCAGGTCTCCGCCGACCTCGAACTCTCCGAGCCTGTGTGGCGCCCAGGCCACATCCCACTTGCGCATGATGTTTGGGTAACGGTCGTAGCGCACGTCCCCCAGCAGCACAACATTGGGAATTCGGCGCAGCGCGCGCGCCTGCTCCTTGGAGAGCACGGGGCCGGCGAACTCGAAGCGCACATGCGGAAGCACCTCGGCGACCGAGCCGACCAGCTCGACGTCGACACGGAAGCCAAGCTTGCCGCCGTAGCCGACCGTCACCTGCTTGTGCGCGCACGGCGACAGTGCGAAGCGCTCGGGATCGACGCCGTTGCGCAGCAAAAAGGCGTCGTCGCGTCCGAACCTGTGGGCTAGAGCCAAAGTAGCCTCGCTGTTGGCGGTCACGACAGATACGCCTTCGAAAAGCGACTTGTACGCCCGCTCGACCTGCTCTGCGATGCGCTCAAAAGCAGGGTGGACCAGCCAATCGTCAAGCAAATCGAAGACTACGGGAACATCTTGCGCTCGCTGCTCAAGCATTGCGGCGCCCGCGATCGGATTCCAGATCACAGCCGGCGACTCACCAGACCAGTTGGGCATGAAGCGCATGCTTCCAACCCACCAGTCGCGCCGATGGCGGATGTTGGGGATCGTCTTCGGTTGAGGGGAGATGAACGACAATTGCTCGGGCATTGCCGCGCCCCCGACGCGTGCAAGCGTAACCCGCGGCCACGGCTCGGGCCTGCTGTACACGGCGACGCGCGAAGCTGGCCGCAGCGAGGTGAACCATTCCAGCAAATGCCCGTCACGAGTCCGCAAGCCCTCCGCGCGCAGCTTGACCTCGCCGTGCATTGGCGCGGCCGCGATATTCGCCGCAGCCGCGATATTCGCTATGTTTACAGCCGCGCTAGTCGCCATAGGCCATTGGGGTTGCATGCGCTTGATATGTAAGTGCCTCGCGGACTGGCAGGCGACGCGCGCTGTGCTCCACGAACATCACGCCGCCAAGCCAGATCAGGTAGCCCAAAAGCGTCAGCACGGCCGCCGACGAGGTCCCGTAATAGGGGGCCAGAGCCAAGTTTCCGGCAATATTGATGGTCGCGGCAGCCAGGGAGACGATCGCCACGGCCCTGCTCCGTCCTCGTGCGATCAATGACACATATGCTGGCACCGCGGCGAGCATCGTCATCATCGCAAACGCCAGTACGGCAGACATGGCGAGGCTCGGGTGATAGTGACCGCCGGAAATTATCGATATCGCGGTCGGCCCCGCCACCGAGCAGGCCACTCCGAGCACCACCAAAAATAGCCAAGCGCGCACGGTAAAGAGGTCGGGCGACTCTCCTTTCTGTGCATGGCTGATGAACGCTCGCGGAAGTCGCTGTTGTATCTCAGCATTTGCGACCGTGCGAAATATCCGTTCGAGCAAGTCCATAGAGGGCCGGCATAAGTGGCAAGCGCCGCAAGCGCGTAATGCGCAAGGATCAGCCGATCGCCTGAGGCCAAGACCCACAGCGCGAAGTTGGCTATTCCCACGCCGGAGATGGGCGCGCGCGATCCTTGCCGCTGCGCGCCGGCCGTGAACACCACACCGCGCACGGCAACCAAATAGACCACATAGGGAAGAGCCCCTACAGCCGCGGCCGCCAAGCAGACTGCCAGCCGCTCGGAGCTGGGCAACAGCGTCGCGGCGACAATGACTGTCCCAACCCAGAGCACCATCTGCGCCAACGTCAATTGCGCATAGGTCCAGTAGCTACGTAGCCCCAGCGGATAGGCTCCGCCCAGCTCGGCAACAAGGATCCCCAGCATGCCGGTAGCGGCCGCCAAAGCAACCACGGGATCTACTTTCACAATCAAGGTCGTGGCCGCCGCCACAAACAGGCACCCCACTACCGGCGGAAAGTCTCTGCGCAGATCGAAGACGATGTGTCGCTGTCCTCCCACACTGAGCCCCTGGATCGCGCGCGTGCCGATCGTGGTACCCACCAGCGCGTTGGCAAACGCATATGCGGCCAGGACGGCCGCATACGTCGCGAAAGCATCGACCTGCAGCGAGCGTGTGAGCACCGACACCAGCAGCAATGAAGACAACGCATTGACGCCTTGTGCGACCCATGTCGGGCGCGCGAACAGGAGCCGCGCCAACCTGGCTGGATGCGCACTGTTGGCGATAAGCGCTCGTCCCTTCAAGCTGAGCTCACTTGCGTCATCTGCCGTACCTCACGGGGAGCTTCGATAGCGCGAATGAACTCGCGTAGACCCTCAATCTGGGCCTCGAGTGCCAGTTGCCGCTCGAAACGCGCAAGCGCGGCTTGGCCAAGAGCCGCCCCGTCGGCGTGAGCCTGTGAGATCTTGGATCGCACCTCCTCCAGTGACCCCCAATCGGCGACATAAAGGGCGGTTTCGGCCGCGGCCTCGACGATCGCCGCCGTAGGGCTCGCGACAATCGGCTTACCAAAGCGCATGGCATCGAGCAGCTTTGCCGGCAGCTGCGCCTGCGCACCGGGAGAGCGATCCTGCGGCAGGACTACGACATCGATCTCACGGTAGAGATCCTCCATCGGCGCGTCAACCTCATGCTCGATCAAACGCGCACTCAGGTGTTCTCTGGCCTGGCTCGGCAGGGCTCCACGGAAGACGTGCAACACATAGCGGGAGTCCTCTAGGACGAGGGCTTCGATGTCGCCCAAGCCCTTGTGCCGGCGAACTGTCCCGAGAAAGCCGAGATGAATATGCTCAGACGCGGCGTGCGGGGAGGTCGAGCTCGAAGCGGCTTGACGGCGTGGGTGCGGGACACGCAGCGTGGGGCCGTCGAAGTCGATCCCGAGTGCGCTTCTAAGGGCCTCGCTCGCGTAAGTAACTGCATCTACTTCGCCAAGCGCGCTCGCGAGCGTGTTGCGGATTCTGCGCGGGTTCAATGGGTTCCAGGGATGCAAGCGAAGGTGATTGGCGAGGGATGCAGCCCTGAATTGACTGGAGAGCGCCTCGTCGGCGTCGTCGAGATCCAAGACCGTGAGGCTCATCGGCAGCGCACGCCTAATCGCCTGAGCTGCACCCCATGAGCTGGACAAGGGCTTGATCGCCCACACAAAGAGAGACCTACCGTCGTACTCCAATTGGGCTGCGCCCTCAGACCCAAGATGCACTTGACCTTCATGCCTCAACTCGGCCACAAGCTCAGCCTGCGAGCCAAAGCGCCGCACCGACTGGGTCGCACGCTTGGCTCCTGGCCAGAGTGGACCATCCTTCGGGGCATAAAGGCACACCGAATCGAACACCTCTGAGGCGAGGTCGGCAACACAGATCGCCCGCCCAAGCGCATTCGTCTTGCCGCTGGGAGATATCACCACAGCACGCGTCTCGATCGCACGTGAGAACCGAACGGACGTCATCGTGTAATGGGCCTTGCGGGCACGCGCAGCCCGAGCAAAACACACAGGAACAGGCTTATCGGCAGCGTCTCGAAGACGTTGCCGGTAAAGGCAAATCCAAACAACGCCAAGGCCGCCGCACACGATGGGTTGGCGATCTCCAGTAGCCCCTCGGAGTACCGGCCGAGTGCCCAAAACGCCAGAAGCACGACGATCACACCGATCACACCGCCCTCGACGAGGACGGCCAGATACTCGTTGTCGGAGGTGACGTGCTTGTTGAGGTGGTATTCGCTACCACCGAGCGCAGCTCCGGCAGAGCCAGGTCCAAGTCCTACGACCGGCGATTCGCGAAAATAGCTGACGGCGGCACTCCAGCTCACGAGCCGCGTGTCGGCGCGCTGTTCTTCACTGATGCCCGAACTAGAAGAAAGCTCAGAGAGCGAGCTGAGCGCAGCATTCTGACCTAGAGCGCCGCTTGCAGCCAGCAGCAGGACGACACTACCGGCTGCAAGCGTCTTCCAAAAATTGCCCGTCCGCGGGATCTGCTTCGGAGGACGAAGCACTAGTGTCAGCGCTACACCGAGAGCGATCGTGACAAACGCGGTGCGAACGTCTGCCTCTACGACGACGATCGCCCCGAGCCCCATCAGACCGAAGGCTTGCCATCTGGATCGTCGTATCAGCAATAGGTGCCAGCCGCGTAGACAAAGGAAGGTGCCAAGGACAGCGATGTGGAACGGTCCGGCATAGATCCCCTGCAGGCGCAATTTGCCCTGGAAGAGGCTCGTATAGACGTTGGCACCGCGAGGCAGGCTATTTTCATAGCTTGGATCGCCGAAGTGGACGAACAGACACAGGACAGCGGCACCAATCAGCAGGCTCACGATCAGCTGCTCAGCGTCGCGCCAAGTATCGGCCGGCCACAACGCACCGACACCGATGCCGATGAACACCAGCGTCGTCTTGCGCGTACCAAGCAACGCTGTATGGAAATCTTGGATATTTGGGTTTGCCCCCAGTAGCAGCCAGGTCGCCATCACGATCAGACAGCAGGCGCCGACGATCGCCCTCGAATCCCTGACGGTGGCTGTACGCCAAGCCACGAAGAGGACAAGGGCAACCGCCGCCACGATGCCCGCCGACGTCGGTACAACGAGGCCCGCGATCAGCAGCAAGAGTCCGAGCGCGATCAGTGGGGAGGAACGTTGTGCGAGCAGAACAAGCGCGGCCAGCACCGCAGCCGCCCCCACTGGGACCGCCGCTGCCGTGGGCGAGCTCGCGGCCAGTGCACCCAAGAGCACAGCGGCCACGATCGTGAGCGTTCCGACAAGCACTGCAAAGCGGTCGAGACGCAAGATCATCGTCGCGAACTCTACTGCCTGTTTTTGTGCCTTTCACTTGACGATTTTGTTTAGGTGAGAGCTTCTGTGAGCAATTGGCAGCTTTTTACGCTCTATCGCCGACAAATTGGACATGCGTTGTAGAGAGACTGGACATTTGTCGGTCTAACCCATCCACGATCACATATACAGCGCAAATGTACGACTTAAAGGGCAATTGCACGTAGGGCGAAAAGGGCAGTATCATGTCGTACTTAAGGGGCAATTCCAAGGAATCGCCACAGAGCACACGAAATAGGACTCAAAAGCTCATGATCCTCATCATTCTCATGACCATCTGGCTCGCCACTCTGGCGGCACTTGTGCTGCGCCTCGCGATCGTTCGCCGCCAGCGCACCGGGCCGGGGTCCTGGGAGCGGTCCCCCCACCTGCTCGACGCCGAGCTTGACCCGGAGCGCTCCGCCTTCGAGCAGGTGATCGGCGAGGTCATGGACGCGACGCCCGCGGCGTCAAGCTCAAAGGCCGCGGCGACAGAGCACGTGCGGGACGGTGCGCAAGAGGATCTTTACGTCGGTCCATAGCGACCAGTTGGCGACGTAGAGGTAGTCGATCGCAACCATTTCCCGCAACGACACCCTGGCTGGCCCGAGAATCTGCCAATGACCGGTAATGCCGGGATGCAAGGCCAGGCGCCGGCGCGACCAGCCTTCTATGCGCCGATCCTCATCGTCAATCAGGGGGCGCGGGCCGACGAGGCTCATCTCGCCGCGCAACACGTTGAACAGCTGCGGCAGCTCGTCGAGTGAGGTTGTCCGCAGGAAGCTCCCGACCCTCGTCACGCGAGGATCTCGGGCAATCTTGAACAAGCCCTCCTGAGCCTCGTTACGCTCTGTGAGCGTGTGCTTGAGCTGCTCGGCATTGGGCACCATCGTGCGGAACTTGAACAGACCGAAGCGCTCTTCGTCACGGCCGACACGCAGCTGGCGAAAGAACACGGGTCCTTTGCTGTCGAGCTTGATGGCAATCGGCAATGGCGATCATCAGCGGAGAAACCGCCAGCAAGCCAAGCGAAGCGCCCAGCGAGATCGAAGGCTCGCTTGACCATCTCCGAGGAGCGCGTGAGATCGAAGCGACGCACCCCCATGAGCGTCACCCCGTGCAGGTCATCGAACTCGACGGAGGAACCGATCACCTGCAACAGCATCGGCACGACGCTCACGCGAATGCCGACGGCTTTCAGCGTCCTACAAGATCGAGCATCTCGCCGGCTTCCCCGCTCGAGGGCGCGACAATCGCACGGTGCACGTCAAGCCCCCTGGCCAGATCGCGTATCTGCTCGAGCTTGTCGTGCAGAGAAGGCGTCCGATCGACCATGGGGCTATCTCGTGCAGATCGACGTGAGCCACGACCTTGGCTCTGACACCGCCGTGAGCCGCCATCCTCGAGCGGATCGTCTTTTCCGAGGCGGCGCTGCCGATGAACAGGCATCGCTCGACCGGCGCGACGCGCAAGGCGAGCGCACGCGCGCCACAGCGCGCCACCACCAAGAGAACCACGAGCGCAACCCACAGGAAGAGAACGTCATCGCGCGTGAACACCCCATAGCCGAGCCGGCCCCCAGCCAGCCAGGCCCCGAGCGCACACAGCGTGGCCAACTGAAAGAGCTTGGGCGCCTCATCAAGCGTGGTCTTGCGGATGACCGCGTCGTCGCGGTCATACAAACCGAACAGCTTTGCGCCGAGCACGATCAGCGGCAAACCGGCGAGACACACCCCAATCAAATGCAGTCGCCCCCCGGAGAGCTCGATCGCAAGTGCAAAGGAGGCGAGGATCGCGAGCACATCTCCCGCAAACAGCAGCCTGCGAAAGAGCGAGTCGCGCAGCGTACTTGCGGCGGGTCCGCGTGTCTCGAGAATCGGCAGTCCCCCGATGCGTCGCCCCAGACCCCAGGGACCCGTGGAGAGCGAACCCTCGAATTCCACCTGGGCGGCGGGCGCATGCTCCACCTGACTACTGACCGACTCCAACGTTGTCTCCCTTGACGCGTGTTGAAAATATGAGCCGGCACGATGACTGGATCCTTCCAGTCACAAAGCGATTCGTGCCGGCGCCTCCGCCTTCACGGGGTGCTCGTCGCAGTTTTCCGCAGTTTCCGTCTTTATCTACGTTGACGGGCGCACGCTAGCCGTGCCCGGCACGAATGTCAAGGCAACTTTCACTATTTAGATGAGGAGGTTTGTACTCAGATGAGCGGAGTTAAAAGCCGCTCACCGAGTCGCCGGTAAACCGACTATCTGGATTGCGCCTATTCGGATGAGAAAAGTTGTATCCGAATGAGCGGGTTTGAAAACCGCTCAGGAGCTTCAGGCGGTACGCGCCTTGAAAGGCTCCTCTTCCCCGATCGTGCCCTCGCCTGAGAGCTCGAACGCGCTGTGCAAAGCCTGCACGGCCTGCTCGACGTGCTCGCGGGCGATCACGCAGGAGATCTTGATCGGGGAGGTCGAGATCATCTCGATGTTGATGCCCTCGTCGTTGAGCACTCTGAAGACCTTGGCGGCGACGCCGGGGTGCGAACGCATGCCGGCGCCGACGATCGAGACCTTGCCCATCTCGCGTCGGGTTGACATGCTCGCAAAGACCTCGCCCGCCATAGGCTCTAGCGCACCAGTGGCCACTCTGAGATCCTCGTGAGGGACGGTGAAGGAGATCTCAGCGTTGCCGCCCGCTGAGGTGGGCACGTTCTGGTCGATCATGTCCACGTTCACATTGGCCTCGGCCAACGCCTCGAAGATGCGGGCCGCTACGCCCGGCTCGTGACGTACGCCGATCAAGGTGACCATCGAATCCGAGGTCGAGTGGGTGACTGCAGTGATGAGGGCCTTCTCCATGTTCTCTCCTTCCGACACCACGACGGTACCGGGACTGTCTTCGAATGATGAGCGGCAGTGGATGCGCACCCCGTAGTTGCGCGCGTACTCGACCGAGCGCAGCTGCAAGACCCCAGCCCCGGAGGCGGCCATCTCGAGCATCTCCTCGAAGGAGACGCTCGCCAGCTTGCGCGCGTCGGGGACTATTCGTGGATCGGCGCTGAATACGCCCGGAACGTCTGTGTAGATTTCGCATACCTCGGCGCCGACGGCGGCCGCGAGCGCTACTGCGGTCGTATCAGAGCCACCGCGGCCGAGCGTGGTGACGTCACTTGAGGCAGTGGAAACGCCCTGGAAGCCAGCAACGAGCACGATCCGGTCCTCGGCCAGGGCGGAGAGGATGCGATCGGCGCGCACGTCGATGATGCGCGCCTTGGTGTGCGACTCGTCGGTCACGATTCCCGCTTGTGAGCCCGTCAGCGAGATGGCGCGGTGGCCGAGGTCGTCGATCGCCATCGCGCACAGCGCACAAGAGATGCGCTCGCCAGTGGAGAGCAGCATGTCCATCTCGCGCGGGTCGGGAGCAGCGGAGACCTCCTCGGCCATCGAGATCAGCTCGTCGGTCGTCTTGCCTCGTGCGGAGAGCACCACCACGACGCTGTAGCCGGCCTCGCGCTTCTCGACGATTCGCGCGGCGGCGCGCTTTATCCGCTCCGCGTCGGCGACTGATGTTCCGCCGAACTTCATGACCACTATCTCGGGCATGTTTTGAGGCTACAGAGAGCGGCGCCCTGAAAGAGCCTTGCCCAGCGTCACCTCATCCGCGTACTCCAAGTCCGAGCCGACGGGCAGATCCGGATGCAAGCCGTGTGATCCTCAGATCAGGTTCCCGCCCGCCCCGCTGGCGAAGCTCCTCGGCGATGTGCAGCGCTGTGGCCTCACCTGTGGTCGTCGGATTCGTCGCGAGCACGACCTCGCGCACGGCGGGCTCGCCATCCACCACGCGCGCGTAGAGCTCGTCGATCTTCAGGTCCTCGGGCTCGACGCCGTCAATCGGAGACAAAGCGCCGCCGAGCACGTGGTAGAGGCCTTGGAATTCGTGCGTGCGCTCCATCGGGATCACGTCGCTTGGCTCCTCCACGACACAGATGATGGCTGCGTCGCGACGCGTGTCCTGGCAGATGCGACAGCGAGGTTCGTCGGCGAGGTTGAAGCAGACCTCACACAGGCCTACCTTTTCCTTGACTTCCTTGATCGCCTCGGCAAGGCCAAGCGCGTCCTGCTCTGAGGCGCGCAGGATGTGGAAGGCCAGCCGCTGGGCGGTACGGTTGCCGATGCCAGGGAGCTTGGAGAGCTCGGTGACGAGCCGCTGGATGGGAGGTACGAACGAGTTCAACTGAGGGGGCAGGGGGAGGGGAAGGAATCCACTTTTTCTGAAATTTTACTATAGTATTTACGTTTTGTATTCACAATAGTAATCTTCCAAATTTTGAATACAACCCTTGCCTCCCGTCTCACCTACACGCCGTCGCTAGAGCCCAGGTAGACCGAGCCCGCCGAGCGCGCTGGGGTCCAAGCCACCGGTGACAGCACCCATCTTGCTTGCCGCCAGCTCCTGGGCTGAGCGCAACGCCTCGTTTGTCGCGGCGAGCACGAGGTCGCAGAGCATGTCCACATCCTCTGGGTCCACAGCCGCAGGGTCGATCTTTACCGAGCGCAGCTCAAGCTCGCCGGAGATGGTGACCGTCACCATGCCGCCGCCGGCAGAGGCCTCGACCGTCTCGTGGGCTAGCTCCTGCTGGGCCAGCTCCATGTCTTGCTGCATCTTCTGGACCTGCTTGAGCATCTGCTGCATGTTTGGACGCTGCTGCTTTGGGGGCACTAGTCGCCGCCTTTCTGCTGTTGAAGCCAATCCTCGGGGAGCTCCTCGGCGTCGAGCTCTGCCATCAGGCGCGACATGACCTCCTCCTCGCTGGGAGGCGCGCCATTGCCGCCCGCGTTCCCTGGGAGGTCCTCGCGCAGCTCGAACTCGAGACGGTAGTGGCGGCCGGTGAGTCGGCGCAGCGTCTCGATCAAGATCGAACGGTTGGCTGAGTCCTCGGCCTTGCGCTTGTGAAAGGCGGCGGTGGTCGGGAAGGCAAGCGTAAGCTCCTGCTCAGTCAGGATCACGGGCGTGGCCTCGCTGAGGACAGCGCCGAGCAGGCCGTGCTCGGCGCGAACCGACTCGTGCGCGGCGGCCCACAGCGAGTCGAGATCGCTTGGCGGAAGCGTGACAACCGCTGCCGCCACTGCTGGCTCCGCTCCGTTGCTCGCCTCCGCGGGTGACACGGGGACGGGTGGCGCAGGCAAGATTGGGGTTGGGGGCAGCTCGGATATTGGGGCGGGTGCAGGCTCTGATGTCGGCTGGCTCGCAGACGCAGACAACGGTGCCTGCGCCGCCTGCTCAGGGACAACCGACGGCGCGGGCGCCACCGGCGCGACCGACGGCGCGGGCGCGGGCGGCATTGGCGCAGCCGGCCCCTGGCCGGTTGAAGCGCTTGCCAAAGTCTGTTCTAGGCGCTCGATGCGCGCAAGCAGCGCGCGCGCGGAGCCGTCCACCTGGGGAGCCGCGGCCTTTACTAGCGCCAGCTCCAGCTGCGTGCGTGGATCGGCGCCGGCGCGCGTGGCCTCAAGCGCTGCGCCAAGTAGATCGAGCATACGCACAACCTCGCCGCGCCCCACGCGCTGCGCCTGGTCGTGCAAGCGCTCATCGATCTCGGGAGTGAGCGACAGCTCGGAGGGGACCTCGCCAAGTGTTTGTACGACCAGCAGATCGCGGGCGCGAGCTTCGAGGTCGCGCGTGAACGAGCCCGCGTCGCGGCCACCCTCGGCACAGCGCGCGACCGCATACAGTGCTGCGCGCGCGTCGCCAGACCGGACCGCATCAAATGCGTCCGAGAGCAGCTGCTCGTCGGCGACGCCGAGCACCGCCAGCACGTCGATGAGCTCAATTTTGGTGCCGCTATAGGTGACCAGCTGCTCGAGCGTGCCGAGCGCGTCGCGGAAGCTGCCGGTCGCCGAGCGCGCGATCGCCGCCACTGCCTCTGGGGGAATCTCGATCGACTCGGAAACGGCGGCGCGAGAGAGCACGCTTGCGATCTGCTCGACCGTCGGGCGATGAAAATCGAAGCGGTGACAGCGATCGACAACGGTGGCCGGCACCTTAGCGGCCTCGGTCGTGGCGAGCACGAAGACCGTGTGCGGCGGGGGCTCCTCCAGTGTCTTCAAGAACGCATTCCAAGCAGCCTGGGAGAGCATATGCGCCTCGTCGAGGATGTAGACCTTGTGGCGACCTGAGACCGGTGCGAACACGACCGACTCGCGCAGTTCGCGGATGTCGTCGACCGAGTTGTTGGAGGCGGCGTCCATCTCGATCACGTCGAGGGAGGTGGCCGAGGCGATCGAGCGGCACGAGTCGCACTGGCCGCACGGCTCGACCGTTGGTCCCCGCTCACAGTTCAGGCAGGAGGCGAGGATCTTCGCCATCGAGGTCTTGCCGGTGCCACGCGATCCCACGAACAGATAGGCGTGATGGACGTTGCCGCGTTCGACGGCGTGGCGCAAGGTGCGCACTACCGGCTCCTGGCCCACGACGTCGGCAAACGAGCGTGGACGATGTTTGCGATACAGGGATTGAGCTGCGGCGGCCACCGAGGCCAGTCTACCCTCGCCCGCGGCCCGCTCAGGTAGCGTGCGCCGCTGTGGCCGGCACCCTCAAAACGTCTTTCCCGCGCGCGCACATGGGGCATCGCAAATTTGGAGACCTTCCCCACTGGGTTGCTGCAACGCTGACGAACATGTCGGGGGACAGCGTCGCAAAGGCCGATGCCCCCCGCGCGCGCGGGGGGCATAGCGTTTTTTCGGACCTCCAGAGACAACTCCCCCGCTGGGCGCCGGCGACGCTCGCGATCGTCCTCGGAGCACTGGCGCTGTGGCTGATCGCAGGCGTCGGCTTCGTCAACTACGACACGCTGTACGGCCTCGTATGGGGCCAGCAGCTGACGCGCGGGGAAACACCCGAATACGGGCTGCCGATCGCCCCGACTCCGCACCCTCTGGTGGAGCTGCTCGGCATACCCCTGGCCCCGCTCGGCGCGAGCGCCACCACCGCGATCGCCGTGGCGCTTGCCTTCCTCGCGCTGTCGGCGTGCGGCTGGATCGTCTACCGGCTTGGCAGCGAATGGTTCGGGCGCGGCGCTGGAATCGTGGCGGCTCTGATCCTGCTGACCCGCGGGGAAGTGCTCTCCTATGGGGTCCGCGCTTACGTGGACGTCCCTTACATGCTGCTCGTGCTCTCAGCTCTGCTCGTTGAGACACGCAGGCCTCGCGCGGGAGCACCCGTGCTCGTGCTGCTGGGGCTGGCAGGCTTGCTGCGACCAGAGGCATGGGCTTTTTCTGGGATTTATTGGGTCGTGCTGGTCGTCTACTCGGCCCGGTCCACGCCCGAGCGCACGCGCCGGCAACTCGCCCAGCTCGCGCTGCTTGCCGCGGCCGCACCCTTGATCTGGGTATTTAGCGACCTGCTCGTGACGGGTAACGCGATGTGGTCCCTGACCAACACCAAACACACCGCGGAAATCCTCGGACGCGAGACCGGCATCGCCAAGGTACCCGAGTACATCCCCAGACGCATCGGCGAGATCCTGCGTCCCGTTCCCCTACTCGGTGCCGCGCTCGGCGCGGTGCTGTCGCTCGCCTGGCTGGGCAAGCGCGCCCGACTGGCGGCCGCGGCCGGGCTGCTCGCCGTCCTCGTGTTTGCCGCGATGGCAACTTTCGGCCTGCCGATCGATACCCGCTACGCGTTCCTGGCCTCGGCGATCCTGTGCCTGTTCTGCGGCGCCGGCGTGTTCGGCTGGAGCGCTCTACCCAAAGGGGACAAGCGCCGCCTACCGTGGATGGTGGCCGGCGGGGTCGTGCTCTTGGCACTGCTCGCGACGCTCCCGAGCCAAGTGCGCTCAGCCCACCACCAACTGCGCGATCTGGCCCGTCAAGAAAGCATCCAAGACGACCTGCTAGCGATGGTGCACAACAAGGCGATCGCGCTGAAGTGCGGTCCGGTGGGCGTGCCCAACCATGCGCCGATCCCCCTGCTCGCGCTCTACCTGAAAGCGCGCCCCGGCCTGATCGTCAGCGCCGAAGCGACTCGCGGCGAAGCCAAACAACAGGAATACGGAAGCTACGCCGACCCCGCGAGCGTCGAAATCGAAAAGGACTACATCCTCGATCTGAAGGATCCACACCTGCCCGTGTCGATCCCTCCTGGTTTCCTGGAGACCAAGGCAAACAGCTCATGGCTGGTATTCGCGCACTGTCACTAGACGGCACGTCCAACCGTTGCCCGAGATTCGCGCAAACAGCTCGTGGTTGGTATTCGCGCCCTATCACTGGCCGGCGCGCCCACCGTTGCGCGGGACTCGTACAGACCGCTCGTACATGGTTTTCGCTCGCTGTCACCAGCGGGCACGCCAAATCCAAATCCAAAAAATGGACCGTGCACCCCTCGTCGAGGCTTCCGCCTCCGATCGCCTGCCGCCGCCCGGGACTCCGGATCGGGTGCTCCCGCTGCGCCTGCCGGGGTTCGCTTAAGGCTGCTTCCTTCCGGACCTGACCTGGTTCACGAGCCGACATCGCGCGGGACCCGAGCCATCGACGCTCCAAGCGACGGAGCGACCGGAGCGAAACCCCTCGAAGGGGAGTTCAGCCCCGCTAGAGCGGATTGCGGATTCAGGGCGCCGCTACATCCCCGCCTAGCACGGTCCATGGCAATCCTAGCGCGAAGCCGGCTGTCGAGATACGGCCGCGCACCGTTGCATGCAACATTTACGACGCCGATGCGTTACGCTGCCGAACCGTTATGAACTTCAACTACTTTCACTCCCCCAAGCTTCTCGGGCGCGCGCGCCTTGGTCTAACATTGGCGACGCTCGGCACGGCCGCCCTGATCGCCGGCTGCGGCAGCTCCAGCGGATCGAGCACGATCGCCGTCGGCAACGAGTCCGACGTCAACTCTGTCCCGCACGTCACAGGCGAAACGACACCGACGAGCAGCACGCCCACAACCCCGACATCGACCACCAAGACGCCCACCAGCGGGCCGCTTGCGAGCAAGCCGACAGTGACGGTGCCAAGCGGCGCCGCCCCGACGAAGCTCGTGGTCAAGGAAATCATCGTCGGCACCGGGCCAGAAGCCAAGGCCGGAGACTCGGTGACGGTCAATTACGTCGGCGTGCTCTACAAGGGCGGCAAAGAATTCGACTCCTCGTGGAAGCGCAACGAACCGTTCACGTTCACGCTCGGCAAGGGTCAGGTTATCCCAGGCTGGGACCAGGGTGTTGCGGGCATGAAGGTCGGCGGACGGCGCGAGCTGATCATCCCCGCCGAACTTGCCTATGGCAAGGCCGGTTCGCCGCCCACGATTCCGCCGAACTCGGCACTCGTGTTCGTGGTGGACCTGCTCGGCGTCTAGTGTCCTGAAGCTGCGCACCGCACTCGCCGTGCTGGCCGTCGGCGGGCTCACTGGCTGCGGATCGAGCGTGTCCTCACACGCGCAGAGCAGCCGTGAACTGGCGCTCGAGCGCATACAGTTCGAGCAAGTGTCAGGCCAGTTGAGCGGCCTGGAGGCGGCGGTGGAGCGCGAGGCGGCCGCCTCGCGTTTGGCGTGGCCATCGATCGCAGGCGGTTTGCCCCAAGCCCTTGGGAGCGGATTGCGCACAGTGGTGAGCGCCTCCAACACGCGCGCCAAAGCGCTTCCCGAACCGTCGTTCCTGGCCAATGCGCGCAAGCTCACAGGGCCTGCTTCCGGCATTGCCAGCATCTATGAGAACTACGAACAGCTCGCCCAGCGCGGCTGGAACCTGACCGAAGCGGCAGTCCAGACGATCTCTAGCGCTGGCTCCACCGGGACGAACACCACAGCCGCGGGAGCAAGCGCCGCCGCGCAGGCAAGCTTCGAGCGAGCCAACTCGGCGCTCTACATCGACGCCATCTACGACGCCCACTTCGACCTGTCCCTGCTCGGCAAGAGCTTGACCAGCGGCTACGAAAAGCTCGGCGGTCCCGAAGCGTTCGGGGCAGCCCTGACGCAGGCGCAGGTCAACGCGCTGGCCGGGGCCTATTCGATCCCGGCGGTACGACTCGAGCCCCATCCGGGCGGGAGCGCCAAGAACGGTTAGCCCTCTCGTTCGGGCACGCAGCCGATCGCGGTCCATCGGCGCACCAACCGCACCGCCCGTTTTGAGACATGTTCAAAGGTGCCGGGCGCCGACTTGCTCGATCAGATCGTCGCGATCGACACCATGCGCCCGGAGCACGCGATCGAACTCGGCGCCGTATACGCACATCACGGCCATCAGCACGTCTGTCGTCCCGATCTCGGCGGAGTCGCGTTCGCGAGCAATCCGAGCGGCTTGCTCGGTGACCTGCTCTACGGCATCGTGGGTCGCGGCGCCGCCCGCGCCCGCGTATGCGCGATCGCCGCCCTCCTCAGGGTCCTGGAACGGTCTTCCTTCACTGACTCCAAGCGCTTGCAGCGCAGCGCCGACATCGCCGCTCAGTCGCAGGACCCGCAGCCAGCGCTCCGCCTCATCCTCGGGGGTGCGCGTGAAAGGCATCGCTGTCGAGGCGATGCCGAGGACGATCGCCGCATCGGAGGCAAACCCCACCGTGGCCCTCATCGCGAGGCCGCTCGACTCGCTCGCCGCCGGGCGTCGGCCGCGTGGAGAAACGCAACGTTGTCGCGGCGCAAGACGACCTCCGGCGGCCCTTCGCTGAAACGCAATTCCACCAGCACGGTGCCGGCGCTGCCCGCGATGGACTGCGCAGAGCGCATCAATTCGCCGACACGACCACGCTCCACGCCGCACGCGAGCAGGAACTCTTCGGTTTGCTCGCTAGCCGCCTCCTTGCGGTCGAGCTCCACCTCCTCAAGCAGTACCGCCGGCGCTCGAGCGTCTCCATCGATGCACAGCAGACATGCCGCCATGTCATCGGGACGGGAGGTGGTCTGCTTGCTCACGCGCTCCAGCAGGGCCGGCGCCGTGGGATGAGGCCCAAGCTCGGCCAGCGCGCTGGCGAGCCGCTCGGCGCCGTACAGCTCCGAGCCGACCCTCGCCTCGGTGAGACCGTCCGTGTACATGCACACTTGCGAGGATCCTGGCAGCGAGACCACCGTCTGGCGAGTACCGGTCCGCAAGCCGACCCCGATCGGAGGGGCGCAGCGAACGATCAGCGGGACGATCGACTTCGACCCCTGAACGATTGGCGGCGGATGCCCGGCAGATGCATAGACCAACAGGCGATCGCGCGGGTGATAAGTGGCCACAATGATCGTCGCGAACGACCCACCGAGCTGGCGATCCAGCACAGTTCCGGTCGTTTGCAATGCCTCGCGCGGGGAAAGGCCGGCCTCCAGATAGGCGCGCAACGTAAAGCGAATCAGCGCGGTGTGAGGCAACGCCTGGCGTCCATGTCCTGAGACGTCGCCCAAGATCACGGCGAGCGTTCCGTCCTTGAGCGCGAACAGATCGTAGAAGTCCCCTCCGGCCGCGGGCCCGTCGGCAGGCCGGTATGCGGTCGACGTGGCCACGGGGCCCAGCCGCTCCGGCGTAAGCGGAAGCAGCGCAGCCTGAAGCAGACCGACGTCTTTGGCCAATTCCTCGCGCTGGCGCTCGAGCCGGCGGGCGCGCAGCCCGACAAAGCGCGAGCGCAGCGTCATCGCGCCGGCAAGCGCAAGGAGCACACCAACGAGGGCCCACAAGCTGGTCGGGACCACTCCGACGATCTTGGTGATCGTCGTCACGATCGCCGACGGGCGAGCAGGCGCCCGCGCGCCATCTCGTGCTCTCCGTGTGCGTGGGCGTGCCGTTGGGCGGGTCGCCGCCGAAGTCCCAGCGGCGGTGCCCACGACGGGCGCGGCCACCGAAGGCGCACGACCGTGGGCACCCCTGACGCGCGCGACGCGCACAGAAGCGCGCCGGCCATGCCGACTGGCCTGAGACGTCGCACCGGTGACCACCGGCCGCGACGTGGCAGGTGGCGTCGATGTAACTGTTGGCACCGGTGTGGCTACTGGCGTCGGTGTGATTGTTGGCGTTGGTGGGGCTGTTGGCGCCTGCTCGAGCGGCGGCGATGCAGCGGTCGCGGGCACGACGACAGGCGCAACGGGGACCGACTGCAGGCTCGCTGGATCCGAGACCGGCTGAGATGCACCGGCAGTCGCCGGCAACCTCGCCGCCGGTGACTTTGCCGTTTGGGGAGAGGCGACGGTGCTCGGTCGTCCGCTGCCCGAACCTCCTCCCTGTTCGCTGTGCCCTCGCGCGTGTCGCTTGTGGTCGGCCGCTTCGCGCCCTTTGTGCTTGCCGGAATCGTCGCGTTCACTGTTCCCGGCGGTGGCGGGCACCCCAGCTATGGCGGGCACTCCAGCAATGGCAGGCGCCCCGTCAGCAGGCTTCCCGTCATTGGCGGGCGCTCCGCTTTCGGCGGGTGGCCCCTGACCCACAGAGAGATCCGACCGTTCATGTTTTTTGGCGTGGTGTCCCTCGGCAGCGGAGCCCTGCGATCCACCACCCGCGGGGACCTGAGGTTCGTGGTCGCCCGAATGTTGTTCCACGGGTGTTCCGGCGCGAGCGCCGACCTCACCCTGTTCGGTCGATTCTCCGCCTGAAGTTTGGCCGGCAGGTCCGTGGTCGGCCGCACCCGTCGGCCTCGCGTGATCGGGCCGGGCCGAGGCCGCCACCGCGCACGAGGAAGCGACCGTGCAGCCTACGAGCACGGCCACCGCCACCGATCTGCGTCTCGCGGCGGTTGGCGGAGGCTTGCTCGGGTAGCTCACCATCAGCTAACTCTGCGATCGCCGAGCCGTATCGTGTCCCTGCGTGTACGCGAGCGCGCCGTCAAGCGTGGGAAAGATCGCGAACACGCCATCGAGTCCAGCCAATTCGAAGATCTTCAGCACGTTGGGCGCCGTGCAGACGATTGCCAGACAGGCGTCGACCCCAAGCGTCCGCTCCACACCCAGGAGCACTCCAAGCGCCGTCGAGTCCATGAATGTGGCAAGCGAGAGGTTGACCACGAGCCTGTCCCGGCCAGCCGTGAGCGAATCGAGGAGCATCCACTTCAAGCGCGGCGCCGTCAAGAGATCCAGCTCGCCTTCGATCGAGATCACGCTCACGCGCTCATCGAACTCGGTCTGCGAGATCCCAAACGTAACCGGACCCAGCAGTGGACGATTGGATGTCTTGATTCGGCCCAGCATCGAACCTCCCCATTTGCGGGGCGCACCGGCGTAGCGCCAGGCCACTTGAGTCGACCACACGTGGCCCGAACGCGACGTCTTCGCGTGCGCGCGCGTACAAATTGTACTTCGTCCGGCATCGATCGAGCCTTGACCAACGCGGCCGACTATCGAACGAGCGTCCATTCTGCTCCGCACCGAACCGGCTGACTTCAACTCTGAGAGCCAACAGTCGCCGCACACCAGCCCTAGACTGACCAGTGCTTATCTCGCCACCCGCCCACGTCCTCAGGAGCCCAATGTCCATCTCGCCCGCAGACTTCAACGCCAAGATCATCGAGGAATTCCACGCCAACGAAGGACGCGTCGGCGGCATGTTCGATGGCATGCCGCTGCTGCTCCTGCACCACACCGGCGCCAAGTCCGGCCAGGCTCGCATCAACCCGCTTGCCTATCAGGACGACAACGGGCGCTATGTCATCTTCGCCTCGAAGGCTGGGGCTCCAACTAACCCGGACTGGTACCACAACCTCAAGGCCAACCCGAACGTCAAGATCGAGGTCGGCGCCGACACGATCGACGCTGTTGCAAGCGAGGCAGCCGGGGCCGAGCGCGATCGGCTGTTCGATACGCAGAAGGCGCGTGTGCCGCAGTTCGCCGAGTACGAGCAGAAAACAGCCGGGCGGGTTATTCCGGTGATGGTGCTCACGCCTCTCCCCGCGTCCCGGTAGGCGCGACCGCTTCGTGCTCGACGATCACGGGCTCGCCAGCGAACGGTTTACCCACTTCGACTCGTTGCCGTTGGTGTTGACCTTGATGCGACGGCCTAGGACATGGCTAGGGTTCGAGCGTAGCCGCATCAAGCAGAGGCACAGCTGAAGCGAGGCCGTCCATGCGGCAAGTAGCCAGCTAGCCCAATAGACTCAAGAGCCAAGGGCGCGTAGCTCAGTGGGAGAGCGCTCGCTTCACACGCGAGAGGTCGCAGGTTCGAAACCCCCCGCGCCCATCTGGAAACAGCCTGAAAACCGGGCTTTCTACTCGTTTTCAGCAAGGCCGTCCGGCTCGCCCAGTTGACTGAAACTGCCCGCTGGCCTATTCACTGGCCTAAACCCCGGGTCGTCTGTGCTGGTGACCTCACGCGTGAACGGGGACTCGGCTGGCTCGTCGGCGAAGCGCATCAGCTCCCAAATCGCCTGGCGCTCGCGGTCGGTCAGGCGGCGATTGCGGGTCTGTTGGTAGACCTGCAACGTGAACGCCGCCGAGGTATGGCCGATCTGATCGGCGATCCAGCGAGGATCGCGTCCGGCCTGCGCCGCGAGCATCGCCCAGGTACGACGCAGTGAATGCGGCGTGATCTTCGGCAGGGGTGCCAGACCCTGCTCGGCAGCGCCGCTCGTTCGCGAGGTCGAGCAGCTGCGCGCGAGCACGCGATCGCGGAAACGGTCGGG
This sequence comes from uncultured Solirubrobacterales bacterium, assembly GCA_963723175.1. GTDB lineage: Bacteria > Actinomycetota > Thermoleophilia > Solirubrobacterales > Solirubrobacteraceae > Palsa-744. Next base: position 253,788 of record CAVRPO010000008.1, on the reverse strand, counting down.
ATCGCGCCGGCGTCCGTTCTGTGGTGCCGAAGAAGTGGTCGGCCGGCTCCATCGGGAAGTCGTCGCGCAAGCGTTGCTCTCGGTGGCGAACGAGCTCGCCTCGATTCCACAGCGTCATCTCGACCTCACGGACGCCCTTGGCGGTCTTTGCGGCGGGTAGCTTGAAGCGGGCTCGGGCGAGATCGACCTGCGAGCAGCGGATGTCGCACAGCTCGGAGATCCTGAAGCCCGGAGAGTCCGAGCGTGACCAGCGCGGCGCGGCGCCCGACCGCCGGTCGCGCCGGTCGGCGCCGTCGAGCTCACCGGCGGCGTCCAACAGCGAGAGCAGCTCATCGACCTCCAGGAACGTTCGAGCGGGCTTGATTGTCGGCAGGAAGCGGTCCTTGCGCTTGCCGACCTTCATCGGGTTGCGGTCGATGTAGCCGTAGTCCACGGCCCTCTGCATGATCTGGCTGAGCAGCGCCAAGCATCCCGTTGATCGACGTGTTCGACAGTGGGCGCTTGCGGCGCTTGTATGGCTTCCCTCCTTGGCGCTCGATGGTCTCCATCAGCGGCTTGCCGCGAGCTGCCGCCCTCACGGATCACGCGCGAGCGGCACGCGAGCTCGTCACGGAACCCATCGACCCTCGCGACATCGATCTCCATCAGCTCCATGCGCCCGAAGTACCCGACCAGATAGCCCAGCTTCCATTCGAGGTCGGCGATCGTGCCCTCGTCAAGGCCGTGACTCTTCTTCGCCTCGATGACCTTCCGAGCGAACGGCCCGAACGGCTGGTGGCCGTCAGGACGCGCGCCCTCCGTACGCACCACCGATGTCCTCTTCTCCGGCGGCAGCCCATGTGCCGCGCTGGACCTGCTGCAGAATCGACTCGAGCTCGATCTCGACGCTAACATCGTTCCAGCCCTGGGCGTTGGTCCCGAACACCAGCCTGACGACGACGACCGTAAACAGAAGAGGCGCGCGCCGAATGTGATCGTCTTGCCGTCCTTCCACGGCCACTGCGTGACCTCGCCGGTGTTGGGACGTGCCAATCAGAGCCGCCAATCGAGCCTGTTTGTTCGGTGCGGATGCGTCGTACTTCCCTCCCACGGTTGGCCGGCCGGGCCTGCGGCACGCAGCATTCGACGCTGCCCCAACCTTACCGGCGGTTGGCGATCTTGCCGCCAGCCCATGCCTGGTGCTGTTCAACCGCCTGCTCGAGGTCGAGTTGTCGCCAGCGATCTTGCAACGCCGCGGACGTGCGGTACTTCAGGTCGCGTCCCGATCGAGGACGCCATCGAGTCGCGAGCGCCGCTTGGCCGGCAGTTCCGCCTCCAGCCGCTGCGTGTGGTGGGACTCGCGGCGACCTCGTCCGTATCCTCGGCAGAACCTCCAAACGTTTAGGCCAGTGGATCCGATCACTGGCCCAAACCAACCCGAATCGGACCCAAATCGGCCGGTTTCCGAAGATCGGCCAGCGCCCTATTCCGACCCGCATCTCAGAATGGCTCTCCTCGCAGCTCGACGCGCCCAGAGGGCCATCTGGCTTCTTCGTCGAGCGCCTTCCACATCGCCTGCACGGGCATCTCGATCCGCCCGCCGGGTTGATCGACCCCATACCGGTACGTTGACCACCGGCCACCAACTCCTCCCAGTAGGGCTCCGCGAGCCTGTCCAGCTCAACCAGCCACATCACCTCCCTGTAGTGACTACATGTCTCCTCAACCGGCAGTGCTGATCGGGCCTACACTCCGTCGATGGCTAGGAGAAAGAGGATCGTCCATCTGCCGCCAGCGTCCCTACGATCTACTTCTGCAGGAGACCAAGCGACGTGGCGTTGACCCTGATGCCCTCACCGATGAGCCGTTGCGTGCAGACCTCGGGGCAAGCGCCGGTGATCTTCAAAGCGCACTCGCCGGGCTGGCCGGGCTGCGCACGAGGCTGCCGGACATAGACGGCGTGACGCTCGCACGCACCGCACGCACCGAGCTAGAGCACCGCAGCACTTGAGTACTCGGTATCCATCGGCACCAACAGCGATACTTCTAGCTATGGATCCACGTGGCGCCTATAGCGCTGATCGCGCAGCCGCCCTCTCAGGCGTGCCGAAGTCGACCGTGCACTACTGGGCGCGCAAGGAGATCCTCATCCCGAGCGTCTCGGCCGAGCGGATAAGGCTCTGGTCCTACAGCGATCTGCTCGCGCTGCGGATCATCGCCTGGCTGCGCGCCACCAAGACCACGCCCGACGGACAGGCCGTCGCGCCCACGGCTATGAATGCCGTGCGTACCGCGCTACGCGAGCTGGCCAACATCGACCTCGCGCTGTGGACCGAGGAGGGCAGCCCGAATGTCGCCGTGGACCGCGGCGGGCGGATCGTCCTGAACGCGAACCCCTCGCCCGAGCACCCCGACGGACAGGCCGTCCTCGACGCCGAAGCGCTTGATCTTCTGCGCCCGTTGGCGATCGGACGGCTGGTTCGCGGACCCGACCTTGTGACCCCCCGCCCGCGGCTGCGCATCGTCCCGGGGAAGCTTGCCGGAGCGCCCCACGTCCATCGCACTCGCATCGAGACCGAGGCGCTCGCCGCACTCCAGCGGCGCGGGCTGAGCGTCAGCAAGATCACCGCGCTCTACCCCGCGATCGATACTGCCGACATCGAGGATGCGCTGGACCTGGAGCGCGAACTTCAGCCAGATCTCGCGCTGGCAGCCTGACCGTCGCGGCCATGCCGCACCTCTTCGCGCTCGACCAGAACTTTCCCGAGCCGATCGTGGCGGCGCTCCAGACGTACCTTGAGGACGATGTCGAGCTTGTCCCGCTGCGACGACATCGACCAGCGTCTGCCGACGTGCGATGACTGGCAGGTACTACACGCGCTCCACGCTCCACGAACGCCCTTGGGATGGCCTCATCACCACCGACCACGACATGCTGAGCCTCCCCAAGGAGCTCTCCGTTCTTTGCCAAAGCCGGCTCAGCCTCGTGATCGCGGTCGCGGCAGGACACGATCCGATCAAGGCGACCGGTCTCGTGCTTGCACATATCAACGGCATCTGCAGTCAGACCCGGCCAGAGGCCCCGCAGATCTGGCGGCTGCGCACAATGGCGAAGCCACCCGAGGATCCGTGGGCCTTCATCACCAAGATCGCTGACCGCCAAGGAGAGACCGCAACCACGCTCTACGCGCGTGAGCGGCTGGCCGCACGTCAACTCAGAGAGATCCTGCTCGCCTGAGGTTCCGGAAAACAGTCCTGAGCCTCACGCTGAACGACACCACCGTGCCCGTCTGACGCTCATCCGCGCAACCGTGATGCAGACGCAGGGAGTGTAATGCGACTGAGTTCCCGTGGCTCGAGCTTCCACAGTCCTTTACCGTAATGACGTGAGCCATTCTCGATCGACGTTGACTCGCTGAGCTCCTCTAGCACCGTGAATAGCTCGTCGGGGTCGATGCCAGGATTGGGGCGGATCACGAGCCAGTTGTTCAGTGGCGCAGCTTCGCGAGGTTGCGCACGAACCGTGCGTGCGGAGTTATTGAGATAGCGAAACAGGATCGGTGCCGTTATGTTGGGCGCTCGATCTCGAACCACTTTCTGCCCGGCTCTGACGCGTTGCTCGAACGAGCGTGCGATCGCGCACATTCAGTTCGACTGCGGCCGTGGTGCAGGTAGCGATGCTAGCGGTCCTGACCGGGGAGCCTTGTTGATGATTCAGTAGCCATCGGGGCACCGTGTTATCCATCGCGGCGAAGTCGCTCTCGTTGAGAGTCGCACCCGCGAAGTAGCGTGGCGAGGCAACACACGGCACGAGGTGGCGCCTAGTCGATACCGAGCTGCGTCCGTCGCTCCTCGCTGAGGACGAAGAAGGCGTTGTATCCGGTTGCGATGCCGCGGTGTACCTGAGCCAAATCGCCGAGCATGACCGTGCCTTGTCGGCTCAGGCGTGCGTGCTGGGCCCGCCCCAGCGAAGATCGCTGCGCAGCGATGACTCGTTTGGTGCGCTGAGAATCCCCGTTGATCGCGTTGCGCAGCCCCTACTTCGGTGCGAGTCAGCCGAGTTGAGCAAAACAACACGCGTCCGTCGAGGCTCGGGTCTCCGCCCTTGCGGATGAGTGTGATAGCCGCCGTCGTGGCGGCGTGGTCGAAGACCCGGTCCTTCACCGGGAAGCTGATCAGAGCCTCGACGTGCGCGCGCTCGAGCAACAGTGGCCTTGATCTCGCGCGCGTAGTTCATGTCGAGCCAATGTGCGGGCGTCAGAAATGCGATGCGCGCATCGTCGTCGGCGACCTCGAGTGCTCGCAGCAGGAACAGCACGTGCAGGGAGGCGAGTCGGCTGAAGCTCCGACCGAGACGGGATCGAGAGCCGTCGTGGATGACGGACTTCAGGTTGGCTGGGATGTCCTGATGGCGCGTGTACGGCGGGTTGCACGATGATCGCCTGTGGCCGCTCGATGTAGATCGTCGAGCAGGAAAGTCGGCGTGTCGCAGCTCGAGCTTTTTGATCCTGCGCACATCGCGGGTAGCCTTGGCCATTGCGAGGGCGAGCGGATCGATGTCTAGGCCGAGCAGCCGCGTGACGCCCGCTCCCCGGGCCTGGGCAGCCGCGATCATTAGCGCTCCAGACCCGACCCCGGGGTCGAGCAACAGCTTCGGCTGTTCAGCCAGCAGCCACTCGGCCATCGGCCGGGCAGCCCAGAGGGGCGTAAAGAACTGGCCGAGCTTCCGGCGCCGCTCTGCAGGTCGGACGAGCCGCTCAAACGCCTCGCCGACGACATCGCGGCCGTCGGCCCACGCGGGGTCGCCAGGCCTGACCGTCTAGACGCTCTAGGACTCGGGCGAGGGCTGGAGCGCTCATCGTGGGTCGCCCGCGACCGTCGCGCGCCTTCGACGTCGGCTACCAGACTCGTCAATTGCCATCGCCGCGGCTTCAGACATTGGGACAGCGTAAGAGCCGATTGCGGATAGCGCTTCCGGGGTGGACGTAGCGCTACGCTGCCCTCAGTCGTGTCCCAGATCACCGAATCCGAGCGGGTCGCTCGAATCCAGCAGCTCCTAGCCGAGTTGCACAAGATGCCGCCCGAGAAGCACGAGACCGTGCACATGCCGTGGACGGCTGGCGAGCCGCTGCTGGAGGTGATCCGCATCGGCGTGGATGAGGTGCTCCTCAACCCGCAATCGCACCGCATCCGCGCGCAGCTGCAAGACGACCCCGAATGGGAGACCCTGAGCCGCGAACCCTTCGGGGAGCCCGCGCAACAGCTGATCGAGCGGCATGTCCGCGCGGCGCGCAAACCGGAGGAGTTCTCGGCGCTCAAGCAATCGCTGATCCAAGACGGGCAGACCGATCCCGGGCGTCATGACCCACACCGGAGTGCTCGATCAACGCGAACACCCGTGTGGTGGCGCTCCGCGAGATCGAGGATCCGCTCAAGCGATCGATCCGCGTTGCCGTCCTTCCACCCGACGGCCAAGCCAGAGGATCTTGCTCTCCTAGAGCTTCGGCTGCAGATGCAGAAGCAGCTCAAGGTCGAGTACACGATGACTAACGAGCTGCTGTTCATCGAGGAGCTATCGGTTAAGCGCGGCATGTCTGCAGCGCAGATCGCCACCGAGCTGCGGATCGAGCCTGAGAGCACAGCGTAAGGGCGAAGTCCGAGGTGCAGCTTCGCCTTAAGCTGCTCGACCTGCTCCGGATCATGCAGAGGTTGCCGACCGAAGCCATTGCCGCTGACTTTCTTCGACGAACTAGTCGGTTCGGTCCCACGATCTTCGAGCAGCTTCGTGAGCTCTACCGTGTCTATACGCCCCTCCTTGTTGAAAGTGACCCACGAGCCGCCCGAGCCCACCTGGAGAGCTTCCTGCTGTCGATCGCCGTCGGGGTCAGCCGCGGTGCATCAGATCCGTCATGTTGACGCGGACTTCATGAACTCCTACATGCTTCCCGCGCTGGAGGAAGAAGAGCTCGTGGGTCCAGTGGCCGACGCCCTGGTGGCTCGCACCGGACGGACCGGAGCCGCGCCCTTCAGCCAGCCTCTCGGGTTCGAGCTGCTCGACGGCCAGAGAGTCTCGACGACGGCGAGCCGCCCGACGTAGATACCGCGCGCCTGATTGACCTCGTCACCGCCGCCGGATAAGCGCATCGAGGTGCCCGGCACCAACTTCGTCCTTGACCAGGATGATCTCAAGGACGGCGCTCAAGGCGGCAATCACAGGTGGGCATCAAGGACAAGAAACGGGTCGAGAAAGACGAGGACCAGCTCGCCGCGCCATCGTGAGCGCTGTCAAGCAGGCCACGCAGCAAATCGCGCGCGCAAAGGAATGCCTCCTCGCGGTCCTCGATGACCCGGATTTCGATGAGCGGCTGCCGCAAGACCCTCGAGGCCGCCTACAAGAAGCTACTAATGGACCAGCCGCGAGCTCGAGGCGGCGCTCGTCAAGACGGCTGTGATCACGAAGGATTAGACGATGTCGGGCACGCTGCGCGTCGGGCTGACTGGCAGCCTCCCCGAGCACAATTCTCGCGCGACCCGGACGTCGCCGACGAGCTGTGGAACGCCCTTGGGGCGCAACATCGCACCCGGCGTGCCGCAGGTCGACGACCGCACGTCAAGCGTCCCGGTCGAGCGCCTGATCGCAGCACGCCAGCTGGCTCGCCGAGCGCTTCGTGTCTACGGGTGCGCGCTTCGATCCGACTAGACGCAGATCCGGCGCGCTGCTTGCGCGCCACGACGCCGAGCACGACGAGATCGACCACGCACTGCATACGACCCCGAGCCGACGCCCGAGTGGCGAGGAGCTGCTGAGCGAGAGCCGCTTCATCCGGCCGCTTCGCGACTTCCAGCAGCGCGACCTCGCCCTCTGCTTGCGCTATCGCACGGGGCGAACTTCTCCGTCCCCGGTGCAGGTAAGACGACTGTGGCCTACGCCCTCTACGAGGCCGAGCGCCAACGACGCGGGATCGAGCGGCTGCTCGTGATCGCGCCGCTGTCGGCGTTCGACGCGTGGGTCACCGAGGCCAGAGGAATGCTTCGAACCCGTGCCTGCGTGCGTGCCCTGAATCGCGATCCGCCCGCCGGATGCGAGATCCTGCTCGTCAACTACCAGAAGCTCGGCGCCGCGCGCTTCGGGGCGATCGCCGAATGGGTTGCCGCAGCACCTTGCCAGTTGATCCTTGACGAGGCCCACCGGATGAAGCGCGGACGCGACGGCGAGTGGGGCGCAGCCTGCCTTGACCTTGCTCATCTTGCCGTCCGCCGCGACATCCTCACCGGTACGCCCGCGCCGCAACACCCGAGCGACTTTCATCGCGCTGCTGAACTTCCTCTGGCCCCAACAGGCACTCACGGATCCTGCCCGCTGACTCGCGCCAGGCGACGCCGACGGCCGCGACTATGCACCAGGTCTCCCAGCGGCTGCGGCCCCTGTTCGCCGCACTCGCAAGCACGAGCTCGGCCTGCTCGCGCCGGAGCTTCGCGTCGAGCTAACCGAGATGAAGGACATTCAGGCCGAGATCTACACGGCGCTGCGCACACGGATGGCGCGAGCGCTACGCGCCGGCGGGCGCGACCAGGTCACCCTCGCCCGCATGGGCGCCGTGTACCATGTACATGCTGCAGGCCGCTTCCAACCCGGCGCTGCTGGCCAGGGCGCTTGGTGCTCCAGGCACGCCCGCCGTCCAATGGCCACTTCGAGCCGATCGCTGCGGACTCCAGCTCGGTGAGCTGGTCCGGGAATACAGTCGACGCGAGACTCCCGAGCAAGTTTGACAAGCTCGCGACGCTTGGTCGCCGCCAACGCCGCCGCCGGGCGCAAGACGCTCGTCTGGACGCAACTTCGTCGACAACCTCACCGAGCTCACCGAACCCTCCTCGCCCGTTCCAGCCGGCGATGATCCGCGGCGACGTGCCCGACGAGACGCAGCCATCCCGGTCAGCGCAGCCGCGTCAAGGAGCTACGCCGATTCCGAAACGACGACAACTGCATGGTGCTCGTCGCGAACCCGGCCGCGATGTCGGAGGGTGTGAGCCTGCACCAGGACTGCCATGACGCTGTCTACCTGGACCGCACGTTCAACGCTGGCCACTATCTGCAGTCACTCGACCGGATCCACCGCCTCGGGCTCGCCGAGGACATCGTTACCCGGATGACGTTCCTGGTCTCGGTCGGGACAATCGACGAGATCGTCGACCAGCGTCTGCGCACCAAGGCCGAGCGACTCTCGCAGATGCTCGAGGACGAGGATCTCGTCACGATGGCCCTGCCCGACGAGGAGGAAGGCTACAGCGACAGTCATCGATCCCGGACGACCTTGAGGCCCTCTTTGGCCACCTGCGCGACGATGGCTGATAAGTTTGCACACCAGACGGCCAGTCGGCCTACCGAGCTCGCACATCGCTCGTGCGGCGCTGCACGTTGCCACTCATCGTCGACCAGGGCGGATCTCGCCAACACGCGGACGCCGCAGGAGTCCTACTGGCATCACGCCACTGGCGGGATTTTCGCGCCGGCCGATCTTGATCGAGGCCAGCACCTCCTGCTCAACCTCGGCCTGCTCGTCGAGCTGGACGGCAAGCTGACCCCCGCAGCGGAGCTCGCGCAGCTGCTCGAAGGGTCCGTCGCAAGACGCGTCTGCGGCGCTTATCCAACGGGCACTTGCCTCCGCATCGCCGGCCGAGCTCGAGCTGCACCAGCGTCGCGGCGCAGCTAGCCGAACTAGTGCCAGACGCGGCCCGCCGCGAGGAGCTTCTGCTCGCGCTCGCACGGCGGTTCGACGACCTACAGCAGCGGGCTGATCGGCGAAATCGGAGAGGAGATCGTCATGTTCGAGCGCGCGCGCCGAGCTCCGCAGCATGGGGCGCTCCGACCTCGCGCGTGATGTGCGACGCGTCAGTTTGCTCTCCGACCAGCTCGGCTACGACGTCAACGCCCCCCGCGTCGCGGGGCCACCCCGACTGCTCGAGGTCAAGGCCACCACAGTCGAACCGCGGGCCGCAACTCGGTGACTATCCATCTCAGTCGCAACGAGGCCGATACCGGCGCAAAGTTCCCTGATTGGGCACTCGTGGTTTGCGTCATCGACAACGTCGATCGGCGTCTCGGCCGCATCGCTGGCTGGTGCGCAGCGAACGTACTCGGGGATCTTCTGCCATATGACAATGTGGTTGGCCGCTGGGAACAAGCGTCTGTCGAGATACCCCTTGAGCGCCTATTGCCGGGACTCACCCGGGGTAGTAGCCTGAGTTGCATCAGCTCAATGTGCGGGCGACCGGGATGCTCGGACAGCGGCGCAAGCCCTGTATCTCCATTACCGCAGCCTCCGCCTGGGCGCGGCGAGTCACACAGGGTCAGCGTCCGGAACGCCTCTTGGATGTGAGTTCCACGACGCTCAAGAAGATCGACCGTGGGTTGATCCCGGTTGTTCAGGTACCGCTACAAGCGCGATCGCATTCCCGCGCACGCTCTCCTGACGCTGGCTGGCGAGGTCAAGCAGTTGCGTCGGTAGGGCCGCCAGCGCGGACTGTTCGTCGAGGCCCTCAGTCGCTTGGAGCAGAAGGACCTGATCTGAAGATGGCCCTGGAGCCCCCGACCTCAGCTGGCTGCAGACGAACTTGGCTTGAGCACTGGCCAGCTCGCGGCATAGCAGACCGCACAACCCCAACGCACGCCCAAAGCCCAAGCGACGTCACGCGGAAGACGAGAGCATCTCCGAGGGCTACGCAGCCCACCCTATGGACGCCGCCCGACTATTGAAACCGGCACTCGGCGGACTCGTTGACCAAAGTGCATCAGCTCACGGATCGCCGCGCAAGGCGACACTGCGCGGGAGCACACGATCGCGGAAACTAAAAGCAAGATCGATCGGATTTGGGGCGGGACGGCTGTCAGGCTGCTCAGAGGCGAACTCCTCGCACGCGCCCGCGTATGCTTCGGCCGAACGTGTCCGGTGCGACGGTAAGAGATGCGAGCGAGGACGACGCGCCGGCGTGCGCGGCGATCTACGCGCCGTACGTGCGCGAGACGGCCGTCAGCTTCGAGGGCGAGCCGCCGACGCCCGCGCAGATGGCCGAACGCATCGCGGCAGCGACGCGCACGCACGCATGGATCGTGCTCGAAGACGACGGCCGCGTCGTCGGCTACGCCTACGGCGGGCCGCACCAGAAGCGAGCGGCCTACCGCTTCTCGTGCGAGGTCAGCGTCTACGTCGAGCAGGGCCGGCGACGCACCGGCTCGGGTCGCGCGCTGTACGAGGCGCTGTTCGAGCGGCTCGCCGCGCGCGGCTACCGGATGGCGGTCGCGGGCATGACGCTACCGAACGAGGCGAGCGTGGGCCTGCACCGAGCGATGGGCTTCGAGCCGGTCGGCGTCTACCGGCGGATCGGCTGGAAGCTCGGCGCGTGGCACGACGTCGCGTGGATGCAGCGGGCGCTCGGCGTCGAGCAGGACCCTCCCCCCGAGCCGCGCTGAGGCGACCAAGCGAGACGAGTGTTGAGCGCCGTTTGATTTGGGCACGTCGCCAGCATGCTGATCGACGATGGTGGCGGTGAGGTAGCGGTGGTGGCAACTATGGGTCGTCGTGTATGACGACGCTCGTTTGGCCGATTTCGATGAATGTGGCGTTTCCGAAGGCGTTGACGATCATGCGTAGGTTGGCCTCGAACAGGGCGAGCAGATCGTCGTTGGCGATATTGCCGGTGGCGACCACGAGTAGTCGCCGCGGAAGGTTCAGCAGTAGATAGCTGTCCCGGAAATCGCGGTCCTTGGTGACGAGCACTCGGTCCTGGCTGTCGGCGATCGCCGCAAGCTCACGGTCGCTGGTGCGATTGCCGTCCGGTAGAGCGGAAGTGTGGACGCTGTCGTGACCTGCCTCCGCCACTGGGTGGAGAGTCGCAGCGGGAGTTGAGCGTCGATGAGGAACTTCACGCCGCCGCGAGCGGGACGACCCGGTGCCCGCCGGCGGTCAGCGCCCCAAACTCCAGAGCGGCGAGTAGATCGTCGCGTTCGAGGTCCGAATGATCAGCGACGATCTGCTCGATCGTCATACCCGAGGCCAACAGCTCCAGCAAGCCCTCGACCGGGTAGCGCAGGCCACGGATCGTCGGCTGCCCGTGGCAGATATCGGGATCGGTAACGATTCGCTCCAGCCGTGTCATCCTCTACCCATCCTAGCCGCGCAGCCCAGCAGATGTGATGCCTACAGCCCGATGCCCATGTCGAACTCGTGCTCTGCGGGAGCTTCACGCCCGACGCGCCGCGTCACCCTGTCGGTGCGCGCGTACGCCCAGCTCGCCGAAGCACGCGCCGGCCATCTGCATACCCCCCGCTCTTTGGCTCCAAATGCAAGAGCGAGACGCCATATGGGGCGCCCCTGGACTTTTGCCCACCTGGCTCCTCAGGTGGGCAGAATCCACCGGGAAGAACCGGGAACTAAAGGGATCTGGCGCATACGGCCCAGTTCCGCACATGGCTTGTTTGAGCCGTTTTCAAGGTTTCTTCGGATCTTTTCTGGACCGCTTCACACGCGAGAGGTCGCAGGTTCGAAACCCGCCGCGCCCATTTCCTTGTTTTCCCTGCAAATCGGCTGGTTCTTGCCCGTGACGAGTGTCAGCAGAGTTGGTTCAGATTTGCAGGCGGTGGGCTAAACGGTGGGCTAAAGTCCCGTCCGAAGGGCGATAAAGTCGCATCTTTCGAATAAGTACAGGGATGTCGGGGCTCACGATGAGGTCGGCAACGCCAGCCACAGACCACGACCGGAAGGCTGGAATTTGGCTTCAGCACTGGGCTTTGATGACTCACGGCAGGGCGTGCCCCGGATTGACCCGGCAAGTTTCGATTGGACGAGTCCTCTCCTAACAACAGCAGGTCGCTGACTCGATATAGGTGTTCAATAATTCGTCTGCTAAGTATTGCAAAATCCCCAGAAACGCCTTTACATGGAGTTTTCGCTATACTTAGAGGACAATGTTTGATAATTCTATAGCGCAAACGGCTCTAATCACGCTCCGCCCTGATATCGACCCCCAGATAGCAGATGTGTTTGCCCGCCTCCCTGATGTGGATGTGGTCGGTAACGCACCGGAGTCCGCTGTGATAGTTGCCGGGCAAGCCTTTCCCGTAGAGGTCGGGGTCGTCGAGAACCGCGAGTTGGCCGGGCTGCTTGAGGGTGACGGGTCTGACGGTAGGCGCCTGGTGATGATCAAGGCCGTGCTGGACGACGCAACGGCCGCGCGTCTGGAGGATGCCGACATCGGCTTTGTGGATGGCGCGGGTCGGGCTTGGCTTCCGGGCCAGACGCTGACCAAACGCGTGCGCGACCGCATCCCAGCTCGCCGGCGTGCACTGCGCGCAGGAAGTTTGCGACCTGCGCAGCTGATCGCCGACCATCCCGAAGAGGCGTGGACGATCCGGCAGCTCGCCGAGCGAAGCGCTAGCAGCGAGGTGACCGCTCATCGCCTGCTCAAAACCCTGGAGGAGGCGCATCTGATCGAACGCCATGGACATGGGCGCGGGATGCAGCGACGCGTGGTCGATGTCAAGGGTGTAAGGCGCTGGCTCGCCGAGCATGGCCGTCCCCCCTCCCCGCAGCGACTGACGTGCTTCGTGCGAGATCCCGACGCGATTCCAGAAGCTATCGCCGGTAATCAGATCATTCTCACCGGTGCCCTGGCGGCCGAGCGCATAGGACTTCCGGTACTGACCGGGGTGCAGCGCCCGCTGTACCGAGTACAGGCTTCCGGTACAGACCTCGAGCAGATCCCTCGGGCGCTCGGTGGATTTCGCACGGAGCGGGGAGCCAACCTCACGCTGATCGCCGATCCGGAGCACCTGGCCGGCCGGGACGCCCGTACCGATGCAGATGGACGAATTCTGGCTCCGCCCAGCCGAGTCATGTTGGACCTGTACTTCGAGCCCAGGGGAGAGGCTGCGGTCGGAGTTTTCCTCGATCTGTGGGGATCGAAGGACATCGCGTGACCGACGAGATCAGACACCCACCGAACGCGTTGATAGGCGAGGCGGCAAGCCTCTTCCATCTCCTCGGAGGCATGGCCGCCAAGCATCTTGTCATCGTCGGCGGACTAGTTCCTCCGCTGCTTGTCCCGGAAGCTGCCGATGCGCACATCGGCAGCGCGGACATCGATTTGTGTTTGTCGCTCGCCATTACCGGCGGCGCGACGCGCGAGTACTACCGCTCGATCGAGGGGATCCTTGAGCGGTACTTCGAGCCAGAGCGCGCAAGCGGATTTCGCTGGCGCAAGAGGCATGATGCGCCCGGCCTACCTCTCATCCTCGACTTCCTTGCTCCCTCCGCCGAGGACGACACGATCCTCGCCAGCGGAACACGCGCGCTTGATCAAGGGACCGCATCCCAAAACGCCGGTCCACACCTTCGCCCGTTGCCAATCCGCGCCGGCAGCCTGATCGACGAAGACTCCATATCGAGCACCCTCGAAGGCGTTCAACTCGTGTATCGACCCGGAGTGCGAGCCGACGTTCCAATCCGTCACGCCGGCCCGGTCGGATTCCTCGCCGCCAAGGCCGACGCACTCGCGGGCCGAGACGAGTCCAAGGACGGCTACGACGTATCCTGGTGGTGCCTCAACGCTAGGCCGTCCGGCACGGAGGTGGCCACCCTGGTCACCGAACGACCCGCCTTCAAGCAGGAACTCTTTCAGGAGAGCGTAGCGCAACTACACGCCGCGTTTCGCGCTCCGGACTACCCCGGACCCGACGGCTACGCCCAGGAGAGCCACCCCGATCTTCAGCCGGGCGACGAGGAGTACGAGCAGGCTCGTAACGCCGCGTACGTGGTTGTTTCGGAGGTCGTTGGGATTCTTAAGGAACAACTCTGGTAGCACGCCGCTTACCTCAGTCACGCACCGGACAGAGCTGACCGTGGAACTCGGTGTCCCCCGCGCCCACGCTTACCTCTTGGTAGCGAAGTGGAAGTGCGCCTCGCCCTGTGCCCTATGCCTGGATCTCGTCCTGAGCAGCAGCGACGGCCTCGGGCAAGGAGACGCCTCCCAGCGGCGAGAGCGGGTGTCACCGGCGATGTTGGGCACCTAACGGGATAAGGTCCTCGTCGAGATGCACGCCATCGCTGCTAGTCGTGGATCGCACGCACGCAGGGGTCGTGCGATAGCTTTCACGGATGCCTGATTCCGAGTTGTTGCGACTCGTTGTTGCCCACGAAGATGCCGGAGAACTCCTCATCGACCTTCAGGGGGGCCTCGAGAACGTCCGCGTAACAGAGGTGCCTGATTCGTTGTGGCGGGAGGAGGAGGTTCGCCTCGGGCGCAGTCCGATCATGCACAGCGAAACTGTTCGGATCGTTGTGCTTACGCTCACGGGCACAGGTCTTGTTCAGGGAGTTGCGCGGGTCCTCGTCGAGCGGGTGCGAGCAAAGAAGCGCGACGTGCATATTCTCGATCAAGACGGCAACGAGGTCATTCTCTCGGGCGAATTTGAACTATCTGAGATCACGGAGATATTGGCGCGTGCAATCACTAACGCAGCTGATCCTTCAGAATAAGCCGAGGGCTTCGCTTCAGACCGCGCTCGGCTATTTCAACCCAACAGGCCTGCATCTTGAGCTCCTGATCGATCCTCACGATGATCGTGAGGAGAGCAAGATGGAATACCTAGCGACGCTAATGCATGAGCGAACGCATTGGCTTCAGTATGTGGGGACCCCCGTTGGCCTCTTCTTGGCCTATCTCAGCACTGCACAGAGAAGCACGCTACTCCTACGTAACAAGCGGGGCGAGACCCCAGCGATCGCCGAGACGCAGCTACCTCTCTTGGACAGCGCGTCGATGAATACAGCAATGCGCGCTGCTTGGTACATGGCCGAGACCGAGGCGATGCGCATCTCCGGGGCCAAGTCTGCGTATCTAGAGATCCTCGACCGAGAGCGGCCCCGCGTTACGCGCGAGTTCCTCTCCACGAGGATGCGAGCGTACGCCAAGCTGGCGGTCGGTCAAGTGACAGATGACTGGTACGAGTTGCACGACCGCTTCGCAGAGGATGAGGGCTTCAGCAATGCATCAGGTCAATTTTTTGAATCTGGGCTGCCCGGCGTAGCCCTCGGCGGTTACCACATTATGGAGGCGGCGGCCCGCCAGAACGAGATCTGGATGCTAACGCGCTTCGGGTCTAAATACGTCGTCAACTACCAGAGAGCCTGGGGCGCACCGTACCGAATTGCGCGCGACTTCTTCTACGAGATTAGTGGCGCCTCGCGGAATAGCACCAATGACGCAGCATTTTGCGTTCTCGCAGACTGGGCGCTCATGTGCATGCTGCCACCGGTCGTACCGCTCCGTTCAGCCGAGGAGGGTGCCCGGGACCTCATTTCGCCAGCATGGCTCTTGGCGAAGCTCTCCCAGCACTACGACGCCGACGTGATTCCACATGTCCGAGACACGCACCCAGTCGAGTTAGCAGAGCAACTCGCGCGCGCACTTTATGCAGACCTCGCGCCTAAGATCGACTATCCCGATCCAATATCGGTTGTGGCGCTCGTGCATTCCACGTTCCACTCAATCATCGACACCTCACTTCCGGAACTGATTTGCGGTGAAGGAGGCCGTCAAGACATTGAGACGACGAGACTGACTTATCTATCCATCCTGGCGGCTCGCGCTGCCGTGACGCGGGTGCAACATCCTGCGTTCTTTGCGCTACCTGTCGCCTACTACAGGGACGACCAAGCAGGCTTTCACCGTCTTTTCGATCCGATCCAGGCCCCTCTGTGGTCTGTTCCCGGTCAACGCCTGTATCCGAGTGAGGAGCGATTCGAATGGTTTGAGTTTTTTTATGTCGCTGGAGTCGCCAGTGACGCACTCGCAGCCGCTGCGTATGGCGACGCGACAGTCGTCGCGGACCAGCTCGAGTTCTATCGGTATGCGTCGGTGGTGCAATCGGATGAGGCGGATCGGCTGTTTCGGGGCGCGATCATTGCAGTATTCGGGGATGGAGAGGCCACGGCGCGGATCCTGGACACATGGGACGCGAAGCACCCGGTCGGGTAGGGGTCCGGTCCGTGGCGCCTGGGAATCACATCACGTCAGCAGTCCGCAGGGGGTGAACGAGGCGCCAGTACATTCCTCGAGACCCGATACAGGACGTAGCCGAGGATGACGGCGAAAATGATGGGCAGCAGTACGATGACTGCGACGCCTTGCGCCATCCCTCCGCCGAGTGCTGCACCAAGCTGCGCCAAGCCGGAGCTCAAACCGGTGGCGCTGTAGCCGGGTAGGCCTATGGCGCCGACTGCGTAAATCGAAGTGCCGACTCCGAGAACGGCTCCTCCGGCGGCACCATAGCGTCCTGTTTTGCGAGCCCGCCGCTCATCCTCGGAGTGGTATGGCTTGTCTCGAAGCGCGATGCACATCCCGCCGCACGCGAGCAAGGCGGAGAAGCTACTCACCGTGGCGATGCCATGAAGTGCACTGCCGCCTCCCACGCGCGCAAGACCGGACACCAGATTGGGGCCGCTCAGCGCAGCGGCCTCCCCGGCGTTGAACGACCAGCTCCACGCCTTGGCGTGGGGCTGCGGCGCCGAGTCCGCACATCCCGGCTCCCGACGCGACCGCCTCGACTTGGGTGCTGCTGTGATCGCCGCACACACACCAGGTAGCGAAGTGCTCGCAGTTGTCGTCGAAGAGGTCGTAACCCGGCTGGCCAAGTAACGACCGCGCTCTAGCGACCGCCTCGTCGGGTCCGTAGCGGACACCGTACGCTCGGACTCTAACGACGCCGCCTTTGGCGAACTCCTGCAGACTGACTTCTCGTATGAGCGAGCGGTGCTTGGATCCGTCGGCGCTCGAGCGGTCGATCACGCGCCCGTTACCCACGTCGATGCCGTGGTGCGCGTAGCTTCCCCCGCTGACGTAGATGTGGTCGCCTCTTGCCATGTAGATGCCTTCGCCGTGCTTAGATCATTGGCTGTGCATATGCTGCAAACATTGACCGTAGCGATAGGATCGCTAGCGTACAAGGGGCAAACGTGCCTGTTCGGGCAAGTCGTGACTTATCGCGCCTCTGACTGGGAGTACAAGAGATATGGCCGATCTGACTGAGGGTACTAGGCGCATCAGAACCGACGAGCTACTTCGGTTGGCCGGCGACCGGTCGATAACGGCCCGGACGCTTGAGTATTGGCGCCAGGAGGGTCTACTCCCCAAGGCGCAGCGCACCGGCCAGCATGGCAAGCGTCCAGAATGGACCTATCCAGCTGAGGCGATCGACCAGCTCGCTGCGTTGCTGCAGCTGCGTCAGAGCACCAAGCAGTCGGACGTGCTGCGCGTCGCGCTGTGGTTCCGCGGGTTCCCTATCGAGACGTACCGGGTTCGATCTTCGACCCTCAAGGTGCTAGAGAGCTTCCTCGCTGCCATAGCCAAGGAACTCGAGAAGCATCGCGAGAGTACCGCCCCCGGGGAGGAGGTCCCCTGGAGTGCGGTTGAACGGCTCGGCACGCTGCTCGCTGGAAAGCGCGGGGCGAAGGCCCCCGCGCGTTACCAGCGCCAGACCCGCCAGGAGCGTGCCCGCGCGATGACACTCCTGCTCGGGCTTGCCCTCGGCGACCAGCGCGCAACGGCCATGCTCGAGCATGACGAGGATCACGTCAAGCGAATGCTCGGCCTCGACCGCGCGCGCCGCGGCCACCCGGCTCTGCGCGGATGGCTCCAAGGCCCGCCCGAGCAGGGCATGGAGGGGTTTACGCGTATCGGGAGCATCCCAGCCCTGATCCACGCTGTTCAGCGTGCAACCGACGAGGAGCTCAAGACTAGCCGGCTGGTCGGCCTGACGTTCCTCGACGGCATGGCCGCGTTCTCGCGTCTGGCTGACGCGCTCTCGCTCATGGACAATACCGTCGGGCTCGCCGCGATCGAGGCACTCCGAGACGAGCCCACCAGCGCGGTGTGGATCACCGCGTTCATGGTCTCGGTCGCCAGATCTGAGGCGCTGAACGCCAACCTCCGTTCGATTGTGGATGCTCTCCAATCGCAGATGCTTCCGATCGAGGAGCGCGCCCGCGAGCTGGCCCCACTCTCGCCAGACGAACTCGCCAGTCGCCTTCCTGGGCTCGACAAGCTCGCCTTCATAGAGCGCGCAGGTATCACGCGGCTGATCGGCAGCTACCAGGATCAACAGGACAGCCAGCAGTGAGGGATCTCCTGGCATACATAACGTTGCTCGGACACTACGCTCGGGACTCGTGAACGTAGCGGAGTTGATTGGGGCGCTCCTCTGAGCCTCGACACATGCTTCCGTTCGTCGGCTCGGGCAATATCCGCCAATGTTTCCCGACGCGCCCTCGCACTATAGGCTTCTGCCTGCTGCAGACTGCTACGCCCAAACAAAAGCGAGCGCGCCGATGGATGCCTCTCGAGCTGCTGCAACGTACGGCGGGCAACAGTCCGATGCAAGGCCTGCTTTCCAAGGTGGGTGTCGCGTAAAGGTGCGAGGGTGCCTGGGTGGCGGACATGATCGGGGCTCGCGTATGGCTCGCTGGCAGGATTGATCTTCCGTCTGGGCCTTCTCAGCCCTCCGCGGCAGCTATTTGGTGCTTGTGGAGCTTCATGAGGTTATGGGTGGCGGTGATCAGCCGCCATTCCGAGCGTGCGGCGGATCTGCCTCGCCTGTGGAACTGGTTGATGCGCCGGTTGTGCTTGGTTTGAGCGAATACAGGCTCGACCATCGCCTTGCGTTTTCGGTAAAGGCCCCCGCCGTAGTCACCGGCGAGCACGGTGCGCATGAATGAGTAGCGCCCGCCATCCCAGCCGGGGCGAGGAGTGCCGCGCTTGCCCGCGTCGGGTGGGATCAGCACCTGGATGCCGTCGCTCACGACGTTATCGATCTGTTCCTCGTTCCAATAGCCGCTGTCAGCGACCGTCACCCCGGGTGTGTCAGTAACACCGACCTTCTCCAGTTCCTGCCTGGTGGCTTCGACCATCGGCTGTAGGTGCCCGAAGTCCGGCGAGCTGGCGCTCACCTCGGCGGCGAGCACGATCTGATGCTCATTCACCGCGGCTTGGGTGTTATAGCCCTGGGTGTAGCTGCGCGGGGTCTTCACGTTCCGCGAATCGAGATCGGTCGTGTTGATCTTTCCCGCCGGGATCTCGGGTGGCTCGTATGGTTTCGGTGGGCAACCGAGCCGTCGGCCTTGGCTATCACGCCCGTGCGCCCTGTAGTACTCATACGCCTCGTTCGCATAGCGCTCGACCGCGAGGTTCTGCTGCAACCGACGCTCTGCCTCCAACAGCCGCCCGGCACGCGAGCGCCCGATCGGCATGGCCTCACGCCGGCGGTGCTCATCGAGCTGACGGCGAGCCTCAAGCAACCATCCATCGCGGCCCTGAACCCGAGGGACGATGACCGCGGCATCGAGTTCGATCTTTACTGCGGGAGCCTCGGCCTCGCCAGCCACCTCGCTCTGCGCGCCCCCGTTCCGCTCGCGCTCGAGTTTGAGCTTCGCATCCGCCAGAGCAGCACGACGCCCCTCGCTGGTCTGAAGGTGCTCGGGCAACTCATCGCCACGAGCATCCCCGTAGAGCCCGTCCTCGGCCGCGTCGAGTGCCTCGGCCTCCTTGAGGATCTCCCGTGCGAGCTGCTCGTAGTCGAGGTTTGAGTGATGCGAGGCGTTCGCGTGCACCTTCGTTCCGTCGATCGCGATCACCCCGACCTTCACGAGCCCCGCCTGTTTG
Source organism: uncultured Solirubrobacterales bacterium (assembly GCA_963723175.1). GTDB lineage: Bacteria > Actinomycetota > Thermoleophilia > Solirubrobacterales > Solirubrobacteraceae > Palsa-744. Next base: position 234,099 of record CAVRPO010000008.1, on the reverse strand, counting down.
CACAATCCAAGCACACTGCCGAACAGCTCGGCCAGCGCGTCCTCGTGGCGGGCACGGAACCTTGCGATCGTCGCGTGATCTGGCTTCTGCTGCGCCGCGATCACCCGGTAGGCGACATCCTCCACGCACTTGCGCTCGATTCCCCGCGACGAGCGTTCGCCCCTCGCGTACGCGTACAACAGAAGCGAGACCATCATCGACGGCTCGAACGCCGCCCGACCCCAACCGTCCACGCGGTATGAGCTATAGAACGCCGACAAATCCATCTGCTCCACCGATGCCAACACGAACCACGCCAAGTGCTCTTCCGGCAGCCAATCACGCGGGTCTGGAGGCATCAAGAACGGCTGCTCACGATCACACGCCAAAAAGTTCATAGCCATGCCCAGAAGTGTCTTAAACTGCCTCGGACGGACCGGAAGTTTGTGCGACACCCACCAAGCAAGGCAGTGGTCAATAGGACACTGGAGCGCCGCCCGACTTTAGCCCACCGCCAAAACTAAAGAACAGGATCGATCGGATTTGGGGCGGGACGGCTGTGAGGCTGCTCAGAGACGAACGCCTCGCACATGCCCGCGTATGCTACGGCCGAACGTGTCCGGTGCAACGGTGAGAGATGCAAACGAGGACGATGCGCCCGCGTGCGCGGCGATCTACGCGCCGTACGTGCGCGAGACGGCCGTCAGCTTCGAGGGCGAGCCGCCGACGCCCGTGCAGATGGCCGAACGCATCGCGGCGGCGACGTGCACGCACGCATGGATCGTGCTCGAAGACGAAGATCGCGTCGTCGGCTACGCGTATGGCGGGCCACACCAGCAGCGGGCGGCCTACCGTTTCTCGTGCGAGGTCAGCGTCTACGTCGAGCAGGGCCGGCGACGCACCGGTTCTGGTCGCGCGCTGTACGAGGCGCTGTTCGAGCGGCTCGCGGCAAGCGGCTACCTGATGACGGTCGCGGGCATGACGCTGCCGAACGAGGCGAGCGCGGGCCTGCACCGAGCGATGGGCTTCGAGCCGGTCGGCGTCTACCGGCGGATCGGGTGGAAGCTCGGCGCATGGCACGACGTCGCGTGGGTGCAGCGAGCGCTCGGCGTCAAGCACGACCATTCCCCCGAGCCGCGTTGAGGCGACCAAGCGAGACGAGTGTTGAGCGCCGTTTGATTGGGCACGCCGCTAGCATGGTGATCGACGATGGTCGTGAGGTAGCGGTGGTGGCGACTATAGGTCGTCGTGTATGACGACGCTCGTTTGGCCGATTTCGATGACTGTCGCGAAAATCGCGGTCCTTCGTGACGAGCACACGGTCCTCGGTGTCGGCGATAGCCGCAGGCTGACGGTCGCTGGTGCGATTGCCCTCCGGTAGAGCGGAAGTGTGGACGCTGTCGTGACCTGTGTCGGCCAGGTGGTTGGAGAGTCGCAGCCGGAGTTGGCGTCGATGAGGAACTTCACACCGCCGCGAGCGGGACGACCCGGTGCCCGCCGGCGGTCAGCGCCCCGAACTCCAGAGCGGCGAGCAGATCCTCGCGTTCGAGGTCTGAATGATCGGCGATGATCTGCTCGATCGTCATGCCCGAGGCAAGCAGCTCCAGCAGACTCTCGACCGGGTAACGGATCGTAGGCTGCCCGTGGCAGACATCGGGGTCAGTAGTGATTCGTTCCAGCCGTGCCATGCTCTACACATCGTAGCTGCGCAGCCCAGCAGGTGTGATGCCTACAGCCCGATGCCCATGTCGAGCTCGTGCTCGGCGGGTGCTTCACAACCGAGGCGCCGCGTCACCCTGTTGGTGCGCGTGTGTACGCCCAGCTCGCCGAGGAACGCATCGGCCATCTGCATACCGCCGCTCTTTGGCTCCAAATACAAGAGCAGGAACGCCCCATAGGGCGTCCCTGGACTTTTGCCCACCTGACTCCTCAGGTGGGCAGAAGGCGGTGGGCTAACGATGGCTACGACGTTCCTGGTGGTGCCTCAACCCCAGGCCGTCCGGCGCGGAGGTGGCCACCCTGGCCACCGAACGACCCGCCCTTCAAGCAGGAGCTCTTTTAGGAGAGCGTGGCGCAACGCCGCTTTCCGCGCTCCTGACTATCCCGGACCAGACGGCTACGCCCGGGAGAAGCACCCCGATCTTCAGCCGGGCGACGAGGAGTACGAGCAGGATCGTAACGCCGCATACCTGGTTGTTGGGGAGGTCGTTGGGATTCTTAAGGAACAACTCTGGTAGCACGCCGCTTACCTCAGCCACGCACGGGACTGAGCTGACTGTCGAATTCGGTCTCCTCCTCGCCCACGCTTACCTCTCCGTAGCGAAGCGGAAGTGCGCCTCGGTTGCAGCAAGTCCACGACCGCGACGACGACCAGAGGTCTGTTCACTTGCGTCGCGAGCGAGGTCCGGGGAACAAGCGGTTGCTTGTTCGTGGTCTTATTGTATTGGATGTCAGGTCGTCGCTGGCCGCGGTACGATAAGCAAAGGAGGAGTGATGGCGCATTACATCGAGTTCCCAACCGGCGAGGGCGACACCACGATCCTCATCGAGATCGACGACGTCGAGGCTGTCACGCCGGCCGGCGTCGAAAAGGCTGGGCTGCTATCGAGGAAGAAGAATGCGGGCGAGGTCGTCGAGCGGGCAGCGCTGCGCTTCGACGAGGCGGTCAAGAAAGTAATCGGGGAGAACGTTCGTGCCCTCAACGAGGCCGTTGGCAAGCTGGCCAAAGCGCCTGACGAGTTCGAGTTGACGTTCGGTCTCAAGGCCACCGGCGAGGCGGGCAACATCGCCGTCGGCAAGGTCGGCGGTGACGTCAACTTCGAGGTACGGATGCTGTGGAGACGGGAAGGCGGAGGCGGGAAATCGTAACGCGGTCGCCCAACACGCCGGCCTAGCTCGTTGGGACGATGAGCTTCGCTCCCCTGAAGTCGATCGTGCGAATCCTCACGCCCGAGCACGGTACGGCCGGCACGGGCTTCCTTGTCCGCGACGGCGAGCGCACGCTGGTCGTGACCTGCGCGCACGTGATCCTTGAACACGCCTGTGTAACCCCTGGGGACCACGTCGAGCTCGAACCTCACGCGGCCCGCGGCGCGCCGCTGCGCGCGTTCGTCGAGCCCGACTACTGGCGTGACCCCGACCGAGAGGACGTCTCAGTCCTCAGCCTCACGCAGCCGCTCCCTGACACATGTCGCACGATCACGCTCGCGAGCGGCCAAGACACCCAGGCAAGATACTGGACATGGGGATACCCGGCCGCGAAGCCGACTGACGGCCTCGCCGGCGAGGTGACGGGGATAGCCCCCTCCGAAGACGCTGGGTTCCCCTCGCTCTCCGCGCGAAGCCAGGAGGTCTCCTATGGGTTCAGCGGAGGGCCCGTGTGGGACAACGCAACAGACACCGTCATCGGCATGGTGATGAGCGTCGTCCCGGCCATGCTCGACGAGGCGGGGCGCCAGCACGAATCGTTCTTCCTACGCCCCAGCTCGCTGCTCTGGGACATCTGCCCGCCGCTGCTGCCATACAGCGAAAACCCCTACCGGGGTCTCGACGTCTTCGAGGAGCAGGACGCCGAGCTTTACTACGGGCGCGACGAAGCGATTCGCGAGCTCATCGCGGACCTCGGCAAACATGACCTCGTCAGCGTGATCGGCATATCCGGGAGCGGGAAGTCCTCACTCGTACGAGCAGGACTGCGGAAGGGGCTTGACAAAGCCCGCGTGCTCGGGCTCGACGGCAAGCCGCGGATACGCTTCAGACCGGGGGCCGTGCCACAACTCGACATGCTGTTCGCGATCGACGAGCAGGATCCGGCCAACACGCTGGAAGCGACGCGCGATGATGACGCGGACCGCGCTCGAGCGCTCACGACTCAGCAGCCCGCCGAGCTCGCCGAAACAATCGAACGGGCCCTGCCGAACGGGGCGATCCTGATCGTCGACCAGTTCGAGCGGATTTTTACCGAATGCCCACATGAGACCACCCGCCGGCACTTTACCGACACGCTGCTCGCGCTCGCCTCGCCAGACGTCAAGGTGCTGCTGACGCTGCGAGCGGACTTCTACGGCAGGGTGCTGGAGACACCGATGTTCGCGGTGAAAGTCGAGCAGGGGCGAATGACGCTGCTCGCAATGGGGCGGGAGGAGCTGCTCGCCGCCGTTCAGACGCCCGCCCGGGCGCGCAACCGCGCCCTGGAGCCCGGTCTCGCCGAGATGCTCGTAGGAGATGTCGCCGGAACCCCGGGCGATCTGCCACTGCTGCAGCTTGCGCTCACCGAGCTATGGGCGCGCGACGCCGACTCCGGCCTGCTGAAGGAATCCTCCTACTTCGAGATCGGCGGTACCGATGCCGACGGTGAGCAGCTCGGGATCCGTGGCGTGATCGCCCAACTCGCCGAGCGGCTCTGGCAAGATCTCAGTCGCGAGGAGCGGCAGATCGCGACCCATCTACTGGTCAAGCTCGTGGCACCCGCGCCGCTGGGCGAAGCGGCCGATGTGGCGACCCAAGCTGCTCGCCAGGCGTGGCAGCTGGAGTGGAGCACAGACACCAAGGCGCAGACGGTCGCCGCCAAGCTCGTCAACGGCCGGCTGCTCACCGCCGGGGAGGATCCGATCACCGGGCAACCAACGCTCGAGGTTGCACACGAGGCACTCATCCGGGCCTGGCCACGGCTCACGCGACTGGCGCAAGAGCACACCGAGTTCCTGCGCTGGTATCACACGCAGCTCGCTCCCCGCTTGCAGGTCTGGGAACAGGAGGCACGGGCGCCAGAGCTGCTCCTCAGAGGTGAAATGCTCACGGGAGCGGAGCGCTGGCTGCAGAGCATGGGGGAGTTCCTCCAGGGGGTTCCCGTAGAACTGATCGCCGCCAGCGCTGAGGAGCGCCTCCGCGAGGAGGAGCAGCGTAAGGTCGATTCACAGCGCGAACGGGAACGCGAGATCGCCCAGAACGTGTCGGAGTCGATCCGGCTGGCTATCGAAGCGCGGCAGGCCGTCGAGACCGAGCCCGAGACGGCGTTCCTCCTCGCCTGGGAGGCGCTGTGGCGAGACCACAACGAGTTCTCCGACGCTGCGTTTCGCCTCACGCTGGGGACAAGGCCGGCGGCCGTGCAGCGGCTCCGTCAGGGCGAGGACAACGATGGCGGGGAGGCCGGCTTCAGCAGCAACGGCGACGTGATCTATGCCAGCACCGACAGGGGTGGCGTGATCGAGCTCTGGACCCGCAGCGGGACCCCGATCAGGACCCTGGAGCTGCCCGGCGAGGGCGACACGCTGATCGCGCGGCGCCCCGGTGCTCAACGCCTGTACAGCTACCGTGACGGCACGCTGCGACTGCATGCCGACGACGGCACCATCCTTGGCGAGCTCCCAGTTTCCGGCGGCCCGAGCGACCGCGGCTTCGGCGGGTACGGTCTGTCTGTGAGCGGTGACGGTCGTGGACTGGTCCACCTCAATAACGCCGCCTGGCTGTTCGAGACGCAAAATGACAAGTTGCACCTCACGCGTACCGTGAACTTCGTCGCGGACTGGGATCCAGAGCAGGGCGATGGCTGGGACGAGACGCTCTACCCACCGATCACCCGAGTGTTCGGGTGTCAGCTCGATGCGTCGGGGTCGATGATCGTCACGGACTCCCCCGAGAGCGGTGTGCGACTCTGGGACGTCGACGGGGCTCCGCGTGCGACTATCATGACCGACCGCACAGCGTCCGCTGCCCTGCTGGCCAATCGGAAGCTCGCCACCGGCACGCTCGACGGTCGAGGGGATCTGTGGGACCTGACCGGAGCCCATCTCGGGACGTTCGAGGCAGCGCAGGAACTCGACCTGTACATACGCGCCGTCCGCTCCGACGGCCGCCGCTTCGCGACGACCCGCGGCGAGGCGAGCAGCCTCGTCGTGAGATCCGAGGACGGGACGGCTGTCAACCGGCTATCCGGGCATCAAGGGCGTGTCACCGACGCCGACTTCGCGCCCGACGGTGAGCTGATCGCGTCCGCGGGAGAGGACCGGACGGTTCGGATCTGGCCGGTCGCGAGCGGCGGGAGGGCACGTACCCTCGCGGGTCATTCCGGCGCCGTCAGGGCGGTCACGTTTCACCCCTCTGACAGTCGGACCCTGCTCAGCCACGGACGCAACGGAGAACTACGCCTGTGGACCCTCGAGGATGATCTGGTGGCGGAACGCCACGTCCACGATGACCCAGTCGCGAGGATGATCACCACCCCGCTCGGTGTGATCTCGGTGAGCCGGAACGGCACCAGCACGCTCCGGTGGCATCCGGCGGGCACAGAGCTGCGACTCCCCGGACTCCCGGTCGGCGAGCCGATCTGGCACGACGGGGGGGTGTCGATCGTCGTGGAGACCGCTTCCGGCGCCAGCGAGCTCTGCGAACTGAAGGACGGCAGCTGCCGGACGCGGTTCGTCCTGGCGCCCGACGAGCGCGGGCACGTCCGTCTCGAGAACGTCGTACTTGACCGAGCAGGCCGGTTCGTTGCCGCCAGCAGCTCGCAGAGTGCAGGGCTTTGGACGAGCAACGGCGAGCTCGTCTGCGATTTGCGTGGCCGCGAAGAGCACCTAGTCGAGGAGCCTCACCGCGCGTTCGCCGGCATCGGGTTCAACGACGATGGCACCAAGGTCGCCGCGGCCTCCGTCAACGGCACCGTATGGCTGTGGGACACCAACGGATCGCCGCTCGGGAGCTTCATGGCCGACCACGCATCGCCGGACCGCAGCTTCGATCTGGCGACGGACCCGTTGGGCGAGTCGATCGCGGTCGCCGTGCGTGAACGGGTGGGGCTGTGGGACTGGGACGGAAACGAGATCGGCAAGCTGCGGACAACCGGCTACAAGGTGCAGCGGGTCATGTTCTCGGCGCTGGGATCGCGCATCATCACGATCTCCGACACGGGTCACGCGGAGCTCTGGACACGTGACGGCACGAGGCTCGGCGAGCCGAACCCGATCAACCTCTTCGCGCTCGTGGTGTTCGAGGCCAGCGATCGATATTTCGCCCTTCCGTCGGGCCCCGGGCTCACGATCGTCAACCGTGACGGCGAGCGACTCGGCACGCTCGCAGCCGCGGCCGGCACCCACGTCCACGCAGTGGCGATCTCGCCCGACGGCGAGCACGTGGCGGCTGCGTTCTCAGACGACACGCTCAGGATCTGGTCGCTGCAGAGACGCCAGCGCGTTATCAGCCTCGACCCCGAAGACATTCGTTCGGTCGCCTTCACGCCCGACAGCGGGCGGATCCTCGTGGGGCTGGAGTCCGGAGTGATTGCCGAGCACGTCGTCGACATGACCAGGCTGTACTCCCAAGCCGCAAAGCGTGTCGACCGCGTCCTATCTGCGGAGGAGCTCGATCGCTACGCGATCAGCGAACAGAGACTGACCACACAGGCGCTTACTAACATGCGCCAGGGAAAAGGCGACACCGCTATCGGCAGCAGCTGAAACGCCTGGATCTCAGTCGATCACCTGAATGTCTTCGTGTTGTTCTGTCTACCAGCCAAGCCCCGGTCGCTCAGTTGTCCTTTCCTGTGGGTATCGAGCGTGCTTGTGATCAAGCCGGAGGGCTCGCAACTGACGACTTCCAAGCACGGCAACTGCGGACCGGCACGCGTCCGCTCGCGCCGACCGAAGCAGACGTGCTCGGATTCCGCCGGTCCGACCCCGCCCATCGTCCCTTCCAGTCGCGTGTGTACGACCGGGAGACTGTCCCGCTTTCACGCGGGACCTACTCTCCGATTTCGGCGCTTCGGGCGCCCGGCGCCAGCCGATACCGCCAACCGATTGCCGCGTGTTCGCCTTAAGCCGATCAGCCCTTGATCTCGTTGTGAATCCGAGCCACCATCGGCTCGTTCATCTCGACGCCCGCCGCCGCGAGGATCGGCAAAAGGGTTACCCCGAATGCCTCGAATGCCTCCCGCGACTCCCAAACGTCGAAAACCTGTATCTCGCCGTCCGTCTCAAGGGCGACGTGGGAGATGCGTCCGGCGGGAGCTCCGGCACCCGCTTCCTCGAGCTGGACGGTTGTCGTGTCGTACCGCTCCTGCGTAAAGCCCTTGGCAGTGATATAGAACCCGAGCGCCATTCGATCCCCTTCGCGCGGTCTGCGCGGTGGTTTGCCCAGCGATGCCGTGGACTGTACTCCACGGACCTACGATCGTGCGTGCCAACTGAATCGTGGGCCGTCTGCCGAGGGCGCAGCCGAGCGCGTGAGTGGGGCTCGTCAACCCGAGAAGGTGCGGAGGCCCGCCCTTCAAGCCGTCTATAGTGCACGCCTCGGGCATCGCCGTCCTCCATCTCGGCAACAACTGAACCGCCCGCGCCCTGCTCAAGAAGTGGCCTCCCACCGACTAGCGACCAGCCACCCGCCCCCGGCGCATGGCCACAAAGCAGACATCCCGCGGTGCGCGGCCGACGCTAGCGTTTCGGGCGCGCTTCGATAGCACCGACTGCGGCTCGGCACAACGCCGCTTACACCGGGCGAAGCGGAAACGTCCGCCTCGTCCGGGTGCAATCCTGATGCTCGTCCCGAGCAAGCACGTAAGGCGGCGATCGGCAGACGCTCGGATATCGCGCAAGGCGGTAGGGAGGGGCGCCCACAACGTCGGCTCGATCCTAAATCTTCGTGAGGCTGCGGGCGGAGTATCACCAAGTCCACCCAGGCAGGCTCGACGCTGGCGCAAACGTGACCAACGCTTGATGAAACGGAGACTCATTGTCTCCGTCAGCACCAAAAATGTCCGCGTTGTTGGCTTGCTCGGGATCGATTCGCAGCTCCGACCGATCACATTTGAGAATGCCATCCATGAACTTCTCTAGCGACTCACCGATCGCTGCCAGGACAGAGCAGCTCGGGCTGAGCGCTTCTTTGGCGGGAGCACCCTGTGGGGCGGTCCTCGCTTCCCCGCGTTTCCGCTTGGGCCAATATGGGTCGCCGGGGACAGGCGGCGGATCACGCAGGAGCTTCCTCCAGAGGTCCAACACGGGCACGACACGAAACCACTCCTCGCACCCCGCCGTAGGATGCCATCGATGCCCCGCGAGCCTGGACCGTGCTCGCTCTGGGACGAGGTCTCGCGTAAGCGATTCGGCGGCACCCCGGCCACCGGGTACCTCTCCTACTCCAAAAGGCGGGCACGGCAAGAGATAAAACGTCCTGCTGCTCAGTCGTGCGTCGCACAGGTAGTTCCACATCTGTCGCACGGGAAGATGAAAACCGTGGGCGCTGCCTTTCGTATAGGGCGCCTTGTTCTCGAACACGAACAGCTTCCCTGGTCCCGGCAGCGAACCCGCCAAATCGTAATCCGGGGACTGACGTTGCGTCGGCGCCCAAAGGAGGGCGTCGGCGACCTGCTCCACAACATACGCCGTAACCCACGCGTCAACAGTGCGCTCTGGAAGGGAGACGGGCATTGCCATAGCCTCCCGCATTCGGCAGCCTGGCGTCAAGACCACATGCCGTTGCTAGGGTTTCGCGACCCCACCCGTCTCAGCGACATTGAGATTGTCTGCGAGGCTTCGCTGCTGGCGCCAGTTGTGCTTTTGGGTAGTAGGGGCACCATCTGATGCCCGTTATGCCCCCTCTTGGGACGACGTGCCACAGGCCGAGGCAAGGCTTGCTTTCCAAGCAAAGCAGTGGTCAATAGGACGCTGGAGCGCCGCTCGACTTTAGCCCACCGGAGCCGTTTGGTGGGCTAAATCCACCGGGAACTCCAGGGTATCTACGGGGAGCACCGAATCGGGATGCGTTCTGCAACTGGCTTGTTAGAGCGGTTTCTTGCGCTTCCTCAGACCTTTCCCGAACCGCTTCACACGCGAGAGGTCGCAGGTTCGAAACCCGCCGCGCCCATTACGGAAATGGCCTGAAAACAGGAACTTTTTACTCATCGCGGACGAGATCGTCCAGCTCGCCCGAGAGGCTGAAGTTAACCGTTGGCCCATTCACTGGCCTAAACTCCGGTCGTCTGTGCGGGCGACCTGGCGCGTGAACGGGCCATCTGCTCGGCGCGGACATGGATCTCAGATGCTGGAAGTTCGAGGGCGCCAGCAAGCTTGAGGATGTTCGTGAGCGAAAGGTTGCGCTCACCTCGCTCGATGCCACCGTAGTAGCCCCGGTCTAGGCCGCTCTTCAGCGCGAGTCCTTCCTGCGAAATGCCGCGCTCCTTACGCAACTCACGTAGCGCTTGGCCGAACAGAGCGTGTGCAGGTGAGATGAGAGGCAAGATGGGTGATCTGTCGTTTTAGGGTGTTATAGTGCCACGTACTATAAGTATCGCTAAATCATAGTGGCAGCGACGCGGTGCTAGCCGCGTCGCTGCCGTACACGAGAAGGAGGCGTCACGAGAAGGAGGCGTCCCTTCCCATGCACGACCACGATGGTAGTCGTAGCGAAGAGCCTGAACTACGACCTACTGGAGCAGGCCACGAAGCTGCTCCTTGTAGCCATACCCCGCGGGCCAACATCCGCCTGGAGAGTTCTCCTCCTGGACCAGCGAAGCACCTGAAGGGATTTCTAGTCCGTCCGCCTCGTTGCGTAGCCTACAGCCAACGATGGCAGATACTTCCATCACTTCCGCACCGTCCAAGACGAGGCGAACGTCGAGGCGTCCCGCCAAACGATGCGCTTCTAAGGCAACCGCTCAAGGGGAAGCGGCCGCGGCGCAAGAGCGGCGTTTCGCGGCTGTGCGCGCCGTGCAGGCTCAGCGTGCCTACTTCGTCACCGCGTGTCCACTTCGACTAGTCTCCGAGATCCTGAGCTTCGACTCTCCAGATCTCCCTCCTCAGCTTCGCGCACAACGCGTGCTAACCAAGGCCCGGGTTCCTCAGATCGCGCACTACCTAACGTCGAACCCCACGTCATATGTGCTCTCTGCGATCACGGCATCGATCGACGCCGATGTGCACTTCGAGCCTCAGGGGCTTCTGCAGGATGGAGTGCGAATCGGAGAGCTGACGATTCCAGCCAAGGCCCGGATCCTCGTCAACGATGGTCAACATCGACGAGCCGCGATCGCACAGGCACTGGAAACGGTCCCCGAGCTGGCTCAAGAGGCCGTGCCACTGGTACTGTTTCTCGATGCTGGCTTGTCGCGAAGTCAGCAGATCTTTGCGGATCTCAATAGACACGGCGTTCGTACAACGACCTCGCTCAACGTCCTCTACGACCACCGGGATTGGATCGCAAAGTTGGCTAGGAGAGTCGCTTGCGAGATCTGCCCGTTTGACGGGCTGACCGAGCTTGAGAGATCGAGCCTGTCGAATCGGTCCTCGAGCATGTTTACCCTCAGCGCAATCCACCAGTCAACACAAGCCCTGCTCCGTCACAAGGTTAATCAGCAGCTTGGGCAGGAAGAGGAGACGCTCGTCCTGACATATTGGGCCATTATCGGTGAGCTGATCCAGAAGTGGGGTTTTATTGGTGAGGGAAGAACCGCAGCAGATCTTCGCCGTGACTATATTCACGCTCATGCAGTTGCACTTCACGCGCTCGGTACCGTGGGGGGTGAACTAACTGCTCGTTATCCCAAGCAGTGGCCTTCACATCTACGCCGGCTGGCAAGTGTCAACTGGGCACGGTCGAACCCGCTCTGGGACGGACGTGCAATCCGGAACGGACGCATCAGCAAGGCCGGACCTAGCCTGATTCTCACAGGGAACGTGCTGCGCAAGCAGACGGGACTGCCACTATCACCAACCGAGCGTGCCCTTGAGGCCACCCTTCCAGAGGCTCAGCGTGTCGCAGCCTAAACTTGCAGAGCCCGCGCTCTACGAGGAGACCCTTGAGGAGATCCGACAGGTTTACCTCGGTGATGAGCGTCCGTGGGTAATCGGTTTCAGCGGTGGCAAGGACTCGACGGTCACGTTGCAGCTCGTGTGGTACGCGCTGCGCGGCCTCAAGCCAAGCGAGCGCCGGAAGCACGTCTACGTGATATCAGGCGACACGCTCGTTGAGACGCCGGTGATCATCGACTACCTGACGGATGCGCTTACCCTTATCAACGAGCATGCCGAGCAGGAGGGGCTTCCGCTCTCGGCGCACAAGGTGATCCCGACGGTAGAAGAGTCCTTCTGGGTCAACCTCATCGGCAAGGGTTACCCGGCCCCCACGAGCCGCTTTCGTTGGTGCACAGCACGCATGAAGATCAGTCCCGCGAACCGCTTTATCCGCGACCGGGTTGCTGAGCACGGCGAGGTGACGCTCGTGCTCGGTGTCCGCAGTCAGGAGAGTGCAACGCGAGCGCAGCTCATGAGCCTGCGTCGAATCAAAGACTCACTGCTGTCTCGCCACTCGACCTTGCCAAACGCATTCGTCTACACGCCCGTCAGTGACTACTCGCTGGATGATGTCTGGACCTACCTGCTGCAAGTCCCTAATCCATGGGGACGAGACAACAACGATTTGCTGGCGCTTTACCGTAACTCGTCTGCCGGCGAGTGCCCACTTGTCGTCGACACGACGACACCGTCTTGTGGGAGCTCGCGTTTTGGTTGCTGGGTCTGCACTGTCGTCACAAAAGACAAGGCGATGGAGGCGATGATCGACAACGGCGAAGAGTGGCTCGAGCCACTGCTGAAGGTGCGTGACTTTCTCGCTGAGACGCAAGACCCCAAGCGAAAGGTCGAGGTGCGCGATCACGTACGCCGCAACGGACAGGTGATGCTGAAGAACTACGGCGATACCGATGATCCATTCGTGCGGGGGCCATACACCCTAGAGTTCTGCCAGGAGGTGCTGCGCCGGCTACTCCGCGCAGAGCGCGCGTCGCGCGAGGCAGCCCCGAAGGATCAGGAAGTAGGGCTGATCAACGAGAGCGAGCTTTTGGCTATTCGGCGTATCTGGCGCAACGAGCGCCATGACTGGGAGGACTCGCTGCCGAAGATTTTTGAAGAGGAGACCGGCGAAGTGCTCGACCTGCCGGACGATGATCAGGCGGCACCAAACGCTGACGACGAGGCGCTGCTGGCTGAGCTAACGGCTAAGCACGAGCTTCCCATTGGTCTAGTCAAGAGCCTGATCGACACCGAGCGTGACCTGCAAGGTCTACAACGACGGTCACGCATCATGGATCAGCTCGGGACGGTGCTAGCACAGGAGTGGAGAAGCGAGGCCGATCTCATCGCGGAGATCGTGCGTGAGGAGGCGAACGCGTGATCTTCAAGACACTTGAGGTTGAGAACTTTGGGCTTTATGCTGGTCGTCAATCACTGAATCTGCAGACGACGCGGGGGCGCCCGATCGTGCTGGTCGGTGGAACAAATGGCGCCGGAAAGACGACGATCCTGGAAGCCTTTACATTGTGCCTGCATGGCCGTCGCGCCCTCGGACCGCGTGTGGCACAGCAGCGCTACGAGGCCCACATTCGCTCAAGGCTACACACCGGACCCGATGTGGAGGCTGCGTCAGAAGGCGAGGTCGCACTCCTCTTTAAGCATGTACACGGAGGACACGCTTGCGACTATCTAGCTAGTCGGCGGTGGCGGCGACTAGCTAGTGGACGGATCCGTGAGACGCTTACGATCAGCGTCAACGGAGAAGAGATAGACGATCTGAGTGAGTCAGGGCGTCAGGACTTCCTTGATTCATTGCTTCCACCTGGGCTCGCCGGTTTCTTCCTGTTCGATGGCGAGGAGATCCAGACGCTCGCCGACGATGAGAACGGTGAGCAGCTTGCCGATGCGGTCAAGCGACTGCTGGGTCTTGACCTAATCGCCCAGCTCCAAACCGATTTGCGTCGTTACGCAGGCCTCGCCTCGACAAAGAAGGGAAGTGCAGACGTACGAAGACTGAAGGCAGCGGAGCCAGCGGTGGGACAGGCACAGGAGCACGTTGCTGCGGTGCTTGAGCAGCGAGCAGATCTGCAGGCACGCCTGGATCAGCTTGTTGCGCGAGTTGAGCGCGTGCGAGAGCGACTGGCGCGTGAGGGTGGCACGCTCGCTGGCGAGCGAGCGAGCGTTGAGTCCGACGCTCGTAAGGCGGCCGCTGAGGTCGCTGGTGCCGAAGAGGAGCTGCGTGGCCTGATCGCCGGCATGCTCCCGTTCGCTATCGCCCAGAGGATCGCCGATCACGTCGAGCGACGGCTCGAGCTCGAGCAGGTGGCCGAAGAAGACGAGATTGTCGTGCGGCGAATTGCAACGGCCACTCCTCAGCTCAAACGCAAGCTCAAGACTGATGCCGGCAAGCCGATCCCTGCGCTCCTGCGCGAATTGCTGGGTGTAAGCGCCGAGCTGGCCACGCCCCGGCTCCATGACGTGAGCGCGGCCGAGCGGGCGGTGCTGCTTGACCAGCTGCGAATGATTCGCGATGGCGTTCGAGCAGATGCGGCGCGTCTAGCGAAACGCCTGCGCCGTGCGCAGAGTCGCCAGGAGCGGGCAGAGCGCCAGCTTCAGCGCGTGCCGGACGATGAAGCCCTTGCGCCGCTGATCGAGGAGCTCCAGGCGACGGAGCGGAAGCTCGGTGAGCTCACTGGAGAGATGGCTCGCCTCGACGATGAGCGTCGCCAAGCTGATCACGAACTGAAGGTGGCCGAGCGCGAGCTTCGTCGGGCTGAGGAAGCCGCAGCCAAACGGAGTAAGGGAGTCCAGTCGGCGGAGCTCGCGCTCCGAACCGTCGCGCTACTCGAGGAATACGGCGAGCGTGCTGAACATCGACGGCTCGAGCAGGTTGCACTTGAAGCGACGCGCTACTTCAACCGGCTCTCGCGTAAGGGCGAGCTACTCAGCCAGATCCGGATCGATCCGGAGACGTTCCGCGTCCACGTTGTCCGCTGGGATGGGGCGGAGCTGCCGAAGGACCGGCTCTCGGCTGGCGAGAAGCAGCTGTTCGCAATCGCGATTCTTTGGGCGCTTGCAAAGGCCTCGCAGCGGCCGCTTCCCGTTGTCGTAGATACGCCCCTGGCGCGACTTGATCATGAGCATAGGCGCCGAATCTTGCGCGAGTATCTTCCACACGTCAGCCACCAGGTCATCGTGCTCTCGACCGATACGGAGGTTGACGTTGCCGCGGCCGCCGAGCTTGAGTCGGCGACGGCACGGCGGATCTTCCTGCGCCACGACGTAAAGACAGCCTCGACGTCGGTCGAGGAGGGGTACTTCAGTACCTCGGAGGAGGCTGTAGCCGGTGCTCGCTAAGAAGATCCAGCTCGACGAGGCATCGACCGTGATCCTACGGACCATGAAGGGACGAACTGGGCTGACGCATCAATATCTCTGCCGGCTCGCATTCTGCCTCTCGCTCAGCGAGCCAGGCCATCCTGACCCAGCGAGCTACGACGAGCGTGGGATCGAGTTCAACCGCTATACCCTCACTGGCGAATGGGACCGTCTCTTCGTCGGCTATCTGCGTGAGTGGCTCGCACTCGAGCAGTCAGCAGCTACTCCGGATGAGGGCATGTGGTTCCGCGCCCACATCAACCGCGGTCTTACGGTGCTACAGAAGCGCGTCCGGACACTCGCTGACGTCACGAACCTCGTTGCGTTGTGAGACCGATCTACCTCGACTACAACGCGACCACGCCGGTCAACCAGCGTGTCGTCGGTGCGATGCTCCCGTACTTCACGAACAGCTTCGGCAATGCGGCCAGCATCGACCACCTATACGGCCATGAAGCCCAACAAGCGGTCGAGGCTGCACGCGAGCAGGTGGCCTCTCTGATCGGTGCTACGCCTGAGGAGATCACCTTCACGAGCGGCGCTACTGAGGCAGACAACATCGCCATCATCGGAACGCTTGCCCGGGCAGAGGACGACGCCGAGCTCGTCGTCAGCGCGATAGAGCATCCAGCCGTGCTCGAGCCCGCCGCACGCCTCGGCAAACGCCTACGCATCGCCCCCGTCTCAGAGGACGGCATTGTGGACCCGACCGAGATCAAGCGTCGAATAACCGGCAAGACTGCGCTCGTCAGCGTGATGGCCGCTAACAACGAGACCGGAGCGATCCAGCCGATAGCCGAGATTGGACAGATCTGCGCGGAAGCCGAGGTTCCGCTGCACTGCGACGCGGTCCAAGCCGCCGCACGCACCGACGTTGATGTCGACGATGCGCAGATCGCGCTTCTCTCGCTCTCCGCCCACAAGATCTACGGTCCGAAGGGTGTCGGTGCGCTGTACGCGCGCCGCCGCGGCCGGCGGATGAAGGTGGCGCCGCTGCACTACGGCGGCGGGCACGAGCGCAACCTGCGGCCAGGCACTCTCAACGTCCCCGGAATTGTCGGATTCGGCGTTGCGGCCCAGCTAGCTCGCCAGGGTCGCCGGCGTGAGGCAACGCGCGAGCGGCGACTCAAGGAGCAGCTGATCTCGGCCCTGATGTCGATCGGCGAAGTGGAGCTCAACACACCGGCTGACTCATCGCTGCCCCAGACGGTGAGTGCACGCATCGCCAGCGTCGGTGCTCGCGCGCTGATGCACGCGACACGAGATGAGCTGGCGTTCTCAAGCGGGTCGGCCTGCACGACAACCAAGGTCGAGCCGTCACACGTGTTGCTGGCCCAAGGGGTCTCAGCGCAGGCCGCAAACGAGTCTGTACGCCTGAGCTTTGGTCGGTTCACGACCGAGCAGGAGATAGCGCACGCAGCTACCGTCCTTGTGCAAGCTACAGAGAACCTCCGTAGTATCGCCGCCCGAGCAGCGTAATCCGCGCGCATGCGAGACGATATAGGGGAGCCATGACGTGAATTGAGGCCAAGGCTCGCATCAATCCGCGCTGCCAGATGGATCCCTCATAGAATTGGTCGGCCAAACGCTCGGCGCTGTATGGAGTTCGTGCGACAGAGGTACTCGTTGTTGATCGCTGAAATAGCCGCCGCCTGAGGAGACATGATATGCGGATGGCTGCGCGCCGTGAACAACCCATCGATCCCCGGTCGGATGATTTTGACTGGCTGCTCTCCATCGCACCGTTCCGTGTTCCCCGCTATCAGCGGGCATTCGACTGGGACACTGAGGAGGTACGTGATTTCGCGCGCGATGTATTGGCACTGGCCCAACGACGCGTGGAGGGCGGACGTAGCCGCCACTTCTTCGGAGCGTTGATTTCGATCTTCCATACGTCTGAGCACTACTACGAGGTGGTCAACGGCCAGCAGCGCTTGGCAACGGAGATGATCTGCCTTAACGAGCTTTACGATCGCCTGGCCACCCTCGCTAGCAAGGCCAAGGTGGTCGGCGATGTGGGCCTCGAAAAAGAGTCCCGAAAGCACGCACGCCGCGTCCAGAAGAGGCTTGAGGACGACAACGGCCCCCTGCTCGTACTATCGAAGCGCGACGGGCAGTTCTTCAGCGACCTTCTCGCCGACGTGGCGGCCGGGCCGAAGCGCACCGACGATCAGTCACATCGGCGCCTTTGGACGGCGCGAGCGATCGTCCGGGAGGAACTCTTTGATACGTTGCTCGATGAGGTAGCTAATCTCGCTGGCTGTCTGTCGCGTCTCGTCGAGATCGAGCACGCACTTCTCGAAGATGGCTACCTCGTACATCTCTATACCGAGGAGCGTGGACAGGCATACCGCCTTTTCACCGTGCTCAACGACCGAGGTCAACCGTTGTCGGTGGGCGCGCTTCTACGCACGCATACTCTCGCCGTGCTCGAGAACTACCCACAACAACAACAGGCAGCCGAAACCGACTGGGACACTATCCTCAAAATCGGTGACCGCTTTGTCAACAGCTTCCTCGCAGCCTATTACGTGTCGTATGTCGGTAGCAGGGCCCCGACAGGGGAGATGTTTGACAAGTTTCGTGATCGCTTTCTGATTGACGAAGTCAAATCGGCCCAAGCGGCTACAAAGCTAAGGCGGAAGATCGCAAACCTCCGCGAGGAGGCTGAGGTGTTCTTTCGGATATACACTGGTGACTGGCCATTCGATGGCTCGCGGACACGGGCCTGGAATCGTGACCGACTGAAGCGTCTCGTCGTCTCGCTCAGCCATAATCTCGCTCATCCGCTCCTCCTCGCTATCGCGCGCCAGCCCGATGAGACAGCATTCCGAGACCTCGTCTTGATGATCGAGCCGTTTGTTTTTCGTTATATCAACGTCACCAATTCCAATGCGGCTCGTCTCGCCACCGTCTACTACGAGCACGCAGTGAAGGTGCGCAACACGGGAAAACTCGATAAAAACAAGCTGCGTAAGAAGCTCAAGGAGCTAACCAATAACTACGCGCCCAACGACGTGTTTGTGCCACTTTTGCGCTACCAGCTTCACTATACACGGAACTCTCAGCGCCGCCAGCTGATCAAACACTTCTTGACGACGGTCGATGACTACGAGGACTGGTTCCAAAATGGTGCTGTCGGGAAGCGTAAGGCAAACGCGAAGGTCAGTGTCTACGATCTCGACCAAGTAAACATTGAGCATGTGTATCCGCAGAACCCGCAGCAGCCAAACTCTAAACTCACCGAGGTTAAGCACGAGCTCGGCAATCTGACACCCCTCGACGACCGCGATGGACAGCTCGCTGGCAACGAGCCGTTTGTCAAGAAGCGTCCGATCTATGCTCAGTCGCGCTTCGCTATCACCAAACCGATTGCCGACCTACAGAAGTGGGATGAGGCCGCTGTGGCCGAGCGCTTTACGTTCTACGCTGAACGTGCAAAGAAGATCTTTGTCGTCGAGTAGAGCAGGCAGGCGCGGTTGTCGCCTGCCTCCGGTTGCACCGCTCGTCGTCAGACTAGTTGATCCACCTAAGCCCTACCCACCCCACTCATAGGTAGCCTCCCCGAGCGAGGGACGCGCTGTGATGCCGAGACGTGAGGCGATCTCTTGTGCAAGCTCCACACCTCTTCCACGCGTATTGTCGGCGACTACATACTGGGCTTCGGTCGCCTGAACATATTCAAGCGTGCCCTCGAAGTCGGCGTGGTTGGATAGCGCGACGCGATACGCGTGCTCCGAATATCGAAGGACCGGATCATCGGCTTTAGACATGAAGGCACTCAGCGAAATCGTCGAGCCAACAGGATCGATTGGCTTACCGTCGCCCTTGCCATAGAATGTGATGAACTTATCTGGCCTCGCTTCTGCGGCACTGGTGGCCGTGACATCGATCGGGTAACCGAACTGGCGGTAGACCTCGATCTCGGCGCAGAGTCGTGGACTCCCGAGTAGTGGACATGTCACATTTCCGGACAAGATCTGGAGCGCCCGTTGAATTGTGCCGCGATGTGCATACACATGCACCGGACCGTACCTGAGCCGGTCTATCACCAGCTCCAAGAAGCGCTCCTCGGCTTCGCTTTGTGAGTATTGACGCAGGCTCTCGGGTGACCCATATGTGCTGTCAACGACAAGTGCCTCGACTGTGATCACCTGCTCGAGCGGCCATTGGAAGTCCCCCGAATACCCGATGCACGGCACTCCGGGTGACGTAACCGCGACCTGTACGGAACCGAGCATATGTCCGCTGGAAACCAATGTGATCTCGATGTCCTCATACTTGAAGATGGCCGGAGGCTCAAGGACCTTGATGTTCTGGCGATAAGGTATATCTGCGTTGAGATCATTCTCCAACAGCGCGTATGTAGCGTCGCTCGTAACGATCAATTGGTTCCCCTTACTGGTCTCAAACTCCATCATGTGGTCGTCGTGGATGTGCGTCTGCACGCGGACATCGCTCGCATAGTGAAAACCATCACACGAGATTGACGGCCCGAGTAGAACCGCTCCCGAGGCTGCCACATCCAACGGGTATTCGCTTCTCACGCCAGGCCGAGTCGCTCGCCGACGGCTACAGAGATGGTGGCCTCAAAATCTCCGAGGCCATGGAGCATGTCAGCCATGTCCTTGCTCCCGGTGATTACAAATCCCGTTGGCGTAAGGCGCGTCGCGGCCCGTGCCTCACCGATCAAACCCAGCAATGCAGCCGCCAGAAGCTTATCTCGGTCGTCCTGTTCCAGATCTTCGATCCGATCACCGATTTGGGGGTTCGAGAGCCTACCGATAAAGACGTAGCGTCGTTCGATCGCCGGTCGCAGAGCGAATATCTCGGAGATGGCTACCTGCGGGGGGAGCTCGCTTCGTGTTATTCGCTGTACCGCCTGCTTGATCTCGCTCGAGGACAGTCCACGGGCGAGCGCCTCGCGAACCGTGGGCTCCTGCAGGTCCACGGGCAGCCGTGCGATCTCAGAGGCAGCAGTGAATGGCAACGTAGTGTCTGACCGGCCCCACGAAACGGTCATTTGCACCGACGCTGGCAAATCGAGGAGCCGAAGAAACCGCTTGACCATCTCGGTTCCCGCCAAACCAGCAGCACTCGCACATTGAGAAAGACTGGCTCCGGCACCGATGGACTTTTGGAACAGTTGAGCAACATCCACCGGCGAGAGCCGGCGCTGCCCACGATGCGTGCCTACCGAAACGAGAAGATCGCGACGCTCCTCCTCTGTCAACCCAATGGTCACAGCTCGAAGCCACGGCCCTGGAGCCCCTCGTTGATTAGGCCAGCCGCGGCATCGTCCTGCGTAGACCCCTCATCCTTGGCGTACTGC
Organism: uncultured Solirubrobacterales bacterium; assembly: GCA_963723175.1. Taxonomy (GTDB): domain Bacteria; phylum Actinomycetota; class Thermoleophilia; order Solirubrobacterales; family Solirubrobacteraceae; genus Palsa-744. Next base: position 213,633 of record CAVRPO010000008.1, on the reverse strand, counting down.
TGGAGCGCTTGATGAGCCTGGGCTCCGAGGGTAACGACCACCTGGGTGACCCGAGTAGTCTCCTTTGCGGACTCGATCACGTCATCGACGGCCTTGGTCGGCTGATCTTGACGCTCACGGGCGAGCCGGTCACGCTGGGCGTGGCTCATGCCAGCCATCTCCTTCGCGAGCTTCACCGCATCCTCGGCGGTGTACTCGGTGATGCTCGCCGCGTCTTGTGCACGGAGGGCGACATCGAGGCGGACCTCATCGCGGTCGACGAGTTCCTTGAGCTCCGGCTCCAGGCGATCGTACTTCACATACTGGCGCACGTGATCATACGGGAGGCCGGTTTCCTGGGCGACATCCTTCATCGTGCCATACCTCTTGTACAACGCCGTGCATACGTCGATCTTGTCCCGACGACTGATGTCTCGGCGCATAAGGTTCTCTGTCAGCGACAAGATCTTGGCGTCGATCTCGTCAACTTGCTCGTCCAAGATCTGGGCACGGATTGTGGCACGTCCGAGTTCCTTGTGGGCGAGAAAGCGACGCTGACCCAGGATGATCTCGTACTTTCCAGCCTCATCGGCCGGCCCCACAACTATCGGCTGGAGGAGCCCCTGCTTGTCGATGCTCTGTGCGAGCTCAGCGATACCAGCTGCCACCTCTCGCAGGCGGATTTGGCCGAGCCCAATTACCAACGCATCGAGCGGTAGATCCTGTGAATCGATGATGGTCGCCAACGTTTACCTCACTTATCGAAGAATACGGTTTAGCTCATCAGGGCTGATTTTCAGATGGGCTTCCCAGTCAGGCTGGTTTACATAAGCATCAAAGAGTTCTCGCTTTTCGGAGAGTACATCCTCTATCCGTTGCTCAATTGAGTCAGTAATGAGAAAGCGGAATACATGCAGCGGGCGGGTCCGACCAAAACGGTGGGCTCGGTTGATCGCTTGATCCTCGACAGCGGGGTTCCACCAGCGATCGAACAAGACAATTGTCGAGGCCTCTTGGAGGTTGAGACCGACGGCACCAGCATGAAGCGAGATAAGCAACGCGAGGGGCCCAGGACGGTTTCGGAATTCATCGAGCACCCTGTCCTTCTCGAGGTCTGTCAGCTCACCGTGGTAAAGAAGCGTTTGGATGTTCAGCTTCTTCTGGAGAAAACGAAGGCTGGTGACATATTGGGAGAACACAAGCAGCTTATCCTCCGCGCCCACGAGATTCTCACATACAAGGCGCAGGGCATCGAGCTTTACCGACTCGCCGCTCTGGGTGTCAAGATTGCAGAGCTGCTTGAGTTTTGTGATCAGCGCAAACGAGTTGCTCGCCTCAGCTGTAGGCTGATCCCTGAGTTCGTGGCGCTGAGACCAAAGCTCTTCATATTGTTGGCGCTGCTGACCAGCTAGATCGAGTGGCATATCTTGAACGATAATCGGAGGAAGCTCGCCGAGTACTTCGTCCTTTGTACGACGCAGCATGAACCCCTGCACCGCCTCGATCATCTCAGACCGACTCATCCCAGCAGAGACAGTACCGGGACGGAGGTACTGGAAGATCGCCGCGACATCGGCCGGCGTGTTTTCCAGTGGAGTGCCCGTGAGAGCCCACGCGCGTTGACGGGGAAGAAGTCGGACGCCCAGTGCGGTGGACGAGTCCACGTTCTTGATTCGTTGCGCCTCATCTAGGAGAGTGACCCCAAAGCTGAGGCCTGCCGGTAGCGAGTGCGCGTCCGCTCGGATCTGGTCGTAGGATGTGATAAGCACTGATATCGGGAGAACATAGTATGCGCGCCGGTCCTGGGCGGTACCTTGAACCACCCGCACCGTAAGCTCTGGAGCCCAGGTGCGGAACTCCCTGAGCCAATTGAGTCGCAGCGAAGCCGGCGCGACAACGAGAGCGCGCTGACTCTCAGTTTGGGCCAGCGCCGTCCTCAGCGCCACTATGGCTTGCACGGTCTTTCCGAGCCCCATCTCGTCGGCTAGGAGTGCAGCGCGGCGCTCTTCGAGAAAGCGAACACCCTGGCGCTGGTAAGGCCGAAGCCCATCCAGGGCATCCGCAGGTGCGGAGCTAGAGGATGATATTGACTGAGCCACTGACCAGAGCCTAAGCGAGATAGACGACGGGCTCATCGGATCGCAGCCCGACGCCGATCGGTGGACGGATCGGCAAGGCGACTAGGTCGCCGCGCTCATCCTCGGGAGCGGTTGGCAAGAACATATGTTCGATCTTACGGCACCCCTTGGACGAAACGCTACATCGTGCCGTTTACGTCATAGTCGTGAAAGACGGCTGCTCATCGAGGTGCAGTTCGTGCTTTGGTCAGCAGGACACCCTCAGGAGCAACTCTCCCTGACGTCCTCGTTGAGGCCGTCGACAGCCGTCAGCTCTACTGGATTCCGCCTGGCGGAAATACTCGCGGTCCTTCGGTCGATCGGCCTGGCGCTTTGACTCGTGGACATCTTCGAGCGCGGCGATGGACACGACAACCGTAGTTCCTGCGACGGGTCGCTGCGTAGCGCGAGGCGCCAGGTCACTGTAGCCGCCGGGGAAGCCGGCGGGTGCGAAGCACAGGTCGAGCTGACCGTGACGAGTAGCGAGATTCCACACGCTCGCGACGAGGAGGCCGCGAGCCGTGAAGTAGTCCGATGGCAACGCAACCCAGCTGCTGGTGTCGGCCGGATCGGTGATCAGCCGGCAATCGAGCTCGTTGAGCGCATCGACAAGTCGGGCGAGGTTACCCGGCTCGGCGTCCGGGGTCAGATCGATGTCCTGGGTGTCGTAGCGGCGGCCGTGAGATTGGATCGCCGCGCCACCGATCAAGACGAACCCCACACGATGGCGCACGAGCACGCCGAGCAGCGCCTCCCTACCAGGATCTATGCCACCGGGGTCTGCCGGCCCAGCCATGCCTGGATCTTCTCCTCATCGCTGCGATTGTCAGCCACTCGTACTCCGCGCTTCGCATACTGGACGTCGAGCACCGCGCTGCAGGCCAGCGCGTGGCGTCGGGAGTCCGGATATGGGGAAGCGTCGGCGATTCGCAAAAGGTCGCGCAAGCTGGCCACACGCACCTCTCCACTATCGATCTCGACCGGATCGGCGTCGCGCGCCAGATCGCCAAAACCCGCCGTGCCCTGCGGGATCTCCGTGACGAGCAGTCGCACTCCCACTCCCAAGGGCAGCTCGTAGGCCCCGTCAACCGCCGCCTTGCGAGCCTCCAGGCTGTCGAGCATGGTGCTCATTGCGCCATCGGCTCTCGCGCAGACCTCAACCGTATCTCCACCGAGCACGAGCGGCCAACCGTGGAGCGCCCCAGCCACCTCTCCGATCACAATCACAGACTCACGATTCTCAGCCACACCCTTGAGGAGGGGGACGACATCGAAGGCTCCTGGCGGGGTCAACCGGCGCACACGCTGGACCGGCGTGCGGTCGAGCTGCATGGCAATCTGTGGCCACCACGAGCGGTCCTCCGGAGCAAGATGAGCGTCGAGTTGAAGTCCACAAGCCTGCGCAACAGCCTGCACGCCCTCAAGGGAGGGCTGACGATCACCGCGCTCCCAGCGCGCGATCGTGGCCTGCCGGCACTCGATCCGCTCCGCAAGTTCGCGTTGGGTCAAATGTGCGCGCCGACGAGCCATCAGGATCATATCGCCGCTTCTCATACCGTAATGGTATCAAGGTGCGGGATTGTGTTGAGTTGCGTGGCTCGACTTTTGCCCACCTGGGTCCCCAGGTGGGCAGAATCCACGGGGAATGAAGCACCGGGATCTAAAGGGATCTGGCGCATAAGGCCCGTCCTGCACATGGCTTGTTTGAGGCTGCCGCGTAAACGCGATGGTGGCGACCTGATGTTCTGCGGCTTGTGAGTGATCTCGCGTGGCTGTTGCTGTTGACGGGGTGGGCCGTGCTCGTCTCAGGTGGCCCGTTAGGCTGGTATCGCGGGTCTGGTGGCGCGCCAGAGCTTGAGGAGGTTGTGTGTGGCGGCGATAAGCCGCCATTCGGCTCGGCATGCCTGTAGTCCTCGGCGTTGGAATCGGTCGATGCGTCTGAGGAACTTGGTGTTGGCGAATACGGACTCGATGATTTGTTGTCGTCTTCGGTGGAGCGCGGCGCCCTCGGGTGTGTCGAGCAGCGCCTCGATCCGTCGCGCCTCGGGACCTTCTCTGGCGGGACGCGCCCGTGGTGTGCTGCGTGTAATGGCCTTCGTCGGAACGATCGTCTGAATACCCTTTTCCCCGAGCGTCGCGATCTGCGGGGAACTCCAGTAGCCGGCATAGGCGAGCACTACCTGTAGCTGATCGGTGACGCCTGCGCGCGCCAGCGACTCGGTGGTCGCGGCGATCATTGGTCCCAGCTGCCCATAATCGTTGGTCTGTTGAGTGATCTCGGTGACGAGGACGATCTGGCCGGCGCAAGCGACCGGCTGCGCGTCGTAGCCTTGGATCGCAGCTTTGCCCGAGCGAGGGATAACCCGAGAGTCCGGGTCGGTCGTGTTGATCCCCCGCTTGGGAAACGCCTGTGGATCAGGCGGGGCGGGTCTGCGGCCACCGAGCTTTGCGAGCGTGCTCGGCCTCCCATTCTGAGCGCCACTGCAGCTTCTCCTCATAAGCGGCTTGCACCTGGGCCTGCTCGGCCTCCAGTTCTTCCCGACAGCGGCGCAACCGCTCGATCCTTGAGCGACGAGTAGCGAGTCCAGCCGGCAGCTCGTCACCGCGAGCTTCACCGAACCGCTCATCCTCCTCTTCGTCTGTCCTTCCGGCCTCGGCAAGGATCCGTTCAACCTCTTCGCGGAGCCCATCGTGCGTGCGGTTCGCTGCCTGTGCTGCATTCGCGCACATCCGCGTCCCGTCCAGATCGGATGAGCAGCTTCCTCAACATCCGGTTGCGGACATCCAAGCGGTGTACGCCGAGTGGAGCGAGCGGGGTGCCCAATTCCCTAACGCCGCCAAGCAGCACGAGACCGAGATACGCTGCTACATCCGCGATCCCGACGGCTACCTGATCGAGGTGGTCAGACGACTCTGCTCAGCAGTTGGCATCCACCGTCTTGACCACCTGTGTGGGCGCGCCGTCTGGGACGGCCTTCGCGTCGCCGTCGCCGATCCGACTGTCTGCTGATCGAGTGGCGCTCTAACCTCCCGGCTTGTACGCTGAGTATGCCCGTCAAGCTACGCTCGGCCACAGCGAACCGACGCGCCGTCCGACACTGTCGGGCCAGCTTCCTTGCACGCTCGCTTGGCGGCGAACGCAGGCGTCAACGGCGTGCATGAAACGTTCAACGCCGAACCAGCGACTGGGCCGGACCTCTGACTCGAGTCGCCGATCAGCGGGGCTCCTCCGACTCGCCAAAGTTCTCAACAAGCCGGAAGAGCCGCCCGTGGGAACGCGCGATCGTTCGAAGTTGGCGCATCAGGCTGTGGGCCTCAGGCGAATCCATGAGTTCTTGGCGCTCCTTGATCGTTCGCATGCGCACCATTACCATCATCGCGTCGCCATTGGTGCTTTCGTAAAGCTGGGCAGACACGAAACCTCGGCGGCCGACGATCACATTTCGCACTCCGTCGGAGATCCCTCGGGCTAGCTCAGCCTGCTGCGACGGGTCGACAGTCCAGACGTCGATCAGGATCGGGGATTCCATTGGGCGCATCGAGTCTAGATCGTTCGTGAGCCCGAGTGGCGTACGGCCCTCCGGACGATCAGCGGACAGCCGACAGCCGACAGACAGACCTCGACTGCCGGTCTCCCTGCGATTGCGAGCCTCCGCATGACATCGGAGAACACTGCTGAGTTGGACGAAAGAGGAGAGTGTGTTTCTAAGACTTCTGCCCAGACACCGAAAACCGCAACCCTCTGGCCGCGACTCCTCGCGCGCACATACGACCCACCGAACACCATCCGCGGCGCAGACCAGCGATAGCACCAAACGAGCCGACGCCACACCACTGCACGCCGATGCGCCCACAAGTAGGCTCTTCCGACTGTGAGCCACGATATCGACACGGATTACGTTCTCGATGCCAAGAGACATGCTAGATCGACTCGGACTTGCATAGCGAAACAAAGTCTTGTGCGCCACAAGCTTGGGCCGCGAATCGTGATCGAGCCACTGCGAGTAGAGCGACTTGCCGTGTCCGAACGATGACCGTTGCGGAGGCCCTTCAAGCTAGCTCCTACGCCAGCGAGATCATTCCGGGCAACATGCCCCGTGGACCGAGCGCGAACCAGATGATTCTGGTCTCTAGCCTCCCCGCAGTCGGGGCACCTGCGCGCCGAGAGGCCTACCAGGAAGGTCTGGCCCCGCGTCCAGTTCTTGGCAAAGGGCTCCCAAGGTAGCGTGCGCGTGCTATGAACCTGCAGGAGATCGAGGATCGTGTCGCGCAGCTGGATTTGGCCGATGGACCCGAGCTCATCTACTCGCTCCTGCTCGCGTATGGCCTACCGAAAGCCGGGATTGCCCGCTTGAGATCCGGGACCTACAATCGCTCTACCGTCCCTGGCGAGACGCTCTGGAAAGGTAGAGTCTTCGATCGTTACGAGGCCGATGGCGCCGACCTCTACACCATGATCGACATCCTCGGCGCTGACGAACGAGTTCAGCGCGAGCATCCGCGGTTTGTGATCGTTCGCGACGCCTTACGGCTCTTGGCGCTTGACACGGTCACCCGCGACACCGTCAACATCAGTGTCTTAGAGCTCCATTCGAACGCCGCCTTCTTCCTGCCGTGGGCCGGGATCGAGAAGCAGCAGCTCGAAGAGCCTGCACTACGCGGATGTCAAGGCTGCGCAGCGAATGGCACTCCTCTACGAGGAGATCATCAAGGCCAACGCGATCGAGACCGAGCGAGACATCCATCGTCTCAACGTCTTCTTCGCGCGGCTGTTGTTCTGCTTCTTCGCCGAGGACACTGGCGTCTTTCCGAAGGGTGCCTTTACAGGCGCGATCGCCTCCCTCACAAACCCCTCGGGCGAGGACGTCGCCTCTTTCCTCGACGCGTTGTTCAAGGTGCTCGACATCCCTGAGGATCAACGTGCAGATGTCTCGGTGCACTTCCGCCAATTCGGTTACGTCAACGGCAAGCTGTTCTCAACGAGCGCGCCCGCGCCGCGTTTCAGTCCCAAGGCGCGAGGCATCGTGATCGAGTCCGGGGCGCTCGACTGGTCGCAGATAAACCCCGACATCTTCGGATCGATGATGCAGGCAGTGGTGCAGCCGCGCGAGCGCCAATCGTTCGGTATGCACTACACGAGCGTTCGAGAACATTCTGAAGGTGATCCGGCCGTTGTTCCTTGACTCGCTCGACGCGGAGTTCGCAGCGGCTGAAACCGCTCCGAAGCTGCGGCGCTTCATCGCCCGGTTGTCCGGGATTCGAGTATTTGACCCTGCGTGCGGGTCCGGCAACTTCCTAATCATCGCCTACAAGGAGCTCCGCCGGCGTGAGCATCGAGCCCTGCAGCGGATCGCCGAGCTCGATCCTGCCTCCGCGGCGCTGTTCACGTTCTCCGAGATCCAGCTCGAGAGCTTTTACGGCATCGAGATCGACGACTTCGCGCACGAGGTCGCGATGCTCTCGCTTTGGCTCGCAAAGCATCAGATGAACATAGAGTTCCGCGAGCTGTTCGGGGCTGAGATACCGCTGATCCCGCTTCGCGACGCCGGCAACCTCGTGTGCGGAGATGCTGCGCGACTCGACTGGGAGAAGGTCTGCCCTAAGGACAATGGCAAAGAGCGGTACATCATCGGCAACCCGCCGTACGCAGGCTCGTCGCTGCAGACCCCAGAGCAGAGAGCTGAGTTTGTGGACTACTTCGGGACGAGCAGATATCCCAAGAACCTCGACTACATCGCGCTGTGGTTCCTCAAGGGGGCTCGTTACATCGCGGACGGCCGAGCGCAGCTCGGGTTCGTCACCACGAACTCAGTATCGCAGGGCGATCATGTCGGTCTGATGTGGCCGTTGATCTATGCCGAGAACGTGGAGGTGGCGTTTGCGTATCAGTCGTTCCCTTGGACCAACCAGGCACGCGGCAAAGCGGGTGTGACCTGCGCGATCATCGGGCTCTCCGCGAATCCTCCCGATGGGCGGCTCCTGTTCGTCAACGGGCATGCTCAGCGCGTGTCGAATATCGGTCCTTACTTGTTGCCGACGCCCCACAACACGATAGTCCACCAGCGCCGATCCACCCTGTCCCGCTTGCCGCAGATGGTGTTTGGGAGCAAGCCGACGGACGGCGGCTACCTGAACTTCACTGCCTTGGAGCGCGAGGAGATCCTCGCCGAGGATCCCCGCGCCGAGGAGTTCATGAGGCGATATGCAGGCGCGAACGAGTTTCTCGGGGGCAGCGTCCGGTACTGCTTCTGGATCACGGATGCCGACGTCGAGCGCGCCCTGGTGATCGCACCGATCGCGCGCCGAGCCGAGCAAGTGCGCGCCATGCGCCTGCGAGGGTCTACGGTAGCCCAGGCAATGGCCGACCGTCCATACCGCTTTCTGCAGCGTGCTCACAGAGACGGTCAGTCTATCCTTGTCCCGCTGCACTCATCAGAGCGTCGACAGGTCATTCCGATGGGATTCCTCGATTCGCACACAGTGATTTCAAACGCAGCCGGTGTGATCTATGACGCAGAGCCGTGGCTGTTCGCTCTCGTCCAATCGCGGATGCATACCGCATGGGCTGGCACCGTCGGTGGCAAGCTTGGGACGAGCTATCGCTACTCCGCAGTTCTCTGTTACAACACCTTTCCGATCCCGCCGCTCTCCGACGAGAACACAGCTCGCCTTACTGAGCACGCGTTCGCGGTTCTCGAGGCTAGGGAGCGTCACTCGGACCGCACACTCGGCGACCTATACATCCCCGACAAGATGCCGCTCGATCTGCAGCGCGTCCATGAGGCCCTCGACAATACAGTCGACAATCTGTATGGCGCCACGACACCATCTGGCACCGAGCGCCTCGAGATCCTTTTTGCCCTCTACCAGCACATGACCGCCGCCGAGACGGTCGTCGCCTAGCCCGTGCCGGATCTCGTCAGAGTCAACTATCGGCACACCGGCGCCAGCACGTACACCGATGTGCTGGGTATGCGCGAGATGCAGGCCAAGGCATTTGCGGCGCGTGAGAGCCAGTACCTGCTGCTCAAGGCGCCGCCGGCGTCCGGCAAGTCGCGCGCGCTTATGTTCCTGGCCCTGGACAAGCTGTTCAACCAGGGCCTCAAGAAGGTAATCGTCGCTGTGCCGGAGCGCGCGATCGGGGCCTCCTTCGCGACCACCAACCTGACCGACGCGGGGTTCTTCGCCAACTGGGATGTGTTGGCGGAGAATAACCTCTGCTCGCCAGGGTCCGACGGCTACAAGGTCAGCGCGGTCAAGCGGTTCCTCCAAGGGCCGGATGCGGTGCTGGTATGCACGCATGCGACGCTCCGCTTCGCACATGACGCTATCGACGAACAGCTATTCGACGACGCACTGCTGGCGATCGACGAGTTCCATCATGTGTCAGCCTCGGAGGCGAGCCGCCTTGGCGCGCTAGTGCGCTCGGTGATGGAGAACACGAATGCACACATCGTCGCGATGACCGGCTCGTACTTCCGTGGCGATGCGATACCGGTGCTCGAGCCCGAAGACGAGGCCATGTTCCGGAAGATCACCTACAACTACTACGAGCAGCTCGACGGATACACCTACCTCAAGTCGCTCGGCATCGGATACCACTTCTACCAGGGGCGCTACACCGAGGCGATCGGGGAGATCCTCGACACCGACAGGAAGACGATCCTGCACATCCCGAGCGTGCAGTCGGGAGAGTCGACGAAGGACAAGCACCGAGAGGTCGACGAGATCATCGACGCTTTCGGCGTCGTCGACCATGTAGACGAGACACGGCGTGCTCCACGTCAAGGCGCAACGCCGACGGGAAGCTCATCAAGGTCGCCGATCTCGTCAATGACGTACCGAGCGAGCGGACTAAGCTCGTCGAGTACCTCCGGACCATGACGGAGCTCGACGACATGGACCTGATCATCGCTCTGGGGATGGCGAAGGAGGGCTTCGACTGGCCGTTCTGCGAGCACGCACTCACTGTCGGCTACCGCGGGTCGCTGACCGAGATCGTCCAGATCATCGGCCGGGCGACGCGCGACAGCTCGAACAAGACGCACGCTCAGTTCACGAACCTGATCGCACAGCCCGACGCCGCGGACGACGAGGTCAAGGTCGCCGTCAACAACATGCTCAAGGCGATCAGCGCGTCGCTGCTGATGGAGCAGGTCATCGCCCCGAACTTCAAGTTCAAGACGAAGCGATCCGAGGACGACGAGCCGGATATCGGCGAGCTGAAGATCAATGGCTTCAAGGAGCCTTCGACCGACCGTGTGCGCACGATTGTCGAGGAGGACCTCAACGACCTCAAGGCCCAGATCCTCCAAGACCAGACGATGTTGAAGGCGATGCCGGGAAACATCGACCCAGAAGTGATGAACAAGGTCCTGATCCCGAAGATCATCCGCACCCGCTACCCCGATATCAGTGAGGAAGAGGTCGAGGAGGTGCGACAGCACGTCGTCGCTGATGCGGTCATCAAGAATGGCGAGATCAAGGAGGTCGGCGACAAGCGGTTCGTCCTGATGGCAGGCAAGTTCGTCAACATCGACGACATCACCATCGACCTGATCGACACGGTCAACCCCTTCCAGAGGGCGTTCGAGATCCTGTCCAAGTCGATCACCAAGCAGGTGCTACGGGTGATCCAGGACGCCATCGACAGCACGCGGATCGACATCGGCGAAGAAGAGGCACGAATCCTTTGGCCGAAGATCAATGCCTTTGTGCGGAAGACTGGCAGGCCTCCGAGCATCCGCTCCGAGGACCCCCAGGAGCGGCGGATGGCCGAGGCGCTGCTGTTCCTGCAGAAGCAGCGGCGCGCAATGGGCGTCTGATATGAACGTCGAGGAACTTCTCAGGATGCTCGAGGAGGACGAGCTCGGGCTGCTCGAGTTGTCAGCGCAGGTGCCAGCGCCAACGCCTGAGGATCGCATTGTCGCGGCCTATGAGGAGATAGCCGAGTTCACTCGACAGCACGGACGCCCACCAGCGAAGGACTTGGCGAACATCGGCGAGTTCAAGCTCGCGACGCGACTCGAGGCCATGTGCATAGACGACGGCCAGCGTCGTATGCTTGAGCCGTTCGACGAGCTGGGGCTGCTGAGTGAGCCGGAGCCCCCGCGACGATCGAGGAGGCCATCGCGGACGACCCGTTCGGACTCCTCGGCGGCAATGACGACCTCACCGACCTGCGACAAGTTCCCAAGACGCAGACGATGCCGGACACTATTGCTCGTAGAGTGCCCGCCAAGGGTTTCGAGAACTTCCGACAACTCTTTATCGAGCGTCATGCTGATCTGCGAGCCGGCCGCTGCAGGCTAGTCCCGTTCAAGAACCCGCTCGAGATCAAGCCCGGACGATTCTTCGTCCAGGCTGGCGTGATGCTCTATGTAGCCGAGGTTGGTGAACTGACGCGCAACGAGATTAAGAAGGCCAACGCCCGGACACGATGCATTTTCGAGAACGGCACCGAGTCGCAGTTGCTGCTGCAGTCCCTCGCGAGCAACCTCTACAAGGGCGGCAAGCGCGTCACCGTCCCCGATGACGAGACACTCACCGAGATGGGACTGCAGTCGAACACGCCGATGGCGAGTGTGTATGTCCTACGTTCGCTGAGCGACGACCCGCAGGTAACGGGACTGCCGGGGTTGCACAAGATTGGCTCCACGTCGTCGACCGCCGCTGAGCGAACCGTTCGTGCGGCCTCGGAGACGACTTTCCTCGGGGCGCCCGTGAAGATCGTCGAGGAGTATCGGGTCCCGCGCGGCATCGAGGGCAAGATTGAGGGGATGTTGCACCGACTGTTCGCGCCCGCGCGGATCGACGCGTGGTTTGAGCGCGACGGCGTGACGATCGCCGAGACACGAGAGTGGTTCGCTGTGCCGTTCGGAGTCATCGAGGAAGCCATCCGGCTCATCGAGAGCGAGGCCATCGTGAACTACACGTACGACCCGTCCAGCGGAGAATTGCGTCTCAAACCGTAATAAACAGGGTGCAGTGGGTGCTCGACGGTCCCAGCGCATCGCTAGACCGAAGTTCACTTGCAGCGAGATGGCATGAAAGGTGCTGCCCGGATTGATGCTCACGAACCCAGCGATCCAGAGATGACACGCGACCTTCACACGATTCAAAGACCACGGCGGAACGTCCTGCCCTGTTCCGGCGCAGGGCGTGTACCCGCCGAGAGCAGCACAGTTGTACTCCCGACCAGCACCGTCACCGCCCCAAGGTACTTGCTGTAGATGACTTCGATGACTGCCGAATGCCTGCTCACGTGTCGCAGGTGCCGTTAACCTCCACACTGCCCACTAAACATTTCGAGCCCGGAGAACCGGTGAGTCACCGTCGAGCCGCGCGTCACGTCGCGGCCGAGTGACCAACTGCCGTACCCAAGGACCACACCACTTTGGTCAGGCACGACGTCTCGACTGCACGAAATCGCCGGGATACGCACTATATAGTCTTCCTTGGCGCTTGTGACAGCAAACGGCGCCGTAAAGCTCAGCCCGACCCCGGTCACTAGATGATTACTCACCTGAAGCTGCACATGCAGCGGGCGGTGCAGATCGCGCGGCGCCACGTAACGAGCAGATGGCCAGCGCGGCTCAGGGCAAGGATCAGCCAAGTGCTCGACGCCCCACGGCGGAAGAGTGGGCCCGCGCTGGCAGAGCTTGCCATCCAGCCGATAGGTGATCGCGGTAAGCGGCGCGGAAGCAGGCAGGTCGCCTTCGCTGCCAAGACTTTCTCCGCCCGATCCCTCGAGCTCTTTACGGGCGGCCCTTCGCACAATCAGGTAAACGCCAAGCGGCTGCAGCAGCGCGAGGGCGCGATCTATTTTACCGGCCTTATAGCTGACACTGACCGCGGGCGCTCCAAGCATCCCGTAATAGATGTTGCGCAGCTCGCTAAGGGGACGCTTCCGTTCACCTCCGTCTGCAGCACCTGCACTGCGGTCTACACCGACATGCTCACCCACGACGACCTGGCCGGCAAAATGGCAGCTGACGGCCTCTGTGGCATCTTCGTCATTCACTTTCACACCCACTCTGCTGGTTTCCGGCAACACGTCGGCCGGGATCGCGTGAAAGCGTCCGTCGTCGTGAAAGACCCCATCGATGCCAAGCTCGCCAAGCTGCCCGTTCTCAACCCGCCCGATCTGAATGCAGACCTCCCCGCGCGTAGTGCGCACGATCCGTATGCCCCAGGGCAGCCCGCCTTCGGGGTCGGGCACACGCAGAGCAAGGAGCTGCGACGCACCAGGTGCGGGAATACCCTCCCCTACGCTCGGGTTCAACCGCCCTTCAGGGCGAACCGGCGCGCCGCTGAGGATCACCCCGCTCGCCGCCAAGGCGAGCGTTGTGCTCGCGAGCAGACAAGCGAACGCCATCAGCGGCAAACGTAGCCGGCGAAGCCGAGAGTGTGCGGCGAGCCGCGGCACCGGTGCACCGTCACCATCCTCAGAGGCGGCGCTGGCCGCATTCCTACGGTTTGCCGCCTCGAGAAGGTCACGCTCCAGTTGCGCAAGGACGCTCATCGCTCACCAGCCAATCTTGCTCGTAGTGTGCTCAGCCCACGGCTGACCCGTTGCCGTACGACAGCCTCCGAGCAGCGCAACTCCCCGGCGATCTCCGCATAGTCGCGGCCCTCCACCACGCGCGCTTGAATCGCGTGCTGCTGCTCATCGGGAAGACACTCAAGCGCAAGCGCCGCGTGCTCCTCACGCTCGCTCAGCCGCGCGATCGTCCCAACCGCATGGTCGTCGAGGACCATGCGCGGCAGACCAAGCCGCCTGCGTGCGGCGGACTCGACCCGACCCTGGCGATAGCTCGAGCCCAACACATTACGAGCGATCCCAAACAGCCACTGGTCGGCCCGGCCCCGAGCGGAATCGTAGGTTGCCACCGACTCGAGCGCCCGGGCAAAGGTCTCAGCCGTGAGATCCGCCGCCAACTCAGAGCGACCGGTCGCACGCATGAAGAAGCCAAGGACCTGACGCTCAAAAAGCCTGTAGAAGGCGGCAAACGCCTCCCCATCCGAGCTAGCCGTAGCCAGAAGGGCAGCCTCTTTGCGCGTATCCCGCTCCATCATCCATACCTATTAGCCAAACCTCCAGCCTTGTGACCGCAGGCCGCAAGGGAGGCACGCGTGTTCCCGCGCCCAGGAAGCCAACGTGCTCGAGCCGCGCCTGCGCGGATTTGTTGACCAGTGTGAAACCAAAGTTCGAATAGTGCGGCGAAGTGCCTAGGCCGTATTATGACGAGACGATTCAGCTCGCAGGTGGCGGAACACGCCTACAGCTTCAATACACGCAAACGTCGTGTTGAACTTCAAGAAATCAACTGGCCGTACATATCAGTGGCGACCCTGGTCAAGTTCTAGACCCTTTGGCCGGCGTGGTCCTCCGACTACGCCGGCCACATAAACAGAGCTAGCTCACCTCGAGCAAGATCTTGCCGCGCGTGTGCCCGGCCTCACTCAGCGCATGCGCTTGGCTGGCCTCGCTAAGCGGGAACGTCTGCGCGATCTCAACGCGTACGGACCCGTCGGCAACAAGTCCGGCAATCCGCTCAAGCTGCTCAGAGCTTGGGCTCATCACGAGCAGCTCAGCACGTGCGCCGCGCTCAGCAGCGGCCTGCTCGGGCGGCGCGTTGGCGATCGTGACAAGCACGCCGCCCTCGCGCAGCGTGGGCACCAGCGACTCGGTCGTCTCGCCGCCGACGGTATCGAACGCCACGTCCACCTCACTGGCAGCCTCGCCAACGTCCTGACTGGTGTAGTCGATGTACTCATCGGCACCAAGGCCGAGCACGAAGTCGCGGTTTCGCGACGAGCCAGTGGCGATCACACGCGCGCCGGCGTGCTTTGCGAATTGAACGGCGAGATGGCCGACACCGCCGGCGCCACCCGCGACCAGCGCGGTCTGGCCGGTTTGCAGGCCGCCGCTGTCGAACAGCGCCTGCCAGGCGGTCAGGCCGGAGACGGGCAGCGCCGCCGCCTGCTCGTGACTCATACCCGCGGGCTTCTTTGCGATTAGGCTAGCTGGAACAGTCGCGAACTCGGCATAGCCACCGCTGGACGCGACGCCGAACACCTCATCTCCCGCGGCAAGCCCGTCTATACGCGAGAGCTCGACCACCCCAGACACGTCGTTGCCGAGCACCGCGGGTAGCTGCGTCTCGCGCAGGCCGCGCCTGATCTTCCAGTCGATCGGGTTCACCGACGCGGCACGAACTTCAATCAAGACTTCCCCCTCGCCCGGCGTAGGCCGCTCGACCTCCTCATAGCGCAAGACATCCGGGCCTCCGGTTTCATGGATCAGCACGGCATGCATGGAGTCTCCTCTCCGACGGGAACTGGGCGAATCCAGTCTAGGTCCCCGGGTCGGCCGGCTCCGAATCCTCATCCTGGGTCTGCTCCTCACCGGAAGCCGCCGCGGCGTCCCCGCGGACCTCGTCGATCGGGGCCGAAGGGAGCGCGTCTGCCTGCGCCTCGGCCGCCGCCCTGTTCTCCTCCTTGACCGCGAGCCATATCTCCTCGCGGAAGATCGATACCCCGCGCGGCGCCTCGATCCCGAGGCGCACCGTGCTGGCGCTGACCTCCATAACGGTCACCAGAATCTCGTCGCCGATCACGACGCGCTCTCCCGGACGTCGCGCCAGTATCAGCATCGCTTCAGATTATGAAGCTATTCGCGACGTCTCGTCCGAGAGCACGAACAAGGGAGCCTGCAACTGGGCCTCCGGGTTGGCGTTGATCACCTGATAGCCGCGCCCTTCGTGGACCACAAGCGGCGCGCGCAAGTTGGCGGTGATGTCGAGCGGGTTGGGCGTGGCGCGCACCGTCACGTACAGCTTGACGTCCTGCGCCTCCCCATCGATGCCGGTCCGCTCGACGTCCTCTGGCGCCATGTGCAAGGAGAACTCTGAGAAGAACGGCTCAGGGCGCACGACCGGCAAAGCAAGCGCCGGCTCGTCGACCGAGTGCAGCCACAAGAAGCCGGTGCCGGGGTTGCGGTCAAGCAACGTGTAGCGCGCCCCCCAAGGCCGATCAAACCGAAGGGAAACTCGATCACATCCTGCTCGGCGACCTCGCACCTCTCCGAAACGGATGCTCTGGAATGTCACGGACACGTTGGCTCTCTCCTCGGCGGGCTACTGCAGGAACTGGAGTAGGGATTCTTGGACGATGCTCGCGCCGGCGCGCAACGCCGCCTCGTAGGCGGCCTGCTCGTTGGAGTAGGCGATCGAAGTCTGGGCGATGTTCGCATCCTCAGTGTTGGCCAGGCTCGCGGTGATCGAGCCCTGCAGCGATTCGATGCGACTCGTAGCCGTTTGCAGCTGGTCGGTCACGCTCCCAGCTGTTGCTTGCAACTGGCTCAAGGTGTCGATGCTCGATTCGAGGTTCTTTAGGTCGCTTGAGCCGAGCGCGCTGATGTCTTCGGCGCTGCCACCCCGCAGGTGTTCTGAGATCGTGCGCAGCGTGTCGAGCAGCTTGCCGTCGCCCGAGCCCTGACCGTTGCCCAGCAGCGAGGAGATGTTCGTGCTGACGTCAACCGATATGCCGGGCCCAATCGCGCGCGTGATCGTGCCGATGTTGCCTTGATAGGTGTCTTCGGCTCCCTGGGGGTAGGGCACGGTGGTCGTATCGGTACCTGAGAACACGTACTGCCCCGCGTACTGCGTGTTCGCGTCCTGCTTGACGGCTTCGGTCAGCTGGTCCACCTCGGTGGCGATGCTTTCGCGGTCGCTCTGGTTCTCCGTGCCGGTCGAGCTCTGCACCAGCAGCTCGCGCACCGTCTGCAGCACGTTTGAGATGTTTGCCATCGCGCCGCCGGCTGTGTTCTCCCAGGAGATCCCTTCCTGGGCATTGGTCGCATAGGAACTCAAGCCGTCGAGCTGGCTCTGCAGGTCGATCACCTGGCTGGCGCCGTAAGGGTTGTCTGAGGGTTCGAGGATCGTCTTGCCGGAGGACAGTTCGTTCGACGTACGCTCCAGGGTCGCCAGTGAGGAGTTGATGTCGTTGAGCGTCGTGGCCGTGACCATCGCGGGCGTGATGCGTTCGGTCATGGCCGAGCCTCCACGGACCATGCGATCTCGCCGTCGCTCATAGGACAAGCTTTGGTTACTCGAAGGTGCAGGCCGCGCATCGCTACAAACCCACTGTTCCGGTGTGCTCGATCAGCGTTTCGAGCATGCTGTCCATCGCAGTCAGCGTGCGCGCCGAGGCTTGGTAGCCGCGCTGGAAGCTGATCAGGTTGGTCATTTCTTCGTCGAGCGATACGCCCGAGACGCTCTGGCGCTGGTTGTCGATCGCGGTGACCGTCGTCTGCAGGTTGGCCTGCTCGTCCTTGGCCGTCTGCACACCTGTGCCGACCTGCTCGACAAGCGCCGCATACCCCTGTTCAGCGGCGCCCCCGCGCAGCGCCGCGATCGCCTGGGCGACGTCGTTACCCCCAGCAGCTTCGGTCGAGGAAGTTTGTACCTGGGCGGCCGTGACCGCCACCTGGAGTGTGGCGGCGGTTGTACCGGAGAAGAACGGCGTGCTCGTGTGCAGCGCGTTGACCGTGCTCGCCAAAGTGTTTGCCACGTTGTCCAGGGCCGTTTGGTAGCCGCTGAGCGCGCCGGTCGGCGCCGTCAGGCCGAGCAGCGCGCCGAGCTTCCCGCCGGCGGCCTGCGTAAGCGCCTGCGGCCAGTTGACCGTCGTGCCTTCGACCAGCGGCTTGGCAGCATCGCCGAAGCTGACCGTGTCGGTGCCGTCTGGCTGCTCGCTGACGGTGACCTGCGCGAGGCCCGAGAGCTTGTCGAGCAAGAGATCGCGCCGATCGAGCATTTCGTTTGGCTTCTGGCCCGCTTGTTCGGCGAGCTTGATCTGGCCGTTGAGCTGGGCGATCTGGTTGGCGTCGTTTTGCACTTCGCCTGAGGGCCCGGTGAGGGCCGCGTACTGTTCGCCGGCCTGGGTTGAGATCGTCGAGAGTTGCGCGCTGAGTTCGTGGAAAGTGTTGGCCAGCGATTTGCCGGCGGCCACCACCCCTTGCTTGGCGGCAATGTTTGTGGGGTCGTTGGCGAGTTCGCTCCAGGCGCTCCAGAACGCCGATATCTGGCTGGCAAGGCCGGAGCTCGAGGGTTCGTTGAACGCCGCCTGAGCTTGCGTCAGCTCTTCGGACTGGGTGCTTGCTTCGCTCAGCGAGCTGTTTTGCGTGCGGTACTGCGCGTCCAGGTAGACGTTGCGCACGCGCGTGATCGTCGCGACGCTGACGCCGGTGCCGAGCTGTGCGCCTTCCCCGGTCAGCGGCGAGATCGCCGGGATGACGATCGGCTCGTTGGTCTGCAGGACCGCCGTCTCGCGCGAATAGCCTTCGGTGTCCGAGTTGGCGATGTTGTTGCCGGTGACGTCGAGCGCCGCTTGCTCGGCGACCAGCCCGCTGAGCGCGGTTTGCAGTCCTTGCAGGGTTGGAATCGACACGGGCTTAGGCGCGCAGGTCCAGGACGTGCAGGTTGCCGTTGGGGCGGGGCCGCGTGATCGGCGTGGAGGAGCCGTGTGTGTCGTAGCCGTTGACTCCGTCGAGCGCGAGCACGCCCATCAGGTGGTCGAGGAAGCCCAGTTCGATCTGCATCAGCGCGCGGTTGCAGGAGTGCTCGCGCTGCAGCTCGCGCAACAGGCCTCGCAACTCCGCGCTCAGAGCAGAGGCACGCTCGGCGAGCGCGTCGTCCATCAACGTGCACAAGCGCTCGAGCGTCACCGCCTCGGCCGCGATGCCCAGCCGCTCGCCGCTGCGGGCAAGCAGACGCGAGCGCTCCTCCTCCAGCAGCTGGCGGCGACCCATCTCCCCGCGCAGGATGCCGGCCAGGCGTACGACGGTGTCCACGTCGCGCGCGCGGATCGCCTTGCCCTGCTCCAGCACGACCCCGAGCAGGCTCCGCGCCGAGCCGATCTGCGCGTCCAGGTGTGCGAGCACTTCGACGGCCAGCGCACGATCCTGCGCCGAGCCCATCGGGCGCGGCCAGCGCGGTCAGGCTCATGCGCTGGTGCCTCCGGTGGCGAAAGTGTTCGTGGGCGCGACGCTCGTGACCCCGCCGCGGAGGGCTCCCTGCGGGTGCGGTGACAGATGGGTTTCTGTTTGTTGGGATTGGCGCGCTCGCGCCTGTACTCGCGCTTGTACCACCTGTCCTGCCCCACCTTCCCCGGCGCCTTGCGCGGCTGCTCCTGCCAGCTGGCGGGTCATCTGCGCGGCGAGACCGAGCCCGCCGGCGCTCATCACGCCGCTGGTCAGCGCCTGCGGCAGCATCGAAGACAGCGGCCCGCTTGCGCCACCGCTGCCCGACGAGCCTTCCGAGGATTCGCCTTCCTGCGCCGCTTTCGCCGCCGAGGCCACTGCTTCGCCGTCAGCGATTGCGAGAGCTCTTCGACCAGCATCTGTTCGAAGGCAAGCGCCGTCTCGTAGGCCTTTTGCGTGGCGGCGGAGCCGTTGCGCACCCAGGCAGGCTCGAGCGTCTGGTTGACGGCGGGCAGGCCGCTCGAGGACAGCGGCGAGCCCGAGGACAGCGGGACGCTCACGACGGGCGCAGCTGGTTGGCGATCGACATCATCTGACTCTCGGTCTGGATCGCCGAGCTGCTCATCTGGTAGGCGCGTTGGGTGCTCACCATCAGCGCCATCTCCTTCGACATGTCCACGTTGGAGCCCTCCAAGGCGCCTTGGTGGATCTTCGCGGCGCTCGGCGCCACCGGCTGGACCGCGCCGCTGGCCGCGGTCGGCGTCAGCGTCGCCGCCGCCGCCCGCGAGCAGGTGGTCCGGCGAGGCGACGGTGACCAGCTTGATCTGGCCCGAGCGTGCGCTTGCCGGCGCTCACGCTGCCGTCGGTGCCGATCTTCACTTCGTCGGGCGAGACCCCAGCCGGCAGCTTGATCGGCGGTTCGAGCGAATTGCCTTCGGCGTCGACGATCGTGCCGCTGGCGTCGACGGCGAAGCTGCCGTCGCGGGTCAGCGCCGGCTGGCCGCCGGGGCCCTTGACCTGGAAGTAGCCCTCGCCTTCGATCGCGAGATCCAGCGGGATCGCCCGGTTTCCTGGATCGGCCCCTGGGCATGGCTGCGCCCGATCACTTGCGCGCTTGCGCCGGCGCCGATGCTCGATTCGGTGCCGGCCTCGTCCACGGCGTTGTAGAGCAGATCGCTGAAGGCGACGCGCTCGGATTGGTAGCCGGTGGTGGAGATGTTGGCGAGATCGTTGAGATCGCGTCGAGCTGTTCCTGCTGCGCGGACATGCCCGCCGCCGCGGAATAGAGGCCTTCGAGCATCAGTGGTCCATCCCGTGAATTCGCTTCAGCTCGGCGCCGCCGTTCAGCGGAGCCGACCTGCGAGGCGGACTCCTGCAGGGTCTGGCCGATCGACTGGATCGCCTGCTGGCCGGACTGGAAGCTGCGCAGCGAAGTGATCATTTCGACCATGATCTTCGCCGCGTCCACGCCGGAGCCCTCCAATGAGCCCTGACGCACCGTGCCGGTCGGCTTGCCCGAGGCGCTGCCCGTGTAGAGGTTTTCGCCCTGCTTGACCGCCCCTGGCACTTCAAAGATGCCAAGCGCGCTCGCCGCGACGGTACCGTCTGCGCCGACCTTCACCGGCGCCCCGCTCTGGTCGAGCACCGGGTCGCCGCTCGCGTCCGTCAGCACCCCCTGCGCGGAGCTCGTGAACTGCCCGTCGCGGGTGTAGCGCACACCTTGGGCGGTCTTGACCGCGAAGAAGCCGCTGCCGGAGATCGCGAAGTCGAGCGGTTCGCCCGTTTCCTGCAGCGAGCCCTGGCGTCATGTCGGTGTAGGTCTTGCCGAGCGCGACGCCGGCGTCGACCGATCCGATCGCCGGCCCACCCTCGCTGTTGGCGAGCAGCACGTCGCCGAAGCTGTGTTGCGAGGACTCGTCGGGCTTGTAGCCGGGAGTCGAGGCGTTGGCCAGATCGTTTGAGAGCTGGTCCTGGCGGACCTGCTCGGCGACCATCCCGGAGGCGGCGATATACAGGCCAAGATCCATGTCCTCCCGGGTGTTCGACCGCGGGCGGTGATTCTTTAGGTACCTAACGTTTGCGACCGCCCGTACATGGCGGGCTTATCTGTCACTGCACATTTTGCATGCCCCGTCCGCCGAGCGCGAAGTGTACTCTGTCGAACGCCGGAACCCCACTCAACCGACGGCGCTGAACAGCGACAGCTCGTCGGAGAGCCGGTCGTACAGGCGCCGGCGCAGCTGCGTGTGGATCTGGGAGACACGACTCTCGGACACGCCCAGTCGAGCGCCGATGTCGCGCAGCGTCCAGTGCTCCACGTACAGCAGCACCGCCACTTCGCGCTCGACGGGCGGCAACAGCGCAAACGCCGCGCGAAAGCGTTCCTTGGCTTCGCGGCGCTCGGCGCATACGATCGGGTCGCAGTCGGTGTCGGGGCTCTCCAGCGTGTCGATCCGCTCGATCGTGGCGTTCTCATCAGAGCGCACCGTGCGGTTCAGCGAGCCGACCTCCGCCAGCGCGACCTCGTCGAGCCGGCCCACCAGCTCTCGCGGGTCCATGTCGACCATCCCCGCCAGCTCCTCGCGGCTCGGCTGGCGGTCGTGGTTGGCGAGGAACGCCTCGCGCGCATGGTTGATCGCGCGCTCGTCGCGACGCAGCGAGCGCGGCGCCCAGTCGTGGCGGCGCAGCTCGTCCAGCACGGCGCCGTGGATGCGCGTCCACGCGTACTGCTCGAGCGTCGCGCCCTTCTCCGGGTCATAGCGCTCGATCGAGCGGATCAGCGCCTCCAGCCCGCAGGAGAGGAAGTCCTCGACGTCGCACTGGGCCGGCACCTCGCGCACCTTGCGGTAGACGATGTAGCGCACCATCGGCGTGAAGATGAAGATCAGCTGGTCGCGCAAGCGCAGATCGCCGCTCTGGCGGTACTCGCGCCACGTCCTGAGCGCCTCCGCCGCGGAGATCCTCACGGCCCCTTTTGCGATCGTTTCCATTTTGCGACTCCGATTTCGAGGGAACTGTGAACAGGTGCCCCCGCGTGCGCCAAACCTGCCCGCGGTCCGAGATGCGCTATTTGCGAAGATTTCCGGGCGCGGACCGTATCGGCCGCACCGGTCGTAATCGTTTGAGTGGCTCGATCCAGCCGAGTTAGCCAACTTGGGGGGAAAATAATCACAAAGTTACGACCGGCTAAATGAGGTAAATAGCGAGCCGCCCGTGGCGGCCGGCCGGGACAGAGCGGCTTCTGCGTCGCTCAGATATCGGCCGACCCGGTCGATGACCATGCGTGAAGATGGCCGCTCGCTCCCCGCTCCGATCCCTCCCGGCGACGATGCCGCCAAGGCCGCCGACCTAGCCCTATCGCCCATTTCGCCGCGCGCCGACGGCAGCGCCGCACCTGCGATCGAGCTCTCGGCACGCGCCCAGCAGCTGCTCGCCGCCGGCGAGCTTGACGGCTACCGCGGCTGTTCGAGCGAGCTCGAGTCGATCGCCGACCCCCACCGCCGCTACCAGGCCGGCGTCGGCCTGATCGAGCGGGGCCTCGCCGCGAGCGGCGATGCCCCCCGCCGCGCGTGCGGGGGCCATGTTTTCCGCAACTGCGGCCGGTGCCCTCGAGCTGCTCGAGCCACGAGCCAAGCGAGCCCAAGCTGCTCAACTACGCCGGCGTCGCCTTCTATGAGCTGTGGAGCCTCGACGCCGCCGAGCCGCTGTTCAAGGCCGCCAAGCGCCTGGATCCGCGGCTCGAGCAGGTGGATCGCAACCTGGCCGCGCTCGCGGGGCGCCGGCGACAGCTGCGCAGCGCCGGCCGCGACCGCACCGCCGCATCCCGCGCTCGCCGAGCTGGCGAGCCGAGCGCTCGAGATCGCCGCGCGCGCACGAGCCGGCCACCGGCATGCGCCTGAGCCTGTGCATGATCGTGCGCGACGAGCAGGAGATGCTGCCGCGCTGCCTGGCCGCCGTGGCCGACGCGGTCGACGAGATCGTGATCGTCGACACCGGCTCCACCGACGCCACGGTCGAGATCGCGCGCTCGTTCGGCGCGCGCGTGCTCTTCCACGAGTGGACCGGCTCCTTTGCCGCAGGCGCGCAACGTCTCCTTCGACGCGGCCGAGGGCGACTGGCTGCTCTACCTGGACGCCGACGAGGTGCTCGTGGACGAGGACGCGACCGCTGCTGCGCTCGCTCACCGGGCGCACCTGGCGCGAGGCGTTCTACCTCTCGGAGACCAACTACACCGGCGATCTCGAGGACGGCACCGCCGTCACGCACAACGCGCTGCGCGTATTTCGCAACCGGCCCGAGTACCGCTTCGAGGGGCGCCTGCACGAGCAGATCGCCCACTGCCTGCCCGGCTACCTGCCCGAGCGCGTCGAGGCAAGCGGCGTGCGCATCGAGCACTACGGCTATCTCGGCGCTGTGCGCGACAGCCGCGAGAAGTCGCGCCGCAACATCGAGCTGCTGCGCTTGCAGCAGGCCGAAAGCCCGCCGACGCCGTTCCTGCACTACAACCTCGGCTCCGAGTATGCCGCCGCGGACGAACCGCAGGCGGCGCTCGCCGAGTTCGAGCGCGCCTGGGAGCTGCTGCAGAGCCTGCCCGATCGCGACAGCTACGAGTTCGCGCCGGCGCTGATGAGCCGCATGGTCAAGGCGCTGCGCGCGTGCGGGCGTCCGGCGGACGCGATCGCGCGCGCCGAGGAGGGGCTCGAGCGCTTCCCGCGGCTTCACCGACCTCGTGCTCGAGCAGGCGATCGCCGCGATCGCGCTGGAGCAGCACGAGCGCGCGATCGAGCTGCTCGAGCGCTGCATCGAGATGGGCGACGCGCCGCGCCGCTACACCGCCACCGTCGGCAGCGGCAGCTACCTGCCGAGGCTGCAGCTGGCCGAGCTCAGACGGGCCGCGGGAGACTACGAGGAGGCGACTCGGCTGCTCGAGCACTGCCTGCGCGAGCATCCCGCGCTTCGTCGGCTCGGTGCTGCCCTACGCGAACGCTGCTGCTGGCAAGCGGAGTCGAGCCGGGCGAGGTCGTCGAGCGGGTCGAGCGGCTGCATGCCCGACCCGCCGCCCGCGGCTCGCTTCATGCTCGGCACCGCCCTGTACGAAGTCGGGCGCCACGGTCGCCGGAGAGCTCCAGTTCAGGGCGGTGCTCGCGCGCCAGCCGCACTCGGGCCGCGCGCGCGTGGCGCTCGGCGAGGCGCTGCTTGCACAGCGACGCTACGGCGAGGCGGCCGAGGTCGCCCGCGAGCTCGCGAACGACGACCCGCTGGCGGTGATCGCCCGCCGGACAGAGCTGTTCGCACGCATCGCCGGCGGCGACCGCGAAGGCGCGGGAGAGACACTCGAAAGAGCGCAAGCGGCGGGCATGCCCAGACACGAGCTCGACCTGTTCGCGACCTGGCAAGAGCTCACGCGTGCCGGGGTTGCCGGTGCCGCGCTCCCCGAGCAGACCATACCCCCCCTTCCGGGACACCCTGATTCGCAAGCTCCCGAGCAGGCCACATCGCCGCTGTCTCGGCCCGCCAGGGCGCCGCTCTCCGACCAACCCATAGCGCCACTCTCAGAGCTTGCCTCATCGCCGTTTCCCGAGCAACCTGTGACATCGCTCCCCGAGCAGGCCGTGGCGCCGCTGGAGGTGATGCTCGAGGCGCTGCTGCGCGTGCACGACTTCAAGGGCTTTGAAGTGCTGCTCGGCGCGCTCGAGCACACGCCGCTGCAGACGCGCGAGCGCCGCGAGCTGCTCGCCGGCATGTATCTGCGCCGTGGGTTCCTGGCATCCGCGGCCGAGGAGTGGATGGCCGTCTGCGAGCAGGAGCCTGACGTCCCGGCGCTGCTGGGCCTCGCCCGCGTTGCCGCCGCGAGGGGCATGGCACACGAGATGAGCGACTTCGCGGCCGCAGCGCTCTCGCGCGACCCCGACAACGAGGATGCCGCGAGCCTCCTCTCTCAAGCACATGCCGCAACCGCGTAGACGTTCCGAGCCGTTGCCCGTCGGCTTGTCGCCAAGCGACGCATATCCGCCCGGGCAGGTGGGTACACCTGAACAGAGCGGGCAGGTGGGTAGGTCTGAATAAAGTTTTCGCGAAAGACGCCGATTACTTGAAGAGATATCAATCGCGAGGCGGCCCAGGGAACGGGTCGTCGCACACGTTTTCAGGGAGAAAACGCCATATGACCTCGCCGATCCTGCCATTCAATGGCCCGTCTTCGCTTGCGGGCTTGTCGTATCCGATGTCGTTCATGAGCGACGCCGGCGATCCAGCCGCGTTTCAATCGCGAGCCCAGCACGAGCGATCGTCTGCTCGCAAGCCAAAGCGGCAGCGGCACGCCACCGCCCGAGGTGCTCGACCAGGTCGCGGCCGCGGGAAGGATAAGCCGCGAAATGCGCGAAAGCGGACATGAGCTGCGCTTCTCCAAAGGCCAGGGGGAGCGGGTCACCGTCGAGCTTGCGGATCGTGAGGGCAAAACCGTGAAGAGCATGTTGATTTCAGAGGCGCTTGAGATTGCCGCCGGAAAGCCGGTGCAGGACGTCACCGGGAAGCCCTCGGCCTAGAGCCCATGTCGTCGCTTGCAGTCAGCTCGGCGGTCGGCTCGCCGATCTCCATCTCGGGGCTCGCCTCAGGGCTTGACACGAGCTCGATCATCTCGGCGCTGATGGCCGTCGAACGTGAGCCGGTCACACGGCTCACCGACGCCCAGGAAAAGCTGCAGGGCCAGCAGAAAGAGCTGGCAAGCGTCCAGAGCAGCCTCCAACAGTTGGCGCTTGCCGCCTCCGAATTCAGCATGCCCTCGCTGTTTGAAACCTCGCAGGCGGTCACCTCCAGCGAACCCACGCGAGTCAGCGCAGCCACCAGCGACGGAGCCGCCATCGGCGGCTATGAGGTGGAAGTCACGCAACTGGCCAACTCGGCCCAGCGCACCTTTACATTCGCGAGCCCGGCCGCTGAAGACACGCTCACGATCGACGGCAACAGCTTCACGGTCAAGGCTGGCGAGAGCGCCAAGGAATTCGCGAACGCGATCAACTCCGACAGCAGCTCGACGGTGTACGCAGCGGTGCTTGAAGGCAACACCCTGGTCCTGTCCAACCGTGCAACGGGCAACACCGGCGCGGAATTCATCCAGGTGAGCGATCCGGGCGCGACGCTCGTCGAAAAGGCCGGTACCGCCAAGGAAGGCAAGAACGCCGAATACGCGGTCGACGGAGTCGCGGGGACCTCGGCATCCAACACGGTCACCAACGCGATCGCCGGCGTGACTCTGACGCTGGGCGGCCTTACCACCACCGGCCCCGTCACGATCGACGTCCAGGCTCCAGGCGCGAGCGTCAGCGCCGTGGAAGCGCAGGTGCAGTCGTTCGTCAAGCTCTACAACTCGACCGTCGAAGCGATCCAGAAGCAGCTGTCGACCAAGCCGATCGCCAAGCCGACCAGCGCCGCCGAATACGGCACCGGCACCCTCTTTGGCGACTTCGAACTGGAGAGCCTGCTCGCGAGCATGCGCCAGAGCATGTACGAACCGATCGCGGGGCTTGCCGCCGAAATGTCCAACCCCAGCGATATCGGGATCAGCACCGGCGCGGCCTCAGCCGGCGGAGCCTCCCAGTCCTCGATCGAAGGGCTGTTGACGCGTCAACTCCACCAAGCTCTCCGAAGCGATCAAGACCAACCCAGCAGGCGTACAGCAGATGCTCGAGAAGTGGTCCCAGGGCCTGCAGAGCACGCTTGAAGCTGTGGCCGGGCCCGGCGGGACGCTCGAAGCGAGGGCGACCGGCGACACGACGCAGATCACCGAGTTGACCAGTCAGATCACAACGATGAACGAAATGCTTGCCGTACGCGAAAAGGCGCTGCAGGCCACTTACGCCGAGCTTGAAAGCGCGATATCGCAGAACACCTCACAGGCCGACTGGCTGACCAGTCAGGAAGCCTCACTGGTGGCCAGCAAGGCATGAGCAACCTCACCGCCACGCCAAACGCCTACCGCCAGGGCGCGGTGCTTGCTGCCACGCCTGGGGAGCTGGTCGTGATGCTCTACGACGGCGCGCGGCGCTTCCTGCGCCAGGCGAATGTCGCGATGCGCGAGGGCCAGATCGAGCGCGCACACAACACGCTGCGCCGGGCGGAGTTGATCATCGCCCATCTCGATGGCATCCTCGACTTCCAGCAAGGCGAAGTCTCCGATCGCCTACATGCGATCTACCAGTTCTGCCTTGCCCATCTCAACGCCGCGCGCAACAACCAGGATCCCGGCAAGCTGGAAGAGGTCAGCGAGCTGCTCGGCGAGCTGCGCGAGGCTTGGGCCCAGGTAGCCGAGGAGATCGCCCGCGCGTGAGCGAGCAAGATGGCGCTGCGGCCCTACGAGGCGATCCATGAGCACGCCGAGCTTGAACTTGAGCTTGTCGGCCGCGGCGAGATAGGACGTCTGGCCGCACTCGGCGAACGCTGGGAGCAGCTGACGCGCGACTTGCCGGCCAGCCCGCCGACCGAGGCGGCGCCACTGCTGCGCCGAGCCCGGCTGATTCACGAGCGCACCCGTATCGAGCTGATTCGCCTGCGCGAGTCGCTGCTGGCCGAGATCGGCACCAGCGCGCGTGCGAGGCGCGCGGCCGACGGCTACGCGGGACAGCTTGCGCGCCGCCCCCGCCTGGATCGCAGCGCCTGACTTCGCACGCCGGCCTAAAGACCCAGGCAGGGCGGCCGATCACCAGGGACGATATATGGCTCCCATCGATTCGACCCAGCAACTGCTCGAGGCCGCGATGCGCGGCTCCTGGCAGCGCGAGACTGCCCTGACGAGCAACATCGCCAACGCCGACACGCCCGGCTACAAACGCCAGGAAGTCAACTTCGAGTCCGAGCTGCAGAGCGCGATGAACAGCGGCGAGCCGCTCAGCCAGGTCGAATTCCAGACCGAAGCCCAGCCCGAAGAGGACGGACCCAACGGCACCAGCGTCAGCGTCGATCAGGAATCGGCGAAGCTCGCCGAAAACGGCCTCGACTACCAAGCTCTCACGCAGGTGCTCGGCGCCCGCAACAGCATCCTGAGCGCGGCGATCGGAGTCACCTCGTGAGCGCGGCCAACATGTCGCGTCATGGGCGCCGCTGTCGATGTCACCTGCATAAGCACGATCGATGTGGAGGCCTGATGGGGCTCTTCGAAGCGATCGGCATCGCCGGCAGCGGGCTGACCGCCGAGCGTGTCCGCATGGACGTGACCGCCGAGAACCTCGCCAACGCCGACACCACGAAGGCCGCGGGCGGACAGCCCTACCAGCGCCAGGAGGTCGAGCTCGCACAGGCCGGCGAAGGTGGCTTCGGCAGCGCGCTTTCAGGAGCCATCCAGCAAGCAGAAAGCGCGGCCCCGGCAGGCGGTGTCCAAGTGACGGGGATCGTCAGCGACACCACTCCCGACCAGCAGGTCTATGACCCTGGCAACCCCGAAGCCGACGCCCAGGGCTACGTGAAGATGCCGAACATAAGCACCGTCACCGAAATGACCGACCTGATCTCCGAGTCGCAGTCCTATCAGTCCGACGTGACCGCGATGCAGACCGCCAAGTCGATGTTCAGCGCGACGCTCGGGGTGCTCAAATGATCGTCCCGGCGGTCAGCGGACTGGCGAGCAAACTCTCCGAAGGTCTCTCGAACAGCGTCTCGCCACAGACGGTCGGCGGCCTGACCCAGGGCGGCCAAAGCGCTCAAGCCGACGGGCTCCGGGCTAGGGCTGGAAGGCAGCAGCGGCCTCGAAGGGACTACGCGCGGGTCGAAGGAGTCGAGCGGCGTCGAAGGAACCGGAGGGGTCGGCGGCGCGTCGAGCGGCGGATCGGGCAGCTTCGGCAGCGAGCTCTCAGAAGCGATCTCCTCGCTCGAAAGCACCCAGTTGAGCTCCGACAGCGCGGCCCAGTCGCTTGCCACCGGCACCGCCAAGGATCCCGAGAGCGCGGTCGTGACCGTTGAGGATGCGCAGATGGCGATGGACTTGGCCTCCCAGCTGCGCACCAAGGCCACCGAAGCCGCCCAGAACATCTTCCAGACGCAGGTCTGATCGGTGGCGCTCGCACTACTCCTTTCACAGCTCACGACTCCCGGATCGCGAGCCTAGGCCGTGCCGCTCTCCCAGCTCGCCTCGCGGCTCACCACTCGCGGATGGCTGATCGTCGGCGGTGCCGCGATCGGCGCGATCCTGTTCATCTACCTGTTCCTGCACATGGTCTCCGCGCCGAGCTACACGACGCTCGTCAGCGGCGTCGATCCCTCCCAGACCGGCAAGATGACGAGCACGCTCAGCGAGCATGGCGTCAACTACGAGCTGCAGAACAACGGCACCGCGCTAGCCGTCCAGTCCAACCAGACCGCCGAGGCTCGCGTGGCCCTGGCCGGCGCGAGCCTGCTCGGCAACACCCAGCCCGGCTTCTCGCTGTTTGAAAAACAGAATCTCGGCGAAAGCAACTTCCAGCAGGAGGTCACCTACCAGCGCGCGCTGCAGGGGCAGCTGGACGAAGACGATCGACTCGGTGCAGGGCGTCTCCGGGGCGCAGGTCGAGCTGGTGTTGCCCAGCTCACAGAACCAGATATTCGGCGAAAACCAGGGGGTCTCCTCGGCCGCCGTGCTGCTCTCGGGGACCACTTCGATGCCACAAAGCTCGGTGCAGGGGATCGCTCAACTGGTCACCTCCAGCGTGCCCGGCCTGCAGTTGAGCAAGGTCACGATCACCGACGCCTCGGGGCAGCTGCTGTGGCCGCAGGCCGCCGGCAGCGCGGGCGGCGGCGGCAACGGCGTGCAGGAAGCCGAGCAGCGCTATGACCAGAGCATGGGGGCGAGCCTCGACGCGATGCTTGCGCAAACCCTCGGCCCGGGCAAGGCGCAGGTGTTGGTGTACGCCAACATGAACGTAAACCAGACCACCCAGGAACAGCTCAGCTACGGCAAGGCCGGCGTGCCCCTGCAGCAGAGCAAGGACATCGAGACGCTCACCGGCAACGGCTCTGGTGCCGGCGGCGCCACCGGCACCGCGAACCTTCCGACCGGCACCAGCACAGGCGGGAAGTCCAATTACAAGCACGAAACGACGAGCAGCACGCTTGGCGTCAGCAAGACCGTGACCCACTCCACGATCGCACCCGGGACGGTCGAAAGCCAGCATGTCTCGGTGCTGCTCGACCATTCCGTTCCCGCCGCCTCGCTGCCGGCGATCCGCGAAGCGATCACCAATGCCGCCGGCATCCAGACCAAGCGCGGAGACACGATCTCGATCGGACAGGTCGCCTTCGCCAGCCCGACGACTAGCGCTGCGAGCTCTACCAGCAGCATGCTCGGCTACGCCAAGTACGCGCTGCTTGGCATCGCTTCGCTCGTCTTCCTGTTCTTCACCACGCGCTCGCTGCGCCGCCGCGAATCGGACACGATCGACGAGCCGGTCTGGCTGCGCGAGCTGGAGACGCCGATGCGCCTCTCCGAGCTGCAGCGCGAAAGCGCGCCAAGACCGGTACCGGCGATGGCCGGCGGGGCGCCTCCCAATGGGAACGGCAATGGGAATGGCAACGGGCAACGGGCACGCCAGCGGCGACCATCTGCGCCGTCAGGTCGAGCAGCTCGCCGACAGCGATCCCGATCGCGTCGCCCAGCAGCTTCGCAACTGGATGCAAGAGGACTAGCGCTGGTGGTCCATCCTGCAAATCCGCTGGCGTTTCCCGCTGTCTGCACGTGCCTGACGGTCCCCGGCGTCCGCACACGTACCACCAGTACGCGCACGGACCCCGTGAACCGTCAGATCACGCGCATACATCCGGCAAACCCACACCGAATTTGCAGGATGAACCACTAGTGGCCGATTCACCCTCAGAGACGGTGCCGAAACCGCCGGGCGCTCTGGCCGAGCGCTCAGCGGCCAGTCCGTCCACGCCCTTGCCGACCGCCTCAAGCGAGCGCTTGCCAGGAGCGCGCAGAGCGGCCGTGCTGATGGCGGCGCTCGGACCCGAGCGCGCGGCGAACGTGATGCAGCGCATGGACGAGGAGGCGATCGAGAGCCTCTCGATGGAGATGGCGCGGCTCAGCTCTGTCGGCGCGGAGACGACCGAGTCGGTCTTCGGCGAACTGGCCGCGGAGGCCGGCGAAGGCCAGGGGGCTGTCAGCGGCGGGCTGGACTTTGCGCGCGGAGTGATCGAGCGCGCGCTCGACCCCGAGCGCGCGACCGACCTGCTCGGGCGCCTGGAGAGCGCCAGCGAAACGCGACCCTTCGAGTTCCTGCGTCGCGTGCCGCCCGAGCGGATCGCCGC
Organism: uncultured Solirubrobacterales bacterium; assembly: GCA_963723175.1. Taxonomy (GTDB): domain Bacteria; phylum Actinomycetota; class Thermoleophilia; order Solirubrobacterales; family Solirubrobacteraceae; genus Palsa-744. The sequence continues at coordinate 182,283 of CAVRPO010000008.1, read as the reverse complement.
GCTGCTGCGCGGCGAGTCGCCCCAGACGGTTGCGCTCGTGCTCGCCAGCCTGCACACGAATCTCGCCGCCGGGGTGCTGGCCCGGCTGCCCGAGTCAGAGCAGCCTGACATCGCGCTGCGGATCGCGCGCATGGGCAACGCCGGCACGCGCGTCATCCAGCAGGTCGAGCAGATGATTCGCCACAAGCTGGGGGCGACGGTCGAGCGCAAGTACTCCGCCAGCGGCGGGGCGAAGACGCTTGCTGGGATCCTCAACCATGCCGACCGCACCACCGAGCGCAACGTGCTCGAGCGCCTCGCCGGAGCAGACAAGGCGCTCGCGGAGGAGGTGCGGGGGATGCTGTTCGTGTTCGAGGACATCGTCAAGCTCGACGAGCGCGCGATCCAGCAAGTGCTGCGCGAGGTCGACCAGAAGGATCTTGTGCTCGCCCTGCGCGGCGCGCCGGAGAACGTGATGGAGATCGTCCTCACGAACATGTCAGAGCGCGGCGCGGCGATGCTCAAGGAGGAGATGGAGATCCAGCCGCCTCAGCGCCAGCGCGACGTCGACGAGGCCCAGAGCCGCGTGGTCGCGGTCGTGCGCAAGCTGGACGAGGCCGGCACGATCGTGATCGCCGGCGGCGACGAGGAGGAAGGCGAAGCGGTTGTCTGACCGAGCCGCGCTCGCGCGAGGCGATCGGCTGGTTAAACCGTTGCCTGAGGGTGCCCTGACGCGCGGCGATCAGAGAGGCCGGGACGTTGCCTGACACTGCCGTCAGCTACGCCTTCGAGCAGCTCGAGCCCTCACAGCCGCAGCCGCGCGACGCGCCAGCGCGCATGCTTGCCCAGGCCCAGCTCGAGGCCGAGCAGATCCGCGAGCAAGCCCGCTCCGAAGGCTATGCCGAGGGGCGCAGCGCCGGCCACGAGTACGGGGCCATCGAGATCGCCCACGCGGCGCGAGCGCTCGGTGAGGCCATGCACGGCGTCGAGTCGCTGCGCGTCGAGCTGGTGCAGGCGATCGAACACGACGCCATCCAGCTGGGGTTGCAGCTGGCTGAGAAGATCCTTGGCGGCACCCAGCAACTGCCCAGCGAGCGCATACTCGAAGCCGTGCAAGGGGCACTGCGGCGTGTAACAGACCGGCGCAAGATCACCGTGCTCGTCAATCCCGCGGACCTCGAGGCGGTGAGCTCGGCCATCGGTGAGATGGCCGGGCCGGGGAGCGGGATCGAGCTGTGCGACGTCCAACCCGACGAGCGCGTCGAGCCCGGCGGCGCGATCGTGCGCACCGCCGAGGGCGAGGTGGACGCTAGCGTAGGGACGCAGCTGGAGCGGGCGCGCGAGGTCGTCGAAGCCTCGCTTGCAGCCGAGCGGGCGGCGTGAGCGAGTCCCCGGGTTTGACCGTCCCCCCGCGCGAGCGGGGTGCAGTCCCTTTTCAGAGCGCACGACCAGGCGCGCTGCTGGCAAGCGCCACACAAGCCGTCCGCGAGGCCGACCTTGCGCGGCGCCACGGGTACGTAAGCAACCTGATCGGTCTGATCATCGAGGTGACCGGGCTTCAGGCAGAGATTGGAGAGGTGTGTCTAGTCGATAACCGGATTCCAGCCGAGGTGGTCGGCTTCCGCGACGGGCGCACCCTGCTGATGCCCTTGGGCGAGCTGCACGGCATCGGTCCCGGCACGCGCGTGCTCGCGACTGGCGCGCCGTTTCGCGTCGCCGTAGGGCCCGGCCTGCTCGGACGCGTCGTCGATGGGCTAGGAGTGCCGCTGGACGAGCTTCCAGCACCCGGCGGAATCGCGCGCTCGACGATCGCCCCGCCTCCAAGCGCGCTCTCGAGGCCCCGCATCAGCGAGCGCGTCGGGCTGGGCGTGCGCGCGCTCGACTCGCTCGTGCCCTGCGGGCGCGGGCAGCGGCTCGGCATCTTCGCTGGCTCCGGCGTCGGCAAGTCCTCGCTGATGGGCATGATCGCCCGCTCGACGAGCGCCCAGGTGAACGTGATCGCGCTGGTCGGCGAGCGCGGACGCGAGGTGCGCGAGTTCATCGAGCGCGACCTCGGCGACGCGCTCGAGCGCTCGGTCGTCGTCGTAGCCACCTCCGACCAGCCCGCGCTGGTGCGCATCAAGGCCGCCTTCACCGCCACGACGATCGCCGAGCACTTCCGCGACCAGGGCCACGACGTGCTGCTGATGATGGACTCGGTCACGCGCTTTGCGATGGCCCAGCGCGAGGTGGGCCTGGCGATCGGCGAGCCGCCCGCCACGCGCGGCTACACGCCCAGCGTGTTCGCGCTGCTCCCGCGCCTGCTCGAGCGCGCCGGCACCAGCACCAGCGGTTCGATCACCGGGCCTGTACACGGTCCTGGTCGACGGCGACGACATGAACGAGCCGATCGCCGACGCGGTGCGCTCGATCCTCGACGGGCACGTGGTGCTCACGCGCTCGCTCGCCCACGCCGGCCACTATCCCGCCGATCGACGTGCTGCAGAGCGTCTCGCGCCTGGTCGGCGAGATCGTCTCGCCACAGGTGGCCGCCGCCGGCCAGCGCCTGCGCGCCGCGCTGGCGGTGCTGCGCGAGAAGGAAGACCTCGTCGCGATCGGCGCCTACCAGCCAGGCAGCGACCCCGCGCTCGACACCGCGCTCGCCCATCGCGCGCGAATCGAGGGCTTCCTGCGCCAGCCCGTAGACGAGCGCAGCCCGCCCGAGGATGCCGACGCGCGGCTGCTCGAGCTTGCGGCCTCGCTCGCCGGCGAGGCGAGCCCTCCGGCGCGGACATTCTCGACGCCGAGGAGGTGCCCAGCCGAGCAGATCGAGCCCCCGGCCAGCAGCTCGCGGCCCTGGCCAGCTGCCCTCGCTGAGCGATACCCAGGCCCCGCCATACCGGCTCTCGGACTGAGTATCTAAGAGCTGTGCCTCAATAGAGCGTGACGTGTCCTGCGGGCCTCATTCACGGAGGGAATCGCCGTTGAGCGGATCGACCCCCACGCCCCGCCGCCGGTGCCCGCCGCCGCCGACCCGCCCGCGATACCCGCGCTCGGGCTGAGCCTCTGAGCCGGACGCCGATCCGCCGGCGGTGCCAGCGCATCTGAGCCGGCACTAAAGAAGGGAGGCCACGTCCGATAACCGGACCGTGAACGGACCCGTTTTTCGCTTTCGGCTTGAGCGCGTGCGCGCGCTGCGCGAGCGCAAAGAGCAGCTGGCCCAGCAGGAGCTGGCACAGGCGATCTCGCTGCGCTCCAGCACGGAGGCCGACCTGCGCGCGGCCGAAGCCCATCTGGAGCAGGCGCACAGCGAACACCGAGCCCAGACAGGCAAGCCTCAGACGCTCGACGCCCACGAGCTGGTAGGACGCCAGGCGTTCCTCGAGCGCATCGAGGCACAGCGCGGAGCCCACGCCGAGGAGCTCGAGCCAGCGCGAGGCCGAGGTCGCCGATCGCGACGCCACGCTCGCCACCGCCGCCAGCGAGCACGAGATGCTCAAGCGCCTCAGAGAGCGCCACCGCGGCGAGCACGAGCGCGCCGCCGCCAGCCGCGAACAGGGCGCGCTCGACGAGATTGCCGCCGCGCGCTTCGGTCGGAGCGCGCTATGAGCACAATGCGATCGCCGCCACCGTCGGGCCTACCCGAAGACGAGCAGGCGATCGCCCAGCGCGTGCGACAGTTGCAGGCGCTGATCGAACAGACCCGCCAGGTGAGCGTCTCGGGGATGCCCGACCAGCGCCACGGCCAGCGGCACCTCGGCAGCCTCATCACCGGTACCGGCGGGGACTTCGCCGCGGCACTGCAGGCGGCGACAACGGCCGATGCCTCCTGCGCCTACCGCCGTAGGCAGAGCGAAAGCGTGGCAGGTGCCGCAGGCGACGGCAGCGAATACAACAGCGTGATCGAACAGGCAGCCGAGCGCTATGGCGTAGACCCAGCGGTGCTGCACGGCCTGATCCAGCAGGAGTCTGGCTTTGACCCCGGCGCCCAGAGCAGCGCCGGCGCGAGCGGTCTGACGCAGCTGATGCCGGGCACCGCTTCGTCGATGGGCGTCGCAAACCCACTCAACCCGACCGAATCGATCGAAGGCGGCGCGCGCTACCTGAGCCAGCTGATGAGCCAGTTCGGCGGCAACACCGAAGACGCCCTGGCCGCCTACAACGCCGGGCCCGGAGCCGTTCAGCAGTACGGCGGCATACCGCCTTACGCCGAAACCCAGAGCTACGTCTCCAAAGTGCTTGGCTATGCCGAAGCCTACCGTCAGACTCACCCCGCCTCGATCTCCGTCAGGGGCCTGGCGTGACGCCCCAGTCGACTCGGCATGCCACCGACTTCGCCGCCCTCCGGCTCGCCGACCAGCGGCGCGGGCCGATCGAGCCCTTCGCTCAGGCGCTCCACCAGGGGCCTCGGAGGGGGCCCCGCCTGGGGCCCCACCGGGCGCGCCACCTTCCAGAGCGCGCTCGCCACACATTGGGCCCGGACCGCCACTGCGGAAGGCCATCCAAGGAGCAGCCCCAGCGAGGGTGCCAGCAGGACGCCGCACCCCTCGCGCGCGGCGCGCGCGTGTGACAACGGAGCGAACCCAGCCGGCGGTGGGATCGTCACATGCCCTGCGTCGGAATCTGGGGCCTCGACGCCAGACACAGCAGCAGCCTCGGCAACCACTCTGGCGGGCGGGTCGGAGGCGGCCGCGGGAGCTACCGATACCACCGGCACGACGACGGTTGCCGCCGCGACTGCCGCGCTGACATCTACGCCCCAGGCCGGCACCGCAGCGGTCCCAACATCGGGGTTTACTTCGACCTCGGCAGGCGCGCCGGACTCAACCTTGGCTGCCGGCTCTGCTCCCCTCTTCGGTTCCCGCTTCCTTGTTCGGTCGGCGCGGCCGCATCGACCCCCCCCATCGCATCACCCGCCGGCGTTGGCTCACCCGCCACGACTTCCTCGCCGGCAGCCGCATACTCCGCCGACCCTGACGCCTCGCTCGCGACAACCTCCTCACCCGCAACCGCCGATTCCGGTGCCTCACCCGCGACGACATCCTCCGGCGGTCCCGGCTCTTCATCCGCCGCGGGATCGACTCCCACTTCACTATCAACCCCCGGGGTTGCCGGCGCTCTCGCCGGCGCCGCGAGCCCAACACCCGCGGCCGCCCCCCTGCCACCCCCCACCGCAGTGGCTCCCACATCGACAGTTGCGCTCGGTTCAAGAGGCGCGCCGAATGCATCGAGCCCACAAGAAGCCGAACAGCCCAGCACCGCGACGTCCCAAACCGCTGATGGCACAACGACTGCAACATCCCCCGGCCAGTCGGACTTGACCCAGACGCCGGGGACAAGCGCGCTCAACGCATCAACATCCGACCAAAGCGCCAACCAAACCACGCTCTCGTCACCGCCCATGCGCACTGCCGACTCCGCGCCTTTCCAGAATCGGGCAGCGACTTCGCCCGCGCCAAACAGCAACGGCACGCCTAACCCGACAACTGAGCTCAGCGGTCGGTCCTGGGCAGCCGCCAACCAGGCACAAGCAGCAAGTGGTCCGTTGGCTGCGCAGGGTACTGCCGAGGCGCCGCAAGCAGCGGCGAGCACAACCACAGCCCAAGCAACCCTCGCAAGCTTCGATGCTGGGATAAGCCTCAATCCCGAAGCGAGCGCCGGTATCGGTGCAGACCTCAACTCCGACGCAGGCCCACTGCTCGTTCCCGGCCTGCCGATGCAGGAGATGATCGATTCGATCGGCGCAACGATCGAGCTGGCCACCCGCCAGGGCATCGCCAAGGCGCGCATCGAACTTCAGCCCGAAGAGCTTGGTCACATCAGCATTCGTTTGAGCCAGACCAGCGAAGGGCTGCGTGCGCGCGTCACCGCCGACACGCCCGCCGGCGCGCAGGCGCTCACCCAAGGCCGCTCAGAGCTGCGCCAATCGCTCAGCTCGCTCGGGCTATCGCTGCTGCAGCTTGATATCGGCTCCTCCGGCCAACCGCAGACCGGCGAACAGGACGGAAGCTTTGCCACCAAAGCCGATAGGGCGAGTGTCACCGGCGCAGCGGGCGCAGCCGAAGAGAGCGAAGCGCTCGGCGAGCCGCAGGACAACACGCGTCCGGCCGGTACCCCGCTAGGCGAAATCGTCGACGTGCTCGCGTGAGCGAACGAAAGGACAGAAAGCTATGACAACCCCAGTCGCACAAGCCGCCACCGCCCCTTCCAGCGGCTCCGCGTCGGCGACGAGCCCCGAAAACCCGAACAGCGTGCTCGGGCAAAACGACTTCCTAAAGCTGATGATCGCTCAGCTGCAGGCACAGAATCCGCTAGAACCGGCCAACGGCAACGAATACGTGACCGAGCTGGCGCAGTTCACCCAACTCGAGCAGACGACCAACCTTGCGAGCGCCAGCGAGCTCTCTAGCGCGGTTCAGCTGATCGGCCACACCGTCAGCTACAGCGATCCCTCCACTGGTACCGCGGCGACGGGGAAGGTCGAAAGCGTGCAATCCACCAGCTCCGGTCCGACCCTCACAGTGGAAGGTGTCCCGGGCGTGAAGGTCTCAAGCGTTAGCGAAGTCAAATGAACCCGATCTCAAACCCAGCGCTGATCCCGCCGGGGGGGTTGGGCACCCCGCCGACCCCAGCCACCAGCCCCACCCCTGGCACAGCAAAGCCCGTCGACGGCGCCACACGCAAGAGCGCGGCCAGCGGCACAGCCAACACCGCTCCCGGCCAGTCCTTCGCCGAGGCGCTCGAGCAGGCCGGTGACTCCCAGCCGCTGCAGTTCTCCCGCCACGCGCTTGCCCGCGTGCAACGTCGCGGCATCGAGCTAAACGCGACGACGCTCGGGCGACTCTCAGAAGGTGTGACGCGCGCCGCGAGCAAGGGCTCGCGCGACTCACTGGTTCTTGTCGACAGCACCGCCTTCGTGGTGTCTGTCAGCAACCGCACGGTCATCACGGCCGTGGGATCCGAGCACATGAAAGACAACGTGTTCACCAACATCGACAGTGCGGTGATCGCATGACCGCCGCGAGAGGAGAGGAGATCGCACGTGTCGTGATGCGATGAGGAGACGACTAGAGGACGAATCTACGACGCCGTGAGCACGTGAGCGCAGCGGCTGGACAACACACTTTGACACGGCCGTACCGCGCACGCGGAGCGGCTACACAACAACGGCTGGACCTCACAGAGGGGGCCGCGAAAGGAAGGGCAGTCACGATGATGACTGGAATGTATGCCGCGATCAGCGGCCTGGACGCAAACCAGGCGCTGCTGAACGAGACGGCGAACGACCTGGCGAACGTCAACACCGTGGGCTACAAGGCCTCCAGTGTCACGTTCTCCGAATCGCTGACACAAGTGATGCGAGGAGCATCCGGACCGACAGCCACCAACGGCGGTTCCAATCCCGTGCAAATCGGGCTCGGGGTGCAGGTCGCCGCCACCCGCAACGAAATGACAGAGGGCTCCTTTCAGACCACCAACAACCCGCTGGACGTAGCGATCGAGGGCAGCGGCTTCCTGCGCGTGGGCGCTGGCACACCGCCGGCCAAGGAACCGTACACGACGGGTTTGCCAGCCAAAGTCAACTACACACGAGCCGGTGACCTGACGACCAACTCACAAGGGTTCCTCACCACCGAAGCCGGTGAATATGTGATCGGCCGCAACGCCGTGGCGACCGAAACCGAAGCCGGCACCACTTACGCGGCGGGCAAAGAAGAAAGCTATATCCATGTTCCGCCGGGATCGAGCAACGTGTCGATCGGGCCCGACGGGTCCGTGGCCTACACCGACGAGAACCCCGAATCCAAGACCTATCAGCAGCGCGTCACAGCCGGCTACATATCGCTTGCCACATTCCCCAACGAAGCGGGACTGGAACGTCTCGGCGGCTCGCTGTGGGGGCAAACCGCTAATTCCGGAGCGCCGATCGTCGGCACCCCCAACACCCCGGGCTTCGGCTCGACGATCGGCGGGGAGCTGGAGATGTCGAACGTCGATCTTGCCACCGAGATGACCAACATGATCACGGCTGAGCGTGGCTATCAGGCCAACTCGCGCGTGATTTCGACGGCAAACGAAATGCTCGGAACGCTGGTCACGATGGTGCAATAGCCGGTCTTTAGAGCGCGACCAAGGAGGTCGAAGTAGAGCGGACAACTCCGAGGAGCATGGGATGGGACGGCGCGCCCCTGCGTTGTCCCATCCCATCGCTATTTTCGACCCCGATCGCCCCAACCGCTCATGCGTCTTGGCGGGTACAACTGTGTATTCCAAAACGCACTGCACGCCCAGGCTCCCCTAAAGTGGTACTGGGATAGATATTTAGGTACCTAAGCTTTAGATACTCGCTCAAATTTTCTAGGCTTTTCGCGCAAGCGCATTTCGATGTTTTCACGCGAGGGAGGTGGAGATGATCACGCTGAACCGGCTCGGCCACAGCGACGAGCCCTTCCAACTGAATCCGGACATGGTCGTGACCGTCGAATCGACCCCCGACACGGTCATCACGCTCGCCACGGGCGCGAAGGTGGTGGTGGCCGAGACGCCTGAGGAGGTCGCCGCCGCCCTGCATGCCTATCGGGCCGGAGTGCTCAGCGAGGCGCTGCGCAACCGCCGGCCACCGCGCCAGCCAGGCCCCTCCGCCGGCGCACGCGAGCAGGGCCGGCTCAGCGCGGTCGAAGACGACCCGGTGTAGCAGTCTCGCACCGCAGACAGGCGTTGACGGACAAGACCGGCCCCTCCGGCGTTTCGCGCGTTTACCGCGTCCAGAGCAGGCCCATCGGCCAACTGTCAAGGATTTTTCCGCAGCGCCGATGAGTTGAACAAATGAAAGCTTCAACGGCCATCGGGATTGGTGCGGCCTTCGGCGCGCTCTTGCTCAGCTCAATGATGGATGGGACGAGTCCCGCGTCCTTCATCAACATTCCGGCACTGATGATCATCATCGGCGGCACCTTCGGCGTTACGCTGGCCAGCACCGGCATGGATGTCATGAAGCGCGTGCCGAGCCTCTACAAGCTCGTCATCTCGGCCGAACCACCCGACGTGCGCGGGCGCCTCGATCAGCTGGTCGGCCTGGCCGACCAAGCTCGCCGCGAAGGACTGCTCGCGCTTGATGCCCAACTGCCCGAGATCGAGGACCCCTTTACTCGCAACGCCCTGCAGTTGGTCGTCGACGGAACCGACCCGGAGATGGTGCACACGATCCTCGAGGCCGAGGTTGACGGCATGGCGGCCCGCCACGCCGTCGGCGCCTCACCGTTTGAGAAGGCCGGCGGCTTCGCGCCGACGATGGGAATCATCGGCACCGTCCTCGGTTTGGTGCACGTGCTGCAGAACTTGGCGGCGCCCTCCACACTCGGACCGTCGATCTCCGCGGCCTTCATCGCCACGCTGATGGGCGTTGGCTCGGCAAACGTGATCTTCCTGCCGATCGCCAACCGCTTGAAGGCGATCTCCGCCGAAGAGGTCGAGCTACGCATGATGACCGTCGAGGGAATCCTCTCGATCCAGGCAGGCGACAACCCGCGCCTGGTCTCCGAAAAGCTGATGTCCTACGTGCCGCCCGCCGAGCGCTCAGACGACGACGAGCAGTCGGTCACGCAGCTGGGCGTCGAGTCCAAGGCGGCCTGAGCATGGCTCGCGGGCGCGGGCGCCATCGAGGTGGAGCTCACAGCGAGGAGAGCGAGGAGCGTTGGCTGCTGACCTACGCGGACATGATCACGCTGCTGATGGCGCTGTTCATGGTCCTCTTCTCCATCTCCTCGGTCAATATCTCCAAGTACCAAACCCTGCAGCAGTCGCTGAAGGCCGCCTTCTCAGGCAACATCCTTCCCGGCGGCAAGGCAGTCGCCCAGCAGGGCTCAACCGCCAACTCGAGCCAGGTCCCCGCAAGCGTCGAACTGCAGGCGATCGAGCCGGTTACCACGCAGGGCGCCGCAAGTCTGCAGAACAGCAACGCGCACGGCACGCAGAGCGCCACGGCAGTCGCCCAGCAGGCAACGCCCGCCCAGCGCGAGAACAACGAGTTCGCCCAAATAAAGCACGAGCTGGACGCTTACGCCAAGTCGCACGGCTTCAGCTCAAGCGTGCAGACCTCGATCGAACCGCGCGGACTGGTCATCAAGGTGCTCACCGACGATCTGCTGTTTCCCTCCGGTCAGGCGACGCTCGACGCTCAGTCCTACTCACTGCTGGGGGAGATTGGCCAGCTGCTGAACATAGACGAAACGCATCCGATCAGCGTCGAAGGCAACACCGACGACGTCCCAATCCACAGCTCCCAGTTCGCAAGCAACTGGGAGCTCTCGACCGCCCGCGCCAGCGCCGTCGTGGAATTCCTGGTCGAACACGGAGTAGCCGCGCACAGACTGACGGCGAGCGGCAACGCTGACCAGGAGCCGGTGGCCAGCAACGCCACCTCGACCGGACGCGCCCACAATCGACGCGTGGAGATCGTGATGCGCCGCATCTACGGCGGAGAAGGCGAAAGCCACACCAGCAGCGAACCTTAGGAAAGCGACCATGCTCAAAAACAAGAAGATCCTGCTTGCTCTCGTCGTCCCGATCGTGTTGTTCGGCGGCTACACGATGACCAAGGCCAAGCCAGTCGTTAAGGAGAAGGTCAAGGGCACCATCTACGTGATGCCCCAGTCCTTCCTGCTCAACCTCAGCGACGGGCGCTATGCCAAGATCAGCGTGGCGCTCGAGCTGGCGCCCGGACAGAGCGACGGAGCCAGTGCGACGGGCAGCTCCTCCGGTTCCGAAAGTGGGCCCGGTACTCTGCCCGAGGAAGCGATCGTGCGCGAAATCGTGACGAACGCCGTGACCGGCCAGAGCGGCGAAACGCTCATAAGCAGTCATGGCCGAGAGACGATCAAGCACCAGATCCTCCACACGATTCAGCAAGACACAGACGTCAAGGTCGAAGAAGTACTCTTTCCGGATTTCACAGTTCAATAGGAGGCAAAGTGGCTGAGGCAATCGAGTACGAGCAGTTCGATCAGGGCCCGTCCTCAGATGGAGCCTCGCCCTCCGATCCCGACCTGAGCCGCCTCAGCGACATACCGATGGAGTTGAGCGTAGAGATCGGCCGCACGCACATGACCGTCGGCGAGACGCTCGACCTGCGCGTCGGCTCTGTGGTGGCGCTCGAGCGTCAGGCCGGCGAGGCGGCCGATCTGCTGGTCAACGGCACGGCGATCGCCCGCGGCGAGGTGATCGTCATGGACGAGCGCTACGGTCTGCGGGTCACCGAGATTCTTGAGAGCAATCAGATTTCAGCCTCCACGGGAACCGGCGAGGCCACGGCAAGCGAGGCCGTGGCCGCCAACAGCTGACTTAGAACACAGAGGAGCACAGTTGAGCCCGAAGAGCCGCGCCGGCGCTTCCAAGGAGGAGCCACAAAGCTCCAAGAAGCCCGCGCCCTCAGACATAGGCGAGTCGGCCGCCTCCAAGAAGCGCGCGTCGGCCGCCAAGGCCGGGGCAGCCGCCGGTAAGACTCGCGCCGGGGCCGCCAAGGGTGAGCTCGACGGCACGCAGGCTGGACAGACGGACGCACCGGCTAGCACTCCAGACGCCGCCGAGCAGGGCGGCCAAGCCGGCGGGCGTATACGCACGCTCGACTTCTCACAGCCGACCAAGTTCACGACCGAGATCAGACGCCGCATCTCGGGCGCGATCGAGCAGTTCTGCGAGGCACTGTCGGGCCGGTTGACGAACGAGCTGGCCGTGGAAGTCGAGTTCAGTGTGGCCGAGGTCGACCAGCACACCTGGGCCGCCGCCAAGGCACGGTTGGCCGCGGACGCCGTCGCGGTCGCGGTCGAGGCCAAGACGATCGAGCGTCAGATGCTGCTCAGCGTCGAGCAACCGCTGCTACTGCAAGCGCTCGAATGCCTGCTGGGCGGCCAGGCAGCGCAGGCGCCGCCGGAGCGCCACCTAACCGACATCGACTGGGTACTCGCACGAAGCCTGTTCGATGCGATCGTCGCCGAGCTGTCAACCGCCTGGGGCGATCTCGGCGGTCCGCAACTGACGCGCGGCGAGGTCGATTTGGAGGCCGACGCCGGCGTCTTTGCGCCGGTCGGCGAGCCCACTTTCGCGGTCACGCTCACGAGCAGGATCGACGGTCAGCCGGGCACGATGTCCTTGCTGATTCCCTGGGCGGCGGTCGAGCCGGTCGCCGAGAGCATCCGCGGCGGCGCAGGTCCACCACTCGCCGGCGACGTGCGCGATCCCGATGCACTGCGGCGCGGCCTTGCCCGCGCCCAGGTGCTGCTGCGCGCCGAGGTCGGCTCGGCGCAGATGCCGATCGAGCAGATGCTCAAACTTGTCCCAGGCACGCTCACCGAACTACAGGGCCGCGCCGAGGACGGCGTGTGGCTGTTCGCCGAGGGCGTGCTGCTCGGCCGCGGGCAGCCCGGACGCTCTGGGACACGACGGGCGATCAAGCTGCACTCCACAAGCGATACGCCGACGCGCGCCGACACTTACGCCAAGCTTGGTCGAGCCGAGCTCGAGCGTGCGCGGGCGCACGTGGACGGGACGGGCGAGAGCGCCGAGGGCCGGGCGATATTGCGCAGCATCTTCGTGCGCGTATGGGCCGAGCTGGGACGAACGCACCTCTCACTCAAGGACGCCGTCGAGCTCGCGCCGGGCGCGCTCGTTGAGCTCGATCAAGCCGCCGAGGCACCCGTCGAGCTGTTCGTCAACGGGCTGTGCTTTGCCAACGGCGCGCTCGTAGTCACGCCAGACGGCGGCTGGGGCGTGCAGGTCTCCGAGCTGGTCTAGCTCAAGACCTGCCCCCGCGGGCCGATAACCGGGGGCGACTCTTCCTCGGAGTCGTCCCTCGATGACTAAGCTGACCCTTCCCCGTGCGGCTACGCAAGTGGCCGCCTTGCTGTGTTGCTGCCTGCTCGTGTGGGCCAGTCCCGCGTCGGCATTCACAGCGGCCAACACCAAGAAGGGCACTGGCGAAGAGACGCCGCTGAACCTCGGCTCGCCCAGCACCGGCACACACACGAGCTCCGGCGGAGCCAGCATCGTGCGCACGATCGTCGGCCTGGCGATCGTGCTCGGCGTGATCTGGGGGCTTTCTTGGATCTTGCGCCAAGTAAAGAGTCGGCGCGATCCGCGCGTTGCCGCGACCGGCCTGACGAGCGTCTCAGCTCTGTCGCTCAGTTCCGGGCGCTCGGTGCACCTTGTCAGAGCCGGCAACGACTATCTGCTGTTGGGTAGCGCCGAGCACGGCCTGATGCCGATCCACCGCTATACCGAGCAGCAAGCGCTCGAAGCGGGCTTGCTCTCGCCCGAGGAGCCCGTGCGACCGCGCAAACGCCGCATCAACCTCGGCCTGCTCACCCCGCCCAGCTCGCAAGGTGACGATCCTCGGACGGCCCCGCATGAAAGCAAGCATTGGTTGAGCGCACATGAGGGCAGCCGTTGGCCGAAACCACCGGTGACTACGGAGCGGCCCTTGGCCCCACCCATGGCGGCGCTTCCAAGGAGCACACCTGAACGACCTCGCCCCACAAGGACGCTCGAATCCGGCGAGCGGCAAAGCGACCCGATGCACATGCCTTCGGTGTCCTCCAGCCTGATCGAACGCCTACGCGAACTGACGGTGCGTCGTTGAACCTCAACTCCAGCAACTCCGTCCAAATCCTGCTGCTCGTCGCCGGCCTGACGCTCGTACCGGCGATCCTCTTCACGGTCACCGGCTTCAGCCGCATCCTGATCGTGCTCGGCTTCATCCGCTCTGCGATCGGCACCACCACCGAGCCGCCCAACCAGGTGCTTGTCGGGATCGCGCTGTTCCTGACGATCTTCGTGATGGCGCCGACGGTCGCCGCGATCAAGCGAGAGTCGGTCCAGCCGCTGATGGCCCACCAGATCAGCACCATCACGGCGCTCGAGCGTGCCGAGGAACCGATGCGCGAATTCATGTTCCGCCAGACACGACCGCAGGACATCGCGCTGTTCATCAACCTCGCCAAAGCAAAGACGCCGCACACCCGCGCCGAAGTCCCGACCGAGGTGCTGATCCCCGCCTTCATCGTCTCCGAGCTCAATATCGCTTTTCAAATCGGCTTCTTGATCTTCCTGCCGTTCTTGATCATCGACCTGATCGTCTCGGCGACGCTGATGAGCATGGGGATGATCATGCTGCCGCCGACCTTCATCTCGTTGCCTTTCAAGATCCTGCTGTTCGTGCTGGTCGACGGCTGGGATCTGGTCATCAGAGCACTCGTGCAGAGTTTTCACATTAGGTACCAAAGGATCCCGCCCATGTCCAAAAACACACCCCTAAACCTGAACACGCCAATTCAGAGCATCCCCACCCCAACCGCACTCACGCCATGAACCAGGACACCGTCGTCAACCTCGCCTCTCAGGCCATGAGCCTTGCGCTGAAGATCGCCGGACCGTTGCTGATCGTCGCGCTCGTCGCCGGGCTGGCCGTCAGCATCTTCCAGGCAGTCACCCAGATTCAGGAGCAGAGCCTCACGCTGATCCCCAAGATCATCGGCGTCGCGGCCGTGATGATCGTGCTCGGCCCGTGGATGCTGGGCCAGCTAGTCGCCTACACGACGGCCTTGTACACATCGATCCCGACGATGGTCGGTTCGTGAACGAGCTAATCAGGAAGCTTGCCGCTGGCGAGCTCGTCGGCTTCATCCTGGTGCTGGCGCGCGTCACGCCGCTGTTCATCATTGCGCCGCTGTTCTCCTCGTCGCTGATCCCCCCGCGGGTACGCGGCATCATCGCCGTCGGCATCTCGATCGGGCTGACGCCGATCGCGCTGCACGGCCAGCACATACCAAGCCAGCCGCTGGTCGTGGCAGAGCTCGTGATCGAGGGGCTGCTCGTCGGCTTCGGCTTCGCCTTCACGCTCTCGATCCTGCTGGCGGCCCTCGAAACCGCCGGCGCGATGATCGACGTCGTCTCGGGCTTCTCATATGGAGAACTAATCAACCCGATGACCGGCCAGAACGGCGCCGTCATCTCGCGCTTCTACTCGCTGGTAGGGACGATGATCTTCCTAGTCATCGGCGGCGAAGCGTGGACGTTGCGCGGGCTCGGGCGCACCTTCCAACTCGTCCCCTTGACGAGCGGCCCGCGCATGTCCTCACTGATCGGCGGCGCCGAGCAGGCATTCGCCGGCCTCTTCACCTCGGCGCTAGAGATAGCCGGACCCGTGCTGGTCGCGCTGCTGATAACCGACGTGGCCTTCGGCGTGGTCTCGCGCGTCGTGCCGCAGTTGAACGTGTTCGCGGTCGGCTTCCCGGTGAAGGTGGCGGTGGCCTTGCTAGTCGTCGGCGCCGCGCTGCCGTTCACGGCCAACTGGATCTCAGAACAGATGTCGGTGAGCGTGGGCGCGGCGCTTGGCGCGCTGCACGTGGCCTAAGGACATGGCACGCGATGAACGCACAGAGAAGGCCACACCCAAGCACCGCCAGCGCGCGCGAGAGAAGGGGCAGGTCGCGCGCAGCCCCGACCTCAGTGGCTCGCTCGTCTTGATCGCGGGCCTGCTCGCGATCAGCGTGATGGGCCCGAAGATCGTCGAAGCCGGGGCCACGACCTTTCGCGAAACGCTGCGCGACGTCGCCAATCCCGCCCATGCCACGAGTGCTGCCGGCCTCAGCGAACTGATGCACACGGCGCTCTCGACGATCGTGCTCGCGGTGGCCCCGGTGGCCGGCGCCTGCCTGCTCGCCGGACTGCTTGGGGGAGTCGCACAGGTCGGCTTCAAGCCCACCGCCCAGGCGCTGAAACTCGACTTCCGCCGCATCAACCCCGTCTCGGGGGCGCGCAACCTGTTTGGGCCCAACGCGATCTTCGAAGCGCTCAAGGCGATCGCCAAGGTCGCCGTCGTCGGGCTGGTGGCCGGCCTTGCCGTGCTGCCGGGCCTGACCACGCTGGCGGCCAAGGTCGGCATGCAGCCGGCCGCGCTTGGCGCCCTGATGGGCGCAAGCGCCCTCTCGATCGCCCAGCACGCAGCCATGGCCTACCTGGTGATCGGGCTGCTCGACTACGCCTGGAGGCGCCACCGCCACGAGAAGCAGCTGACGATGACCAAGCAGGAGGTCAAGGAGGAGACCCGCCAGTACGGCATCTCCGCCGAGGTCAAAACGGCGCAGCGCCGCCGCCAGATGCAAGCCGCACGGGCACGCATGATGGCCGCCGTACCCAAAGCCGACGTGGTCGTGACCAACCCGACCCACTACGCCGTCGCGCTGCTCTACGACGGCTCGCACACGGCGCCGCTGCTGGTCGCCAAGGGCAAGGACCTGATCGCCGCCCAGATCAGGCGCGTCGCCGAGGAAAACGACGTGCCGGTGATCAGCGATCCGCCGCTTGCCAGGGCGCTTCACTCCTCGACCGAGATCGGCCAGATGATCCCTCGAGAACTGTATGCGGCGGTCGCCCAGGTGCTCGCCTTCGTCTACCGCCTGGCCGGGCGCAGGAAGCTCGCCTCGTGAGCGGCCCCAGCATCGCGCGCGCGCGCCCGATCGTCTACGGCGCCCGGCGCTACAGCGGCGAAGCGCATCCCTGCGACAGCGGTGGACACACCATCGCAGCGTTCCCCGATGCCGGAGGCTCGCCTCGTGAACAACCCCACCCTCAAGCGACTTCTGGGCCACACCGACCTGCTCGCCGCCGTCGCCGTCGTGTGCGTTGTGACGATGCTGGTCGTACCGCTGCCCCCGGCGCTGCTTGGACCTGCTGATCACGCTCAACATCTCCGCGGCGCTCACGATCGTCGTGGCCACGATGTACCTGGGCAAGGCGCTCGACTTCGCCTCCTTCCCAAGCTTGCTGCTGCTGACGACGATGTTCCGCCTGGCGATCAACGTGTCGGTCACGCGCCTGATCCTCACCACGGGCGACGCCGGCAGCGTCGTCAAGGCGTTCGGCTCGTTCGTCGTCGGCGGCAACGTCGTCGTCGGGCTCGTCATCTTCCTGATCCTGGTCGTGATCCAGTTCGTGGTCGTCACCAACGGCGCCGGGCGCGTCGCCGAGGTCGGCGCCCGCTTCACGCTCGACGCGATGCCGGGCAAGCAGATGGCGATCGACGCCGACCTAAACGCGGGCTTGATCTCAGACGACCAGGCGCGTCAGCGGCGCTCGGAGATCGCGCGCGAGGCCGACTTCTACGGCGCCATGGACGGCGCCTCGAAGTTCGTCAAGGGCGACGCGATGGCGGCGCTCATCATCACCGCGATCAACCTCGTCGGCGGGATCGTCGTGGGCATGCTGCAGATGAATCTCGGCTTCAGCGAAGCCACCCAAAAGTACTCGCTGCTGACGGTCGGCGATGGGCTCGCGGCGCAGATCCCGGCGCTATTGATCTCGGTCGCCACCGGCATCATCGTCACGCGCGCCGCTTCTGACCGCGACCTGGGCAGCGACATCGCCGGCCAGATCCTCTCCCAGCGCAGCGCACCGATGGTCGCGGCCGGCGCGATCGGGCTATTCGCGCTGATCCCCGGCCTGCCGAAGCTGCCGTTCCTGTTCATAGCGGCGATCTTCGGGCTGATCGGTTGGGCGGTGCGCAACGGCATGCCCGAGGCGCAGGAGGCGGCCGCGGCGGCCGCCAAGACCAAGGCGGCGGAACTGGCCGCGCCGGCGGCCACGCCGGAGC
The DNA here is from genome assembly GCA_963723175.1 of uncultured Solirubrobacterales bacterium. Lineage (GTDB taxonomy): Bacteria > Actinomycetota > Thermoleophilia > Solirubrobacterales > Solirubrobacteraceae > Palsa-744. Next base: position 164,681 of record CAVRPO010000008.1, on the reverse strand, counting down.
CGCTGTCGGAGGTGGGCGTCGACGCGCTCGAGCTGGCGATCGGCTTCGGCCTGGTGCCACTAGTCAACGGCGGCTCGCTACTGCGCCGCGTGAGCATGATCCGCCGCCAGATCGCCGGCGATCTCGGCCTCGTGATCCCGCCGGTGCGCATCCACGACGAGCTCGGCATGGAATCGCACGAGTACGTGCTGAAGGTGCGCGGCTCGGAGGTGACGCGCGGGCGGATCATGCCCGGGCACCTGCTGGCGATGGACCCCGGCGACGCGAGCGCCACGCTGCAGGGCATCCCTACGCGCGAGCCGGCCTTCGGGCTGGACGCGATGTGGGTGCACGACTCCGGACGAGCCGAGGCCGAGGCGCTCGGCTACACCGTCGTCGACGCCGAGTCGGTGATCGTCACGCACCTGACCGAGACGATCCGCGCGCACGCCGCCGAGCTGCTCACGCGCCAGGACGTGCGCGCGCTGCTCGACAAGCTCAAGGAGACAAACGCCGCGGTCGTCGAGGAGGTCGTGCCCGACACGCTGTCGCTCGGAGAGATCCAGCGCGTGCTGCAACTGCTGCTCTCAGAGGGCGTGCCGATCCGCGACCTGGGCACGATCGTGGAGGCGATCGGCGACAAGGCGCGAATAACGCGAGACACGAACCTATTGTCCGAGTACGCGCGCCAAGCGCTCGGCCGAGCGATCACCGCACCTCATCTGGACGAGGAGCTGCGTTTGCGAGCGATCACCCTGGACCCGGCGATCGAGCAGGAGGTTGCGACCTCGATAACCCAGACGGCAGACGGAGAGTATTTGGCGATGGACCCGCCACGAGCACAGGCGATCGTCGGCGCATTGCGAGCGCAGGTGGAGCACGCGAGCGGACGCGGCGTCAGACCGGTACTGCTGTGCTCAGCGCGCGTGCGCCGCCACCTGCGTAGGCTGATCGCCCAAGCCCAGCCGCACTTGCCAGTCTGCTCCTACAACGAGATCGCACCGGGAATCAATGTTGAGACCATCGGCGTCATCCACGCATGAGTAACGCCTCGAGCACCGACCCAGGCTCGATTCACACCTACCGCGGGCGCACCGTCGAGGAGCTGCTGCCCAAGATCCAAGACGAGCTGGGCGCCAACGCGATCATCGTGCGCCGGCGCGAGGGTCTGAGCGGCGGCATCGCCGGCTTCTTCCAACGGCGCTTCGTCGAGCTCGAAGCGACCGAGGGCGGCCCACAGATCGACGTCTACGACGAACCGGACACAGGCGCGGCAGCGACCTTTACGCCCGCGCGCGAACTTCCGCTCCACCGACGCGCCGCACAAGCAGCCGGAGGCGCTGAGCCCCCTCAACACCGCCTATGTGAGCGAGCGCCTAGCTGCCCTTGCACGAGCCGGGCCACTTCAGCCGGCACGCCTGCCTGCCCTACGTCATGGAGGGCCCCAGGCGGAATCGACCGCGCACCTACCCCAAGAAGTGGCGGGCACCACAGATCCGAGCGATCCATTCGCGCTCATGCTGGAGCGTGCCTCATCGCACGACGAGAAGCGTATGTCGGCGCCGTGGCCTAGTTCAAGCGCAGCCCCAGGCCAGGGCCGAGCCTTTCGCCCAGAGCGCGTCGTCCCCGGCCCGAGCGCGCAGTGCAACCGCACCGGCTTCAGGACAAGGTCAAGCGCCTAAGTCCTCGCGTGCGCGGACCAAGATCCAGGAGCGGCTGCTCGCGCTCGGAATCAGCGAGCAGTTCGCCGAGGAGCTGATCGACGGCGCCGCCGTCCACATCCGCCCGTTCGCGCCGCGAGCCAGCCTGAGCCAGGCGGTGCGATCGGCGCTCACGAGACGCATCCCAGTCGGCGCCGCCACTACCGGCGCGTGGCGCGGCGATCGTGCTCGTGGGACCCGGCGGCGCCGGCAAGACAAGCTGCTGCGCGGCCCTGCTCGGCGCCTACCGCAAGGGCTCGGCATTGCCGGCAAGCTGCGCGACGTTGATCAGGGGACAAGCAAGCGGCGAGTTGCGGATGCTGCTCAGCCCGCACGTAATGAAGCCAACGGCGATCGACACCACCCGCGCCGTGCGCGCGCTGCGCAAGACCAAGAGCGAGGGCTTGCTCGTGATCGACACGCCCCCCCTCTCCCCAGGAGACCGCTCTGGGATACGCAAACTGGCAAGCCTGCTCGCGGGACTCGAGCCCGAGCGCATTGTCGTGGTCCTGCCAACCACATTGAGCGCAGTCGCCGCCAGGCAGCTGCTGGAGGCGTTGGGACCACTGAAGGCAAACGCGCTGGCACTGACGCACGCCGACGACACCGACCAGATCGGGATGGCGATCGAGGCCGCCTGCAAGTTCGGCCTAGCCCCCGAGTACATGCTGGGCCGCGCCCGCACGGGCGGCTGGACTGTCGGCCGGCTCGATCCGGCCGGGCTGGCGGCCAAGCTGGTGCAGTGAGCCAGCAACGCGAGTACGTCCGCCTCAAGGCCGACCGGCCCGTGCTCGTCTACATGGGCAAAGATCGCCGGCCCGTCCACACCTACGCCGTCGAGCTCGTCAGGCGGCGGCCTGCTGCTCGCGGGCCCGCACGTGCTGGAGATCGACGAGGAGATCGAGTTCAAGCTGACTCTTGGCCCCAGATCGCGAGCCGATTGTGGGGATGGGTAAGGTCGTGCGTAACGATTCTCGGGGGCGTCGTGCCATAACCTTCAGCCAGATGAGCGACGGCAATCGTCGCCGTCTGGTGCGCTTCATCTTCGAGCGCGAACGCGCCGAACGGCGGCGTATGCTGGAAGCCGATGAGCGCGACGCGCAACTGAGGCACAGGCCCTCGTCGAGCAGCCGGCGGCGAGCGAGGCGGCCGACGCCGGTAGCGGCTCCGCCGACGGCACCGCAGAAGCAGGCTGGCAAGCAGGCAAAGGGCAAGGAGTCCAAGAACAAGGACGCAAAGGGCAAGAAAGGCAAGGGCGAGAAGGCCGCGACCGCCGAGGACTCGGGCTCGCCAAGCGTGGCCGCCCACCCACGCGCAGCGCGCGCGGTGGCACAGGCAAAGGGCTGGGGCGGGCTGGCGGGTTTCTTCATCGCCGGCTACCTGTCGCTGCCGACCGGCACGCTCGCCCAGGCCGGTCTGCGAGCGCTGATCGCCGGCAGCGTCTGCTATGTCGCGGCCTGGGCTGGAGCAGTGTTCGTGTGGCGAAGGCTTGTGATCGTCGAGATCAAGGGTCGCGAACAGGCTTTGCTCGCCGGCGCACAGGCTGCGCTCGTGCCAGGCGAGCCGATTGGCGCCCCAGCTGAGCCCCCACGCGCGGGGGCTACCTCGCCTGGACGCTAGCCGGCGATGGACGCGATCCCGCCAATCTCGGGCGGCCTGCCGCCCGTGGTGCGCGCGACCAGACCCCCGGTAAAGCGGGTCGAGCGGATCACACGCGAGGACGAACGCCCGGAGAAGGACGAGGGTAGGCGCGAACGAGAAGAGCAGGCGGCGGGACTCGCGTCTGAGCAGGACGGCCCCGACGGGGACGAACGTCCACACATCGACATCCGCGTTTGAGCCGGCACCACGCGTCCCGGGGTGCAGGAAATGTTGCGGGTGGAGGGAATCGAGCTAGTGGAGATGAATCCAGCTCAAGTTTCGTCGCTTGTCGGCGATAACCAGATATGAGCCGACACGGAGTCGGCTCGGGACCGACCAACAAATCGTCATCAAGGAGATGAACGCATGTCCCTCATGATCAACACCAACCTGTCGGCGATGGACGCCAACAGGAACCTCAACGCCACGGAGAGCTCGCTCTCGACGGCGATGCAGCGCCTTTCCTCGGGTCTGAAGATCAACTCGGCCGCCGATGATGTCGCCGGCTACGCGATCAGCCAGAGCCTGCAGGGCCAGGTCAACGGCCTCAATCAGGCCACGCAGAACAGCCAGGACGCCGTTTCGCTTGCGCAGACGGCTCAGGGCTCGTTGAACGATGTCGAGCAGATGCTTCAGCGCGTCCGCGAGCTCGCGGTGCAGTACGCCAACGGCACGACCTCAGAAGCCGACAAGGAAGCGATCAACTCCGAGGTCACGCAGCTGAACTCTGAGATCGAACGCGTCGGTGAAACGACCCAGTTCAACGGCATCGACCTGCTCAGCAAAGCGGCGACGATCTCCTTCCAGGTCGGGGCCAACGACGGCGAAGTGATCGGCGTCAACACGGTCGACCTGAAGGAATCGCTCAAAGGCCTGGTCGAACTCAAAGGCGCGGAACCGATCAAGGGCATCGATGAAGCGATCAACAAGGTCTCTGCCGCTCGCCGGTGAATTCGGCGCCGTGCAGGATCGCATCCAGTACACCGAGTCCAACCTGGAAACCTACAGCCAGAACCTGTCTTCGGCCGTCAGCGGGATCGTCGACGTGAACATGGCAGCGGAAATGACCAACTTCACCAAGCTGCAGGTTCTCGAGCAGGCCGGCGTGTCAGTTCTCGCGCAAGCCAACGCAGAACCTCAGGCTGTCCTGAAGCTGCTGCAGTAGGCATTGCACTTCCTCAGCGGTGGCGCCTAGAGGACGCCACCGCTGCAGCGAAGCTCACCTGACAGGGGCCGCTCACGCGGATGCCGGGTCAGGCGGGTCATATCGCTTCGGCGGTCCAAGCGACCGGCGCGGCCACATACCGCCGCTTTCATCGAGGGAACGGTGGTGGAAACGGGCGGCTTCGGCTGCCCGTTTCCCGTTTGCGGACTAGGCGAGTGTGGCCGATGAATCCCTGTAGGCCCAAGCGCAGACAGGGGCAAGGCGGTGTCCATACAGTGCTCCCCAAGTCGCTCCGCATATATAACCAAGAGGTTATATATGCGGTAATTGCGGGCCTTTGTTTGTGACTACTCAAATGCCCACGCCGACTGCCGATTACTCGGGCGATGTCCATCGAATCCACGCTTGCGCAAGTCAGCGCGATCAGACAGGCGCTCGCCAACCCAGCGGTGCTGATCGGCTCCAGCGCAGCGCTCAGCGGCGGCACCGAAGCGCCGGCAGCCGACAGCACGACTGGTACGACCAGCACCGGCGAGGAAGCCTCTTTCGCGGACGCGCTCGCGCAGGCAAGCGGCAGCTACCAGAGCGCCACCACCGCGCCGGCCGCAGCCCTCGCTGAACCGGAGCACCTACAGCCCCACTGGGCCCGCGGGGACCACCAGCCTGGGCTACTCGAGCCAACTACAGGGCGCAGACGGAATCGTCGGCTCCTCGCTCGGCGCCCCCGGCGAAAGCGCCGGTGCGCGCATCGTGGCGATCGCAGAAAGCCAGCTGGGCCAGACCGAGCAGCCACCCGGCTCCAACGAATCGCCGGCGATCGCCCAATATCGCACCGCGACCGAAGGCGCGATCCCAGGCGCACCGTGGTGTGCCTACTTCGCCTCCTGGGTCGCGCGCCATGCGGGCCAGCCGCTGGGCGCCCAGGGGCAGGGGATCGGCGACGTCTCAGACATCTGGTCGTGGGCGCAGAGCACCGGCCGTGCGATACCCAACGGACCGGGTGTCCTGCCCAAGCCAGGCGATTTGATCGTCTTCGGCGGCGAGCACGTTGGCATCGTCAGGGGGATCCTGCCGAACGGCCAGATCGCCACGATCGAGGGCAACTACGAAAACAAGGTCGCCGCCAACGTACGTAGCCCCACCGAAGCAACGGGTTATGTGAGCATGAGCTGAGTGAGCCTCGGGGAGATCATCGCCATCGCCGCCGCCGGGCTGGCGGCAGGCATGATCAACACAGTCGTCGGCAGCGGCACCTTGATCACATTCCCGGTGCTGCTGGCCTTCGGCTACGCACCGGTGACGGCCAACGTGTCGAACACCGTCGGGCTGGTCCCGGGCTCGATCTCAGGCGCGATTGGCTACCGACGCGAGCTCAGCGGCCAGCGCGAACAGGCAATACGGCTGGGAGCGGCGTCGGTGCTCGGCGGCATCACCGGTGCCGTGCTGCTGCTGGCGCTGCCGGCCGCGGCGTTCGCGGCGATCGTGCCCGTGTTCATTGCGCTCGCGCTCGTCTTGATCGTGCTGCAACCGCGCCTGAACCGACTGCTCGCCAAGCGCGCCACCCATTCCGCGCACGCGGGCCGCATCTTGCTGCTGGCGCTGTACGCGACCGGCGTCTACGGAGGCTACTTCGGCGCCGCCCAGGGGATCCTGCTGCTTGGCATCCTCGGCCTGGCGCTAACGCAAGACCTACACCGAACGAACGCCTTGAAGAACGTGCTCGCCGGCTTGGTCAACGGGGTCGCGGGCGTGTTCTTCATCTTCGCCGCGCACGTCGAGTGGGCACCAGCGGCGATCATCGCCTGTAGTTCGATCGTCGGCGCGCAGATCGGGGCGAGGTACGGACGCCGCCTGAACCCAGTGGCGCTACGGGGCCTGATAGTGCTCGTCGGGATCGCGGCGATCGTACATCTCCTTGCCGGATGAGGGAAAGCGCGACGCACCCGGGCTGCTAGTCGCCGCGGTACTCGCGGTCGCCGCGTACCGGCTCGCGAGAGCTTCCAAGAGTAGCTCCGCCAACCCCCTGGAATATTTAGACATTCATGGCTGTGCTGTCGAGACACCATCCGAATTGGGGCGGTGTCGAGAGCCAGGCTCGTCGTACGGTTGCGAATAGTCGATATTCCTCGTAGGCTGTTTACCCTAAGATCCTCACCAACAATGCGAACAGTTCCTAATTCCCTCGCAGGCTCTGCGGGTAGTCGATACGCAAAGGTAATGTCCGCGCTCTCGCAGGGGGACGGCCGCGACGACGTCTGGGGGGGATCGTTTGTTGGCGCGAGCCTACAGGCAAGTCTCGTGGCAAAGGTGCTTGCCACGCTTTTTGCAGCCGGTGCGAGCCTGTCCGCGCTGACTGTGGTCCTGCCCCACCCCGCGCGTGCCAACGAGCTGGGCCTGCTTGTGATCGTTGCCAGTGCCTACCTGACCGCGGCGATGCTCTACACCCAGGCGTCCACCTTGCCCGCCTGGACGTTGCAGACCACACTCGCCTGGGGCAGCACATTGATCACCGGTGTGGCCTACTTCTCCGGCGAAGCACCGAGTCCGCTCGTTTTCTTCTACCTGTGGGTCTTCCTCTACGCCTCTTACTTCTTCAGCCACCGGCAAACGGCCGTGCAAATCTCCTACGTCGGCCTGGCCTACGGCGTGCTCCTCACGGCCACAGCCCCGGTGAGCGCCATCCCGGCATGGTGGCTGGTCAGCATGGGCACGCTGCTGGTGGGCGCGATGGTGATCATGGTGATACGCGCCCGCGTAGAGCTGTTGATCGCGCGCCTCTACGACGCGGCCCGCACCGATCCGCTGACCAAGCTCTCCAACCGCCGTGGCTTTCGCGAGCAGCTAGACCTCGAGCTAGAGCGAGCCCGCCGTCACGGCAGCGCGATGACAGTGCTCTTCGGCGACCTCGACGACTTCAAGGATGTCAACGACCTGCGCGGCCACCATGTCGGCGATCTAGCGCTGCAGCGCTCGGCACGCCTGCTGTCCGAGGGCAAGCGCTCAATCTGACACCGCCGCAAGGGTGGGAGGTGAGGAGTTTACGCTGATCCTGCCCGACACCGGAGGAGAGGCAGCATTTGCACTGGCCGAGCACCTACGTATCGAGCTGCGCGAAGAATTCGCGAAAGACCCAACTCCACTGACGATCAGCTTCGGCCTGTCGGTCTACCCCGAGCACGGAGAGACGGCCGCGTCGCTAATCCATGCCGCCGACCAGGCGCTATATGCCGCCAAGGAGAGCGGGCGCAACCGAACGGTGCTGCACAGCCAGGCGCTGCGAACCGAACTACGGATACCGAGCGACGTGCGCGACATCGGCGGCGAGCGCTTCGTCATGGCGGTGCTCGAGATGGCAGAGGCCGTCGACCTGCGCTTCAGCGGCAGCGCCCGCCACTCCGAGACAGTGGGCCGCTACGCGGAAATGATGGCGCGCGAGCTGGGTCTCCCGAGCACCGCGTAAGCCGCATCCGGCTCGCGGGAATCCTGCACGACATCGGCAAGGCTGGGGTTCCCAACAGCATTCTGCACAAGCCGGGCCCGCTCAGCGAGGCTGAGTACAAGCAGATCAAGCGCCACCCACAGCTGGGCGCGCAGATGATCGAGCACATCAGTCTCTCCGACGTGCGCGAATGGGTGGCAGCCCACCACGAGCGCCCCGACGGACTCGGCTATCCGCTCGGCCTGCTCGCCGGCCAGATCTCACTGGAGGCGTACATCGTGGCAGTTGCCGACGCCTATGAGGCGATGACCAGCGACCGCCCCTACCGCAACTCGATCGGCTACGAGGCAGCGCTCGCAGAGCTGCGCCGCCACGCCGGCACCCAGTTCGACGGACGAGTAGTGCAAGCGTTCATCGTCGCGCTATCGCGTGAGTCGATGCCAGCCGGCACGGGCGTCGCCAGCGCCTGAGGCAGATCTCTATGCGCCCAGGTGTGAGGATTCCGCCACGCCCAGCCATGCAAACAACTCGAGCGTGGCGGCGTCTGTCTGCAGCATGTTCGGTAGTGCCTGATGCTCGGTGATCGGCGTGCCATCCCATGCGCGCAGATACAGCCTCTGGGCGTTGCGAGCGTGCTGCTGGGCGTCTCGAGCCATCTCTTCGGCAAGCCCTCGCCAGCGCGTTTCGCCGGCTTGACTGCCGTACACGAGCATCCAGTGCAAGTAGATCGTGTCGAACTGTGGACCCATGTTCAGGCGGTTAGAGAAACGTTCTGCTGAGGCGTTCGCGAGCTCGGCCGCACGTTCGCAAGTGTCGGAGATGCCAATTTCGCAGAGCACCTGGTGGGCCTCCACGAGCGTCCCCTCGATGTAGGGAGTAGGAGTCGGATCGGATTCGGTGCGCTTGTACAGGTGCAGTTCGGTAAGAAAGTCCGATTCGGCCCAATCCAAGAACATAAGTATTTCCGTACGGTAGTACTGCTTGCCGGTGAGCTTGAAGAGCTGCGCCCCCAAGAGCGACCCGGCGGCCAGCGGCTCGCCGGCGATGTAGGGATGAGCGGTGTTCCACCACAACCCACCCCCATCGGAGTTCCAACCGGCATTGGCGATGAACGCAAAGGCGCGCTGCGCTTCACGCAAATAACGGCTCACGCCGGTGGCACGGTAAGCGTCGAGAAAGGCAAGCCCCCACCAGCCGTTGTCGTCGAACCATGTGAGCGTGTTCCCCCGATCGCCGGGATAGGGAGCAAACCCTGGGTATGGCTTCAGGGTGGCGTCCCAGTAGCGCTCAGCGCCCTTGGCAAACGCCTCCACGGCCACACGATGCGAGGGCGAGGGAGCAGCGATGTCAATTGCATCGAGCGCCTCGAACAGCGGCGTTGAATCCCAGATAGTGGCCAGCGGATAGCGTTCGCCGTCGTGCAAACGGCTGTCGTACCAGCCCAGCCGCCGGTCCCACCAAAGCTGCTCGGCGCGCTTCACGCCGACTTCGGCGACCTGTAGGTAGGTCTGGGACTGTGAGGCAAAAGCGGCATGCCCCCTGCGCGCGTGGGTGACATGCTCGATCGGGGGCTGCTGCGCAAGCATGCGGTGCTCGGCCGCAGGAGCGTTATCCGCCCGCGCCATGCTTGCCCGTGCCGGCCCGAAGGCAAGCCACAGGGAGCAGGCCAACAGCACCAGCAATCCGGCTGGAAGGCCCCAGGATCGAACGGTCTTTAATCTGGGCACGCTTGCCATCGTCTCAGTCTCTATCGACTGCCACGCCGCTTGTCTGAATCCGTTGGCGTCCTTATCACTCGAATGGTCTCATGTAGAGCCATACAAAGACCGATATGTAAAAAATGAGGGTAGTTGCGGGCGAGGATGGGCCTGAGGGGGCGCTCGGCGGCTTCGTCGCGGGCGCAAGCTTCCAAACGAGCCTTGTTGCGGAGGTGCTCGCGGGTCTATTTGCGGCCGGTGCAACGCTCGCCGCGCTCACCGTAGCGCTGCCACATCCTTCCGACCAGAACGATCTCGGATTGCTCGCGATTGTCGCCAACGCCTACGCAATAGCGGCCGTCCTGCGATGGCGTGCTCAAAAGCTGCCAGCACGCACACTCCGACTGGCCCTCGCCTGGGGCAGCACGCTGATTACCGGCGTCGCCTATTTCTCCGGCGAGAGCCCCAGCCCACTCATATTCTTCTATCTGTGGGTGTTCCTGTACGCCTCTTACTTCTTCACGAGGAGAGAGGCTGTGCTGCAGATCGCCTACGTCGGATTTGCCTATGGGGCACTGCTCGCGCTGCGGCCTCCGTCGAGCGGCGCGCCCGCCTGGTGGATCGTGGGAATGGGGACGCTGCTGGTTGCGGCGATCGTGATCATGACGATGCGCGTACGCGTCGAGCTGCTGATCTCCAGGCTCTATGACGCAGCCCGCACCGATCCGCTCACGTCCCTGTCGAACAGGCGCGGCTTTCGCGAGTTGCTCGACCTCGAGCTCGAACGGGCGCGTCGCGGCGAAACCGAGATGACGGTGCTCGTCGGCGATCTCGACCGCTTCAAGGAAGTCAACGACCGTTCCGGCCATCAAGTCGGCGACGCCGCCCTGCAGCGTGTCGCGCGGCTACTCAATGAGGGCAAGCGCCAAGTCGACTCGGCCGCACGTGTCGGCGGCGAGGAGTTCGCGCTGATCCTGCCCGACAGCGGCGCAAACGGCGCCTTCGTGTTCGCAGAGCGCCTGCGCAGCGCGCTAGCGGGAGAGTTCGCCGAAGACTCCGTCGCGATCACGATCAGCTTCGGCCTGGCTACCTACCCCGAACACGGCGAGACCGCCGCCTCACTACTGCGCGCCGCCGATGAGGCACTGTATGACGCCAAGGACAGCGGTCGTAACCGCACGGTACGCCACAGTCCGCTGTTGCGTGAGCTGGTGCAAGCGAGCGGTGGTGCGGGAGACATTGAAGGCGAGCGCTTCCTCGCCGTGATGCTCGACCTCGCCGAGGCCGTCGATCTGCGCTTCAGCGGCAGTGCTCGCCATTCCGAGACGGTGGGTCGCTACGCCGAGATGATGGCCCGCGAGCTGGGCCTCTCCGATCGACATGTCAGCCGCGTGCGACTTGCGGGCATGCTGCACGACATCGGCAAGATCGGCGTTCCAGACGAGATCCTGCGCAAGCCCGGGCGCCTGACCGAGCAGGAGCTGCTCGTCATCCGCCGCCACCCGGAGCTCGGCGTGCAGATCCTCGAACACCCGAGCCTCGCCGACGTGCGCGTCTGGGTAGGCGCACACCACGAGCGCCCCGACGGCCTGGGCTACCCGCTCGGCATTTCAGGCGATGAGGTTCCACTGGAGGCGCGCATCGTGGCGGTCGCCGACGCCTACGAGGCGATGACCAGCGACCGCTCCTACCGCGACTCGATTGGCCATTCAAGCGCGCAAGCCGAGCTACGCCGCTGTGCCGGCAGTCAGTTCGACCGGCGCGTTGTCGATGCCTTCCTCGTGACGCTCAAGCGAGAGAGCGAACGAGCCCAGGCAATCGCTTGCCGCCGGCGTCGACGGCTGAGCGGGTCCGCCGCGCCGCTATAGCGCGAGGCGTAGCTGTCACCGCGAGCGCTGCACATCGGCGCGAGAACGGAGAGGGTTGACCAGCGCTCAGACTTTAGTCGAGTATGCCGATTTTCCGCTGCAGTTGGAGAAGCCGACATAGGTGGTCGTCAGCGCCCCCTGCTCCTTGCCACCTTTGAGGAACTTGCCGGTGATCTTCAGCTTCGTGCCCGACCTGGCCCTTCTTGGGGCCTTCCGGGATTACGTACTTGCCGGTGCTCGTGAACTGCCGTTCGCTGAGATCGAGGCGCTCTTGAAGTGCACGGGCGTGGGCCGGCCGCCACCGCTGCAGTAGAGCGGTGTATTGGAGATCGCTCAAGGCCGTCACCTGCTTGCCGTTGGAGGACACTTTGAAGCTGACCACGACCCCATCGTTCGCTGGAGTGATCAGCGCGCCGCTGTAGGAGCCGCCCTTGACCTGGTTGGCGGCGAGCGCGGCGCCCGCCACGATCAGCACGGCCAGCACGACGCATGTCGCCGATAGACCCTTCCACTTACCAGTCATGAGCGTCGCCTCCTGTTCGTGATCGGCTCCGCTGGCCGGGAGCACAAGCCAAAGATAGCCAACAGCCGGTCGCCGGCATCTCCCGGGGCGACTCAGACCGCAGTCGCCATGGGCGGCGGCCAGCAAGCTCGACCCGAGGGGGTCGCGCCGCGCGCCGCCGCCCATTCGTGAAAGATGCCCTTTAATGGAGCTGGAGTACGAGCTGCAAACGCACCGCGCCGAGGACCGCCACTGGTGGTACCAGGGGCGCCGCACAGTCCTGGAGCGCGCGATCGAGCACCTCGGGCTGCCAGCACATGCGCAAATCCTCGACGCGGGCTGCGGCAGCGGGCGCAACATGGTCGATCTCGCCCGCCTCGGCACGGTCACCGGTGTTGAGCTCTCGGGCACCAGCGTGCAGCTGGCGCGCGAGCGCGACGCAGGCGAAGTGGTCGAGGGCTCGGTCATGGACATGCCCTTCGATGACGCCAACTTCGACCTGACGGTCAGCCTCGACGTGATCGAGCACCTAGAAGACGACATCGGCGCGCTGCGTGAGCTGCGCCGCGTTACCAAGCCCGGCGGTGCGCTGCTCGTGACCGTGCCCGCCTACCAGTGGCTGTGGAGCGGCCACGACGAGATCAACCACCACCACCGCCGCTACAACCGCCGCACGCTGCTAGCCGCCGCTCAGAGCGGCGGCTGGGAGCTTGAGAGCTTCACCAACTTCAGCTCGCTGACGCTGCCCGTCGCGATCCTACTTCGCGCGCTCGAGCGCTTCATGCCCTCGACCACCAAGTCCAGCCTCGACCTGTGGGTGCCGCCGGCGCCGCTCAACTGGGCCCTGCGCCAGCCGCTGAACCTGGAGGCGCGGGTCATCGGGCGCGGAGGCTCGATCCCGGCCGGCCTGTCGCTTCTCGCCGTCTTCCGCTAGGACCGTCGGCGAGCTGTCTTCGCGCGAGTCGCTCGAGCGTGTCGTGCCCGCTGAAGGTCCAAGCCCGATTGACGAAGAAGGTGATCAAGGTCACGATCACGGTCGTCACCGCCTGGCCCACCAGCTTGTCGAGCCCTGCACCGTCGACGAACACGTAGACGAGGCCGAGGTCCAGCAGCAGCCCGCAAGTCTGCACCACGAACCAGCGCACCGGCGTCAGCGCATCGCCAACATGACCCCTGAACGTCCATGCGCGATTCCACAGAAAGCCGTTGACCGCGCCGATCGCGAAGCCGATGCCCGACGCCGCCACGTACCACACCCCGAACACCTTCAAAAGCAGCGTGTATACGGCAAAGGCGATCAGCGTGTTCGACACGCCCACGATCCCAAACTTCACGAACTGCAAAACCAAAGGCATTCTCAGGATTCGCGCGGCCCGGTCCCCTACTCTTCTCATGGCCACTACTTAACCAGCTTCGTCCCTTCGGAAGGAACCATGCCGGACACCCAAGCGCGCGTCCCAGCATTGCTAAGCGTCGTAGCCCCCGTCTACAACGAGGAGGAGCTCGTCGAGGCGTTCGTCAAGCGCGCCTGCGCCGCCGTCGCCGACTACACGTTCGAGCTGGTGCTGGTCAACGACGGCAGCTCCGACTCGACGCCCGCGCTGCTCGACCGCCTGGCCGCCGCCGACCCGCGCGTACGGGTAATCCATCTCTCGCGTAACTTCGGCCACCAGGCCGCGCTCACGGCCGGCCTGGAGCATGCCACCGGCGATGTGGTGGCGATGATCGACGCCGACCTGCAGGACCCGCCCGAGCTGATCCCGCGCATGATCGAGCAGTGGGAGCAGGGCTCTGATGTCGTCTACGCAGTGCGCAAGCAGCGCGAGGGCGAGACCGCCTTCAAGCTGGCCACCGCCTCGTGGTTCTACAAGCTGTTCGACCAGCCTCGCCCAGGTCGACCTCGAGCCCAACTCGGGCGACTTCCGCCTGCTCGACCGCCGCGCGCTCGATGCGCTGCTGTCGATGACCGAGCGCTCGCGCTTCTTGCGCGGGATGACCGTGTGGGTCGGCTTCACGCAGACTGCCGTCCCCTACGAGCGCGACGCACGCACCGCCGGGGAGACGAAGTACACGCTGCGCAAGATGCTGCGCTTCTCCTTGGACGCGATCGCCTCGTTCTCGCACCTGCCGCTGCAGCTCGCCACCTACGCCGGACTGCTCTCGGCGAGCGTCGCGTTCGTCGCGATCCCGATCGTGATCGCGCTGCACTTCACCGGCTCCTATTTGCCGGGTTTCTCCACCCTCACGATCGCGATCCTGCTGCTGGGCGGTATCCAGCTGATCGCGCTCGGTGTCATCGGCGAGTACGTGGGTCGCATCTACGACGAGGTCAAGCACCGTCCGCTGTACATCGTGCGCGAGGAGCGCAACGCACCGATCGGCAGCGCCGAGGCGGCAGGTCCGATTGCTCCCGTGCGCGCCGGGCTGCCAGCGCGCGTGGCCGAGCGCATCGGCTGAGCCGCGGCTGGGTTCGTCTGGTCAAGCAAAACGGCGTGGCCCTTCGCGCGGGGGTAGTTGAGCGCATCGGTTGACATCTACCGCTCCTTCGGAGCTTGCTAGCGGTTATGGGTGGCAGGCCAGCCACCAAACGGGAGAGAGACATGCGCCATCGCACCCTCACACTGCTCGCAACCCCCGCCGTACTCGGCGCGATGACCGTCGCCGTGCCGGCGCTCGCCGGCGTCGCCGATCCCGCCGCCCACAGCTCCGCAAGTAAATGCTTCATCGCCCGCATCGCCAAACATCGAGTGCGCGAGTGCCTGGTGCAGGGCCCGCGCGGGTTGCGTGGTCTACCGGGACCGGCCGGGCCGCGCGGATATACGGGACTGACCGGGAAAACGGGGAAAACTGGAGCCACCGGGAAAACCGGGGCCACGGGCAAAGTAGGAGCCACAGGACCTGCCGGTCTCGCGGGGCCGACAGGTGCCGCCGGGCAAGCCGGGCCCGCGGGCACGGCGCGCGCCTTCGCGGTGGTCAACCCCGCCGAAGTCGAATCGACCCCTTCGAGCAAAGGGCTGGTAACTGCCCAAACCTCGAACTTCGCCTCGATCCACAAGGTCTCCACCGGCATCTACTGTCTGGCGCCGAGCGCCTCGATCAACCCGGCTGGCGAGCCGGCGATCGTAACCGGAGAGTCGAGCTACAGCACGGGGGGAGCAATAGCGCTCGCGGTGCTCAATGCCCAGCACAGCGACTGTTCCGCAAGCGAATTCGAGGTCATCACATACGACGCCCGCTCACCGAGCTCGCCATCCTCGAATGTGGGGTTCGTGGTCGCGGCGCCGTGAAAGGCCTGATAATGCAGTGATGCCTGACAGCACACACGGCGATCCTGATTTCGAAGACGACGCCCACCCCACCGAGGAGCGTCGCGAGCGGATTCGCCTGGAGACCCCCCGCCACCGTATCGAGGGCTCGCTGATGCTGGCTCGCGACGGCTACCGCTCGCGCGTGTCTGACATGCTCAACGCTTCTGAGCGCGACTTCCTCACGCTCACCGACGTCACGCTCACACCGCTCGACGGCGGGCCGGCCGAGCGACACGCCTTCATGGCAATCGCCAGAGCGCACATTGTCTATGTGGTAGCGCCTGGGGCGGACGCGTCAAGCGCTTAGGCGCTTGGGCTAACTGGGCTGCGGCGCAGGGGTCAAGGCCGGCGCCACCGATGGCATAGGCGCCCCGACTGGAGCGGTTTGCTCGGCCCAACCCCGCAGGAACGCCTCCGTAGCAGCGGCATCCAGCGGACGGGCGAAGAGGAAGCCCTGGCCCGTATCGCAGTCCTCGTCTCTCAGCAGCGAGAGCTCCCGTTGCTGTTCTATGCCCTCGGCGAACGTCTCGATCGAGAGCGCCTTGCCGAGCTGGACGAGTGTGCGGACGAGCGTTTCGCCCTCCAGATTGTGCTGCAAGCCGGAGATGAACGAGCGGTCGATCTTGAGCGCATCCACCGGGAACTTTTGGAGATGCGCGAGCGAGGAATATCCTGTGCCGAAGTCGTCGATCGCGATCCGCACGCCGAGCTCCTTGATCGCGGTGAGCCGCCGCGAGGTCTCCTCGGCGTTGCGCATCAGCGTCGTCTCGGTGATCTCGATCGTCAGCGCCGTAGGCTCCATGCCGCTATCGGCCAGCGCCCCCTCGATGTCCTCTATGAGGTGGTCGGTGTCAAGCTGACGCCCGGACACGTTGACCGCCATACCGATCAGGTGACCGGCGGCTCGCCAAGCTGCGCCCTGGACACAGGCCTCGCGCATCACCCACTTGCCGACCTCGGTGATCATCCCTGTCTCCTCGAGCAACGGGATGAAATCGTCTGGCTGGACTACACCGCGCACGGGATGCTTCCAGCGGATCAGTGCCTCCACACCCGTGGGGCTCATGTCCCTCAGGTCGATAGTCGGTTGATAGGCAAGGAAGAACTCCTCGTTCTCGAGTGCTTCGCGCAAGTCCATCTCCAGTTCCATACGGTTCTGCATCGTGTCCTGCATGCCGGTCTCGAACACCACATAGCGATTCTTGCCGTCCCACTTCGCGCGGTACATCGCGATGTCCGCGTCGCGCAGGAGATCCTCGGCCGAGATCCGCTCTCCGACCGCGATCCCGATGCTTGCCGTGACAGTTACGCGCGTCTCTTTGTCGGCGCCGAGGTTGAACGGGTGCTTGAGTGCGTCGAGTAGCCGCTCGGCGATCAGCTCTGGGCCCACGGACATGGAGAGCTCTTCGGAGATCACGACGAACTCGTCTCCGCCGAGGCGTCCCAGCGCGTCGGCGTCGCGGATCACCCCATCGAGCCGCGCTGTGACCGCCTTCAGCAATTCATCGCCGACAGCATGACCCAGCGTGTCGTTGATGCCCTTGAAGTTGTCGAGGTCTACGAACAGCGCCGCCACCGGCGTCTGGTTGCGAGCCGAGCGCGCGAGCATCTGCTCGACGCGGTCGAGGATCAGCGTGCGATTTGGCAGGCCGGTCAGCGCATCGTGGGTGGCAAGGAAGCCAAGCTCCTCCTCGCGCCGTGCCAACTCTTCGTCGGTGCGCTGACGCTCTGACTCAAAGCACTCGCACATCCGCAGCAGGCTGAACTCGAGGCTGAGTTGCAGGATGTTCAGGGCCTGCGCGAGAGCGTCGGAGGAAACAGCCAGTTGAGTGGCGCTCTCCTGCAAGACCTCTGCCATCACGTTGCGCCACCAGAAGCAGCGCCAAGTCACCTCGTTTAGCGAGGCCGCGCGATGGGCGGCCAGCTCGCCAAATATCTCCCAAGTTTCTTTGCCGGCCTCGATCGCGATCGCCATCCCCTCCCCAGAGATCCAGCGAGCGACCGCAACCGTCGAGCTGCGGCTGATGCGTTCAAAGCTTTCCTGCACTAGCGCATCGACTTCGTGGCCCGGGCCCGAGGTGTGGGCGACGGTCAGGCTGAGCACATCGCCTGTCCGCACCTTCAACTCCTCGCCTAGGCGCGCGAGATCGTCCCCGCATTGACCCATTGCGGCATCTGGTGGTGAAGGGACTTGCATCTCATAACCCCCCAAGTCTGAGCGTTGTGCAGACATCTTCGACCCACTGATCGACCGGGGAGGCTTGCAACTTTAAGAATGAGAGGCCGGCGGTAGAACACCGATATTCAGATAACTACCACTTCGACTTCGAATCTGCGGGACTATCCATAAAATCTGCGCATGAGACGAGGATGTCTAGGACATCAGCCGATGTCCCAACACTAAAAAACGGAAGGGGGGGGATTCGAACCCCCGTCAGAGGCTTAACCCCTGAAACGGTTTTCGAGACCGCCGCATTCAACCACTCTGCCACCCTTCCAAGCGACCGGCTCAAGGCTAGAGGATTTGCCTGGCGGCGGCGAGCCTAGCGTCGCGAGGCGAAGAACTCCCTGAGCAGGGCGCCGCACTCGTCGGCCAGCAGGCCAGAGGCGACGTTGGGGCGATGGTTTAGGCGTGGCTCGCCGAGCACGTCGAGCACGCTCCCGCAAGCCCCCGCCTTGGGGTCGCTGGCCCCGAACACCACCCGCGCGATGCGCGCCAACACGATCGCGCCGGCGCACATCGCGCATGGCTCGAGCGTGACGTAGAGGACCGCGTCGAGCACGCGCCAGCTGCCAAGCGCGCGAGCGGCCTCGCGCAGGGCGATCGTCTCGGCGTGGGCGGTTGGGTCCTGGCGCAGCTCGCGCTCGTTGTGTCCCACCGCGATCAGCTCGCCCGCATGGGCCACGACTGCGCCGATCGGCACATCGTCGTGCTCGGCGGCACGCTCAGCCTCGCGCAGGGCCATGCGCATGAAGTATTCGTCGCGTGCGAAGAAGTGGTCGCTCATCGTCTATTCGTGGTCGCTCGGGCTGGGAGCGCAACCTCCGGGGCTCCCAACACTTCATGATTACGAAGGAACCGACTTGCCGCCGACCGCTCGAACCCGATATTCAAGTTTGTCCGGCCGACGGCTGAAGGCTCGTGGCGCATGCACGCTTATGCTCGCGGCGGGCGCACTCGCCGGCCTTGCGGGCGGAGGATCACCGAGGGCGGAAGCGGCGGCAACGCAGTCCCCCGTGTCGTCGAGTCCATCGACGCAGATCCTCACACCGCCGAGCCTCGCCGGGCAGACTGGCAGCTCGCCCAGCCCCGCGCCCGCCGAATCGGTCACCGGCGCGTATGCCCCGAACCGGATCGTTGTCAAGTACGCGCCAAGTGCTCAGGCGGCGCGCGCGGCTCGGGCCTCCGCGAACGGAGAAGACGAATCCGGCGAAGAAGCCTCCAGCACGCACCTACTGAGCGTGCCGACCGGAGCCAGCCTCGACGCCACGCTCGCAAAGCTGCGCCGCGAGAAAGATGTGGTTTGGGCGGTGCCGGACTACGTGGCGCACACAACCTCCGTGTCGATCCCCAACGATCCCGGCATAACCGGGCACACGCCCGGAGGTTGGCAGCAGGCGCAGTGGAACTTCGACGGGGCCTACGGCATCAACGCGTCCCAGGCTTGGGCCAACGTCGCGGCGGACGGGGCTCCAGGCGGGGCCAAAGTGATCGTGGCCGTGCTGGACACTGGCGTGGCCTACGCCAACCGTGGCAAATATCGTCGCTCGCCCGACTTCAGCAAGTACTCGTTCGTGCAGGGCTATGACTTCATCGACCGCACCCCCTACGCCAACGACCATAACGGGCACGGCACGTTTGTGGCCGGCACGATCGCCGAGGCGACCAACAATCGCTACGGCCTCACCGGGCTGGCATACGCGGCGCGGATCATGCCCGTGCGTGTGCTCGACAGCGCCGGCGAAGGCGACGCCTCGGTGATCGCCGAAGGAGTTCGCTTCGCTGTCAACCATCACGCGCGGATCATCAACCTCAGCCTCGAGTTCTCGAGCGACGTGGGTGCCTCGGACATTCCGGAGCTGATCGAAGCGCTGCGCTACGCCTACCGCCACAACGTGCTTGTGGTGGCCGCCGCAGGCAACGAGGGCTCCACGACGATCCCCTATCCCGCGCGCGCTGGGCACGTGATCGCGGTTGGGGCCACGACCGAACACGGCTGCCTTGCCAGCTACTCAAACGACGGTCGCGGCATCACGCTCGTGGCACCCGGCGGCGGACCGGACGCGAGCCTTCCCGGCGACCCGAACTGCAATCCCGAACTTCCCTCTGGCCGCGACATCTTCCAGATGACCTTCACGGGCTCGAGCCCGCGCGTGTTCGGTTTTCCCAATGGCTATGAAGGCACCTCGATGGCGACTCCACACGTGGCCGCCACGGCGGCGCTGATCATCGCCGCACGCATCCTCGGCGCCAAACCGACGGTTGCGCAGCTCACCGCGCGACTGAAGGCAACAGCGCGCAAGCTCGGCGGCCCACAGGACCAGTCGCTCTACGGGGCTGGCTTGCTCAACGCGGCGGCCGCCACTGCTCCGGGTGGGCCCGGAGCAGTGCGGTAGACGCGGCCGCCCTCGAGCACAAAGACGCGGCTCTTCTTGGAAGAGTTCTTTGGCCCACCGACCCGCCCGGCTAGGAGTCAAACACCTCGAGCCAGTCTATAGCCGCCTACCTACTTATACACAGAAGTTGTGTAATCTTTACGCATATATCGTGTAAAGGGCGAACCACCCTCAGAAGGCTCATGGCTAGTTCATCCCATACCCCCCCTACAGGCGGGTATTTGAGGCGAGGTGGGCTGACGAGAGGCTAGGCTGAACGACTTCAGGCGACCCGCGCCGAGCGCGCGTCCACCGTCCGCTCGATCACTGCGGCCATCTCCGACCGGAAGCGCTCGCGTCCGAAGCGCTCGGCGTTTTGGCGGACCGTCTGCTCGTCCAGCTCGAGCCCCTCGAAGCGCTCGATCGCGGCGGCGAGTCCGAGCGCGCTCTGCTGCTCGAACAGGACTCCCGTGCGCCCGTCGATCACGGTCTCCGAGGCGCCGCCGACCTCATAGGCGATCACCGGCAGGCCGGCTGCCTGTGCCTCGACGGGCACGATGCCGAAGTCCTCCTCGCCGGGAAACAGCAAAGCGCGAGCGCTGCTCATCAGCGCATCTCGCGCGGCGTCCTCCACGCGGCCGAGCAGCTCTATCTCCGGATGCCCGGCGGCGGCCGCCCGCACCGACGCCATCGCGCGTCCGTCGCCGGCCACCTTCAGCGGCCGCCCCAAGCGGGCGCAAGCGGCCACGGCGAACTCGACGCGCTTGTAGGGGACGACGCGCCCGAACACGAGATAGTGCTCGCCCGGATCGCGGGGCAGTGCCAGCAGACGGTCGACGTCCACCGGCGGGTTGACGACCTCGGCGCCGCGACCGTAGTAGCGCCGGATGCGGTCGGCCACGTTGCGTGAGTTGGCGACGAACACGTCGGGCGAGGCCGCCCCCTCGACGTCTTGGCGGCGCAGGCGGCGCAGCATCAGCGGCAGCGCGAGCCGCGTGGCGCGTCCGATCTCCTCGCCCTCGAGCAGGCTCTCGTCCCAGGCGTAGCGCATCGGCGTGTGGCAGTAGCAGACGTGCGGCACACCTGGAGGAGTGCGGATGTTCTTCGCGCATGCATGGCTACTGGAGAGCACCAGGTCGAAGTGCGAGAAGTCAAACGAGCGGTAGGCCCTGGTCATCAGCGGCAGCAGCTTCGGATAATGCGCCTGCGCCCCCGGGATGCGGTTGAGATAGGAAGCATGCACCGGCCGCTCGGTGACGATCTCAGGCCACGGCTTGGGGTCATAGACCGACGTGAACAGCTCGGCGTCGGGGAACATCTCGAGCAGCTCCATCACGACGTCCTCGGAGCCGCCGGGGATCGTGAGCCACTCGTGCACGACCGCCACGCGCAGAAAGCGCTCGCGCAGCCGCTCGACGAGTGTGTCGCTCATCTGCTGCGCTCGACGGCGGCGATGAAGCCCTCCCAGGCGGCTGCGTAAGGCGCAAGCACGCTTACGAGCCGTTCCAGATCGGCCCAGCCGGCGTCGGCCTCCCAGCCCCAGTGCAACACGACCGGCACCCAAAGTCCCCAGCCGGCCTCGATCGCGTGCTCGACCGCGGGCAGGACCTCGATCGCGTGACCGTAGAACGGGGAGTAGGAAGGGAGATAGACACTCTCCCCGCGCCACTGCGGCGTGCGCTGGAAGCCCATGTGGCCGATCGACTCAGGGCCACCGCACACCACATGGAAGCGCTGTGCCAACGACGCGAACTGGCTCGCGTCGAAGCGGTTGTAGGGCGGAACGAACACTTTGGTAGACAGCCCGACGCGTGCCAATTCAGCGAGGCCGGTGTCGAGCAGCTCGGCGGTCGCCTCGGCGCTCAAGCCGCACAGCTCGGAGTGGCGCCGGGGAGAGGCGAAGCGTGTGCGATGCGTCAGCCCGTGTAGGGCAAAGGACACGCGCTCGCTTGCCAGCCGCGCGAGCATCGCGGTCTCGCCGGCGTCGAGCGGGCGCGAGTCGCCGACAGGCGCGAGCGGCTCGCGGCTGACCCGCGGCAGCACGGCGAGCAGATAGGGCACGCCCGCCGCCGACATGATCTCGTGGAAGCGCTCGAAGCGCTCGCTACCGAAGCGCTGCGGGTCGTCCCAGGCGCGGTAGTGGGGAAACTCGTCAACGCGCACGAGAAAGCGGGGCGGACCGCTGGCGCGCCCGTCGAGCACCGACCTGCGAGCCGCCACGAGCGGAGCTACGACTTGGTGCTCGAAGCCGAGGCGGCCGAGCTTGTAGCCGACCTGCTGGGCAAGACGCAAAGGACGCAGGTGCACCTCGCGCACACGAGTGGCCGCGCGCACCAGCGGCGTGTCGAGCTCGCTGTCGTGGACGAGGCCGGTATTCAGCTCTGCCGCGAACATCAGGCGCGCGGAGCGCGCCCCATCCAAATCCCTCCCAGTCTTCTGGCCTGGGATCATGTCGAGGATGGCCGATCCGCCACGGCTTCAGGGCCGCGACATCGTGTGTGTTGGTTTCGCCGACTGGGACACAGCCCTTCAGACTAACCAGCACCACCTGATGAAGCGGCTCGCGGCCGAGAACAGGGTGCTGTTTGTCGAGTCGCTCGGTCTGCGCCGCCCGCAGCTGGCCGGGCGTGACCTCAGGAGAATCGCGCGACGCTTGCGCCGCGGATTGAGCGGCGCGCGCGAAATCGACGGCCTGCACGTGCTCTCCCCGCTCGTGCTGCCGCTGCACGCAAACGCCTTCGTGCGGGCGCTGAACCGGCGCTTGCTTGGGATGTTCGTGCGACGTGCCGCCGGGAAGCTGGGAATGCGCCGACCGGTCCTTTGGGCATATGTGCCCCAGGCCGAGTCGCTACTCGAAGTGCTCCAACCGGAGCTTGTGATCTACCACTGCGTCGATGACATCGCCGCCCAACCAGGCATCGATACGGCCTCTTTTCACGCGGCCGAGACACGCTTTGCGGCCCGCGCCGATCTCGTGCTGGCAAGCGCACCGGGACTGGCCGAGCGATTGCGCTCCGTCTCGAACAATGTGATCTATGCGCCCAATGTGGCCGACACGGCCTTGTTTGCCAGCGCACTGGAGGACGGTCCGATCGACCCAGCGCTGGCCGCGCTGGCCGCCCCGCGAATCGTGTTCACGGGCGCCGTCGTCGCAACCAAGCTCGACATGAATTTGTTGGTCGAACTGGCCAGAGCCCGGCCGTCGTGGTCGTTTGCGCTCGTCGGTCCCGTCGGCCCGGGCGATCCGAGCACCGACGTGTCGATGCTCGCCGCCGAGCCGAACCTGCATCTGCTCGGAGCGCGCACTTACGAGCAGCTGCCGAGCGTGCTGCGAGGAGCCGACGCCGGCTTGATCCCATACGCGCGCAACCAGCTCACAACAAGCATCTTCCCGATGAAGGTCTACGAGTACCTGGCTGCAGGACTGCCGGTAGTGGCCACACCACTACCTTCGCTCGCCGAGGTAGAGGAACTGGCCATGGCCCCGGATGCCGTCGGCATCGCGGAGCTGCTCGATCGGGCCCTTGCCTCCGACACCCCCCAGCACCGGGCCGAGCGCTCGCGCGCCGCAAGCGCCCACTCATGGGGGGCTCGCATCGAGCAGATCGCCGCGGCTCTCAACGCTCTGCCGCAGGGCGGAAGGGACCTGCTCGTCACGACTCACACGCCAGCGCTGCGCTCGGGCCGCGATGTGCGCACGTACGGAATCGCGCGCGCGCTTGCCATGCACGGCCGACTGACGCTGCTCTACGTGCGCTTCGGCGCCGAACAGCCAGACCAGGCGTTCAGCGCGATCCCGGGGATCGAGCTACAAGAGGTGGTCGCTTCACGCGGAGGACGACGAGCCATCGCATATGTGAAGGCTCGGCTCAGCCGAGTGCCAGCCGGGCTAGCGCGCGGCGTCTCCCCGGAGCTAGCTTCGATGGCGGCTCGGTTGGCGGGTAGCAGCGACTGCCGGCGCGTGATCGCCGATGGACCAACCGCCGCGGCCGCGCTCGCAGGCCTGGCGCGTCGGCGACCGGTCATCTACAACGCACACAACCTGGAGTCGGCTTTCCGCCACGAACTGCCCGACGAGGAGGCTTCGCTGCGAGGCTTGCGTTCGTTCGAGCGGCGACTCTTGCGGCGCTCCAGCGAGTCGTGGATGGTCAGCGAAGCCGACATGCGTGGCGCGCGCGCCCTGTGCCCGGAGGCAAAGCTACGGCTTGCCCCCAATGTCGTCGACGTCTCGGCGATTCGCCCCGTCTTCGCGACGCCCCCTCGATCTGACCCAGGATCGGCGTCCGGGGCACCGGCGACGTCCGAGCCGGTATCGGCTCCATCCGAGCCCGCGAGGACCCTCGCAACCGAGCCGGTAGCGATCTTCGTCGCCAACTTCGCCTACACACCAAACCGCAACGCCTTGGAGTTCCTGCTTGGGCAAGTTCTCCCGCGCGTGTGGGAACAGCTGCCAGACGCACAACTACTACTCGCCGGCGCCGGGCTGGAGCACCCCCCGAGCAGCGACCCGCGTGTGCGCGCTCTCGGCTTCGTAGAGGACCTTGTCGGCACTTATGCCGGGGCGCGCTGCGCAGTCGTTCCGCTGCTCCAGGGTGGTGGCAGCCCCCTGAAGCTAGTCGAGGCACTTGCCTATGGCTTGCCGGTGGTAGCCACCCCTCGTGCAGTTGCCGGTCTGGATGTCGAGGATGGTGTCAATTGCCTGGTCGCCGAGGGCTCGCAAGCGTTTGCCAGCACGCTTATACGCGTGTTGCGCGACGGCGCCCCGGAGATCGCCCGTACCGGGCGCAAGCTCGCCGAGGAGCGCTATTCGATCGAGGCGCTCGCCGAGCTGCTGCGCACTTGAGATAGCGACTCGCGCCATCCGTTTCAAGTGCGACCGGCACCCTCCACGGAGAACAGCGTGCGCGTTCTACTGAGCGCCATCCGCAAGCACCCATGCATATCTCCTGAACCGTCCAAAAGCCTCCGAGGGCCTAAAGAGAGGGCCGTCCGGCGCCGACAGGATTCTTGCGGCACCTAAATGAGGCGCAGGCGCCGCTCACCACATAGGCGCCTTTCGCAACTTCCCGACAAAGGCACACCCGTCGCGAGGCGGGTTCGCAAAGCCAGGGGTCTCAAGCAGACAGCCCGGCTCCCGAAGGAGATGAGCAATGTCAACGTCGCACCCCCGCCCTCACAGGGCTCGGGCTCAGCAGATACTCACACTGCTGGTGGCGACGTGCTTGACTATGTTGGCGATCAGCGCCGGTGCGACAGCGCGCACGACCCAGCCAACCGCCACGATCAGCAGCGCCACGCTGCACAGCGCCATCGCCGCTCGCACGGCCGACAAGCGCACTTTCGCGCACGACTCCAGCAGGCTCACCAGCTGCCTGCGCACAGACTTCGGCCACTGCGGTGGCCAGCGGATCACCGTCGCGCATTCGCGCGCCAAGCTGGCCGCGGCCGAGCGCCATCTGCTCAACCTTTCGGCTCGCATTGCCGGCGTGCGCCACACACACTCCCACGATGAGTCCGACACGAGCGGCAGCAGCTTTACCAGCACCGGCACCGACGATAGCGCCAGCACAAGCGGCTCGGACACGAGCGATAGCGGCAACACGAGCGGTCCTGGCACAAGCCGTAGCGGCAGCATCAACGGCTCAGACACAATCGGCACCAGCGGTGTCGGGACAAGCGGGAGCCCGACTACCGGCACAAACGAAGGGCTTGTTGGCGACGAATTCGGCTCCCCCTCAGACACCTTTGGCGAACCGTTCGTAAAGGGGATCGTCACCAACATCCAGGGCTGGGGCGTCAGTGCAATGCCGCAGATCGCATCCGAGATGACAACGCTCGGCGTAAATTGGGCGCGCGAGGATCTTTCGTGGGCCGACACAGAGCCTCAAAAGGGCGTCTTCGACTGGTCGAGTTTTGACCAGATGGTGTCTGCGGCCAAAGCAGAGGGCATCACAGTCCTACCGCTCGTCGGCTATGCCCCATCATGGACGAGCCCTAGCAATGCGACCGAATACGCAGCCTTCGTGAAGGCCGCCGTCGAACGCTACGGCCCCGGGACATCAGCCAATCTGCAGTGGTGGGAGCTGTGGAACGAGCCGTACGACGCCTACGCTTGGTCCGGGCACACGCCCGAACCTGAGGCATACGCGAAGGACGTACTCGCCGCCGCCGAGGCCGCGAGGGGAGTCTCCTCTTCGGTCAAGCTGCTTGTGGCCGCCGACTACGAGGACGCACCACAGGTAGGGGGCACGACCCCTT
Source organism: uncultured Solirubrobacterales bacterium (assembly GCA_963723175.1). Taxonomy (GTDB): domain Bacteria; phylum Actinomycetota; class Thermoleophilia; order Solirubrobacterales; family Solirubrobacteraceae; genus Palsa-744. The sequence continues at coordinate 138,528 of CAVRPO010000008.1, read as the reverse complement.
GGCAGACCAGCTGGATAGACGACATGTTCACGGCGGTGCCATCACTCGGCCAATGGATAAACGGAGTCGCGGTACATCCGTATGGCGACGATCCTTCTCTTCCTCTTGCCGAACCGGAAGGATGGAAGGACACAAACGGCGAATGGGCCTTCCAGCGCATCGACATGGTCCGTCAGAAGTTCCTCGCTCATGGAGTCAATGTGCCTTTTTGGATCACCGAGGACGGCTGGTCCACATGGGAAGTGAGCGAAGCCACCCAAGCCCATGACTACTCGGACTTGATCGAACAGGTCAAAGCACGTCCATGGATCAGAGCGCTATTCCCCTTCTGTTTGCGTGAATTCGAAGAAAAAGCCACGAACAACCAACCCGGCTTCGGACTGCTCAAGTTTGGGACATGGCAGCCGAAGTCAGCTTTCTACACACTGCAAGCCGGACTCAAGACGCTCACCTGAGATCCATCGATCCAACTCTTGCCCAGACGGCTCTATCCAAACGCCGGGGCAGTGAGTCGGAGGGCATCCTCGCGAGGCGCCCTATCGACCGACAACGCGTGCGCCGCGCCCCACACCAGCGTCACAAAGAACATCAGAAAAGCGATTTCATAGAAAAGGTAGTCGAATAGACCCTGGGCCATGAAACCCCCGAGCGCGGCTGCACAGGCCGAGGCTCGCACGGCAGAGGAGCCCTTACCTCGCCGCGCAATCACCAACCCTATGGGGAACCCCCAAAGGGTCAAGAACCCGAGCAGACCAATCCATCCGCTATCGAGACCGACCTGCACAGGAGTCTCGTGCGCGTGATCGAACGCTATCTGAATCTGAGCGCTGCGCACATGCGCGCGTAGATAGAACGGGAAGTTGCCATAGCCAAGCCCGAATGGATGTCCTTCAAGTGCCTGCTCGCCAGCTTTCTGCAAGGCAAAGCGAGTTTGATCCTCGCCGCGCGTTGACCCTGCCGCGATCGTAAGACGTTGTTCGAACTTCACTACCGTCGAGCGTGGCGTCGCAAGGTAAGCGGCGACTGCGAATATGGCGAGAATCAGAACTCCTCGCACGAACACAGGCCCACGCCGGACGTTGAATGCCAACAGCAAGAGCCACCCACCACCCAGCGCCAGCAACCCGCCACGCGAGGTCGAGATCGCGACTCCCACCAGAATCGCAAGCAGCGCAACCCCATAGAGCACGGCACGACGGGCACGGTGCTCAGTGAGTGCAATTAGCAACTCACCTGTCGCAAGCGTCGCGGCTATCCCTACATACCCTGCGTAAACCGTGTAGTAGCCAAAGAATGAATCGGGCTGCCCGGAGAGGTAGGGCGCGCCCACCAGAACGTAGACGCCAACCTTCTGCGCGAAGGCAAACCCGACGACAACGACGGCAGACACGGTGAAGATGTCGACCATGCGTCGAGATGCGTCACGACGACCACGAAGCACATTGAAAGCAGCAAACATGATGAGAATGGCACCGAGCCAGCGAACGGCACCCCATAGGGCAGAGGTGCGGTCGACCGCACCGACTGCGGCAGCAAAGCTGCCGAGCACCAGTGCTACGCCACCGAACGCTACCCACGGCGGTAGAGCACGCCATACGATCCGCCACATCAGCACCAACGCGATCGCCACTATGAGCACCTCGTCGGTCCCGGTGCCCGAGAAGTGATACTCAAACGGCACCAACGCCAGCAACATGGCCAGCCCAAGTTGTGGCCGCAGCGCCGCCATCACCATCGCCAGACCCGCGACCACGATCAGGATAGCCTTTAGCTCGCGCTGCACGGTGCCCAGCTTCACCATTGCGAGCCCTACGATTACCGAGAGCGCCACCGCAAGCAGAGCCACCAGGATCGACTCCTGTTTGGAGCGCCACCAGCTGGTGCTCGCGGAAGGGGTCGCCGCTGCCATAAGCGCGAGATTAGCGGCGAACACGGCGGCCCGCGGACCCAGCCACGCGGAGCGACCCTCTCCCCGCCAGGCCTAGGTGGGGAGATCGCATGGCGTGCAGTTGGAATGCCAGGTCTGGTGTCCCCGCCGCCCAGACAAACGCGACCGACGTGCCCGCTACCATCGAGAGTTCATGCTGCGCCACCGGTCTATCGCAACCTGTGCCTGAGATCACCCCGCGGGACAGGGTCTCTACGACCTCCGAAGTACCCGGCATCGTCCAAGCGCTGCGGGTGCTGCGCGAGCGCTGGTGGGTGATCGCCATATGTGCGGTCGTCTCGTTGATGAGCGCGCTGATCTACGTCGAGCGTCAGCCCAAGCAGTACACGGCGACCGCGAAGCTCCAGTTCACAAGCAACAACATTCCCAGCCAGGTCGCCGGCGTGCCGGAAAGTCAGTCGATCGACCCCGAAGGCGAAAAGGCCACCAACCTGCAGCTCGTCACTGCCACGCCTGTGGCGACGCAGGTAGTCAAAGCCTTGAAACTGAATATGACTCCGGCCGCACTGCTCGAAGAGGTGAGTGCGAGCAACCCCAACAACGACTACATAGTCGATGTCTCGGTCACCGACGCGCAAGCACGGCGCGCGGCGACGATCGCAAACTCATTCGCCGAACAGTATGTCGTCTACAGCCAACAGGAAAAGGAAGCGCAGCTCGTCAAGGGTGAGCAGCTGATCAACCAGAAGCTCTCACAATTGCCTATCGGGGATACCGTTGATCGCGCCAACCTGCGCAGCCTCTCCCAAAAGCTACTGCTCCTGCAAGCCGTTCAGGCCGGAAACGCGAGAGTCGTGGGCACGGCAACCATCCCAGGGTCGCCCTCCTCCCCAAAAGTGAAGTCGACCGTTCTGGTTGCGCTGATCGTGGGTTTGCTGCTTGGTGTAGGTCTCGCCTTCCTGCTGAACCTGATCGATCGCCGCGCCAAGTCGCTGGAGGAACTCGAGCAGCTATATGGCTTGCCGGCAATGGCCAGCATTCCGCAGCTTCCCCGACGGATGCAGACCGCGCAAGCTTTCGAGCCCGCACTCGAGCCATTCCGCATATTGCATAACGGTCTGGCTCTGGTGGGCCAGGGCAGGCATGTCAAGACAGTGCTTGTCACGAGCGCTGTGGCCGGCGAGGGCAAGACAACCGTCGCCCTCGGCCTCGCACGAGCAATCGCCCTTTCGGGCCAGCACGTGATCTTGGTCGACGCCGACCTGCGCCGTCCGAGCGTCGGATCGCAGCTGGGCTTGACGGACAGTAGCCAACAGGGGCTCACCTCTGCTCTGTTCAGAGAAGCGGACCCGCTTGACCTGCTCAGTAGCCCACCCGAGGATGTGGATCGGCTACAAGTACTCACCAGCGGACCGGTGCCGCTGCATGCCGGCGACATGCTGCGATCCGATCGGCTAGCTGACGTCTTTGCGACGCTAGCCTCGACAGCCGACCTTGTGGTAATCGACGCGGCTCCCCTGCTTCCGGTCGTGGATACCCGCACGCTGCTCGACCAGGTCGCGATTGACGCCTGCCTGATCGTTGGTCGTGTCGGAACCACGACGCGAGACCAGACACGGCGCGTACGCGCCGTGCTCGAGCGACGTAAGCTCTCCGGGGTCGGCCTCGTCGTCAACGACCCCAACGAGACAGGCAGCACCTACTACGGTTACCATCACGACAGTCTTGGGCGCGATGCAGTGGTACACGACGGGACCGATCTCTCCAGCCTCATGTTGAGCCGCCCGAAGCCGACTCGCAGGAATTGAGATCGTCAACCAGTCGACCGAGTTTGTCATCTAAACGCCGATGCTGGCGACATCCTTGCGCAACACAGCCTTGATCTCATCAGGCGCTATAGCACCCAACAGAAGCAGGCCCGGCAGGTAGCTGACCGCAGCAACTGCGACCAGTCCAGCAAGCGGCACCCCCACCGTCTTCGCGATCCAAGTTACGAAGCCCATCACCGTCGCGGCCAGCAGAGTCCTGAGAATCCGCTGGAAGCGAGGGGTCATCGATAGCGCTCTGAGTACCGCACGCATCGACAGCGACATAACTGTCACCTCAGTGACAAGTGTCACCCAGGCCGCGGCCAGAAATCCATACCGAGGAATGAGCAAGAGGTTGAGCGCGGCATTGACGACCAAGCCGAGCGCCGCGTAGCGCGCGAAACGACCCTGAAGTTCGAGGATAACCACCATGTTGCCGGCGAGATAACCAAACGAGATGGAGACGAATGCACCTGCCAGGATCGGGACGGCGGGAGCCGCCGCGATGAACTGCGCCCCAAACAACAGCCTCACGATTGGCTCGGCGGCAACGATCGTGAACGCGAGGATCGGTAGCGACGCCATCGTCAGATACTCACCGGCGGTTTGCAAAAGCCCCTTCGCTCGCACGAGGTTGCCCGTATAGGCCGCGGCGATCATCGGGAACAGCGTCGTCATCACCGAGATCGGGATGAATTGCACCTGATCCAGCAAGCGGTACGCCGCGCCGTAGAGGCCAGCCTGCCGAGTGCCGGCCAGCTCGAGTACGAGGATCTGATCAAGCCTCACATACCCAGTCACAAGCACGCCTGCCAATCCCAACCCGACACCCACTCGCAGAAGCGGGCGCCAAAACCTACTCGCGCCGCGCAGATGTACGGTTGCCAACCGCAGGGCGAGCACTACGGTCAGGACGGTGGTCAGAATCGCTATCGCCGCGAACACACCGGCAAATGCGACGAGCCCTCCACCGGCCGCTGCCACGCCAACCACAGCGCCGGCCCAAACAACGCTGTTCAAAGTGAGGATCGCCATCGAGATGTCGTTACGAACACGCAACTGAAACACCACGTTGAGTGCCGTCGGAGCCCCGATCAACAGCAGCAGCGAGAGCAATACTCCCGCGAGCTTGCCCTCGCGTCCTGGGGCGATCAAGATCACCGCGCACACTGAGAGAAGCGTTACCGGCAGACCGATCAACAGGCGTAGAGAGAGCAGCGAGCCCAACCAGGATGCCTCGCGCGCCGGCTCACCTGCAGCCCTGCTGACAGCGACCTCGTTGAGACCGAGATCGCCAAAACTGGCCGCGATCTGCGTGATCGCGAAGATCGAGGACCACACTCCAAAGCCACGGCTCCCGAGAGCGCGAACGAGCACCAGTGTGACGACGACGCCGAGTGCAAGGTTGAGGATCCGCGTGACGATCTGGACCGCAATGTCGGCGGTCGCGCGTCGCGCGCCAACCTCGTGGAGATCATTCACCTGAAGATCGCCTGCCTAGGATCCGCCGTCACCGCATCCACGCACACGCGCATCGTAGAGGGGGCGCAGGGCTACTGCCGCGGTGGTCGAGCATGCCGTCGGCGCAGCTAGACTGTCGCCGTGAGCGTGAACCAGCGCGATGACATCACGCTCGTGCTCCCAACCTACAACCGTGCGGAGGCGTTGCGCGCAAACCTCGCCAACATGCTCCAAGTGGGAGATGTCGCCGAGGTGATCGTGGTCGATGACGGCTCCACTGATGACACACTCGCAGTATGCGAACGGCTCGCCGACGAGCGCTTGCGGATCATCAGTCATCCAGCCAACCAGGGTGTGGCAAGCGCCCGCAACACGGGAATCGCTGCCGCCCGAGGGGCATGGGTCCTGTTTGGCGAGGACGACTGTCGATTCCCCACAGACTACGCAAGCGTGTTGCGCGCGGAGGCCACGCGCTACGCGGCCGATATCGTTGGCGCCCCTCTCTTGCATGCTTGGAGCACCGACGAGCAGATCCAGCAGGTGGCCGCAACCGCGCCGCGGCGGGAGCGACCCTCGATGGAGGAGGTCGATGTGTTCCCCCTCCGGCCCATCGAGACGCCCTTCATCCCCGCTAGAGCACTCGTGCGAAAGACCGTCTTCGAGCAAGTCAGCTTCCACGAGGGATTCCCGGTCAATGGCTACCGCGAGGAGACTGACTTCTTCGTACAAGCTGCCCGTGCCGGCTTCCGCTGCCTCTTTACTCCCGCCACATTCTGCTACCAGCTCGGCACGTGGTCAGGAGGACAACACCATTCCTCGACGCTCCGCTACGAGTATTGGGCGATGCGCAACAACTGGCGCTTCCTGCGCCGCCACGGCGCATGGATGGCCGAGCATGGCTACATCCGCGGACCGGTTGCCTCGCAACTGCGATTCGTGGGCTCGCGCCTGTGGATCGTCGCCCGCGGCACGCTAGGCGCACGCATCCGCAGGGCGCGTGCAGCGCTTCTCGGCAACAGCGGGCAGCAGCCGGCGATCTGAGGTGGCAAGGGTAGCCATCATTTCACCGAATCCGGCCAACCGTGCGGGCGGCGTGGAGCGGGTCTGCGCACTACTCGAGGAGACCCTCACAGCCCATGGTTGGCAAACGGAAATCGTCGGGCCGTCTCGTCCACCCACCAGGTGGGAGTTTCGCCTCGGGCTGGGCTACCCGACGATGTCATGGAACGCCACAAAAGCTGCCCGGCAAGCAAGACCAGACGTGATCGTAAGCAATGGATACCTGGGCATCGGGGGCGTCCACGGCATTCCGAGAGTTCACATTTACCACGGGACGATGCCGGGGGGCACCAGAGCGAGTGCCAAAGCGCTCCCGTTGCGCGAAGTGCTTCGACGTAGCGTGAGCGGTGGCGCGACCGAGGCCCTCGCCGGCCACCGGGCAACGCAAGTCGTGTGTGTCTCGGAGGCCACCGCAAGAGAGGTGGGCCGCTATTACCGGGTGCGCACCGATGCCGTGATCCCCAACGCTATCGACACATCCGTCTTCACTCCTCGCCCGCAGCTGGAGGCTAGACGCCACCTTGGCCTCGACCCCGAGCGTCGCTATGCCTTGTTCGTCGGACGCCTGGAATACGGTAAGGGCGGAGAGATCGCCATTGAGGCAACCCGACGTGCGGGCTACGAGCTCCTCGTCGCCGGAGCCACCGGCGACCCCCGTGCCAGACATCTCGGCGTGCTGGCCCCTGACGAGCTCGCCGAAGCGTACGCGGCGGCTGACTGCGTGGTGCTCGCAAGCCTCTATGAGGCGTGCAGCCTGGTCGTGCTCGAGGCGCTGGCGTGCGGGCGACCGCTACTGACGACGCCTGTTGGCTGGATGGAGAGCTTTCTAGAGGCGCTTCCGGCCTATAGGGCGCTTTGCGTTAAGCCGAAGATCGATGACATAGTGGCTCGTCTGCAACAGCTCGACACGATCGGTACCGAGCCCTTGGCCGCCGCGGCGAGGGAGTTTGTGCTCGAGCACAACTCTCTCGGACCGTACGGACAGCGTTGGCATGCTCTGCTGGAAAGCCTGACCGGTTGACTACACGTGCAATGGCAGGCATCGCAATCGGCCCCAACCACGCCTGCAGACTTTTGGCACGACGATCTCGCCTTCCCGAATGAGTGGCTTGCTGATCGTCAATGCCGACGACTTCGGTGGCAGCCGACTGGCGACCGACAGGATCCTCGAGTGCTTTGCAGCCGGTCGGATCACGAGCACGAGTGCGATGGTGTACATGGACGACAGTCGCCGAGCAGCCCAGCTGGCACGACCGAACAGACTGCCGATAGGGCTACATCTGAATCTCACACAGGAGTTCGAGGACTCCGAGACGCCACTCCTCGTGCGCGAACGCCAAGCTCGCGCGGCGGAATACTTTGCCGGGGCACGTCGCCGCAGAGTGACATACAACCCCCGCATGGCCACACTCGTCAAGACATGCGTGGCGGACCAGCTCGCATGCTTCCGTGAACTGTTTGGCGTAGAGCCAACCCACATCGACGGGCACAACCACGCACACCTCAGCCCAACGGCGCTGTTCTCACTTCCGCGGGGTATACCCGTACGCATCGGCGAAAGCGACATCCGCGACGGAATCGCCCCTGGCACCCTGTTGAGAGGCGCGCGCCATGCAATGATCGCGCGTAGGCATCCCACAACTGACTATTTCTTTGCGATCGACCGACTCGGCCAGCTTCGAAGCGAGCCGGAGATAGAGCGGCTACTTGCCTTTGCCCAGCGGTCAAGCATCGAGATCATGACTCACCCCGACCGCGACAGCGATTACAAGGTGCTGATGTCCGACGCCTGGCAAGACGGTCTGCGAAGGCGCAGGTCGGGATCTTTTCGCGAACTCGGAGCGCCGTGATGGATCGAGAGCTACTTACCGAACTAGGCGCACTCGAAAAGCTCATCCCGCAATGGGACGCCTTGGCCGTGCGCAACAAACGGCCCACCAGCTCGCCCGCGTGGATGCTCGGCTGGCTCAGACACCTTGCTCCAGCAACCGCCTCCGCGCGGGTCGTCACAGTGCGGGAAGGCGGTGAGCTCATCGGGCTCGCCCCGTTCTTCGTCAACGAGCGGGGACACGGACGGGTCGACTACCGCATGATGGGCGAGTCTTTGCCGCGTACCTCGCCGCTCGCGAGTCCCGGGCGGGAGTGGGAAGTGGCCGAGGCGATCGGCGCCACCCTCGCGGAGGCCACTCCACGACCGGATGTCATCGCCTTGGAGAACGGCCCCGTGGCTTCGCATTGGTCGGCCGCCCTACGCGACACCTGGCCGGGACCGATGCGCCCCGTGGCCCGTCAATATCTGATCCAAGCATCGCCGACGATCTCGCTGCATCAGAGTTCCCTCGACGCCTGGCTGACCGACAGGAGCGCCAATTTTCGCAGCCAGATGCGACGGATCAGGCGGCAGTTCTCAGCTGCCGGCGGAGTGGCTCGGATGAGCACAATGGCAACTCTGGAGACAGACGTGAAGGCCTTCATGCGTTTGCACACAGAGCGTTGGGAAGGACGCGGAGAGTCAAGCATCGCGGCGCGCCCCGAGGAGATGGAGCGGTTATTCCTCGACGCCGGGCGGATGCACGTCGAGGCGCGTCGATTCCGCCTGTGCATGCTCGAGATCGACGGTCAGCCGATCTCCGCGCAGCTGTTCTCCGAGAGTGGGGGCGAGGTCTTGTACTTCAACGGCGGCTGGGATGAGCGCTTTGCCAAGCTAAAGCCCGCGATGCTCGGCATCCTGTACGCAATCGAGGACGCTCTCACGCGTGGGGACGAGCGAATCGACCTGGCTCCAGGGGGCCAGCAATACAAGCTGCGTTTCGCCGATGGGAACGACCCGGTCGCATGGACGATCCTGATGACGCCGGGACGGCGACTGCCACTCACGGCTGCCCGCGTGACGCCAATGCTCGCGCGCGAGGCGGCGAGAGAGACCGCCAAGAGGTTGCTATCCCCACAGAATGCCGAGCGTATGCGAAGGATCCGCAATCTAACCAAGCGCGGGCACGAATGAAGACACGAGCGGACCTGGACCCCACGCTCACGGAGGCTCTGGGATGAGCGGGGCTCACACCGATGCCTGGCCACATATCGTCTTGCTTGATCCCTACAACGCAGGTCTTGCCCTCGCTCGACGCATGACGAAGCTGGGAGCCCGGGTGACGGTTGTGGAGAGCCACGCAATCGTCGCACGCAGCCGTGGTGTAGAGGGCATCGTGGATCCCTATAAACCAGCCGGAGAGCAATGGTTGGAAGTGCTCGACAGGCTTGCGGCCAACTCGACCGAATGTGTCGTGCTCACGGGAACCGATCGCGCCTGTGAGTGGCTGGTCCAGAAGGCTGACCAGCTTCCCTCGAACGTGCGCACATTCGAGCACAGCGACAGCGCTCATCTAATGCTCATGAGTAAGGAGCGGGCCGATGCGCTGGCCAGAAGCGCGGGAGTGCGCGTACCGTGGACGGCGTGCGTGAGCAATCGCGAGGAGTTCGCTGCGGTGGCCGAAAATACGCCCTGGCCGTGCGTAGTGAAGCCGGTGTTCTCACATGAGTGGCGCGACCGCTACGGCGAGAAGAGAGCCTTCTTTGTCAAAGACGCGCAAGCTGCAGAGCTCGTAGCGGCCAAACCGCTAGACGACAGCGTTCCCATGTTGCTCAGTCAGTACATCCCGGGTGGAGACGAGGATGTTGAGGAGGCAATCCTCGTCAGGCTCGCCGACGGCAGCTACCCAGTGCAATTCGGCTGCCGCAAGCTGCGCCAATACCCTCCGGGCTTCGGAGAGACGGCCGTGGGCGAATCCTCCACCCTGCCCGAGACGATGGCACTTGCAAAGCGTGTCCTTGAGCAGGCTGGCTTCGTCGGTGTGGCGGGTGTCGAGACCAAGCGTCACTCCGGGACGGGCGAGCGGTGGTTCCTCGAGGTCAACGTGCGCCTTCCCGGACAATGGGGTCTTGGCGATGCATGCGGCGTGCAGGCATCGCCGCGCGTGGTGGCGTCTCTATGCGCTCGCTCCGTGGGACCTCAGCCGCCGTTGCGCGCGGGGGTGCGCTTCGTACAGCCCGATCTCGATTGGCACGGAGTCTTGCCTGCGGTTCGCGACGCCCCGGCACGCTCGCGCGCAGGACTCGCCTGGCGTCTGCTGCGCCCGTACCTTGGCGCCCGCGAGCTGGGCATGTTTGACCCGCGCGATCCCGGCCCGCTGATCGCCCTGTTTGGCCGATTCGCAGGACGCCGCGTCGCGCGTGTGCGAGCACGACTTCACCGTGGGCGATAGACAAGCGACTCAGCGTCAACCGTTGACAACACGAGCGAACCTGACGAACATGGCGGAGCAGGGTAACGAAGCCAAGCGGCAAGTTAGAACGCCCACCTGAACAGGGGCGTGCGCCGCCCCATCGCATACTGCGCGAGCGCAGGTGCGGTGTAAGCGGTGCCGACGACGAAACGCATCGTCGGCCCGAAGCTCTCGGCCGCGGCGGCTCCGACGAAGTGCAGGCCCGGCACAGAGGACTCAAGACCCCGTCCAAGTAGAGGGTAGCCCTCCCGGACGCGTAGCTGCGAGCCTAGCTGCGCAGCGATGAACGGATAGCGCAGGACGTCGATGTCGTAGCCAGTCCCGAGTAGCACATGATCCGCCACGCGCTCGGACCGATCGTCCAGACGCAGGCGCACCCGCTCTCCTTCCGCAGTCGCGGCCACCACGCTGCGACCAAGCGTGAGCTCAGCCGCTCGTAGCCTATCCGGCAGCCAATGCGCACCTGCCGGGCGGATGCAGCGGTAGGTGAGCGGAGCGCGCACCCGGCGCGGGAAACGACGAATAAGATCGGGGGCGGCTCCAAGCCAGCTTGTGAAACGTCCACCGACGTCGGTCGGCGCTCCATGCCAGTAGAGACCATGACGCGCGCGCCACGAGGGTGGACCGGCCGGTCCTTTCGGCGGCGGCAATAGTTCGTCATCGTCAACACCGATCCACCCATGGTTCAGCCAGTAGATCGCTCGAGCCCGTACGATCACCTCAACATGCGTCGCTCCCTTCTCCAGCAACAGTGCGGCTCCCTCGAGCGCGCTCTGACCGCCGCCGATCACAGCGACTGACTTGCCCGCGAAGCTGCTCATGGGGGCGCATGCGGACGCATGCGAGACGAGCGATTCGGGCAGTCCGCGAAAGGCGGATGGGATACCCGCAAACGGCCCAAGCCCAGCCGCGACTACTACACGTCCCGCTGTCAGGCTGTCGCCGTCAGAGAGCGTGAGCAAGAAACTCCCGTTCTTCTGGGTTACTCCTTCCACCCGGCGCGAGTCGAGATCCTCGATCGCGCGTTGCTGAAACCACGTGCCGTAATCGATGAAATCCTCAATCGGGAGGTCTTGGTCCAGTCGGCGATGCGCATCTGCAGCCCAACGATTCAGGTTCAGGGATTCGTCGGGTGAGCTGATGGTCGTCGCCCGCAGCGGTGAGCGCAACAACATCCCCTCGGGCATCGTCTCGCGCCAGAACTCGACGACCTTGCCAAAAGCGACCGCCGGTACGCCCGCCCCACGCAAATGAGCTGTGGCCGCGAGACCATGAGGACCCGCGCCAATGACGGCGACGGGAATATCCAGACCGGAAGAAGACGACATAGGCTGAGATGTCAGTGACGTACTCCGAGTGCCTGTTCCACCGTGTCCAGCACGTGCTCTGGATCGTAGTTGGCGAGTATCCCTCTACGGGCATTCTCGCCCTCACGACGACGACGAGGGGGATCATCTCGGTAGGCCTCTATCGCAGCCGCAAACGCTCGGGGATCGTTGTGAGGGGAAACGATCGTTCCAGCGCCAGAACGTCTTACGGCGTCAGCGCCCTCCGGGTCGGTGGCGACAATGGGCAGTCCCACCAGTTGGGCCATCACGATCACACGCGGCCTATCGGCCTCAGTGGGGCTGGGGGCATATGCGAGCAGGTCGCACGCCGACAGGAACGCACCCACGTGACCTCGAACATTGGGTACGAAGCGAATGTTCTTACCGTACGGTGCAGCCCGCTGACGGAGCGCCTGCTCCTCCTCTCCCTCACCCGCCATCACCAGCAGCACTCCCTCCTCCACGTGTGCCATCGCATCGATCAATACGTCGTTGCGCTTGCGTTTTTGCAGGCGTGCAACGCAGCCAACTACCAGTGTCAGGTCGTCAACGCCCCAGGACCCTCTCATCTCGGCACGCCCGGTGGGATCGAACTCAACCGTGTGAAGATTGACCAAGTCCGGCATCACGATGAGCTTCTCTCGTGGCACCCCAGCGCCTACGATCGTGTCGGCGGTCCCGCTGGACACGGCGATGATTCGGTGGGCACGGCGCGCTGCGAGCGCATACAACAGACGCGCCGGCCCTCGACGCATCGACGGCGGCAGCGGACCCCACTCGACCCAGACCATCCTTCCGGTGAGCTGGCTGGGCAGCATAGAGCACAACAACTGCTCCTTCTTGAAATGCAACAACAGTGCCGCTACAGGCCGCTCGGAGCGTAGCGCGCGCACCAGTCGCAAAATGGTGCGCGGAGCCTGTAGGACCACCCTGACGACACTGCGTCCCGCTAGCTTTGGCCCGAGGTCCAACTCGCGCGCGAGGACATCCGTCCCAGCCACCAGGTCGGTAAGATTGGTGAGCAGCACAACGTCGTGTCCGCGCGCAACGAGCGCATCGAGCAAATCGACGTTCGCGTACTCCGCTCCGCCTCGCTCTCTCGTCGTCTGGATTGAGATAATGCGAAGGCGCCCCACTCGGTGGACATACTATCTTTTGAACTGGCCCGCAGATCCTCGTATCAGCCGCCCGTGATCGACAAGCACGCATCGACATCCGGTGGGCAATCGGTACGAGCCGTCGTGTTCGAGGACCTCACCGCGTTGGCGCCCCATCTGCTCGCATGGGATGCCCTGGCGGTAGACCAGGGCAAGCCGTTTTGCGCGCCGGGATGGATGCTCTCGTGGTGGCTGGAGGCGCGCACGGGCGATGCGCGACTAAGAGTGGTAATGATATTTGGGGGAGCCGATCTCCTCGCTGTCGGCCCGTTCTTTGCCCAGGTCGCCTTCGGGCTTGTCGAGCTGCGGCTACTCGCTGCCGGCTTCTCTCACCGAATCGGCGTGCTGGCGAGAGACGAAGATCGGGCAGCGGCGGCGCGGCACTCGCCGTCGCGCTCGCGCGCGTACGCCCCCGTGCTGCGAGCGTCGTGTTCGAGGGCATCGACGGAGCGGACCCTTGGCCTGAGCTGATCGCCGCTCATTGGCCGTCGTCCAAACCGCCGCGCCAGCGAACAGATGCGACGATGGATGCACCGGTGATCGACCTTGACGCATCTTATGAGGAGTGGTTGGAGCGTCGCGAGCGTCGTTATCGCAAGGAGGCTCGGCGTACCGCACGGCGGATGCAAGAGGACGGAGTGAGCGAGTCGATTGCCTCCAATGGCGCGGCAATCGAGGCCTTGCTGCGCCTGCACCACGCTCGCTGGGAAGGGCGCGGAGGCTCGAATGTCGGGGAAGAGGCCCGAGCTATGCTCGAGCGGGCCGTGGGCGAGCTGACCCCGGAGCGCTTGTGGGTTGCACTGCTGCAGACACCCTCGGAGGCGGTGGCAGCCGAGCTGGTCGTACGCGCAGGCGATACCGCCGTGTTCTGGACTGGCGGATTCGATCCTTCGTGGGCGCGCAATGCACCCGGAACCCAGGCGATGTTGCTCGCTCTGCGCCACCTCGCGGCGCTTGGCGTGCGCACGGCCGACCTAGGCGGTGGAGCGCACGACTACAAGCGGCGACTTGCCGACCGTAATACGACGATCGTATGGCGCACGGTGTTCCCACACGGCATCCGCTATCCGTTGATTCGGATGCGGCTCGCGCCCAAGCAGGTGGGGACGACGCTACGCGGAATGGCCCGGCAGTTGCCACCGCCGCTCACCGAACGCCTCAAGCAAGTCCGCTCCAGGCTGGGGAGGCGGTCGAGTTGAATCGCACAGACCTCCAGCCGCGAGCAAGTGGGGCAGTCTCCGAGCGTGAACGTGTCACCGCGTGCCTGATCGTTCAGGACGAGCAGCGCCATCTGGCAGGCGCACTGGACAGCGTGAGCTTCTGCGACGAGGTGATCGTGGTGGATGGAGGCTCAACCGATCGAACGGTTGAGATCGCCCGCGAATACGGAGCCAGAATCATCGAGAACCCGTGGCCCGGCTTCGCGGTACAGCGCAACGTGGCGCTGGACGCCGCCGAGAGCGACTGGGTGTTTGAGCTCGACGCCGACGAGCGCGTCACCCCGCGCCTGCGCTCGAGCATCGAACGATTGTTGGCCTCGCCTCCCGACCGTACGGCAATCGCGGTGTGCCCCCTACGGCACTGGTTCCTGGGACGCCTGCTTGGGCCGTCTGCCAAGTATCCGACGTACCGATCGCGCCTGTTCAGACGTGACATCTACCGACATGACGAATCGCGAAACGTGCATGAGGGCATCCAGCCGCGCGAGCGGCCCGCCATTTTGGATGGGGATCTCGAACACGAGCTCGCGGCGACGCTCGCCGAGGCGCTGCACGACGGCTGGCACTACGCGCGGCTGGAGAGCGGACACCTTGCGCGACCGGGGAGTGCAACGGCATATCTGAAGGGGATCGTGCTGCGACCCAGTGCAAAGCTGGTCTACCGCATGCTGGTGGACGAAGGCTGGCGCGATGGCTGGCAGGGAACGCTGAAGGTGCTCGCTCGATGTCTCCTCCGATGCTCTCGTCTGGACACGGGTGCTGCTCGGCGCCAAGCAAGACGCAGCGGCTAGCGGCTCTACAGCGCAACAGCGGAGCCCAGACGGCGGAGAGGGGACGCACTTCGGTCGCAGACTGGCGGGGCCACCCAAGGTGGTGGCTATTGCGGCTCGGGGGGCACCCGCCCAGACCGCTCGCCAGTGGCTGTCCGAGCTCAAGGCGGGAGGAATCGACGTGACGCTCGTGTCCAACGACGATGGCCCTGCCGGCGAAATCCCCGTACGGCGACTGGGAGATCTCCGGCCCCTCGGGGCGATGCGTGCACTAGACGTCGAGATGCAGCTCAGGACGATCCGCGCGGTTGTGCCCTTTGGTCGCCGAGCCAGACTCGTTTGGCGGCTGCTCCCCGGAACGCTCCGTCCCACGATACGCGGGCTGGACGCCGATACTGATCCTCAGCGCGCCATTGCGCAAGCCACCGACCATCGCAGGTGATTGGGTTCATATCCCTACGTATGCCGGTAGCGTGATCCCATGATGGCCGAACGGGTTCGTCGTCCTGTCGTGCTGGCGACGATCGCGATCGGCATATGCCTGGCCCTCGCCACAACGCTGCGCGACGCGCGTGCCTCCAGCCCGACGCCGCTACTGCCCGACGTGGTGGCAGACGCCCCGGACAACATCAGCCTAGGAGTAAGCGAAGAAACCCCGACCGGGGAATCGGCGCCGGCCGAGCTTCTGTTGCGATTCAACGGCTACGTCCACAATATCGGCCCAGGCGCGCTCGACTTCAGGGGATCGCGCGGGACCCCGGACCCAGCCGAACCCGCCTCGCCGCCGATGAAAGTGTTCCAGCGGGTCTACAACAGCGACGGCAGCTACGACGAAGACCCGAGCAAAGCACAGATGGTGTACGTCAACGCTGACGGCCACCACCACTGGCACCTACAGCACGTTGCCTATTACTCGCTGTGGAATGCACAAAAGAGCGCCGAAGTAGCGCCCGCCCAGAAGGTTGGCTTCTGCCTAGAGGACAGCGAACGCATTGAAGCAACCGGCCCCCCCGAACCGGTATACACCGATTCGGAAGACTCTCCGTTTGGCTCACGCGAATTCTGCCGGCAATATCAGCCAGAAGCGACGAGCGTGTTTGAGGGCATCTCGGAGGGATGGCGTGACCTCTACAGGTCCAACCTCGCGTTTCAATGGGTCGACGTGTCAGACGTGCTGCCGGGCGAATACTGGCTACGCGCTGAAGCAGATCCTGAACACCTGATCCAGCAGACCGACGGCGAGAAACCGCCGGCATACGCCGAACACTCAACGATAGTTCCCGGCTTCGACGCGCAGGCCCAGTCGAGAAGTGTCGAAATCGAACATTCACTGACAATTACCCTGAGCTCGCAGAAGTGGGAAGGCACCGAAGCAGACGAAAAGCCCTCGCCAACGCCTTCCTATGCAATCGTCAATCCGCCCACGCACGGCACACTCGGCGCCATCTCTTTCAACCGGGTGATCTACACCCCAGCAAAGGGCTACAGCGGGCCTGACAGCTTCACGTTTGCGGCCAGGGACCCAAACAGCTCATTCCCCGAAAATCCCGCTACAGCGACAGCGTCGATCGACACAAGCAACACGCCGGCGCTCCCAAGCGTAGCCATCGAAGGCGCTCCGTCGCGCATGATCGCCGGCACGAGCGCGCAATTGTCGGCGCTCGTCAGCAACGACACTCCTGAAGTCACGTGGAGCGCAAGCGCCTCCTACATTTCCGCCACAGGGCCGGAGACGGCCGACTATACGGCGCCGTCCACCCCACCCCCCGGCGGCCTCGTCACCGTCACAGCGGAAAGCCCCGACGGTGGCCGTGACCAGCGCACGATCGAAATCCTGGCCATTCCGACACCCCAGCCGAAACCGGAAGTGCCAGCGCAAGTCGCACTCTCCACGACGGTCCCCTCGACCTCGCTTCCACAGACGCCCACCCCTGAGAGCTCGCACCGAGCCGGGTTCCTCGGGCCCCTGTCGACTCCCACCGCGATGCTGATCGGACGCAAGCTCTACATGACAGCGACCGCGAAGCAGGCAGGACGGCTGCGACTTACAGCGGTCCTACGCGGCCGACGAATCGGCAGCTGCGTGGCGCGCGTCAGGAGCCATCAGTCGTTCACATGTACGACGACGCTCCCCAAGAACATCTCGACTCGCGCGCCTATCGGCGTGTGGGCCACCCTGCAAGTGGATCGTCACTTCGTCCAGACTCTACGCCGTGGTGCCCGTGTGCCAACGGCGATGCAAGCCATGGACGCAGCCTCCTGGAGCACCATCAAGCAGGCGTGGCGGTACATCTGCGGGATGTGATCCTGCTTCAGGTGGTGCGAATAATCAAGACCGAGCAAGGCGCATGGTGGGAGACCTTGTTCGGCACCGACCCAAGCAAGAACCGCTTGGCTCCCGTCATCCCCTTGTTCCCCACGACGATCAGGTCGGCGCCCTGCTCTTCGGCCACATCGAGAATTGCGTCCGCCGGATCGCCCTGGCGCGGATATACGTTCACCGCGACACCGGCCTCGCGGGCTACACCGGCGGCCGCCTCTAGCGTCGCGTCGACGTCCTCGCGCGGGCTGACTGCCCACTGCAGATCCTCTGGCGCGTCGCGACGCTCCTCGCGCAGACGCTGCGCCGGTACTGGCTCGTACGCGCTCACGAGCTCGAGCGTGGCGCCCACGGCATTGGCGAGGTCAACTGCTTGGCGTACAGCCTGACCGGCGGTGTCCGAGCCGTCGGTTCCAACCACGATCGATCTGAACATGACCCTCCCTTGGCTTCGGTTCGAGCAGTGCTGCAACTTCGATGCGCCGATCATATCCGCCGAGGCCCGGCAACGAAAGCAGAGCGCTCGCTTATCGTTAGGCGCGTTGTGATCGATCTACACACCCACGTGCTTCCGGGCATCGACGACGGCCCTGAGACGATCGAGGGCTCGCTCGCGCTGGCGCGCGCGGCCGCGGCGGACGGCACCCGCTTGATGGTGGCCACGCCGCACGTGAGCTGGCACCATCACAACAACGCCGGGACGATCGCGCGCTTGACGGCCGAGCTGAACGAGCGCCTGCGCGCTGAGGGAGTAACACTTGAGGTCCGCACGGGCGCCGAGGTCGCGATGACGCGTGTGGACGACATCGATCCGCATGAGCTCAAGCGACTGCGCCTCGGCGGCGGCCCGTGGCTGTTGCTCGAGCCGCCCTTCACCCCGATCGTGACCGGCCTGGATGGAGTTGTGATGGCGCTACAGAGCGCCGGGCATCGCGTGCTGCTCGCCCACCCCGAGCGCTGTCCGGCACTGCACCGCGAGCCGCGGATCGTGGAGTCGCTGGTGCGTAGCGGAGTCCTCACATCCGTCACAGCGGGCTCGCTGGCGGGGCGCTTCGGTGGTCAGGTGCGGCGCTTTGCGCGGCACCTGCTCGAGCAGGGCCTAGTCCATAACATCGCCTCCGACGCCCATGACGCGGTCAG
The DNA here is from genome assembly GCA_963723175.1 of uncultured Solirubrobacterales bacterium. Classification (GTDB taxonomy): domain Bacteria; phylum Actinomycetota; class Thermoleophilia; order Solirubrobacterales; family Solirubrobacteraceae; genus Palsa-744. Next base: position 120,094 of record CAVRPO010000008.1, on the reverse strand, counting down.
ACGACCGCCCTGCATGAGCGCGGATCTGAGCGAGGCCGGCTTTGCCAACCTCGCCGACTGGCTCACCCAAGCGGTGCCGGCGGCGATCCTCAGCGGCGAAGAGATACCTGAGCGCCCAGAGCCACCAGCCCTGAGCGAGCGCCGGCCACAGCGCATCCGTTGGCGGCGGCGTTGAGAGCTCGCCCACGAGGCCTGCGCCGGCGCGCCGGCAGCGCAGTCGCCACGACCTCAGGCGAGCTTGGTGATCGCGATGATCATCCCGATTACGACGAACACGATGATTGCGCCCTGCAGCCAGATCCAGGTAGGTGACATACCTACCAAAGCCTAGTCATATAGCGGGAAGCACACTTGCAGGTGCGATTTCTCATACCGAGCGCGACTATCGTGTAGGGATGAGGAGGCGATTCAGCAAGCTGATGATGGCACCGGCGCTTGTGACGGTGCTGTTCGTTCTGCTCGCCCCGGTCGGCGCTCAGGGCGTGGTGTCGCCGACCTCGGGGCCGCCGCTTGGCGGCGTGGATGCGACCAGCCTCACCTACGGCGCGACGCCCGCAAGGGTGAGCCAGGAGATCGCCTGGGCACGCTCGCTTCATGCCCACGCGATCCGCGTGGAAATCCCCTGGGCAATGCTCGAACCGAGCCCAGGCCAGATCGCACCTAAGGCCTTGGCGTTCACCGACAGTCTCGTCAATCAAGCGGCCGCCGCCGGCATCAAGGTGGTGGCGCTCACGATGTGGACGCCCTGCTGGGCCTCCTCGGCGCCTGCGTCACTGCTGAGCAAGTGCCGGCCCGAGAAAGGCGGCAAGGCACAGGCATGGCCCCCAGTGAACCCAGCAACCTACGGCTCGTTTGTGGCATTCGTTGCCGCGCGCTACGGCTCCAAGCTCGCCGCAATCGAAGTCTGGAACGAGCCCGACCAGTCCAACGAAGATTACCTCGCCGGCCCAAAAAAGGCACAGCACTATGCTGGACTACTGCGCGCTGCCTACCCGGCGATCAAGAGCGTCGATCCACAGATGACTGTGCTGGGAGGCTCGCTTGTCGGCTCCAACGGCGTCTTTCTGCGTGCGCTCTACGCGGCCGGGATCAAGGGCTACTACGACGGGCTATCCGTGCACTTCTACACACTGGTGCTCGGCTCGTTGCGCTACCTGCACGAAGTGCAGCTGCAAAACGGCGACCACACTCCCCTGTGGCTAAACGAGTTCGGCTGGAGCAGCTGCTGGCCGCGCCAACGGATCCAGCAGGAACAGGGCTGCGTCACCAAGCAGGCACAGGCCACCAACATCGCCAACGTCTTCCGCGAGACCGCGCGTACCCCTTGGATCGCCGCGGAGATGCTGTATTCGCTGCAGGGCTCGCGCAGCGAAGAATTCGGCGTGCTCAGCGAAACCGGCACACACAAGCCTGCCTTCGCAGCGCTGCGCAACATGTTCATCTCGCCCTTTGGCAAGCCGAACCCGGTGACCGTGCACCTGAGCCGCCATGGCGGAGGAATCGTGGCGAGCGGGTCGGGGCCCGTCGGCGACTACCTGCAGCTTGAAGCGTTCAGAGGCGGGCGCGCCGTCTACAGGGCGCAATTCACGCTCAACCGCTTCAACCACTACTCAATCGCGCTGCCACGGGTACTCGGGACGAAGCTGCGGGTGGACGTGTTCCAGTACTGGCTGGGCACTGCCAAGGCGGCCAACGCCAGCATCTGAGCGCGCCGCGCCTGGCGCCGCTAGCCAGCCCGACTAGTCGGCGTCGCGGAACAGCGCCACGAGCGTCAACAGCGCGATCTTGAAATCGAGCGCCAATGACCAGTGGGCGATGTAGTAGTTGTCCCACTCGACGCGTTCAGCCAACGAGGTCTGACCGCGCAGCCCGTGTACTTGTGCCCAGCCGGTGATGCCCGACTTGACGCGGTGACGATCGCCGTAGCGGGCGATGTCGCGCCCGAACAGCTCGACGAACTCGGGGCGCTCGGGGCGCGGACCGATCAGGCTCATCTCGCCGCGCAGCACGTTGAGCAGCTGCGGCAGCTCGTCAACCGAGGTGCGGCGCAGGACGCGCCCGACGATCGTGCGGCGGTCCTGTCCGTCCTCGACGCCGCCCGGGGCGGTATCGAGTGGGAGCATGCCCTCCACGTCAGCAGCAGCCGCGGCGCCCGCTGGCTGGGCGACAGGAAACAGGCCGAAGCGCATCGAGCGGAACTTGTAGAGGTCGAATTCGGTGCCGTCGCGACCGACGCGGCGCTGGCGGAACAGCACGGGGCCTGGCGAGCTGACGCGCACGGCGAGTGCGGCAAGCGCGATCACGGGGGAGAGCACGATCAGCAGCAGCGTGGCGGAGACGCGGTCGATCACGTGCTTGATCGCGAACTGCACACCCTTAGGGTTGACGCCCGAGAAGGACAAGAGCGGCAGCCCGCCGACCGTGTCGTAACCGACGCGGTCGTTGATCGTGTCGAACATGCGCGGCACGACCGAAACCTCAATGCCGAGCTCTTGGCAGCGCTGGATCAAGCGGCTGATGCGTGCGTCGGCGACAGAGGAGAAGGCAACGATCAGGTTGCGCACACCGGTGCGCTCGACGATCTTGTCTAGATCCTCGGAAGTACCGAGCACGGGCACGTCGCGGCCGCCGACCTCGGCGATCGAACGGGGGTCGTCGTCGAGGAAGCCGACCGGCGCCAGGCCATACTCGGGATGGTGGTCGAGGCGGCGCGCGACCTGGGATCCGACGAGGCCGGCGCCCATGATCAGGACCGGCTTGCCTACAAGCCGGCGGCGGCGCGCGAAGCGCTGCGTGAACGTCAGCGCGATGCGACTCAGACCCAGCCCAAGCAACACGAATAGCCATGCCTGAAGCCAATCGTCCTGACTCGGCATCGTCCCGTTGACCGCTACGCCTACCATCGCCACCGTGACCGCGCCGACTGACACGGCGCTGATGACGGGCACAACTCCATCGAGCAGCAACGCTCGCAAGCGCGAGCGGTAGAGGCCGCGCAGATAGAGCAGCAACAGAGCAACTGGCGGCAGCACGAGCAGCGGAGCCCGTACGGCAGATACAGAAAAGGTGGAGCCGATTCCGCCGAGCGCGGCGAACACGCCGACATACATCAACAGCAGATCGACCGACGGGCGCAGGATGCTCCAGCCGACCCCCTCCAACAGCCACTGCAGCGGGCCCTTGAAGGCACCGCGATGCAGGCTGTGCGGGAAGGGCGCGTCGCGCCTGACAGGCAGCTGGCCTGTTAGCGGCAGCGAAGTGGATGTCTGTCGTGAAATCTCCATGGGGGATGGTTCGAGGGGCGTCCTTGAGATCTATCGGTCGCTCGGCATTAGCTCTGTAGCCGGGAAAGCCGCTGTGTGAGCACGGCCACGAGCGCAAGCGTGGCGAGGATCCCGATTAGTAGGAGCACACCGCCGCTCGATATGCCGGACAAGGGGGATGCGCTGGGAATGGAGCCCTGCGAGGTCGGATAGACGTAGGCGCTAACTGAGCCGCCAACAACGCCCGTCGCTCGCCTGCTCCGCGGAGCTTGCGAAGTGGCCCCGCCCTTGGAAGCGTTGCCCCGCGCGCCCGAGCTAGAGCCCGCATTTGCGGTGTCTACCTTCGAGCCGCGGACCGATCCAGAGCCGGTCGAGGACGTCCCGCTACTACCGCTCGTCGACGCTCCTGCCGAGCCGGAGAGGCTCGCTCCGCCTGAGCCGCCCGATCCACTCGCGCCCCCACCTCGGGATCCCCCGATCAGCGTCGAGCCGAGGATCGCTTGTTCGCCCGCACCCGGGCCTCCATAGCCGCTCAATAGCGGGCTGCCGGCAAATGCCGTCGTGGGAGCCAAGACGAGCATCGCGGTCGCCAGGACCAGAGCCGGTGAGATCCATATTTTGCGAGTCATTCCCAACCTTGGGTCCTTTCATCGGCGTGAGCAGCGGCGGCTGCTCTCCTTGCCTATCTCCTTGCCACATGGATCAGGCCATCGGTCCCGATGGTGTTCGATTTTTGGGTCGACCGACGCGCCTTCGAGCTATTTCGCTCGAATCGGCCGACCGATCACACGCTAGCGAAGCCAGCGCAAATTACATAGTCAATAACCCGCAAACCCAAGATGTTTACGCAAGTTGCTCAGCCTTGAGCAGGATTGAACGATTTAGCGCTCCTACGCTCACGCGTCTGCCGGCGCGCACGGTGGCCAAGGCTTCGCGAGCCAGTGGATCGCGTGGGTCGAGGCGCACCGCTCTTTCAAGCAACACGAGTGCGCGCGCGCTGGCGCCCGACTGCGAGGCGATCGCGCCGAGCTCGAGCGCAGCGTAGGCATCGCCCGGTACGCGCACGAGTGCGCGCGAGAAGGCGCTCTGAGCGCGAGCGAGGTCGCCGTAGCGCAGCGCGATGCTGCCTTCCACGAGGTAGGGCCGATCGCTCAAGGGGTTCAGCTTGGCGGCCTCTCCCAGCCGACCATAGGCCGTCAGAGGTGCCTGCGGCCAAATTCGGGCGGCGCTCTGGATCTGGCGTTCGCTGAGCCACGGAGCTACCAACGAAGCCACGGCGGCAAGTGCGAGCAGACCGGTGACCGTCGCGAACACCAAGCGAATTGGTGCCCACCCTCGCGCTTGCCTGCCCTCCTTGATGGAGGATCCCTGCGCGGGGGCGTGCTGGACGGGCCGACCTGGAGCACCGTCGTCTCTCCCCAAGCCCTGATGCCCCCCGCGCGCGCGGGGGGCATCCCTATTTTGGGCACCGCCAACCCCCGTCAGCGAGCAGGCGATGCCGAGCAGCGCAAACGCACACGAGCCGAGGCCCGCGAACTCCCAGAACCAGTCGAACGAGCCATGGACAGCCCAATAAGCAAAGCCGGCGAGCGCGGCGGCGGCAACTATCCGCGCCAGGGGGTCGGAACGGCGCATTGCGCGCCAGCCCGCCAAGAGCGCCGCGCCAAGGCCCACGACAGCCAACAGCCCTCCGATCAAGCCCGTCTGCGACAGCGTGCGCAGCTCGACGCTGTGCGGATAGCGCGGCGTCTCGTCGCTGCGGCCGTGGACCAAGTATTGCTGGGCGAAGTTGTCGGCGCCGATGCCGATCAAGGGATGAGCCTCGAATTCATCCAGCGCCACGCGATAGAAGTCATAGCGGTTGCTGCCGAGACCGCCGAGCAAGCGGTTGCTGCCGGTCGCTTCCGCCGTGTAGCCGCCCTTGAAGCTGTCCCAGGCGTGGCGAACACGGGTTACCGGATTGCCGGCAACCGCCAAGCCGCCCACGACGACCGCGAACAATGTCGCCAAGGCGACGACGGCAACGCCTCGGCGCAACCCCCTGACCACTCCCGGCGAGACGGTCCGGCGACTCTCGAAGGCGGCACCGGCGGCCACGAGCAGACCGACGAGCAGCGCGGCGGCGAACATCGCGAGCACGGCCGTGTGCGTCACCGCGTGGGCACTCTGCATGGCACGAATGCGATCGCCGACTCGCAAAACCAGCGGAGCTGTCGCACCGATACCCAGCGCGACGGGTACCGCCGTGGCAAATGTGCGCAAGCGCTGCGGCACGAGCGCGAAGACCAAAACGATCATCACCGGCGTCGCGTATAGCGAGCCCCTGCTCAGGCTGAACAACGCCACGTCGGCCAGCACGACCGCGCCGCCGGCCAGCAATCCGCGCAAAGCCCACGGCAGACTCGCGCCGCGCGCCAGCAGCAAGGCCGGCCAGAAGGCCATTAGCCACTGCGCGGCCGTGGCGTTTGGATAGCCCACGGGATAAGCAAGGCGTTCTCCGGAGAACAGCGCTTGGAAGCTCTTACCGCTGGCAACGTCCAAACGCAGCGCCACATACGTGGCCAGCCCGATCATGGCGAGCGTCCACAGGCCGAGCAGCAGAGCGGCACTTGCGCCTCGCCGCGGCCACAGCGAGAACAATGCGAACACGAGCAGGTACAGCAGCGTACGGTTGGCGCCTTCCCACGCTTCGGCCGGAGCCGCGGCCCATAGGATCGAGAGGAAGCTGAGCGCGGTGTAGGCCGCCAGGCAGGCGAGCGCGAGCTTGACCGCCACGGGAATCTCGGCAAAGCGCAAAGGGGCGGCCAGAATCGCTATCGCCAGCAGCACCAGCACGATCAGTGCTCCCGGAGCCCAGTGGGTGAGCGGATAGCCGGCCTGGCTGGTGGCCCACACCACGAACAGCACGATCGCCGCCAGCGCCGGGACCGTGGCCGGCGTCTCGCGCAGCGACACCGTGGGCCATCGCGTCATCGTGGTGAGGATATTCGTCGTGACTGCCGTTTCCCCACAGATCGGTCGATATTCCGCTAGATTTCAAAGGACTGGCTGTCCAGCCAAACCATCGGCCCAGAGGAGCAAGCACATGGCGAGCACAGCTACAACACCTGCAAGCGAGAACATTGGAAGCCTGCCGGTCGACGCCGTCTCCTACGAGGACCTGTATGCGCGCTGGGAGCGCGGCAACTGGAGCGCGACTGAGCTCGACTTCAGCGAGGACGCCAGGCAATGGCAGGAGCGCTTCACCGACTTCGAGCGCCAGGCCGCGCTTTGGAACTATGCGCTGTTCTTCTGGGGCGAGGACGCCGTCGCCGACAACCTCTCGCCCTACATCGACGCGGCGCCGCGCGAGGAGCAGAAGTACTTCCTCACCACCCAACAGGTGGACGAGGCAAGGCACGCGGTGTTCTTCAAGCGCTTCATGCAGGAGGTGTGCGGGATCGGGACAGGCTCGATGAAAAGCGGGCTGGAGGCGATCAAGCCACAGCTGACGCCCGGCTTTCGCAAGATCTTCGACCGGCTGGACACGATGGCCGACGAGCTGCGCAAGGATCGCTCGCCCGCGAAGCTGGCGGCGGCGGTCACGCTTTACCACGTCGTGATCGAGGCGTCTCTCGCCCAGCCCGGGCAGCACTTCATCTGCAGCTACCTGGAAGAGCGCGACGTGCTTCCCGCGTTCCGGCAGGGGATGCAGAACATCGCCGCCGACGAGCAGCGCCACATCGGCTTCGGCGTGAAGCTGCTGGCTGACCTCAAGCGCGAAGACCCCGTCGGCGTGCCAAAGGCCGTCGCCAAACTCTTGCGCGAGGTGACGCGCTACACCGCGCAGGTGCTGATGCCGCCCGGCTGGGACGAAAGCTACATCACAGTCTTCGGCGCAACGTACGACGAGGTTGGCGTCGAAGGGCTGACATCGATGACGACCAAGCTGCGCTCGGCTGGGCTGTCTCCAGAGACGCTACCCGGGCCGGCGCTGTTGCCGCCGGGGCTCGAGCCGATCGAGATCTCCCAGCGCGGACGCGAACTTGCCAAGGCCGGAGTGATCGGCGTGCGCGAGGGGCCCAGCAAGCGCGATCCGGAGACAGTGGCGTTGCTGTTCGACACGATCCGCCGCCAGGTCAACCCCAACCACGGGCTCAAGCGTCCGACGACCTTCCAGTGGGAGTTCACCGACCCCGACGTGGCAGCTTGGCATTTGCGCGTGGACAACGGCTCGAGCACCGCCGAGCAAGGGCTCGCGCCGAGCCCCGACCTGCGCCTTAAGGTCTCCTACCAGGACTTCGTGGACATCGTCGGCGAACGGCTCGACCCGCTGCGGGCGATGGCCACCGGCAAGCTGCGCCCGCGCGGCAACCCGCTCGCGATGAGGCGACTGACGCAGGTCTTCCCGCGCGCCTGAGCTATTCAAAGCCGAATTCTGTGCCGCCATGGCTTGGCGGGAGGACCCTCACGGGCGGAGCTTCGCTGCCGACTCGCTCTGGAGCGAACTCATAGCTGGAGCCTCCGCCGGTAAGGCCTACCTTGCGCTCCGAATGTGTATGTGCCAGCGATGAGCGCCTGCTGGGACGACGAATGTATCCGTGGACAGGGCTCGACGTCTTGGGTGCATATGTCGCTGGTTTGTTCACATCGACCGAGCGAGCCCCAATGCGATGAGTTGACGTGCTGCCATGAGCACGGCTTCCCAGTACGCCATAGCCTGCACCGAGCACGATGATGGCGGTGACCGCAAGCTTGGCTGTGAGCGAGCTCGATACACCGCTCGAAGCCTTGGCTGCGGCGCCGGCCCTGGTAGGGCCGCCACCGAGTGCGAGCCTCGGCAGCAACGGCAGCGGCAGCACCGACGCCAGGCCACGTAGCGAGGCTACATGGGCGCGACAGGCTGGACACTCGCGGCAGTGGGCCACGGCAAGGGCGTGACGCTCGCCGTCGGGGTCAAGGATGCCGAAGGCGTAGGCGCGCATCAGCGAGGACTGCTGCTCACACCAGCCGCCGGCCTTGATCGTCTCGAGCAGTTCTCCCACCTTGCCAGCGACACCCGGCCGTCCTGGACCGGCGCCCTCCATTAGCTTGCGCATGCGCGGCTCGCTGATGCCCATGCGCTCGGCCGCCTCCGCGCGCGAGAGGCCCTGCAAGTAGCAGAGCGAGGCGGCTTCGCACTCGCGGGCGGAGAGGCGCGAGCGCAAAGCCTCGAAGACATGGCGTAGCCGCGCACGGTCGTCGAGCTCTGAGGCGAGGTCTGTGCGAGCGGCGTCGAATCTCGACGGGTACGAACTATTTTCCCCTCCATCCACAACCCCGGCACGACTCGCGGAGCGGTGCTCGTCGATCGCGCGACGAAACGTCACGAGCACGAGCCAGGCCGATGGGTTCTCGACCAGCTCGCCTTCCAGCACCGTCGCGTAGAGACCATGCCAAGCCTGGGCGTAGCAGGCCTCCAGGTCGGCCGGGTCGAGCGCGATGCCCTTGGCGCGCAGTTGCCCGCGCGCGATCGCAAGCACCTTTGTGCGCAGGCCGGCGAAGTCCTTGCGCAGCAGACGCTCAGCCCGATAACGGCTCAGACGCGGGAGGGGCTCATGTGCCGCGCCGCCTGGGATCGCAAATGGCGCCCGCCGGCATACGCCCAATGCGAAGATCACGAATCGTGCGGATCATCCAACGAGATCCATCGGATATGCGCGCGCAAGGGCGCAGTCCGTGGATAGGCTCTCGACCAATCTTCGGTTTGGCGCCACAGCGCGCCTCGCCTAACCTCCGACCATCCTCCTCACTCATCGCCGAGCCCGCCACATCCAATCCGCCGCCCTCGCCTCCCGCGCGTGCCGAGATCCTGGGCATACCGCTTGGCGGTCTCCGACTACGACGAGGTCATCGCATGGATGGACGCGACGATCGCCGCGGATGCGCGCGGCTGGCTGACCGCGGCGGCGGTCAACTTGGTCATGTCCGCCCACGACGACCCGACTACGATGCGAGCGGTGCTCGGCGCCACGCTGGCCGTGCCCGACGGCCAGCCGCTGGTGTGGGCGCTGCGCCTGCTCGGCCATACACGCGCGACACGTGTGTATGGGCCCGACCTGATGGCCCACTACTGCGCGCACGCGGCGAGCACGGGCACGCCGATCTACCTGTACGGCGGCCGCTCCGAGCAGGCGCTCGGGCAGCTCACCAAACGTTTGCGCGAACGCTTCCCAGGGTTGCAAATCGCCGGCGGTTGGTCACCCCCGTTTCGTCCGCTGACCGCCGAGGAGCAGGTGCAAGTGGTCGAACGGATCGACAGCTCGGGCGCGCAGGTCGTGTGGGTTGGCACCGGTCAGCCCAAGCAGGAGCTGTGGATGAGCGAGATGCGTCCGCTCCTGGCGGCTCCGCTGCTCGTGGGCGTGGGCGCAGCGTTCGACTTCCACGCCGGCATCGTCTCTCAGGCGCCGGCCTGGATGCAGCGAAACGGACTTGAGTGGCTATATCGGCTGACGCGCGAGCCGCGAAGGCTATGGCGACGCTATGCCTCGCAGAATCCGCGCTTCGTGGTGGGCTTTCTGCGCCAATACCTGCGCGAGCATCGGGGCAGACCTCGGCAAACCTAAAGGCGCCTTGTTGGGATATTAACTTTTTTCTAATTACGATAGTGACTACAAAAAGTAGCTACGAAAGTAGTCAGCAAAAAATTTGAATACACCACCCCTGCACCTGGCACGGACACCAGCATCGATAACCTCTGCGCTGCCCATGCCAGACCCAAACACCAGCGCCGACGTCTCGGTGATCGGTCTCGGACGTGTCGGCTTGCCGCTGGCGCTTTCGTTTGCCGACCGCGGCCTGAGCGTGATCGGGATCGACAACGATCCAGCACGACTGGGCTCGCTGCGCGGGGGCACGATGCCCTTCGAGGAGTCAGGCGCGCAGGCGCTGCTCGACCGCGTGAGCGCGAGCACCCTAAAGGGCACCCCCCATAGCGGGGGGCAGGCAGGCGGGCGCTTGACACTGTCCGAGCGAGTCGTCGACGCCGCCGCCGCCAAGCACATCGTGATCACGCTCGGCACCCCCTCGTTCTCGCACATCGAGATCGACATGCGCGACATCCGCTCCGCCCTGGACGACCTGCTCGGCGCGCTGGAACCCGGGCATGCGCTGACGCTGCGCTCGACCGTGGCGCCCGGCACGACCGAGTTCGTCGCGGGCTACCTAGCCAAGCACCGTGGCTTTGCGGTCGGCGAGGACGTGTACGTGGCACACGCCCCTGAGCGGATCGCAGCAGGACGCTTCCTGGAGGAGATCGACTCGCTGCCGTGCATCATCGGAGGCGTGGGAGCTCGCTCGGGCGAGGTGGTCGCGGAGCTGTTCGGCGTGTTCGACGCACCGATCGTGCAAACCACCCCCGTGCAGGCTGAGCTCGCGAAGATCTGGGCGAACATCTTGCGCTACACGCTGTTTGCGCTGCCCAACCTGCTGATGATGGACTGCGAGCGCTACGGCGCGAACGTGTTCGAGGTGATCGACCTCGTCAACCGCGACTACCCGCGCGGCGGCCTGGCCCAGCCGGGCCTGACCGCTGGGACTTGCCTGCGCAAGGACTTCGCCTTCTCCGAGGAGCGCTCCAATGCACCCGGAATGCTGCTTGCAGTCTCACGTGTGAACGAGTCGGTGCCGCTGTTCCTGGTGGAAGGCATCCGCCGCCGGCTCGGCCCGGCTGACACTGCTGCCGGCCTTGGCTCGCTCTCGGGGCGCAAGGTCGCCGTGCTGGGCTTGGCCTTCAAGGCCGATACCGATGACGAGCGCGACTCGCTTGCGCACAAGCTGATCCGGCTGTTGGAGCGCGAGCTGGCCGACGTGGTCGCGCATGACCCGCACGTATCGACCCCGACCGTGTCCTTCGAGGAGGCCGTGCAGGACGCGGATGTCGTAGTCGTGGCAGCCAATCACCACGAGTTCCGCGAGCCGCGGCGCTCGCCACGATCGCCGCGCGGGCAAGCGCGGATTGCCTGGTCGTGGATCCCTGGAACTGCTGGGGCGCCGGCCAGGTGTTCGCGTACGTGAGCGAGCTGGTCGTCTTGGGGGCAGCGCAAGCATGAGCAAAAAAAGCACATGCCCCCCGCGCGCGCGGGGGGGCTTCGCGATTTACGCTCACACACGCGCTGCTCGCTCATAGAGGCGACGCGATGACCCGCGTGCTCGTCACCGGCGGCGCCGGCACGATCGGCGCCGCGGTCGTCAGGCGGCTTGCTGGCCGACCCGGCATACGACGTGCGCGTCTCAGACCAGCGCCCGGCGCCGCAATGGATGCGCGAGGGCTGCGAGGTGCACACCGGCGACCTGCGCCAGCTGGAGCAGGCACGCACGGCGATGGACGGCTGCCCGCTCGTGATCCACCTCGCCGCGATCGTCGGCGGTATCGGCAACTTCCACAAGCTCCCGCACACGCTCACAGAGGTCAACAACGGCCTCTACAACGCCGTCTACCGCGCCGCGCTCGACCATGAAGTCGAGCGCTTCACCTACGTGTCCTCCTCGATGGTGTTCGAGCGCGCCACGGAGTTTCCGACGACCGAGGCGCACCTACCCGACTGCCCCACGCCGCAGTCCGCCTATGGCTTCTCAAAGCTCACGGGCGAGGTCTACGCGCGCGCGGCTCACGCCGAGCACGGCCTGCACTTCACGATCTGCCGGCCCTTCAACGCCTACGGCCCTGGGGAGATGCCAGAGGACGAGCCCGGGATCGCGCACATGGTGCCCGACCTGATCAAGAAGGTTCTCTCCGGCCAGCGGCCGCTTGAGATCTTCGGCTCCGGCGAGCAGACCCGAACGCTTACCCACATCGACGACATCGCCGACGGCGTCGTCACGGCGATGTCCTCACCCGCCGGCCTGAACGAGGACTTCAACATCTCCGCCTCGCACGAGCTGACCGTCGCCGAGACGGCGCGCATCATCTGGGAGGCCTGCGGCGAGGATCCGAGGAAGTTCGAGCTGAAGCACCTGCCGACATTCGAGGTCGATGTGCCACGGCGCTGGCCGTCGGTCGAGAAGGCCAAGCAGCTGCTCGGCTGGGAGGCGAAGATCGGGGTGAAGGAGGGCATCGCCTCGACTGTTCAGTGGCTGCGAACCCTTCCCAACGCCGCCAGCGGTTCGTGAGCCTCCCGCGGCCGTCTGACGGCGCCGGCAGATAGGGTCCCGCCCATGAACAACAAACGCTCCGCGCTCGTCACCGGGATCACCGGCCAGGACGGGTCCTACCTCGCCGAGCTGCTCTTGGAGCATGGCTATGACGTGCATGGGATGGTGCGCCGCGCCTCCACCGAGAAGTTCGACCGCATCGAGCACATCCGCGAGCAGATCACCCTGCACCAGGGCGATCTGCTCGACCAACGCTCGCTCGTGGACGCGATGCGCGCCGCCAAACCGGCTGAGATCTACAACCTCGCCGCGATGTCCTTCGTCGCGGTCTCCTGGATCCAGCCGACGCTCACCGCCGAGTTCACCGGCACCGGTGTGACGCGCATGCTCGAGGCGATGCGCGAAGTCTGCCCAGAGGCGCGCTTCTACCAGGCCTCCTCCAGCGAGATGTTCGGCAAGGTCTTGGAGGTCCCGCAAACCGAGACGACACCCTTCTACCCGCGCTCGCCCTATGGCGTCGCCAAGGCCTACGGCCACTTCATCACGGTCAACTACCGCGAGTCCTACGACCTGCACGCGACCTGCGGAATCCTCTTCAACCACGAGAGCCCGCGCCGGGGCCTTGAGTTTGTTACGCGCAAGATTACCTGGCATGCGGCGGCTATCAAGCATGGGCTGACCAAGGAGCTGCGACTTGGCAACCTCGACGCCGAGCGCGACTGGGGATACGCCAAGGATTACGTCGAAGCAATGTGGCTGATGCTACAGCGCGACATTCCCGAGGACTATGTGATCGCCACCGGCGAGTCGCACTCGGTGCGCGAGTGCTGCGAAGTGGCCTTCGCCGAGGCCGGCCTCGGCGACTTCGAGCAGTACGTCACGATCGATCCGACGTTCGTGCGCCCAGCTGAGGTGGACCACCTGATCGGCAGCCCCGCCAAGGCAGAGAAGGATCTTGGCTGGAAGCCGCAGACGACCTTCGAGCAGCTGATCCGCCTGATGACACGTTCCGACATAAAGCTGCTCGGCAGCTGAGCGCCGGTCCCCAGTGTGAGCGCGCCAGCACGATCGCAGCCAAGCCGGGGATCGTCGGGACGGCCGTGAGCGTCCCCCTGTTCGACACCTCCACGGTGCTGGAGCCGCTGCGTGAGGAGCTGCGTACGGCAGTCGCACGAGTCCTTGACTCCGAGCGCTACATCCTCGGCCCGGAAGTGCAAGCGTTCGAGCAGGAGTTTGCTACCTATTGCGGCGTAGGACATGCCGTAGGCGTCGCGAATGGCACCGATGCCATCACGATCGCCTTGCGTGCGATGGGAGTGGGGCCAGGCGACGAGGTGATGGTGCCCTCGTTCACGTTCTTCGCCTCAGTCGAGGCGATCGCCCCGACAGGCGCAACGCCTGTCTTCTGCGACGTGGACCCACAAACGTTCTGCATCAACGCCGAAACCGTCGCCGATGCGCTAACCCCGCACACAAAGACCGTAATCGCGGTGCACCTGTTCGGCAACGTGGCGCCAGTCGCCGAGATCGAAGCGCTGGGCGTACCGGTACTTGAGGACGCCGCGCAAGCCGCCGGCTCGACCGGCACGCACAGCCACCCTGGCACACACAGCCACTCCGCCGCGCACGGTCATTCCGCCGCGCACAGCCACTCCAGTGCCCAAGTCCGTCCCGGCGCGCTCGGCAGGGCAGCCACGTTCTCGTTCTTCCCCTCCAAGAACCTGGGCTGCTTTGGTGACGGGGGCATGATCGTCACCGACGACGCGCATCTAGCAGACGAAGCGCGCGTGCTGCGCTTTCACGGCTCGCGCGACAAGGTCTCCTACGAGTTGCTCGGCTACAACTCACGGCTGGACGAGTTGCAAGCGGCGATCCTGCGCGTACAGCTTCCCCACCTCGACGACTGGTCGGACGGGCGCCGTCGCGCCGCTGAGTACTACGTGCAAGCGGGGCTAGGCGAGCTCGTAACGCTGCCGCGCCCGACGCTCGGCTCCTCCCCCGCTTGGCACCTGTATGTCGTGCGCCACCACGAAGCCGACCGGCTCGCAACCGCGCTCACCGACGCCGGCATCGGCTGCCGCGCCTATTACCGCACCCCCGTGCACGAGCAGCCTGCGATGCGCGCCTGGGGCGCAGGCCTGAAGCTGCCCGGCACCGACGAGGCGGCACGAACGCACCTCGCGATCCCGATCAGCCCAGTGCTCTCAGACGAGCAGGTCGAGCAGGTCGTAGCCGCCGTGCGTGCGGCCCGACCGGCTAGCGTAAAGCTCGAGCGCGAAGCTCACTCCCCGACCGGCCAGTGCTCTAGGTCGAGTCCGTCCATCGAGAAGTGCCTCGGGTTGCCCGTGGCAAGTCGTGCACCGATTCCTACCGCGGCGGCTGCGATCAGACAATCGGCCTGGCTGAGTGTGACTCCTTCACGCGCATGCTCCCTGCGCCAGCACCCAGCGCGCACTCCCTCGTCGCGTCCGAGCGGGGCCATGCGCATCCCCTCCAGAAAGCGCAACACCAGCGGCTCCTCACGATCGCGCGTCCCGCGCAGCACCTCCTCCACGTTGATGGCGCAGATCCATGGGAACTGCCCTACCTCACGCAAACCTCGTATTCGCTGCGCCGCAGGCCTGCCACGCAAGGCGTCAATTAGCACTGTTGTGTCGAGCAGCAGCCGCACACTCAGCCGACACGCGTGGGATCGCCCGAGCGTCCAGCGCTCACCCAGGCAGCGGTGTCGGTATCCCACTCATGTTCTGAATCGGCGAGAGCGCCCAAGCCAGCTTCGATGTCCTCCCAGCGTTGCTCGTCCTCAAGCGCTCTGCGAACGGTGGCTGAGATAAACGCGCTGCGCCGACGTGCGCCCACCCGCCGGTCGAGCTGAGCCACGAGGTCGTCATCCAAGCTTATGTGCATACGCATGGGCACAGTCTAACACACAGAATGCCGGCTGGAGCAGCCGTTGCTTGCTCGGGGGAACAACCCACCGGGTCGTCCCCTACCAGCTATGAACTACGGTTTGCCGGTGCACACTCTCCGATTCGAGTCGATTCCCGTGACCACGCGGACTACATGCCACTCACTGGATGTTCCGGTGCGATGAGCCCCACCACGACAGATGTTCATGACAGGGTGACGCCCGATGTCGAGAAACCGAAATCGCGCGCGAGCTCGCTCGTCGAGCTTGTGGTGGTCATCGCTGTGGCGGTGGGCCTTGCGCTGCTGATCCAGGCGTTCGTCGTCAAGCCCTACCGGATTCCCAGCAGCTCGATGGAACCGACGTTGATCGTCGGCCAGCGCGTGCTGGTCAACCGCGTCGCGATGGACTTCAGCGAACCGCATGTCGGCGGGATCTACGTGTTCCACCCTCCCGTGGACGCCGAAGAACAGATGTGCGGGCCGGTTCCCCACGCGGTCACGCCCGGCGGCGCGGCTTGTGCGACACCCGAGCCGCACGAGGCAAGCGTCAATTTCATCAAGCGACTAGTCGCCGGACCTGGAGACGAAATCTATATCAAGGGTGGGCACGTCTTTCGCAGGGCTGCCGGCAGTAGCCACTTCGTGGCCGAGAAAGACTCCTATATCGCCCCTTGCGGCGAAAGCTCGGAGTGCGACTTCCCCACCCCGATCAAGATCCCGCCGGGTCACTGGTTCATGATGGGCGACAATCGCGGCGAATCCGACGACAGCCGTTTCTGGGGTCCGGTGCCGACGGGCTGGATCATCGGGCAGGCGATCATCACCTACTGGCCGCTCGACCGGATCGGGATCCTCTAACGGACTCTCAGGCGGTCGTTCAGCGCCAGCGCTCGAGCAGGTCCTGCTCGCCCACTTCGCGCACCACGCGCGCGGGCACGCCCATCGCCACCGCGCGGGCCGGCACGTCACGTGTGACGACGGCGCCGGCGGCGATGAATGCCTCTTCGCCGATCTCGACGCCGGGTGTCAGCACCGTGCCGCCGCCGACGCGGCAAGCGCGTCGCAGCTTCGCGCCGCGCAGCGGGGTCTCCTCGCCGTGACGAGCCATCGTGTCGTCGTTCGTCGTGGTCGCTCCGGGCCCGACGAAGACGTCGTCCTCGATCTCGGTGAAGGCCGTCAGATAAACGCTCGTCTGCACTTTCACACGCGCCCCCACGATCACGTCGTTGTCGACCACGCTGCCGCGTCCGATCACCGAGCCTTGGCCGATGCGCGTGCGCTCGCGTACGTAGGACTGGTCGCCGAGGATCGCCTCGTCGGCCACGCTCGCACCCGCGAACACCACGGCACCGGAGCAGACCGTCACGCGCGCGCCGATCTCGAGCGGCCCCACCTCACCCTGCGCGGAGGAGCCGCGCGCCAGGCGCGGGCGCTTGCCGAGCACGGCGTGATCCTCGATCAAGCAGCCGTCGCCGATGACAGTGCCGTCGTGCACGACGACGTGCGCGCCAAATGTGACGTCCTCGCCGATCTTCACGTCCTCGCCGAGCACAAGGCCGGGGGCGCGGTCGCTCATCGGACGCTCCTCGATTTGCCCGAGCCTCAGCCCGGAGATGGCCAACCTCGCGCTCACAGCCGCACCACGTTGTTTGCCTGGCTCCCGCGTGTCACGCCACGGAGGTCTACCACGATCGGCGCGTGCTGGACCAGCAGCTCGTAGTCCACGCCCGGATGCGCGGTCACGACCAGCGCGAGGTCGGCGCCGTCCAGCGCCTGCTCCGCCGAGACGCTCGTGAGCGCGAGTTCGGGGATGTCCGGCACGTAGGCGTCGTGGTAGCAGAGCTCGGCGCCGAGCTCGCCGCAACAGCTCCAAGATCTTCAGGGCCGGCGACTCGCGCACGTCGCCGACGCCCGACTTGTAGCTGACGCCGAACACCGCGATGCTCGAGCCCTTCACCGCCAGGCCCGCGTCGTTGAGCGCGCGCTGCACCAACGCCGCGCAGTGGTAGGGCATCTGCTGGTTGACCTTGCCCGCAAGCTCGATGAACTCGGTGCTCATATCGAACTCGCGTGCGCGCCAGCTCAAATAGAAGGGGTCCACCGGCAGGCAGTGGCCGCCCATGCCCGGGCCCCGGCTCGAAGCGCATGAAGCCATACGGCTTGCTGGCCGCGGCCTCCACCACCTCCCAGATGTCGATCCCCATGCGGTCGGTGAGCATCGCCAACTCGTTCACGAGCGCGATGTTGACCGAGCGGAAGATGTTCTCCAGCAGCTTGCACAGCTCGGCCGCCTCGGGGCTCGACACGCGCACGACCTCGTCGCACACCAGCTCGTACAGCGCCTGTGCGCGGTCCGCGCAGGCCGGCGTCAGACCGCCGAGCACCTTGGGCGTGGTGCGCAGCGTGAAGTCGGTCCGGCCGGGATCCACCCGCTCGGGGGAGAAGGCCAAGTGGAAGTCCTTGCCGGCCGCAAGCCCCGACTCTTCCAGTAGCGGCGCGACCCGCTCGCGCGTGGTCCCGGGATAGGTGGTCGACTCGAGCACGACCAGCTGACCGGCCTTCAGCACGCGCGCCAGCTCGCGCATGCTCTCGACCAGGGGGCCGAGATCCGGCTCGCGATTGACGCTCAGCGGCGTGGGCACGCACACGAGCACCGCCTGCGCCCGCGCCAGCTCCGCGTAGCTGCTCGACGCGGAGATCCGCTCGAGCACCGCCGCCAGGCGCTCGGAGGGAATGTCCCCGATATAGGACTGCCCCGCCGCGATCGCCTCGATCTTGCGCGCATCGACGTCGACCGCGACCACCTCGGACCCCTGCTCGGCAAAGGCCACCGCGAGCGGCAGCCCGACATAGCCGAGCCCGATGATGCCGACGGTCGTCATCTGCCGGCAGTCTAAGCGCCGACCCCGATGGCACTACCGCCGTGGCGCCGACGTTCGGCGCTGCCGCGGCGATCGTGCCCGCGCCTACGCGCGCCCGGCGACGGCTTGCAGCTCGCGCAGGTCCGCGTCGACCATGCGCTCCACGAGCTGCTCGAAGCTGAGCCGCGGCTCCCAGCCGAGCTGCTCGCGCGCCTTGCTCGGATCGCCCACGCTCGCGGTCCGCTCGGGCGCGCGCACGAGCTTCGGGTCCACGCGCACGTAGCGCTCGGCCTCCAGGCCCACGTAGGCGAACGCCGTCTCGGCCAGCTCCGCCACCGTGTGGCCCACTCCGCTGGCAAGCACGTAATCGTCGGGCTGCTCCTGCTGCAGCATCAGCCAGGCCCCGTACATCACGTCCCCGGCAAACGACCAGTCGCGCACGGCGCCCAGCTCGCCAAGCCTTACCTCCTCGGCCAGCCCCAACTTGATCTGCGCCGCCGCGCGCGTCACGGCGCGCGTCACGAAGCGCAGCGGGCGTCGCTCGGACTCGTGGTTGAAGACGATCCCCGAGCACGCGTACAGGCCGTCGTGTGCGCGCATCGCCCCCACCAGCTGATGCGAGGCGAGCTTGCCGATCGCGTACGGCGAGGTCGGCCTGCACGGCGTGCTCTCGTCCTGCGGGCTCTCGCGGCGCATCGCCGAATATCGCGCCCGAGGCCGCCACCCAGACACGCGCCCGCGGGTCGCTGTCGCGCACCGCCTCGAGCAGCACCGCGGTCGAGCCGACGATCGCGCGCATCGTGTCCGCCGGGCGTTTCCCAGGAGGCGGGGATGAACGACGGCGAGGCCAGGTGATACAGCTCGTGCGGGCGAGCCTGCTCGATCGCCGCCCGCAGCGACGCGGGGTCGAGCAGATCGCCGCCCAGCAGCGCCAGGCGCTCGCGCAGGTGCTCGGAGCAGCCGAGCGAGCGCTCCTGCGGGTCGCCGTGCACGAGGCCGGTCACCTCGTAGCCCTTCTCCAGCAGCAGCTCCGCCAGGAACGAGCCGTCCTGGCCGCTGATGCCGGTGATCAGCGCGCGTCTTGGGTGTGTGTCCACGCCGGCAGCTTACGGTCTCGCGCGCCGCGGCTCACGCCTACGCTGGTCAATCCGGGTTCGACGGCGGAGTCCGGGCGGGTCTGCGTATCCGGCGAGCGGATCGAGTCGTGGCCCCGCCTCGCGGGCGCGCAGGTCGAAGTAGAGGACCGCCAGGGTGAGCGCTCCGAAGGAGGCGATGATCGTGTACACGACGATCCCGATCAGCACCGAGGCGACGCTCGTGTTGTGGCCGCCACCCGCGAGCGCGCCGGCGATCGCGGCGATCAGGAACGTCAGGAATCCGATCGCCAGCAGCACTCGGAAGATGTGCCAGTAGTGGCCCGCCGTGAGCTGGGCGCTGCGGCGCAGCGCCGGCATCCAGCCTTCGTGGTCCACGGCCGCCGTCTGCGCGACCACCGACCAGCGCAGGCTCAGGATGATCCCCGGGACGATCAGGGCGATGAAGCCGAGGCCGATCAGGACGCCGGCGACGATCTCAGCGGCGACAACGACCGCCAGCACACGCAGACCCCGCAGGGCTACCGGGCCGATCCTCGGCCTGCGGCCCTCGCCGATCTCGATCACGGCGTGCACGTGCAGCGCCGAGATCAGCGGGCCCACCAGCACGTAATAGATCAGCTCGAACAGCAGGAGCGTTCCCTCGTCCCCTGACTTGCCACTACCAAGCGGGCCCACTCCGGTGACCGCGAGCCGCGCCAGCTCGTATGGCGCGATCACGCCTACGGCCAGGGTGGCGAACAGCAGTGGGTAGCGCCGGTACATGACCAGCGCCGTGCGCAGGATCTCCAGAGCCGAGCGTTCGCGCCCGAGATCGATTGCCGACGATGCCTCCACCGCGCCGGAGCCTAGTGCCTACGGTTGACGACCGGTCGCTCGATCCGTCCCGTATACCGCTGCCAGCCCTGCGGCCACCGCCGCCGGCGCACACAGCTCCTGCACCCGCGCTCGCCCGCGCTCTGCCGCGGCCATGTCCCGCCAGCGGCGCCCGATCGCCTCGGCGAGCGCTGTGGCGTCGCCGGGATCGACGAGGCCCTCCGGCTCGACCAGCTCCGGCAACGCGCCGATGCGGCTTGCAACCACCGGCACGCCTGCCGCCATCGCCTCGGCTGCCGCCATCCCGAACGTCTCGGCCGAGCGGGACGGGACGATCGCCAGAGCGGCGCCCTTGCGCAGGCGCTCTAGCTCGGCGTCGTCCACGTGTCCGAGGAAGCACAAATCGCGATGGCCCCCGCGCGCGCGGGGGGCATCGGCCTTTTTTGCAGCTTGTACAGGGAGGTCTTCCAACCCGGCGTCCCCCCCGAGCACGCCTGTCAGCCCCCCGGCACACGGGGTCTCCGTGAGAGTGCACGGGGAGCCAAATTCGTGGATGTCCGGCTCGCGCCTCTAGATTCCCCCTCTCCGGACCGTCGCCCGCCACCACCAGCGGGACACCCGCCATTTGGCACGCCTCGATCGCCACGTCGACTCCCTTCTCCGGGGCGAGTCGCGACACGACCAGCGCATAGCTGCCTGACTTCGTCGTCCGCGACCTCCTGCGGCAGTCCCACCGGCGGCGGGAGCACGTGCACGCGCTCCCAGTCAAGCGGCGCTCCCAGCTCGCGCAGGCGCTCGCGCGCGAACTCGCTCGGCACGATGAACGCGTCTGCCTGCTCCAGGAGACGCTGCTGCCACAGCGCAAGCGAGGCCCCATACGCCAATGCCTCGGCGCGGCTGCCACGACAATTGCGCATCACCCCCGGCAACGTGTTGCGACCGTGGCAGCGGGTGCACTCCTGCCCACCGGTGAAGCACACGCCCGTGGCGCACACGAGCCGGTATTGGTGCAGATGCACCACCACGCGCGCGCCCTCCTCGCGAGCGGCCGCCAATGCGCGCCAGCCGAACAGCGGGTTGAGGTTGTGGGCGTGCACGACCCGCGCACCGGTCAAACGCACCGCCTTGGCTACCTCGCGTGGCGCGATACCGCCGCGCAACAGACCTGTCGCCGCGCTCAGCTTGCCCAGCGCGGCCGAGTCGCGCTCGAGCAGCTCCGCGGGCTCGCCCAGACGCTCGCGCACGAGCGCCAGCAGCTCGTCCACCACGCGCTCCTCGCCGCCTGTCGTGCGATAGCGGTTGTGCAGGAAGAGAACCATCGCCTGCCCAAACCTAGACTGTTCGGATCATTGCCTCCGATCTCAACCCACCCTCGGCCTCGATCGTCGTTCCCACGCGTGCGCGTCCCGACTACCTCAGGGTCGCGCTGAGCTCGATCGCGGCACAAGCCACGAAGGCCGGGGCCGAGCTGATCGTCGTGGACGACGCCGGACCCTCCGAGGAAGCTCGCGCGCTTGCCGAGCGCTTTGGCGCGCGCTACGAGCCGCACTCCCGCCCGCTTGGCCTCAACGTGGCACGCAACACCGGGGTCGAGCGCTCGACAGGCGAGTTGGTCGTGTTCGTCGACGACGACGTGGAGGTCTGCGAGGGCTGGCTCGACGCGCTGCTCGCAGCCGCCGACGAGCATCCCGAGCGCGAGGTCTTCACCGGTCCGATCCTGCCGCGCCTGGAAGGCTCTCCACCGCACAGCTGCGGGCGCGAGGAGCCCACCCATCACCGCCCTGGACCTCGGTCCCGACGACACCCCCACGCGCTTCGCGTGGGGAGCCAACATGGCGATCCGCCGCGCTGCGTTGGAGCGCATTGGGCCGTTCGACGTGTCGCTCGAGCATGGCGGCGACGAGCAGGAGTGGCAGGAACGGCTTGCCGGCGAGCCGAGCGCAAGGCTCATATGTGGCAGGCTGCCGCACTGACACCGACACGTGCCGACGACGCGCCTCGAGACGCGCCGCACTGCGGTCGTCTGTGCCGCGCCGCGGCATACCGCGCGTGGGCGCGCCGCCGGCGCTTCGACGCCTGGCGCGAAGAACGCGCCTTCGATCGGCCGCGCGAGCTGCGTCACGCTCGCGGGCTGCCTTGGCCACGTCGTGCGCTACCGCTGCCCGGCCGGCCTGACGATGGTCGCCCACAGCGCTGGCCGCTGCGGGAAGCGCTGCGCAAGCTGCGGAGCACGTCACGCCATTCCCCGCACGCGCAGGGGCAAGCCCAATCGCTACCAATACGCCATGACCCCGATCAGGCAGGGTTGACCCGGAACTCCAAACCTCCGATGACGGCCGCCTCCGACGACTTCCTCTCCGGCGAAAGCGGCACCGTCGGCGGGCTCGACGGCTTGCGCCGAGCCGCGCTCGACATCGCCGACGATGCGCTTGAGATCGCATCCACCCGCCGGCTGCGCCTCGACATCGCCGCGCGGCGCGCACCCGGCCCGCGGCGGGTGCTCGTGTTGTGCGTGGCACGCCCCGAGCACAGCGCGCTGGTGCAGGGCATCCGTGACGAGCTGGCGCGCTCCCGTCATCAGGTCGAGCTTTGCGTCTGCTCGCCCGCCGATCGCGGCAAGTTCGAGAACCTCAACCTGCTGCTCGACTCGCACCCCGTCGACGCGTACGACTGGCTGCTCGTCCTCGACGACGACATCGTGCTTCCACGCGGGTTTCTCAACCGCTTTCTGTTGCTTGCCGAGCGCTTCGAGCTCGATCTTGCGCAGCCCGCCCACCGCCGCGCTTCGCACGCCGCCTGGCAGGTGACTCGCCGCAGGCGCCACAGCCTGGTGCGCGAGACGCGCTTCGTGGAGATCGGGCCCGTGACCGCGTTTGCTCGCTCCACGTTCTCTACGTTGCTGCCGTTCCCCGACCTGCGCATGGGCTGGGGCCTTGACATGCACTGGGCGGCGCTGGCGCGCGAGCACGGCTGGCGCTGCGGCGTGCTCGACGCCGTCCCGATCCGCCATCGCGCCGCGCCCGCCGCCAGCGCCTACTCGCGCGAGCAGGCGCTCGAGGAGGCACGCACCTTCCTTGCGAACCGGCCGCACCTGAGCGCAAGCGAAGCCCAGCAAACCCTCGTCACCCACCGACGCCTGTGAACGCCCACCCTTACAACTCCTCCATGCCCGAGGCTGAGTGGAGAGAACCACTGCCCCCACCCTCAAGCTCCACCACGCCGCCGAAGGCGGCGTGGAAGGAACCATGAAGGTCCTCGTCGTCGCGGAGTTCTACCCGCGCCAGGGGGATCCCGTGCTGGGTGTTTGGGCTCATCGCCAGGCGCTGGCAGCGCGCGACGCTGGAGCTGAAGTTCGCGTGGTCGTGCTCCACCGGCTCGTTCCCCCGCGCGCGTCGTTTTCGCGACGGACCCCGGCGGCGCAGCGCGCGCTTTGCGAAGCGCTTGCCGGAGAGCCCAGGCATCAGGTTCACGACGGGCTGGACGTGACCTATGTGCGCTATGCGTCGCCGCCGCGCTCAAGCTCCTACCCAGCCTGGGGCGCATGGGCAGCGCCGGCGCTCGGGCTCGCTCTGCGCCGTCTGCGCCGCTCGTTTGCCTTCGATCTGATTCACGCCCACAACGCGGTGCCGGCGGGCGACGCGGTGCGGCGCACACGCTCCAAGGTGCCGCTGATCGTGTCCGTCCACGGCGGCGACGTGCTCTACACGGCGCCGCGCAGCGATGCCGGCAGCGAGGCCGTGCGCCGCGCCCTCGAAGCGGCCACGACGGTGTTGGCCAACAGCCGCGGCATCGCTCAAGCTCAGCCGCTCCTACGGCGCCGAGAGACGTTCGCGTCGTCCACCTTGGCGCCGATCTCGCGTCGCCCCGACCGCGAGGCGCCACCGTCCGCCGCGACCCGAGCCCGTCGCTGGTTACGGTCGGCCACCTCGTCGCACGCAAGCGTCACGCCGACGTGATGCGCGCGCTGGCGGTGCTTGCCAAGCGCCATCCCACCCTGCGCTACGTGATCATCGGCGACGGCCCCGAGCGCGTGGCCCTGGAAGGGCTTGCCGCACGGCTCGAGGTCTGCCGAGCGCGTGGAGTTTCGCGGGCAGCTCGCGCCGGCGCGAGGCAATCGAGCAGGCACGCCGCTGCACACTGTTCGCAATGCCCTCGACCGAGGAGGCATTCGGCGTCGCCTACATCGAGGCGATGGCCGGCGGCGTGCCGGCCATCGGCTGTCGCGGCGAGGCCGGGCCAGAGGAGATCGCGGCTGCCGGCGACGGCTTCGTACTCGTCCCGCCCGGTGACATCGAGCGGCTTACGCAGCGCATCGACGAGCTGCTGTCCGACCCGCAGCGACTGCGCGAGGCCGGCATTCGCGCGAGGGAGACCGTCGCCGCCAACTTCAGCTGGAGCGCTGCGGCGAGCAGACCCTTGCCGCCTACGAGCACGCGCTTGGGGTTTCCTCGCGCGCACCTGGGGGAACCGGTCGATGAAATCTCCCAGCAGATGCCTATCGGTGCTGACGCTCTCCTTCCGATGAAGCCTGTCCTGTTCGTCACCGGCCATGCGCCGGCCTACCGCGTCGGCGCGTTCGAGCGCCTGCACGAGCACGAGAACGTCGAGTTCGCGCTGTTCGGGGGGCGCCTCAAGCACGGCGGCGGGTCGACGGCCGACGATCTCCCCTTCCCGCACCGCCATGTGCGCGAGCACGCCCTAAAGAGCGCAAGCGAGCTGTATGCGCTTGCCGCCAGCGGCCGCTACCGCGCCGTGGTCTGCCCTACCGGCGGGCGTGTCGCGCCGCTGGCCACCTGGGCTGGAGCGAGACGGGCGCGCGTGCCGTTGATCCTTTGGGCGTCGCTGTGGGCGCACCCGCGCAGCGCCGCGCATGCGCTCAGCTATCCGGCGCTGCGACGCCTCTACCGCAGCGCCGACGCCGTCGTCACCTATGGCCCACACGTCAGCGCCTATGTGCGCTCGCATGGCGCCAAACGCGTGCACGTCGCGCCGCAGTCGGTGGACAACGAATTCTGGGGCTCGCCCGATGTGAGCCTGCCGAACGATCCCAGATGGCCGGCAAATACCGAGGTGACGTTTTTGTTTGCCGGACGGCCTACACGGGAAAAGGGACTGGGGGTGCTCGTGGAGGCTTGGAGTACGTCGGGCCTACAGGCACCAACCGCCGCGCTCGTCCTCGTCGGCGCGGGATCCACCCCCCCTTGGGTCCCGGCCGGCGGCGCGGTGGTGGGCCTGGACCCGGTGCCCCAGCCGAGCAATTGCGCAACTTCTACGCTGCCGCCGATGTTCTGGTGGTGCCGTCGATTTCGACGCGAACTTTCCGCGAGCCGTGGGGGCTGGTGGTAAACGAGGCCATGAACCGTGGACTTCCCGTGATCGCAAGCGACGCCGTCGGGGCCGCCGCCGGCGGGCTTGTCGCAAGACGGGCGCAACGGTCTCGTGGTGCCTGCCGGCGAGCCCGTGGCACTGGCCGCCGCGCTGAGAGAGCTCGCCAGCGATCCGGCGTTGCGCGCGCGCATGGGGGCCGCCGGGCGCGCGAACGTGAGCACCTACACGTACGATGCCTGGGCGCGTGGCTTCTCCGACGCGCTCGCCGAGCTCGGCCTGTCGGGGGGACGGTGAGATAGCGTTGCGCTCCTTGGAAGGGCTGCTGGTCAAATTGTGGAAGGACGTTGTCGTGACGAGCGATGCACAGGGCGTCACGACCGTCGTGCGGGACCGGTGCGTGCCAGCCCCACCGAGAGCCGGCTCGGGCACTAGATCCACACTATCTCACGCAACGGCTCGTTTCGCGGCGCTGGCGCTTGTGGCGCTCGCCATGCTCGGGCTTGCCTCCACCGCTATGGCAAACCAAGCGCAGACGATCCTCGAAAAGTGCGGTCACAGCGAACCCTTCAGCGGCTACAGCCAGAAGGCCTATCGCGAAGCGCTCAAACAGATGACAACCACAGGGATCGAGTATGGAGAATGCGAAAGCCTGATCCGCAAGGCCGAGGAAGCGGCAGCCGGCGGCGGAGCCGGCGCCGACGGCCGGCACGCCCTCCGCAAACGTCGCCGCTGCCGCTGACCCCTACCGAGCAGCATGCCGTGCAGAGCGCGCATCGCAACGGCTCGACGCCGGTCAGGTCGGCGGCGAACCTGTGCGCCCGGGCGTCGTGCACGCCGACATCGCCTCGGCCGTGAACACGTTGCCTCATTCGCTGTTCGCCGTGCTCGCCTTCATGGCGCGCCGGCGCCGTCGTGCTTGCAATCGGGGAGGTGCGCAAGCGTGTCCGCTCACGCCGTGACGGCTGAGCATCGGACGATGGAGATCCCGCTCGAGCCGTTGCAAGAGCCGCTGCCCGTGGCAAGCCGACCGCAAATGCAGGGTACGACGATGCTGGCAACGCTTGCCGTCGCCGGCCTGCTCTGCTTCGCAACGTTCCTCGCCGGCGGCGGGCTGAACCTGGCGCCGATGACGACGGTCGAGCTGATCTTTCACGCTGCTCGCGGGGGCGCTCGTCGCGGCTCGTCCTCGTGTTGGCCGCAGCCGGGATCCGCTTCTACGGGCTGTGGTCGATCGGCCTGCTGCTGGCCTTCACCGCGCTCACCGGCCTGTCGGTCGTGTGGTCGGTGGCACCGGACGCGAGCTGGCAGGACGCGGGCAGGATGCTGGCCTACAGCGGCGTGTTCGCGGCCGCCGCGGCGCTCGCGTGGCTGGCGCCCGCAGGCTGGCGCGCGCTGCTGGGGGGGATCGTGCTTGCGGCCGTCGTGGTATGCGCCTACGCGCTGCTGACGAAGGTGCTTCCGAACGAGCTGTCTGTCAGCCCCGAAGCGAACTTCTACGCACGCCTGCAGGAACCGTATGGCTACTGGAACGCGATCGGCCTGACAGCGGCGATGGGCGCGATCGGCTGCCTGTGGCTCGGCGCACGGCGTGCGGGGCACGCGCTCTTGACCGCACTGGCCTATCCCGCGATGGGCCTGATGATCGTCACATTGATGCTCGCCTACTCGCGTGGCGCGCTGGCGGCGCTCGTCGTCGGTGTGATCGCCTGGATGTGCATCGTGCCGCTGCGCCTACGCGGCGCGCGCGTCTGATCGTCGGCGCACTCGGCGCCGCCCCGTCGTCGGCTGGGATTTCTCCAGGCACGCGCTCTCCAGCGAAGGAGTACTGCTCGCCACGCGCACAACCGCCGGCCACCAGCTCGGCGTGCTGATCGGCGCGATGCTGGTCGTGCTGGCGCTCGCGGGAATCGCGATCGGCTTCTTCGGCGACCGTCGCGCACCGTCCGCCGGCACGCGCCGCGCCGCAGGAATCGCGCTGGCGTCGTTGCTCGTGCTCGTCCTGCTGGCGGGCGCTGGCGGCCTGGCCGCCAGCAAACGTGGGCTCACCGGCACGATCTCGCACGACCTCTCCTCGCTTACGAACCCCAACGCGACCGGTGCCGACGAACACGCCAGGGCGCCTGACGGCCGTAGGCAGCGTCCGCGCGCGCTACTGGAAGGAGGCGCTCGAGGTCTTCAAAGCCCACCCAGCGCTGGGGGCCGGGGCGGCCGGATATGGCACGGCGCGCCTGCGCTACCGCACCCAGAACCTCGACGTCCGCCAAGCCCACGGCTACATCGTGCAGACGCTCGCCGACCTTGGAATCGTCGGCCTGGCGATCACGCTGGCATTGCTGATCGCTTGGATGGTCGCCGCCGGACGCTCCACGCATCCGTTCGATCGCCGCTGGCGCGCCAAGCGCTCACCGCCGTCGGTCGCTTGGCGCAAAGAGCCCGTCGCCTATACGCCGGAGCGGATCGGCATGCTCGCGATGCTCTGCATCGTCATCGTGTTCGGTGCCCACTCGTTTGCCGACTGGACTTGGTACGTGCCGGGCGACGCCTTCGTGGCGCTGCTGTGTGCCGGCTGGCTGGCCGGGCGCGGGCCGCTGCCCGCGCGGCAGGCTCGACGTGCCGGCGGGTTCGCCCGCAGCTACGCCCCCACTTGCCTGCGTTAGACCAGTCCTCTGCAGGCATACCTGGGACCACGATCCCCCTTTCGGGCGAGTCGACGTCCGCTCTCCCTGCGCAGGACACCTCACGAGTACGTCGGCCTTCGGCGCGGACGCTCGGGCCGCTGCGCATCGGCGTCGCGATCGCCGTCGTCGCCGGGGCGCTGCTCGCCGCGTGGACGGAGTGGCAGCCACAGCGCTCTGTCGAAGCCTCCGAACAGGCGGTCGCGCTGATCAAGCAGAACCCACAGGCAGCGCTCGCGCGCGGCGCAGGCTGGGGTCGAACGCGACCCGCTTTCTGCCGTGGCGCTGTTCAGGCTCTCAGCCGTCGAGCATGCGATCGGCGAGAGCGCGCTTGCGCGAGCCACATTGCAGAAGGCAGTGCAGATGCAGCCGTCGAACCCAGAAACTTGGCTGACCTTGGGCGAATACGACCTGAAAAGCGACCCGCAGGCGGCCGTCCGGGAGCTACGCGCCGCCGTATATCTCAACCCCGAGTCGATTGCTGCACAGAACGCCTATGTGCAGGCGCTGCGGGCGGCATCCGCAGGTAAGCCACTCAGACAGCAGACGCGCTCGACACCAAAGAAGCCTCGCTCAGAATCGCTTGCGCCGAGCGCTCGCCAGCAGCACGCGGCGCGCGAGCGGCAGCCCGCCCGCGCTCGCGACAGTGACCTCCGCAAAGCCGAAGTCGGCGAGCAGCTCGGCGAGCAGCTGACGCGTGTAGAAGCGCAGGTGGTCGGCGCGCGGGTCAAAGCGCGCCTGGAAGGCGGCTCGGCTCAGGCCGATCCACAACCTCGACAGCGGGCCGTGCTCGGGGGTGCTGATCAGCAGCAGGCCGCCCGAGCGCAGCACGCGGCGCAGCTCCGAGAGCCACTGCGCGGTGTCGGCGACGTGCTCGATCGTCTCGCCGGCCCACACCACGTCGAAGCTCGCGTCCTCGAGCGGCAGCGGCGCTTCGGGCTCCACCAAGCGCAAGTCCAGCGCGGGATGACGCAAGCGTGCGCGACGCAGCGGCTCGGCTGCGACGTCGACAGCCCACCACCTCGGCGCCCGCACGCACCAGCGCAGCGGCGAAGTGACCCTCGCCGCAACCCACGTCCAGCACACGCGGAGCGCGACCGGCACGCTCGCCTGCCGCCGCGACGTGCTCGAGCAGGAAGCCTTCGCGCAAGCGCGCGTCGGCCGGCGGGAGCCCTTCGGGGATGCCCTCCCACAGACTTTCGTGGTAGGCGCGCGAGGGCATCGCGTGGCAAGGCTAGCGCGGCCGGGAACGAGCCGTTATAACAGCGCGCGACCATGCTCACGCGGCCGGATGGGTGCCGCCGGTACCGGGCACAAACATCGGAAACAGCGTGGGCAATTCGTTGCCGGTCTACACACATGAGCGGCTCGGACCGACTATGTTCTGAGCCAGTGCGCGTGGGTGGGACAGACGTTAAGGCGTCTCGCGGTCTGAGCTCCCGGACCGGGACGAGCGACGTCATGAGGGTCGCCTTCGACAGCCGGCCGGCAGCCGACGTGCGTGGCGTCGGGCGCTACACGCGCTCGCTGTTGACCGCGCTGCGCGAGACTGGCGCCAAGAGCGTGGAGATCGTCGAGACCCACCGGCCAAGACGCGCCGCGGTGTTTCACTCGCCGTGGATGGAGGGTGCGATCCTGCGCAGCCCCTGCCCGATGGTCGTGACGCTTGCACGACCTCTCGGCGCTCAAGCGCGCAAGCGAGCACCTGCGCATGGGCGTGCGCCTGCGCCTGCGCCAGCTCGCGGTGCAGCGCGCGGTGCGCGTGATCGTGCCGACCGAGGCTGTTGCAGGCGACGCGGTACATCGCCTAGGCCTGGATCGCGAGCGCATCTCTGTGATCGCCGAGGCACCGGACCCCAGCATGTTCGCGCGCTCAGAGGAGGAGATAGCTCGCGTGCGCGAGCGCTTCTCACTACCGGAGCAGTATCTGCTGTGGGTCGGCTCGCTGCGCCATCCCGACCCGCGCAAGCACGTCGCCAAGCTTGCCGCCACACCGCGCGAGCTGCCGCTTGTGCTCGTCGGCCCGACGCGACCGTGGGCACACGAGCTGCAAGGCGTGATCCTGACGGGCGAGGTCTCCGACGAGCAGCTGGCCGCGATCTACAGCGGCGCGCACGCGCTGGTGCTCGCCTCCGAGGACGAGGGCTTCGGCCTGCCGGCAGTCGAGGCGCTCGCGTGCGGGACACCGGTCGCCGCGTGCGAAGTGCCGGCGCTGCGCGAGGTCCTTGGCGAGCGCGCCGCCTTCGTCGAGCGTGGCGACCTACGTTCGCTGATCGAAAGCGCCGAGCGCTCGCGCCGCCCTGCCCCAGCGCCGCCGCAGTGGACCTGGCAGGACGCGGCGCGATCGACTTGGCGCGTCTACCAGCAGGCGATCAACTTCGCCGAGGACGAGTCCCGTCCGGTCGGCTGGGGGCTAGCCGAGCCTCAGACTGGAGTTGGAGTAGGCGTCCCGCGCACACCCCGTTCACCCGACGAACTTGTTCAGTAAGCCCCGCGCTGCATGATCACGGCCGGGATCGTCTTCAGCAGGATCGCCAGGTCGAGCGCCAGCGACCAGCGCTCCAGGTAGATGAAGTCGAGGTGCACGAGATCGTCGAAGTCGAGTTCCGAGCGGCCCGACACCTGCCACAGGCCGGTGATGCCGGGCAGCACCAGGTAGCGCTTGCGGTGCCAGTCCTCGAGCAGCTCGAAGTCGCGCTCGGGCAGCGGGCGCGGGCCGACGAGCGACATCTCACCGCGCAGCACGTTGACCAGCTGGGGAAGCTCGTCGAGAGAGAAGCGCCGCAAGAAGCCGCCCCACCGGCGTGAGACGCGGGTCGTCGCGGATCTTGAAGAGCGCACCCGGAGGCCTCGTTGAGCTCCTCCAGCGCGCCCTGGCTGCTCGTGCGCGTCGCAGTACATGGTGCGGAACTTCAAGCAGGCAAACGGGACGCTGGCCGATGCCGGGGCGCATCGAGCGGTAGAAGATCGGCCCGCGCGAGGAGACCCGCACGGCAAGCGTGATCGCGGCAAGCAGGGGGCTGAGCAGGACAAGCAGGAAGCTCGCGCCGACCAGGTCGAAGGTGCGCTTCAGGGCGAAGTCGATGCCCTCGAACACGGGCGGCCCAAGCTCGAACAGGGGCACCGACTGGCCGGGAACGAACTCGGCGCGATGGATCAGGATCTCCATCGTGGAGGGAGCGATACGCACGCGCACGCCGCGCCGGTGGCACTGGTCGACCAGCTCCACCGCGCGCTCCTGGGGGAAGTCGGGGTCGGCGATGATCACCTCGTCGACGCGCTCGGAGACGATCACAGCCTGCAGGTGGTCGAGCGTGCCAAGGCAGCGCACCCCGTTGGCAGGCAGCGGCTCGGGCGAGACGAAGCCGACGACTTCGATCGGCGAGTGCGGCGCGTCGGCGAGCGCGTGGGCGACATCGTGGATGTGCTTGCCGGTGCCGACCAGCACCGCGCGGCGCTGATAGCCGGCGGCGTGCAGGATCGCGCCGGTGGCGCGCTCGTAGAGGTAGCGCAGCGAGGAGATATAGAACAGCGCGAAGCCGAGCGAGCCGTAGAAGATGTAGTAGCTGGAGAAGTGTTCGCCGCTCACGACCGCGAAGATCAGCGCGACGAAGGCGACCTGGAAGAGCGAGCCCACGATGCGCGAGAGGCCGGGACGCTGCGAGCGCTCGGCGTACAGGCCGGAGCGCGCGAACAGCAGCGCGGTCAGCAGGTAGGCGAACGCGAGGATCGAGCGCGTGCCCTCGTAGGCGCTGTGCGCGTCAACGCTCGAGAGCAGCGCCGCCTTGAGCGCGAGCGCCGTAAAGATCGCAAGCGACACCCCGAACAGGTCGAGCACGAGCAGCGAGAGGACCCGCAGACCACGGCGCATCGTGTCCATGCGCAGCAGGAACGAGAGCGCCGGCGGGCGCTTGCTGCGCACGTCGCGGTCGGCTGCGCGGCGGCGGAATCTCCTCGACGGAGGGCCTACCGGTCGAGCCCGCGCGCGCAGGCAACGGCGTCCGTGCGGGACGGCTGGTGCGCGGCGCGTCCGGAGAACGAACTCCCATCTCGGACTTCACAACAGTTGAGTTTCCCATATGTAGCGGTCAGAAACCGTTTGGGAGAGCACATGCGCGCTAGGGCGCACATGTGCTCGGAGCTTGTGGGGCGGTCAGAAACCGACGGGGAGGACACATGCACGCCAAGACGCGCATGTATTTGGGAAGCAGTCAAGCGCCTAGAAACCGTTTGACAGGCGTCGCTCACCCAACCAGCTGCTCTACGCCGGACGTGTCGATCGTGCGCCGCAGCCCGTCGCGCAGCGAGACCTCGGGCGCCCAGCCGAGCAGCTCGCGCGCGAGCGTGATGTCGGGCTTGCGCTGCTTGGGATCGTCGACCGGCAGCGCCTCGAACAGGATCTCCGAGTCGGCCCCTGTGACCTCCTTGACCGCTTCGGCCAGTTCGAGCAGCGTGTACTCGTCGGGATTGCCGATGTTCACGGGATTGTGGTAGCCGGACTCGGCGAGCGCGATCAGGCCGCGGATCAGGTCGCTGACGAAGCAGAAGGAGCGTGTCTGCGAGCCGTCGCCAAAAACGGTCAGCGGGCGGTTCGCGAGCGCCTGGCGCAGGAAGGTGGGAATCGCGCGGCCGTCGTGCGGGCGCATGCGCGCGCCGTAGGTGTTGAAGATGCGCACGATCGCCGTGTCCACCCCCTGCTGGCGGTGGTAGGCCATCGTCAGCGCCTCCGCATAGCGCTTTGCCTCGTCGTACACGCCGCGCGGGCCGATCGGATTGACGTGTCCCCAATAGGTCTCCGCTTGCGGATGTTCCTTGCGGATCGCCGTACACCTCGCTGGTGGAGGCGATCAAAAAGCGCGCCCGCTTGGCCTTGGCCAGGCCGAGTGTGTGATGGGTGCCGTAGGAGCCGACCTTCAGCGTGTGCAGCGGCAGACGCAGATAATCGATCGGCGAGGCGGGCGATGCCAGGTGGTAGACGAAGTCGACCGGCTCGTCGATCTCGTACGGCTCGATGATGTCCACGTTGACGTTGCGGAAGTTCTCAGGATCGCGAATGTGCTCGATGTTCGCAAGCGAGCCGGTCTCGAGGTTGTCGACGCAGATCACACGGTTTCCGCGGGCGAGCAGCTCGTCGCAAAGATGCGAACCGAGGAAGCCAGCACCGCCTGTGACCATGCACGTTGGCATTGCACGCCAGTATAAGGCTGCAGGCAGTTTCTGCTTGGCGCGAGGCGGGCGCTCGTGACCGGTCAGGGGAGCCGCGATTCGGGCCGTCTGGCGGATCTTGTCTCCCAAAAAAGACGCTCCCCTGGGCGTCGATGCGCCAAGTTCCGTCCCATCCCAATCCATATGATCCAATGCAAGCCATGAGCCAGCACAACTCAAGCGAGCGGGAGGAGCACCTGACGGTCGCCCCGATCGTGGGCCCAGAGGACCCGCGCCGCTTCACCGACTCGGGAATCGAGATCGAGGCGCTCTACAACGAGGACGACCTGCCGGCGGAGCTGGACCTGGGCACGCCCGGCGATTTCCCCTACACGCGCGGGGTGCACCGCGAGATGTACCGCAAACAGACGTGGACGATGCGCCAGTACGCAGGCTACGCCTCGGCCAAGGAGTCAAACGAGCGCTACCGCTACCTGCTCTCCAAGGGCTCGACCGGCCTGTCGATGGCCTTCGACCTGCCCACGCAGCTGGGCCTCGACTCCGACAATCCGCGCTGCCTGGGCGAGGTCGGCCGCACGGGCGTGGCGATCGACACGATCGACGACATGCGCACCGCCTTCGACGGGATCCCGCTCGACGAGGTCTCGACCTCGATGACGATCAACGCGCCCGCGGCCTGCCTGCTGCTGCTCTACGACCTGGTCGGCGAGGAGCAGGGCGTGCCCAGCGAGCAGCTGCGCGGCACGACCCAGAACGACGTGCTCAAGGAGTACATCGCGCGCGGCAACTACATCTACCCGCCGCAGCCGACGATGCGCCTGACGACCGACCTGTTCCAGTACTGCCAAGAAAACGTCCCAAAGTGGAACACGATCTCGATCTCCGGCTATCACTTCCGCGAGAAGGGCTGCTCGGCCGTGCAGGAGGTCGCCTTCACGCTGTCCTCGGGGATCGCCTACGTGACGGCCGCGATCGAGAAGGGCTTGGACGTGGACGACTTCGCGCCGCGCCTCGCGTTCTTCTTCAACGGCCACAACAACGTCTTCCAGGAGGTCGCCAAGTTCAGGGCGGCCAGGCGCATGTGGGCGCACATCATGCGCGAGCGCTTCGGCGCGAAGAACCCGAAGTCGACGATGCTGCGCTTCCACACGCAGACCGGCGGCGTCACGCTGACCGCGCAGCAGCCGGAGAACAACATCGTGCGCGTCGCGCTGCAGGGCTTTGCCGCGGTGTGCGGAGGCACGCAGTCGCTGCACACCAACGGCTTCGACGAGGCACTTGGCCCTGCCGACCGAGCGCGCGGCGAAGACCGCCCTGCGCACCCAGCAGATCCTCGCGTACGAGTCCGGCGCGGCCGACACGGTGGACCCATTCGCCGGCTCCTACTTCGTGGAGTCGCTCACCGACGAGATCGAAACGCGCGCGAACGAGCTGATCGCCAAGGTGGACGCGCTCGGCGGGTCGGTCAACGCGATCCAGTTCATCACCGGCGAGATCGACGAGTCGGCGTGGGGCTACCAGGAGCGCTACCGCATCGGCCAGGACATCGTCGTCGGCGTCAACAAGTTCGAGGAGGACGACATCGAGGTGCCCGACCTCCTGCGCGTGGACCCCGAGTCAGAGCGCGAACAGGTCGGCCGCCTCAAGGCGTTCAAGGCCAACCGCGACCAGTCGCTCGTGGACAAGCGCCTGGAGGAGCTGCGCGAGACCGCGCGCGGCAACGACAACCTGCTGCCGTCGATCCGCCAGGCGCTGAAGGACCGTGCTTCGCTCGGCGAGGTGTGCGGGGCGATGCAGGACGTGTTCGGCAAGTACGCACCGACGTTCTGAGGAGATAGGATCTCCGCCCGTGATCGCGACGGTGCAGTTCTTCGAAGTGGTCTTGGCCGTGCACATCATGGCCGTGGTGTTCGCCTTCGGCGCGACTTTCGCCTACCCGGTGCTGCTCGGCACGGTGGGCAAGGCCGACTCGCGCTCCCTGCCGGCGCTGTACAAGGCGATCCACGCGATCAGCGTGAAGGTCATCATGCCGGGCCTCGCAATAGTCGTGGTCTGCGGCATCTACCTCGCCTCCAAGCTGCACGTTTGGAGCGAGTTCTATGTGCAGTGGGGCATCGGCGTGGCGCTCGTGATCGGCGCCGTCGAGGGCATGTTCATCAGCCCCAACGAGAAGCGCCTGGTCGAGGTGGCAGACGAAGACCTCGCCGCGGCCGGCGACGGGGCCGTGACGTTCAGCGCCGAGCACGACACGCTCGTGCGCCGCATCGGCGCGGTCGGCGCGACGATGGACCTGCTCGTGACTGCTGACGATTCTGTTCATGGTCCTGAAAACGTAGGCGGCGCTGATCGTGAACGCCAGCGGCGTGGAGCTCGACGTGATCGTTACGGCGAAAATATCCATGCCCCACGGCTACGCGTACCGCGCCAAAGGCAACCCTGTAAAGCGCATCCTTACCGGCATCTCGCCGTTCGGTGAGACGCTCGACGCGCCGTGCATCGCCTATGCGGTCCGCCACCCCTCGGCAGGCACAATCCTGATCGACACGGGCATGCACCGCGACGCGCGAGAGAACCCACGCCGTGACTTCGGCCTACCTCTGAGCCTG
Organism: uncultured Solirubrobacterales bacterium; assembly: GCA_963723175.1. Lineage (GTDB taxonomy): Bacteria > Actinomycetota > Thermoleophilia > Solirubrobacterales > Solirubrobacteraceae > Palsa-744. The sequence continues at coordinate 84,264 of CAVRPO010000008.1, read as the reverse complement.
ATGTTCAGGGGCCTGCGCCCGGCCAAGGAGCCGTTCGACGAGCAGCTACGCGCTCTCGACATCGAGCCAGGCTCTGTCGAGCAGGTGGTCATGACCCACCTTCACGTCGACCACACGAGCGGCATGCGCCTGCTGCCAAACGCCAAGTTCACCGCATCAGGCGCCGAGTGGGCGGCGACTCGTGGCAGATTCCCTGCCGGCAAGGGCTATGTGCCGCACCACCTGCCTGCCGTCTCGCAGATGCAGTTGCTGGACTTCGACCGCGACGGCGAGCCGTATGCGACGTTCGAGCAGACGATCGACCTACTCGGCGATGGCACGATCCGCCTGATCTCCACTCCGGGCCACAGCGCAGGACACCTATCCGTGCTGCTGCGCTTGGCAGGCGGAGGCCAAGCCTTGCTCGTCGGTGACGCCGCGTACACGCTCCGCAGCATCCACGAGCAGATCCTGCCGATGCTCACCGACGACGACGCGACAGCGCGCAGATCGATCGGAGAGATCAAGGCGTTCGCCCTCGCCAACCCGCAGACGATCATCGTGCCATCGCATGACCCCAACGCTTGGCGAGCGCTCAAGGACTTGAGCTGAATCGAATCGGCAATCGCCGCGCGGAGACGCGGCCTCTGGTTGACGCGAATCGCCTATGCCCCGCGCGCGCGGGGCATAGGCGATATCGGACTACCCATCGAAGATCGGGCGGGCAGCCACCCTCTGTACCCTGGATAGCGTTATGAGCCAGAGCTACAGAGTCGCCGTCGTGGGCGCCACCGGACAGGTGGGCACATTGATGCTGCAGTTGCTGCGCGAGCGCGACTTTCCTGCGCGCGAGATCGTGCCGTTCGCCTCCGAGCGCTCGGCCGGCAAGGAGATCGAGAGTGTCGGCATTGTGCAACCGCTCAGCGACGAGACGATCCAAGGCTTCGACCTGGCGCTGTTCTCCGCCGGCGGATCGACCTCCGGCGAGTGGGCGCCGCGCTTTGTAGGAGCCGGTGCCGTCGTCGTCGACAACAGCTCGCACTGGCGCATGAACGACGACGTGCCGCTTGTCGTCGCAGAGGTCAACCCGGGGGCGCTGGCGTCGCCACCAGGGGAATCATCGCCAACCCCAACTGCTCCACGATGCAGATGGTGGTCGCGTTGGGCCCGCTACACGACGCGGCCGGCATCGAGCGACTGGTGATCTCCACCTACCAGGCCGTGTCCGGCACGGGCAAGAAGGCGGTGGACGAGCTGCTCGACCAGTCCCACGCGCTGCTGCACGGCATGGAGATCGAGCCGCCGCAGGCCTACGCCCACCAGATCGCCTTCAACGCGCTCCCCCACGCCGGCAGCTTCGCGCCCGGCGACGACCACACCGACGAGGAGCGCAAGCTCATCAACGAGACACGCAAGATCCTCGGCGACAATTCCATCCGCGTGAGCGCCACATGCGTGCGCGTGCCTGTCGTCAACGGCCACTCCGAGGCCGTCAACGTGCAGACGCGCGAGCCGCTCGAGCCCCGAGCGCGCACGCGAACTCTTGCGCGCCGCCCCCGGCATCACAGTGGCCGACGACCCCGATGCCTCGCTCTATCCGCTGGCGACGCATGCCACGGGCCACGACGAGGTGTTCGTGGGGCGCATCCGCCGCGACCCAGGCCACGAGCGCGCCCTGGACATGTGGATCGTCGCCGACAATCTGCGCAAGGGCGCCGCCACCAACGCGGTACAGCTGGCCGAGCTCTTGCACGAGCGGGGCATGATTGCGCCGCGCGCGATCGATAGCACCAGTCGAGCCCTATCCGCCGCGCGCGATCGATAGCACCAGTCGAGCCCTATCCGCCGCGCGCGCTCATCGCTTGAGAGCGCCGTGCGGACTCGTGCGGACTCGGCCGAGCTTATGCGAGGTGGGCACACTCAATCATGCGTCCACATTGGTTGTCATTTGATTTTTCGGTGTTTATGCTGATTCCAACAGTCGCGTTGGTTGGCATCTGTGCGACAAGACTTTCCTCGTGTACCTGCAATCAAGTTGGCTCACCGGAAGTCAATCGGACCGTTCCGCGCCCACAGATAAAGGCCTGCCGCACGTTGCTGCTTATCAGCATTCCTTATCAGCAAAGCTACCTAGCAGACAAGGAGACGCTCAAATGAGACGGACACTCAGGCCGGCTTTTGCCGCGCTCGCAGTTCTCGCATTCAGCATGCTGTCCACGACAGCGGCGCAGGCTGCCGAAGGCCCCTTCTACAAGATCGCGAAATCGCGACTGCTATCGGGCGAAAGTGAACAGGTCCGCATCGGAACCGTCGGCCACATCACCATCGTCTCCCCACCGACCGGTATCCGCTACGAATGCAGCAACGTGAAAACGCCGAGTGCCAAGCTGCTAGGCTCGACAGGCGCCAACTCGGCCACGAACGAAGAGCAGTTCGAATGGTCCTCGTGCGTGCTGGCAGGGAACGGTACGCCATGCGTCGGGCCGTTTCCGGAGCTCAGCCAACCGCTCCAGGGCAAGCTCGTGTACTCAGACTCCGAACGGACTGGGGTCATAGACATGGACATCCTCCCAGCGTCAGGCACCAAGTTCATCATTCTCGCCTTCTCCGGGTCAGGTTGCCGTTTGACAGAACTGACCGTCAGAGGGTCGGTCGCCGGCGAACTGTGGAGCGGCGGTAAAGCGGTCAAAGTCGGAGAAGAACCCGCGGAAACGTCCAAACTCGAAGTGCGTTTCCCGAGCTCGCCGATCAAAAACGTCTGGTCGGAAATAACCGGGGCTCTTGTGGAAGCCACGCCGCATGTGGAATCGTTCGGCGAAGAAGACAAGATCGAAGGCGCTCTGAGCTTCACGTTGACCGGCGAAGCGAACTGGGGCGTGTACACCAAATAGAGCGCCCAGATCGGCTTTTGCCTGAGCCCGCACGCCAAGCGGCCTTCGCTCGTGTTAGCCGGCCGTTCACTGGTGTGAGCTGGCGTGCGGGCTCCGTGCGCGGCGGCGGTCGAGAGACCGGCCGTCGCGCACGCGGCGCCTACGCGGCGGCACGTGCCGGCGGGACCGACCGCGCTTCGGGGAGGAGACCTCGCCGTCCAGGCGAATCTGGACACGATGAGCGTCCCTACCGAGGTGCAGCGCACCCTTGTCAAGTCCCCGCCCGAGCTGTGGGCGGAGCTGAGCGACCCCGCTGCCCTCGCGCGTCACCTCGGCGAGTTCGGTGAGATCCGCATCACCGCTATCGAGCCCGAGACGAAGGTCGAGTGGGAGAGCGAGAGCGCCAGCGGCGTCGTGCACTTGAAGCAGTCCGGCTGGGGCACGAAGGTCACGCTGTCGGTAGAGCGCGGCGTGCCGGTCGCGGAGAAGCCCGCTCCCGAAGCAGTCATCGAGTCGGAGCCTGAGCTAGTCATAGAGCCCGAGCCCGAGCCCCTCATTGAGCCCGAGCCGGTCGCCATGATCGAACCAGAGCCTGAACCTGAACCGCAACTGGGATTCTTTGCGAGACTATTTCGTCAACGTAGGGCAGACACGGTCCAAGTCACGGAACTGGAGCCTGAGGTGGTCGCGCTGGCGGCGCCCGAGCCTATCTACCCCGAGCTGCCGGCCGAGCATGTGGCCTCTGAAGCGGCCGAGGATCTTGCGGGCGAACTCGAGTCTTTGGAAGCACAGATCACCGCGGAGACGACCGAGCTGCTGACCGGTGTGCTCGACCGATTGGGCGCCGCGCACCACAGGCCCTTCTCGCGCGGATAACATCCGCGCAGTGCGAAGCAAGGCGCCAGAGACATACGAGGAGAAGCTCGCTGAGCTGCAGGAGTTACGCGTAGCCGCCGTGCATTCCGCGCCGGAGGCTGAGGAGAAGCAGCACGCACGTGGCAAGTACACCGCCCGGGAGCGGGTGGAGAAGCTGCTCGACCCCGGTTCCTTCCAGGAGCTCGACACGTTTGTGCGCCACCGCACCTACGACTTCGACATGCAGAAGAACCGGCCGTGGGGCGATGCCGTGGTGACCGGTCACGGCACGATCGAGGGTCGTCGCGTGTGCGTGTTCAGCCAAGACTTCACCGTGTTCGGCGGCTCGCTGAGCGAGGTCATGGGCGAGAAGATGTGCAAGATCATGGATCTCGCGGCCAAGATCGGCTGCCCCGTGATCGGCATCAACGACTCTGGCGGCGCGCGCATCCAAGAGGGTGTCGTATCGCTCGGCGCCTACGGCGACGTGTTCGTGCGCAACGTGCGCTCCTCGGGTGTGATCCCCCAGATCAGCCTGATCATGGGGCCCTGCGCGGGCGGTGCGGTCTACTCGCCGGCGATCACCGACTTCGTGTTCATGGTCAAGGAGACCTCGCACATGTTCATCACGGGTCCCGACGTGATTAAGACAGTCACCGGCGAGGAAGTCGGCTTCGAGGAGCTGGGCGGCGCGATGTCCCATAACACCAAGTCAGGGGTGGCCCAATTCGCCTCCGAGGACGAGGACGCATGCCTCGAGGACTGCCGCTACCTGGTGAGCTTCCTACCTCAGAACAACATGCAGACGACGCCGCGGGTGCAGCCCACAGACGATCCGAATCGCATGGACCCCGAGCTCGATCACGTTGTGCCGGACAACCCCAACAAGCCTTATGACATGCGCGACGTGGTGCGTTTGATCGTCGACGACGGCGAGTTCTTCGAGGTGCACGAGCACCATGCGAAGAACATCATCTGCGGCTTCTCGCGCCTGGATGGCCACGCGATCGGGATCGTGGGCAACCAGCCAAACCAGCTGGCTGGCGTGCTCGACATCGACGCCTCGGCCAAGGCCGCGCGCTTCGTGCGCACCTGCGACGCGTTCAATATCCCCCTGCTCACGCTCTGTGACGTGCCCGGTTTCCTGCCCGGTACCGCTCAGGAGTGGGGCGGCATCATTAGGCACGGAGCCAAGCTGCTGTACGCCTTTGCCGAGGCCACGGTTCCGAAGATCACCGTGATCACCCGCAAGGCATACGGCGGTGCTTACGACGTGATGTCCTCCAAGCACCTGCTTGCGGACTTCAACTTCGCCTGGCCGACCGCTGAGGTGGCGGTGATGGGGCCGGAGGGGGCTGTGAACATCATCTACCGGCGCGACATCGCGGGAAGCCCAACGCCGCAGGAGCGCCGTCAGACGCTGATGGACGACTACAAGGCTCGCTTCGCCAACCCGTATACGGCGGCTGAGCGCGGGTACATCGACGATGTGATCATTCCGCACGAGACACGCCCCAAGCTGATCGCAGCACTCGACACGCTGCACACCAAGCGCGAACCGGGCCCGAAGCGCAAGCACGGCAACATCCCCCTCTAAGTTGGAAACAGCAGGATGGTCAATCGTCGCCCCAAGCTCGAGCTGATTGCCCCCTCGGCCTCGCCCGCCCAGGCGGCGGCGATAGTGGCCGCCCTCGAGCGCTTCATGCGCGATACGGCGCCCCGCTTGGCACCGTCCGCCAAGCATCGGGACCCGTGGCTGCGCGCGGCTATGCTCGAAGGCGTATCGCGCGAGGGTCTGGCCGACGAGCCGGATCCTTGGATAAATACCTAAAAGTCGCTAGGCTTTACGACCAATCTCTTTTGCCGGTCGCAAACGACTAATCCGGTACCTACCCACCCCTACCCACCACCGGGCCCGGACCAGGAGGTCTCGCCAGATGGAGCCAGTTTCGATACCCGCCGAGCGGCCCGCCAAAAAGGGCTCTCTCGAGGACCCTGAGATCCTGCAGAACGTCCCCGGGCACGTGATCCCGATCCTGCAGCGCGAGTACGACGACTTCAAGACCGAGGCAACCAAGTTCCTGCAGGGGGACATGCCCGAAGACGAGTTCATCAAGTTCCGCCTGCGCCAGGGCGTCTACGGTCAGCGCCAGCCCGACGTGCAGATGATCCGCGTGAAGCTTCCTTTCGGCGGCGTGACCCCGGAGCAGATGGACAAGTTCGCCGACGTCGTCGAAAAGTACGCGCCCTTGGGCAAGGGCCACGTGACGACACGTCAGAACATCCAGATGCACCACATCCCGCTGCCTGAAATCGAGCAGGCGATCAGGGAGATGGGCGAAGCGGGCCTCTCCAGCCGTGAGGGCTGCGGCAACACGGTGCGCAACGTCACCGGCGACCCTTGGGCCGGGGTGGCAGCAGACGAGCTGTTCGACCTGACCCCCTACGCCGGCGCCTATGCGCGCTACTTCGTCAGGCATCCCACAACCCAGGGGATGCCGCGCAAGATCAAGACCTCGTTCGACGGCTCGCCGCGCGACCGTGCGATCAGCGGCATCCACGACATCGCCTTCCGAGCGCGTTTGAAGAAGGACCCCGCCCACCCCGACGGCAAAGAAGTGCGCGGCGCTGAGATGCTGGTCGGCGGCGGCACCTCGATCATGCCGCGTGTCGCTCCCACGCTGTATGACTTCGTGGAGCTCGACAACGGCGACTACTTGAAGATCTCAGAGGCTGTCTTCCGCGTCTTCGACCGCCAGGAGTGGCTGCGCGTCAACCGCGCACGTGCCCGCATCAAGGTGTTCGTGGACAAGTTCGGCATCGACGAGCTGCGCAACCAGGTCGAGCAGGAGCTCGAGGGCGAGTGGGTCAAAGAACGCGACTTCTCGATCGAGGATCGCCTGTTCGGAGACGACGAGCGCGAGGCGGCGCCCGCGCCTCCGACGAGTTATGGCTCACCCAACGGCGACATCTCCGAGTTCGAGCGCTTTAAGCAAGCCAACGTGGCAGCCCAGAAGCAGGACGGCTTCGTGACGGTCGAGGTGAGGATCGTGCGCGGCGACCTCACGCCCGAGCAGTTCCGCGGACTCGGACAGATCATGCGCGAATACTCAGGTGGCTATGCGCGCACTACCGTGCAGCAGAACTTCGTGCTGCGCTGGGTGCGCAAGGAGAGTGTCTACGACGTTTGGAAAGCGCTCAGCGCGCTTGGTCTCGGCGATGCCGGCTCACGCGAGATCACCGACGTCGTCTCCTGCCCTGGGACCGACTCCTGCAAGCTCGGGATCACAAGCTCGATGGGGCTCAACCAGGCCGTGCAGGAGCGCATCGAAGCGATGGACATCACCGACCCGCTGACGCGCCAGATCCACATCAAGATGAGCGGCTGCCCCAACGGCTGCTCCCAGCACCACGTCGCCGACATCGGCTTCTACGGCGCCTCGATCAAGGTCGGCGAGCACACGATTCCCGCCTACATCCCACACGTGGGCGGTGTGTATGAAGGCGGCGAGGTCAAGTTCGGCCAGCGCCTGAAGCTGCGCCTGCCGGCCAAGCGTGTGCCCGAGGCGATCGAGCGCTGGATCCGCCACTACGAGGCCAACCGCAACGACGGCGAGGAGTGGGGCGCGTTCGTGCAGCGCGTCGGCACGCCAGAGCTCGAAGCGCTCGTCAAGGAGCTGTCGCTGCCGGTCGACTTTGGGCTCGAGACGATGAACACGTTCATCGACTGGAACCGCGACGTGCCGTTCCAGGTGATCCGCGGTGAGGGCGAGTGCGCGGTCTAGGCGATCCACTGGCAGAGACGGCCGATGCCGCTGCCCTCCAAGGCGCCGATAACCTGGCTGCGTCGTCTGCCGCCACGCGCGACGAGCTGGCACACAGCCTAAGCGACACCCTGCGCGAGGCGGTCGAGCGCCACGGCGAGAAGGTCGTGCTGCTGTGCTCCTTCCAGAAGGAGGAGTCGGTGCTAATCGACGAGCTGTTGCGCATCGGCGACGGACAAACGCCAGTGCGGATCGCGACGATCGACACCGGTGTGCTGTTCCCCGAGACGCTGCAGACTTGGAAGGCATTCGAGGAGCGCTTCGGGATCAACGTCGAGGTGCACGACGCGAGTAATGCGAGCGCACCGTGGAGCGGACCTGAGCACTGCTGCTCGGTGGCCAAGGTGGCCGCCCTGGAGCACGCGCTTCAGGGTGCTGACGGATGGATCACCGGCATCAGGCGCGAGCAGGGGCCCACGCGCGCGAACACCGAGCTGGTCGAAGTCGACGCCAAGCGCGAGCTGCGCAAGTACAACCCGCTGGCGCTGTGGAGCGAGAAGGACCTGTGGACTCGCATCTTCGAGCGCGACCTGCCCTACAACCCGCTGCACGACCAGGGCTACTCCTCGATCGGCTGCGCGCCCTGCACTCAGCCGGGCACAGGCCGTGAGGGCCGTTGGGCGGGCACTGAGAAGACCGAGTGCGGACTAGCACGTTGGTGTGTCATGAGCGTCGCTGAGCGTCCCCAACTGAGCCACCTGCGCGCACTCGAGTCCGAGGCGATCCACGTGATGCGCGAGGTGGCCGCCGAATTCGAGCGTCCCGTGCTGCTTTTCAGCGGCGGCAAGGACTCGATCGTGCTGCTGCGGCTGGCCGAGAAGGCGTTTCGCCCGGCGCCCTTTCCGTTCCCGTTGATGCACGTGGATACCGGGCACAACTTCCCTGAGGTGATCGAGTTCCGCGACCGGCGCGTGGCCGAGCTGGGCGAGCGTTTGATCGTGGCGAGCGTGCAGGAGTCGATCGACTCGGGCAGGGTCGCCGAGGAGAAGGGGCCACGCGCTTCGCGCAACCAGCTGCAGACGGTAACGCTGCTCGACGCGATCGCCGAGCACAAGTTCGACGCGGCCTTCGGCGGCGCGCGACGCGACGAGGAGCGCGCGCGCGCAAAGGAGCGCGTTTTCTCCTTCCGCGACGACTTCGGCGGCTGGGACCCCAAGAGCCAGCGGCCCGAGCTTTGGAACCTGTACAACGGGCGCATCAAGAAGGGCGAGAACGTGCGCGTCTTCCCGATCTCCAACTGGACCGAGCTCGACGTATGGGAGTACATCGACCAGGAGCAGCTGGAGGTGCCCTCGATCTACTTCGCCCATGCGCGCGAGGTGTTCAAGCGCGATGGCATGCTCTACGCTTGGCGCGAGGGCATGGAATTGATCGAGGGCGAGAGCGTCGTCACCGAGACGGTGCGCTATCGCACGGTTGGCGACATGAGCTGCACCGGCGGCGTGCGCTCGCAGGCCGGCACACTGCAGGAAGTCGTGACCGAGATCGCCGCGACCCGTATCACCGAGCGCGGCGAGACACGGGCTGACGACCGCGTCTCAGAGGCCGCGATGGAGGATCGCAAGAAGGCTGGGTACTTCTAGTGAAACCGTTTTTTTTGGCTACGCCGGCCCACAACACGGGACGCGCAGCCCGGTGGAGCGGAAGCTCGCCCGCCTCTGCTGAGAAGGCTTGGCAATGACGCTCGACCTGCTGCGCTTCACCACCGCCGGCTCGGTAGACGACGGCAAGAGCACCCTGATCGGGCGGCTGCTGTACGACACCAAGCAGGTGTTCGAGGACCAGCTCGACCACGTGGCACAGGCCAGCGAGCGACGCGGCGGCGAGGGCGCGCTCGACCTGGCGCTGCTGACCGACGGGCTGCGCGCCGAGCGCGAGCAAGGGATCACGATCGACGTGGCCTACCGCTACTTTGCCACGCCCAAGCGCCGCTTCATCATCGCCGATTGCCCAGGGCATCAGCAGTACACGCGCAACATGGTGACTGGCGCCTCTACGGCCGACCTGTCGGTGATCCTGCTCGACGCGCGCAAAGGCGTGCTGGAGCAGTCCAAGCGCCACGCCTTCATCAGCGCGCTGCTCGGCATCCCTCACCTGGTCGTGGCCGTCAACAAGATGGATCTGGTCGACTACTCCCAGGAGCGCTTCGATGAGCTCGTGGCGGAGTTCGCAGGGTTTGCCCAGAAGCTGAACGGGATTGGCACAGGGACCGGCATGGGCCGCGACATCGCCTACATCCCGATGTCCGCGCTCAACGGCGACAACGTCGTGGACCGCTCGTCGAACATGGACTGGTATGACACCTCCCGCCCAACGCTGCTCGAGCTGCTCGAGCAGGTCGAGGTGGCCTACGACCATCCCTACGATAGGCCCGCGCGCTTTCCCGTGCAGTGGGTGATCCGTCCTGCCGGGCCCGGCGGGAGCGACTACCGTGGCTATGCGGGGCAGGTCGCAAGCGGCGCGTTTCGAGCGGGCGAGGAGGTCGTGGTGCTGCCGACGGGGCAGCGCACGAGCATCGCAGCGATCGATACCTACGACGGCGAGCTGGGAGAGGCACTGGCGCCGATGTCGGTGACGTTGAGGCTCAGCGACGAGTTCGACATCTCTCGCGGCGAGACGATCTGCTCGTCCAGAGCAGCCGCCGACGGTCGCGCGCGAGCTGGAGGCGGACGTGTGCTGGATGACAGATGCGCCTCTGCGCCAGGGCGCGCGCTACATTGTCAAGCACACCACGCGCGAGGTGAGGGCGGTGGTGGACGAGCTGTGCGACCACGTCGACGTGCACACCCTGGAGCGCGCAGGCGCCCCGCAGGAGCTGGCTCTCAACGACATCGGGCGCGTGCGTCTGCGCACCAGCGCACCGCTCGTGTTTGACACGTATGCGAGCAATCGTCGCACCGGCAGCTTCATCCTGATCGACGAGACGTCCAACGACACGGTCGGTGCAGGGCTAATCCATTAGGCTTCGCGCCGGATGTTCTCGAAGGTCCTTGTAGCCAATCGCGGCGAGATCGCCGTACGCATCGTGCGAGCCCTGGAGGAGATGGGCATTGCCTCCGTCGCTGTTTATTCAGAGCTCGACCGCGACGCGCTGCACGTGAAGCGGGCGGAGGAGGCCTACAACCTCGGCGATGGGCCGGCCGCCGAGAACTACCTGAACGTCGAGAAGATCCTCGACGTGGCCAAGCGCGCGGGCGCCGAGGCGATCCATCCGGGCTATGGCTTCCTCGCCGAGAACGCACCGTTCGCACAGGCGTGCGAGGACGCGGGGATCGTGTTCATCGGACCGCCGCCGAGCGCGATCGAGGCGATGGGCTCGAAGACGAGAGCGAGAGAGCTGATGCAGGCCGCTGGGGTGCCGATCGTGCCGGGCACGACGGAGGCCGTGGCGACAGTCGCCGACGCGCTGAAGATCGCCAAGCAGGAGATCGGCTTCCCCGTCGCCGTGAAGGCGTCCGGCGGCGGCGGCGGCAAGGGCTTCAGGGTCGCGCTCACCGAAGATGAGCTCGAGGGCGCGTTCGAGGGGGCCAGCCGCGAGGGCGAGAAGTTCTTCTCCGACGGGACCGTCTACCTGGAGCGCTACCTGCCCGATCCCCGCCACGTCGAGGTGCAGGTGCTGGCCGACCGCCCGGCAACGTGATCCACCTTGGCGAGCGCGACTGCTCGATCCAGCGCCGCCACCAGAAGGTGATCGAGGAGTCACCGGCGCCCGCATGGGTGGTCGACGAGGCGCTGCGCGATCGCATCGGCAAGATCGGCGTGGAGGCAGCGCGCGCCGTCAACTACGTCGGCGCCGGCACGATCGAGGGTCTGCTTGCATCGAATCAGGACCCACCCGGGGTGGCGGGTCTAAGTCCAAATCCGAGTACTTCTTCCTGGAGATGAACACGCGCGTGCAGGTCGAGCATTGCGTGACCGAGATGACCACGGGGGTTGACATCGTCAAGGAAGGCATCCGCGCGGCGGCCGGAGAGCCACTGGCCGTGCGCCAGGAGGATGTTGTTCTGCGCGGACACGCGATCGAGTGCCGCATCAACGCCGAGGACGCCTCCAAGAACTTTGCTCCCGCTCCCGGCAAGATCGGCGCTTACTCGGAGCCTAAAGGCCCCGGCGTGCGGGTCGATTCAGGCGTTGGCGCCGGCGGCGAAGTCTCACCTATGTACGACCCGATGGTGGCCAAGCTGATCGTATGGGACGCCGACCGCGAGCAGGCTACGCGGCGCATGTTGCGGGCGCTCGAGGAATACGAGATCGAGGGGCTGAAGACCTTGATCCCCTTCCACCAGGCGCTGCTTGCGACCGAGCAGTGGGCCAAAGGCGAGACGTGCCGCGACCTACTCGAGGACAAGTCTTGGCTGAAGACGCTCGCGTTCGAGAAGCCCGCCCCCAAAGTGGAGGACGAGGACGAGCCGGAGAAGGTCGAGCAGACCTATACCGTGGAGGTGTCAGGACAGCGCTTTGACGTGAAGGTCGTTGGCCCCCCACTCGGCGGTGGTGTGGCGCTCAACGGCTCCGCGCCTGCGGGCCATGCCGCGCCCAAGCGCTCGGTCCGAGCGAAGTCGGCCAGCGCCGGTGGTCCGGACACGCTCGAGTCGCCTTTGCAAGGGAACATGTGGAAGGTGCTCGTCAAACAGGGCGATGTCGTTACCGAGGGGCAGATCCTTTGCATCATCGAGGCGATGAAGATGGAGAACGAGATCACCGCGCACAAGGCTGGGACGATCGCGGAGCTGCCGATTACCGAGGGCGAGCCGATCAACGCGGGCGCACCGATCGCCACAATCAAGAGCGATCCACCCCAGGAGGGTTGAGCATGTCAGCAGTGGACTACACGGCCGTCGCCGCCGGCCTCAGCCAAGCGATCCCGTTCAACGTGCATCTTGGGCTGGACACGATCACCGTCGCCGAGGACCACGGCGTCGTGAGGCTGCCGGACGAGCAGCACCTGCGCAACCACGTCGGCTCGCTGCACGCGGGCGCGTTGTTCGCCGCGGGCGAGGCCGCCTCCGGGGCCGCTTTCGTTGGCGCCTTCCTGGACATCATGGGCGAGATCACGCCGCTGGCCGAGTCGGCGCAGATCGCCTACAAGAAGCTCGCCAAGGGCGAGATCACCGCGACGGCTCGCTTCACCGAGGACCGCGACGCGCTGAAGGCGAAGCTGAACGAGGACGGCCGCGTGCGCTTTCCCGTCGAGGTGGAGATGACCAACGCTGACGGCATCGTCGTCGCCGAGATGACGGTCAACTGGTACGTGCGCCGCAACGACGCCGTGACGCGACCGGTCGTCGCTGTCACATACCGTGCAACCAAGTCGCGCGGTTCTCCTGCAGCGGCGCCGAGCTGCGCCGCCCGCCATCGGAGACACGCGGGCCATGACCGTAGGCACGACGTCCTCCTCCAGGGCCGAGTTCCACCAGCGGACGCAGACGTGCTCCAGACGGTGGCGATGTATGCGAGCCGTGGAGCCATCCACCGAGGCTCCTCCACAGGTACGAGAGATAGTCCCCAACGACCAGCACGCTTCGCCCAATCCAGCCAAACGGCCATGCCGTCCTCGGTGTGGCCATCGGCTGGATGTAGCTGCAGCTCGCGTAGACCGATCTCACAGTGGCCAGGTACGTCGAGCGCTTGATCGAGCCCGACACGAGCGGCCGGGGGCGCTCCACGTAGTGCTGCTCTGTCGAAGGTGCGCAGTTCTCGCTGGGCCGCGCCCGGCGCTGTGCGCATGCCGCTCGCGCTCGTGAAGTGGCACAGCCGAGGGCCGCGTCGGGAAAGGCGAGACGGGCGAGCAGATGATCCCAGTCGGCGTGGGTCGCGAGCAGGCCGCTTGGAGCGGGAAAGCCGGCCTGATCGAGCAGCGCGGGCAGCGACCTCGAGCTCATCGGGCAGGATGGGCGAGTCGATCACGAACGTCTCGGCGACCGGACCAGACTCTCCGGCGATGTGGACCTTGACGGGACTGCCTGCGTCCTCGTGCGCTGTGCCGCGCACGATCACGCAGTTGGTCTGCCAGATGGCGCTTGTGGCGAGCAGTACGTCGGCGTGCAGCGAGACGACGCGCACGCGTCAGGCGATACCCAAGAGCTTGGCGGCCTCGCGCAGGTTGGGCACTTCCGCGGTGGGCTTGCGCTGCGAGGAGTCGAGCGTCTGCTTATTGCGGTTGACCCAGATCACCGGGATGCGCGCCTTGATGCACGGGGACACGTCGGAATGATGGCTTGCCGCGACGTGTACCCAGCCCTTCTTGGAGCCCAGGCGCCGCGCGCACTCGACGAAGTGCGCGGGGTCTGGCTTGTAGGAGCGGACCTGCTGGGCAGTGACGACGAGGTCGAAATCCATCGGGATGTGCCGGCGCGTCTGGCCGAGCAGCTTGTCGTCGATGTTGGAGATCAGCCCGAGCTTGTGCTTCTTGGCCAGCTTGTTCAGCTGCGTTGCGGTCTCCTTGAACGGCTTCCAGCGCTGCACCGAATCTGGGAGGAAGCCGGAGCGGGAGGGTTCGAGTTTCCACTCCAGGCGATTGGCGATCTCGATCGCGGTGCGCCGCAGCACCTCGGCGTAGAGCTCATAGGAGCCGGCCTCGATTTCCTGGGAGATCTCGTGGAAGAGCGGGATCAGGACGTTGCGGTCGATCTCGAAGCCGTCGCGCTCGGCCTCCTTGGCAAACGCCTCGTAGATGCCTGTCTCCCAGTCGATCAGGGTTCCGTAGACGTCGAAGGTGACGAAGGTGATGTTCTTCGGAATAGGCATCGGGCGGGCATTATGCCTCGCGGACGCCTCGGCGCGCGTTGCGCCTGGGCGGGTGGGACTTCAATCCATTAGAGTCTCGCGCCGCGCATGGACCTGCTCGAGTACCAAGGCAAGCAGCTGTTCGCCCGGCACGGGTTGGAGGTGTCCGACGGCAGGGCCGTGACCACCGTCGAGGACGCTGTGGCGGCCGCGAACGAGATCGGCTATCCGGTTGTCGTGAAGGCTCAGGTGCTGATCGGCGGACGCGGCAAGGCCGGCGGCGTGAAGCTTGCCGACGACGAGGCGCAGGCACGCGAGCACGCCACACAACATCCTTGGCTTGGACATCAAGGGCCACATCGTGCGCACGCTGTGGATCGAGCATGCAAGCGATATCGCGACCGAGTACTACGCCTCGGTGCTGCTGGACCGCTCCGCCAAGCAGCCGATGGTGATTTTCAGCGTCGAGGGGGGCGTCGAGATCGAGCAGGTGGCCGAGGAGTCGCCGGAGAAGCTAGTGCGCCACCACGTCGACGCGCTGAAAGGCCTGAGCCGCGAGGAGGCGGTCGAGATCGCGACCAAGGGCGGCGCCGACGCGGACGTGATCGAGGGTGTGGCCGACGCGCTTGTGGCGCTGTATGAGGTGTGGCTGCAGGAGGACGCCACGCTGGCGGAGATCAACCCGCTGATCGTGACCCCGGAGCGCAAGGTCAAGGCGCTCGACGCCAAGGTGTCGCTCGACGGCAACGCGCTCTACCGCCACCCCGAGAACCAGGGGCTTGTCCGACAGCGAGAACGAAGACCCGATCGAGCGCAAGGCCAAGGAACAAGGGGTGCAGTACGTGGCACTCGACGGCGACATCGGCATCCTCGGCAACGGCGCGGGGCTCGTGATGAGCACGCTCGACGTGGTCGCCCAGGCCGGCGGCGCGCCCGCGAACTTCCTCGATGCGGGCGGCGGCTCGGACGCCGCCAAGATCAAGCAGGCGGTCGAGCTGATCCTCGCCAACGACGCGGTCAAAGCGGTCCTGTTCAACATCTTCGGCGGGATCACCCGCTGCGATGAGGTGGCTAAGGGCTTGATCGCGGCCTTCGGCGACATCAAACCGAGCGTTCCCTTCGTGGTGCGCCTCGATGGCACGAACGACGTGCAGGGACGCGAGCTGTTGCAGGAGGCCGCGCTGCCCAACGTGCACGCGGCCAGGACGATGAACGAGGCGGCGGAGAAGGTCGTGGAGCTGGCCGGCCGCATGAGCATCTCTCGTTCGACGAGAACACGCGCCTCGCGGTTGCCGGGATCACCGGCAAAGAGGGTTCGTTCCACACGCTCAACAACCGCAGCTACGGCACGAACGTCGTCGGCGGTGTGACGCCCGGCAAGGGCGGGCAGGATGTCGAGGGCATCCCCGTGTTCGACAGCTGGGAGCAGGCCGCCAAAGAGGCGCAGCCGAACACGGCGATGATCTTCGTGCCGCCGCGCTTCGCCGCCGATTCGATCCTCGAGGCGGCGCGGCCGGCGTGGAGCTGGTGATCGCGATCACCGAGGGCATCCCCGCCCACGACGAGCTGCGCGTCTACAACACGCTCAAGCGCGACCGTCGCGGGAATCACCCGCCTGGTGGGCCCCAACTGTCCCGGGCATCCTCTCCCCCGGCAAGGCCAACGTCGGGATCATCCCTGCTTCGTTCTTCAAAGAGGGCAACGTCGGCGTGGTGTCGCGCTCGGGCACGCTGACCTACCAGATCGGCAACGAGATCGCCCAGGCCGGCTTTGGCTGTAGCTCGATCGTGGGGATCGGCGGCGATCCGGTGCCGGGCTCCTCGTTCGTGGACATCATCGAGCTGTTCGAGGGCGACGAGCAGACCGAGCTGATCGTGCTCTCCGGCGAGATCGGAGGATCCGCCGAGGAGGAGGCCGCCGAGTACATCGCCGAGCACGTGAGCAAGCCCGTAGTGGCTTACATCGCCGGTTTCACCGCGCCGGCGGGCAAGCAGATGGGCCACGCGGGCGCGATCGTCTCGGGCTCCGCCGGCACGGCAGCCGCCAAGGCGCAGGCGCTCGAAGACAAGGGCGTGCGCGTCGGGCGCACCCCCACCGAAGTGGCCGAGATCGCGATCGAGATCCTTGGCGGAGTCGGCGCCGAGCGACGCTGACGCGATTGCAAAGCAGCCAGCAGCGCTAACGATCAACCAGCAGCTACGCTAAGGCATATGGACCAGGAGGTCGCCAAGACGCTGGGCGAGCTGGAGATCAAGCTCCAGGAGCTCGAGCGCGAGCTGACCTCGATCGGCAAGCGCGATGCGCAACCGAGCAAATTGCAGGCTCCGGGCAAGCTGATCGACGAGGCGGTCGAGGCTGACAGCGGCTCCGCGGCAGATGACGAGCAAGAGCGGGCCGTGGACAACGCGTTTGGTGGGCCGGCCGTCTTCGGCGGCGAGGAAGTTCCCGCGCAGGGCAACACGATCGAACGCGATTCGGCGTTTCCTGTGAGCGAGACCGCCTATGGAGAGATCGCTACCGGTTCCCCGCAGCCTCCCACTGCTTCGTTCCCATCGGGCGTGTTCTCGCCGGCCACAGCGGCAACGCCTCCACCCCAACCGGGGCCGCCGCTACCGCCACCTGGACCGCCGCTACCGCCTCCAGGCCAGCCGCCCGTGCCGCCTACTCCACAACCACCGCCACCTCAGCCGATCGACAGGGCCGAGCTAGTGCGGTTCAAGGAGAAGCTGCAGCGCACGATGGAGGAATTGGTCGACGAGTACGGCAAGCTGCTGCTGCCCAAGCCACCCGCATAGGATGTCGTCCATGATCTCCTTTGCGCGGGGCGCTCCGTCGCTCGACATCGTTGACGTGCAGGGCCTCAAGGACGCCGCTGTGCGCGCGTTTGAGAGCGACCCTGCTGGGAGCACCGCCTATGGAACTTCGATCGGCTATCCGCGCCTGCGCGCTTGGATCGCCGACAAGCACGGCGTGGAGCCCGAGCGCGTGCTAGTCACGAACGGGTCGATGCAAGCCGACGCGTTTCTGTTCGAGCAGCTCGTGAAAAGCGGCGACGAGGTGATCGTCGAGCGGCCGACTTACGACCGCACGCTACTGTCACTGCGCGAGCGCGGAGCGAAGGTGCACCCTGTGGAGTTGCAGCCCGACGGGATCGACACAGAGGCCCTTGCCGCGCTACTTGACGGTGCTATCTCACCGAAGCTCGCGCACATCATTCCCAACTTCCAGAACCCGGCGGGCTACACGTTGTCGCTCCCAAAGCGCGAAGCCCTGCTCGAGCTGGCCGGGAAGCACGACTTCCTCATCTTCGAGGACGATCCGTACGTCGATCTGCGCTTCAGCGGGGAGAAGCTGCCGACGATGCTAACGCTTGACCCTGAGCGCGTCGTGTACGCGTCTTCGTTCTCAAAGACCGTGTGTCCCGGGATCAGGGTCGGCTACCTCGTGGGCCCGACAGAGTTGATCGCCCAGATCGCCAAACTAGCCACGAACACTTACATCTCGCCGAGCATGGTCTCTCAGTCGATCGTGTACGAGTTCTGTGCCTCCGGCGCGATCGAGCGCTCGATCGAGACGGTGCGCACGGCACTTGCCAAGCGTGCGCGGACGCTGGCCACAGCGCTCGAGCGGGAGCTTCCGGAGGCCGAGTACGTGGCGCCGGAGGGCGGCTACTTCATGTGGGTGACGCTACCCGAGGGCACCGACGTCAGCGCCCTGTTCAGCATCGCCAACGAGCTGGGCGTTGCCTTCGTGAAGGGAACGGACTTCCTGCTCGAGGGCGGCGAGAACACGCTGCGCCTTGCCTACTCGGGGGTAACGCCCGAGCAGATCGACGACGGCGTCGGACGTCTGGCCGAAGCTTTTCAGGTCGCTCTAGCGGCCGTAGCGCTGGCCGAGCACCAACTGCTCCGGCAATGCCGTACGCGGCGGCGGTGAAGGGTCGGCCGTAACTGAGACCGTCTCAGCAACGGAGGGCGTGAGGACGCATTGCTGACCCTCTGCGGTCTCGACGACCACTTGCCCGTCGTGTTGGCTCACGAGCGTGCCTTCGAGCCCCGGCTCGATGCCGGAGGCCTTCAGGTAGCGCAGGAGATCCTCGGCCTCGTTCTCGAAGCGCAGGATGCGCACCTTGGCGCCGATCTCGACGTCGGCGAGCGGCACGCCTGCCAGCCGCGCACCGGCGACGATCGGGTGGCCGTGCGGGCAGGTCTTGGCATCGCCGATCGCGGCGAGCATTCGTTCCTCGAGCACCGGCGACATGGCGTGCTCCAGGCGCTCGGCCTCCTCGTGTACCTCGTCCCACGGCACACCAAGCACGTCGGTGAGGAAGCGCTCGATCAGGCGGTGGCGGCGCACTATGCCCTCGGCGTGCTCAGCGCCGGTGGGGGTGAAGGCGATCGTGCGGGAGGAGTTACGCGTGATATAGCCGTCGCGCTCCAGGCGTCCCACCATCTCGTGCACTGTCGGGGCCGATAGCTGCATGGCCCTGGCCACATTGGCGCCTGTCATCGGCAGACCAGCCTCATGCAGCCAGAAGAGGATCTGCAGGTACTCCTCCTCGGCCACGGTGGCTGTGGCGGCTGCTTCCTCGCTCATCTGAGGAGCGTATCTAGCTTTTGAGTTGATCGATCGTGCATTCGCGCGCGGACTTGTCCTCACGCCAGCGTTTGAGCTTGGCGCCGTGGCGGATACGCCCGGCGGAGACGTGGTCAAAATCGATCTCAACGACCAACTCGGGGCGCAGCGCGACCCACTCCAAGTTGCGCTCGGCGCTCCAGCGACTCGGGTCTGAGGAGCCACGCTCGCCTGTCTCATATAGCGCGAAGAAGTCGACCAGCTCGCGCTTGACCTTGGCCGTCAAGCCGGAGCAATGACCGACGACGCGCAGCTCGTCGCCGTCATAGAGGGCCAGAATCAGCGCGCCGACGGTGTGCTCCTCCTTGCCCGGGCGCCAGCCGGCGAGCACGGCGTCGATCGTGCGCGTGCGCTTGACCTTGACCATGCCCTTGCGCTCGCCGGGCAGGTAGGGAGCGGAACGCTCCTTGGCGATCACGCCCTCGGTATCTGCCAACCACGGCTCGGCCGCTTGCGGCGTGTCGACCGAGACCATCAGCTCGACCGTGGCATTGGCGAACAGCTCCGCCTCGAACAGTCGCTGCAGGCCGGCGCGGCGCTCGACGAAGGGTTGCTCAAGCCACGAGTTCTCCTCATAGGCGAGCAGGTCGAAGGCGATGAACACGGCAGGGGTCTCGGCTGCGAGACGCTGTACGCGCGAGGCGGCCGGGTGGACCCGCTGGCCGAGCGCGTCGAAGTCCTCGCGTCCCGCGGCGTTGCGCACGATTATCTCCCCATCGAGCACATATTGGCCAGGCGGAAACTTCAACTCGGGGAAGTAGCGGCCAAGCGGTCTGCCGTTGCGCGACTGCAGGAATACATCCTCGCCGTCGACGAAGACGATGCAGCGGAAGCCATCCAGCTTGACCTCGTAGACGTAATCCTCACCTATGGGTAGTGCCTTGCGCGAGAGCGCAAGCTCGGGCTTGAGCGGCGGGGTGAGCGGCAGGCTCATCGTGGGTCTCCACTCATCGGGCTCTCCCCGGCGCGGCATGAGCCGTCTCGATGCGCATCGTCCATCAACTCTCTGGGTGTCCCTTGGCGCGACTCGGCTGTACACGGTTCGGCTCACCGGTCTGCTTGCGGAAATGCGGCGGCCACGGGGCATCGCCCAAGCCCTCGCGCTCGTCGCGTGCCGCAAGCTCGAGCAGGGCGCCCAGCGAGCCCGGGTGATCGTCGATCGTGGCGGAGGGGTCGCCGCGCTCCTGCAGCCTTGCCGGGACCGTGTCGATACGCAACTCAGCCGGCTCTACGTCGGCGACCTCGTCCCATTCCAGCGGACAGGACACGCGCGCGTCGGGCACCGCGCGCACCGAATAGGCCGAGGCCACGGTGCGGTCGCGCGCGTTCTGGTTGTAATCGATGAACACCCCCTGGCGTTCCTCCTTCCACCAGCGGCTGGTGGCCTGCCCCGGCATGCGTCGCTCGACCTCGCGCGCCAACGCTAGCGCGGCTCGGCGCAGTTCGTCGAAACCGTGCTCGGGGACGACGCGCACGAACACGTGGATACCGCGCGAGCCGGAGGTCTTTGGGAAGCCGAGGAGCTTGTGCTCCTCGAGCACCTCGCGCACCGTGAGCGCGACGCGGCGAACCGTCGCGAAGTCGACGCCCGGACTTGGGTCGAGATCGACGCGCAGCTCGTCGGGATGGTCTAGGTCCGAGCGGCGCACCGGCCACGGGTTCCAATCGATCACGCCGAGGTTCGCTCCCCAGACGAGATGAGCGGCGTCGTTGGGCACCAGCTCGCGCGCGTGGCGGCCGCTGGGGAAGGTGACCGTCGCGGTCTCGATCCACTCTGGGGCGCCGCCCGGTACGCGCTTTTGGAAGAAGGGCTTGCCCTGCACCCCGTCGACCCAGCGCTTCATCACGGTCGGGCGCTCGCGCAGGTGACGTATGACAGCCTGCTCGCACTCGACGTAATAGGCGACCAGATCGAGCTTCGTGAAACCCGGCTCAGGAAAGAACAGCTTTTCCGGTTTGGATACGCGCAGCTCGCGCCCGCAGACATCGAGCATGACGTGATCGTCATCGGGCATGACTGAAAGGATGCCAGGCGTGATCTCTAAGACCGTGCTCGTGCTTGCGGGCCCCTTCGAGGACCGATTGGCCGCAGCCCGCGTCTCGGCAGCGATCTCGCGCGGGCTGACGGCCGACGGACAACTCGAGTGCGATGCATGCCCGCTCGAGACCGACCTCGGCATCCGCGCCGTGAGTGCCTCGAAACCACTCGACGAAGCCGACTTCGACCGGCGCATGCGCGCCGCCCGGGCGCTCGTGATCGCATGCGCCCAGCTCGACGATCGCACGCTCGCCGGCAGCATCGCGTTTGAGGCGGCCACTCGCGCGCGCCAGGCGGGCGTGCCTGCCTACGCGATCACGGGACGGGACGCGCTCGACCCGTTCGAGGCCCGCATCGTGGACTTGCAGATCATCTTGGAGGGAAGCACCGCACGAGCCTTCAGCGTCGCGGGACGCAAGTTGGCAACGCTGGTGTAGAACTCGCGCCACCTCGTCCAGCGCCTCTATGCCCCTCCGCCGACGGGACGCCAAGGCGGACATACCCGACTGTGCTCTCACAGAAAGCACTTGCCCTCGCCACGGTAGGTCGCGACCTCCTCGACGATACGCTCGCCCTCGATCAGGTACAACCGGTCGAAGCGCTCACACAGCTCTCCCGCCTTGGCGTGGCGAAACCAGACGCGGTCTCCCACGCGAAGCCTACGCGCCGCAGCGCCCTGGAGCGGCGTCTGCACCTCCCCGGCACCCTCCTGCTTGTCGAGGGACAAGCCCGTCGGCAAGAAAGGAACAGGTAGGCGCGCGGCGTCGGCTGGGCCTGAGGCAAGGTAGCCGCCACCGAGCACCGTTACCACGCCGGGGCTCGGCTTGCGCACGACCGGCAGCGCGAACAGTGCCGCCGGCTCGGGCCGGAAGGCACGATAGGCATCGAACAGGGATGGCCCATAGAGCCCCGAGCCGGCGGCGACCTCGGTGACAGCCGGCTCGGCGGCTGTCAGCTCGAGGCTGCCCGTGCCGCCGCCGTTGACAAAGCGCAGCGGCTCGGCTCCCGCGACATGAAGCGCCTCTTGCAAGGCTGCCACCACCTCAGCGCGGCGCCCCGCGAGCTCGCGGGCGGAGCGTCGCTGCAGCGCGCGAATCGTGGCTGCTCGCACGCGCCGGCCCGGAGGTGAGTCGCCAAGGCCCGCTATCTGCGACTCGTAGGACATGATCCCGACGAGTCGCAACCGCTCACGCGCGAGGATCTCTCGGGCGAGCGTGGCAGCCTGATCGGGCCTGTGGATGGGCGAGCGCTTTGCCCCGATGCGAATACGCCCGTCGAGCAGCCACAGGCCCGCGTTGACATCGATGCAGACCTCGATCGGCGGATCCCCTGTCGAACTGCCTGTCGGACCGACGGCCGAGTCGATCAAGTCGAGTTGGGCGACGCTGTCCACCATCACCGACACATGTACGTCCGCCTCTGGTCCAGTGCGTTCAGCGAGTGCGCGCAGCGCCTCCCGGTCGGCGGTCGGATAGGCAACGACGAGGTCCTGGAAGCCCTGCTCTGCCAGCCATAGCGCCTCCGGCAACGTGAAAGCGAGTGTTCCCTGAAAGCCGGAACGCGCCAGAACGCCTTCCTGTAGTGCACGGCAGCGCACCGACTTGCTCGCCAAGCGGATCGGCTTGCCCGCGGCGCGACGTTGCATGTCCGCCGCATTGCGCCAGAAGGCTTCGAGATCGACGACAGCGAAGGGCGGCTCCAGCTCCACCGTAGCTCGCTCCAAGCGCTCCAGCAGTGAGTCAGCCATCACCGCACCAGTCATCGCCGTGCTCTTGCCACGAGCACGCCCAGGCCGATCGGCGCATCTCGTTCATGTGCGATACCCACAGAGGAGAGCAGCAGTCTCATTGTCTATCGGCCACCCCGACAGGCCCGAGCACGCGCTCGGTCCAGGCGTTGGCGAATCGTCCCTTTGGGTCTAGCTGTGCGCGCACCGACTGGAATCGATCCCAGTCGGGATAGCGTGGCGCAGCGTCGCGGCACTCTGAAAGTGGCGCTTGCCCCAATGGGGCCGCCCGTCGAGCTCGTCCATGATCCGCTCGACAGCCTGGAAGTAAGGACGCCACTGCATGCCGTGGTACATGTGCACGGCCACATAACCGCTCTCGCGTCCGGCAGCCGTGCTGAGCAGCGCGTCGTCGGGGGCCACGGTGCGCACCTCGATCGGGAAGGGAACGGCAAAGCCACCCCGCTCGATCGCCTCCAGGACGGCGCGTACGGCATGCGTGGTGTGCTCGCGTGGCAGCGCGTACTCCATCTCGGTGAAGCGCACGAGACGTGGACTCGCGAAGACACGATCGGAGCGGTCGATCCGCTTCGAGCTGCCCGCGAGGCGCGTCGCAAGCCTGTTTATCTCAGGGATGCGAGTGGGCATCCGCTTGCCGACGCGACACAGCAGGTCGAAGGCATGATTGGTCAGCAGCACGTCGTTCGCGTACTCGAACACGCGCCCACGCGGGCGTGGCGGCCCCTCGACACGATTGTTCGTGCGCGTGAGCGCGACCTCGCAGTGGGGAAACACGTAGAACTCGAAATGCTCGTTGCCGAGCGCGGATTCCTCGAAGCGATCGAGTGTCTCCGTCCAGCGGCGCCTGGGAATCGATCCCACACAGCGTGAAAGCGGGCACGCAGCGCAACGTCACCTCAACCACCACTCCGAGCGCACCGAGACCGACCTGTGCTGCACGAAACAGCTCGGGGTCAAGCTCGCGCGAGCACTCGAGAGTCGAGCCGTCGGCGAGCACGAGCATCACAGCCACGACCTGCGAGGGGATGTTGCGTAGGCGTGCGCCGGTCCCGTGCGTGGCGGTGGAGATCGCGCCGGCGATGCTCTGCACGTCGATGTCGCCGAGATTCTCGAGTGCCATGCCGTGCGCGGCTAGCTGAGCGTTCAACTGCGCAATCGTGATGCCGGCCTGCACTCGGACGAGACCGGACCCGTGCTCCACCTCGAGCACGCTCTGCATCCGGTCGAGCACAATCAACAGCCCGTCGGTACAGGCGATGTCGCTGAAGGAATGACCAGCGCCGGCTACGCGTACGCTCAGGCCTTCGCGAGCTGCGCGCTTCAACGGCCGCGGAGATCTCGGCGATCGAGCACGGATGCATGATCGCCGCGGGACGGCAAGCCTCGTCGCCAGTCCAGTTGCGCCACTCCACGTCGCTTCTCTTCAGGGCAGTAGGCTCGCGCATGATGACCGAGCCCGAGGCTACTCCGAGCACCGCCGCGACGTCTGCGCCGGATGGCTCCGGCTCATCTGCCCTAGACATCCCGCCGATCTCGCAGGCGCGCCGTCGCCGGTGCTGTCGAGACGCCGGTACGGACACGCGGCCGCACGCTCCCGAGCCCCGTAGCCCGGCGCGCGACGGTGATCGGCGCTGGCTCCTTCGGTACCGCGCTGGCGGTGTTGCTGAGTAGGGCCGGCCTGCGCACGACCTTGCAGACGCGCAGCTCCGAGCAGGCAGCGCTGCTGGCGGACGAGCGCGAGAACAAGCTTTACCTGCCCGGTGTCGAGTTGCCGAGCCAGCTGCGCGTGGAGCCTGTCTCAGCCGGCGTGGCACGCGCCGACTACGTTTTCCTGGCGGTGCCCTCGCGTGGGCTGGGACAGGCCATCGCGGCCTTGCAGGCTGGCGAGCTCGGGCGACGCACCGCGATCGTGTCCGTCGCCAAGGGCCTTGTCCCACCTGACGGGCGCCCACCGACGACGGTACTGAGCGCGATCTTCGGCGCACAGAGGGTTGCTTGCGTCGGGCGGCCCCGCCCACGCACAGGAGATGGTGCGCTCGGGCGCCGGGCTGGTCGTGGCGTGCTGGCGACGAAGAGCTAGCGCGCACGCTCGCGCAGATGTTTACGCGCGCTGGGGTCGTGTGCGAGCAGTCAAACGACCCGATCGGCGTCGAGCTCGCCGGTGCGGCCAAGAACGCAGCAGCGCTGGCCGCGGGCGCTACCGAGGCACAGGGCGCCAACGCGGCCGGCGCCGCCGCCGGGCACATCTTTGCCGAGGTGTGGCGTTACGCCGAGGCACTCGGAGCGCGGCCGGAGTCGATGATCGGACTTGCGGGGATCGGAGACTTGGTCGCGACCGCGTTGGCACGCGAGAGCCGCAACCGCCGCGCCGGCGAACTGCTGGCCGAGGGAGTCCCGGCGCTCGAGATCCCGACGCACATCGGCCAGGCGGTCGAGGCGCTCGAGTGGGTTCCGCTGCTTGCCCGCACGCTTGAGCGGGCAGGTGTCGAGGCGCCCGTCACGAGTGCTCTCGGACGGCTGATCTCCGGTGAGCTGCCACTAGACGATTGGGTTGCGCTCGTACGCACCACCGTCCCCCCGCCTGCCCGCTGGCGACGCCGCCCCGAGCCTGGCTTCTGGCGACGGCTGTGGCGCGAACTCACCCGTGGGCGCTGAGCCTCCACACCAAGCACGCAAACCTCGAAGATCGCCTCCATTTGAGGACCGAATGAACAACGTGCTCAGGAACTACATGTCGAGCAGAGCTATCTCTATTTTCAAATTTTACTATAGTGGCTACGAATTGCTATTGTATGTATCTTTGTAGTCACTATCGCAAAATTTCAAAAAGGAATACATATGGCCCCCGCCAAGAAGAAGGCTCAAACGAGCCAACGCAACGCCGCCTTCGACGCACTCATGAAAGAAGATGGAAAGAAGGCATCCGAAAAGTTCGAAGCCGAACTTGCCGCCGCCCACGAACAGGAGGAGCGGCGGCGCAAGATCCCCAAGGAGGCTCTCGCGAAAGGCCGCACAACACCGATCGCCGTACGCTTCGACGAATTCACGCTCAAGCGACTGCGGGTACTTGCGGCACGCCGCAATACCGGCTACCAGACGCTGCTGAAGGAGTTCGTCGTCGAACGCCTCTATGAGGAGGAGAAGCGCGAAGGCATCATCGATTGACGACGATGCTGATCACAGCGGACATCCTTTATTGACGAGGGCGCTGACCACAGCCTCGTAAACGCCCGCGCCGTGGGCCGCATCGGCGACGCGCACGTTGTCGAACGGCGTGATCGCCTCACGGATCGAGGGATCTCGCTCGACGGCGTTGGCGACCAGCCAGAAGGCGCCGACATGCGCCGCACACGCGAGGTCCTCACGCGAGTCGCCGACGGCAATCGTCTCCCCGCGCGCGTAGCCGCGGACTTGCCGGTGAAACGCGACGGCTGCTGCCTTCGACGCAGTGGCGGGCACGAGGTGGTAGCCGCGCACATGCGGTAGATCCGCCAACGCAGGAGAGCGGCGATTGACGACCCCATTGTCCACGAGGCGTAGGTCCCGGTGCCCGTGTTCAGCCAGCAAGGCATCTACTTCGAGCGCGTCGACCAGGCCCCGAAACAGGTGTGAGACTTCGCGGTCCAGATGCCACGGCTCGTGGTACTCGAGCCGGCCCTCGTAGCGTTCGAGCAGCAGCGCAGGGGCCCCCGAGCGCTCGATCTGCTGGGCGATTGTCAATTCGCCCGGCAACAACTCGCCCGTGAGCCAGTGCTCCTCGCCACCCGCGGGAGCGCCGACGCGAACGCCCGCGCCACCGCCATTTGCCGCGCCAAGGAGCCCAGCACCCAGCACCACGCACGCGCCCGCCTCGAAGATATAGGCGCTCTGGCCGAACAGGCGGGCGTCCTCGGCCACCTGGATGCGACGGCGACCGGACATGAGCACGATCTCGATATCCGCCCGCAAGCACGCCTGGATAGCACGCACTCCCTCAAGCGTTACGTTGCCCTCACCATCGTGTACGAGCGAGGCTCCCCGCCCGAGCAGGGTGCCGTCGAGGTCGAGATAGAGGCAGCGAACGCTCATGCCCACGTGGCCAAATATCGTGGTGAGCCGGCGGCGAACGACAGAGGGTGCGAGCTTTCGCGCGTGGCATGACCGTGGAGCTTGATCATCGGGGTCTACTATCGCAAGGCGTGGCCACTGAACGCATGATCGAGCCCTGGAGCTCGCTGCTCGACGAGGCGCGCGAAGACGGGCGACTCGTGCGCGAGGCCGGCGAAGGTCCGGCCGAGGCGACGCTTGTAGATATCCCCAGGGAGCTGCACCCCGATGTAGTGGCCGGCCTCGATCGTGTGGGGATCGAGCAGCTCTACTCCCATCAGGCGCAGGCGCTCGCGTCGGCCTGGCAGCGCACGACGATCGTCACGACCGGCACCGCCTCGGGCAAGTCGCTGTGCTTCAACCTGCCGACGCTCGACGCGCTCTGCCGCGACGCGTTTACAAGGGCGCTGTATCTGTATCCGACCAAGGCGCTCGCCCAGGATCAGGCTCGGGCGATCAACGCGTTCGGGCTCGACCAAGCAGGTGCGTCCGGCGATCTACGACGGCGACACGCCGCGCGACACGCGCGGCGACATCCGCCGGCGTGCCAACGTCGTGCTCACCAACCCCGACATGCTGCACATCGGCATCCTGCCCCATCACGGCGCCTGGGAGCGGCTGTTCAGCCACCTGCGCATCGTCGTCGTCGACGAGGCGCACGTGTATCGCGGCGTGTTCGGCTCACACGTCGCCAACGTCCTGCGCCGCCTGCTGCGGGTCGCCGCAGCTTACGGCAGCGACGTGCGCGTGCTCCTTGCTTCCGCCACGATCGCCAATCCGCTGGAGCTGGCCGAGCGCCTGAC
The DNA here is from genome assembly GCA_963723175.1 of uncultured Solirubrobacterales bacterium. Lineage (GTDB taxonomy): Bacteria > Actinomycetota > Thermoleophilia > Solirubrobacterales > Solirubrobacteraceae > Palsa-744. The sequence goes on along the minus strand of CAVRPO010000008.1, from coordinate 56,701 downwards.
CGGCCTCGACGACGTCGGCTTGATCGACCGCGACGGCTCCCCCACCCCGCGTCGGCAGATCGCGATGTGGAACCCGCCGCTGACAGACGAGGCGATCGGTGCGCGTCGCTCCGCGATCGGCGAGGCCGCCGAGCTGCTGGCACGGCTCGTGCGCGAAGGGGCACGCTGTATCTGCTTCATGAAGTCGCGCAAGGGTGTCGAGCTGTTGGCGCGCATGGTCCGCGAAGACCTGCAACGCTCCGATCCCGACTTGGCCGAGCGGGTTGCCGCCTACCGCGCCGGCTACACCTCCCAGCAGCGGCGGGAGCTGGAGGCACGCTTGACAGGCGGCGAGCTGCGCGCTGTGATCACGACCGACGCGCTGGAACTGGGAATCGACATCGGCGAGCTCGACGCAGCCGTGGTGGTCACGTTTCCCGGTACCGTGGCCGCGCTGCGCCAGATGTGGGGGCGTGCGGGGCGCCGCGGCAAGGGTTTGGCCGTTTACGTCGCCGGCGAGGACGCGCTCGACCAGTTCTTCTGCCGTCATCCCGACGAGTTCTTGGAGCGGGCGGTGGAGGCCGCGATCCTTGACCACGAGAGCGCCCAGATCCACCAGGCACACCTGCTGTGCGCGGCGTACGAGGGACCACTAGAAGGCGGCGACGCAGAGTTCTTCGGCCCGCGCTGGGAGGCCCACGCCGAGGCGCTCGTCTCCGCCGGACTGTTGCGCAAGCGTGTGGCCGGGCGTGACGCCGGTGACGTGCAGACGGACCGAAACCGTGTGGGAGGGCGAGAGATGTACGTTTTGCGCCGCCCCGACGACTACCCAGCCGCGAAGGTCTCGCTGCGCTCATCCTCGCCCGACAGCTTCGCGATCGTGGACGTGTCGTCCGGCGAGCTGCTTGGCCAGACCGAGGCCGCGCGTGCCCACTCCACGATCCACGACGGCGCGATCTACCTTCATCAGGGCCGCTCTTATGAGGTGCGCGAACTGGACCTGGAGCACCGTCGTGCATTGGTGGCGCCGTTCGACGGCGACTGGTACACGCAGCCCAAGCGCGAGACCGACACCAACATCGAGCGCCTGCTCGACCGTCGTGAGGTGCTTGGCGTGACGCTTTCCTTTGGCGAGGTGTCGGTTACGGAGACCGTGCTGGGCTACCAGCGCAAGCGCCTCGCCGACCATGCTCAGATGGATCTTGTGATGCTCGATCTGCCACAAACCTCGTTCTCGACGCAGGCGCTGTGGTTCGAGCTTGACGGCGCCACGCTCACAGGCCTCGCCGGGGGAGCGCCCGCGAACAACGACAGGGCTGAGCGGGATGCCCATCGCGAGGTGACCGTCAGCGACGGGACAATCCCGATGGACGCGCTGCTCGGCTCCCTACACGCCACCGAGCATGCCCAGATCGCGGTGCTTCCCCTGATCGCCATGTGCGACCGCTGGGACATCGGCGGACTGTCCACCAATGCGCATCCTCAAACCGGCGGTCCCACGATCTTCATCTACGACGGGCACCCCGGCGGCATCGGCATCACGCGCCTGGCCTACCAGCGCTTTGAGGAGTTGTGCCGCGACGCACATCGTTTGATCGCGGAGTGCCCTTGCAAAAGCGGCTGTCCCTCCTGCGTGCAATCGCCGAAGTGCGGCAACCTCAACGAACCACTGTCGAAGGCGGGAGCGCGAGCTTTGCTCGATTCGATGCTCGCGCTCGCAACCTAAAGAGGCGTCTGTGTGGATATCCACTTTTTGCAATTGCTAATAGTAACTACGGAATGTAGTCACTATTGTGAATTGCGTAAAGAGAATATATCCACCCGCCCATGTTATCTAGACCGATTCCCCGCTGCGATCTTCTTCAGGTCGATCGTGGCGTCATACAGCTTGGCGTCGACCCCCTCCTCCAGCGCGATCTCGCGCAGTGGGCGCCCCGACTCGGTGGCCTTCTTGACGATCGCTGTGCCCTTGTCATAGCCGATCGCGTCATTCAGGGCTGCGGAGACCGCGAGCGTGGCGCCGGCGGAGGCGGCGCAGCCCTCCTTGTTGACCAGGATGCCGTCGACGCACTTCTCGGCGAATACGCGCGTGGTGCTCGAGAGCAGGTGCAAGGACTGGAGCAGGTTGCGCGCGATCAGCGGGATGCGCACGTTGAGCTCGAATTGGCCCTGCAGCCCGCCGATGGTGATCGCGGTGTCGTTGCCGATCACCTGCGCGGAGACCTGCAGCACGACCTCGGGGATCACGGGGTTGACCTTGCCGGGCATGATCGAGGAGCCCTTCTGCAGCTCGGGCAGGAAGATCTCGCCGATGCCCGCGCGCGGGCCGGAGCCCATCAGCGCGAGGTCACCGGCGATCTTCGTCAATGACACGGCGAGCACCTTGAGCGCGCCGGACAGCTCGACGAGCGCGTCGCGGTTGGCCTGCGCCTCGAAGGGATCCAGGGGCGCAGCGATCTGCTTGAGGCCCGATTCGCGCTTCAGCCGCGCGCGCACCTTCTCGGCGAAGCTTCGGGTGCGCGTTGAGGCCGGTACCGGTGGCGGTACCGCCAAGCGGGATCTGGCCGACATGCACGAGCGCACTGCCGACGCGCTCCTGCGCGAGCGCCATCTGGGCGGCGTAGCCGGCGAACTCCTGGCCAAGCGTGACGGGCACCGCGTCCATCAGGTGGGTGCGCCCGGACTTGACCACGCCGGAGAAGCGCTTGGCCTTGATGGCAAACGAGCGCTCCAGCAGCTTGAGCGCGGGCAGCAGTTCGTTCTGGGCGACGTCGAGCGCGGCGAGGTGCACGGCGGAGGGGAACACGTCGTTGGAGGACTGGCCCATGTTGACGTGGTCGTTGGCGTGCACGCTCTCGCCGGCAAGGGTGGCGATGACCTCGTTGGCGTTCATGTTGGTGGAGGTGCCCGAGCCGGTCTGGAACACGTCGATCGGGAACTGCGCGTCGTGCTTGCCCGCGGCGATCTCGGCGGCCGCCTTCTCGATGCGCGCGGCACGGCGCTTGTCGAGCAGCCCGAGCTCGCCGTTGACGGCCGCGGCGGCGCCCTTGATGCGCGCCAGCCAGTGCACGATCGATACCGGCATCGTCTCGCCGGAGATCGGGAAATTTGCCACTGCCTTGGCGGTCTCCCCGCCCCAGAGCTGCTTGTCGGTCATCGAGTCTCCTCGGTCGCCATCGGGCCCGTAAATCTACCCGCAGAAGGCCACTAGCTCCCGTGCCACACCCACGGGGTCGTCGTAGGTCATCAGAAAGCCCGTTCCGGCGAGCACGCGCAACTGCCCACGCGGCAACAAACGCAGCGTCTCTTCAGCGCCGGCAAGCGGATGGACAGGATCGTTGTCGGCCCACAACAGCAGCACCGGCATGTCGAGCTTGGGGTAGAGCTCGAGCAGCTGCGTCTGGGCACCACGCGGCCAGCGCCGCGCGCACTTGGCCCACGAGCGGGCAAGGTTGGGGTTCCCTGGCACGTCGCCAAAGGCGTGACGGATCAGGTCTCCGGCCTCGGGCGCGCGGCGCTCGGACATGCGCATGCCTAGCTCAGGGGTGAACACCAGTTTGGTGGCGTGGCTGAGCACGCGATCCATACCCGGGAGCGAACCACCGAGCGTGGCCAGCCGCCACGCTTCGCGCCTGCGCACGTACTCGACCGGCCGGTGCAGGCGGTTGGGCATCAGCACAAGCCGACTGGGCTGCAGCTGTCCTGTCATGACGGCGTGCATGAGGATCTCGGCGCCGGCATCGTGGCCGACGAGCAGCGGGTTGGGGCCCAGCACGTCTGCCGCAAAGCCGCTCATCACCTCAGCAAACCAGTCGATCGTGTAGGGATGGCGTGGGCGATCCTCGGAATCGCCGTGCAGGGGCAGATCGGGGATCACGAGCCGGTGGCACTCGGCGAGGCGCTCGACGACCGGCTCCCACTCGCGATGGGACAGTAGCCCGCAGTGAAGCAACGCAAGTGGCGGCCCAGTGCCGACCTCGCGGTAGGCGACGCGGGCACCGTCATGGTGGTGGTAGAGGCGAAGCCGCATCTGGGGTGTCTCGCGCGCGGGCACGACCCTCATCGTATGGAGAGACAGACGATGCATCCCCACTTGGGTGCGTGCATCAAAGCTGTGGCGCGCCCGCGCGTCGCTCGCCTCGCGCGTGCGTACGCCGGTGCCTGTTGGCGCCTGAGCGTCGTCCTACACGGCCGCGCTCCTGCCCGTGCAGGCGATATCCCAGGATGCAGCGCAGCTTGCGGGCCTTGCTAGCGCGCTGGTCAAAGCTCACCATTGCCGCAGATGAGCGTGATCCGCACGAACGCCGCCGCTGCTCTGCTCGGCGTGAGCCCCAACACCCTGCGCAGCTGGGAGAGCCGCTTTGGCTACCCCAAGCCGCAGCGCACCGAGGGTGGTCACCGTCAGTTCGACCTCGCCGAGATCGAGGCGCTGAGACAGGCATATGCTGAGACACAGGACATCGCCTCGGCGATCTCGGTAGCGCGCGAGCGCGGCGAGGGCCCATCAACCCCGGTGCGACTATCCGCGGCATTCACCGAATTCAGCGAGGAAAAGGCGGATCGCCTGCTGGAGGAGAGCATGGCCGTGCGCTCGGTGGAGCGCACAGTGGAGACGGTGCTGCTGCCTGCCGTGGGCAGAATGACACCCGAGAACCCGACCACCTCACAAGATCGAGTGTCTTGCGGCGACAAGGTGGACGTGCCCGGCAACTACCTCGCGGGCTCACCTGAGTACTGCTTCGCCTGGCGCTACGCTACCGGCTGGCTGGCCGCCGCCCAGCGTGTGGCGCCACCCTCCACCCGCGATGAGGGTGTGCTGATCTTCGACGCCAACCAGAGCATGGACATGGACGGTCTGTACGTACAGGCACTGGAGCTGTTCCTCAGGCGCGCGGGCCTGCGCGTGTTGACGTTGCCGGTCGAGCTTGACAGTACCCGTGTAGGGAGCGCGCTGCGTGCGCTGCGCCCGCAGGCGATGGTCCTCGGCGGGCACTGCAAATCGCTGGACGCGGTCGGGCGGGTCGTGTATGCGACGCGCCAGAATGGCGGCGACCTACAGGTGCTCGACTATCGCGGCGCGTTGCCCGAGACCGGGGCGAGCACAGTCACGCGCATCGGCCCAGGGCCCGCTGAGGCGGTACGTATGTTGCGCGAGCGATTGATCAACACTGCGCCAGCGACGCCCGCGAGATCGTCCGTCGCGGCGCACGCCTCTTGAAGAGAGCGGTATTCAGGCCACGCTGAACAAGCGTACGGAGTCACCGTCGCTTTTAGATTCGAGCCTGGGATTGGATCCACACAGACACAAGATCAGACTTATAACCTCTAGGTTATAAGTCCGGATCGCCGTCCACGATATATGACCTCCAGGGCCCTCAGGTTTGGAATAAGGGTTCCTGCCTTCAGATGACCTCCGGGCGCCCGTCAGGTTTGAAATAGGGTTCCTGCCTTCCTGCCTGTCCTCGGCAAACGGCCAATCGACCTACCCCACCTACAATGGGCCGCCCAATGGCCGCTCCGAAAAATCGATTGGTGCCCCCGCGCGAGGTGGATGCGCGCCAGGAGCTGCCAGAGCTCGAGCAGGAAGTGCTCGAGCGTTGGCGTGAGCGCGACGTGTTCGGTGAGTCGCTGCGCAATCGCGACGGGGCCGAGCAGTGGGTGTTCTACGAGGGGCCCCCCACCGCCAACGGCCGGCCCGGCTCCCACCACGTGCTCTCGCGCGTGTTCAAGGACATCTATCCGCGCTACAAGACGATGCGCGGCTATCGCGTGGAGCGCAAGGGCGGCTGGGACTGCCACGGGCTGCCCGTCGAGATCGCGGTCGAACAGAAGCTCGGGATCACCTCGAAGGCCGAGATAGAGCTTGGCATCGGTATCGAGCGTTTCAACGAAGAGTGCCGCAATTCTGTATTCGAGTACCTGGAGGAGTGGGACCGCCTCACCGAGCGGATCGGCTTCTGGGTGGACCTCAAGCACGCCTACAGGACGCTGGACGAGAGCTACATCGAGTCGGTGTGGTGGGCGCTGAAGACAATCAGCGACAAGGGGCTGCTGTACGAGGGGCACAAGGTGGTGCCCTATTGCTACCGCTGCGGCACCGCACTGTCCTCGCACGAGGTAGCACTTGGATACAAGGACGTGGTGGACCCGTCGGTCTATCTGCGCCTGCGGATCGCCGCCGACCACGGCCCGGTCAGGGCCGGCGACAAGCTGTTGATCTGGACCACCACCCCCTGGACCTTGCCGGGCAACGTCGCGGTGGCCGCAGGGCCGGAGGTGGAGTATGCGCGCGTGCTCTCAAACGGGGAGACGCTGATCCTCGCGCGCGCGCTGGTCGAGAAGGTACTTGGCGGCGACGCGGAGATCCTCGCCACGTTTCCCGGCAGCGAGCTGATCGGGGAGCAGACCGACGGCACGGGCGAGACGAGCGCGGGCGCGTCCTACCGTGCGCCGATATTTCCGATCGGCGTGGACGACCCCGAAACGGCGCCAATCATCGCCGGCGACTTCGTTACGACCGAGGACGGCACAGGCCTTGTGCATATCGCGCCGGCCTTTGGCGAAGACGACTTCAGGGCCGCTGCCGCGGCCGGCATCTTCGACCCAGCTAAGCCCCACACACTCTTCAATCCGGTGGGTCCCGACGGCCGGTACGGGATCGCGGTGCGCGGGCACGATGGCCGCTCCTATTTGGGCCGCTTCGTCAAGGACCCCGCACTTACCGAGGAGCTGATTGCCGACCTCGACGCGCGCGGGCTGCTGTTTCGCCGCAGCGACTACGAGCACTCCTATCCCCACTGCTGGCGCTGCGACACGCCGCTGATCTACTACGCCAAGCCCTCCTGGTATATCGCCACCTCCAAGCTGCGTGAGCGAATGATGGCCGCGAACGAGACGATCAACTGGTACCCGCCGCACATCAAGCACGGGCGCTTCGGTGACTGGCTTTCCAACAATGTTGACTGGGCGCTCTCGCGCGAGCGCTACTGGGGCACACCCTTGCCGGTGTGGCGCTGCGAGGCCGGACACATGCTCACGATCGGGTCGTTCGCGGAGCTAGAGCAGCTCTCTGGCACGACCCTTGAAGATCACCACAGGCCCTATGTGGATGAAGTTGTGCTCCCGTGCACCCACGAGCACGACCCTCTATCCATTACATCGACCAACGGCGAGTCACACGAGGAGCCGGGCGCGTCCAAGGGCGCTGTGTGCGGCAAGCCGATGAAGCGAGTACCTGAGGTCATCGACGTGTGGTTCGACTCCGGCTCGATGCCCTTCGCCCAGCACCATTATCCCCACGAGCACGAACAACAATTCCAAAAAGAATTCCCCGCGGACTTCATCTGCGAGGCACTCGACCAGACGCGCGGCTGGTTCTACTCGCTGTTGGCGGTCTCGACGCTCCTGTTCGACAAGTCCTCATACGAGAACGTCGTCTGCCTCGGGCTGATCCTCGACGCCGACGGGCAGAAGATGTCGAAGTCCAAGGGCAACACCGTCGAGCCTTGGCAGGTACTGGACAAGTACGGCGCCGATGCGTTCCGCTGGTACTTCTTCACATCCAAGCAACCCTGGGACGGCTACCGCTTCTCCGAGGAGGCGATCGGCGAGGGCGTACGCCTGTTCCTTAAGCAACTGTGGAGCACTTATTTCTTTTACACGCTCTACGCAAATGCAAATGCGGATGTGCTTGCCGGAGGGATTAGGGTAGGGGCTGAGGGAGCCAGTGCGACGGGACGCAAGGCGATCGGGAGCGGCATAACGCCTGCCTCCGTAAGCGATCTGGATCGCTGGGCGCTGTCGCGCGCGGCAGGAACTGCCGCGGTGGTGGCCGAGCGTTTGGACGCCTACGACGCGACGACCGCGGGGCGAGCGATCTCCCTGCTGGTCGACGACCTATCAAACTGGTATGTGCGCCGCTCGCGCCGACGCTTTTGGGACGGAGACCATGCGGCGTTCGCGACGTTGCGCGAGTGCCTGCTGATCGTCTCCAAGCTGCTCGCTCCCTTCTGCCCGTTCGTGGCCGATGAGATCTACGACAACCTCGACGGCGCTCTTGCCAGCGTGCACTTGTGCGATTTTCCCGTCGGCGAGACGTTGCCGGCGCGCGACGAGTCGCTGGAGCAGGCGATGGCGATCGCGCGCGAGACCGTGCGCCTCGGCTTGGGCGCTAGGGCCCAGGCGAAGATCAAGGTACGCCAGCCTTTGGCGGAGGCGGTTGTGGTGGCCGACGGCCGCGAGCGCGCGGCGATCGAACGGCTCGTGGAGATCGTGCGCGAGGAGCTCAACGTGCGCCAGGTGCGCTTCGTGGAGGCGGCGGAGGAGCTAGGCGAGTACGAGCTCAAGGCCAACTACCGCACGCTGGGCCCGCTGTTCGGCAAAGACATGCCGCTCGCGGCGAAGGCGCTCGCGGCGCTCGACCCGGCTCGCGTAGCAGCCGCCGTACGCGGCGGTGACGGTATCGGGATCTCGGTCGGCGACCGCGAGCACACGCTCACCGAGCAGGACGTGATCCTCACGATGAAGGCACCCGAGGGCTACTCGGTCGAGCGCGAGGGCGCGCATGCCGTTGCGCTCGACCTGAGCATCGACGACTCGCTACTGCGTGAGGGGCGCTCGCGCGAGATCGTGCACGCCGTGCAGAACGCACGCAAGAGCGCCGGCCTTGAGGTCGAGGACCGCATCGAGCTGGTGCTGGGCGGTGATGCGGCACTGACGCAGGCAGCCGGAGAGCACGAGGCGTATGTGAGCGGCGAGACGCTTGCCGTGAAGCTCTCCCTCAGCGACGGCGACGCGGCCGCGATGGACTATCGCGAGCAAACCGAGATCGAAGAGCTGACGCTCGAGATCGGCCTAAGCCGCCGTTAGAGCCCCGTCCAGCTCGGCCTCGATCTTCTTCTTGGGGTAGGCCCCGACGACCGTCTTGACGGCGTTGCCGCCCTTGAACAGGATCATCGTCGGGATCGACAGCACCTGGAAGGCGGCTGCCGTCTGCTGGTTCTCATCGACGTTCAGCTTGACGATGCGCAGGTCCTCGCGCTCGGAGGCGATCTCCTCCAGGACGGGGCCAACCACGCGGCAAGGCCCGCACCAGGGAGCCCAGAAGTTGACGAGCACCGGCTTCTCGGACTCGACGACCTCGGCCTGGAAGTTGGCGTCGGTGACTTCGTTGAGGGTGCCTGCCATGGGATTCTCCTATCGGGTGGCCGTCGTCTCGTTGCGGTCCAGTGCTCGTCCTCGCCGAACCGCCCAACACTCACTATACAAAGTAAAGCAGCGCATTTCAGGTCGGCAGCCAGCCTACGATGTGCGCGGGCGGAGCTGCCACCAATCGACCGGCCATCCGGCCTAGCTCATTTGGTGACGCTCACCGTGAACCCTTCCCAGTTGCCGACGATCGGCGGGTGCAGGCCGGTGAGCGCGGTGAACAGGTGCGGTGAGACGTACACCTCGATCAGCGCGGCCAGAACGAGTATCGGCAGCGCGATCGCAACCGTCACGACAGTGGCCGCAAGCAGCTGATCCCACTCCCCCCGACGGCTGGCGATGATCCAGGCGGCGAGCGGCAGGAACAGTGCCATCAGCTCGGGAATCGCGTGCGGCAACACCCCAAGCAGCAGCAGCGCCGGCGACACCTTCATGAAGTGGGCGACACCGGCGAGCGTATGCCCGAGCACATAGGCCTGGGCTGACAGCGAGAAGGTGGTGGCGCAAACCACGAACGCGATCGCGATGCGGCCTCCGTGCTCATGCACCCACAGCGAGACCCCACTCTTGCCCTCGGCCTGCAGCGGCAGCGAGCTGCCGGCGATGAAGCCCGCAACGCAGGCGACGGCGTGCAGCGCGAGCACGAGCAGGTTGTGGGAGACAACCGCGACGACATCGCCGAGATCGCCCACCGCGAAGGGGGGCTGCAGTTCGACCGGCTGAACGTAGTTGGTGAACAGCTCGGAGATGACGAGCACCGCCAGCAGCAGACCGACGGCCGCAAGCAGCGACCCGGCGACCCAGCTTCCGAGCACGGGCAGCGGCCGGCGCTGCCAGGTGTGCAGCGTCGCGCGGGTACGGCGAACGCCGTGGTAGAGCGCATATGAGGAGGCGTCCACGGTCTCTCTATCGGCCGCGGCGCACGTCCACGTGAGCCGCGAGAAAGTGCCGCGGTTTCGCGGTAGTGCCGACTCGCCTTTCTGCGAAGGCGTCAGGTGCGGGTGGAGGCGTGCGGCTCTGGGGACGCCGCGTGTACCTCGCTCTGCGTCGCGGCGCGCACCGCCGGCGCCGGCGGCTGGCGTCCGAAGCGCAGGCGTGGCACCAGCCACATCGCCTCCGCTGCGATCCACCAGGACATCTTGCTCTGGCCAAGCTCGCGGTCCTTGAAGACGATCGGCACCTCGACCACTTTGAAGCCGGCGCGCGAGGCGCGATAGGTCAGCTCTACCTGGAAGGCGTAGCCCTGCGAGCGCACGCTGTCGAAGTGGATGGCTTCGAGCACCTCACGCTTGAAGCACTTGAAGCCGCCGGTGAGATCCTTCACGCGCAGACCGAGCACCCAGCGCGCATACGTTGAGCCGCCCTGGCTGATGAAGCGCCGCAACAGGCTCCAATCGACCACGCCACCGCCGGGCACGTAGCGCGAGCCGAGCGCCAGATCAGCGCCGGAGCGCACCGCCGCAAGCAGTCGTGCGAGATCGGCGGGATCGTGGGAGAAGTCGGAGTCCATCTCCATCGCATAGGCGGCGCCATGGTCGAGCGCGTAGCGAAAGCCAGCCAAGTAGGCCGGGCCGATGCCGTTCTTCTCGGTGCGATGAAGCACCTCGACCTGCTCGCGCTCTGCCGAGAGTCGGTCGGCGATCTCGCCCGTGCCGTCGGGCGAGCCGTCGTCGACGATCAGGACCTTGTAGGCGTCATCGTTTGCCCCCGACAGCACACCGCCAGCCGCCACGACAATCGCCTCGATGTTCTCGGCCTCGTTGTAGGTCGGCAGGATCAGCCAGGGGACGTCGCGCTCGGCATGTGGATCGGCGGGACTCACGGATGCGTACCCTAAAGCGTGGCAGGTGGCGATGCGCCTCCCGGCGAAACACACTGCCTGGCGCAGGATGCGCCTCAAGCTCATGATCCCGAGGCCATTCATTACGGTTGCGGCCGTTTCGCTCCTTATCGCCCTGCTGTGGGCAGGCACAGCGTGGGCAGACCCGCCTCAACCGAGTATGAGCGCCGGCGAGCTGAGCAGCTACATAACGTCAGTCGCGCGCGCATGGGAGCCTTATACGACCGCCGACGGGCGCGTCGCCGACCCGCTCAATCCCGCTGATACGGGCGATAACTACGGCGTGATCCTGCTCGCCGACGTGATGCTCAAGCAGGCCGAGCTGGACAGCGACAGCGGTCTGGAAAGCGCCGGCGCGCGCATCCTCAGCTCCGCCCTGACGCTGCCGATCCCCAATGACCCGTTCAATCTGCTGGCGATCGCCGCCGTGATCCACGATGGCGAGCAGGGCCTGTTCCCCGCACGCGTGTGGGGAACGCTGCAGGCGCCGCTTGCATGGCGCGCCGGGCAGATCGGACCACCTACGGAAAGCAGCTGCCTCACTGAGCCAGGCTGCTACGGCAACTGGCGTCTGGTGTGGGCGGCCGGCGCCGCGCTGCTATTGAGCGACCACATCGAAGGCGAGCCGGAATCGCTGTCGGTCACCCCCGCCAGCGTGGGGGCACAGATCCGGACTAATCTCGAGTTGGCCGTCACGCACGCTGGCGCGCCACTCCAGAGCCTTGCCAGTGGCGAACTTCGCGCCCATGCGAAGCCCGGAGCGCCCGTCGCACTCACGAGCTCACCAGCGGGAGGGATCGCGCGCGAGCTTTCAGACCCCGGCTCGGAGCCGGTCGCCTACGAGCTGTTCTCGACGTTCATGCTGGAGAGCATCGGCGAAAACGACCCGCAAGCGATCGGGCAGACCGTATCGAAACTGCGCCGTCAGGCTGACCGCTATGCGCTCGAGATGATGGCCCCTGACGGCCAGCTCTCGCTCTCGGGCCGCTCGCTCGACCAATCATGGGTGCAGGCCGCCGCGGCAGCACTCGGGGCCAGGCGCGCGGCTATCGAACCGGCCAACGCGGCCGCGTGGCGCGCGTATGCCCAGCGCGCGATCTCCTATCTGCAAGCCGCCTACCCGCTGAGCCCCAGCGGTCTGCTGCCAATCGTCCCCGGCCTCGATTTTGACTGGAGTCCATCGATCATGGACGGGTATGCGGCGTTGAACCAGTACGAGGGCCTGACACTGTGGCTACTTTCCGATGCGCTCGCCAAGTGGCCGCGGCCGGGGACGCCAGAGGCCTCGCTACCGGCGGACAATCGCGAACTGCTTGTCGACGATCTCGCCTCCAGCGGCCTGGTGTGGGGCCGGTCGGGGAACGTCTGGTGGGAGCTCGCCGGACGCGCCACGAGCAACGACCCGCGCGGGGCGCAAGGTCTTGTCGCCGTGAAGCTGAGCGACATCTCCGGCTGGCGTGACCTGCTGGCGCTACGTCCGATCCACGGCGAGTCATCGAGCGCGTGGGCGCTCACCTACGCTGACGGCACAGTCGCAACTCCCGCCTTCACAGGTGTGCACGGCACGGGTCGCAAAGTGCTGCTGCTCGGCCGCTACAGAGCCGTGGGCGGTCGCGTGCTAGGACGTGTCAGCTGGACGCTAAGCGCCACCGCGGCAGGGGTCACGCTGGGCATGAGCATGCCCAGCAAGACAACGCTGCACACGACTATCTGGCTCACCCCAGAGCACCAGCACCTTGCCGCCCCCGGAGCCACGATCAAGCACGGAACCTGCACCGTGACCGCCTCAGGTGGCGCGTGCCCGGTGACGATCTACTGGCGTGACCGGCGCACAGCAACGTTCGAACTCAGCTAGAAGATCTTCGGGATCGATTTCTGGATGCTGCGGTGAAGTTCGCGCGCGACCACGTACAGCGCCGGGCGCGCCGCGCCGTTGGCCTTTATCAGGCCGGCGTCCCAGGTCGCCCTCCTTGCTGCCTTGGCCGTCGGATTGCCCGGCGAGCGCCAGTGGTAGTAGTAGATGCGGGTGATCCTCGGACTGAGCTGGGCTAGCCTGAAGATGTTTTCCGCGGCCCTGGCCGCGAACGCTTCGCCGTGATCGATCAGCTTGCCTTTGAAGCGCCACCACACCACTCCGCCGATCTCGCTGAACCACACTTGTCCGCGTGTCGCCGCGAGGAAGTTTTCGATCAATGCGGGGCTGTCAGTGCTGACGCTGCTGTAAGGGTTGAAGGGCCAGATCTTCGGATAAGGATGGGCACGTTCGAGGAATGAGCCGATCCAAGCCTCGACGTTGCCGTCGGAGTCGAGGATGTCCGGCGCGGTGATCTCGCAGCCCGGGCAATTGGCCGCGAGCGCGTTGTAGTACTCGGCCGCGAGCCAAGGATGGTGAGCCGTGGGCTGTGTGTCGTGCGTGGCCTCGTCCCAGGGGACGAACTCCGTCACCCAGGGAAACAGCTTGCGGAAGCGCTTGAAGGCGTTCAAGAACTGCCCCGGGCTCGGCGCCGGGCCGTTGTTGTCTGCGTGCTGAAAAGTGACCAGCGGAATGATGTGGTAAGCGTGCTTGACGGCGTCAAGCCAGGCCGTGGCCTGCGCTAGATCACGCTTGTTGAGAGCCACGTTCCACGGCATCACGTCACGAGCAAGGTGTACCCCCAACTCAGCGACACGCGGGTCGGAGAACGTCTGCGGTTCGTAGTCGGACAGCCCGAAGCGGTAGGACATGCTGGCCTTGACGCCCCTCGGAGCAGCGCTCTGAGCGGCGGTTGCTACCGCCGCGAGCAGACCCCCAAGAGCCAAGCACGCCAGCAATGCCGCGAGGCGACGTGTGGCACGAGTTGCAAGCATTCGCACGGTTATCATAGGCAGTGATGAGCTGGTGGCGCGCCACTCTGTCGGCGAGCTTGCTCGTCGTGGGACTTCAAATCTTGACGGTAGGCTCGGCCGGCGCCGCGCGCCACTCCCCTCCGCGCCGCGCCCCTTTCGCCGTGCACCGAGCCTTCTTCGCTCCGCGCGCCACCTCCTCCAAATTGCTCGCCCGGCGCTCACCTAAGTCTTCGACGTCTCTCGCCACAAGCTCATCGACGCGCGCGATCGCCCTCCTCCCCCGCAATGCGCACGCGGCGCTCGTCCAGCGCTCGCCGTTTGGACTCTCGCTTGAGTACCAGCTGATGGAGAAGGCGCTCGGCACCGGGGCGTGCCCCAGCCCAGCGCTGGTGGCGACGTTGCGCGAGCTCGGCTCTCCTTCATTGCGCATCGGCGGCGACTCGCAGGACCTTTCCGGACCGACCGCCGCCTACCGCTACTTCATCCCCCCCTCTTTCTGGACCACGCTCGGCTGCTTGGCACGCCAGAGCGGCGTGCAGGTCACTATTGGGCTCAACTTCGCGACGAGCCCGCTCGCGGACGAGCTCACGACGATCGCCGAGGCCGAGCAGGCGATCCCGGCGGCGCAGCTCAGCTTCTCGCTTGGCAATGAGCCCGACCTGTACGGGATCAGCCACATCTTCCCCGACGAACCCGGGGTCACGATCCCGGCCTTTCGCCCGTCACCGTGGACGGCCGAGGAGTACGCAAGCGAATGGCAGAGCCGTAGGGCAATGCTTGGCCATGTCCGGATCGAGGGTCCCGACCTTGCCGGGATCGGTTGGGACACGACGATCGGCCCGACGCTGCACAGCGACCCACCAGACGTGTTGGACGTGCACGCCTATCCGACCTCAGCCTGCGGGACACCCCTGACCACAGCTGCCCGTCTGCTCACCGAGCACGCAAGCGTTGGGCTGGTCGAAAAGTACGGCTGGTTGTTGAACGTCGCACAGGCTGTACACAGACCGGCGATCGTCTCCGAGAGCAACAGCGCTTCCTGCGGTGGCAAGTCTGGCGTGTCGAACATGCCCGTGGCGGGCGTGTGGGCAGCGCGCTATGTGGTGGCCGCGTTGCTCGGCGGCTTCCAGCAGGTGCGCTTTCACGCCGCCGGCGGTAGCTACGACCCGCTCGTGTTCAACCCAGACGGCACTGTCACGCTGCAGCCGCTCGGGCAGGCGCTGCTGTTCCTGCACCGCTGGATCCCGCTCGGTAGCCGCATAGAACCGGCCGCGCGCGTGCCCGGCATGCTCGCCGCGACAGTGTCTGAAGGCGTAAGCGCGAATACGGCCGGGGACAGGAAAGCCGGCGCACACCTGAGCGTCATCGTCAGCTCCTTCTCTTCAAAGATGCTCTCCTACGTTGTCGAAGTTCCTGGTGGGGCGCAGCGCGTTGGCACGGACACGCTCACGACGAGACACCCCGGCGAAACAAGGGCGTCTGTGGCGGTTCATGCGCACAGAGCACACTTGATGCTTGCACCGGACACAGTCGTTGCGGTTCGGTTGAAGTAGTGTCGCGCAACGCTTTTCCTCAGCTGATTTGCGGCTGGAAGACTCGGCAGACGCTCGGGTCCAAGCGTTAGCCCTGTGGCCGGAGAGCTGCCCAACTCGGCGATCGCCGAAGCGCTGGAAGAGCTTGGCGACCTGTACGAGCTCGACGGCGCGATCGTGCACCGCGTGCTCGCCTACCGCAATGCGGCGCGCGCGGTGCGCGAGGCGCCAGTGTCGGTGGCCGAGTTGGCGCGCGCGGGCCGCGTTACCGAGCTGGCGGGCATCGGCGCAACGCTCGAGCAGAAGATCCTCGCACTGCTCGACACAGGCACGATCCCGGCGGCAGAGAAGCTGCGCGCGAAGGTGCCAACCGGAATGATCGAGATCGTGCGCCTGCCCGGCCTCGGGCCCAAGCGCGTACGACTGCTGCACGCACAGCTCGGCATCGACTCGCTCGATTCGCTGCGCGAAGCCGCACTTGCAGGCAAGCTTCGGGCTGTGAAGGGCCTCGGCGCGAAGTTCGAGGCGAGCGTCATCGAAGCGCTGGAGCGGATGCCCACTGATTCAGCCGAGCGCTCGAGGCGCCTGCTGCTGCCAGACGCGCTGGAGCTGGGTCAAACGCTGGCCCAGGGCCTCACCGAGCTCGGGGGCGAGAGAACCCAGGTGCTGATCGCCGGCTCGGCCAGGCGCATGGCCGACAGTGTCAAGGACATCGACCTGATCGCGGTTACGCGCAAACCCGTGACGCTCGCCAAGAGCCTGGCCGCGCTGCCGGAGATCGAGAGCGTCAGCTCCGCCAGCAAGAGCGGAGCGAAGGGACACACCCACTCCGGTGTAGGCGTTGATCTGCGTATCGCCAAGCCCGCCCAGCTCGGCAACCTGATGCAGCACTTCACCGGCTCTGGCAAGCACAACGCGGCCCTGCGCGAAATGGCGGTGCGCAAAGGCTTGCACGTGTCCGAGTACGGCATCAAAGACGACGCGACCGGGACTACGAGCACCTATGCAAGCGAGCAGGAGGTGTATGCGCGGCTTGGCCTGGCCTATATCGAGCCGGAGTTGCGGGAGGATCGCGGCGAGCTCGCCGCGGCAGCCCAACATGGGCTCCCCGAGCTGATTGAGCTGGAGGACATCAAGGGCGATCTGCACTGTCACACCGTCGCCTCCGACGGGCGCAACACGATCGAGGAGATGGCGCTTGCCGCGCTTGCCCGCGGCTATGAGTACGTGGCGATCACCGACCATTCGGCGTCGCACGGGTTTGGCAACGACGTGTCCTCCGACGAGCTGCGCCTGCAGATCGAGCACGTGCACGAAGCCAACGCGAGCATCGAGGGGATCAGGATCCTGGCCGGCAGCGAGGTGAACATCCTGCCCGACGGCTCGCTCGACTACGAGGACGAGTTGCTAGGAGAGCTGGACTGGGTGATCGCCAGCGTGCACACCGCTTTCGGCATGAGCGAACAGAAGCTGACCGAGCGCATGGTCGCGGCGATGGAGCACCCGCTCATCGACGCGATCGGACATCCGACGGGGCGTCTGATCGAGCGGCGCGAGCCCTATGCGCTTGACATGCACGCGCTGATCGAGGCGGCCTTGCGTACCGGCACGATGCTCGAGATCAACGCCAACCCCAACCGCCGCGACCTGAACGACGTTCACGCCCGCGCCGCCGCGCGGGCGGGCGCCACGATCGTGATCGACTCCGACGCCCACGGCACTGAGCGTTTCGCGGTTATGCGCTGGGGGGTGGCGACCGCGCGTCGCGCGTGGCTGAGCGCCGCCGAGGTGGCCAACACACGCTCGTGGGAGCAACTCAGCGAATTGCGCAAGCCCGCACGCCAAACTGCTCAACCGTAGTACTGAGGCTGGCGAAACGGGCAATAGTAAGCGACATGGCCAGACACCTGGTCCAGCCGTAACAGCCATACGCCGGTGCCATCACTCAGCGTCGTACAGGCGGGCGGCAAACTCGATGAGACCGACTGGTGAATGACAGCCACCGCGGCCGGCGACGAGCTCGCCAGCGCCGTTTCGACCGACGGTAACAATCCGGCGATCATCGCAAGCGGGCGGAGCCCTTCGCCTGAGAAATCGGCGGCTTCGATCTGATTGGCATTGAAAGCTACGACTTCGACGCCTTTGTCGCGCAACGCTTTGAAGAGGCCGGGCACGTCGCCGTCGCGTTGCGGACCGGCTACCAGGAAGCCACGATTCGAGTAGAGCACGACCCGGTCCGGATACGCCTCGGTATTCGGCGGCGCGCTGAGGAGCTTCGCTTCGAGGAGGCGCCCGAGGCCAAAGCTGGTACCGAGGGTATTGGCGAGTACGGCAAGCACGAGCACTGTGGCGCCGGCCAGGCGCGGCACGCGCGGGAGATGGACGATCCAGCCGGTGGCGATCACCGCCAGATAGGGCATCAGCGGTATGTCGTAGCGAATGTCGTGATGGGGGGTGAGCGTGATCGCCAGCCATGCCACGAAGCCGCCGGCCAGGAACTCCAACCTTAGGCCCCGCTTCTCCTCTTGGCGCACAACCGCGACGATCGTCCAGATGCCGCCGCCGATGACGAGCAAGAACAGCGCAAGGAACAGCTGCGAGTTGAGCGTGCTCCAGAAGTACCAGAGGAGATTGGTAAAGGACAGTGTCGGCGGTTGGTTGCCGGCGACGGCGCCCGATTTGGTGCCGGCCAGTTTCGCGATCGTGGACAGCTCGGAGAGATGGTCTATGTACCAAGGCGCTCCGACCACGAGTGCAACTGCCGCGAACAGGGCAAGGCCGCGCCACTGTCGCCATCCGCCGCGCGCGAGAGCCACAAGGACTATTCCCGCTAGGAAGAAAGGAAACTGCACCTTGACGAGCAGGCCGGCGCCGATGGCGAGACCGGCGAAGCCGGCCATGCGCAGGTGAGTGAAATCCTCGCTGGCGAGCAACAGCCACATCGAGACGGCAACGACCGCCGTCTCGGGAGCGTCGAGCATGAAGACATGAAACTGCGCGATCAGCAACGGTGAGCCGAGCACGAAGGTCACGGCCAGCAGACCGGCGCGCGCGTCGAACAGCAGGCGACCGGTCTGGTAGCAGCCGAGCGTCAGCAGCGAGACGAACACGAGGTTCTCGGCGATGATTGGCGCGGCGACGTTCACACCACCGACGAACATTGCGAGCGCGCCGACGACGTGTGCGAGTGGCGGATATTGCGATGTGTTGTTGAACGGCTCGAGCAGGTGACAAAGCTGCAGCTGTTGGTGAAAATAGATCGCCGTTTCCAGATGCCCGCCGGCATCGAAGATTGGGATGCTGCGATTTTGTGTGAGCCACCAGCAGGTAATCGCGATGAAGCTCACGGTTACTCCGATGGCGCCCCAGGCAGAGCCGCTCCAGCGCGAGATGTCCACTTGCGGCCACGCCCGCGACCGAGGGCGAACCTGCGCCCGAACGGTTGCTGACATGGGCCGAGTCTAAAGGCAGTCGGTTCCAAATGCTATCTGAATCGGGGCAAATGGGACTATATGCTAAGGCCTAGTTGCCGAGCAAGGCCGGCAACAGTTGCTCGGAGACGAGCCTGTCGACGGCCGCACGCCGGAAGGGTCCGAGCGCCTCCAGCGCGCACTGTGCATAGCCGGCCAGCGGGTCGTCGAGCGCTGTGCGTAGGGCCGCACCCAGGTCGGTCGCGGCGAGATTCGCCGCGACCAGGCGGCCATCGAGCGCACGAGCGAGCGGTAGCGCCGTGTATGGGCCGGGCGAGGGCGTCGTCACGAGCATGCAGCCGTCCGCCAGAGCCTCGAGCTGGGCGATGCCATAGTCCTCGCGGCGAGCCGCGCACACGTATACGCACGCGCGGCGCAGCAGCGCGCGGTAGTCCTCTCCAGGCAGCATCCCGACGACGCGCACGCCCGCTGCGGGGAGCGCATAGCCGAGACTACGCAGCTCGCGCTCCTCCACGCCCGCCACCAGCAGCTCCTCCTCAGGCCTGCGGACTCCTCGCCAAGCATCGAGCACGATGTCGAGGCCCTTCTTGGCAGGGTTCGCCGCGTATGTGATCGCGGCGATGTCACGCACAGCATGTGATTCACTCGATTTGCCTGCCTCGCGCAAGGGGGGTGATTCATGCGGCCCAGACGGCTCGACGGGCACCGGCAGCACAAGCGTGCCCTCACGCGGGCGGGCGTCGCGCACGGGCGCAGGGACCTCGAGCAGAGCGCTCTCGCTCTGCGCCAGCAAGAGCGATGCTTCGCGCAAGCGACGACGCTCCAGCGGTCGCTGCCACAGGCCGTGGCGACCCGGGCGGTTGGCGGCGGCAGGCGCGTCGAAGCGGATCGCGCCCGGACGCGGCCATAGCAAGGCCGCGGTGGTCGTCGAGTAGATCAACGCGCGTGCAGGCGTGCGCACAAGCTCAGCCATGGCCGATCGCCTCGCGGCGCGCGCCCACAGCAGATCGGTGAGCATCAGCGTGCGCACCGACGCTGGCGGCTCGGTGCGAGCGATCGCCGCGCTCGCACCGGCACGATGCAGTGAAGCGAGCAGCTCGTCGTCGACCGCGCGCAGGCCACCGGTCGCGCCCAGGGAGACAATCAGGACGTCGAGAGAAGTAGCGGCGCCGGCACGGCGCGCTTTGGACTCGGAACTGGAGCTCACCTTCGCGCCCTGTCGCCTCTCAGGTCGTGGCGCCGCCTACGCGTTCCGGGCGCAGGGCCTTGAAGCCTGGAGTGCGTGCCAGCGCAATCGCGCGTAGCGGGGAGGTGCGCAGTACGTGGAAGCGCACCCCGTCGCGCTCCTCGATCGCCGCCACGGCGGCATCCTGACGGCGCCACCACAGCGCTACCGCGATCGCGAAGCCTGCGCCGATGCCTGGGATCTGTGGGGCGATGAAAGCCAGACCGCCGGCCACCACCGTGAACAGCAACAGTGGCCAAAGGCGGTTCAGCAGCGTGGCGCCCGGGCGATATTCGGGCAGCGCGGTACTTGTCTTGGCCTCGCGCAGCAGGCGCGCGATCGGCGGGTGCACCTCGGCGCGGCGGCCCAGCCACAGTCCGATCGCGGCGGCAATCACCCACCAGCCGACCGAGATCGGCACAATCGTCGGGTCCGAAGACGGTGCGGCGGAGAACACGGTGACGATCACCAGGGCGGTGGCGGCGGCTGCGCTGAGCAGGACTGTGGCCCTGAGGAAGTTGACGAAGTGCACGCCTCGTTATCGCGTCAACGCGCGTTCCGCAGTGGACGGCTGGACACGGCGGCGATCCTCACAGGAGCGCCTGGAGCAGGCCGCGCACGCCGCTCTGCCCGTCGATGATTAGGTCGGCCTGCTCGGCCAGCTCGGGCGGCGTCTCCTCCGATCCGACCGCGACGCGCACGGCCAGCTCCAGCGTGCCGGCGTCGACGAGCGCACGCAGAGCACGGAAGGCGTCGACGTCGGTGCTGTCGTCGCCGACGTACAGAGCAGTCTTGATCGGCATACCGTTGTCGGGATCGGTGGCGCTCTGCAGCAACGCACTGACGCCCAGTCCCTTGTCCAGCGCGATCGGCGGGCGCACCTCGAGCACCATCCGACCCCAGTGAACGGCAAAGCCCTCGTCCTCGGCCCGCTCGGCGATCTCGTGCACGAGCGCTGCGGCGGACTCCTCATCCGGCGCGCCGCGCCAGTGAAAAGCCGCGATCGCCTCCTTGTCCTCGCTGCGCACACGCGCGCGCTGCAGCTCAGGCGTGAAGGCGCGTCGTGCGAACTCACGCACTCGCTCCGACCATGCGGTCAACTCTGGGTCGAGCTCGGGACGAGTTGCCCCTGGGCGCAGAAGCTCACCGCCGTGGTTGCCGATGTAGGCGATGCTGCCGATCGCGACGATCTGGCGTGCCGTTGCGGCTCGGCGTCCGCTGACGCAGCCCACCAGCCGGTAGCGCTTGGATATCTCGATCAGCAGCGTGCGCGTCGCCTCGGGCACATGCGCATCGGCGGCATGGCGCACGATCGGCGCCAGCGTACCGTCGATATCAAGCAGCACGGCTGCATGATCGGGGTCGGAGCGGAGCGGCTCAAGCGCCTCCACAAGCAGGGCGGCCGGGGACACGACCTTTAGTATGGCGCTCTGTGGCGGCGGACCGGTCACATCTTGCACATGACCGCTGAACGAGAGCTCGAGCCGAGCAGCCACAGAGCACTCAAGCTGGCTGTGATCGGCAGCGCCGCCGGTCTCTTTAGCGGGCTGTTCGGCGTCGGCGGCGGGACGGTGATTGTGCCGCTGTTGGTGCTGTGGCTCGGCTATGGGCCACGCGAGGCTACCGGCACCTCGCTCGCTGCAATCGTGTTCATCGCCGGCTTTGCCGCCGCCACACAGGGCGCCTACGGCAACGTGCACGTGCTCGACGCAGCATTGATGGGAGTTCCGGCCGTGGGCGGTGTGCTGCTCGGCACTTGGCTACAGCAGCGCCTTGCGACCCGCTCGATCTCGCTGCTGTTCGCCGTCGTGCTCGTGGCAAGCGCCGTGGAGCTGCTGACGCAATGATCGTTGCAATCGCGATCGGGCTGTGCGCTGGCATCATCGGCGGGCTGCTCGGGGTGGGCGGCGGCGTGCTGTTCGTGCCTGGGCTGGTGATCGTGCTGGGCCTTGGACAGCACCAAGCGGAGGCCACCTCGCTGCTTGCGATCGTGCCTGTGGCGATCGTCGGCACGATCAAGCAGGACGGCTACGGCAACGTGCGCCGCAAAGATGCGCTGCTGATGGGGCTGTTGTCGGTCGCTGGGGTCGCGGCCGGTGTGGCTTTGGCAAATGCCTTGTCAGGCAGTGTGCTGAGGGTCGGCTTCGCGCTGTTGATGCTGCTCGTGGCGTGCCAGCTTGTGCGCAGGGCGATCGGTGAGCACGAGGACGCCGATCCCTCGCAAAACAAGTCCTCACGCGGAAATCACCCAACTTCCGCCAATAGTGCCTAGACTGATGTGAATGGGACTCGACAATCCCCTTCACATCATCTTCATCGTGGTGATTCTGTTGCTGCTGTTCGGCGCCAAGCGCCTGCCCGAGATCGGGCGCTCGCTCGGCACCGGCATGCGCGAGTTCAAGCAGTCGGTGACCGGCGAGGCGACAAGCCACAGCCACGACGCGCAGCCGCCTGGCCAACAGCAGGCGTCCTTGCCGCCGGCAACGACGCAGCAGGCGCCCGCGCCGCCACCGACTCCGCAGCAGGCCGCCCCGACCTCTGTGCCCCCACCGACTCAGTCAAGCGCCCAAGACGCCTTCGCCCAGCGCGACCCCGCTTCGACTGAGCAGCGCTAGAAGCTCACGCTTCTTTGCGATTACTCATACCAGCGCCTGTTGAAGGGTGATAGCGAGTTTCGGTCCAAGCAGGTCCCCATCGGCCGATATGAGCCGGCGTCCCGTGCGATTGGCTAAAGCCGCGTAAGAGGCATCGTAGAAGGTGAGTCTGTGTTCCAGAGCGAGTGCCGCCGCGGAATGACGGTCGGCGGAGGTGAGCTCAATCGGGTCGCCGCAAATATCTTCCAGCAGTCCGAGCGCCGCGCCGATCTGAACTCCTTCGAGACCGGAGTGCCGCGTAAGTATGTTGCCCACCTCGTAGTAGGCCAAACTTGTAGTGCGCATCGCGAGGCTGCCGATCGTCGTTCGCGCAAGGTCACCGTCGGGCTCGCGGTCTACTGGTAGGAACCACTTCAAGGCAATACTCGCGTCGACGAGCCATCCGTTGACGGCGACGAGAGGAGTATTCACCCGTCGCGAAGCCGCTCTGTACGCACAAGCGCGGCCGCGTCAAAGGGGCCATTCCACTTACGAGAGAGACAATCGAGCTCGCCGAGCACAGCCTCACGGTCGCGGCGCAGCAGCCCGAGCTCTCGGCGAGCGCCAGTCTGCAGAATGGCACTCCGGCTGGTGTTACGCCGTTTGGCCTCGGCGTCCAGTGCGCCGAGCAGGTCGTCCGGGGAGCGACACCATAACCTTCGCCATGAGACACAGTATAGCCAACTGGCAATACCGCGCTAACGCCTGCGCGCGGCTCAGGCCGACGGGGTTTGTGCAGCGCTGTCCTGCGCGAGTACCGCCGGGCGCGCCTCCACCTGCAGGCTTGCTCCGCAATGCCAGCAGTAGGCGGCGCCGCGGCTGTGGACGGCTCCGCAAGCGCGGCACTGGCCGTGGACTCCTGCCTCGGCGGCGCCGAGCAGGCGTTCCACCTCGCCCAGCTCGGCGTCGGCCTGTTGCAGCTCGGCCGCGCGGCGTGAGAGCACGTCGAGACGATAGTGATCGCGGATCGCCATCTCGTAGGTGAGCCCGCCCAGATCCCAGGTCAGTCCGGCTACGCGCTCGGCCAACGCCAAGCGGCGGTCGCGCAGCTCCGCTAGCGAGCCGCTTGGAAGCAGAGACTGCTCGGCCATCAGCCGCCCGTTTCGATCGGTTTGTCGCCGGCGGTCAGCTTTTCGATTTCCTGCTGATGGGTCTTGCCCTTGGAGCTGCTCAGTTTCTGAAGCGTGGCGGTGCTCGGTTTGCTCGCGGGCTTCGGCTTTGCCTTGGCCGTTTCGGCTTCTTTTACTTCCTTGACTTCCTGCGCTTCGGTAGCCGGCGCGCTTTTGTTGGTGGCTGCTTTTGTTTGGCTCGCCTGCGTGGACGTCGGAGATGTCGTCGTTGGAGCGGATGTCGCCGCAGCCGCGGGCAGGGTGCCCTCTATCTTGACGATCGATGGGCCCGACGCTTTGGACGGTGCCAGCCAGTGACCGACGAGCAAGCCCATCAGGCCACACATGAGCAGCACGGCGATCAGGCCAAACAGACCCGAGTAGCGCCGCAGCCAACCGATCGCTCCGTCCTCGGCAGGCAGCGGCGGCAGGTATCCGGCGGTCGGCGGGGCATACGCCACTGGGCGGCGCAGCTCGCTCTCTGCCTGCAACACGTCGAGGAAAGGTAGGCGCACCGGCGAGCAGGGCTGGCCGCAGGCCAGGCAGTAGCGCTGGTCAGCGGCAACCTGAGCGCCGCAGTTCGGACACGTGGCGCCGTCGCTCTCGGGCGGAGTTTGGATCGGGAAGACGTTCACGCCCACCCCAATCGAGCGCCTGCTGAAAGGTCGCCGTTTACGCGCATCACTCGCACTCTCACCCGAAGGCGCCGCGCACGTAGTCGCGCGTGCGCTCGGCGCGCGGCTGCTCGAACACCTGCGCAACCGTGCCGTACTCGATCATCTCGCCGAGGTACATGAAGGCGACCTTGTCCGCTACGCGCTGGGCTTGTGCGAGGTTGTGCGTGACGATCACCACAGCCAGGTCTCGGCGCAACTCGTGGATCAGATCCTCGATCACACTTGTGGAGATCGGGTCGAGCGCGGAGCAGGGCTCGTCCATCAGTAGGACCTCTGGGCGCATCGCGATCGCGCGGGCGATGCACAGTCGCTGCTGCTGGCCTCCGGAGAGACGTAGAGCGGGACGGTCGAGATCGCCGGCGACCTCGTCGTAGAGCCCTGCTCGCCGCAGCGCGTCGATCACCAGCGGCTCCAGCTCGCGCCGGCGCGGCTTATTGCGCGACTGTTCGCGCAAAGCAAAGGCCACGTTGTCAAAGATCGACATCGGGAAGGGGTTGGGCTGCTGGAAGACCATCGCCACCCGTGCGCGCAGCTTTGTGTCCTGCAAGGCGTGAACGTCCTGGCCGTCGAGCATGATCGCGCCCGAGCGCGAGGCGCTCGGGGTCAGCTCGGTGAGCCGGTTGAGCGTGCGCAGCAGACTGGTCTTGCCGCAACCGGACGGGCCGATCAGGGCCAGCACCTCGCCCTGATGGATGGACATAGAGACGGAGTTGACGGCGCGCTTGCCACCGTAGTAGATGCTCACGTCATCCAGGCGCAAGCGCTCGGGGCCCTGGGCCGCCAGCGACTGGCGGATCGAGCCGCGCTCCTGCGGCGGGGCTACCGCCGTCGGCTCGCGGTCGAGCACGATCGTGCGTACCGGCGGGACGACGTCCGGGCGAGGCGGATCCTCGCGCTCAGCACTCAGCGGCCACGGATCCAACAGCGACTCCTCTGTATTCATCGTCATGTTTTCCATCGAACTGATGAGGTTAGTTGGGAATCGCGTCTTTGTCAAAGCCGGGATCCTTGTTCGACGCCGCTGGAGTGTGCTTGCCGGCGACTGATGCGGCCCACGGCGACATTGAGGAGGAGAACGAACAGCAGCAGCACGAAAGCGGCCGCGTACG
Source organism: uncultured Solirubrobacterales bacterium (assembly GCA_963723175.1). Taxonomy (GTDB): domain Bacteria; phylum Actinomycetota; class Thermoleophilia; order Solirubrobacterales; family Solirubrobacteraceae; genus Palsa-744. The sequence goes on along the minus strand of CAVRPO010000008.1, from coordinate 31,133 downwards.
CCTTGTCCGCGGCCTTGCCTTCGCCGGCCGGCGAGTTGTCGAACACATAGCTGGTCAGCGTCGAGCCCGTGCCGCGCAGGAACCCCACGATCGGGGTCGAGTTGAGCGGTTCGTTGCGCAAGGTCTCGCCGAGCACGATGACCACGATCGCCGTGTCGCCGACGATGCGGCTAATTCCCAGCGTCGTGCCGGTGGCGATGTTGGAGCGCACACTCGGGATCAAGACGCGACGGATCGTGGCGATGCGCGTCTTGCCGAGCGCGAACGCCGCCTCGCGCATGTGCGCCGGTACGGCCTGCAGGCCGTCGCGGGTGGCGGCATAGATCGGCGGTAGTGCGATCAGCGACATCGTCAGGCCCGCCGCAATGAACGAGGTGCCGGTGACCACCCCTGTCGGCGAGCGGCTCGACAGCGGCGCGAGCACCCCAAGTTGGAAGACGGCGATGCCTACGATCGCGATCACGATGTCTGGTGTGCCGGCGACGATCTCGATAGCGGACTCGACCAGCCGCGCGAACCAGGAAGGCCGACCGTACTCGATGATCCATGCGGCGCTGCAGACGCCCAGTGGCAGCGCCACCGCCAGCCCTATCGCGGTCAGCACGACTGTTCCAATCAGGGGGTCCAGGATGCCGCCCGAGACGCTCCCGTCTTCGGCGATCTGCGGCCTTGAGACAAGCAGGTCCGGGCGCAGATATTGAAAGCCGCGCACACCCATATAAACGACAATCGCCCCCGTCACGAGGCACAAGCCAAGGCCGGCCGCCCACGCGGCGCCCAGAACGATCCGGTCGAGCAAGCGCCATTCTCGCATCGAAGAGCCGCGACCACGTGTGGGACGCGGCGCCTCTGGCTGCGCGGTAGGAAGTGCGGTGGGGAAAGTGCTCATCACTTGAGCTGGTAGCGCCGCAGCGGCAGCTTGATCAGATAGGAGCAGATCGACAACCCGATCGCCGAGAGCAACAGCAACAAGCCGAAGGCGTACAGCGTCGAGTTCACCGCCGGCGAGCCGCCGAAGCCTTCCTTGTTATCGACGATCACGCTGGCGAGCGTGCGCAGCGGCTCATACAGGAAGATCAACGGTCCGTGGTCCAGGTTCGGGGCGAACGAGCGCGAGCCCGAGACCATGAAGATCATGATCGCCTCGCCGAGCGCCCGAGCGCACGCGAGTGCCGCGGCCGCGACGATCGCCGGGCGGATCGCCTTGAGGCTGACCGCCAGCGTGGCGCGCAGCCGATGCACGCCAAGCGCCATCGCGCCCTCACGCCATGAGGCGGGCACTCCGGAAAGCGCCTCGCTGATCAGCGCGACCATGATCGGCGTGATCATCACGGCGAGAACCACCGACGCCACGAGCAGGCTGGCGCCCGTCAACTCGACGGTGTCTTGCACCGAGGTCTTCTGCGCGCCGGTGATCAGGTGATTGCCGACGAACGGCACGAGCACGAGGATCCCGATCAAGCCGTAGATCACCGACGGCACCGAGGCCAGCAGGCGCACGACGGGGATCATCACCCGTCTCAATGTCGACGGGGCGAACTCGACGATGAAGATCGAGGACAGCAGCGCGAGCGGCAGCGCGATCAACAGGGCGATCGAGGTTGTGAGCAGCGTGCCGTAGATGACCGGCCATGCTCGCAAGTGGTAGGCAGAGGCCGGCGGATGAGCGCTCGTTTCGAACATTCGCTGCAGCTGACTGTCGAGATTGCCGCCTGAGCCCAGCCAGGCGACACCGCCGTTGTGCTCGATCGTCGGCCAGGCGTGGACCGCGACGAACACGACCATCCCGACCACGATCAGGCACACCAGCAACGACGCCGCGCCGAGCGTGAGCTCGGCGCGGCGATCTGACCAGGGTTGGCGCAAGCGCGCCAATGGGCTTGTTACTTGAGGGAGATCCACTGTGTGGAGATGATCTTCTGCGCGGCCGCGCTGTTCTCGATCCAGCCGATGAACGCGGAGGCGGCACCCGTTGCTTTGCCCTTCGTCACCTCATAGAAGTGCGCGATACCCGCGTAGCTTCCGGCGGTGGCGTTGGCCAGCGTGCAGCCGACGCCGTTGAAGGCGACGTCGTTGACGCCCTGACTGGCGAAGTAGCCTGACAGGAAGCCAATCGAGCCCGGGTCTTTTTCGATCGCCTCGCGCTGCAGTCCCTCGGAGGACTCTTCGGCTGCCAGTGAGGAGACTTTCTTGCCGCCGATCAGCAGCGTCGTGAAGTTGCTGAGCGTGCCGGCCGTGGAGTTGCGGCTGATCAGGTCGATCGGCCCTGTGGCGGTGGCGCCCGGGACCTTGGCCCATTCGCGGGTCTTGCCCGTGAAGATCGCTTCGGTCTGCGCCTGCGTGAGGTTGGCAAGTTTGTTGTTGCTGTTGGTGACCACGCACAGGTAGTACTTGGCGATCGGGTAGAAGTTCAGGCCAGCGGGATCGGTCGGCAGTGGATCGCGCGAGACGTCGGCGATCGAATCGCGACCGGCGGCGACGTTGTTGATGCCGACCTGTGTGCCGCCCTGGGAAATCTTGATTTTGACCTTCTTGTTGAGCTTCTCGTACTTCTGGACGAGCAGCGAGACGAGCGGGAACGACGCGGTCGCTCCGCTGATCGAGAGCGTGCTCGTCGCGAGAGCGATCGATGGGACCGCTATCGAAAGCGTGAGAGTCGCCGCGACTAGGGCGGCGACACGGCCAGATCGGTGCATTGAAGTAGGGGCTCCGTTCGAATGGTTGACAGCGTGATGTGCGGCAGCCTAGCATAATCTTCACAAAGAAGATCAGGATTAGCTATTTTATGAGAATGCCAACCAACCCAGAGCAAACCGCGCGGCCCGAGCAGTGCACGAGCTGCGGCACCGTCCTTGTTGATGACCAGCGCTATTGCCTGCAATGCGGCGCCAGACACGGCAAGCCCCGCTTGGACTTCACCGCGTTCTGGAAGCCACTGTCTCCAACCGACAGCACAGACCATCGACCCAACACCAGTAGGACGCCCTCGCGGGGTCTGACCGCCACGCTGGCGACCGGAGTGCTCGCCGTGGGCATCCTCGCAGGCGTCGCGCTTGGGCCTGGTCCTGCAAGCTCGCCGGCCGACAGCGCCACGCTCGCACAGCGCGCGCTTGCCGCACTGGTGGCAAGTGCCGGCAGTGGCTCGCAGACAACTACTCCGACGAGCACCGCGGCAACGCCACCGCCGATCACAAGCGAACCCACTCCTGCCCCATCAGTGACGAACAGCACCAAGGGCAAGGCCAAATCGGCACCCGCCCCGAGCGAAACAGGAAGTTCCTCGGAAAGCTCCAGCGAAGATCCACCTCGAGCGGTTCCTCGGAAGGCTCCTCCAAATCCTCGAAAGGCTCAGGCGAAAGCGAAAAAACGACGCCGGGGACGCCGATCAAACTGCCTGCGATCAAGCACGTGTGGGTGATCGCGCTCTCAGGTACGAGCTTCAGCTCCGCGCTGGCAGACCCCACAGCCGACCCGTATCTGGCCAAGCAGCTCGTGCCCAAGGGCACGCTGCTCAGCAACTACGCGCTCAGCTCGAGCAGCGCACTTGGCAACGGGATCGCACTGCTATCGGGACAGACCGTGAACCTCGACACCGAACAGAACTGTCCCACCTACAGCGAACTGCAGCCGCCAGACATCAACGCCACCACCGGCCTCGCCGAGGGCGTTGGCTGCGTGTACCCGGCAGCCGTCAAAACGCTCGCCGACGAGCTGACCGCCGGATCGCTGACTTGGAGGGCCTACGTGCAGGACATGGAAGAGGGCGCGCCTGCGAGCAGCACGGCGCCCACCGCCGGCACTCAGAGCGGCGCGAGCGCGACCCAGGCCGCCGGTGCTCCCAGCGGCACGAGCCAGCCAGCCGGCACTCCGAGCGCGCCACAAGCCGGCAGCTCACTCAGCGCCACCAGCACGACGCCCGGTACGCAATCACAGCCTACGAGCGCGGTCACCTGCCGCCGGCCAGAACTGGGCACGCCAGACCCCAACCACACACCCGCCCCCGGTGACCCCTACCTCACTTACCGCAATCCCTTCGTGTACTTCGACTCGCTGCTGAGCGAAGGCGCGTGCGCGAACAACGACGTCGATCTGTCGCAGCTACAGGCGAGTCTCGCGACGCCCGCCAACACGCCGAGCCTCAGCTGGATCGTGCCCTCCGCTTGCAACGACGGCTCGGCCACTCCCTGCGCCCCGGGATCGCCTGCCGGGCTCACACCCGTCGACGCCTTTCTGAAGGAAGTCGTGCCTCAGATCCTCGCGACCAGCGCCTACAGCAAGGAAGGCCTGATTGTGATCGTGCCCGACAGCCCGCCGGCCTCGCCCACGAGCGCCTCAGGCAAGCCGGTCGGCGCGCTCTTGCTCTCCCCGTTTGTGCATAGCGGTGCGCGGGTGGCCGAAAGCTTCAACGACTTCTCGCTCTCCAAGAGCATCTCGCTGCTCTTCGGAGTCCTCCCCTTGGGCCATGCCAACGACCAGAGCACCGTGTCATTCGGCGCGAAGGTTTACGGCGCAAGTGGAAAAGCGGCCAGTGCCGCCTCCACGGCCAAGAAGGCGGCCCAGGCCGCATCAACACAACCGCGGCACCGGGCGCTCTCGGATCTCATCGATCCGGGAACGCCTGCGTCGCATCCCGGCGGCTGAACCTCCGCCTTCATGTCAAACAACGAACGGAGACCCCCGTTGCATACACATCGACCCGTCCACCAGCGAGCTTCCCTTTGGCTCGGCGCGATCGTGGGCTCGATCGTCCTCTCGATGGCGATCGTCGCCTCGGCTCACGCCGAAGCCGTCGGAATTGAAGGAAGCCCGAACAACCTCACCTGCTCCGGTCACATATCGGCCGGCACGCCCGAACTCGGAAGCGAAGAAGTTCAGGTTCGCTACACGTTCTACTGCAACGGCCCGATCACGGGCTACCAGCTCCAGTCGAACGTGCCCCTCACCGGCTTCGAGGCAGCGCCGCTCGTCACGAGCAACGCGACAAACCAGCCGCTCTCGGACACGTTCTCCTGCGGCGGCGAATTGCCGGGTTGGGCGGACAACTGCGAGGGCTCGACCAAGGCTGGCTGGGAGACAATCACCGGGCAGTTCTCGATCGGCAAGGCGCTATGCGCGGCGCCGCATCTCGACCCGCTCCTGACCGTCACCGACATCTACCTCGAAAAGACCGTCTCCACGCAGGCGATCTCAGGTCCGTTTGACCTCGGCCGCCCGCTGCACTGCCCCGCCTCCTCCTACGTAGGCGGCACACGTCTGGAACCAGCGACGCCGCTCCCGACCAAGGATAAGAAGGCCAGCAAGCACGGCAAAGCCAAAGGCAAAAAAGCCAAAGCGGGGAGCAAAGCCAAGAAGAAATAACGCCAAACGCCTGTGCCCGGACGCCGCGAGCATGGCGTCCGGGCACAACGCGGCGAGGGCTCCGCTAGAACCGACGGCCATACGCGATCTGTCCCGTGGGCACGGCGGCGCCAAGCTGAGCCTTGAGAACGCAGCATCGCGAAGGCAATCGACCACAGCAGGCGTGCAGACCTACCGAAACACACCCTCCTAAGAAACATCTAACCGGCTGGCACTGCCGGCGGCGTACGCTTGGCCGGATGACTGCCGCCACTCATCCGGCCAAGCCTCGCTGGTCTCCTCCGCGCAGACCTCGACGCCGTCTGGCCGCGCTGTTGGCGGTGCTGGCCGTCTTGGCGCTCGCGTTCACCAGCTGCGGCACGAGCGCCGAGAGCGCCTCGGTGGTCACATCGCCCACGCCTCCGTTGGCTTCCCCAAAGTGCGCGGATGCGGTTGCCAGAGCGCTCGGGACGATCTCCGAACACGTCTACCGCGAGCTCTCGGGCGGGCGGATCGCATTGCCGGCAGTCGAAAGAGTGGCGGGCTCGCCGGCGCTGCTCGCCGCGATCCAGGCCAAAGATCCGGCGGCGGCACGCAAGGCGTTGGGACCGTTGCTGCGCGGCCAGCTCGTGCGTGTGCGCGTGAGCCTCGCCGGACGCACGTTCGTCGAATACGGCAGCGCCAACGGGATCGCCCCAGTGAGCACCCCGCTGAAGGATCTCGAAGGACGCACGATCGGCACGGTCACAGCCGCGGAGGAGGGCGTCTTCGGATATGCCGGCACGCTATATGCGATCACCGAAGCGCAGGTCTTCGCGCGCTCCGGCGGGCGCTCGCTTGGAGGCTCGAGCAGCCCCGGGCCAAGCAGCATCCCCGACAAAGGCGAGATCATCTACAAAGCCAAGCGCTACGCCGTCTACTCGTTTCCAGGCGCAGGCTTCCCACAGAAGAAGCTGCGCGTGTACGTGCTCGCCCCAGTACCGCCCGCCTCAACGTGCGCGCCCACGCCGGCGGAAACGGCGATCGACGCGATCGGCGAGACGGCCAGGCGGATCTACCGCGAGGAGCAGTCCGGAGCGGCGACGCGCGCCGTCGTGCGCGACTTCGAAGACTCCCGCCCCTTCCAGGAAGCGGTAGCAACCGACAACCCGACCGCCACACGAGCGGTGATTGTGAAGTTCTTCGAAGGCACGCTGCACGTCGTGCGCGTGCGCGCCACGCTTGGTGAAAAGCTCGTGGCCGATGTTGGCGGCCCGCACGTGCTGGCACCGATCCGTGGCGACGTGCGCAACACTCACGGGCGCGTCGTCGGCCACTTCCTGCTGTCGGTGCAAGACGACCTCGGCTATGTGATCATCGCGCAGCGCTTCGCTGGCGTTCAGGTGTTCCTCTACGAAGACGGGCAGTTTCTGCTCGGTAGCGCGAGCCCAGCGCCGCTGTCGATCCCAAAGCACGGCGAAGTGCTGTTCGACGGCCTCCGCTACCACGTGTACTCGTTCACGGCCGAAGCGTTCCCGAAGGGGCCGCTGGAAGTCTCGTTGTTGATTCCGCCGGTGCGCGGAACCTGACACGAGAGCCGAGCGGCTACTAAGGGAACGAACATCGCCGCCCGTAAGGGCGGCCCATCCCCGCAAAAAGTGCCTCCCGAGCAGCCGGCGGCGGCGGCTCAGATCATGCTCGTGGTCATCCGCTCGATCTCCGCGATCGAGGTCTGACCGGCGCGCACCTTGGCGATGCCGTCATCACGCATGCGCCGCATCCCCTGGCCCATCGCGGCGGCCGCGATGTCGTCCACGGAGGCGCGACTCAGCACCAGCGAGCGGATCTCCTCGGTGACCGACATCACCTCATAGATGCCCATGCGCCCCCTGTAACCGGTTGTGGCGCAGCGCGTGCAGCCGACCGGCTCGAAAGCCTCGGACTCGTACAGCCCATATTCGGCGAGCAAAGACTCCGGCGCCTTGCTCGCACGCTTGCAGTGCGGGCAGAGCACGCGCACGAGTCGCTGCGCGACGACGCAGTCGATCGCCGAGGAGATCAAGAACGGCTCGATCCCCATGTCGATCAGGCGACCGAGCGCGCTGGGAGCATCGCGGGTGTGCAGCGTCGAGAGCACGAGGTGGCCGGTGAGCGCCGCCTCGACTGCGATGTGAGCCGTTTCGCGGTCACGGATCTCGCCGACCATAATCACGTCCGGGTCGGCGCGCAGCATCGCGCGCAACCCGCCGGCGAAGGTCATGCCGGCCTTGGGCGCAACCTGCATCTGCTTGACCCCGGCGATACGAGACTCGACGGGATCCTCGATCGTGAGGATCGAACGACTGCCGTCGTTGACGGCGCCGAGCGCCGCGTAGAGCGTGGTGGACTTGCCGCTGCCGGTCGGGCCTGTAACGAGCACCGCGCCATTGGGACGGGCTATCGCGTAAGCGAAGCGATCCTGCTCGGTGCGCTGCATGCCAAGCGACTCCAGGCCACGCACTGCCACGCCCTTGTCGAGGATGCGCAGATAAGCGCCCTCGCCATAGACCAGTGGGAGAGTGGTCACGCGCACGTCCACGCGCCGTCCGGAGACGGTCAGGGCAAAGCGCCCGTCCTGGGGTACGCGCCGCTCGGAGATGTCCATCTCGGACATGATCTTCACGCGCGAGATGATGTTGGTGGCCATCGAGCGCTTGAGCGTCGAAGTCAACGAGAGCACCCCGTCAATGCGAAAGGAGACGTGCATGTCGCCCTCGCCCGGATCGATGTGGATATCGGAGGCGCCCTGCTCGATCGCATCGGCGATGATCGAGTGCACGAGCTTGATGACGGGCGCGTCCTTGTCGGCCTCGTCCATGACGAACTCGGACTCGGCGGCGGAGTCGTCCTCCTCGACGATCTCTTCGACCGACTGCTCCACGCGCGAGAGGCGCATGATCAGGATGTTCAAGTCCTCGATCGAAGCCGAGGCCGAGCGTACGCGCCGGCCCGTGAGCATCGCAACGTCGTCGATCGTCAGCACGTTCGTGGGATCGGCCATCGCCAGTAGTAGCGTGCCGTCCTCCAGGAAACCGACCGGCACCGCCTGATAGCGACGGATCGCCTCCATGTCGATCAAGTTCACCGCGCCCATGTCCAGCTCGTAAACAGACAGATCTATGTATTCCAGGCCGAAGCGCTCCGCCACCACACGCGCCAGCTGGTCGTGGCGCAGGATGCCCTGCTCGACGAGGATCTGGCCAGTGGGCTTGCCCTGACCGCGAGCGATTTCCACAGCCTCCTCGACCTTCTCGCGCGTGGCGAAGCCGAGATCTACGACCACGTCGCCGATCAGACGACCGGGACGGCCGTCGGCGAGCGCCTGCATCAGCGCGTCGCGCTGGATCGTGCCGCTGCGAGCAGGCTCGGGCGGTCCCACGGCAGGACGCAGCAGCGAGAGCTCGCTCACGGATGCACCAGTTGACGTAGGTCGGTCCCCCACGCTTTGATGATCGGCATCCGTGAACGTGGACTTGACCGATTCTGCGGGGTTTCTCAGCGAATTGAGGGTTCTCCAGCGCGCCTAGAAGGACGGGTTGAGACAACCGTTTGGGCCCCCGCACGCGCGCGGGCATCGAGTTTTGCGGGACGTCAGCGCGCGAGGAGCTCAGCTCAGCGGCCGAGACCCTGCTCGAAGGCGCCCTTAACCCCGGCATCGAGCGCGTTTAGCCGCTGTAGGGCAAGCGCCTCGGCAGAGGCCGGGCGCTGGGCGCTCTGCGCCCTCGGCACCGTGATGGCAGAGCACGCAGTGCTCCAGCGCCATGCGTCGCTCGCTGGGCAACGTTGTGGGGACATGGGCGGCGATCAATCTGAGCCCCAACTCGATGTGGCCCAGCATGCGTCCCTCATCTGTGCGGGTGATCTCCGCGCCGTAGGCGTACTCGCGTGTCTTGCCGACGTCGTGCACAAGCGCCGCGCAAAGCAGCAGGTCACGATCCAGGCGCGGGTGCACCGCGCACAGCTCAACCGCCAGAGTGGCAACCGCCACCGTGTGCTCCAAGAGCCCGCCGAGGAAAGCATGGTGCGCGGAGGATGAGCGACTCGGTCCGGCGGAGGGCAGCGAACAGGGCGCGCGGCGCAGCTCGGCACGCAGCTCGCGGTCGTCCAGCAGGCGCTGCAGCAATCCTTTGAGGCCGGGGTCGAACACCTCGCGCGCAAGGTGCTCGTAGAAGCCCTCAAGCTCCTCGATGTCGCGATGGGAGATGGGCAGGAAGCGCGCAGCATCCTCGTCTGTCAACTCCGCGCGAGCGATCTGCTCGACCGTAAGCTGCAGCTGCTCGCGAAACAGCTCCGTGCGCCCGCGCACCCGCACGAGCTCGCCGCGTTCGAAGCGCCCAGCGAACAGGTCGGCGTCGCGGAAGACCCTGCCGGAGAGGCTGCCGGACTGGTCGCGCAGTTCGACTGTGAGGTAGGGGTCGCCGGAGCGAGTGATGAGCCGCTCCTTGCGCACGCATGCAAACACGGCATCTACGACATCGCCGGCGCGCAGGGTGGCGATTGTCTGCGCTTCGGCCGCTTCCCCGCCGCTCACATGCCCATGCGAGGAGACGGATCCGGCGGGATCGGGGGGCGTATCGGCGAGCGCGCGCCCGTCGGCGGCCATGATAGTTCCAGTGTGCGTTGTGGACATGTGGTGTCCATGATGTACGGTGGGTCGGATGCAGCCACTCATCTGGGATCGTCGCCCCGACGGCTTGCGGGCCCCGGCCATGGTGTGCTCGTTTCAAGGTTGGAACGACGCCGGCGACGCCGCCTCGACCGCGACGGGCTTCCTCGCGCAGGCACTTGGCGCGCGGCGTTTTGCGCAGATCGACAGCGAGGAGCTCTACGACTTCCAGGCCAATCGCCCGCACGTCAAGATCGACGAGACCCAGGCGCGCGTGATCTCCTGGCCCTCAGTCGAGATCTTCGAAGCACGCGCCCCGCGCGCCCACCGCGACCTCGTGATCGTGCAAGGCACCGAGCCCTCGATGCGCTGGCGCTCCTTCAGCTCGCTGATCGTTGACCTTGCCGAAGCGCTCGACGTGCAGCTGGTGGTGACGCTCGGAGGACTGCTCGCCGACGTCCCCCACTCACAGCCGGTGACGATGACCGGCTTTGCCTCCGATCCCGCCTTGATGGCGCGGCTCGCATTGAACGCCAGCAGCTACGAGGGCCCAACGGGGATCGTGGGCGTGTTGCACGCCGGCTTCGGCCAAGCAGGCTTGCCGTCAGCGAGCATTTGGGCAAGCGTGCCTCACTATGTAGCGGCCGCCGCCAGCCCCAAGGCAGCGCTCGCTTTGCTGCGCAAGCTGGAGCTGATGGTGGGGGTCTCGGTGGATGTCACAGAGCTCGAGGAAGCCGCCGGCGAGTACGAACGCCAAGTGGGTCTAGCCGTGCAATCAGATCCAGACATCCAAGCGTTCGTCGAGCGCTTGGAGCAGCGCGCCGTCGAGGACGGTCAGGCCGAGATCAGTCCGCAGGACCTGCCTTCGGGGGATCTGCTGGCACGGGAATTTCAACGGTTTCTACGCCAACGGGGGATCGAGAGTTAGAACGTCTTTCAAAATGAGCTCTGCGGCGGGGGCGTTTATGGGTCATGCAAGCTGGGGTGTATAGCTCATCTTTTGAATGACCTGCCTAACCCCCCCTTTTGCGAAGGCTTAGATAAAGGTTAGGTACCAAAATAAATCCGCCAGCTCCACACCAAGGGGTATCGAGCGTGCAGGTCATTTTTGAAAGACCTCTTTAGCGCGAGGTGATCCCGTAGGTCACGGCAGCCGAGCCCATCAGCAATTTGTGCGAGCCATACTGTGCCTCGGCGGTGGTCGGCTGGAAACCAGGCGAGAGCTGGATCTTCTTAGAGAGCGCGTACATCACGAACTCAATCGTGTCGCTCTTGCCCTTGGCCGGGCATATGGGCGAGTAGGCAGCCTTACCGGCGGTGTTGGTGCCGACGATTCCGCCAGCGGGGACCTTGCCGGCCGCAACGCCGGTGGAGCTCGGTTCGATCCCACCGACCACCCAGCGGATGCCCCCTTCGGAGCCACTGGAGTTGTCGTCGATCACGAACAGGAAAAGTTCGGCGGCTTTGGCAGGCACTTTCTGCCAGGAGAGCGCAGGTGATGTGCCGGCGCCGGCACAAGTGTAGGAGACGGGGATCGCTCCGTTGCGTTCGAAAGCAGGGCTGGAGATCGAGAAAGCGCCGGGCGCGGTATAGACCTCGCCGCTGGCATTCGAGTCGGAGGAGCTCGATGATGAGCTACTAGACGATGCCGTGGAGTTCGAAGCTTTGCTGGAGGAGCTTTTGGCGGTGAGGTCTTCCGGCTTGCCTTTGTACTGCTTGCAGTCTTCCATCACATAGCCCGGTTCGCAGCTCGTATAGCTCTTCCAGTGTGCATGGAAGTCGTTCTCAAAGGCGGTGAGCAGCGCGCTGCGCTGGGCGGCGCTCTTGCCGGCGGTTACCTTCGCGGCGATCTTGGAGGCCAGCAGTTCGACCTTGATGCGCGCCAGCAGGTCGGCTTCGGTCTCGCCGGATTTGGCGAGGTACTTCTGCAGCGAGCCGGCCTTGGGAAAGCTCTCGTGCACCAGTTGGGCGAAGCGCTGCTTGACTTCGGCTTCGGTGACGCTGACGCCGCGCACGGCAGCCTCGCCTAGCACCCACTCGGAAGTGATCAGAAAGCCAAGCGCCTGATGGGCCGGCGAGCTGGCCGCGCCAAGCGCCGTCTCGATCGCCAACCAGTGCTGGTAGCTCGCCTTGGAGATCGGCGTGTGCGAGACATAAGCGACGGCATCGACGCTAGAGGCGCTGCCCTGTGTAGGCGCCGCCGCCGGAGAGCTCGGCACCGACGCGGTATTCGTCGAGGACGACCCACCACCACAGCCGGCGATCAACCCGACGGCAAGCAGCGAAAGCAGCGGCAGGCACACGCTCGTGCCCCTGCTCATACGTGAGACCGCCCCTCCCTTCAAAACACTTCTCTTCATCCTCGCGAGGAGGCTATCCACTTGGCCTAAAGCTCAGCGAAAGCAAAACATGCAATCAGTCGGTTTGCATGTTTCAGATTCCCTGGTCGCAGGATCCTATGACTACCCGCACGGGCCTACCCACAGCAGAGAAAACACTCAGAGCGACACATATACCTGAGGTCTACCGCTCCCAAGCTGGGCAGGCGATGCGGTAATCGCACAGCCCGCAAACGCTCGGCGAGGGCGTCGGCTCGAAGCGCTGCGCCATGATCGCCTCGCCGACCTCGGCAACCACGCGTGCGATCCAATCGGGATCCATCTCCGCGCTGGGGACGGGAACCTTGAGGTCGTCGAGCACGTAGTAGTAGGAGAGGCGCTCGGCCTCGACCTGCCAGGACTCGCGCGCACCGACCGCATACAGAGAAAGCTGCACGTCGTCGGCAAGTTGCTCCGCGGTCTTCGGTCGCGAGGTCTTGTAGTCGATCAGCTCGTAGGCCCCGTCGGCAAGCTTGTCGACGCGATCGACACGCCCACGCAGGTGATGGGGCCCGAGCTTGAATGAGAAGGAGCGCTCGAACCAAGCCGGCTCGGCCTCGTGGGCCTCGAGGCGCCGGTGGTAGAGCACGAGCGCCGCACGAGCCTTCACGTGCAGCTCTCGCTCACGGTCGCTGTCGCCGAAGCCGCCGCGGCGCCAGCAGTTCTCGAACAGCTCCATCATCTGCTCGACCGTCGTGTGTTCGGCGGCGTGGTAGCGCTCCAGCACCTGGTGCACGGCGATCCCAAAGCGCTGGTGCAGTGTCTGCGCCGAGGGGATCTTCAAGACACGCCCAAGCTTGTAGCGCAGCGGGCAGGCGCGGTATGTGTCGATGTCAGACGCCGAGAGCACAACTCCGTCCCCGCGCCTGGGCAAGAAAGCCTGTAGCGAGGGTTCCTCGCGACGCGCGAATGCTCCGAGCGCCGGAGCGGCAACGGCGGCTTTGGGCGCGACCGTCGCGCCCACCCGCTCAAGCCGCTCGTCTTCGCCGGGCTCGTGCCCACCTGAGCGACCTTCGCATGGTTCAGGCTCGCTCGCACTTGCCGGGCTCAGCTCGAGCGCCGTACGCTCGCTGGCAAGCAGCGCCTCGTCCAGCGTCGAGGTCTGGAAGATCTCGCGCTGCAGCGGCGTGCAGGCGGCGAGCAGGCGCTGGTTGATGTCAGCAAGCGCCTCGGCCAAGCTCTGGCCCGGCCGGCCGGTCCTTGAGCGCCGCGAGCTTCACGAGCTCCAGGTAGCGCACGACGCCGTGGGAGATGTCCAGGTCGGTGTCCAGACGCAGCTCGCCCAGGCGCCCAGCGATGCGCAGCGCACCGCCGAGCACCTCCTCGCGCATCAGCTCAACAGTCGCCTCCAGCGTCTGCGCGCGCGGCTCGGAAATCTTCTCCCCGCCGAGCAACCTTGCCTCTGACGCAGCCGTCAACTCCGCCGCCAACTCCCGCGGACTGCAGCCCAAACGCGGGCGCAACGCCTCGAAGGCGATCCTCGCTTCCTCGTGCAGCGCCTGGAAGTGCTCGATCCGCTCGCGCGCCTCGGGTGGCATCTGCGGCGACTCGATCGCCGGCCCAAGCGCCGCCACGATGTCGAGCTTGGCCTTGCGCGCCACCTGCACGACCCGCGCGATGTCCACTTGGCGCAGCTCGATCGGCGGACGCCCAAGCGCGCGCACGACCGCCGAGGAGTCGCTCGGGTCGGTAAGCAGACGCAGCCAGGCCAACACGTCGCGCGCGCCGGCACGCTCGAAGAGCTCGATTCGAGAGGCAGGCACGGGCCAAGCATACGAGTGCGTAGGCTCTATGGATGGACGGTGTCGACTGGAACGTGGCGCAGCGCGTCGGCGAGATGCTCGCCGGGGGCACGGGTGGGTGGGCATCTCAATCACACTCGGACGCGAGCGGAGTGCAGTCGCTGGCCGAGCGGTTCGCCGCACGCGTGGGCGACTACACCGGCCTGCAACCTCCAGAGCATCTGCCGACACTGGAGCTAATCGACCGTCCCCACTGGATCGAAGCCAACATCGCGACGATGCGCCCGCTGCTGGACCCGCTGACAAAGCGGCTCGGCAGCGGTACGGGCCCGCTCGCGCCGGCGATGCGCTCGATCACCCAACTCTTGCTGGGTGCACAGGTAGGCGCGATCACCGGGATCCTCTCCCAGCGCGTGCTCGGCCAGTACGACATCGCGCTGCTGGACCCAGAGCAGCCCCCGCGGCTCTTGCTGCTGGCGCCGAACCTGGCTCAGGCTGCCCGCAACTTGGGCCTCGACCGCGAGGAGTTCACCGCCTGGGTCGCGATCCACGAGGTGACCCATGCCGTCCAGTTCGGTGGCGCCCCGTGGCTGCGCGACCACCTCGGCGGCATGCTGCGCGAGCTGATCGACGGCATGCAGGTCGGGGTCAAACTCGGCGCCATCGCAAAAGTCCCCGATCCCTCGGACCTGCGCGCGCTTGTAGGGCGGCTCCGCGGCGGCGAGCTCTTGCGCATTGGGCTGGGCGAGGATCGCTGGGCGCTGGTGGAGCGCATGCAGGCCACGATGTCGCTGATCGAGGGCCACGCCGAGCACGTGATGGACGCCGTCGGCGCGGAGGAGCTACCGACCATGGAGCGCATGCGCGTCGCGATGAATCGCCGCCGGCGCGAGCGCGGCTGGCCATGGCGCATACTCGAGAAGCTCTTGGGCCTTGAGATGAAGATGCGCCAGTACGAGATCGGACGCTCCTTCTGCGACGAGGTCGTCGCGCACGCCGGCCCGAGCGCACTGACGCTCGCCTGGAGCTCGGCCGAGATGCTGCCCAGCATGAGCGAGCTGGAGGATCCGTCGGTGTGGCTGACGCGAACACGCGTTCCGCTACTGCCAAGCTAGAGGCCCTTTCCAAGCCTCGGAGCGGCGCCTCGAGGTTTTATAGCTTTTCTTTACAGCGTGTTCACCCCGACTCGAGATTGGCGTGTAACCATCCTTCTAACATGGGTTAGGAACATGTGTTCGGTGCTAAAGTCCTACCGACCAGAACAAGTGTGCCCCCCAAATCAGGAGAACCTCTCCCAATGGCAACAGCCCAGTCCACACCAGCAAGTAGTGCCAAGCCGCGCCGCGCCACCGCCCCCAAGAGCGCGAGGGCGAAGACCACCGCACGCGCAAGCACGTCGCGCGCAAGCACTTCTAGCGCCTCCAGCAAGCGCTCCACCACGGCCGTCAAGAACCCAACGGTCGGCTCCTACGCCGAGCGCGCCGTTCTGATCCCCGTCGGCGCAGCATTGATCGCGCGCGAACAGGTGCTCGCGCGTGTCAACGACACGATCGAGAACTATGCCAGCCCGGCAAAGGCAAACGCGCAGCTGCGCAAGTTCGAGCGCCGCGGCAACACAGCTCGCAACCGCTTCGAGCGCGAGGTGCGTAAGACGCGTGTACGCTTCGAACGCGAGGTGCGCCAGAGGCGCGCCGGCGTCGAGCGCGAGGCACGTCGTGTCCAGCGCGAGGGCGAAGATCTGGCCAACAAGGTGCAGGAGCGCATCCTCAGCCTCGTTTGAGCACTACTCCCTTCCCCCGTCCCCAGGCCGGAGAGACTGGAGACGGGAAGGTCTGCCGGCCTCATATCCCGCCGGTAGTAGAAGCACCCTCTCCTCCCTCGCTGCCGGGCGGTCCCCCTACCGCCCGGCAGCATTTTCTTTGGCCGCCCCCACGGCCTGCGAGCGCAGTCCCGCGCAATAACCGGGACGGCGACGCCGGTTTGGCAGAATGCGAGCAGACATGAACGCAGATGTTGTCCTCAAGGCGCTGGAGGTCGTGATCGACCCGGAGCTGCGCCGCTCGATCGTCGAGCTCGAGATGGTGCGCTCGATCGACATCTCCGAGAACGGAGTAGTCGACGTGACGGTCTCGCTGACCACGGCAGGCTGCCCGATCCGCGGCCACTTCCAGACCTCCGTCGCCGAGGCCGTCTCGGCACTGGAGGGCGTCACACACGTCAACGTCTACTTCGACGTGCTCAGCGACAGCGAGAAGTCAGCCCTGCAGCAGAAGCTCGGGCGCGGCAGCCTTCCGGCAGGCTCGCTCGCCCAGGTATCCAACGTGCTGTGCATCGGCTCGGGCAAGGGTGGCGTCGGCAAGTCCACGCTGACCGCCAATCTGGCGGCAGCTCTGGTGGCCGACGGCAAGCGTGTGGGCATCCTCGACGCCGACGTGTGGGGCTACTCGATCCCGCGCATGTACGGCCTCGGCGCGACCCGCCCGCCGGTCTCGCCTCAGCGCAAGATCGTGCCGCTGGAGTCCCAGGGAGTGAAGGTCATGTCGATCGGCTTCTTCCTGGAGGAGGACGCCGCCGTCGTGTGGCGCGGGCCGATGCTGCACAAGGCGCTAGGCCAGTTCCTGCAAGACGTCGAATGGGGCGTGCTCGATTACCTGCTGATCGACCTGCCGCCAGGCACCGGCGACGTCTCGATGACGCTCGCCCAGATGCTGCCGCATGCACAGTTCGTGATCGTAACGACGCCACAGGCCACAGCCCAGAAGGTCGCACGCCGCTCGGCCGAGATGGCCAACAAGGTGTCTTTGGAGATCTGCGGAGTGATCGAGAACATGTCCGGCTTCACCACCCCCATCGGGGGAGCGCTTCCCGATCTTCGGCGAGGGCGGCGGCAAGGAGCTCGCCGACGAGCTCGACGTGCCCCTGCTCGGCAAGGTGCCGTTGACGATGCCGTTGCGCGCGCAGGCCGACAGCGGGCTGCCGCTGGTGATCGAGGACCCCGACGACCCTGCGTCTCAGGCGATCCGCCAGGCAGCACGTGGCCTGATCGCGATGGCGCCGATGGAGCTGCCAACGCTGCCGCTGGTCGAGGTGGCAGCACCGAGCCTGCCAACGCCACCGGCGAGCCCAAAGCCCACCGGCATGTCTTTGCCGATGGCCTGAGAACGTCCTCTCAAAACAAGCTGCACGTTCAGACCCCCTTTATAGGCAGGCCCATTTTTACGTCCACACCCCTTGACGTGACGCCCGGGGAGTGAAAGGAAGTTCTGAGGCTTACTTGGCGTTGGCGAAGTACTCGGCGTTGATCGAGGCGAACTTCTGCCACTCGTCCGGGAGCTGGTCCTCGGCGAAGCACGCGTCCACCGGGCACGCCTCGACGCAGGCGTCGCAGTCGATGCACTCCTCCGGATCGATGTAGAGCATCTCGGCCGCGTCGTAGCCGGGCTCGTCGGGCGTCGGGTGGATGCAATCCACGGGGCACACCTCGACGCAGGAATTGTCCTTCGTGCCAATGCACGGCTCAGCGATTACGTAGGCCATTCGCTTCCTTCTCGATTCGTTGGTCGGGGACTACAAGTTGCGGGACGACGAATAGTAGCGATGCGGCTCAGCCAAATCCTGGGGATCAGTCACACAAGCGCCCGGCCGACCACACCACACTCCGCTAGCTTTGGGCGATGCTCCTGCTCACCGGCGCCACCGGGCTCGTCGGCTCCGCCCTACTGCGCCGCCTCATCGCCGAAGGACAGCCGGTCCGCTGCCTCGTACGCGACCCGCGCCGGCTCGGCCCGCAGCGCGTGCGCGTGCAGATCGCGCTCGGCGACCTGGCCGACCCGCCGTCGTTTCGCAACGCGATGCGAGGAGTCGACACGGTGGTGCACCTGGCCGCCTCCACGCGCGACCAGCCGCGCGGCTCGATCGAGGAGCTGGCGGCGATCGCAACGTGGCGGATGGTCGAGGCGGCCCAGCGCGCTGGAGTGCAGCGCTTCGTGTTCTTCTCGACGCTCGGCGCCTCCAGCCACCACCGCGCCCGCCTGTTCCGAGCAAAGGCGCTGGCCGAGCAGGCCGTGCGCGAGTCGGACATGCACTCGATTGTGATCGCTCCCTCGCTCGTCTACGCGCCCGGCGACCGCTGGCTGACCTTGATCGAGCGCCTGTCTCTGCTGCCTGTCGTGCCGATCTCAGGTCGCGGTCGCGCGGTCTGCCAGCCGATCTGGGCGGAGGACGTGGCGAGCTGCGTCGTTGCGGCACTGGGCGAGAATGGGAACGTCAATGACGTACCGGCCCACAAGCGCTACGAGCTGGCCGGTCCGCAGACGATGACCTACAACGAAGTCGTAGGCACGGTGCTGCGCTCGCTCGATCGCGAGCGCCCGCTGCTGCCGATCCCCACGCCGATCGTCTCGCGCACATTGCGTCTGCCGGAGCGAGCCACAGGCACCAGCACACCGATCACATGGGACGAGGCCGAGCTGCTGGAGGCGAACATGGTCGCCAAAGGCGGCTGTGTAGATGCCGAAGCGCTCGGCGTTACACCGCAGCCAATGTCGGCCGTGCTCGAGAGATAGAACCGCAATCCGTCGCGCCCGTAGAGTACAATTGTCTGTAACGGAGGGTGAAGTGGTCTGGGACCACAGACGGCTGATACCCGCGAGTCCGGTTCGCTCCGGATGGAGTTCGATTCTCCCGCCCTCCGCCAATGATTGACTCGACTGGTGGCCAAACAGCGAGACAGGCGCAAGGTCCAGTGCGTCGGCGGATTGCGACCGCCCCGCCTCGCGGCTACCGTCGAGCAAGTTTGCTACGATCATGATCGGTATCAGCCGTTTGGGGTAGCTCCCCTTCACCTTCGACCCGCCAACTGGCGGGTCGAGTTGTTTAAGGACCGGCGGGCGGCGACCCAGCCACGGCGCGGCCGCTTCGACCTGCGAGGCAAGCGCCAGCAGCGCGGCCTCGCCGGCAGGTCGGCCCACGAGCTGCACGCCGAGCGGCAGACCGTCCTCGCCTTGATACAGCGGCAGCGAGATACCGGGCTGGCCGCTGGCGTTGAACACCGGCGTGAACGGCGTGAACAGGCCCGAGCGCGTGAACGTTGACATCGGGTCGGGCGCGGCCGTGTCGAGCGTGCCGAGTCGGCAGCGGACGCTCGGCGAGCGCGGGGGTGAGCAGCGCGTCGTAGGGGGCCAGGAAAGTCGACCAGCTGGCGCGTGAGCGCCTGCAGCTGGATTTCCAGGGCAAGCCCCTGCACGGAGTTGAAGCTCTGGGTCATCTGATGGATCGCCCAGCTCATCGGCTCCATGTCCTCGGCTGTCGGCTCGCGCCCGGCGACCATCCCCGAGTAGACGATCTGAAGCGCGATGTGGATCGAGAAGACTGCACCGAACAGCTCGGAGAGACCCTCGATCCGCCACGGAGGATCGACCTCCTCGACCTCGTGACCGAGCGAGCGCAGCAGCTCGGCTGCGTCTGTGACCGCCCGCGCGCAGATCGGATCGACTACCGCGTCGGCGATCGGCGGGAACGTGGTGGCCGCGATCCGCAGCTTGCCGGGCGCGCGAGTCACGGCCAGGCGCGAACGGCTCGGACGGCGGCGGCGCCCAGGTGGCGTCCCCCAGCTCGTAGCCAGCGAGCACGTCGAGGATCGCGGCCGTGTCGGCGACCGTGCGGGTCAGGACGCCATCGACGTCGAGCGGCGCTTCGCCGCGTTCGGGCGCCGCCGAGATGCGCCCGCGCGCGACCTTCAAACCGACCAGCCCGCAGCAGGCGGCGGGAATGCGGATCGAGCCGCCACCGTCGTTGCCGTGCGCGACCGGCACCATGCCCGAGGCAACCGCCGCGGCCGAGCCACCCGAGGAGCCGCCCGGCGTGCGCTCCAGGTCCCACGGATTGCGCGTCGGACCGAACAGACGCGCCTCGCTGACGGGCAGGATGCCGTACTCGGGCAGCGTGGTGGTGCCCACGATCACAAAGCCCGCCTCCTTGAAGCGGCGTGTGATGTTGCAGTCGTGGTCGGCCACGTGCTCGGCCAGCAGCGAGCAGCCGATCGTGGCCTTCAGGCCTGCCACCGGCCGGTTGTTCTTGATCGCGATCGGCACGCCCGCGAACGGACGCTCATCGCCCGGCCCGATCTGCTCGGCGGTCGCGAGCGCGCGCTCGCCGTCGATCTCCACGAACGCGTTCAGCTGCGGATTGAGCTGCTCGATGCGCGCGAGCGAGATCTCCACCAGCTCGCGCGAGGACACCTCGCCGGAGCGCACCATCGCGGCAAGCTCGGTCGCGGGACGGAACATCAGGTCACTGTCGGTCACGGCGCTTCCTCCTCGTGGATGACCCGGCATAGCGCCACCGATCGGTGGGCACGGGGAGCCCTCTCGCGATCCACCTCGATCACGGCGCAATCCACCGCTCGCCGCAGCGGAGCCTACCGGGGAGGATTCCTGCGACGATATGTCCCTGCCCACAAGGCAGCCGGGTCGATGTCGGTGCAATCCAGCGGGATCGACTCTCAACCGGTCATCTCAAGCCAGAAAGCGAGTGCCCATGAGCGAGGTCACGACACAGTCGCCGCCCGCCACCCCTTCCACCCGTCCCCTTCCAATGAAGTCCAGTCAGGCCTAGAGGGCGTCGTCGCCTTCGCCACCGAGATCGCCGAGCCCGACAGGGCCGGAGGGTCGCTGCGCTATCGCGGCGTAGACATCGAGGATCTGGTCGGCTCGGTCCCCTACGAGCAGGTCTGGGGCCTGCTGGTGGACGGCCGCTTCAATCCCGGCCTGCCCCCAGCCGAACCGCACGTCCTGACCGTGCGCTCCGGCGACCACCGCGTCGACGTGCAGTCGGCGCTTGCGATGCTCGCCCCCGAGTGGGGCTTCAACGCACTGATCGACATCTCCGACGAGCAGGCACGCGACAACCTCGCACGTGCCTCGGTGATGGCGCTGTCGTTCGTGGCCCAGTCCGCGCGCGACGCCGGCCAGCCGCCCGTGCCCCAGTCGGAGGTCGACACAGGGCAAATCGATCCCCGAGCGCTTCCTGATCCGCTGGCGCGGCGAGGTCAACCCCGACCACGCCAAGGCGATCGACGCCTACTGGATCTCCGCGGCCGAGCACGGCATGAACGCCTCGACGTTCACCGCGCGCGTGGTTGCCTCAACCGGCGCAGACTGCGCCGCAGCGCTGTCGGCGGCCGTGGGCGCGCTCTCGGGCCCGCTGCACGGGGGCGCCCCGTCGCGCGTGCTGAAGATGCTCGACGAAGTCGAACGAGACCGGCGACGCCGAGGTCTGGGTCAAGGCCGCGCTCGACCGCGGCGAGCGGCTGATGGGCTTCGGCCACCGCGTCTACCGCGCCGAAGACCCACGTGCACGCGTGCTCAGGCGCACCTGCCGGGAACTGGGCTCGCCGCGCTTCGAGGCCGCCGAGGCGCTCGAGAAGGCAGCGCTGGCCGAGCTCACCGCGCGCAAGCCCGACCGTGTGCTCGCCACTAACGTCGAGTTCTGGTCGGCGGTGGTCCTCGACCTGGCCGAAGTGACGCCGGACCTGTTCACGCCGATGTTCACGTGTGCACGCGTGGCGGGCTGGTCGGCCCACGTCCTCGAGCAGAAGCGCGAGGCCAAGCTGATCCGCCCGACCGCGAAGTACGTGGGCCACGGCCCAAGGCCGGTCTCCGCAGTCGAATAGGTCTCAGAACGTGTCTCAAAACCTGCGGTGCTTGCGCATACGTTTATCGACGAGCTGGGCGCCGCGGGACGTCGCAGCGCGTACTGGTAGTACGCGCAAGACGTCACGTGGCGATCCAGCGCCGCGTCCAGGAACGCATGCTCGCGGTGCCGCAGGTTCTGAGACACGTTCTTAGGGCCATGCGTCCTTAAAGGCGAGGGCCCGGCATCCTGCCGGGCCCTCTACACACCTATCGACCGAATACGCGTGCGGCTGAAGCGCCGCACGCGCCGATATTCGGTCTGACTACATCATTCCGCTCATGTCCGGCATACCGCCGCCGGGCATACCGCCGCCTTCCTTCTCCGGCACCTCGGCGACGATCGCCTCCGTGGTGAGGATGTTCTTGGCGATCGACGCGGCGTTCTGCAGCGCCGAGCGAGTGACCATCGCCGGGTCGATGACACCTGCCGCGACGAGATCGACGATCTCGTTCGTGGCCGCGTTCAGACCCTGGCCCTTCTTTGCCTTGCGCACGTCGTTGACCACCACGGAGCCCTCCAGGCCCGCATTCTCGGCGATCTGACGTAGCGGCTCCTCCAGCGCACGCAACACGATACGCGCGCCGGTCTTCTCGTCGTCCTCCTCGGTACCGTCGAGGGAGACGGCGCTGGCGGACTGCAGCAGTGCGACGCCACCGCCCGGTACGATGCCCTCCTCGAGCGCCGCGCGAGTTGCCTGTAGGGCGTCCTCGACCCGGTGCTTCTTCTCCTTCATCTCCGTCTCGGTCGCCGCGCCAACCTTCACCACGGCGACACCGCCGGAGAGCTTCGCCAGACGCTCCTGGAGCTTCTCGCGGTCGAAATCCGAGTCGGTGTTCTCGACTTCGGCCTTGATTTGGTTGATGCGTCCCTTGATCGCCTCTGCATCGCCTGCACCATCGACAATCGTGGTGTTGTCCTTGGCCACGACCACACGACGAGCGTGGCCGAGCTGAGACACCTGGGTGTTCTCGAGCTTGAGCCCCATCTCCTCGGTGATGACCTCTGCTTTGGTGAGGATCGCGATGTCCTCGAGCATGCGCTTGCGACGGTCGCCGAAGCCGGGGGCCTTGACGGCCACACCGGTGAAGGTGCCGCGCAGCTTGTTCACGACAAGCGTCGCGAGCGACTCGCCCTCGACGTCCTCGGCGATGATCAAGCAGCGGCTTACCGCTCTGGATCACAGCCTCGAGCACCGGCAGCACATCGCGCACGGAGCCGATCTTCTGGTTGGCGATCAGGATGTAGGGGTCCTCGAGGGTCGCCTCCATACGGTCCTGGTCGGTGACCATGTAGGGCGAGATGTAGCCCTTGTCGAACTGCATGCCCTCGGTGAACTCGAGGTCCATGCCGAACGTCTGGCCCTCCTCGACGTTGACGACGCCGTCCTTGCCGACCTTCTCGATCGCATCGGCGATCACGTCGCCGATATCCTCGTCGCCGGCGGAGATCGTCGCGACGCGCGCGATCTGATCCTTGCCGGAGACCTCCTTGGACTGCGAGGCGATGTTGGCGACGACCTGGTCGACCGCCTTCTCGATGCCGCGCTTGAGCGCCAGCGGGTTGGCGCCGGCCGCGACGTTCTTCAGGCCCTGGCGAACGATCGCCTGGGCAAGCACGGTGGCTGTGGTCGTGCCGTCGCCGGCGACGTCGTTGGTGGCAGTTGCCACCTCACGCACCAGCTGGGCGCCCTGGTTCTCGAAGACGTCCTCGACCTCGATCTCACGAGCGATCGTGACACCGTCGTTGGTGATCGTGGGGGCGCCGAACTTCTTGTCGAGCACCACGTAGCGGCCCTTGGGGCCGAGTGTGACCTTCACGGCGTTGGCGACAGCGTCAACGCCGGCCTCCAGAGACTTACGCGCCTCGGAGCTGTACTTGAGTTCCTTGTGAGCCATGTCTATTCAGATCTCCTTATGCGACCTTGGCGAGAACGTCGGACTCGCGCAGCACGAGCAGATCCTCACCGTCGAGTTTGATCTCGGTGCCGCCGTACTTGCTGTAGAGGACCTCGTCGCCCTCGGACACGTCGAGCGGGATACGCTTGCCGGCATCGTCGAGCTTGCCGTCGCCGACGGCGAGGACCTTGCCCTTCTGCGGCTTCTCCTTGGCGGTATCGGGAAGGACGAGACCGCTGGCGGTCTTCTCCTCCTCCTCGATGGCCCGTACGATCAAACGATCGCCCAGGGGCTTGAGTTTCATGCTGAAAACCTCCATTTAGAGTGTGCTTCCTGATCGGTGCCGTCCCCAGAGGCGACGACGCCCAACGACCTGGTTGGCACTCTCGCGGCGAGAGTGCCAACGGTCACGGTCAATATATAGAAGAGATTGCGCTCGTCAAGGTTTTCTTGGCACTCTCAAGCTCGAGTGCCAAGCAAATTGCAGCGTCTGTCCTAGGTTCCCGCACCTATCGGCATCTGTCCCTCCACCACGCTCGACCTCGATGCCCTTCTTGGTGAGCAGCCAAGCGTTGGGGGCACCGCGAACCTGGCCAGCGCCGCTGTTGTCGATCAGCCCGAGCTTCTCCAGACGAGCAAGCAGCTTCGATATCTGGCCTTGATCGTCAATCCCGGCGGCCGCCCCAACCTGCGCTGTTGGATGTGCCCGGGGTCGGCGGCGATCGCCAGCAGCACGCGTACTGTTCGGTAGGTCAAGCGCATCTCCAAATCGCGCAATGGGTCTCTGCTCACGCGACGGGGCGGAGACCTACGCTCTGGGTGTCGGGCGCAGCCGCCTCCTTGGCGGCGGCCGCAGGACCGAGGTAGGGGAGCACGACCATCGCCATCAGCGCACCTGTCAGCTCGAGCAGGGAGTCGGGCCGCTCGCCGGGCCGTCCAGGGCCCTTTACACGTCGTGTGCCCTTTGTACGTGTCAGCGCCACGGTCGCTCACCGCATGGGGCACGAGGCGCGCATGCAGGACCGATAGCACGCCTCCGACCACCCCTTCGCTGGTCAGCGGCGGCAGCGCCCCAGCGGATCTCGACTGCTTGCGCCCCTCGTCCACCGCGGCAACCACGACATCGAGGACCGCCAGGCGCCGCTGGTGCACCCTGAGGCCGGCGCCGAGCGTCTCGACGACGCACAGACGTCCCATCGCCGGCTCGTCGTCGAGAAATTCCAGCAACCCCGCCAAGGCGGCCCTGATCCGCGTGCGCCACTTCTCGGCCGTGGTCATAGACACCGAGCACGTATCGCGAGATCGCCGCAAGCGACTGGTCCAGCGCCGCCAGGAAACAGTCTTCGAAGTCGTCGAAGACCTCATAGAAGGTGCGCCGCGAGACGCCTGAGCGGGCCACCACATGTGCAACCGTCGCGTTCGCGCGGCCACGCTCTGAGACGACGTCAATCATCGCGGCGATCATCCGTGCGCGCTGAATATCGGCTACGTGGCCACGCCCAAAGCCCTCGCGCTCGGGCGTACGGGTACGGCTCTTCAGACTGGCGGTTTGTCGCTTGGTAGGCATTGGCTGGACCGCCGACAATCCTCCACCTAACGCGGGCCCGTTTCACCCCTGTTTCCCACTGGGGGATTGGCAGCCGCTTGCGAGGGCGCTCGTCCAGCTAGTTCTGCGCGCCGCCGAAGCCCTTCATCGCTTCGGTCATCGCCGTCGGCTTGTCCAGAATCTGCGAGAAGCGCACGACCGTGACGATGTCATCCGTCGAGACCTAACGTCCGTAGATCTGTTCGAGGAAGTTGATCAGCTCCTCGTGGCGGCGGAACTCAGGGTTGTCGTGCTTGATGTCGCGCGGAGAGAGCTCGGAGACCCTCATCACCTCGACCTGGTCGATCACCGCTTCGAAGATCCGCTCGCGAGGCGAGTACTGGTAGCCGATCGTCACGAGCACCGCCTGGTTCTTGCGGTACTTGCCCGACTTGTCGCCGAGCCTGATCGTGGCCGTCTTGCGACCCTTCTTCAGCTCGTCGGCGAAGATCGTCGAGTAGAAATTGAGCACCTGCACGACTGCGCAGGCTATCGGTCTTGCTCACAGATGGCCAGCGCCCGTGCCACCATCTCCCGCTCGCCCGCATAGCTGAGCGCCTTCTGCGCCTCCGCAAGCCCCATCCAGCGCGCCTCCAGAACCTCCTCGTCGTGGTCGGCGAGATCGCCGCTCACGTAGCGGAACAGGAAGAAGTGGACGCTCTTGGCCACCCTGCGCCGGTCGCGCACGTACCAGTAGCGCACCTCGCCAAGCTCCTCGCATCGGCTCGGCCGTCACCCCCGTCTCCTCTCGCACCTCGCGGGTCGCGGCCTGCACGATCGTCTCGCCCTCATCGAGATGGCCCTTGGGCAGCGCGAGCACGTGCGACCCGTCGGCTGCTCGCCTGGTGGACGATCACGAGCACCTGACCGTCGTGAACCACCGACGCCGCCGGCCGACACCTCACGAGGCAGCGCTCTAGAAGACATACCCCTCAAGCGCCGCCGGATCGTGCACCACAAGACGCCCGCGACCTTGGGAGATCACGCCCGCGCGCTCGAGCACCGCGAGAAAGCGCGAGGCCGACTCGCGCGAGGAGCCCGCGAGCTTGGCAAGGTCGGCCTGTGTGGCGGTGAGCAGCACCTCCCGCGCGGGCGCCCCCGCGGCGATCGCCTGGGCGACTAGCTCGCCGAGCACCACCGCTACGCGGCTCTGCACGGTCTGAAAGGACTGTTTGGCCAGACGCTCGTTGGTCTCGCGCAGCCGCCGCCCGAGCGCCACCACCAGACGCATCGAGATCTCCGGATGCTCGACCATCAGCCTGCGCATGTCCGGCCCGAGCACCGCCACCACCTCTGTGGGCTGCACCGCCTCCACCGTCGCCGAGCGCAGCTCGTCCTCGAACATCGCCAGCTCGCCGAAGATGTCACCCGGGCCGAACGTGGCGAGCGTGATCGTGCGTCCGTCGGCGTGCTCGCGCACCGCACGAGCACGGCCCGAGCGCACGATGTAGCAGGTGTCGCTCGCGTCGCCCTCGCGGAACACGATCTGGCCAGGCTCGAAAGCTGCGCGGAACCGCCAGCTGGGCGATCCGCTCCGAGATCCTCGTGCTCGAGTGTCGAGAACACGGGCACGCGCCCGAGCAGCTCGACTATCTCCGCCGCCTTCATGGCGCCATGCCCTGGAGATATCACAGCGGCCCGCGTGCCTACGCCAGAGGACGTGGTCGATCCCCGATCACAGCAAGCCCTCCGCGGCGACCCGAAGTCTCGCCCAAGCCCGCAACTTGCGGGCAGCCCGACGCTATCTTCACAGTATGGGTCCGATTCGAGGTCGATCGCGCCGCTGATGCTCGCCGCCGCCGTTCGCCGCCCGACACCGAGCATCACGCGCTGCTCCATTCGCGCGAACTGTGGGCGACCGTAGATGTGTGCAACCCAAAGGACCAGCCCAACACGATCGGCATCCGCGGCTCGATGCCGGGCGACGGCAACGCCAAGGACATCATGTACATGCGCTTCCGCGTGCAATACCTCGATGCCACCACCAACCAGTGGATCGACCTCAGCAAGGGAGCGGACTCCGGCTTCGTGAAGGTCGGCTCGGCCAGCTCGCGCGCCAGGCCGGGCGCAGCTTCCAGTTTGCGCCGACCACCTCCAACTCGCGCGTTCACGTTGCGCGGCGAGGTCGTCTTCCAGTGGCGCAAGGCGACACGGTGCTGCTGACGACGACCATGCGCCACCACCGCGGACACACGAGCCTCGCGGGCGCCGACCCGAAGGGCTTCAGCGCCGCGACCTGCAAGCTCACCTAGAACCGCCTTTGCGGCGTATCGAAGCTAGAGGGGGCGCCTAACGGACGTGACCCAAGTAGGGGTTGCGCTCAACGGACTGAGCCGGCTCGCAACGACCGTCGAGGGAACAGACGCGGGTCGTTGGTGATGATGCCGCTCACCCCCAGCGCGTGTCAGCTTGGCGATGCGCGCGGCGTCGTCCACCGTCCACACGTAGAGCTCGCCGCCCTCCTGCTCACGGCGCGCACCAGCGCCGGCGTGACGACCCGCCAGTGGGCCATGATCGCGTCCACCGTCCCGCGTCGCAGCGCCTTCGCGCGCGCGGCGTGGCAGCAGTCGCCCGGTAACCCGTGAGCATCGCAAGCGCCGGGATCGCGGTGAGCATGTGGCTCGTGTAGTCGCGCCTCACGCGTGGCACCGACCAGCCGAGGCGCAACGCCGGCTCGGCCGCGCGCACGCGGGCAAGCGAGGAGGGGTACATGCCGCTGATTAGCGTCCTGCTCGGTGAGGCCGGCCTCGCGCAGCGCGTCCACCACGCGCAGCTCATACCCGGGCAGCTTTACGTCGACGTCGAAGTCAAGGCCGGCGAAGCGCTCGCCGGCAAGGTGCTCAAGCGCCTGCTCGAGCGTGAGCGGCGATGCGCGAGCGCATGTCCTCGTAGTCGTGCGCTACAAGCAGCTCGCCGCTGCCGTCGGGGTGCTCGCTGAGCACGTCGAACTCGATCATGTCCACGCCGTGGGCAAGCGCCGCGTCGAAGCTCGCCAGCGTGTTCCCCTGCACGAGATGCGCCGCGCCCTTGTGACCCACCCGCCGCGGGCGTGCACCTGCACGCGAATGACATCGTCCGTAGCCACTACCACACAGGATAGAGCCGCCCGCGGAGCCGCCCAGGTCTGTCCACGACGTCTCAGGAGACCTTCGAGCTGCTTGCGCCGGAGACTGCGGCCTCGATCGCCTCGACCGCCGAACGCGGGCCGATGTAGGGCGCGAGGATCAGGAACGCCAGGTGATCCACCAAGCACGGCAGATAGCGCAACCGGTCGTGCGGGGCATAGCTTGAGAGGATCGCCCAGATCGCCCCCATGATCGCCTCGGCGGCGACAGCCGGCGCCCGCTCGGGCTCCGGTACCCGCTGGGTCATCACCTTGATGAAGCCGTCGAGCACGCCGCTGACACGCGCGACCATGCCGTTGCCGGCGTCGAACAGGTCGATGAACGACAGCTTCACGAGCCCGGGATGGGCGGCGCAGTAGCCGATCAGAGCCTCCACTCCTTTGTGCACCCCTTCAGCCCACTCGGTGTCGTTGCGAGTGGCGCGCCGCACCGCGTCGTGGGCTTCGGCGGCGAACTCGTCGACGACCGCGAGCAGACACTCTTCCTTGTTCGGGAACTCTCTGTGGAACGCTTCGGTGGAGACGGCCGCGGCACGCGCGATCTCGGCGTCGGTGATGTTCGTATAACCCTCCTCGAGCGCCAGCTGCACCATCGCGTCCATCACGCTCGAGCGCCGGTCCTCGCGCGTGAGGAAGCGTGCGCGTTTGGCAACGAGATGGGGCGGGCGCCCGAGCCGAGCGTGCGCAGACGCAGTGACCGCCGAGGAGCGGTAGGAGTTGACCCAGTCGAGCAGTTCGTCGGTGAGGCCCGCAAGCTCCTGATGTCGGCCTTCGCGCACGCGCCTGAGCACCACGAAGCGCACGCCCCCCACGATCGCGCGCGGTGCCAGCGGCGGCAGCGCGATCCCGTCGGGCGTCAGGCTGAAGCCGGTCGCGACGACGCGCTCGAAGGCGGTGGCGGTCAGCTGCAGGCGTTCGTGGCCGCGCGGCCCGATCCCGATCGACTCGACAAGCACCAGATTGGCGCCGCGCGGATCGCCGGCGATCCCTTCGAGGAACACCTGGGTTGCCGCGTACAGGCGGTTGGCCCAGCCACGCTCGCCCATCCATGCCTGCAGCACCCGTTTGCGCGAGGCTGCCGACAAGCGCATCGTAGGTGGCCAGGAAGCAGTCTTCCTTGTTGGAGAACTGCTCGTAGAAGGCACGTCGCGAGACGCCGGCCAGCGCGATCACATGCGCCACGCTCGTGGCGCGCATAGCCGCGCTGGTAGACCGACTCGGCCATGCCTCCGTACAGGCGCGCGCGCTGGTGGCGTGCGACGACCTCGCGACCGAGGCCGTGAGGACCGTGCGGGAGACGCTTGTACAGTGGAGTCAGCCCGTCATAGCGATTCGACGGGCAGGCGCCCAGCAACAGCTCCTCGGCTGAGACCTCGGTATAGACGGGAAGCTCTGGACAGTCCACTCCGGACAGGATCACCGTCGATCCGCCGACAGCATCTCCCTACTACCTGTTCCATTCATCCCCATTGTTCGGGACGATAATTCAGGGCTGAACTATTGGCAAGCCCCCGCACGGCCGCGCCGAACGAATGTTTCTGACTCTGGTGGCCAGATGCGACGATTTGTCTCTTCCGCATTCTGCGGAGCGTCGAAGACATCACCCTCCTTCTACCCCATCCCCAGGACCTGCTTGTTTCCAACTCGATCTTATTCGAGAGGGTCGAGCGATTCAAGCTCGCAGCGTGAGTCTCCGCGGCCCCTGGCGAAAGCCGAGCTCGACGAGCGCGGCTCCAGATCCGAGCCGATCGCCGACTCCCCGTCGATTCGCTCGAGCGCCACCGTGTCCACGCGCCCGGCGCGTACGGCGTCTGCCAGCGCGCGCAACGCCAGGGCGCCGCAAGCGATCGGTCGACTCGCCGGCACCGCCTCGGAGCGTCCAGCGTCAGGATCCCGCGTCCGCCGCGCTCCAGGTAGAGCACCGGCTCGTGGGCGACGAACACAACGTATGCACCGGCCACCCGCGCCGGGCGGCGCGCCTGCGCGGCACGCCGCGGCCAGGGCAGCACGGCGCCGTACGGCTGGGCGGGATCGACCGCCGCGAGCACGAGCGTCGCGGCCTCCCCATCGCTTGCTCGCGCGCGCAGACGCTCCACCGCTCCTGGCAGGGCGAACTGCGCGCCACCGAGACCCTCGACGAAGTAGCCGCGCCGGCACACCCCTAGCGTCTCCAGCTCCGTGAGCGCACCGTACAGAGCCGAGAAGCCACCGGCGATGCCCTCCGCGGAGACCTGCTCGCGCGTCAGCACGCCGTAGCGCTCGAGCAACAGTTCGGCAAGAGCGCGGCGGCGCGCGCGCAGCTCCTCGAGTCGCGGGCGGGCGAGCCGCTCTGCACGCGCGAAGCTTCCTCACCGAAGAGCGTGAGCGTGAGCGACCAACGGCCCTGCACCTGGGCGCTCGTGCCAAAGCGGCCCGCGCGCAGCGAGGGCCCGCCAAAGCGCCTTCCCGCGCGCAGCCCTCCTCCCCGCGCACGAGCCGGCCCCGCTAGCGCGTGCGCGGCAAGCGTCTGACGTGGCGCACGCAAGGGTGCCCAGGCGTCGTTGGTCACCTCGCCGGCCCAGACGAGGTCCCACAGCGCCTGCGTGAGCACGGCGCCTGCCAGCTCCAACTCGGCAAGCAGGTCGGTGAAGAAGCAAGGTCCGGCGGCCAGGCGCTCGCGTAGCAATGCGTGCTCGGGCTGCTGCAGGTGGCTCGCCGCGCGGGCCGGCAGGTGAGCTGAGCAATACAAGAAGTTGTCCAGCAGGCATAACACA